>NZ_CP109013.1:1217094-2434188 GCF_036226745.1 Streptomyces sp. NBC_00683 | reverse complement strand
CATCACGTTCTCGAGCACCGTCTTGTGCGCGAAGAGATTGAACGACTGGAAGACCATGCCGACGTCGGCGCGCAGCCTGGCCAGCTCCTTGCCCTCCTGGGGCAGTGGCTTGCCGTCGATCGTGATCGCGCCCGAGTCGATCGTCTCCAAGCGGTTGATCGTGCGGCACAGCGTGGACTTCCCGGACCCGGAGGGCCCGATGACGACGACGACCTCGCCACGGGCGATGGTCAGGTCGATGTCCTGGAGCACATGCAGCGCGCCGAAGTGCTTGTTGACGTTGCTCAGTACGACAAGGTCGTCTCCCGCAGGTGCGGCATCCTCGGCGGCCTTGGTCACTGAAACTCCGCTCATCGGCTTTTTGCTCCGTCCTCCTCGGTTAGGGAAAGACCCTAGTGACGCAGTGCTACCAGCGTCATTACATCTGAGCGGAAATTGAGCATAACGATCCGGCCGCAACCGGACACACCGTGTGAACAGGGCGTCACGAGGCGCACGTCGGAGTACCGGGTGGATAACGGAAACCCAGTGGTAACGGGCTGGGCCTTGACTGGCATACCCGTCATCGGAGTGGATGCCCTGGTACGGGATGGCGTGAATCGTCGCCGTACGAGAAGGTTCGCGGAGCGGAACAGCCGCGCAACATCACCCACAGTTTCAATCGTCCCGAAATGTCGGGAAGCGGAGAGGGGGGCCATGAGACTGCTGCTCGTCGAGGACGACGATCACGTCGCGGCGGCCCTGTCCGCCGTGCTCGCGCGGCACGGGTTCCGGGTCGTGCACGCCCGCAACGGCGAGGAGGCCCTGCAGGCGCTGCTGCCCGCGGACAAGGAGCCCTTCGGGGTCGTCCTCCTCGACCTCGGGCTGCCCGACCAGGACGGCTACGAGGTGTGCGGGAAGATCCGCAAGCGTTCCGCGATCCCGGTGATCATGGTGACGGCGCGTGCCGACGTACGCTCACGGATCCACGGCCTCAACCTCGGCGCGGACGACTACGTCGTCAAGCCCTACGACACCGGCGAGCTCCTTGCCCGGATCCATGCGGTCGCCCGGCGCAGGACGGCCGGCGAGGACACCGGGCAGACCCCCCTCGCAGCTCTGCGGGTCGGGCCCGTGCACATCGAACTGCCGACCCGCAGGGTCAGCGTCGACGATCACGAGGTCCAGCTCACACGCAAGGAGTTCGACCTCCTCGCGCTGCTCGCCCAGCGCCCGGGCGTGGTCTTCCGCCGGGAACAGATCATCAGTGAGGTGTGGCGGACCAGTTGGGAGGGAACGGGGCGCACCCTCGAGGTGCACGTCGCGTCGCTCCGTTCCAAACTGCGCCTTCCCGCACTCATCGAGACCGTGCGGGGCGTCGGCTACCGGCTCGTCCCGCCGTCCGCGTAGGGGCGAACGTTCCAGGTGCGTACCCGTCTGCTTCCCCTGCTCATCGTTCTGATGGCCGCCGTGCTGCTCGCGCTCGGCTTCCCGCTGGCCGTTCGGGTGGCCGCCGCCGAACAGCAGCGGGTCGTCATCGACCGGATCGACGACACGGCGCGCTTCGCCGCACTCGCCCAGTTCGTCAGTGAGCCCGTCGGGGGCAACGACGAGCGGCAGCGGATACTCCAGACCGAACTCGAGGCCTACGACTCGGTGTACGGGATCCGGGCAGGGGTCTTCTACCGGGACGACAGGGCCCTCGCGAAGGCGCCCGCCTCCTGGACCCTGCCCGTCGAGGGGGAGGGGCGTGAAGCGTTCGAGGAGGCACTCCTCGGCCGCCGTTCCCATGACCCGCCCCAGGTGTGGCCGTGGCAGAACGGCCGGATCGTCGTCGCTTCACCCGTGGTGCGCGACGGCGACGTGGTCGCTGTCGTCGTGACCGACTCGCCCACCGGTGAGATGCGGTCCCGCACGCTGCGCGGCTGGCTGCTGATCGCTCTCGGTGAGGCCGTGGCGATGCTGGTGGCGGTCGGCGCCGCCTTCCGGCTCACCGGGTGGGTGCTGCTGCCCGTACGGATCCTGGACGCGGCGACCCACGACATCGCCAGCGGCCGGATGAGGTCCCGGGTCGTCGCGTCCGGAGGCCCGCCCGAACTCAGGCGCCTGGCACGCTCGTTCAACGAGATGGCCGACAACGTCGAGGACGTGCTGGAGCAGCAGCGTGCCTTCGTCGCCGACGCATCGCACCAACTGCGCAACCCCCTCGCCGCGCTGCTGCTGCGGATCGAGCTCCTCGCACTCGAACTCCCCGAGGGCAACGAGGAGATCGCCTCGGTGCGCACGGAGGGCAAGCGCCTGGCCCACGTCCTGGACGATCTGCTGGACCTGGCCCTGGCCGAACACGCCGCGGCGGATCTCCAGCTCACGGACATCGGGGCGCTCACCGCCGAACGCGTGGCCTCGTGGCGCCCGGTGGCCGAGGACAAGGGCGTACGGCTGGTGCTGGACGGTGCGTCCGCCGTGACCGGCTGGGCCGACCCCATCGCGCTCTCCAGCGCCCTGGACGCCGTCGTCGACAACGCGCTGAAGTTCACCCCGGAGGGCGAGGAGGTCCGGGTCACCGTCGCCTCCGACGGCGCGGTCGCCACGGTGGTCGTCGCCGACCGCGGGCCCGGCCTGACCGAGCAGGAACTCGAGCGCATCGGTGACCGCTTCTGGCGCAGCAACCGGCACCAGAACGTCAAGGGGTCGGGCCTCGGGCTCTCGATCGCCCGGGTGCTGCTCGCCGCGGGCGGCGGGAGAATCGGCTACGACAAGCACGAACCGCACGGTCTGCGGGTGACGGTCGGCGTGCCGCGCAACCTTCCGCACGCGTGATGCGGAGGGTTCAGGGCTTGGCCGAGCGGTAGTAGCGCTTGGCGCCTTCGTGCAGCGGCAGCGGATCGGTGTAGATCGCGGTCCGCAGGTCCACCAGCTGCGCCGCGTGCACCTCGCGGCCAATCCGGTCCCGGCTGTCGATCACGGTCCGGGTGAATGCCTCGGTCATCAGCGGATCCGTGCGATCCGTCGTGATCAGCAGATTGGCGACCGCGACGGTCTGCACGGCCTGACCCTGCTGCGCGTTCAGGTACGCGTCGGCGGGCATCACGGCCGAGCGGTAGTGGCGGGTGGACCCGCCGGCTGCCTGGAGCTCCGTGATCAGCGGGTCCTCCAGCGGCACCAGGCGGATGGCGAACCGCTCCGAGAGCTCCTGCACCGCACCGGTCGGCAGACCTCCCGACCAGAAGAAGGCGTCCAGCCGGTCGTCCATCAGCCTGGCCGGCATCGTGTCGATACCGGCGGAGACCGGAGTGATGTCCCCGGCCGGGTCGACGCCTGCCGCCGTCATCAGCCGGTCGGCGACCAGGCGCACCCCCGACCCCTTCTGGCCCACGCCCACGCGCTTGCCCCGCAGATCGGCGACCTTCTGGATCTTCGAGCCCCTGGGCACGATCAGCTGGACGTAGTCGTCGTACAGCCGGACGCAGCCGCGCAGCCGTGCGCCACCGGGCTTGCCGCTCTGCAGGTAAGTGGTCACGGCATCGGCGGTGGCGATGGTGAAGTCCGCCTTCCCCATCGCGACCCGTTCGATGTTCTGCTGCGACCCCTCGCTGGTCTGCAGCTCTATCGACACCTTGGGCATGTCCTTGGCCAGCGAGCCCTCGAGCCGCTGCCCGTAGAGCTGGTAGACCCCGCTGCGTACACCGGTGGAGAAGGTCAGCGATCCGCTCGGCTCCGGCTCCCCGAGCGGGAGCACCCACCACAGCAGCAGCCCGAGAACGACAGCGGCGACTGCGCCCCCCTGAAGGGTGCGTCGTCGGCCGAATCGGGACAGTGCGTGCAGCATGGCGCGATCCTGCCAGGCCGCCCCCCGTCCTGGCCAGGCCGGACGGCGGGCAGAGGCTCCGGCGGCGGGAGGGGCGCCGCCAGCGCCTACCCTTGTCCCATGAGCAGCGGCAACCGGAGCGAAGCAGTGGACGTCCAGAAGAGCTACGAGGTACGCACTTACGGGTGCCAGATGAACGTCCACGACTCCGAACGCTTGTCGGGGTTGCTCGAGGACGCCGGATACGTGCGCGCCCCGGAGGGCTCCGACGGCGACGCCGACGTCGTCGTCTTCAACACCTGTGCGGTACGTGAGAACGCCGACAACAAGCTCTACGGCAACCTCGGCCGGCTCGCCCCGATGAAGACCAAGCGCCCCGGGATGCAGATCGCCGTCGGCGGCTGCCTCGCGCAGAAGGACCGCGACACCATCGTGCGCCGGGCGCCCTGGGTCGACGTGGTCTTCGGTACGCACAACATCGGCAAGCTGCCGGTGCTCCTGGAGCGTGCGCGCATCCAGGAGGAGGCGCAGATCGAGATCGCCGAGTCCCTGGAGGCGTTCCCCTCCACGCTGCCCACCCGCCGCGAGTCCGCGTACGCCGCGTGGGTGTCGATCTCCGTGGGCTGCAACAACACCTGCACGTTCTGTATCGTCCCGGCGCTGCGGGGCAAGGAGAAGGACCGCCGCACCGGCGACATCCTGGCCGAGATCGAGGCGCTGGTCGCCGAGGGCGTCAGCGAGATCACGCTGCTCGGCCAGAACGTGAACGCGTACGGCTCCGACATCGGTGACCGCGAGGCCTTCTCCAAGCTGCTGCGCGCCTGCGGCGGCATCGACGGTCTGGAGCGCGTGCGGTTCACCTCGCCCCACCCGCGCGACTTCACCGACGACGTGATCGCCGCGATGGCCGAGACGCCGAACGTGATGCCGCAGCTCCACATGCCGATGCAGTCGGGCTCGGACACGATCCTGAAGGCGATGCGGCGCTCGTACCGTCAGGACCGCTTCCTCGGGATCATCGAGAAGGTGCGCGCCGCGATGCCGGACGCGGCCATCTCCACCGACATCATCGTGGGCTTCCCGGGTGAGACCGAGGAGGACTTCGAGCAGACGATGCACGCGGTGCGCGAGGCGCGTTTCGCGAACGCCTTCACCTTCCAGTACTCCAAGCGTCCCGGGACCCCGGCCGCCGACATGGAGGGGCAGATCCCCAAGGAGGTCGTCCAGGAGCGTTACATGCGCCTGTCCGCCCTCCAGGAGGAGATCTCCTGGGAGGAGAACAAGAAGCAGGTCGGCCGCATCCTGGAGGTCATGGTCGCCGAGGGCGAGGGGCGCAAGGACGGTGCCACGCACCGGCTCTCCGGCCGGGCGCCGGACAATCGCCTGGTCCACTTCACCAAGCCGGAGCAGGAGGTGCGTCCCGGGGACGTGGTGACCGTCGAGATCTCCTATGCCGCTCCGCACCACCTCCTCGCCGAGGGCGCGCCCCTGGGCGTACGGCGGACCCGGTCGGGAGATGCCTGGGACAAGCGGGCGGGGGCTGCTGCCGCCGAGCCCGCCGGAGTGATGCTGGGTCTGCCCGGCATCGGCGTCCCGGCCCCGCTGCCCGCCGCCGCGGCCCCGGGATGCGGCATCGGCTGACGGCCGGCCCGGGAGCAGCCTGTCCGGGTGGTGACCGCAGCTGCTGCCCCGGGGCAGCAGCGGGGGCTGCCTGCCCGGGGCAGCCACCGGGGACGGCCGCAGTACGCTGACCGGCATGCTTGTCGCCGCCGCCGTCTGTCCCTGCCCGCCGCTCCTGGTTCCCGAGGTGGCGGCAGGAGCCGCGCCCGAGCTCGACGCCGCGCGTGCCGCGTGCGTCGACGCACTGGGTGTGCTCGCCGCCGCGCGGCCTGATCTGCTGATCGTGGTCGGGCCGGCGGAGCCGGAGGCCCGTGGGCCGTATCCCTCGGGCTCGCCCGGTTCCTTCGCGGGGTTCGGCGTCGACCTCGCGGTGCGGCTGGGGGAGGCACCCGCAGGGGTTGCGGTTCCCGAACGCCCGCTGCCGGTATCCCTTGCCGTCGGTGCCTGGCTGCTGGCCCGCGCCCGGTGGGCCGGCGCACCCGTCGAAGCGCTCGGGGTGGGCGAGCCCCTGGCCGCCGACCGCTGCGTGCAGGCCGGACGGGACCTGGCCGGCAGGGCGGACAGGGTGGCCCTGCTGGTGATGGGCGACGGAAGCGCCTGCCGCACGGTCAAGGCGCCCGGCTACCTGGACGAGCGCGCGATCGACTTCGACACCGCGGTGGCCCGTGCGCTGGGCGCCGCGGACCTCGCCGCACTGGGCTCGCTGGACGAGTCGCTCGCGTACGAGCTGAAGGCGGCGGGCCGGGCGCCGTGGCAGGTGCTCGCGGGCGCCGCGCAGGGGGCCGGGCTCGGCGGGCAGCTGCTGTACGAGGAGGCTCCCTACGGCGTGGGCTATGCCGTTGCCGCCTGGTCGTGAGGAAGAGCGGACGGCCGTCGACACACCTGAGGCCCGTGGCGCGCTCGCGCGCCACGGGCCTCAGGTGTATTCACTCCCGGGTCAGGGAGCGGGCGGCGCGGGCGGTGCCGGAGGCGTACCACCGTCGTTCTTGTGACCCAGGCGGTCGACCGCGTCCTTGGCCTTCTGCGTGCCGGACACGATCTTGTCGCTGTACTTGCCCTTGGTCTTCTGGTCGACGGTCCGAGCGGCCTTGTCGAGGCCCTGTTCGATCTTGCCCCCGTGCTGCTGCGCGAGGTCACCGACCTTTTCCTTGGCCGGGGCCAGCTTGGCCTTCAGGCTGTCCAGGAAACCCATGGGTCACCTTCCGTGCTGGGGGACTGTCGTCACATTTTACTGGTGTGGGATGGAAAGCGCGTTACTCGGAGTGTCCGGTCGAGCCGACCGGGCGACGAGTCCGCATCCGGTGTGTGAAGCGCACTTGTCCGGGAAGCGTCCCAGGGTTTGGGACACTGTCGCGGTGAGAAGATCAGCTCCCGTACCCCGCGTCATCACCGTCGTCGGTCCCACCGCAGCCGGAAAGTCCGATCTGGGAGTGTTCCTTGCCCAGCAGCTCGGTGGTGAAGTGGTCAATGCCGACTCCATGCAGCTCTACCGGGGGATGGACATCGGCACAGCGAAGCTGACGGTCCCCGAGCGCGGTGACATTCCCCACCATCTGCTGGACATCTGGGACGTCACCGAGGCAGCCAGTGTCGCCGAGTACCAGCGGCTCGCCCGTGCGGAGATCGACCGGCTGATCGACCAAGGGCGTACACCCGTACTGGTGGGCGGTTCCGGTCTCTACGTGAAGGGCGCGATCGACGCCCTGGAATTCCCCGGTACGGATCCCGAGGTCCGCGGGCGGCTCGAACAGGAACTGACGGAACGTGGCTCCGGCGCGCTGCACGCCCGGCTCGCCGCGGCGGACCCCGACGCCGCCCGGGCCATTCTGGCCAGTAACGGACGCCGCATCGTCCGCGCCCTGGAGGTCATCGAGATCACGGGCAAACCCTTCACGGCCAACCTCCCGGGGGACGAGGCGGTCTACGACGCCGTCCAGATCGGTGTGGACGTCGAGCGCCCGGAACTCGACGCGAGGATCAGCGCCAGGGTGGACCGGATGTGGGAGGCCGGCCTCGTCGACGAGGTGCGTTCCCTGGAGGCCCAGGGGTTGCGCGAGGGGCGCACCGCCTCCCGGGCGCTCGGCTACCAGCAGGTGCTCGCGGCGCTCGCCGGGGAGTGCACCGAGGAAGAGGCGCGCGCCGAGACGGTACGCGCCACCAAACGCTTCGCGCGCCGCCAGGACTCATGGTTCAGGCGCGACCCGCGAGTTCACTGGCTGAGCGGCGCCGAGGAACGGCGCGGGGAACTCCCGCACCGGGCGCTGGCGTTGGTCGAACGAGCGGTTACAGCCTGATCACGTGATGGCATCGGGACGCTCAGCGCGTCATTTCGGTGCCCGGGACCGTGCCATCATCGAGCATCGATCGACCAGTGGAGTCCGAGTTGGGAGGGCGCGTGGCGATGGAGGCCGGCCCTCGCGATACAGACCAGGACGCACCGGATACGCAGCACGAGGCAGGACGACTGAGCCCTGACGGGCCCGACGAGCACGACGTGACCCCCGAGGTCGAAGTCGAGCTGCGCCCCGCCCGCCGCATGCGGATCTGGCAGCTCGCACCGATCATCATGCTTGCCGCCCTCGGCTCCCTGATGTTCGCCTTCCCGCTCGCCTTCGAGTTCGGCGACGGTGGCGCGGTCGTGGCCATGCTGGGACTGCTCATCAGCTGCTGTGCCGCGGGCTGGGGCATGATGGCGGCCCGCCGTGTCGGCCACACGTGGCCCGGACTGCCGTCCAGAGGATCGAGCGAGCGCCCCGACTGGCGGGTGATCGGCCTGTACGTCGCCGTGTGCGCCGGACTCGTCGCCCTGGCCGTCTGGCGCGTGGCGCGGCTCCGCTGACGGAGCGCCCCCGGTCCCGCTGAGGGGACCGGGTCCGGCCTGCCGGATCCGGCTCGGCCGCCCCGGCTCTGCGGACTGTCGGCGAGGCCTCGTACAGTTGCTTCGTGAGCACTTCGCAGATTCCCTTCCTCAAGGGACACGGCACGGAGAACGACTTCGTGATCGTTCCCGACCCCGACAACACCGTCGGCCTGCCGGCCTCCGTCGTCGCCCGGCTCTGTGACCGCCGGGCGGGCATCGGCGGCGACGGTCTGCTGCACGTCGTACGGTCCGCCGCGCATCCCGAGGCGCGAGGCATGGCGGACCGGGCCGAGTGGTTCATGGACTACCGCAACTCCGACGGCTCGATCGCCGAGATGTGCGGCAACGGCGTGCGCGTCTTCGCCAGCTATCTGCAGCGCGCCGGACTCGTCGCCGAAGGCGATCTGGCCGTCGCGACCCGGGGCGGGGTCAAGAAGGTGCACATCGCCAAGGACGGCGACGTCACGGTCTCCATGGGACGCGCCGTGCTTCCCGAGGACGGCGTCACGGTCTCGGTGAACGGCCGTAACTGGGACGCCCGCAACGTGAACATGGGCAATCCGCACGCCGTCGCCTTCGTCGACGACCTGGCACACGCGGGGGAACTGCGCTCGGTGCCGCCGTTCAGCCCCGCCTCCGTCTACCCGGACGGCGTCAACATCGAGTTCGTCGTGGACCGGGGCCCGCGCCACGTCGCGATGCGCGTCCACGAACGCGGCTCGGGGGAGACCCGCTCCTGCGGTACGGGCGCCTGCGCCGTCGCCGTCGCCGCCGCCCGCAGGGATGGTGTGGACCCGGCGGAGACCGGTACCCCCGCCACGTACACGGTGGATCTCCCCGGCGGCACACTGGTGATCACCGAGCATCCGGACGGTGGCGTCGACATGACCGGGCCCGCCGTGATCGTCGCCGAAGGCTTGATCGACCCGGCCTGGCTCGAAACGGTGATCGGGTAGAGCTTCGCTCGAATGGGTGATCCGTTTCACGCTGAGCGAGAGCTGGACTGCGCCGCGTGCTGGGGTCGGTAGCATCAAGCACCGGCCCGGAGGCGCAACCGCATCTCCTCACCGCCGGTCGACGTTGCCGGAGGTGCCCCATGAGCGCAGAGGCCACCAATCCAGGTGCTCCCCTTCGCAAGCGCAGTCGTCCGCGGATCGATCTGCGCAGGCTCGGCCGTGTTGCCCTGCTGGGGCCTGCCTCACGCGGCCGGCTGCCGGACGCCATCGGACACGTTGCGGAGACCCACCGTGCCCATTACCCGGACGCGGACCTCAATAACCTCCGTCGGGCCTACGTGCTTGCCGAGTCGTCCCACCGCGGTCAGATGCGCAAGAGCGGCGAGCCGTACATCACGCACCCGCTGGCCGTGACCCTGATCCTCGCCGAACTCGGCGCCGAGACAACGACCCTGACCGCCTCTCTCCTCCACGACACCGTGGAGGACACCGAGGTGACCCTCGATCAGGTCCGGGAGGAGTTCGGCGACGAGGTCTGCTACCTGGTCGACGGAGTCACCAAGCTGGAGAAGGTCGACTACGGCGCGGCAGCCGAACCCGAGACCTTCCGGAAGATGCTCGTCGCCACCGGTAACGACGTCCGGGTCATGTCGATCAAGCTGGCGGACCGGCTGCACAACATGCGGACCCTCGGTGTCATGCGTCCCGAGAAGCAGGAACGGATCGCCAAGGTCACCCGCGACGTCCTCATCCCGCTCGCCGAACGGCTCGGCGTGCAGGCCCTCAAGACCGAGCTCGAGGACCTTGTCTTCGCGATTCTCCATCCCGAGGAGTACGAGGACACCCGGGCTCTGATCACCGCGTCGGAAAAGGCGCAGGACCCGCTCGCGGAGATCGCCGAAAGCGTCAGATCCACACTGAGGGATGCCGGCATCACCGCCGAAGTCCTCATCAGACCGCGTCACTTCGTCTCGGTGCACCGGGTCAGGATCAAACGGGGTGAGCTGCGTGGCACCGACTTCGGACGGCTGTTGGTGCTGGTAGGGGAGGACGCCGACTGCTACGCCGTCCTCGGTGAACTGCACACCTGTTTCACCCCGGTGATCTCCGAGTTCAAGGACTTCATCGCAGCGCCCAAGTTCAACCTCTACCAGTCGCTGCACACCGCCGTCGTGGGCCCCGAGGGCGCGGTCGCCGAAGTCCTCATCCGGACGCACCAGATGCACAAGGTGGCGGAGGCGGGCGTCGTCGCGCTCGGCAACCCGTACACCCCCGACAACGCGACCGCCGCGCTGCAGGCCGAACCCACCGACGGTGAGCGCGCCGACCCGACCAGGCCCGGCTGGCTCTCCCGGCTCCTGGACTGGCAGGAGTCCGCCACCGACCCCGACACGTTCTGGACCACGCTGCGGGCCGATCTCGCCCAGGACCGTGAGATCACCGTCTTCCGCACCGACGGCGGGACGCTCGGGCTACCCGCCGGGGCCAGCTGCGTCGACGCCGCGTACGCGCAGTACGGCGAAGAGGCGCACGGCTGCATCGGCGCCCGCGTCAACGGCCGCCTGGCCACGCTCAGCACCGTTCTGAACGACGGCGACACCGTGCAGCTGCTGCTCGCCCAGGACGCCTCCTCCGGCCCCTCTCCCGAGTGGCTCGACCATGCCCGTACCCCCGGGGCACGGATCGCGATCACCGGCTGGCTCGAGGCCAACCCCGGCGACGCGCAGGGACCTCATGGAAGCCGCCCGGCCTCCCCGAGGCCGCAGACCCAGCCGGCCGACGACCCGGCGAACGGCCGCGGCAAGGCGGGAGGCCGCGCCGCGAGCGTGGCCGTCGACGGGCCGGGCGCCCCGGTCCGTCTGGCCGGCTGCTGCACTCCTGTTCCCCCCGACGACATCATCGGCTTCACGGTGCGCGGAGGAGCCGTCACCGTGCACCGGGGTGAATGTCCCGCGGTGGCCCGGATGCGGTCGCTCGGCCGGGCAGCTGTCGGGGCCCGCTGGAACGACACGGGTGGCTGGAGCGACGCGGCCGACTACCGGGTCACCCTCGTCGCCGAATCCTTCGGACGCCCCAGGCTCCTCGCCGATCTCACCGAGGCCATCGCGACGGCGGACGCGGCCATCGTCGCAGCGACCGTCGAGCCGCCCAGCGAACAGCGCGTCCGGCACACCTACACGCTGCAACTCCCGGACGCGGCAGGGCTGCCCGGCCTGATGCGGGCGATGCGCGACGTACCGGGTGTGTACGACGTGAGCCGGGCCCAGCAGCCCGCGGCGACCGCCTGACCCGCTGACCGCCACGGCCCTTCTGTCCCGTCACGCCACGTCCCGCCGGCGCCGGTCCTTTCATCGGACCACGCCGGACGTCCGGGTATCCAGCCGTGAGGATCCCTCTACGACCCCGTTCGGGTGGCGCGGCGCGCGGCACCCCCGCGTGGGGCGTTCCCGCTGGTAGCCGTAGTCCATGCCGCTCATCTCCCGTCGACTGCGGGCCGCTCTGCTGGTCACCGCGTCGGCCACCCTTGTCGCCGCGACCGTGCCCACGCCAGTACCGCTCGGCATCGGCGACCGCCTGTTCCCTCAGCTCGGAAACCCCGGGTACGACGTCCTCTCGTACGACATCTCGCTGACCTACCACGGCAGCAACACCAAGCCGCTCGATGCCGTCACCAGGATCGGGGCGCGGACCACCGCGCCACTGGAACAGATCAATCTCGACTTCGCCCGCGGTGACGTCCGCGCCGTCGAGGTCAACGGGCTGCGGTCCGAGTTCGCACTCAAGGACGAGGACCTGATCGTCCGGGCCCCCGCCCGGCTCCCGGCCGGCGTACCCGTGAACATCACCGTCCGGCACACGAGCGATCCGTCCGGGGACACGGCCGACGGCGGTTGGGTCCGTACGGCCGACGGCCTCGCCATGGCCAACCAGGCCGACGCGGCGCACCGGGTCTTCCCGGGCAACGACCATCCCTCGGACAAGGCGTACTTCACCTTCCGGGTCACCGCCCCGAAGGACCTCACGGTCGTGGCGGGCGGGCTGCCCGGCGGAACGCGACGACACGGAACCGCGACGACCTGGACGTACCGCACGGAGCACCCGATGGCCACGGAGCTGGCGCAGGTCTCCATCGGCCGCTCCGCCGTCCTGCGGCGGAACGGCCCGGACGGGCTGCCCGTGCGTGACGTCGTCCCGGCGGCGGACCGGGAGAAGCTGGAGCCGTGGCTGCGGAAGACCCCGGGGCAGCTGGCCTGGATGGAGGCA
Organism: Streptomyces sp. NBC_00683; assembly: GCF_036226745.1. NCBI lineage: Bacteria > Bacillati > Actinomycetota > Actinomycetes > Kitasatosporales > Streptomycetaceae > Streptomyces > Streptomyces sp. NBC_00683. The sequence goes on along the minus strand of NZ_CP109013.1, from coordinate 2,421,701 downwards.
CAGGTCGGCCCCTATCCGTTCGAGACGTACGGGCTGCTCGTGGCGGACGCCGAGACCGGCTTCGAGCTGGAGACCCAGACGCTGTCGCTCTTCGAGCGGTCCCTGTTCACCACGCCCGGGTACCCCGAGTGGTACGTCGACTCGATCATGGTGCACGAGCTGGCCCACCAGTGGTTCGGCAACAGTGTCTCCCCCCAGGCATGGTCCGACCTGTGGCTCAACGAAGGCCACGCCACCTGGTACGAGGCCCTCTACGCGCAGGAGCACGCACAGAAGCCGATGGAGCGGCGGATGCGCGAGGCCTACACCCGGTCCGACACATGGCGAGCCGCCGGCGGTCCGCCGGCGCATCCCGACGCTCCGTCCCCGGAGAACAAGATCAGCCTGTTCAGGCCCGTGGTGTACGACGGCAGCGCGCTCGTCCTGTACGCGCTGCGCCAGGAGATCGGTGCGGAGGCCTTCGACCGGCTGGAGCGGACCTGGGTGCGCAAGTACCGGGACGAGTCGGCGAGCACCGCGCACTTCACGACGCTGGCGTCGAGGGTCGCGGGGCGGGACCTGACCGCCTTCTTCGACGGCTGGCTGTACGGGGAGAAGACCCCTCCGATGCCGGGCCATCCGGACTGGCGCAGCGCGAAGCCGCGGGAAGCGACGGCCCCGCAGGGTTCGGCACGCACAGCGAAACCCGAGTGACGCGTCCGGCGAGGACATGCCACTATCAGGGCGTCGGCACCGCGGCCGGGCCGGAGAATCCACCAGTGGGAATCTTCCGGCGGGGTCACGCGTTGTGACTGACGTATCGGACTTCTATCGACGTAAGGATCCAATGACCTCCTCTTCTTCCCTTCCCCAGGACGCGCAGGACGCGCAGAGCGCCACGGAAAGCAACTCCGAGAGCCTCACCGAGAGCCTTCGGGCCGACGCCCTGATGGAAGAGGACGTCGCCTGGAGCCACGAAATCGACGGCGAGCGGGACGGCGATCAGCTCGACCGCTCCGAGCGCGCGGCACTGCGTCGCGTGGTGGGCCTCTCCACCGAGCTCGAGGACGTCACCGAGGTCGAGTACCGACAGCTGCGCCTGGAGCGCGTCGTGCTGGTCGGTGTCTGGACCTCCGGGACGGTGCACGACGCGGAGATCTCACTCGCCGAGCTTGCGGCACTGGCCGAGACGGCGGGCGCCCAGGTGCTCGACGCGGTCTTCCAGCGGCGCGACAAGCCCGACCCGGCCACCTACATCGGCTCGGGCAAGGCGCTGGAACTGCGCGACATCGTTCTCGAATCCGGGGCCGACACCGTCGTCTGCGACGGTGAGCTCAGCCCGGGCCAGCTGATCCACCTGGAAGACGTCGTCAAGGTCAAGGTGGTCGACAGGACCGCCCTGATCCTCGACATCTTCGCCCAGCACGCCAAGTCCCGAGAGGGCAAGGCGCAGGTGTCGCTGGCGCAGATGCAGTACATGCTGCCGCGACTGCGCGGCTGGGGTCAGTCGCTCTCCCGGCAGATGGGCGGTGGCGGATCCAGCGGCGGCGGGGGCATGGCGACCCGTGGTCCCGGTGAGACCAAGATCGAGACGGACCGGCGTCGTATCCGCGAGAAGATGGCGAAGATGCGCCGTGAGATCGCGGAGATGAAGACCGGCCGCGAGATCAAGCGCCAGGAACGCAAGCGCAACAAGGTGCCGTCGGTCGCGATCGCCGGATACACCAACGCCGGAAAGTCCTCGCTGCTCAACCGCCTCACCGGTGCGGGCGTCCTCGTGGAGAACTCGCTGTTCGCCACCCTCGACCCGACCGTGCGGCGGGCGGAGACACCCAGCGGCCGGATCTACACCCTGGCCGACACCGTCGGCTTCGTGCGTCACCTTCCGCACCACCTCGTCGAGGCGTTCCGCTCCACCATGGAGGAGGTCGGCGAATCCGACCTGATCCTGCACGTGGTGGACGGCTCCCACCCGGTGCCGGAGGAGCAGCTCGCCGCCGTGCGCGAGGTGATCCGGGAGGTAGGCGCGGTCAACGTGCGCGAGGTCGTCGTGATCAACAAGGCGGACGCGGCGGACCCGCTCGTGCTCCAGCGGCTGCTGCGCACCGAGAAGCACGCGATCGCCGTGTCGGCCCGTACCGGTGCCGGCATCGACGAGCTGCTCGCTCTGATCGACGTGGAGCTGCCGCACCCGTCCGTCGAGATCGAGGCACTCGTGCCCTACATCCAGGGCGGACTCGTCTCCCGGGTCCATGCCGAGGGCGAGGTGATCTCCGAGGAGCACACCGCGGAGGGCACGCTGCTCAAGGCGCGGGTGCACGAGGAGCTCGGAGCGGAACTCGCGATGTTCGTTCCGGTCACCGGCTGACGCCGCACCGATCTGCTTCCCGGGACATGATCCCGGGGCAGCACGCAGACCGAAGGCCCGGACCCTCTTCTGGGGGTCCGGGCCTTCGGCCGTGGCGCGTGGGAGGACCCGGGCCGACTACCGGCCCGCGAACTTCTCGCTCATCATCGTGAAGATGCTCCGCGCGCCCTCACCGAGCTGAGGACCGGCCAGCCAGCCCGAAGTGACCGGGCCGATGGAGGTGTTGGAGACCAGGACGGACTTGCCGTCGGGGCCTGCGACGAACCAGCCGCCGCCGGATGAGCCACCGGTCATGGAACAGCCGATGCGGTACATCGTCGGCGTCCCGGGACTGACCGAGAGGCGGCCGGGGCGGTCGACGCACTTGTGCATGAGCAGTCCGTTGTACGGCGGACCCGCCGGGTAGCCCCAGGCTCCCATGCCGCTGATCTGCTGGATCTCGGGGGCGTCGAAGTCGACGGTGAGGGCGTTGCCCACGGTCTCCTCGAGCGACTTGGTGCCCTTCTCCGGCTTCACGTGCAGCACCGCGTAGTCGTACGGGGCTCCCGCGCCGCCCGTGTGGCCACCGTCGGCGATCCACTCGCCGGAGGACGCGGCCCAGTCCGCCCAGTACGCACCGTACGGAGCGATCTCCTGGGGCTGCGCGTTCTCCAGTGCCGCAGCGGACTTGCCCTGGTCGTTGTACGAGGGGACGAAGACGATGTTGCGGTACCAGCCGCCCTCCGAGCCGGCGTGGACGCAGTGTCCCGCGGTCCAGACGAGGTTGGACCTGCCGGGGTTCTCCGGGTCCTTCACCACGGTGCCCGAACACACCATGGAGCCCTCGGGGGAGTCGAAGAAGACCTTGCCGACCGGGGCAGCATGCTCGTGGTACGGCAGCTTCTCCGGCTCGGCCCGGACCGGGGCGGGCTCCGGGTCGCTCACGCCCTGATCGCCCGAGAGGTCGCCGGCCGACATCGTCCTGGCCGGGTCCTTGGCCTTCTTCATCCGGTCGGGCTTCCACAGCCCCTCGATGACAGGGTTGACGAAGTCCTTGGCGTCACGCAGCCACTTGTCCTTGTCCCAGTTCTTCCATTCGCCCTTCTTCCACTTCTCCGGATCGACACCGTGCTTCTTGAGGGCGTCGGCCAGATCTGCGGGCGTGTCACCCGATGCGGAGCCCCCGGTGGATCCGGCGGATTCGGCGGCAGGTTTGCCGGCGGCGTCGTCCTCGCCGGGGCCGCAGGCCGTGGCGGTGAGTGCGAGCGCCGCGACAAGGCCGGTGGCGGCCAGCAGCGGACGTATCGGTCGCATGGAAAAGATCCCCCTGAATGCTGTGCGAATTGCCATGAGCGCGTCATGTGGGTGCGCTGGTGCACCCACTGACCATCCGTGGTGCGGGGCCCACCCTATGACGTGGCGGACCCCTGGTGCCCGCCGCAGGACCCGCGCCGCCACCCGGCACGGCGGGCCCCCTGCACGTCAAGTGCCGTACCGGGGGCCCGCCGTGCTGCCGCTCGTGCGAGAAGGAGCGGCCCCGACCGGACCTACTGGCCCGCGTACTTCTTGCTGACCGCCGTGTAGACGCCCTTGGCCTCCGAGCCGAGGCGCGGTCCGGCAAGCCAGCCCGCCGTGACCGGGCCGATGGAGGTGTTCGAGACCAGGGCGGGCTTACCGTCCTGCCCGGCCGCGACCCAGCCACCACCGGAGGAACCACCGGTCATCGTGCACCCGATGCGGTACATCGTCGGCTCGCTCTCGGCGATGGAGAGGCGGCCCGGCTTGTCGGCGCACTGCAGCGCCTTCTGGCCGTCGAACGGCGGGGCCGCCGGATAGCCAGTCGCGGTCATGCTGTCGATCTCCGGGACGGCCGGGGCGTTGAAGTCGACCGGCAGTGCCGAACCGACGGTCTCCTCCAGGGACTTGCCCGTCGCACCCTTCTCCGGCGTGACCTGCAGGACCGCGAAGTCGTACGGAGCGCCCTGTCCGCCCGTCGAGGCGCCCTGGGCGATCCACTGCTCGGAGGTCTGTGCCCACTGGCCCCACCACACGCCGTACGGAGCGATCTCCTCCTTGGTCGCGTCCTGCAGCTCGGCCACCGACAGGCCGCTGTCGTTGTACGACGGCACGAAGGCGATGTTGCGGTACCAGCCACCGTTCTTGCCCGCGTGCACGCAGTGCCCCGCGGTCCACACCATGTTGGACTTGCCGGGGTGGGCCGGGTCCTTCACCACGGTCGCCGAGCAGACCATCGAGCCCTCGGGCCCGTCGAAGAGGAGCTTCCCGGACTCGGGCGCGCTGTCGTGGTACGGCGTCTCCACGTCCGCGGCCCGGACGGGAACGGGAGTCGGATCCGTCACGCCCTCGTCGCCCGAGATGTCGTTGTCGACGGGCTTCTCCGGGGACTTGTCGGCATCCCGCATCCGGTCCGGGTTCCAGAGGTCCTCGATGATCGGGTTGACGTAGTCCTTGGCCTCACGCAGCCACTTGTCCTTGTCCCAGTTCTTCCACTCGCCGTCCCTCCACTGCTCGATGTCGATCCCGTGCTCCTTGAGCCGGTCCTTCAGATCGTCAGGGATGGTGACCTTGCCGTCGGACGGCTGCTCGGCGGCGGCGCTCGGCTCGCTGCTCGCCGCGTCCTCCTCCGGACCGCAGGCCGTCGTGGTGAGCGTCAGAACAGCGGCGAGGGCGGCTGCGGCAAACACGGGGGAGATGCGACGTGCGCTCCTCCCGCGGCGTGCGGTATCGATCTGGCGGATGGGTCGCATGCGGTGATCCCCCTGGGACTTCGTCACTTACTCCGGTACTGCACTGCGGACTGCTGGGTGCACGCGGCCTGGCGGTACGGCGGCGCGCACACCGAGGGCGTCGGAGCGGCAGCCCGTCCTGAGTGCGGCCTCCACTATGCCGGTGCCGTTGGGGACGGCACGCGGCAGGGCCACGGTTCCGTCTCCGCAAGGATCTTCCGATTTACCCGTGATCCCCGGCGTCCCGCGTCGTTGGTACGTACGGGGGACCCCCGGACAGCGTTCACCGACGTCGTCCGTTCCGGGGCACCGTACTGACGTGCAACGCAACTGTTACAGCAGGAGGACGACCAGCCGTGGCCGTGACCGAACCAGCTCCGGTGGCACCGCCCGCTGCGCACGAGGGGATTCTGCGACGTCAGGCACTGCGTGAATCGGCGGCCCGTACGTACGCGCGATCTCTGCCGATCGTGCCCGTACGGGCGAGGGGTATGACCATCGAAGGTGCCGACGGGCGGCGCTATCTCGACTGTCTGTCCGGGGCGGGCACCCTGGCTCTCGGACACAACCACCCCGTGGTGCTCGAGGCCATCAGAAAGGTCATCGACTCCGGCGCACCCCTGCACGTGCTCGATCTCGCCACACCGGTCAAGGACGCCTTCACGACCGAGCTGTTCGCCACCCTGCCCCGGCAGTTCGCCGACAACGCGCGAATCCAGTTCTGCGGCCCGGCCGGAACGGACGCGGTGGAGGCGGCATTCAAGCTCGTGCGCGCCGCGACCGGACGCAGTGAACTCCTCGCCTTCACCGGCGCGTACCACGGGATGACGGCCGGAGCGCTGGCAGCATCGGGCGGAGCCCCGGACGTACGGGTGACGAGGCTGCCCTTCCCGCAGGACTACCGCTGCCCCTTCGGGGAGGGAGGGGAACGGGGCGCGGACATCGCCGCTCGCTGGACCGAGAGCCTCCTGGACGATCCCAAGGGCGGTGTTCCCGCTCCCGCCGGAATGATCCTGGAACCCGTCCAGGGCGAGGGCGGAGTCAATCCGGCTCCCGACGGCTGGCTGCGCCGCATGCGGGAGATCACCAAGTCCCGCTCCATCCCGTTGATCGCGGACGAGGTACAGACCGGCGTCGGCAGGACCGGGACCTTCTGGGCGGTCGAGCACAGCGGCATCGTGCCCGACGTGATGGTGCTCTCCAAGGCCATCGGAGGCTCGCTGCCGCTCGCCGTGATCGTCTACCGCTCCGAACTCGACGTCTGGCAGCCGGGCGCCCACGCGGGTACCTTCCGGGGCAACCAGCTCGCCATGGCCGCCGGCGCCGCCACCCTCGCCCACGTACGGGAGAACGGGCTCGCCGAGCGGGCCGCGACACTCGGGGCGCGCATGCTCGCCAGTCTCCGGGCGCTGAGCGCGGACCATCCCAGCATCGGCGACGTCCGCGGCCGTGGACTGATGATCGGGATCGAGCTCGTCGACCCCGAAGCCGCGCCGCTCGCCCGCACCGCGGGGAACGCTTCGCCCCCGCCGGCCCCGGCTCTCGCCGCCGCGGTCCAGCAGGAATGCCTGCTCCGGGGCCTCATCGTCGAACTGGGCGGGCGCCACGATGCCGTGGTCCGACTCCTTCCTCCGCTCACCCTCACCGACGAACAGGCAACGGCTGTGGTCGACCGCCTCGCCGACGCGCTGAGGGCCGCCGAGCGCTCGCCGTACCGTCGGGCCGCTGCCGGGCCGACCCGCTGATCCCGGATCCCTCACCAAGGAAGACAGCCGTGAACCCCACCCCTGCGCCCGAGGCCGACGGCCCTCTCACCAGCCAGCAGCGAGGACAGAACCTGCCGGACGGCCCTCTCGCCTTCGAATCGACGAGCGTGCCGCGGCAGAAGGTCGGGCCACAGGGAAACCGGCGCACTCCGGCCGGAGGGCCCGCGGACGCGTCCCCGGAAGACCTCCTCGACGCCCCGGACGCCCTGAACAGCCTGGGCCGGCTCGATGCGCCCGGTCTGCTGGACCCCCTCGGACACCCGGACCCCCTCCAGGCCGCGGACGCAGCGGGCACGGAGAATCTGCTGCGCTGCTGGGTCAGGGAGAACGACCTGCCCCAGCCGAAGGGCAGCACACTGCGCATCCCCCTCCCCGCCAGCGGTACGGCCCTCCTCGCCCCCGTCATCCACTGGTCCGCGACGGGATGGCACCGCTTCGGCACGCCCACGCTGGAGAACGCTCCCGGAGCAGCGAGCGCCGACGCCGTCACCGTGGCCGCACTCATGGGACGCGAGACCTGCAGGAACGCCGGCGTGGACATGGTCGCCCGAGTTGCCGACTCGGTGAGGCGCACGGCCGACTTCATCGCGGACCGGCGCCGCGAGCCCGCGGCCCACCCCGGGGCAGACCTCTTCCTCACGGCGGAGCAGTCACTCCTCCTCGGTCACCCGCTGCATCCCACGCCCAAGAGCCGTGAGGGCCTCTCGGATTCCGAAACCCGCCTCTACTCACCCGAGTTGCGCGGCTCCTTCCCTCTTCACTGGATGGCTGTGGACCGGTCCGTGCTGGCCACAGCCTCGTCCTGGACCCAGGGCGAGCGTCCGGTGTCCGCGGAGGAACTCCTGGCACCCCACTCCGAAGGGCTGCGCCTCCCCAGCGGGACCACGGCGCTCCCGCTCCATCCCTGGCAGGCCGCGGAGCTCAAGCGCCGCCCCGAAGTCGCCGCGCTGTGCGACAAGGGGCTGCTGCACGACCTCGGCCCGCACGGAGAGGAGTGGCACCCCACCTCCTCCGTGCGCACCGTGCACCGGCCCGGTGCCGGGATCATGCTGAAGCTCTCCCTGGGCGTACGCATCACCAACTCCCGTCGTGAGAACCTCCGCAAGGAACTCCACCGCGGAGCAGAGGTCCACCGGCTGCTCAGCACCGGGCTGGGGGACCAGTGGCAGAAGGCCCACCCCGGTTTCGACATCGTCAGGGACCCCGCGTGGCTCGCCGTCGACGCCCCGGACGGCAGCCCCGTCCCGGGCCTGGACGTCATGCTCCGCCACAATCCGTTCGGACCGGCCGACGACGCCGTCTGCATCGCCGGACTCACCGCACCGCGCCCCTGGCCGGGCCGTTCGGGCATGCACTCACGACTCGCGGAGATCGTGTCCCGCCTCGCCGCCCGTACCGGCAGGACGCCCGGAGCCGTCTGTGCCGAGTGGTTCCTGCGCTATCTCGACCGCGTCGTCCTCCCCGTTCTCTGGTTCGATGCCACCGCCGGTGTCGCCCTGGAAGCCCACCAGCAGAACACCCTCGTCCTCCTCGACCCGGACGGCTGGCCGGTCGGCGGCAGGTACCGCGACAACCAGGGCTACTACTTCCGTGAGTCCCACCGAGCCGCACTCGAGCAACGGCTCCCCGGTATCGGAGCCGTCAGCGACACCTTCGTCTCCGACGCCGTCACCGATGAGCGACTCGCCTACTACCTGGGCATCAACAACGTGTTCGGACTCATCGGAGCCTTCGGGTCCCAGCGGCTCGCCGAGGAACAACTGCTCCTCGCCGCCTTCCGCCGGTTCCTGGAGGCGGCCGTGCCCCTGGGATCGCCGCTGCCCGCTTATCTGCTCGGAACCCCACAACTCCGCTGCAAGGCAAACCTGCTGACCCGGCTGCACGGTCTCGACGAACTCGTCGGTCCCGTCGACACCCAGTCCGTCTACGTCACCATCGCCAACCCCCTCCGCGCCTGACCGGCAGGACCGTCTGAAACCACGAGAGGAGAGCGTCACGGTGCCCCCCGCCGATGCGCACGCCGATGCCGGAACCGGTGCCGCCCCACCGGGTGTCCAGAGTGTCGAGGACACCCTGGAGCTGCGGCTGACCGAAGAGCTCCTTGCCCTGCTCGGCGAGGACCCACCGGCAGCCGTCCGGCCCCCCGACGCCTCCGATCTGCTCGGCAGCCCTGCCGCGTGGCGCCCGGTCACCACCGCCGCCGGTGTGTTCCAGCTGGTTCCCGTCCAGCCGGCACGCGATCTCGCGATGATCAGCCGCTGGATGAACGACCCCGCGGTCGCCGAGTTCTGGGAACTTGCGGGACCGGAGTCGATCACCGCCGGTCATATCCGTCGCCAGCTCGACGGAGACGGACGCAGCGTCCCCTGCCTCGGAGTGCTGGACGGCAGGCCCATGAGCTACTGGGAGATCTACCGCGCGGACCTGGACCCGCTGGCCCGCCACTACCCTGCCCGGCCCCATGACACAGGCATCCACCTCCTCATCGGCGGTGTGGACAACCGGGGCCGGGGCATCGGCACCACACTGCTCCGTGCCGTCTCCGACCTCGTACTCGACAACCGTCCTCTGTGCGCACGCGTCGTCGCAGAGCCCGATCTGCGCAACACCCCTTCCGTCTCCGCCTTCCTGAGCGCTGGTTTCCGCTTTTCCGCCGAAGTGGAACTACCTGACAAGCGAGCCGCCCTGATGGTTCGCGACCGAGCCCACCGTGCACAGCTGTGAACAACTCGCTGCTTTACCTACACCGCTCGAACCCCATCGGTTCCCACCCGAGGAGTCCCCGTGCAGACATACCCTGCGAGCCACAACTCAGCGGAGCCTCACACGCTGCTCGACGCACCAGAACTCAACCGGGCACTCTGGGACCGGGCCGCGGTGCGGCTGCTGGCGAAGATGATCAGTGAGTTCGCCTACGAGGAAGTCATCGAGCCCACGGCGCGGCCGGGAAACAGCGGCAGTTACTCCGTCCCGCTCGACGACGGCGGGGCACTGCACTTCCGCGCAGGGCGCGGCGTCTACGGCAGCTGGCGCGTCGACCCGGACACGATCCGCGAGATCGCACAGGAGGACCCCCCGGCGGCCCACGCGGGGAACGGCGGCGGCACGCCGTTCCGTGACCCGCTGCAGTTCCTCGCCCGCGCCCGCCGCCTGCTCGGACTCGACGGAGCAACCCTCGGCCACCTCATTCGCGAGCTCACCACCACGCTCGCGGCCGATGCCCGGCTCGGCCACACCGCACTCGGCGTGTCACAGCTGGCCGAGCTCCCGTACGCCGAGCTGGAAGGACACCAGACCGGCCATCCCTGGCTCGTGGCCAACAAGGGACGCCTCGGATTCTCAGCCGCGGACGCGGCCCGCTTCACCCCCGAAGCCCGGTCCGCCACCAGGCTGCCGTGGATCGCGGTCAGCACGCGCATCGCGGGCTACAGGGGCGTGAAGGCTCTCGCGACCCCCGAACATCTCTACGCGCAGGAACTGGACCCGCCCGTCCGGGCCTCTTTCGCCGCCGTTCTGCGCGCCCGGGGTCTCGACCCCCAGGACTACCTGTTCCTTCCGGTGCATCCGTGGCAGTGGGACGAGTGGATCGTCCCGCTCTTCGCGCCGGCGATCGCCGACGGTGCGATCGTGCCCCTGCACGCCGACGACGACCTGCGGCTGCCGCAGCAGTCCATCCGTACCTTCACCAACGTCGGACGACCCGACCGGCACACGGTCAAGCTGCCGCTGTCGATCCTCAACACACTCGTCTGGCGAGGCCTGCCGACCGAGCGCACCCTCGCCGCGCCGGCAGTCACCGCCTGGGTCCAGGGACTGTGCGACAGCGACCCCTTCCTGCGCGACACCTGCGGAGTCATCCTGCTCGGAGAGGTCGCGTCGGTGACGGTCGAGCACCCGCTCTACGACCATCTTCCCGAGGCGCCGTATCAGTTCAAGGAGATCCTCGGTGCGATCTGGCGAGAACCCCTGCAACCGAGGCTGGCACCGGGCGAGCGTGCGCGCACGCTCGCCTCTTTGCTGCACACGGACGCGGCAGGCCGTGCCTTCACCGCCGAATTGGTCGCCCGCTCGGGGCTGACACCGGCCGCCTGGCTGACCAGGCTCTTCGCCGCGCTCCTGCCCCCGCTGCTGCACTTCCTGTACCGCTACGGCACGGTCTTCTCCCCGCACGGCGAGAACGCCATCGTCGTCTTCGACGAGAACGACGTGCCGGTGCGCCTCGCGATCAAGGACTTCGTCGACGACGTGAACGTCAGCGCCCAGCCGCTGCCGGAGCAGGACCCGATGCCCCAGGACGTCCGCGACATCCTGCTGACCGAGGACGCGTCCTTCCTCACCCAGTTCATCCACTCGGGGCTCTTCGTCGGCGTCTTCCGCTATCTGTCCCCGCTCTGCGAGGAACAACTGGGCGTACCGGAGAGTGAATTCTGGTCACTCGTCCGGGCCGAGATCCTCCGCCACCACGCACGGTTTCCCGAGCTGAAGGAGCGGTTCGAGATGTTCGACATGCTGGCGCCGAGGATCGAGCGCCTCTGCCTCAACCGCAACCGTCTGCATCTGGACGGCTACCGCGACAGGCCGGAGCGCCCTCACGCAGCCGTCCACGGCTCGGTCCCCAACCCTCTCCACCTTTCCGTGTGAGGCCGGGAGTGAACGCCGGTGTCAGTGGTGCGCCGTAGGGTGGTCGGGCTATGACGAAGCCATCTCTCCCCGAGCTCCTGCACGCCGCCGTCACCGCCGTCGGCGGTACGGAACGGCCCGGCCAGGCCACCATGGCCTCGGCTGTCGCCGAGGCGGTCGACGACAACGCCCACCTCCTTGTCCAGGCCGGTACGGGCACGGGCAAGTCCCTCGGGTACCTGGTGCCCGCGCTCGCCCATGGGGAGCGGGTCGTGGTGGCCACCGCGACCCTCGCCCTCCAGCGCCAGCTGGTGGAGCGGGACCTTCCGCGCACGGTCGACGCGTTGCAGCCGCTGCTCCGCCGCCGCCCGCAGTTCGCGATGCTCAAGGGCCGGTCGAACTATCTGTGCCTGCACCGTCTGCACGAGGGGGTGCCGCAGGAAGAGGAGGAGGGGCTCTTCGACCAGTTCGAGGCAGCTGCCCCGTCGAGCAAGCTGGGCCAGGACCTGTTGCGCATGCGCGACTGGTCGGGCGAGACGGAGACCGGCGACCGGGACGACCTCACGCCGGGCGTCTCGGACCGGGCCTGGGCGCAGATCTCGGTGTCCTCGCGGGAATGCCTCGGTGCGACGAAGTGCGCGTACGGCGCGGAGTGCTTCGCGGAGATGGCCCGGGAGCGGGCCAAGCTCGCCGATGTCGTCGTCACGAACCACGCCCTGCTCGCCATCGACGCGATCGAGGGCGCGCCGGTGCTCCCGAAGCACGAGGTGCTGATCGTCGACGAGGCCCACGAGCTGGTCTCGCGGGTCACCGGTGTGGCCACCGGCGAGCTCACTCCCGGCCAGGTGAACCGCGCGGTGCGCCGCGCGGCCAAGCTGGTCAACGAGAAGGCCGCCGACGCACTGCAGACCGCCTCGGAGGGCTTTGAGCGGGTGATGGAGCTGGCCCTGCCGGGACGTCTCGAGGAGGTCCCCGAGGACCTCGGCTACGCCCTGATGGCGCTGCGTGACGCCGCGCGCACCGTGATCTCGGCCCTCGGCTCCACCCGGGACAAGTCCGTCCAGGACGAGGACGCCGTCCGCAAGCAGGCGATGGCGTCCGTCGAGTCGGTCCACAGCGTCGCGGAGCGCATCACGCAGGGTTCCGAGTACGACGTCGTGTGGTACGAGCGCCATGACCGCTTCGGGGCGTCCGTGCGCGTCGCGCCGCTCTCGGTGTCGGGGCTGTTGCGCGAGAGGCTCTTCACCGACCGGTCCGTGGTCCTGACGTCCGCGACGCTCAAACTCGGCGGGGATTTCAACGGGGTGGGTGCGTCGCTGGGCCTCGCGCCCGAAGGCACCGCGGGCGAGGACGTCCCCCAGTGGAAGGGGCTGGACGTCGGATCACCGTTCGACTACCCGAAGCAGGGCATTCTGTATGTCGCCCGGCATCTGGGGACCCCGGGACGGGAAGGCTCCCGCACCGACATGCTGGACGAGCTCGCCGATCTGGTGGAGGCGGCGGGAGGCCGGACCCTGGGTCTGTTCTCCTCCATGCGGGCGGCTCAAGCCGCCGCCGAGGAGCTGCGCGGCAGGCAGGACCGGCCGATCCTGCTGCAGGGCGAGGAGACCCTCGGCGAACTGATCAAGAACTTCGCCGCAGACCCGGATACCTGCCTCTTCGGAACGCTGTCGCTGTGGCAGGGCGTCGACGTGCCGGGTTCGAGCTGCCAGCTCGTGGTCATGGACCGGATCCCGTTTCCCAGGCCCGACGACCCGCTGATGAGCGCCCGGCAGAAAGCGGTCGAGGAGGCCGGAGGCAACGGCTTCATGGCGGTCGCCGCGACGCATGCCGCCCTGCTGATGGCGCAGGGGGCGGGCCGGCTCGTCCGTGCGACGGGCGACAAGGGCGTCGTCGCCGTACTGGACCCACGCCTGGCCAACGCCCGGTACGGAAGCTACCTGCGTGCCTCGATGCCCGACTTCTGGTACACCACGGACCGGAACCAGGCACGGCGCTCGCTCGCGGCCATCGACGCGGCGGCCAAGCCGGCTCCGTAGCGGGACATGGCTGGGCCCCGGGATCGGCGCAGTGAATCCCGGGGCCCGGTCCGAACCGGCGGATTCACACCCGCCGCAGCACCGCCACGACCTTGCCGAGAATGGTCGCCTCGTCACCGGGGATCGGCTGGTACGCGGAGTTGTGCGGGAGCAGCCAGACATGGCCGTCCTCGCGCTTGAAACGCTTGACCGTCGCTTCGCCGTCCAGCATGGCCGCCACGATGTCCCCGTTCTCCGCGACGGGCTGGCGCCGGACGGTGACCCAGTCACCGTCCATGATCGCCGCCTCGATCATCGAGTCACCGACGACCTTCAGCACGAAGAGCTCGCCGTCACCGACGAGCTGGCGGGGGAGCGGGAAGACGTCCTCGACGGACTCCTCGGCGAGGATCGGACCGCCGGCCGCGATCCGGCCGACCAGCGGGACGTACGAAGCCGCGGGCTTCCCCGTGGTGTCCGTCGGCTGGGTGCTGGGCTGATCCGAACCCCGGACCTCGTACGCCCGGGGGCGATGGGGATCTCGGCGCAGGAAGCCCTTGCGCTCCAGGGCCATCAGCTGATGGGCGACGGACGACGTGCTGGACAGCCCCACCGCCTGACCGATCTCCCGCATCGACGGGGGGTATCCCCGGCGCTGTACGGAGTCACGGATGACCTCGATGACCCGCCGCTGCCGGTCCGTGAGCCCCGAACTGTCCGCCCGGATTCCTGGAGGTCGGCCGGGCAACGAGCGCGCGGGGCGTGTGGGCTCCGGCCCCTCCGTGTTTGTGCCTGAGTCATTCATCGCATGCACCGGCTCAAGTCGGCTCTGGGAGCGGTGGTCCTGGGCAGTGATGGTGGCACTGTCTGCGGTGGTGGTCACGTCGGCCCCTCTCGAATGGTCTCCCTAGTTGGACAACGGTAGTAGCTTTCGAAAGGTTGCGCCAAACACACGTTCGAGTGAAAAACAAATAAAGGGCTGCCACGGGCTTGTCGTGAGGTGTATGAGCGGGCTTCCGGGCGAGGGGGACCCGGTCGGTCACGCTAGCGTCCGCGGGTCCGCAGGCGGCGCCCGGGGGTCCCGCGAGGGGGTGCCCCCAGGGCTCGCGAGGGGGTGCTTCGAAGCGCGTCCAGGAGTCCCGCGACAGTCTGCCATCCGGCGGCCCCGGATCCGGGCAGTGGTGCGTTTCCCGTACCCTCGTGCCGGGTCGTAGGCTGCGCCCGGGGCGCCCGTCAGGCGCGACACGCGCCGGGGTGAAAACGAAGCCAAACCCTAGATCTAGTGGTTGGATTGACTTAGCCACCCAGAACTTGTGGTCCCGGTCTTTCGGGGCTGAGTCCATCGCCTATGCTTGTGGCTGCCTCGAAGGTCCGTGACGGACCTGAACAGGCCATTCAGTCGTGCTGTGAAGGAGGGTTGGGAGCCATGCACTGCCCCTTCTGCAGGCACCCCGACAGCCGGGTCGTCGACAGTCGCACCACGGACGACGGGACGTCGATCCGGCGGCGTCGTCAGTGCCCCGACTGCTCCCGCCGTTTCACGACGGTGGAGACCTGCTCGCTGATGGTGGTGAAGCGCAGCGGCGTGACCGAGCCCTTCAGCCGTACCAAGGTCATCTCGGGCGTCCGCAAGGCATGCCAGGGGCGGCCCGTCACCGAGGACGCCCTCGCCAAGCTCGGCCAGCGGGTCGAGGAGGCGGTGCGGGCGACCGGCAGCGCCGAGCTGACCACGCACGACGTGGGCCTGGCCATACTCGGCCCCCTGCAGGAACTCGACCTCGTCGCGTACCTGCGCTTCGCGTCCGTGTACCGGGCGTTCAATTCGCTCGAAGACTTCGAGGCCGCCATCGCGGAGCTCCGCGAACAACGGCCTCCCGCAGAGAAATGCGGGAGCGGCGAGATCCTCGAGGTCCCCGCCCCCGCCGCTATCGCCGCAGATTGACCACAGCCGCCGACCGGCAGGAACGACGAGGTCGACGGCGGGCGGCACCAGACCTGCTCCCGGCGCCCCACGCGGCGTCCGGAGTATTCAGACACAGACTGTGCCCTGGGAAGAACTGGGCACTTCAGGGCGTTTTTGCCCACATATGGGAGGCGGCATGACAGAGACGGCGAGCGGCCCGGCACGAGGTTCCCGCACCAAGGGAGCCAAGTCGACCGCGACCAAGCAGGGTCTGCGCATCGAGCGCATCCACACGTCTCCCGGCGTGCATCCGTACGACGAGGTCGCGTGGGAGCGCCGTGACGTCGTCATGACCAACTGGCGCGACGGCTCGATCAACTTCGAGCAGCGTGGCGTCGAGTTCCCCGACTTCTGGTCGGTGAACGCGGTCAACATCGTCACCAGCAAGTACTTCCGGGGGGCCGTCGGCACGCCGCAGCGCGAGACCGGTCTGCGACAGCTGATCGACCGGATCGTGAAGACGTACCGGAAGGCCGGCGAGGACTACGACTACTTCGCCTCGCCCGCCGACGCGGAGATCTTCGAGCACGAGCTGGCGTACGCCCTCCTGCACCAGATCTTCAGCTTCAACTCGCCGGTCTGGTTCAACGTAGGCACGCCTCAGCCGCAGCAGGTCTCGGCCTGCTTCATCCTGGCCGTCGACGACTCCATGGAGTCGATCCTCGACTGGTACAAGGAAGAGGGAATGATCTTCAAGGGCGGCTCCGGTGCCGGCCTGAACCTCTCCCGCATCCGCTCCTCCAAGGAGCTCCTCTCCTCCGGCGGCAACGCTTCCGGTCCTGTCTCGTTCATGCGGGGCGCCGACGCGTCCGCCGGAACGATCAAGTCCGGTGGTGCGACCCGCCGCGCGGCCAAGATGGTCATTCTCGATGTCGACCACCCCGACATCGAGAACTTCATCGAGACCAAGGTGAAGGAGGAGGAGAAGATCCGCGCCCTGCGTGACGCGGGCTTCGACATGGACCTGGGCGGCGACGACATCACGTCCGTCCAGTACCAGAACGCCAACAACTCGGTCCGCGTGAACGACGAGTTCATGAAGGCCGTCGAGTCCGGCGGGAAGTTCGGCCTCCGCGCCCGTATGACCGGTGACGTCATCGAAGAGGTCGAGGCCAAGTCCCTCTTCCGCAAGATGGCCGAGGCGGCCTGGGCCTGTGCCGACCCGGGCATCCAGTACGACGACACCATCAACCAGTGGCACACCTGCCCGGAGTCCGGCCGGATCAACGGCTCGAACCCCTGCAGCGAGTACATGCACCTGGACAACACCTCGTGCAACCTGGCCTCGCTGAACCTGATGAAGTTCCTCAAGGACGACGGCGAGGGCAACCAGTCCTTCGAGGTCGAGCGCTTCGCCAAGGTCGTCGAGCTGGTCATCACCGCGATGGACATCTCGATCTGCTTCGCGGACTTCCCGACCCAGAAGATCGGCGAGAACACCCGCGCCTACCGTCAGCTGGGCATCGGCTACGCCAACCTCGGCGCCCTCCTGATGGCGACCGGCCACGCGTACGACAGCGACGGCGGCCGCGCGCTCGCCGGTGCGATCACCTCGCTGATGACCGGCACCTCCTACCGGCGCTCCGCCGAGCTGGCCGCGGTCGTCGGCCCGTACGACGGCTACGCCCGTAACGCCGAGCCCCACCAGCGCGTCATGAAGCAGCACTCCGACGCCAACGGCAAGGCCGTCCACGTGGACGACCTGGACTCGCCGATCTGGGCCGCCGCGACGGAGGCCTGGCAGGACGTGATCCGCATCGGTGCGAAGAACGGCTTCCGCAACGCGCAGGCCTCGGTCATCGCGCCCACCGGCACCATCGGTCTCGCGATGTCCTGCGACACCACCGGCCTGGAGCCCGACCTCGCCCTGGTCAAGTTCAAGAAGCTCGTCGGCGGCGGCTCGATGCAGATCGTCAACGGCACGGTGCCGCAGGCCCTGCGTCGCCTCGGCTACCAGCCGGAGCAGATCGAGGCGGTCGTCGCCCACATCGCCGAGAACGGCAACGTGATCGACGCCCCGGGCCTGAAGCCCGAGCACTACAGCGTCTTCGACTGCGCGATGGGCGAGCGTTCCATCTCGGCCATGGGCCACGTCCGGATGATGGCGGCGATCCAGCCGTGGATCTCCGGCGCGCTGTCCAAGACGGTGAACCTGCCGGAGACGGCCACCGTCGAGGACGTCGAAGAGGTCTACTTCGAGGCGTGGAAGATGGGCGTCAAGGCGCTCGCGATCTACCGCGACAACTGCAAGGTCGGCCAGCCCCTCTCCGCGAAGACCAAGGAGAAGGAGAAGGCGGCGGTCACCGCCAAGGCCGAGGACACCATCCGTACCGCGGTCGAGAAGGTCGTCGAGTACCGCCCGGTCCGCAAGCGTCTGCCCAAGGGCCGTCCCGGCATCACCACCTCCTTCACGGTGGGCGGCGCCGAGGGCTACATGACCGCCAACTCCTACCCGGACGACGGTCTCGGTGAGGTCTTCCTGAAGATGTCCAAGCAGGGTTCGACCCTCGCGGGCATGATGGACGCCTTCTCGATCGCCGTCTCGGTCGGTCTGCAGTACGGCGTGCCGCTGGAGACCTACGTCTCCAAGTTCACCAACATGCGCTTCGAGCCGGCCGGTATGACGGACGACCCGGACGTGCGGATGGCGCAGTCGATCGTCGACTACATCTTCCGCCGCCTGGCGCTCGACTTCCTGCCCTTCGAGACGCGTTCGGCACTCGGCATCCACTCGGCCGAGGAGCGCCAGCGTCACCTCGACACGGGTTCGTACGAGCCCTCCTTCGGGGACGACCAGCTGGATGTCGAGAGCCTGGCCCAGTCCGCGCCCGTACAGGTGGAGCCGCTGAAGGCGGTCGCGTCGCCCAAGGCGAGCGTTGCCGAGACGCCGGCTCCCAGGACGGCACACACCTCGGCCGAGCTGGTCGAGATGCAGCTCGGCATCAGCGCGGACGCACCGCTGTGCTTCTCCTGCGGTACGAAGATGCAGCGCGCCGGATCCTGCTACATCTGCGAGGGCTGCGGGTCGACCAGCGGTTGCAGCTGACATCGGCTGACTGAAGCGTGAAAGGGGAGGGGCACCGGCTGCTGAGCCGGTGCCCCTCCCCTCGTGCGTGTCAGGTCTCGCGCGCTGCGGGGCGGGCCGGCGCTCGTAGCGGAGGGGGCGACTTTCCCTGGCCGAGGATCACCGGGCGGGGTGGACGCAGAGGCGGGTACTCGTCGATCAGGTCGTACGGCACGAAGGAGGCGGCGGGACCGGTCGTTCTCAGCTTCCGGGGAGGCGGTTTCCCATGACCGCCGCGAACGAATCAGGGTCACCGTCGAATCCGCGAACGGCCGCGTGGAACCCCCAGGAGCCCGAAGCGTTCCGGGTGAATTCCGCGACGACCGCGGCCGTGGCCGCGGAGACTCCCGAGAAATCGTCCTCATCCAGATTGGTGTAGCCCTCGCGGATCTGCACGGCCGTGTGCTCTATCTGGCCGAAGGTCTTCCGCCCGTCGCGCTGCTGGATGGCCACGCCGACGACGACCCTGGTGTACACGTCCGAGAGCCGGTCCAGCTCGAGGGTCATCACCTCGTCGAAGCCGAAACCCTGACCTGTCCGGCTGTCCCGGTTCAGCGTGATGGTGCCGTCCGGTGAGCGGCTGTCGAAGTGCACGAGGTACGCGGGGCTGCCGTACGGCGCGTCCGACTCGTACGTGGCCGCGATGATGTCGAGGTCGTTGGCGGGCTCGCCGGTCTCGCTCGGGTCCCATTTGACCCTCACTTCGACCTTCTCGATGTCCTTGTTGGGAGTGCTCATCGGACTTCCCTCCTTGCTGCTGGGCCGACGGACCTCTTCCACCCCGATGATGTCCGTAACTGTCCGTGGATCCAACCACGTTGGGTGGGTACGGCGGATTCGGGCCATCGCCTGGCCGAGGATGTCCGGTGCCGCTGACGGCCGGCCGGACGACCGCCCGGAGCGTGACCCGCGCCACCTCCGGCGCCGTACGATGGCCCAGTGCTGGTCAAGTGGATTCGTTGCACCGTGGTGGACCGTCGCGGTTTCGAACGGGGGCAGCGAAAGTGGGCGGGGCTGCTC
This sequence comes from Streptomyces sp. NBC_00683, assembly GCF_036226745.1. Taxonomy (NCBI): domain Bacteria; kingdom Bacillati; phylum Actinomycetota; class Actinomycetes; order Kitasatosporales; family Streptomycetaceae; genus Streptomyces; species Streptomyces sp. NBC_00683. The sequence continues at coordinate 2,402,177 of NZ_CP109013.1, read as the reverse complement.
GGTGAGCCGGGGTTCAGGGGACAGAGCGGCGGGTGGAGCCGGGGGAAGCCCGATGTCGCCCATGTGTTCGCATTCTGGGAGAACCGGGTCTTCTACGACTCGTTCATGGCCCGGGAGCACGACCGGCTGGCTGCTGCCCAGTCCGGGATGTACAAGGACATGCAGGTCAAGCTCTTCGAGTGCCGGTTCGACGTGAAGACCGGCTTCGAGCCGCTCTTCACCGACGCGGACGTGCTGAGGGTGGCGCACAGCCGGGTGTACGAGGATCGCGTCGAGCATTTCGCACTCACGCAGAAGCGGGTGTGGAACCCGGCGATGGCCGGTTCTCCCGGCATGCTCCGCGGGGTGTTCGGAGAAGCGCCGGGACACGAATTCCTGGTGCTGTCCATGTGGCAGTCGAGTGCCGAACGCGGCAAGTACCGGCCGGAGAGCCTCGCGCGGCTGTCCGCACTGGCACAGACGGAGACGGACGTCGAGGCGCTCACCGGGGACGTGGTCCAGCTCGAGGCGTCCTGGACGGTGTGACCGCGCCGCCCCGCCACCCGGCGTTCCCTCGGTCACATACGCCGGATGGAGCCGGTACGACTGCTCGGTCACGCCGGACGGCAATTAGGGTCGGTACATGGCACGACCGCAACGCATAGTTCTCGTCCGGCACGGCGAGTCCGAGGGCAATGCCGACGACACGGTGTACGAACGCGAGCCCGACCATGCGCTGAGGCTCACGGCGACCGGTCTGCGCCAGGCCCGGGAGACCGGGGCGGGGCTGCGCGAGCTGTTCGGGGACGAGCAGGTCAGCGTCTACGTCTCGCCCTACCGGCGCACCCACGAGACGTTCCGGCTGTTCGGCCTCGATGTGCGGCAGGTCCGCATCCGGGAGGAACCACGGCTGCGCGAGCAGGACTGGGGCAACTGGCAGGACCGGGACGACGTCAGGCTGCAGAAGGCCTACCGGGACGCGTACGGGCACTTCTTCTACCGCTTCGCGCAGGGCGAGTCCGGGGCCGATGTGTACGACCGGGTCGGAGCGTTCCTGGAGAGTCTGCACCGCAGCTTCGAGGCCCCCGACCACCCGGAGAACGTCCTGCTGGTCACCCACGGACTGACCATGCGGCTCTTCTGCATGCGCTGGTTCCACTGGTCGGTCGCCGAGTTCGAATCGCTGTCCAACCCGGGCAACGGCGAGACCCGCACGCTGCTGCTCGGCGAGAACGGCCGGTACACGCTCGACCGGCCCTTCGAACGGTGGCGCACCCCCGAGCCGTACGGCAGCACCGGATAGGGTGGCAGAGCGATGACCGTTGACTCCGCTTTTGACCGGCGCTTCGAACGCGCTCTGGCCAGCCTGCGTGGACTGTCCGTGGGAGATGCCCTCGGCTCCCAGTTCTTCGTCCCGGCCAACTACCCGCTCCTCAAGAGGCGAGCCCTGCCGCCGGGTCCCTGGCAGTGGACCGACGACACCGAGATGGCGTGCTCGGTGCTCGCCGTCCTGGCCGCACACCAGCGCATCGACCAGGACGCGCTCGCCCACTCCTTCGCCGAGCACCACGACTTCGACCGGGGCTACGGCCCCGCGGTGAACCGGCTGCTCAGACTGGTCCGGGAGGGCGGTGACTGGCGCGAGCTGGCTTCCGCGCTCTTCAAGGGCCAGGGGTCCTGGGGGAACGGGTCGGCCATGCGCATCGCGCCGCTCGGCGCCTGGTACGCCGACGACCCCGAGCAGGCCACCCACCAGGCCGAGATCTCCTCGTACACCACGCACCAGCACCGCGAAGCCGTCGTGGGCGCCATGGCCGTCGCGGCAGCTGCCTCGCTGGTCGCCTCGCCGGACGGGCCGCCGACGCCCGAGGGCCTGCTCGACGGCGTCGTCGCACTCGTACCGCGCAGTGCGGTGGGTGCCGGGCTGCGCCGTGCACGCGACATGCTCGACTACCGGGACGCCGGAACGGTCGCGGCCGTCCTGGGCAACGGCCGCCGGACGAGTGCGCACGACACGGTTCCGTTCGCTCTCTGGTCGGCGGCACGCAGCCTCGGCGACTTCGAACAGGCTTTCTGGGTGACTGCTCAAGCAGGCGGCGACGTGGACACCACCTGCGCGATCGTCGGCGGCGTTGTCGCCGCGGGCGAGGCAGGCAGTCCTCCGGCCGACTGGCTGGCCCTTACGGAAGAGCCGCCGCACTGGCTGACCCGGGCGCACGCCTGACGGGTCCGCCCGGCCGCTTCCACTTGTCACGGTCCTGCCACAGCAGCCCCCCGGACACCTGGAGACGCCGGGACGGGGCTAATCTTTCGGCCACGCCGCTCTCATTGATCTTGAAGGGCGTGCGCCGATGAGACGCCGGGGCCGGCGCGCCGCCATGTGGCCGTGCGGAAGGACCCCGGTGGGGGGAGGGGTCCCATGTCCGATCAACCGTCCGAGGCAGCCCGCCGGGCCGAGGCGTCACCGCAGCCCGAAGGCGTCCAGGCGTCCAGCACCGTGCCCGAGCGGGCCGACGCGGGGTCTCCCGAGGACGCCGGCAGGCAGAAGGCGGCTCCCCGGGAGCGCGCGCAGACACCGGCAGCGGTTCCGGGCCAGGCTTCCGGCCAGGAACCGCCGGTGCGGCCGGCCTATCTCCAGCCGCCGGCCGACCCCTGGCAGCGGGGCGCGCAGAAGCCGTCCCCCGGTGTGCTGTCCGGACTCCGGCCCTCTGCGCCGCCCGCGATCGGCGCCGCGACGTTCTGGTCGGTCCTCGCCACGGCCCTGCTCAGCGCCTTGCTGCTCGGTGACGGCCTCGGGCTGAATCTTCTGCTGGTCGCCGTGCCCGCGACCCTGGCGGCATTCTTCGCGGCGCGTGAGGCAGGCCGCAGGATTCGCCCGTGGACCGTCACATGGGCGGTCGGAGGCCTGGCGCTCCTGGTGGTCCCGGCGCTCCGGGACGCCGGATGGCCCACCTTCCTCGCCGTGGTGTCGGCACTCGCCCTCGGCTCGCTCGCGCTGCACGGCAGCCGAAGCTGGCCGGGGGTCCTGCTCGGATCGCTGGGGCTGTTCGACTCGGTCCCGGCGGGCGTGCGCTGGGGTCTGCGGGGTGTGCGCGACCGTGCCGACGATTCCAAGGGCCGCGTGCGCACGGCGGTACGCAGCGCTGCGGTGGCCATCGTTCTGCTTGTCGTGTTCGGAGCGCTCTTCGCCAGCGCCGATGCCGCGTTCGCGGACCTCCTGGGCAACCTCCTGCCCGACGTGTCGATCGGCGAGGCGCCGTGGCGGGTCTTCCTGTTCGTGCTCGGGCTCGTCGGCGCCCTTGCCGCCGCGTACACCGCGGCCGCCCCGGTCCGCTGGGACGGCATCACCGTCCGCCCGGGCCCGGCCCGCAGCAGGGTCGAGTGGGCGCTTCCCCTGATCGTGCTCAACCTCCTCTTCGCCGCCTTCATCGCGCTCCAGCTCACGGTCCTGCTCGGCGGGTACGACAACGTCTACGAGGAGACCGGGCTGTACCCGGCCCAGTACGCACGCCAGGGTTTCTGGCAGCTGCTCTGGGCCACGGTCCTCACCCTGATCGTCATCGCGCTCGCGCTGCGCTGGGCCCCGCGGGGCGGATCGCGTGACCGGACCCTGGTCAGGGGCGTCCTCGGTGTCCTGTGCGTGCTCACCCTTGTCGTCGTGGCCTCGGCGCTGCGCCGCATGGACCTCTACGTGGACGCCTTCGGCCTGACGCGGCTGCGGATCTCCGTCGCCGCGGTGGAACTCTGGCTCGGTGTGGTGCTGGTCCTCATCCTCGCGGCGGGAGTGTTCGGCGCGAGGCTGCTGCCGCGCGCGGTCGCCGTGAGCGCCGCTGTCGGTGTGCTCGCCTTCGGGCTGCTCTCGCCCGACGGGCTGATCGCGGAACAGAACGTCCAGCGCCACGACAAGGGCAAGACCATCGACATCGACTACCTCGGAGGCCTCTCGGCCGACGCCGTACCGGCTCTGGACAAACTGCCGGAGCCACTGCGGTCCTGCTCACTGGTGAGGATCCAGCGCGACCTCGTCACCTCGGACACCCCCTGGTACGCGTCGAGCTGGGGCGAGGCGAGGGCCCGGGACATTCTCGAGGAGCGCGTGGTCCAGGACCGGGGCAACGAGTGCGACGGGCTGGGCAGTGACACCAGCGAGCGGGACTACGAGGAGGACGACTCCTACGACCCGTACTAGATAGCGCACGCACTGTGCGGGCCGTCCCTCTCAGGAGCGGCCCGCACAGTGCTGTCCGGCCCTGCTGGGCGTCGGGCCCGCTGGGCATCGGGCCCGCTGGGCGCCGGGCCCTGGGCGTCGGGCCTCGCTAGGCGCCGGGACCTGCCGCCGCGGACTTCCCGCTCAGCGCTTCCAGGTCGCTCTTGCGTACCCGGATCACGAGCGCGGCGGTCAGCAGAGCGAGTGCGACCATGGCGACGGCCGCGGTGAAGGCAGTGGAGATGCCGTGGGTGAGCACGTCGTGTCCCCAGGGAGCGGGCAGTTCGTGCGTCCTGGCGAACTCCGCCTTCTGCTCGGGTGTCGCCTGTGCCATGAAGGACGGAACCTGCTTCTCGGCCTCGTTGCGACTCGCGGTGCCGAAGACCGTCACCAGGATGGACAGCCCCAGCGAACCTCCGACCTGCTGGCTCGCATTGAGGAGGCTGGAGGCAGCGCCGGCCTCGTGCTGAGCGACGCCGGAGACCGCGGTCAGGGTGAGGGTGACGAAGTTCAGCCCCATGCCGAATCCGAAGAGGAACATCGGTCCGAGCACACCGCCCACGTACGAACTGTCCGGTGAGATGAGGGTCTGCCAGAAGAGTCCGATCCCGGTGATCGCCGACCCGGTGACCATGAACGGCTTCGGCCCCAGCACCGGGAGCAGCCGCTGGGAGAGCCCCGCGCCCATGATGATCGCGACCGTGACGGGCAGGAAGGCCAGACCCGACTCGATCGGGCTGTAGTCCAGGACGTTCTGAACGAACAGCACGATGAAGAAGAACATGCCGAACATGGCCGCAGCCAGGCTGAGCATGATCATGTAGGTGCCCGAGCGGTTGCGGTCGGCGAACATCCGCAGCGGGGTGATCGGTTCCCTGGCGCGAGACTCGATGAGCACGAACGCGGCGAGGAGCACCACGGCGGCACCGAAGGACGACAGCGTGAGGGTGTCCCGCCAGCCCGACTCCGAGGCGCGGATGAATCCGTACACGAGCGAGGCCATGCCGAGTGTCGAGGTCAGGGCCCCGGATATGTCGAAGCGCCCCGGGTGCTTCTCCGACTCGTTGATGTACATCGGTGCCAGGACCGCGATCAGCACACCGATGGGTACGTTGACGAAGAGGACCCAGCGCCAGTCGAGCCATTCGGTGAGCATGCCGCCGGTCAGCAGCCCGATCGCCCCGCCGCCCGCCGACACTGCGGCGAACACGCCGAACGCCCGGTTGCGTTCGGGGCCTTCGGGGAACGTGGTGGTGATCAGGGCGAGGGAGGTGGGCGACGCGATGGCGCCCCCGACGCCCTGCAATGCGCGTGCTGCCAGCAACTGCCAGGGTTCCTGGGCGAGTCCGCCGAGGAGCGAGGCAAGCGTGAAGAGCAGGATTCCGGTCATGAAGACCCGGCGGCGCCCCAGGATGTCGCCCGCCCTGCCGCCCAGCAGCAGCAGTCCGCCGAAGGTGAGCGTGTAGGAACTCAGCACCCAGGAGAGGTCGGTCGTGGAGAAGCTGAGCGCGTCCTGGATGTGCGGAAGCGCGATGTTGACGATCGTGGCATCCAGCACAACCATCAACTGACACGCGGCGATGACGGCGAGGGCGATCCCCGGACGCCCTGTCCGGCGTGCCGCGCCGGGTTTGCTCTGTGCTTCTAACTGAGATGTTGTCACTATGGATCCCCCACAAGTGAGTTAGTGAACGAACGCGTTCACTGTCTCGCCAACGGTAGTGAGTCCCCATTAGTGAACGCAAGCGTTCACTGACACTGCTGTCGGCGGGATGCGATCGGGGGTGCTCGTCCTCGGTACCGGGTCCGCTCAGGCCCGCGACGATGTGCGCTTCCCTGTTCCGATGGAGAACTGCTGATGACTTCTTCGCGTCCCACGGCCGCCGCCCGGCCCGGGTCGATGTCCCTGCGCCGCCGCGGGCCGGTGCTCGAACGGGCCATCCTCGATGCCGCGCTCGAGCAGCTGAGCACGGTGGGATGGAGCGGTCTGACGATGGAAGGCGTCGCGGCCGGCGCCCGGACCGGCAAGGCCGCGGTGTACCGGCGGTGGCCCTCGAAGGAGGACCTGGTCGCCGATGCGCTGCGCGCCGGTCTGCCGACCCTCGACGAGGCACCCGACCGGGGAGGGGTCCGCGAGGACCTCTACGAGGTGTGCCGCAGAATGCGCGACGCGATGCTTTCAGGACCCGGCATCGCCCTGAGGTCGGTCCTGCACGAGTGCGACGTGAACGCTGCTGAGCGATTTCAGGCCGTGATCGTCAACGGCATGATCGAACCCTCCACCGAACTCTTCCGGGAAGTCGTTGCCCGTGGTGTCGCCCGGGGCGAGGTGCGACCGGACGCCATGAGCGGGATGGTGCTGGACGTGATTCCGGCCATGATGATGTACCGCACCAAGGTGAGCGGGAGCGAGTGGCCGGACGACGAGATCGCTCAGATGATCGACCAGGTCATGGTGCCGCTGTTCCGCTCCTGACGCCGTCGGCGGATGCCGCTCCGAGGCGTCCGCCCCGTACCGGCCCCGGCCGGGTGCGGGTCCGCCCGTTGTCCGGTGGCCCCGGGGTGTTCTTGCCGTGCCCATCGGCGTACGCTGACAGGCGTCATGCCGTACGAACCGCCCACGCACACCGTCGAGCGCTCACTGCGCGCTACCTCCGGTGCCAGGACCGTCGCAGGTGTCGATGAGGTCGGACGCGGAGCGTGGGCCGGCCCCGTCACCGTGTGCGCGGCCGTCACCGGTCTCCGCAGACCCCCTGAGGGCCTCACCGACTCCAAGCTGATCAGCCCCAAGCGCCGGGCGGAACTGGCCCCGCTCCTCGAGGGCTGGGTCACGGCCTACGGGCTGGGCCACGCGTCGCCGGTGGAAATCGATGATCTCGGCATGACCGCGGCGCTTCGTCTCGCGGCGGTCAGGGCCCTGAATGAGCTGCCGGTGCGTCCGGATGCCGTGATTCTCGACGGCAAGCACGACTACCTCGGACAGCCCTGGAACGTCCGTACGGTGATCAAGGGCGACCAGTCCTGCATCGCTGTCGCTGCGGCGTCGGTGATCGCGAAGGTCCGCCGGGACACGATGATGGCCGAACTGGGAGCGGAATCGGGCGAGTACGAAGACTTCGCCTTCTCCGCCAACGCGGGTTATCCGTCACCGGTGCACCGGGCCGCGCTGGAGGAGATGGGGCCCACGCCTCACCACCGCCTCAGCTGGTCCTACCTCGACGCGCTGCCGAGGTGGCAGCACCTGAAGAAGGTCCGACTCTCCGCCGAGGCGGCTGCACTGGAAAGCGGGGGCCAGCTCGGCTTCGACTTCTGATCGCGCAGGCGTAACTCCCCGGCACACCGCCGGTGTTCGACAGACAACCATTCAAGCGTCTTATCCCCTCCTTGAGGAGCCTCAGATTCCCGAGAGCGTCCAGGGTCCCCGCGCCACTCCGGCCGCCGGCCGTACCGCGCCGACCCCCCGTCCCGTACCTGGCCCGCGTTCCGCGGCCACGCCGCGTCCCGGACATCCGGGCCCCGGCCCCGCGCGGCCCGCGCCCCCGGCGCAGCGCCCGCTTCCCACATCCACGCGTCCCGCCTCGGCTACCGCTTCGGCCGGCGCCCCGGCTCCCGCCCCGGCCGGGCGCAAGCTGCCGGAGAATCGTTCCGCGGCGCAGCTCCAGCTGATCCCGGCCCCGGCCGGCGGCGCGCTCGACGCGGCCGACGAGGCCGTCGACCTGCTCCTGGACTCCGGGCGGGCACCCGGGGACATCCTCGTCCTCACCATGGGTGACAACCACCCCTGGGCCACGCACGAACTCTCCTTCGGAGAGACCGCGTACTGGGCCCAGCAGGAGGCCGGTGAAGATGTCTTCTTCGCCCACACGGCGTCTGTCGACCGCTGTGCTTCCCGTCCCGTGGTCATCGTCGCCGCCAACGGGGACATCGACGACAGTGCCGCCCGTGCACTGTCCGTCGCCCGGGACCGCGCGGGCGCGCTGCTGATCGTGTGCGGAGACCCGCAGAAGATCAACTCCGCGCTCGGTGCGGGCGTCTGAGTCGAGTCGTACGTCAAGTCGTACGTTCGTGGGTCCCGATGGTCCGAAAGGGCTCTCGGGACCCACATTCCGTTTCACCGGGCGGCGGTCCGCCTCAGTGCCTCCGCCGCTCCGCCGCCCGTGCGCAACGGGATCGGATCATGATCGGTGGATGTGTCTGCGAGAGCTGACGGCTGGGACAGCGAACTGGGACGGCGGCCGCCCCGGCCCTCACCCAGGACCTGCCAGCCTCCACGCGTCAGGGTGATGTAGGCCCCGCAGCGAAGCCCGTGCAGCGTGCAGGCATCCCTCAGCCCCCACATCCACGCCCCGTCCTCCTCCGTCCACCGTTCGTCACCCTCGCGGCAGTAGAGCAGCACTGCGGTACGCACCGGGGTGCGGCGGCGCAGATCGTGCGGGATCACCCGGCGAAGATGGGCGAGCACGGCATTACGGAACTCCCATCCGTCCGCCGTCACCGAGGTGCGGCGGGCGAACGAGGCGCTGGCTGTGAGCCGTTCCTCATGATCGAGGACAGCGACCACGGCGGTGGCCGGGGTCGGCCGGTGCCGCGCGTGCAAGCCGCTGACGACCTCGCGCGGGCTGCGCAGCAGGGGTATGCCGGCCGCCGCCCACTCGGCCGGTTCGAGCATCCTGGCAAGGTGGTTGACGGAGTCTGCGGATACCGGGGACGCCGACAGCGATGTGGCTGCGGACGGAGCGAATCCGAAGGTCACGGTCCTCCCTTCGCTACGCGCCCACGGTGCGGGCAGGGTCGAATGAGGGCGCGCCGCGGCACAGCCCTTGCGGGCCCGCGAAAGGACCGTGCGGGGAGCGAGTTCAATTCTTCCTGTCGTATCGGCAGGCGGCAACGAGCAATTGGTGCACCTGACGGGTATCGGCCGGAATGACACGGATATCCCTGCCCATACGGCGCCGGATGAAGCCTTGGGTCATGCCTGGATGGCGAGGACCAGCGGAAACACACCCTCTGCGCCGGCCCGGCGGAGCAGCCGAGCCGCTACGGCGAGCGTCCAGCCGGTGTCGGAGAGGTCGTCCACGAGCAGGACGGGCCCCTTCGCGGCCGCCAGGGCCTCGGCGAGGGAAGGTTCCACGACGAGCGCCTCGTGCAGGGCCTTCACCCGCTGTGCGCTGTTGGTCTGCGAGATGCGGAGGTCCTCGGCGCCGGGCGCGTAGGTCACGCTGCCCAGCAGAGGCATCCTGCCGACCTCGGCGATACGGCTTCCGAGCGAGTGCACCAACTGCGGCCTGCGGCGCGAGGCGACCGTGACGACGCCGACCGGTCTGGCGGCGGCGTCCGGAGCCCCGGAAGCCCAACCACCCGGTCCCTTGGCCCAGTCGGTGATGACAGTGACCACCGCGTTCGACACATCGTCCGGAACGGTGGTGTCCGGGGCCTGTGCTGCGAGCATCGGGCGCAGCCGGTTGCCCCAGCCGATGTCGGAGAGCCGTCCGAGTGCGCGTCCGGTGAAGGACAGGTCTCCCGCGGGGATCCGGCCTTTGAGGTCGACCCCGACCGCCGCCAGCCCTGTGGGCCACATCTTGCGCGGCTCGACCTCCACGCCCGGCCGGCCGAGCTCGCCCCGCGCACCGTCGAGTGCCGCGGTGGAGACCTTGTCGTCGAACCGGGCGCCTGCGCAGTTGTCACAGCGTCCGCACGCCCTGGCCTCCTCGTCGTCCAGTTGGCGTCGGAGGAACTCCATGCGGCAACCGGTCCCCGAGGCGTAGTCACGCATGGCCTGCTGCTCGGCGGACCGCTGCCTGGCGACCCAGGCGTAGCGCTCGGAATCGTAGATCCAGGGCTCGCCCGTGGAGATCCAGCCGCCCTTCACCCGCTTCACGGCACCGTCGACATCCAGCACCTTGAGCATGGTTTCGAGACGGGTGCGCCGCAGATCGACCAAAGGCTCCATGGCGGGCAGCGAGAGAGGCCGGCCGGCCTGGGCGAGGACATCGAGCGTTCGGCGCACCTGCTCCTCGGGAGGGAAGGCGACCGAGGCGAAGTACTGCCAGATGGCTTCGTCCTCCTTGCCCGGGAGCAGCAGCACCTCGGCATGTTCGACGCCACGCCCCGCGCGCCCCACCTGCTGGTAGTACGCGATGGGGGAGGACGGCGAGCCCAGGTGCACGACGAAGCCGAGGTCGGGTTTGTCGAATCCCATACCGAGTGCCGATGTGGCGACCAGGGCTTTTACCCGATTGGCCAGCAGATCGTCCTCCGCCTGCTGCCGGTCGGCGTTCTCCGTCCGGCCGGTGTACGACGCGACCGTGTGCCCGCCCTGGCGCAGGTAGGCCGTGATCTCCTCGGCCGCCGCGACGGTGAGCGTGTAGATGATCCCGGAGCCGGGAAGCTCCCCGAGATGGTCCCCCAGCCACGCCAGGCGATGTGCGGCGTTGGGCAGTTGGAGCACGCTGAGACTGAGGCTCTCCCGGTCCAGCGGGCCGCGCAGGACCAGCGCGTCCGTGCCCGCGCCCGTTCCGAGCTGCTCCGCGACGTCCGCGGTCACACGGGCATTGGCGGTCGCCGTGGTGGCGAGGACGGGGACGCCTGCGGGGAGGTCGGCGAGCATGGTCCGCAGGCGCCGGTAATCCGGCCGGAAATCGTGCCCCCAGTCGGAGATGCAGTGGGCCTCGTCCACCACCAGCAGGCCCGTCGCGGCGGCGAGCGCCGGCAGCACCTGGTCGCGGAAATCGGGGTTGTTGAGCCGCTCGGGGCTGACGAGCAGCACATCCACCTCGCCTGCGGCGACCTCTGCCTGGACGGTCTCCCACTCCTCGGTGTTCGAGGAGTTGATCGTGCGGGCGCTGATGCCGGCCCGGGCGGCTGCGGCGACCTGGTTGCGCATCAGTGCGAGCAGGGGCGAGACGATCACCGTCGGGCCGCTGCCCTGCGCGCGCAGCAGCGAGGTCGCCACGAAGTACACAGCGGATTTCCCCCATCCCGTCCGCTGTACGACCAGGGCTCTGCGCTTGTCGGCGACGAGGGCCTCGATGGCCCGCCACTGGTCCTCGCGCAGGCGGGCAGCGCCGGTGGTGTCCCCGACGAGTCGGGCAAGTACGGAATCGGCCGAGGCCCTGAGCTCTGCGCGGTCTGCGTTGGTCATGCCCCCATGCAACCCGATGCCTGTGACAAACCGCGAACGACCGTGCGGTGCCTGTGGATAAAGTTATCCACAGGGGTCGCGGAAATCGGCTGCCCGCGGGACGGTCGTGCCATGAACAAGCACCGCGAATCCACCGGACCGGCCGACGAGCAGCAGATCACCCTGCGCGGCCCCGCCGAACTTGCCGACGCCCTGCCGTACCTCATGGGCTTCCATCCGAACGACAGCGTGGTCATGGTGGCCCTCCACGGCGGGCGGGGCCGCTTCGGCGGGCGGCTCAGGCTCGGCATCCCGCAATCGCCGACGGAGTGGGCGCCGGTCGCCGACCAGCTTGCGCAGTGCCTGATCTCCGGCAGCGAACGGCGTGACACGCGTCCGGACGCGATCGTCGTCTTTCTCTGCCAGGACCCTGCCGACGGAGAGAGCGGCAACCAGACCATGGAGCGGCTGAGGCCCCTCGCACAGCGTCTGCGCAGGGCCTGCGGGGCACTCGATGTTCCGGTGCTGGAGGCGCTCTGCATCTCCGACGGTCGCTACTGGTCCTACTGCTGCCCCGATGAGCGGTGCTGCCCGGCCGAGGGGAATCCACTGGCACTTCCCGGTACGACCGTGATGGCAGCGGCAGCCGCCTACGCCGGTATCCAGGTGCGAGGTTCGCTGCGGGAGATGGAGGCGCGGCTCTCGCCCTGGGATTCCGCGGCCGCGGCCGCGGCCGCGGCGGAACAGGAGCGGGCACTGGACTCCGCGGGAGCCGCGCTGATGTCCAGGCTCCTCGACGCCGTGGGACGGCGTGAGGTGGCCGCGGAGACTCTGACACTCGCGCGTGCCCTCATGAAGCGCCTCGGAAGTGGGCCGGTGCCCGCTCCGTCGGACGCGGACAGCGGTGATGACCGTCTGATCAGCTCGGAGGAGGCCGCCGCTGTGATTCTCGGGCTGCAGGACAGGGAGACACGGGACAGGGCGGCGGAGTGGATGGAAGGCCCAGAGGCCGAAACGGCTCTGCGGCTGTGGCGGGCACTGGCCCGTCGATGTGTGGGCCCGTACGTGGAGCATGCGGCTGCACCGCTCTCGCTGGCGGGCTGGGTCTCCTGGTCCTCGGGTGATGAACCGGCCGCGAGGGTGGCGCTGGGGCTCGCGCTGCGGGCCGACCCGGACTACACGTTCGCTCAGCTGCTGCACCAGGCGTGCAACGAGGGCCTGGACCCGGAGACACTGCGCCGGTGTCTTCGCAGCGAGCGCAGGGTGCGCTCCGGGCGGGGCGGCGGCCGCAGCGCCGGCGGACAAGTTGCGCGGCGTACGGCGGGACGCACCCGGCAGCAGCAGGCGCGTACCTCGGCCGCACGGCGCAGGAGGACGTCCCCCGGCTCCGCGCGCCCCGGCTCCGCGCGCCCCGGACCGGCGGCATCGTCCCGGCGGCGGGTGCGGGACCTCCAGCGGCAGGGCCGACGTGATACCAGGAGCGGCCGTTGAGGCGGAGCCCCGTCGGGAGGGTGGGCGGTCCGTCCGGAGCGGATACCGAGGCCGAAAGGTGCAGGAGGCCGGGTCGGTCAGGGAACCGGCCGAATGAACGCGAGCGCTTGGCCGGGCGAAGACAGTGGCGCAGTGGCGGAGCGACGGACGGAGGTCCGGCACGGCGAAGGGACTGTTTATCGTCAGGCAGACGACTATGATCTCGGCATGCCGCCCTACGACCCGTCGACCTTCCCGCCCTTCGCTGTCACCGTCGACCTGGTTGTGCTCACGGTGCGCCGTCACGCGCTCTGTGCGTTGGTGGTCCGCCGCGGCGAGCAGCCTTTCCAGGGCAGGTGGGCGCTACCGGGCGGATTCGTCAGAGCCGATGAGGATCTCGCTGCTGCGGCAGCGCGTGAACTCGTCGAGGAAACCGGGCTCTGCGCACACGATCCGGCAGTCCCCGCTGCCGGAAACGGCGCACACCTCGAACAGCTCGCCACCTACGGAGATCCCGAGCGCGACCCCCGGATGAGGGTCGTCAGCGTCGCACACCTCGCGCTGGCACCCGATCTTCCCGCACCTCGCGCCGGTGGTGATGCGAACAGTGCCCGCTGGGCGCCGGTCGAGGACCTGCTCGGCCCCGAAGGAGGCTTCGGCCGGGACGGTGAGCAGTCCGAGCCGCTCGCCTTCGATCACGCACGGATTCTCGACGACGGGGTGGAGCGGGCCCGCTCCAAGATCGAATATTCCTCGCTGGCCACGGCGTTCTGCCCGCCCGAGTTCACCGTCGGTGAGCTCCGCCGGGTCTACGAAGCGGTGTGGGGCGTCGTCCTGGATCCGCGCAACTTCCACCGGAAGGTCACCGGCACGCCCGGTTTCCTGGTTCCCTCCGGAGGGACGACCACCCGCCAGGGCGGGCGCCCCGCGCAGCTCTTCCGGGCGGGTGCGGCCACTGTGCTCAATCCTCCGATGCTGAGGCCCGAGGTCTGACGGCGCGGACGTGTGAAGTCCGGGGCTGCGGAACGCCCGCCGCCTCACTGGTGCGCAAAAAGTCTGAAATGTCGCGTTATCTTGCTGGGGTACCCGCCCCTGCCGCCGAGCGGTCTCACACTCCGCGAGAGAAGCGATGCTCCAGGCCATCGGACTCACCAGCACCCCCCGCCGCGACCTGTCCCCCGCTGTGGACGACCTGACCTTCGAAGCCCCGCCCGGCCGCGTCACCGCACTTCTCGGCGCTCCGGGTTCCGGCAAGACCACTGCTCTGCGTCTGATGCTCGAGCTCGACTCCGGGCGAGGAGTCACCTATTTCCGAGGTCGGCCCCTGCACCGCATCGGCCATCCCGCCCGCGAGGTCGGCGTGCTGCTCGGCGACGTACCCGGCCATCCCGCACGGACCGCCCGCGGACAGCTCCGCATGCTCTGCGCCGCCGCCGGCGTCCCCGCGTCACGAGCCGACGACCTGCTCGAAGTCGTCGGTCTCGCCGGACTGGGGGATCAGCGCCTCGGCACCCTCTCGGTCGGTATGGACCGTCGCCTCGGCCTCGCGTCGGCCCTGCTCGGCGACCCGCACACGCTCGTTCTCGACAACCCCGCCGAGGGACTCTCCCCTCGGGAGAGGAGCTGGTTGCACGGGCTGCTCCGCGCGCACGCGAGCGAGGGCGGCACCGTTCTGCACACCACCAGCGATCCGAAGGAGGCCGCCCGTACCGCCGACCGCGTCGTGACCATCGATGACGGGCGCCTCGTCGCCGACCAGGACGTCGCCGACTTCTCCCACACCAGACTCCGTCCCCGCGTTGCTGTACGGACTCCGCATGCGGCCAGGCTGGCCTCGGTGGTCAGACGTGAGGCGAGGGCCGCGCAGCGTTCCGTCGAGGTGGTCGCCGAGGAGAGCAACCGGCTGTCGGTGTACGGCAGCAGTTGTGCGGAGATCGGTGACACGGCCTACCGTCACGGCGTTCCGGTGCACCAACTCGCCGACGAGACCGGGGACACGGGTCCGGTGTCCGCTTCTGCCGGTGCCGGTGCCGGTGTGCGTGCCGTACCGAGGCCCGCCTCGTCCGTGGCGATCTCGGAGCTCCCCCCGCCGATCCCTGTACGCCCGGCCCGTGGCCCCCTGCGTCCTGTGCGCTACGAACTGCGCCGCCTCCTGGGCGTCCGGACGACGACCATGATCATGGCGGCCGTTCTTGCTGTCTCCGTGGGGCTCTCCGTCCTGCTGGCCCGCTCGGGCCGGGCGCCCCTGCCCGATCTGCTGGTTGCCTGGCCCGACCTGCTGCCTCTGCCTCCCGCCGCGTTCGGCGCAGGTCTGCTCGGTGCGCTGTCCTTCGGCGACGAGTTCCGCTACCCGGCACTCGCGGCGGGGCGCGGGACCGTCCCGCGCCGTCTTGGTCTCCTGTTCGCCAAGCTGGTTGTCTCCGCAGGCGTGGCGGTGTTTCTGGCCACGGCATCCGTGCTCGTGGACGCCGAGGCCCTGCGTCTCGTCTACGGCGGCGACTTGGTCGAGGTCCCCGCAAACGCCGCGCCACTGGCCGTGAGTTGGGCGGGTCTGGCGGTCGGCTGCGCCTGGGCGGGGCTGCTGGCGGCCGGCGTCTTTCGCCTGACGGGCGCCGGAGTTGCCGCAGTCCTCGCTGTCCCGGTCCTCGTCGTTCCCCTCGTGCAGTGGCTGCTCTCGGGTCCGTCCGCCCGTTCGATCGTCGGACTCCCGAGCAGGCTGCGGGAGCTCGCCTGGCTGCAATGGCCCTACGAAACGGACAGGTGGGCGATGGCCGCAGTGCGCGTGGTGACCCAGCCCGTGGGAGTGGCACT
This sequence comes from Streptomyces sp. NBC_00683, assembly GCF_036226745.1. Taxonomy (NCBI): domain Bacteria; kingdom Bacillati; phylum Actinomycetota; class Actinomycetes; order Kitasatosporales; family Streptomycetaceae; genus Streptomyces; species Streptomyces sp. NBC_00683. The sequence goes on along the minus strand of NZ_CP109013.1, from coordinate 2,386,590 downwards.
TTCCTTGTCGTTGTCCGCCCTCATCTGCGCGTATGTGTTCACCAGCCTTCGAGGAAGGGCCCGTTGGTGACCGAGGGGATTCGTCCTGGAGGCGGGGCGCGGGCAACTCTCCCGAAAATGTGCGATTTCAGCCGATAAGGCGTCAATTGCGAGGTGGGTGCCGATCACCCTTTCGTGTGCTTTTCACCAAAGACCTCAAGGGTCGGCTGAGCCACGCCGACAAATGATGCGTGAGTACCCTTGCGCACACCATGATGACCGCCGCCCGCTCCGCCGATTCCGGCCTCGCCGGCCCGGGCGAACTCGACCGATACCCCTACGGGGAGGCGCCGGCCGGCGAGCGCGCCGCGCTGCGTTCCTGGGGCGGTGCGGATTCCGAATTCGGGCGGGCGAGCCGGCGCGGCACGGCCAGCCGGGGCCGTGGGCTCCATGGCCAACTGGTCCAGCAGCTGGGTCAGATGATTGTTTCCGGCGACCTCGGTGCGGACCGGCCCCTCGTTCCGGAGGAGATCGGTCAGCGATTCGAGGTCTCCCGCACCGTTGTGAGGGAGTCCCTGCGCGTTCTCGAGGCCAAGGGGCTGGTCAGTGCCCGGCCCAATGTGGGCACCCGTGTCCGGCCGGTCAGCGACTGGAACCTTCTGGATCCCGACATCATCGAATGGCGGGCCTTTGGTCCTCAGCGCGACGACCAGCGCCGGGAGCTGGCCGAGCTCCGCTGGACGATCGAGCCGCTGGCCGCCCGGCTCGCCGCGGGGCATGGGCGTGAGGACATCCAGCAGCGGCTCGGCGACATGATCGAGATCATGGGGCACGCGATGGCGCAGGCGGACGGAATCACGTTCTCCCGGGCCGACGCGGAGTTTCATTCCCTGCTCATTCAGGCGGCGGGCAATCGCATGCTCGAGCACCTCTCCGGGATCGTCTCGTCGGCCCTGCAGGTCTCCGGTGGCCCCGTCACTGGCTGTGACCGGCCCGGTGAAGTGTCGCTCGGCCACCATGCGCGCATCGTCGAGGCGCTCGCGTCGGGTGACTCGGCCGGTGCCGAAGCGGCCATGCGGCAGCTGCTCGTCGTCCACCTGGACGTGGAGCGGGTGGTTCCCGCGCCGCGCGAGCACTGACCGCTGTACTGCCGGGGTATGAGAACCGTGTGCCGCCGGACCCCCATGGTCCGGCGGCATAATTATACGGAGATATGACCTCTGGCTACGTTTGTCGCGTATGAGGTGTGACTCGGGCCACGCGGATTGGGCGTAACACTCCTCGAAACAGTGCGATGACTTAAGAGGTGACCGCCGCGGAAGGAATACAGCAGCCACGTAGTGCGCTGTGCAGTTCTGAGGCCAAGCCCGCGCCGTCGGCAACATCCCCAGCCGCCGGTCGTCGGTTCCAGCTCTCTCCAGGGCCGGGCCGGAAGCCGTTTCCATCGTTCCGAGAGGTTGTTCGTGTCGGCCAGCACATCCCGTACGCTCCCGCCGGAGATCGCCGAGTCCGAGTCTGTGATGGCGCTCATCGAGCGGGGAAAGGCTGATGGGCAGATCGCCGGCGACGACGTGCGTCGGGCCTTCGAGGCTGACCAGATTCCGCCAACCCAGTGGAAGAATGTTCTGCGCAGCCTCAACCAGATCCTCGAGGAAGAGGGTGTGACGCTGATGGTCAGTGCCGCGGAGTCGCCGAAGCGCGCCCGCAAGAGCGTCGCAGCGAAGAGCCCGGTCAAGCGCACCGCCACCAAGACTGTCGCCGCCAAGACCGCCGTGACGCGGACCGTCGCGGCCACTGCCGCCCCGGCGGCCGAAGGCGTGGACCCGGCGGCTGACGACGCTGCCGCGGCCGCCCCTGCGAAGAAGACCGCCGCCAAGAAGACCGCGGCCAAGAAGACTGCCGCGAAGAAGACCGTGGCCAAGAAGACCGCGGCGAAGAAGGCCGGCAAGCAGGACGAGGAGCTCCTCGACGGCGACGAGGCGGCCGAGGAAGTCAAGGCTGCCAAGGGCGACGAAGAGGAGGGCGAGGGCGAGAACAAGGGCTTCGTCCTCTCCGACGACGACGAGGACGACGCACCTGCCCAGCAGGTCGCCGTCGCCGGCGCCACTGCCGACCCGGTCAAGGACTACCTGAAGCAGATCGGCAAGGTTCCCCTCCTCAACGCCGAGCAGGAGGTCGAGCTCGCCAAGCGCATCGAGGCCGGCCTGTTTGCCGAGGACAAGCTGGCGAATTCCGACAAGCTCGCGCCGAAGCTCAAGCGCGAACTGGAGATCATCGCCGAGGACGGCCGCAGGGCCAAGAACCACCTGCTGGAGGCCAACCTCCGGCTCGTGGTCTCGCTGGCCAAGCGCTACACCGGCCGCGGCATGCTCTTCCTGGACCTCATCCAGGAGGGCAACCTCGGTCTGATCCGCGCGGTCGAGAAGTTCGACTACACCAAGGGCTACAAGTTCTCCACGTACGCCACCTGGTGGATCCGTCAGGCGATCACCCGCGCCATGGCCGACCAGGCCCGCACCATCCGTATCCCGGTGCACATGGTCGAGGTCATCAACAAGCTCGCGCGCGTGCAGCGCCAGATGCTCCAGGACCTGGGCCGTGAGCCCACCCCGGAGGAGCTGGCCAAGGAGCTCGACATGACCCCTGAGAAGGTCATCGAGGTCCAGAAGTACGGCCGTGAACCGATTTCCCTCCACACCCCGCTGGGTGAGGACGGCGACAGCGAGTTCGGAGACCTGATCGAGGACTCCGAGGCGGTCGTGCCGGCCGACGCGGTCAGCTTCACGCTGCTCCAGGAGCAGCTGCACTCCGTGCTCGACACGCTCTCCGAGCGTGAGGCGGGCGTGGTGTCGATGCGCTTCGGTCTCACCGACGGTCAGCCGAAGACGCTGGACGAGATCGGCAAGGTCTACGGCGTGACGCGCGAGCGCATCCGTCAGATCGAGTCGAAGACGATGTCGAAGCTGCGTCACCCGTCGCGCTCCCAGGTGCTGCGCGACTACCTCGACTAGATCGCGGACAGACGCCGACGCGGGGCCCGGAACCTTCTCAGGTTCCGGGCCCCGCGTCCGTGTGCGGGTGCGGGCGACTGCGGTGCGGATGACGCTGAGTGGGCATCGTTCACCCCGGAGTCAGGAGTCTTCATGCCCCGCTTTGTCGTCCGTGCCGTGCCCGTGGCGTTCGCCCTGGCGGCTGTTGCGGCCGTGATACCTCTCGCCCCCCAGGCCCCTGCCGTGGCGGACAGCATTGTTGTCGGCGGCAGTCCGGCCCGTATCGCGGACAGTCCCTGGACCGTGGCACTGTCCAGCCGTGACCGGTTCGGAGGAACCCGCGACGGTCAGTTCTGCGGTGCGGTGGCGATCGCGCCCGCGAAAGTGCTGACGGCCGCGCACTGCCTGAGGCAGGACGTCCTGGGCGTCGGCGTCTCCCAGGTCCGCGATCTGCGGATCATCGCCGGCCGGGAGGAGCTGAGCGGACCAGGCGGCCAGGAGATCCCGGTGCGTACCGCATGGATCAATCCCGGCTACGACCCGCGCACGAACGCCGGCGATCTGGCGGTGCTGACTCTGGCGGGGAAGCTGCCGGCGAGCAGCGTCATCCCGATGGCCGGAGCTGGGAACGCCGCATACGAGCCGGGCACCGGTGCGAAGGTGTACGGCTGGGGGGACACGACCGGCTACGGCGCGTACGCGTCGGCCCTGCACGCCGCCCAGGTACGTGTGCTGCCGGACAGTGCCTGCGCGCGCGCCTACCCCGGCGGTCTGCACGGCACGTACGACGCCTCATCGATGCTCTGCGCCGGTGATACGGCCGGCGGGCGGGATGCGTGCCAGGGCGACTCGGGCGGCCCGCTGGTGGCCCGTGGGCGGCTCATCGGCCTGGTGTCCTGGGGCAGCGGCTGCGGGAGCCCGGGGAGCCCCGGTGTGTACACGCGTGTCTCCGCGGCGATCCGGTGGATGGCCGCCGGTCAGGACTGACTGCGCGAACACCCCGGACGTACGAGAACGGGCGGCTTCCCCTTACGGGAAGGCCGCCCGTCGGCCGGTCCTGGACAGGCCCCTGGCTCGTCGTGGATGCGAGGTGTCAGTGTTGTTCCTCGTCGGCTGCACTTGCCTGTACGGCGGTGAGCCGATCTGTCTCATCCTGTATTTCCGCGGCGATCTTCTTGAGTTCCGGCTCGAACTTGCGTCCGTGGTGGGCGCAGAAGAGCAGTTCACCGCCGCTGATCAGGACGACGCGCAGATATGCCTGGGCGCCGCAACGGTCACAGCGGTCAGCTGCGGTCAGCGGGCTCGCGGGGGTCAGAACAGTAGTCACGTCGCCTCTTCTCTAGCTCGACGAGCTGTCGTACCAGGGTCAACATCCAACCAGGCCGAAAACGTTCCCGCTCGTGGCTTTTCTTCGAAACTTCTTCTCAAGATGGCTGTCTGTTGCCGGTTGGCGGCGAATGTGCCGTATTGCGGAGCGCTACGGTTTCGCGTTGCTTGCGGTGGGTGGGTCCGCCGGCTGGCTTGCCGGTTGTTCATGAGGACGTGCCCGGAGCCTAAATGGTTCATGCCTCGAAGGGAACGTGATGTGCACGTCACCCTAACGAATGATCGAACGCGTATGCGAGGCTGGACTAGCATAATGATTCCCCCTGGGTGGCGTTACAACCGCTCTACCAGGCCTCGGTAGGCTCTCAGCGGCTACCGAGGCCGAGCCCGTTACCCACTGGGCCCCAAATGAAATTCAGCGAGGAGCGAACCGCGTGACCGCCGATTCCGTGCCGTCCACTGCGCTGCTGACCGGAGCAGGCGGCGCAGACAGGGACAGCTCCAACTACACCGCGCGGCACCTTCTCGTTCTTGAGGGGCTCGAAGCGGTCCGCAAGCGCCCCGGAATGTACATCGGGTCCACGGACAGTCGCGGACTCATGCACTGCCTCTGGGAGATCATCGACAACTCGGTCGACGAGGCTCTCGGCGGCTACTGCGACAGCATCGAGGTCATCCTCCACGACGACAGCTCCGTCGAGGTCCGCGACAACGGTCGGGGTATCCCGGTCGACGTCGAGCCCAAGACGGGGCTCTCCGGCATCGAGGTCGTCATGACCAAGCTCCATGCCGGCGGAAAGTTCGGCGGTGGCTCCTACGCGGCGTCGGGCGGCCTGCACGGCGTGGGCGCCTCGGTGGTCAACGCGCTCTCCGCCCGGCTCGACGTGGAGGTCGACCGCACCAGCTCGACCCACTCGATCAGCTTCCGGCGTGGCGTTCCGGGCATGTTCACGGAGCAGGGGCCGGACAGCCCCTTCGACCCGTCGAACGGGCTGCGCAAGGGGAAGCGGGTCCCGAAGAACCGCACCGGTACCCGGGTGAGGTACTGGGCCGACCGGCAGATCTTCCTCAAGGACGCCAAGCTCAACCTCGAGACGCTGTACCAGCGAGCGCGCCAGACGGCCTTCCTTGTGCCGGGCCTGACGATCGTCGTACGGGACGAGCGCGGCATCGACGGCGAGGGAAAGACGGAGGAGACGTTCCGCTTCGACGGCGGAATCAGCGAGTTCTGTGAGTACCTGGCCCAGGACAAGGCGGTCTGTGACGTCCAGCGCCTGACCGGAACGGGGACGTTCAAGGAGACCGTGCCGGTCCTGGACGACCGCGGCCACATGACGGCGACAGAGGTCACCCGCGAGCTGGGCGTCGACATCGCGCTCCGCTGGGGCACCGGGTACGACACCAACGTCAAGTCTTTCGTCAACATCATTGCCACCCCCAAGGGCGGCACCCATGTCTCGGGCTTCGAGCGCTCCCTGACCAAGACGGTCAACGAGGTGCTCCGCTCCGCCAAGTTGCTGCGCGTGGCCGAGGACGACGTCGTCAAGGACGACGCCCTGGAGGGCCTCACGGCGGTCGTCACCGTACGGCTGGCGGAGCCGCAGTTCGAGGGCCAGACCAAGGAGGTGCTCGGCACCTCGGCGGCCAACCGGATCGTTGCCAATGTGGTGGCCAAGGAGCTCAAGGCGTTCCTGACCTCCACGAAGCGTGACGACAAGGCCCAGGCCAGGTCGGTGCTGGAGAAGGCGGTGGCAGCCGCCCGCACGCGGATCGCCGCCCGCCAGCACAAGGACGCACAGCGCCGTAAGACCGCGCTGGAGTCCTCCTCCCTGCCCGCGAAGCTCGCCGACTGCCGCAGCGACGACGTCGAGCGCAGTGAGCTCTTCATCGTGGAGGGAGACTCGGCGCTGGGTACGGCCAAGCTCGCCCGGAACAGTGAGTTCCAGGCGCTGCTGCCGATCCGCGGAAAGATCCTCAACGTTCAGAAGTCGTCCGTCTCGGACATGCTCAAGAACGCCGAGTGCGGCGCCATCATCCAGGTCATAGGAGCGGGGTCCGGACGGACCTTCGACATCGACGCCGCGCGCTACGGCAAGATCGTCCTGCTGGTGGATGCCGATGTCGACGGTGCCCACATCCGGTGCCTGCTGCTCACGCTCTTCCAGCGCTACATGCGGCCCATGGTCGAGGCCGGGCGGGTCTTCGCGGCGGTGCCCCCGCTGCACCGGATCGAGCTGGTCCAGCCCAAGAAGGGCCAGGACAAGTACATCTACACGTACTCCGACAACGAGCTGCGGCAGACGCTGCTGGAGCTGCAGCGGAAGAACGTCCGGTACAAGGACTCGATCCAGCGCTACAAGGGTCTGGGCGAGATGGACGCGGACCAGCTGGCGGAGACCACGATGGACCCGCGCCACCGCACACTGCGCCGGATCAACATCGGTGACCTCGAATCCTCCGAGCAGGTCTTCGATCTGCTGATGGGCAACGAGGTCGCGCCCCGCAAGGAATTCATCACCAGCTCGGCGGCCACGCTCGACCGCTCGCGCATCGACGTCTGACCGGGTCCACGTCCGAACGGGTCCACCCGTGGGTGGAGGAAGCTTCTCCACCCACGCTCAACCCCTGAGCCGATCCCCTGATCCCCGTGCTTCCGTAGCGTCGAAGGCCTCGAACCTTCCCGCCCGTCGGAGGCATACATGTCCGCGCTCTTCCACGCTCTGGTGATCGCCGCGGTCGTCGCGCTCGTCGTCGTGCGCCAGTTCACGGCGCAGCGGATCGGCGACGACAAGCGGTGGTGGGTCCTGCCGGGGATCCTGCTGATCATCTCCGCGCGCAACGACGGGGCCCTCGATCCGCACCACGAGGCACTGTCCGCACTGATTCTCGGAGCGGGGCTCGTGGTGGGGCTGGTCACCGGTGCCGGTTGGGGCTGGACGGCCCGGCTGTGGCCCGATCCGGACGGCTCCGTGTGGACCAGGGGTACCAAGGGCACAGTCCTGGTGTGGGCGGGAGGCCTCACGATCCGCGCCGCGCTGGCGGGTGCCGGGGTGCTGTTGGGCATAGACCAGGGGGCAGCCGCTCTCACGATGTCGCTCGCGGCCATGCTGCTCGCGCGCAGCGGAGTGCTGAGCCTGCGGGCCCGGAGCCTGCGTGCGCCGCACGGTGGTCCGGCCGGCGCGATGCCGTTGCAGTCCGCACATGCCGCGTGGGAGGGGCACGCGTGAACCGCAGCACGTGGACGAGCTGGCCGTCCAAGGAAGCCCTCGCCAGAGCCGCGCACACACGCCCGCGGGCCGCCATCGGACTACTCGTATGGACCGCAGTCCTCGTCGGCCTCCTCTGGCGCACTCTCGCCGAAGGCGGGTTCACTCCCTGGCAGATCGCGGTCCTCCCGGTGGGAGTGGCCGGCTGCGCGGTGGCGGGCGTCGCATTCTTCCGGAGCACCCTGGCGCATCGTCTGTGGCCGTCCCTGGGGCTGCTGGTGCTGCTGATGGCCGCGGCGTTCGGGGCGCGGGAGGTGGGCGCCGGGGCCCTCGCCGTCGTGCTGTGGTGCGGGTGCGCCGTCACCGCCCTGGAGCGGCTCCCGCTGTCCGCGGCTGTTCCGCTCACCGCTGTGGCTCTGGCGGCCTACGCGATCGTGGAGGGCGACGGGTGGCTGACCACGGTGGTCACCACCGGAAGTCTGTGCCTGGGGGGATACGTCCTGCGGCTCGATGCCGAGGCGCGGGGCAGCGCCAAGCGGCTCCTCGCCCAGGAACGGGCGGCGAGGGTGGCTGAGGCAGGGACGGCAGCGCTGGCCGAGAGGTCCAGGATCGCCCGCGAGATCCACGATGTGCTCGCCCACAGCCTCTCCGCGCAGCTGGTGCACCTGGAGGCGGCCCGGCTGCTGATCGAACGCGAGCCTGCGGGCGAGTTCCGCGACCTTGTGCTGGAGAGAGTCGTCGCGGCGCGCTCCATGGCGCGTGAGGGGCTCGCAGAGACGCGCCAGGCCCTGTCCGCGCTGAGAGGGGAGATGACGCCGGTGGAGGACTTCCTGCGTCAGCTGGTGGCCGGGGAGGCTGCCGAGGTGCTCGTGGCGGGGGAGTGCAGGCCGTTGGCCGCGGACGCCTCCCAGACGGTGCGGAGGGTTGCACAGGAGGCTGTGACCAATGCCCGGAAGCACGCTCCGGGGGCCGCGGTCCTGGTCCGGCTCGAGTACCTGCCGGACTCCGTCGCCCTGGAGGTGCGGGACTCCGGCGGACGCAGCTCGGCGGGGGAGCTCGCTGTCAGTGGCTCCGGTTACGGTCTGCTGGGGATGAGGGAGCGCGCCGAACTGATCGGCGGGACGCTTCAGGCAGGGCCGGGCGAGGAGGGGTTCGTGGTGAATCTTCGGGTGCCTGCGTGAGTGCGCGGGTGGTGGTCGCCGATGATCAGGCAATCGTGCGCGAAGGCATCGTCATGCTGCTGGGGCTGTTGCCCGGCATCGAGGTGGTCGGTGCGGCGAAGGACGGGCACGAGGCGGTTGCTCTCGTCGCCGAGAAGGCGCCCGACGTGGTCCTGATGGATCTGCGGATGCCCCGCTGCGACGGCGTCGAGGCAACGCGCAGGATCCGCAAGGAACATCCGCGCACCCAGGTGGTGGTGCTCACGACCTTCGCCGACGACGACTCGCTGTTCACCGCGCTGCAGGCGGGCGCGCGAGGGTATCTGACCAAGGACGCGCGGGGTGAGGAGATCGTGCAGGCCATCGAGGCGGTGCTGTCCGGTGAGGCCGGACTCTCGCCGAAGGTGCAGCGCCGGCTGCTGGAGCGCGTCATGGCGGAGGCAGGACCCCCGGTGCCCTCCGAGCTGCCCGACGGGCTCACCCCACGGGAGGCCGAGGTGCTCGTCCTGATCGCCGGGGGACTGTCCAACGCGGAGATCGCACGCACGCTGCACATCTCCCAGGCCACGGTGAAGACCCACATCAACAACCTCTTCGCCAAGACGGGAGCGCGTGACCGGGCACAGGCCGTGCGCTATGCGTACGGCCGGGGACTCGCACACCCGCCCGGCACTTCCGTCACCTGAAATGGTGAAGCCGGGCGAATGAAGTGCCCGGGATCTTCCTGATCTGCCCATTCTTGGCTACGCGACCGAAAAGGCTCGTGGACAAGGGAGTTGTTCGGGTGGAGAAGGAAGCAGGGCCGAAAGTCGCATCAGTGCGGCTCGACGACCCGTGGTACGACGCGCTGGCTCCCGGATGGGGCGAGCTGGACGGTACGGGAGGCATTGCGCCCGACGGGCCGCCCGGGCCCGTGGCGCCACAGCACAACCACAGTGCTGCCGACATCTATCTCGAGGTGCAGCAGAGCGCGGCCTTCCGCGAAGTACGCCGCCGCTACCGGAGGTTCGTGGTCCCCGCGGCGGTCGCCTTCCTCCTCTGGTACTTCGCCTACGTCGTCGCCGCGACCACGGCACACGACCTGATGGCGCGCCCGGTCGCCGGTGCGCTCAACGTGGCGATGATCGCGGGGCTCGGACAGTTCGTCACCACGTTCCTGCTCACCTGGGCGTACGCGCGACACGCCCGGCTTCGCCGGGACCGCGCCGCACTGGAGCTGCGCTGGGACACCCAGGAGATGACGAGAGGGATCGACCGGTGAGCGGGGACCACCAGACGCTGGCACTGCTGCTGTTCAGCGCGTTCATCGCCGTGACGCTCGGCATCACCACCTGGGTGAGCCGGAACAGGCAGGGATCGCCGGAGGAGTTCTATGCGGGCGGGCGGCTCTTCTCGCCCATGGAAAACGGATTCGCCATCGCCGGCGACTACATGTCCGCCGCCTCGTTCCTCGGGATCTCGGGACTGATCGCCCTCTTCGGCTACGACGGCATGCTCTACTCGGTCGGCTTCCTCGTCGCCTGGCTGGTCGTCCTGCTCCTCGTCGCCGAACTCGTGCGCAACTGCGGGCGGTTCACCCTCGCCGACGTGGTTGCCGCCCGCATGGCGGAGCGTCCGGTGCGCACCGCGCTCGGCACCTCGTCGGTCACCGTCTCGGTGCTGTACCTGGTGGCGCAGATGGTGGGTGCGGGCAGCCTCGTCGCGCTCCTGCTCGGCGGGACGAGCGACACCGCCCGGTCCTGGACCGTGGTCGGGGTCGGCGCGCTCATGGTGATCTACGTGTCGCTCGGCGGTATGCGTGCCACGACCTGGATCCAGATCGTCAAGGCCGTCCTGCTGATGGCCGGTGCTCTCGCGCTCACCGTGCTCGTCCTCGTGCACTTCCACGGCAACGTCAACACACTGCTCAACACCGCCGCCGAACGCAGCGGACACGGACGGGACTTCCTCTCGCCCGGACTCAAGTACGGCGGGAGCTGGACGGCACGCTTCGACTTCATGAGCCTGGGCCTGGCCCTCGTGCTCGGCACGGCCGGTCTGCCGCACATTCTGTCGCGCTTCTACACCGTGCCCACGGCCCGGGCGGCCCGGCGGTCCGTCGTCTGGTCCATCGGACTCATCGGCAGCTTCTACCTGATGACGATCGTGCTCGGGTTCGGAGCCGCAGCCCTGGTCGGCTCGGCGGACGTACGGGCGTCGAACGCCTCGGGGAACACGGCGGTCCCGCTCCTGGCGCTCGTTCTCGGAGGCGGCGAAGGATCCACCGGCGGCACGGTTCTGTTCGCCGTGGTCGCAGCCATCGCCTTCGCGACCATTCTCGCCGTCGTCGCCGGGATCACGCTGGCCTCCTCCGCCTCGGTCGCGCACGACCTCTACGCCTCGTTCCGGCGCAGGGGTTCCAAGCAGCGCAGCGAGGTGGCCGTGGCCAGGACGGCGGCAGCGGGCATCGGCGTCGTCGCGATCGCACTGGGACTTCTCGCCCAGGATCTCAACGTCGCGTTCCTGGTGGGACTGGCCTTCGCGGTCGCCGCCTCGGCCAACCTTCCGGCGCTGCTCTATTCGCTGTTCTGGCGGAACTTCACCACGCGGGGAGCGGTCTGGGCCGTCTACGGCGGGCTGATTCCCGCAGTGCTGCTCGTCCTGCTCTCGCCGGTCGTCTCGGGGAGTCCGACCTCGCTCTTCCCGGGCGTGGACTTCCAGCTCTTCCCCCTGGACAACCCGGGGCTGGTGTCCATCCCGACCGGATTCCTGGCCGGCTGGATCGGCACGGTCACCTCCGCGGAGCCGCCCGACGCGGCCAAGTACGCGGAGGCCGAGGTCCGGTCGCTGACGGGCGCGGGTGCGGCCTGAGAACCGTGCCGCTCCTGCCGCTGGTTCAGGCGCCCGAAGCCCAGGTGTACCGGTGTTCGGGGCGGCCCGTCTCGCCGTACTTCAGGGACAGCCGCACCCGTCCCGTTCGCTCCAGCAGCTTGAGATAGCGCTGGGCGGTCTGGCGGCTCATTCCGGCGCTCTCCGCGATCTCCTGCGCGGAGAGCGGCCCGTCGGCGGTGCGCAGGGCCTGGCGGACCAGCTCGGCGGTCGTCGGCGAGTGCCCCTTGGGCAGGTCGGACTCCCCGGTGGCCCACAGGGCGCCGAAGAGCCGGTCCACCTCTGTCTGCTCCGCCTCGCCGCCGCCCTCGAAGGAGTGCCGCAGGGCTGCGTACGCCTCCAGCTTGGTGCGCAGCCCCGCGTACGCGAACGGCTTCACCAGGTACTGCAGGGCTCCGTGGCGCATCGCCGCCTGAACGGTCGCGACATCGCGTGCCGCCGTCACCATGATCACGTCGGTGTGATGGCCGAGCGCTCGCAGCTCCCGCACCAGGGCCAGACCGTTGCGGTCCGGCAGGTAGTGGTCGAGCAGGATCAGGTCGATGGGCGTCTCACCGATCCTGGCGAGGGCCTCGGTGGACGAGTGGGCCTGGCCTGCCACGTGGAAGCCGGGCACCTTGGAGACATACGCCGCGTTGATCTGCGCGACCCTGATGTCGTCGTCCACGATCAGGACCTCGATCACGGGGTCTCTCCTGCCGTCGCCAGTTGCGCGGGTGTCGCCATGCCGTCCGGGGCCCGTTCCCCGAGTGCCTCGGGCAGGACGACCGTGAACACGGCCCCGCCCTCCGGGGAATCCGACACGGACACGCTGCCGCCCTGCCGTTCCGCCAGCCGCCGCACCAACGGCAGGCCCAGCCCGCGTTTGCCGTGGGCAGGGGGCTCCTTGGTGGACCAGCCTTCCATGAAGATCGAGTCACGGCTGCCCGAGGGTATGCCCGGTCCGCTGTCGCGCACGTGCAGGACCACCGTACGGTCGTCGGCCCGCAGGCCCACCTCGACCTGGGCGTCCACCGATCCCGCGGCGGCGTCCAGGGCGTTGTCGACGAGATTGCCGACGACCGTGACGAGACCGCGCGGGTCCACCAGCCGGTCCGGCAGGAGCGTGCCGGGTGCCATGCGCAGGGCGACGCCACGCTCCGCGGCGACCGTCGTCTTGCCGACGAGCAGCGCGGCCAGCAGCGGGTCGTGGACCTTCTCGGTGACCTGCTCGGCGGTCGCCCGGTGGACGCCGACGACTTCGGTGACGAACTCCATCGCGTCGTCGTGCATCTCCAGCTCCAGGAGCCCCAGGAGCGTGTGCAGCCGGTTCGCGTGCTCATGGTCCTGGGCGCGGAGTGCGTCGATCAGGCCGCGGGTGGAGTCGAGCTCACGGCCGAGGTTCTCGAGCTCGGTCCGGTCGCGGAGGGTGGCGACTGCCCCGCCGTCGTCGGTCGGCATCCGGTTGGCGAGCAGCACACGGTTGCCGCGGACGGTCACCAGGTCGTGCCCGACCACCCGGCCCGCCAGTACGTCGGCGGTCCGCCCGGCTCCCAGGGCCTCGTCGAGCGGGCGGCCGGCCGCATCGGGACCGAGGCCGAGGAGGCGCTGGGCCTCGTCGTTCAGCAGCCGGATGCGTCCCGTGCGGTCGAGGGCGACCACACCCTCACGGATGCTGTGCAGCATGGCCTCGCGCTCCGTCAGCAGCGCGGAGATGTCGGAGAACGCCAGGTCATGGGTCTGCCGCTGGAGGCGGCGCGAGATCAGGTAGGCGGCGAGCGCTCCCACGGCCAGAGCCCCGCCGGCGTAGGCGAGCAGCCCCGGGATCGCGGCGAGCAGCCGGGCACGGACGCTGTCGTACGCGATGCCGACGGAGACTGCGCCCACGATCCGGTCCGTCCCGTCGCGCAGCGGCACCTTGCCGCGGGCGGAGCGGCCGAGCGTGCCGCTGTCGATCTCCATCACGGACCTGCCCGCGAGCGCCGTACTGGGGTCCGTCGAGACGACTTCGCCGATCCGGGCTGTGTCGGTGTGCGACCAGCGCACCCCGCGCCTGTCCATGACCACGACGTACTCGGCGCCCGTGGACCGCCTGATCCGTTCGGCCACGGTCTGGACCGGGCCGTCCGGGGCCGGGGCCGTGGTGAGCAGTGATGAGGCGACCTGGGGCTGTGCCGCCGTGCTCTGCGCGATGGCGAGGGCCCTGCGCATCGCCTGGTCGTCGAGCTGGTCGCTGAGCGGTGCCAGGAAGAGGCCGGTGACCAGCGCTGTGACACCGGTGATGATGGTCAACTGCATCAGGAGGACCTGCGAGAAGACCCGCTTCGGCCAGCCGAACCGGCGGGGTCCCCGGACGGTGGTCTTTGGGGCGCTCATCGTATGAACGGTAGAGGGCATTCCGGTCCTTCCCGAAATCCGTTCCCGTTGATCTTCCGTCGGCGCACCGGAACGCTTGAGCCGGAGGGCTTGCCTCCAGGCGCTCGATCTGTGAGCGTGCAATGGGTTTCGGTGATTTCCACCGCAGCGCAATCTTCTTGCGGTTCTTGCGCTAATCTTGCGTTCATGACGCGACGACTTGCTCAGGTTGCCCAGAAGGTTGGAGTCAGCGAGGCCACGGTCAGCCGGGTGCTGAACGGCAAGCCGGGCGTCTCCGACGCCACGAGGCAAGCCGTCCTCTCCGCGCTGGACGTCCTTGGTTACGAGCGCCCCACGCAACTGCGCGGAGAGCGGGCCCGGCTCGTCGGACTCGTCCTTCCCGAGCTGCAGAACCCGATCTTCCCGGCGTTCGCCGAAGTGGTCGGGGGTGCGCTCGCCCAGCAGGGGCTGACTCCCGTGCTCTGCACCCAGACCAAGGGCGGCGTCTCCGAAGCCGACTACGTCGAGCTCCTCCTGCAGCAGCAGGTGTCCGGGGTCGTGTTCGCCGGTGGGCTCTATGCCCAGGCCGACGCCCCGCACGATCACTACAAGGTCCTCGCCGACCGCAAGATCCCCGTGGTCCTGATCAACGCGGCCATCGACCGTCTCGGATTCCCCGGGGTCTCGTGCGACGACTCGGTGGCTGTCGAGCAGGCGTGGCGCCACCTCGTCTCGCTCGGTCACGAGCGGATCGGGTTCGTCCTCGGCCCGTCCGATCACGTGCCCTCGCAGCGGAAGCTCGCTGCCGCCCGCGCGCTCGCCGAGGAGGCGGGTACGACCGTTCCGGACGAGCGGGTGGCCAGGGCCATGTTCTCGCTCGAGGGCGGGCAGGCCGCCGCCATGCGGCTGCTGGACCAGGGGGTCACCGGCATCATCTGCGCCAGCGACCCGCTCGCCCTGGGCGCGGTGCGCGCGGCGCGCCGCCGCGGACTGTCCGTGCCCGCGGACGTCTCGGTCGTCGGCTACGACGACTCGGCCTTCATGAACTGCACCGAGCCGCCGCTGACCACGGTCCGCCAGCCCATCGAGGCCATGGGCCGGGCAGCGGTGGAGCTGCTCTCGGTGCAGATCGCGGGGCGTGCGGTGCCGTCCGACGAGCTTCTCTTCGAGCCGGAACTCGTGGTGCGCGGCTCCACGGCTCAGCCGCCACGCGAAAATTCCCGCTGATTGTAGCTAATTTGCAGGATCGGCCCGCGGCAGCGGTGCGGGCCGCAGTACCGGTGCGGGCAGTGGCTGCGGCGGGCGAGGTCCTGTGTACTGCCCGCTGGGCCGCATCCGCAGGGGCCGCTCCGTGTACTCCTCCAGGGCGTGGGCGATCCAGCCCGCGGTGCGGGACACGGCGAACACCGTCTCGCCCGCCTCCGCGGACATGCCGCAGGCGACCGACAGGACGGCAAGCGCCAGGTCGACATTGGCGTGCAGGGGAGTGTGGCGGGCGGTGGTGGCGACCACGTCGCGGGACGCGGCCAGCGCCCGGGCAGCCTGCGGTACGTCCTCCAGTAGGCCGAACAGGACCTGGGCCCGCGGATCCTCACCCGTGTAAATGCGGTGCCCCAGCCCCGGTACGCGGCGGCCGGCGCGGAGATGGTCGGCGACGACCGGGGACGCGCTGCCCCGTTCCACGACCTCGGACAGCATCCGGTGGGCCAGGCCGCTCGCGGCGCCGTGCAGGGGGCCCTCCAGTACGCCCAGCCCCGCCGAGACCACCGCGTACGGATGGGCGTGCGCGGACGCGGCGACCCGCGCGGCCAGCGTCGACGCCGCCAGGTCGTGGTCGGTGAGCAGGGCGAGAGCGGTGTCGAGCACCGCCAGTGACGCCTCGTCGGCCGGCTGACGGGTGAGCCTCGGCCACAGCTGCCGGGCGAGGGACGCGGAAGCGCCGCCCGCCACGTCGTGGCTGCCTGCGGTCGGCTGCTCCCCGACCACGGGCAATGCGGCCACCAGGGTGGGGATCAGGCCGCGTGCGCTGCTGAGAACCCCCTGGGGCGAGAGATCGAACCGCAGCGGATCGGCTGCCGCGGCCGCGGCGACCGCGACCCGCAGCCGGTCGGTCGAGCCGCTGTGGGCCGGGAGGGCGGCGACCGTCTGCCGTGCCGCAGCGAGCGATTCCGCAGGCGCGGTGAAGCGCACGCCCGGACGGAGCTCGCCGGTCCAGATCCACTCCGCGACCTCCTCGTAGCCGTATTCGCGGGCGAGCTCGGTGGCGTCGACACCGCGGAAGTAGTACGCGTCGTGCTCGATGAGCGTGATGCCCGTACGGAAGACCAGCTCACCCGCGACGGGAACGGGCTCCCTGCGTCCGGTGCGCCGGACCAGGGCCGCGACCTCCGCGGCGTCGAACGTGCTGCCGCGCCCCCCGGGGCTCCGCCTGCTGCTGAGCTGTCCCCGGCTCACGTAGGCGTACACGGTCTCGGGCTTCACCCCCAGCAGTTCTGCCGTCTCCCGTGTGGTGAGCCTGCGCGCCTCCCCGGGGTCTTCGCCGCCGGAGCCTTCCGTGCCGGCGCCGCGCGTTGCCTCATGCGTCATGGTGCCCACCGTATCCATATCCATCGGCATCCATCGGGACTCCATATTGATTGAATCAATGTTGACATCGATTGAGTCAATCATAGACAGTCGAATCAATGTTCAATCGACTGTCGGAGGAGAACCGGAAATGTCTGCCTTGAGGACTGGTACCGCCCCGCTCGACGTGCCCCGCGGCCTCGCCGGCGTGATCGTCACCGACACCGCGATCGGTGATGTGCGCGGGCGCGAGGGCTTCTACCACTACCGGCACTACTCGGCGATCGACCTGGCGCAGAGCCGCAGCTTCGAGGACGTCTGGTACCTGCTGTTCCACGGCGAACTGCCCGAGCGTGCCGCAGGCGCCGGCTTCGCGGCCCGCACGGCCGGTCTGCGCCGTCTGCCGGACGAGGTGCGCGACGCGCTGCCGGCCATCGCACGCGCCGGCGCGGTCTCCGGCCCGCTGGCCGGCCTGCGCACCGCACTCTCACTGCTCGGGGCCTCGGCCGGATTCCGCCCGGTGTACGACATCGGCCCCGACCGCCGCCGCGGCGACGCGCTCGCCGTCTGCGCCGCCGTACCGACCGTGCTGACCGCCCTGTACCGGCTCGGCCAGGGCCTCGAACCGGTCGAACCGCGTGAGGACCTGCCGTTCGCGGCGAACTACCTGTACATGCTCACCGGGGCCGAGCCGGACGCCGCGCGGGTCAGGGCCGTCGAGCAGTACCTCATCTCCACCATCGACCACGGCTTCAACGCCTCGACGTTCACCGGCAGGGTGGTGGCGTCCACCGGCGCGGACGTGGCCGCCTGCCTGGTCGCGGCGGTCGGCGCGCTCTCCGGACCGCTGCACGGCGGCGCGCCCAGCCGGGCTCTGGACACCCTGGACGCCATCGGGACTCCCGACCGCATCGACGGATGGATCCGGGAACAGGTCCTTGCGGGGGGCCGGATCATGGGCTTCGGACACCCCGTCTACCGCACCGAGGACCCCCGCTCACGCATGCTGCGCTCGATCGCGCAGAGCTTCGGCGGCCCGCTCGTCGACTTCGCCGTCGAGGTCGAACGGCAGGTGGAGGTCATCCTCGCCGAGCTCAAGCCGGGGCGCGAGCTGCACACCAACGTGGAGTTCTACGCCGGGGTCGTCATGGAGCTCTGCGGTCTGCCGCGCGAGATGTTCACCCCCACCTTCTGCGCCGCGCGTGTGGTCGGCTGGAGCGCCAATATCCTGGAGCAGGCGGAGGACTCGAAGATCATCCGCCCGGCGGCCCGCTATGTGGGAACGCCCCCGCCCCAGCCCGTACCGGCACCCTGACCGACCCCGAG
Source organism: Streptomyces sp. NBC_00683 (assembly GCF_036226745.1). Lineage (NCBI taxonomy): Bacteria > Bacillati > Actinomycetota > Actinomycetes > Kitasatosporales > Streptomycetaceae > Streptomyces > Streptomyces sp. NBC_00683. Next base: position 2,368,836 of record NZ_CP109013.1, on the reverse strand, counting down.
AAAGGCCCACGTTGACCCCGCCCCGCGCCCCGCAGATCCCGGTCGTCGTTCTGGCGGGGTTCCTGGGATCAGGCAAGACGACCCTGCTCAACCATCTGCTCCGCAACCGGGCCGGCAACCGGATCGGTGTGATCGTCAACGACTTCGGTTCCATCGAGATCGATGCCATGGCCGTCGCGGGGCAGGTCGGGTCGACGGTCTCGCTGGGCAACGGCTGCCTGTGCTGCGCGGTCGACGCGAGCGAGCTCGACACCTTCCTGGAGACGCTGACCAGGCCTGCCGCCCGGCTCGACGTGATCGTCATCGAGGCGAGCGGTCTCGCCGAGCCCCAGGAGCTCGTACGGATGCTGCTGGCCAGCGACAATCCGCACATCCGGTACGGGGGACTGGTCGAGGTCGTCGACGCCGCCGAATTCCTGTCCACGCGGGAGCGGCACCCGGAGATCGACCGCCATCTCGGGGCCGCCGACCTCGTCGTGCTGAACAAGACCGACCGGGTGGCACCGGCGGAACTGGACGCCGTGCGGGAGGCGGTGGCGACCGCCGGCAGCAGGGCGGCCGTCATCAGCGCCGAGTTCGGGCGCGTGGACCCCGAGCTGCTCGTCGATCCCGTGCTGCGGCCGGACGGTGACGACACCGCACGTCAGCTGACGTTCGAGGACCTTCTCCTGGAGACGGACCACGAGCACGACAGCCATCTGCACGCGGCGTACGAGAGCGTCTCCTTCACGACCGACGTGCCGGTGAACCCCCGGAGGTTCATCGAGTTCCTCGACTCCAGACCCGAAGGCCTCTACCGGATCAAGGGGTACGTCGACTTCGGCGCGGGCGATCCGGGAAACAGGTACACCCTGCACTCCGTCGGCAGGTTTCTGCGCTTCGTCCCACAGGCGTGGACGCGGGACGAGCCGAGGCGCACGCAGCTGGTGCTCATCGGTTCCGGCATCGACGCGGAGGCGCTGGACAAGGGGCTCTCCGACTGCCGGGAGCCGGAGCAGGCCGTCACCGGAGAACTCGAGCGCAGCATGTGGGGCATCCTGCGCTACGTACAGCGGCCGGACGACGACGAGGCCTGAGCGGCCCCGGCGTCGTCCGGCCGGGTGTTACAGCGGTCCGGCGATCACGGAGACCGGGCTCGTCAGCGGCGTGCCCGAGCCGTCGCGCCGCGGATCCGGGGCAGGCAGCTCTGCCGGTGTGCCGTTCTGCTGCGCGGCGCGGGCCGGAACAGCGCCTGCCCACGCGAACACCAGGACGTCCTCGCCCTTGAGGAAGCGCTGGCAGCGCACCCCACCGGTGGCCCTGCCCTTGCGCGGATACTGGTCGAACGGGGTGAGCTTCGAGGTCAGCTCCGAATCGTCCAGCGTGCCGTGCGAGCCGGCCACCGTGAAGACCACGGCGTCCACCGCGGGATCCACCGCTGTGAACGAGAGCACCACGGCCCCCGCCGTGAGCTTGACGCCCGCCATGCCGCCCGCCGGGCGCCCCTGCGGGCGCACCTGCGCCGCCGGATAGCGCAGCAGCTGTGCGTCGGACGTGATGAAGACCAGGTCCTCCTCGCCCGTACGCAGCTCCGTCGCGCCGACGATGCGGTCACCGTCCTTGAGCGTGATGACCTCCAGCTCGTCCTTGTTGGCCGGATAGTCGGGCACCACGCGCTTCACCACCCCCTGCAGGGTGCCGATCGCCAGGCCCGGCGACTCCTCGTCCAGCGTGGTGAGGCAGATCAGCTCCTCGCCCGTCTCCAGCGTGAGGAACTCCGAGATCTGAGCCCCTCCCGAGAGGTTGGGAGCCGCATGGGTGTCCGGCAACTGCGGCAGATCGATCACCGACAACCGCAGCAGGCGCCCCGTGGACGTCACCGCACCCACATCACCGCGCGCCGTCGCGGGGACGGCCGAGACGACCACGTCGTGCTTCGTGCGCTTGGCGTCCTCGGCCGCCACGACCTGGTCGGCGTTGGCCGTACGGGCCAGCAGACCGGTCGACGAGAGGAGCACCCGGCACGGGTCGTCGGCGACCTCCAGCGGTACGGAGGCGACCTGCGAACCTGCCGACTCCAGCAGCACCGTGCGCCGGTCGGTGCCGAACTTCTTCGCCACCGCGGCCAGTTCGGCCGAGACGAGCTTGCGCAGCTCCGCGTCCGACTCCAGGATCGCCGTCAGCTTGCCGATCTCGTCGTTGAGCCGGTCGCGCTCGCTCTCCAGCTCGATCCGGTCGAACCGGGTGAGCCTGCGCAGCGGGGTGTCCAGGATGTACATCGTCTGGATCTCGCTCAGGGAGAAGCGCTCGATCAGCCGCTCCTTGGCCTGCGCCGAGTTGTCGCTGTCCCGGATGATGCGGATGACCTCGTCGATGTCGAGCAGGGCGACGAGAAGTCCCTCGACCAGATGCAGCCGGTCCCGGCGCTTGGTCCGGCGGAACTCGCTGCGCCGGCGCACCACCTCGAAGCGGTGGTCGAGGTAGACCTCCAGGAGCTCCTTGAGCCCCAGGGTGAGCGGCTGCCCGTCGACCAGCGCCACGTTATTGATGCCGAAGGACTCCTCCATCGGCGTCAGCTTGTAGAGCTGCTCCAGCACGGCCTCCGGCACGAAGCCGTTCTTGACCTCGATCACCAGCCGGAGCCCGTGCGACCGGTCGGTGAGGTCCTTGACGTCCGCGATGCCCTGGAGCTTCTTCGCGGAGACGAGGTCCTTGATCTTGGCGATCACCTTCTCCGGGCCGACGGTGAAGGGCAGTTCGGTGACGACGAGGCCCTTGCGGCGCGGCGTGACGTCCTCTATCGCGACGGTCGCACGGATCTTGAACGTGCCGCGGCCTGCCGCGTACGCGTCCTTGATCCCGCCGAGACCGACGATCCTGCCACCGGTCGGCAGGTCGGGGCCCGGGACGAAACGCATCAGGGTCTCGAGGTCGGCGTTCGGGTGCCTGATGAGATGGCGCGCGGCGGCGATCACCTCGCCGAGGTTGTGCGGGGGCATGTTGGTCGCCATGCCGACCGCGATCCCGGACGCCCCGTTGACCAGGAGGTTCGGGTACGCCGCAGGCAGGACGACGGGCTCCTGCTCCTGGCCGTCGTAGTTCGACTGGTAGTCGACGGTGTCCTCGTCGATCGACTCCGTCATCAGCGACGTGGCGTCGGCCATCCGGCACTCGGTGTACCGCATGGCGGCCGGCGGGTCGTCGTTGCCGAGCGAGCCGAAGTTGCCGTGTCCGTCGACGAGGGGCAGGCGCATCGAGAACGGCTGTGCCATGCGCACCAGTGCGTCATAGATCGACGCGTCACCGTGCGGGTGCAACTTGCCCATCACTTCGCCGACGACACGGGCGCACTTCACGTAGCCGCGGTCGGGGCGCAGCCCCATCTCGTTCATCTGGGACACGATGCGGCGGTGCACGGGCTTCATGCCGTCGCGGGCGTCGGGCAGAGCCCTGGAGTAGATCACCGAGTACGCGTACTCGAGGAAGGAGCCCTGCATTTCGTCGACGACGTCGATGTCGAGGATCTTCTCCTCGAAGTCGTCCGGCGGCGGGGTCTTCGTGCTGCGGCGGGCCATCGCGGCTGCGACTCCTTCACAGATTCTGTCGGGCAACCTCAGGTTCTGACGCCGACCATTGTGGACCGCCGCACCGACAACGCCGACCTCGACCCGTCCGAAGTGGTCTCAGGGGCCCCTCAGGAGCCCCTGTTTACGGCACCATCTACGACAACATTCACCGATCGGGAACTTCGCCAGGTGCCGGTGCGCTTGCTTACAGTGGCAGGTCCGGCAGGAAATCCTGTATCGCGATCGAAGGGACGTACATGCCCATGGGTCACACGGCCACAGCCCAGGCCGGTTCCGGCGGCTTGACGGCGACCGAGCACCGCTTGGCCAACGGCCTGCGCGTGGTGCTCTCGGAGGACCATCTGACCCCGGTCGCCGCGGTCTGCCTCTGGTACGACGTCGGTTCCCGTCACGAGGTCAAGGGACGCACCGGCCTGGCTCACCTCTTCGAGCACCTGATGTTCCAGGGCTCCGGCCAGGTCAAGGGGAACGGACACTTCGAGCTGGTGCAGGGGGCCGGCGGTTCCCTCAACGGCACCACCAGCTTCGAGCGCACCAACTACTTCGAGACGATGCCCACGCACCAGCTGGAGCTCGCCCTGTGGCTCGAGGCCGACCGGATGGGCTCGCTGCTCGCCGCGCTCGACGACGAGTCCATGGAGAACCAGCGCGACGTCGTGAAGAACGAGCGCCGCCAGCGCTACGACAACGTTCCGTACGGCACGGCGTTCGAGAAGCTCACGGCCCTCGCGTACCCGGAGGGCCACCCGTACCACCACACGCCGATCGGCTCGATGGCCGATCTGGACGCGGCGACCCTGGACGACGCGCAGGCGTTCTTCCGCACGTACTACGCGCCCAACAACGCCGTGCTCTCGGTGGTCGGCGACATCGACCCGGAGCAGACGCTGGCCTGGATCGAGAAGTACTTCGGCTCCATCCCCTCGCACGACGGCAAGCAGCCGCCGCGCGACGGCACGCTGCCCGGCACCATCGGTGAGCAGCTGCGCGAAGTGGTGCACGAGGAGGTCCCCGCGCGTGCGCTGATGGCCGCCTACCGGCTGCCGCACGACGGCACCCGCGAGTGTGACGCCGCTGACCTGGCGCTGACCGTCCTCGGCGGCGGCGAGTCGTCCCGGCTGCACAACCGCCTGGTCCGCCGCGACCGTACGGCGGTGGCCGCGGGATTCGGGCTGCTCAGGCTCTCCGGAGCGCCCTCCCTGGGCTGGCTGGACGTCAAGACGTCCGGTGGTGTCGAGGTGCCGCAGATCGAGACGGCCGTCGACGAGGAGCTGGCCCGCTTCGCGGCCGAGGGCCCCACGCCCGAGGAAATGGAGCGTGCGCAGGCCCAGTTGGAGCGTGAGTGGCTGGACAGGCTCGGCACGGTCGCGGGCCGCGCCGACGAACTGTGCAGGTACGCCGTGCTGTTCGGCGACCCCCAGCTCGCCCTGACCGCCGTGCAGCGGGTGCTCGACGTCACCGCGCAGGAGGTCCAGGCGGCCGCCCAGGCGCATCTGCGTCCCGACAACCGGGCGGTCCTGGTCTACGAGCCGGTCGAGCCGGCGGACGAGGCCGAGGATGCCGCAGGCAGCACCGACGACCACGAGGGGGCCGAGAAGTGACCGACGCCGCCGTGACTGGAGTAGCGATGGAGTACCACCCGCAGCCGACCGCAGGCGAGGCCAGGCCCTGGGCCTTTCCCGCGCCCGATCGCGGCGCCCTGCCCAACGGCCTGACCGTGCTGCGCTGCCACCGCCCCGGCCAGCAGGTCGTCGCCGTGGAGATCTTCCTGGACGCGCCGCTCGACGCCGAGCCCGAGGGTCTGGACGGTGTGGCCACGATCATGGCGCGCGCGCTGTCCGAGGGCACCGACAAGCACTCCGCGGAGGAGTTCGCGGCCGAGCTGGAGCGCTGCGGTGCCACGCTCGACGCGCACGCCGACCACCCCGGTGTCCGGGTCTCGCTGGAGGTTCCGGTCTCCCGGCTCTCCAAGGCGCTCGGCCTGGTCGCCGAAGCGCTGCGGGCGCCTGCCTTCACCGAGAGCGAGGTGGAGCGCCTGGTGGGCAACCGGCTCGACGAGATTCCGCACGAGCAGGCCAACCCCGCCCGGCGTGCCGCCAAGCAGCTCTCCAAGGAGCTGTTCCCCGCAACGGCGCGGATGTCACGTCCGCGCCAGGGCACCGAGGAGACCGTCCGGCGGATCGACGCCGCGGGTGTGCGCGCCTTCTACGACGCCCATGTCCGCCCGTCCACCGCGACGGCCGTCATCGTCGGCGATCTCACGGGGGTCGATCTGGACACGCTGCTCGCGGACACCATCGGTGACTGGTCGGGCAATGCCGGCCAGTCGCGCCCGGTGCCGCCGATCACCGCGGACGACACCGGCCGAGTGGTGATCGTGGACCGTCCCGGAGCCGTGCAGACGCAGCTGCTGATCGGCCGGATCGGCGCCGACCGGCACGACAGCGTCTGGCCCGCCCAGGTCCTGGGCACGTACTGCCTGGGGGGCACCCTCACCTCCCGGCTGGACCGCGTCCTGCGCGAGGAGAAGGGCTACACCTACGGTGTCCGGGCCTTCGGCCAGGTGCTGCGCTCGACGGCACCCGGATCCGTGTCCGGGGCGACCGGCGCCGCGATGCTCGCCATCAGCGGCTCCGTGGACACGGAGTCCACCGGGCCGGCCCTGGACGACCTGTGGAAGGTCCTGCGCACCCTGGCTGCCGAGGGGCTCACGGACGCCGAGCGCGAGACCGCCGTGCAGAACCTCGTGGGGGTCGCCCCGCTGAAGTTCGAGACGGCGGCATCGGTCGCGGGCACCCTCGCCGACCAGGTGGAGCAGCACCTCCCGGACGACTACCAGGCCCAGCTGTACGCGCGCCTGGCGGAGACCGGCACGGTGGAGGCGACGGCCGCGGTCGTCAACGCGTTCCCCGTGGACCGGCTGGTCACGGTTCTCGTGGGAGACGCTTCGCAGATCGCGGAGCCCGTCAGGGCGCTGGGTATCGGCGAGGTGTCGGTCGTCACCGGCTGACGGAACGGAGCAGAGCGAACCCCGGCGAGTGCGTTCTCGCCGGGGTTCTCCCTTTTGTCTGAATTGGTGGAGAAAGTTCATGTATGGCCTGTGGGATGTGCGACAAAGCGACCTGTCCGTTTGGTGATTGAAAGTCGCCCGGCCTAGCGTCGGCTCGGCTGTCCGCCAGACGTATGCCGCATCCGCGGCGCCGGACAGTCATCGCCGAGTCCCCGTCAGGCGCGAGCCTGGGGAGCCGGGGACCCACGTAGTCCCTGGGGTGAATCGGATGTCCGCGTCTCGTACGAGGCGGGGGATCCGTAGGAGACCTTCCTGCTCCGAACCCGTCAGCTAACCCGGTAGGCGAGAAGGAAGGAAAGGATCAGCCCCTCCATGGCGTTCACCCGTGCCACCGGGAAGCACCGTGCCCCGAGCCGCCTGACGCGCAGGAGCGCCAAGGCCGCCGGCATCGCGGCTCTGGCCACCACCGGCGTCATCGGCGGAATGGCCTCCCCGGCCCTCGCCGCGGACTCCGAGGCCCTCACCGTCACCGGTCTGACCCAGGCCGTTGCCATCGACACCACTCTCGCCGCCCAGATCGACGCCCAGGCCGAGGCGCAGCAGCACCAGGCCGACGTCGTGGCGAAGGCGAAGGCCGAAGCGGCGGCCAAGGCGAAGGCCGAGGCCGAGGCGAAGCGCAAGGCCGAAGCCCGCGCCAAGGAGGTCCGTGAGGCCAAGGCGCGCGCCGCCCGCGCCGCCGAGCGCGCCCGGCTGAACTCCTTCCACCTCCCGGTCGCCGGCTCCTCCGTGACCACCGGCTACAAGTCCAGCGGTGCCCTCTGGTCCTCCGGCAGCCACTCCGGCATCGACTTCCGCGCCGCGTCCGGCAGCTCCGTCGTCGCCGTCGGCGCCGGAACGGTCGTCGAGGCGGGCTGGGGCGGCGCGTACGGCAACAACATCGTGCTCCGGATGACGGACGGCACGTACACCCAGTACGGCCACCTCTCCTCGATCGGCGTGTCCGTCGGACAGAGTGTCACCTCGGGGCAGCAGATAGGCCTGTCGGGCTCCACCGGCAACTCCACCGGACCGCACCTGCACTTCGAGGCGCGGACCACCCCGGAGTACGGATCCGACATGGACCCTGTCGCCTACCTCCGAGCACACGGTCTCCAGGTCTGAGACCTCCTGCCGCACAGCTTTGCGAAGGCCCCGGCACCTGCCGGGGCCTTCGTCGTGCCGCCCCGTACCGCTCCGCTGCGAACCTCCGCAGAAGTACTCGTCGGCCGGCAGATATCCATGGATTCCGCTCCGCCATCGGAAATTGCGGCTGATTGCAATAGAGTCACAGAACAGGCGTCGATCGGCCGCGTTTCGCGGGGATTAAGGCGGAGGTTCGGACATGCGCATTCCCGCGCATTCGGTATGCACGGCAATCCGTGACGACATCGTCTCCGGTGTCTTCGAACGCGGCAGCCGCCTCACCGAGGAGGTGCTCGCACGTCGGTACGGGGTCTCCCGCGTCCCGGTGCGCGAGGCACTGCGCACCCTGGAGTCCGAGGGGTTCGTCGTCACCCGCCGGCACGCCGGTGCCTGTGTCGCCGAGCCCACGGAGCAGGAGGCCGCCGACCTCCTGGAGATCCGCATGCTCCTGGAGCCACTGGGCGCGGCCCGCGCCGCCCAGCGTCGTACCGAGGCACACCTCAAAGTGCTCCGAGGCCTGGTCAGGCTGGGGCAGGAGCGGGTTCGCCGGGGCGAGGGGGAGGATCTGCGCTCGCTGGGCGGCTGGTTCCACGAGACGCTGGCCCAAGCCTCGGGCAGCCCCGCCCTCATCGCGCTGCTCACCCAGCTCAGGCACAAGATCACCTGGATGTACGCGGTCGAGCACCCGGCCCGCCCCGCCGATTCCTGGGCCGAGCACGGCGCCATCGTGGACGCCGTGGCGCGCGGTGACGCGGAACGGGCCAGGGCGCTGGCGGCCCAGCACGCCGAGCGGGCCAGCGCCGCCCACCGGCTGCGGCGCACGGACCGGCCCGGCCGCACGGCGGGTCCGGCCCGGGTGAGGACTTCGCAACATTCTGTAAACATCGCAGGTGTCCGGCATTAACAATGGCGCCGTATACAAAGAAGGGAATTCGGGAGGGCTTTCTTTTTGCTGCCCGAATTCAGGCCGCCTTCGCGGTCGTCCGGGACTTCCCGCAAACGAGAAAGCCGCGGCTCCCGATGGGGATACCGCGGCTTTGTCGTGGAAGTAATTCCGGTCCGGAACGGGCGGAATCAGACGGTCTCCGGAAGCTCCTCGAGCCCCTCGGTGACCAGCTTCGCCAGACGGTCCAGAGCGGCTTCGGCGTCGTCCGCCTCGGACGCGAGCACGATCTCCTCGCCACCCTGGGCGCCCAGGCCGAGCACGGCGAGCATGGAGGCGGCGTTCACCGGGTTGCCGTCAGCCTTGGCGATCGTCACGGGGACGCCGGAGGCCGTGGCGGCACGGACGAAGATGGATGCGGGGCGGGCGTGCAGGCCCTCGGCCCAACCGACGTTGACGCGGCGCTCAGCCATGGTTCTGCCCTTCACGAATCAATAGTTGTCTAGACCAGTCTCTCATGCAGTGCGCACTGCTGTGTCCGACCTCCGGCCAGGCCGCCACCGCCGATCGGCTCCCTCAGACTGCCCGCGCAACGATCCGTCCGCGACCGGTGCGGCGGCCGTAGGCTTTGCCCATGGAGCCCACGCCGGAGCAGAGTCCGCATCACGCGTACCCCGACCACTGGGAGGCGGACGTGGTGCTCCGCGACGGTGGTACCGCCAGGATCAGGCCCATCACCACGGACGATGCCGAGCGGCTGGTCAGCTTCTACGAACAGGTCTCCGACGAGTCGAAGTACTACCGCTTCTTCGCGCCCTACCCACGTCTCTCCGCCAAGGACGTGCACCGCTTCACCCATCACGACTACGTCGACCGGGTGGGGCTGGCCGTCACGATCGGCGGAGAGTTCATCGCGACCGTCCGCTTCGACCGGATCAACGAACAGGGCAGACCGGCCTCCGCACCCGCCGACGAGGCCGAGGTCGCCTTCCTCGTCCAGGACGCCCACCAGGGCCGCGGTGTGGCATCGGCGCTCCTCGAACACATCGCGGCGGTCGCCCGTGAGCGCGGCATCGTGCGCTTCGCCGCCGAAGTGCTGCCCGCGAACAACAAGATGATCAAGGTGTTCCGGGACGCCGGCTACACCCAGCAGCGCAGCTTCGAGGACGGTTCCGTCCACCTCACGCTCGACCTCGAACCCACCGCGGCGTCCCTGGCCGTCCAGCGGGGCCGTGAACAGCGGGCCGAGGCGCGCTCCGTGCAGCGGCTGCTGGCCCCCGGATCGGTCGTCGTCGTCGGCGCCGGCCGCGCCGCGGGCGGAGTGGGCCGCACGGTGCTGCGCAACCTCCTCGGCTCGGGCTTCACCGGACGCACGTACGCGGTGAACCGGTCCTTCGGCGCCGAACAGGCCACGGTCGACGGTGTGCCCGCGCACCGCTCCGTGGGCGAGATCGGCGAACAGGTCGACCTCGCGATCGTCGCCGTCCCGGCCGAACGGGTGCCGGAGGTCGTGGCCGACTGCGGTGAGCACGGGGTCCAGGGCCTCGTCGTCCTCTCCGCCGGTTACGCCGAGCGCGGCGCCGAAGGCCGGGAGCGCCAGCGCGAACTGGTCCGGCAGGCCCGTAGTTACGGAATGCGGATCATCGGTCCGAACGCCTTCGGCATCATCAACACCTCCGACACCGTCCGGATGAACGCCTCCCTCGCCCCCACGTCGCCCGCACCCGGACGCATCGGGCTGTTCACCCAGTCCGGCGCGATCGGGATCGCCCTGCTGTCCGGCCTGCACCGGCGCGGCGCGGGGCTGTCGACGTTCATCTCCGCGGGCAACCGGGCCGATATCTCCGGCAACGACTTCCTGCAGTACTGGTTCGAGGACCAGGACACCGATGTGGCCCTCCTCTACCTCGAATCGCTCGGCAACCCGCGCAAGTTCACCCGGCTCGCCCGCCGGACCGCCGCCGTGAAGCCCGTGGTCGTCGTCAAGGGCGCCCGGCACAGCGGTTCCACCCCGCCCGGCCACGCCGTCCCCGTCAGCCGGATCCCCGACGCGACCGTCTCCGCGCTGATGCGCCAGGCCGGTGTGATCCGCGTCGACACCGTCACGGAGATGGTCGACGCGGGCCTGCTGCTCGCCGATCAGCCCTTGCCGGCCGGTCCCCGGGTGGCGATCCTCGGCAACTCGGAATCCCTCGGCCTCCTCACCTACGACGCCTGCCTCGCCGAAGGGCTTCGCCCGCGCCCGCCGCGCGACCTGACGACTGCTGCCGGGCCGCAGGACTTCCGGGACGCCCTGGCCGAGGCGCTCACCGACCAGACCTGCGACGCCGTGATCGTGACCGCGATCCCCTGGGTGGGAGAGAACGGCGAAGCGGAGACGGGCGACGGCGAGGTGCTGGCCGCGGCCCTGCGTGAAGCTGCGGCCACGGGCCCGGCCAAGCCGGTCGCCGTGGTGCACGTCGAAATGGGCGGCCTGGCGGAGGCCCTGGCCGCGGCCGCGAGCACGGCCACCCCGGCCGGCGGATCCCGGACAGCGGCACCGGACCCGTACGCGACAGGCGCCCCGGCGACCCCCGGGCGGGAGCAGGGCGAGCAGGAGCCCGACGGGCCCGCAGCCGGTGCGCCGCGGCCGGATGCGTCACGGACCGGCACGGCAGCCCGCGAGGGCACCGGCCGGGACGGTGCCGCCGGGCCCGGGGCGAGCGGCACCGCGGAACGCGGCGACGGCCCCGACGAGGCGCCCGGCCAGCGGCCCCGGACCGGGCGGATCCCCGCCTACCCGGCCGCCGAACGTGCCGTCCGTGCGCTCTCCGAGGCCGTGAAGTACGCGCAGTGGCGGCGGCAGGCCGCCGTGCCCGGGAAGATTCCCGAGTTCCTGGACGAGACCATCGACGAGCCGGGGGCGGCCACCCTGATCGAGGCGCTGCTCGGCCCCAGCCCCGACCCGAAGGGCCGTCCGCTCACCCACGAGGAGGCAGCCGAACTGCTCGGCCGCTACGGCATCGACGTACGGCCGGCCATCCCGGCCCTCGACCCGCAGGCCGCCGTCGCCGCCGCCGAGCGGCTCGGCTACCCGGTGGCACTCAAGACGACCGCCCCCCACCTCCGTCACCGCGCGGACCTCGGCGGTGTCCGGCTCGACCTCGCCAACGAGAGCGCCCTGAGCCGGGCCTACGGCGAACTGACCGAGCTGCTCGGCACGCCTGCCGAGCTGCGGCCCGTCGTCCAGGCCATGGCGCCGCGCGGCGTCGACACCGTCGTACGGGCCTCGATCGACGCCGCCGCGGGAGCCGTCCTCTCCTTCGGTCTGGCCGGCGCACCCTCCGAGCTGCTCGGCGACGTGGCCCACCGCCTCGTACCGGCCACCGACCGCGATGCCGCGGAGCTGGTGCGGTCCATCAGGGCCGCGCCGGTGCTGTTCGGCTGGCGGGGGTCCGCGCCCGCGGACACCGCGGCGCTCGAGGAGCTCCTGCTGCGGGTGTCGCGTCTGGTCGACGACCATCCCGAGGTGGTGTCGGTCGCACTGGAACCCGTCGTGGTCGCCACGCGGGGCCTGACCGTCCTGGGGGCGAGCGTCCGGCTCGCGCCGCCTCCGGCCCGTACCGATCTCGGTCCCCGCAGACTCCCCAGCTACTGACTGCCCCCGGACCTCACCACGGCGTCCCCGGCAGCCACCGGCCCCCCGTAGGATGGTCCGTATGGCAAAGACCGGTACGACGACCCAGGGGCTGCGCGCGGCGATCGAGCGCAGCGGCTACTACCCGGCCCTCGTGGCCGAGGCGGTGGAGGCCGCCGTCGGCGGTGAGCCTGTCGCGTCGTACCTGGTGCACCAGGAGACCACCTTCGACTCCAACGAGGTGCGTCGCCATGTCACGGTCCTGGTCCTGACGGACACCCGCTTCATCGTCAGCCACACCGACGAGCAGGCCGCCGACACCAGCTCCCCGACGCCGTACGCCACCACGTCCACCGAGTCGGTCAAGCTCGACCGGATCTCCTCCGTCGTGGTCAGCCGCGTGGTCGCCGACCCCGAGAAGTACGTGCCCGGCACCCTGCCCCGCGAGGTCGTCCTGACCATCGGCTGGGGCGCGGTCTCCCGGATCGACCTCGAGCCCGCCGCCTGCGGCGACCCCAACTGCGAAGCCGACCACGGCTACACGGGCAGTTCCACCGCCGACGACCTGAGCCTGCGGGTCAGCGAGGCCGGTGACGGACCGGACACCGTGCGCCAGACCCTGGCCTTCGCCCAGGCCCTCTCCGAGGCAACGGCCGCGACCGCGGCGACCGGCCGCTGATGGCCCACCCGGCCTGGCAGGACCCCGTTCTGCTCGCTCTCGACAGCGCTCCCGTTCCCGAGTACGGCAGCGGCTCGCTCGCGGACCTGCTCCCGACGATCGCCGCGGGGCAGGGCGTACCCGGGTTCGAGGCAACGCTCGCGGAACTGACCCCCGCCGACCGGAACTGCGTCTTCCTCATCGACGGACTCGGCTGGGAGCAGATCAAGGCACACCCGGACGAGGCGCCCTTCCTGCACTCGCTGCTCCCCACGTCCCGCGGCGGCACGGGCCGCCCGATCACGTCGGGCTTCCCGTCCACCACGGCGACCTCGCTCGCCTCCGTCGGTACGGGGCTGGCGCCCGGCGAGCACGGCCTTCCCGGCTACACCGCGCGCAATCCGGAGACCGGCGAGCTGATGAACCAGCTCCGCTGGAGGCCCTGGACCGAGCCCAAGGTCTGGCAGCCGTACCCCACCGTCTTCCAGCTCGCCGACGCGGCAGGTGTGCGCACGGCCCAGGTCTCCGCACCCACGTTCGAGCAGACCCCGCTCACCAAGGTCGCGCTCAGCGGAGGCTCGTTCCTCGGCCGGCTCTCCGGCGAGGACCGGATGGACCTGGCCGCGGAGCGGCTCGCCGCCGGTGACAGGTCGCTCGTCTACACGTACTACAGCGAGGTCGACGGCAAGGGTCACCGCTTCGGCGTCGACTCCGACGCCTGGCGGGGCCAGGTGATGTATGTCGACGGGCTGGCCCGGCGACTGGCCGAGCAGCTGCCGCCCCGCTCGGCGCTGTACATCACCGCCGACCACGGCATGATCGACATCCCGTTCGACGAGCAGTCCAGGATCGACTTCGACGAGGACTGGGAGCTCCGCGCCGGGGTCGCCCTGCTCGGCGGGGAAGGCCGGGCCCGTCATGTGTACGCGGTCCCCGGGGCGCAGAACGATGTCCTGACCGTCTGGCGCGAGGTACTCGGCGAGCAGTTCTGGGTGGCGAGCCGGGAAGAGGCGATCGCGGCGGGCTGGTTCGGCCCGCGGATCGACGAGCGGGTCCGTGGCAGGATCGGAGACGTGGTGGCCGCCGCGCACGACGACGTGGTGATCACCGCGTCGGTCAACGAGCCCCATGAGTCCGTGATGGCCGGCATGCACGGTTCGCTGACCCCTGCGGAGCAACTCGTCCCGCTCCTCGAAGTACGCTCGTAACTCCCTCCCGACCCCACTACGTACGACCCGAAAGGCGCTCAACTTCTCATGCCCGAGCTTGTGTTCTTCTCCGGAACGATGGACTGCGGAAAGAGCACGCTCGCGCTGCAGATTGCGCACAACCGGTCGGCGAGAGGGCTGCAGGGCCTGAACTTCACCCGGGATGACCGGGCGGGGGAGGGGAAGCTCTCTTCCCGGCTCGGGCTGGTGACGGAGGCGGTCGAGGCGGTGGCGGGTATGAATCTGTACGCCTACGTCGTCGACCGGGTGTCGCAGGGCGGCAGGGTCGACTACTTGATCGTGGACGAGGCGCAGTTCCTGGAGCCGGCGCAGATCGACCAGCTGGCGCGCATCGTGGATGACCTGGACCTGGACGTCTTTTCCTTCGGTATCACCACCGACTTCCGCACGAAGCTCTTCCCGGGCTCGCGACGGCTGTTCGAGCTGGCGGACCGCGTGGAGACGCTGCAGGTGGAGGCGCTGTGCTGGTGCGGGGCGCGTGCCACGCACAATGCCCGCACGGTGGGCGGCGAGATGGTGGTGGAAGGTGAGCAGGTCGTTGTCGGTGACGTGAGCAGCCCCGCTGCGGAAGTCGGCTACGAGGTGTTGTGCCGGCGTCACCATCGTCGCCGTATGACGAGCGGCTCCGTCCACGCCGGCGCGCTCTCGCCGGACGTCCTGCCGGTGGGCTCCGACTGAACGCTGTCAACGGCCACCCATGCAGAACGCTCGGCCGGGAAAACCCAGCCGAGCGCCTGCAGAACTGCTCGCCGGGTCAGTCCAGGGCGTACGCCCGCTCGATGGTCTGCGTCGTGCGGTTGCCCGCGTCGTCCCACACCTCGACGCGCAGGGCCACGAAGCCGTTGGTCTCCGCACGGCTCGGGTGGCGGACGCTCACGCGGTGGCTCCCGTCGTCGCCGACCACTACGTCGGCGTCACGCCAGGTGGCGCCGTCGTCGTAGGAGACGGAGACCTTGGCACCGGCGATGTCCTTGTCCCCGGTGTATCCGGCCTGGCGGGAGGTGGTGAGCGTGAATCCGAACCGCTTGCCCGCATCGGCCCGGTTGAACACGTCCACCGGCACGTCGAAGCCGGTGAGGATCACCGGCAGGGTCGAGCAGTCCGTCGGGTTCCCGTACGCTTCGTGGCACTCCTCGGACTGGACACCCTTCGGCGCGGCCGAGCGGAACGTCCAGGCCGTCTTCTGCTCCGTGCCGAGCCGGACGCCCGAGCCCAGGGCCCGGGTGACGTCGTACTCCATCCGGTAGGTGGCTTCCTCGGGAACGAGCAGCTCCGCGAGCTTGTCGATCTTTGTGTCGTTGCGGTAGTAGCGAGCCGTCATCGCCGTCGCGCCGTACATCCCCCAGTGCGATGACTCGGAGTCTCCGGCAGTCGTGTACGCGAAGCTGAGCCGCTCCGGGGTGCGGCAGAACCCGCACGCCGTGAGCCGAGGCGTCGCGGCATGGACGGGCCCGCGGTACCAGTCCCGCTCGCGTTTCTGACCGGCCTTGAAGGAGGCGACGGGCTCGCGCATCTCGGTGCCCGGCCGACCGGAGTGGACGGACTGCTGGTACGTCATGTCGGGCGCGTACACGTAGTCCTGCCGGGTGGCGGGGGCGTTCAGGTAGGCCTTGGTGCGGAAGGCGTAACCGCCCCACGGGTGCCAGGCGCTCATCGTCTCGTTGGCGAGGCGTGGTTCGAGGTCGCTGTAGAAGTGGTTCTCCGTGACGGCGTACTGCTTCTTGTAGGTGGTCATGACGGGCTTGGCGGGCAGGGCGCCCTGGAAGGCGAGGGGGACGAGGTAGGTGAAGCGGCTCTCGGCACGCGTGGCCACCTCCACCGTGACGGGCCTGCGGGCCAGTTCGCGCAGCAACTGCCGGCTGGAGGCCCGGGTGGTCGCGAAGACGGGGATCCTGCGGCCCTCGGTGTCCGTGATCGCCCCGGAACCCGGTTCGGGACGGGCGATCAGCACACCGGCTGCGCCCTTGGCCACCGCCGTGTCGACGAGCTTCGACACGTCGACGGCCATGGTGGTGACCACAGCCAGCCGGCCGCGTACGTCGCGTCCGGAGTAGTCGGCGTCCGAACCGCCGCCTGCCAGGACCGACTTGAGGCGGCGCGAGGTGTCCTTCCGCATACCCAGAGCGGGGGTCACGATGCTCAGGCGGTCCGAGCCCGGCAGGTCCGCCTCGGCGGTGACCAGCGGGTCACGGAGTCCGGCGTCCCGGCCGAAGGTGAGCGTGCCCGTCTCGGCCGTCGACTCCGACGGGATGACGCCTTCGGTGACGACCCGGTCCCCGGCGAGGCCGTAGCTGGTCAGCGAGCCGACGAAGTTCCCCGGACGGGTGCGCGTCAGCGACGTCGAGTACCAGGAGTCGGCCGTCGGCCGCTTCTCGTCGGCCACATGTGCCCTCACGTCGACGGCCTTGCGGGCGTCGATGCTGACCTCCATGTCCCTGGCCAGGTCGATCTCGGGCTCGGCGTAGAAGTCGGAGGCGGACTCCGTGCCGTTCACGTCCGTGCGGAGCCGGGCGATCACCGAGTAGCGGCCCTTGGGAACGGTGACGGAGTACGAGTCCTGGTTCTGCAGGGTCGCGCTGCGGAACACGACGTCGTCGGTGACCATGTCGAACACCTGGATCTGCGCCAGCGCGGGCGCCTTGCCGTTGCGGTCGGCCAGGTGGACCGTGACATCCGCCTGCGGCGCCCACCTGATGTAGCCGACCGCCGTGACGAGCCGGGCGCCGTCGGCGGTGGCGTGCACGAAGCCACTGTGGTAGCTGTACGCACCGAGGTACTGGTCGACGGAGAGCGTCACATCGGCGGTGCCGTGAGCGGGCACGGTGACGGTGCCGGAGGAGAGGCGGACCTCGTCCTTGACCGTGTCGACACCGCGGTCCATGTCGAGCCCGAGGGACAGCGTGACGTCCTTGTCGCCGATGTTGGTGTACGTGATGGTGCGGTTCAGGGGATCCGTCGGCGTGTCGGAGGCGATGAACGTACCGAAGTCGGCCTTGGCGCCGGCGAAGACCGTCGACCTGATGCCGTTGGTGAGGTCGACGCGGCCCGCGCCCTCTTCGAAGGGGGTGACCACGGGGAGATTCTTCGCGGTGCTGGCCAGGGCGTTCTTGAGCTGCTCGCCGTTCATGTCGGGGTGGATCTGCGCCATGATCGCCGCGGCACCGGCGACATGCGGGGTGGCCATCGAGGTGCCGCTGAGCGAGGTGTAGTTGTCGTCGACGGGCGTGCCCAGGCTGGTGCCGGCGGCGCGCGCGGCGACGATGCCGACGCCCGGCGCGGAGATCTCGGGCTTCAGTGACCCGCCGCTGTTACCGGGTCCTCGGCTGGAGAAGAGTGCCACCTTGTCGTCGCTGTCGACGGCGCCGACGGTCAGTGCCTTCGCTGCGAGGCCGGGCGACCGGACCGTGCCTGCGGCGGGTCCCGCGTTCCCGGCGGCGATGACGAACAGGGTGCCGTACTGCTCGCTTAGCCGGTTGACGGCCTGGCTGAGGACGTCGTTGGGGGTGCCCTCACCACCGAGGCTCATGCTGATGACATCGGCGCCCTGCGCGGCGGCCCACTCCATACCGGCGAGCACCCATGAGGAGTCACCGGAACCGCTGTTGCTGAGGACCTTCCCGACGATCAGGTCGGCGCCGGGGGCGACACCCTTGCGGAGCCCGCCGGAGGCGGCGCCCGAGCCCGCGATGGTCGCCGCGACGTGTGTGCCGTGCCCCTGCTTGTCAGGGACGGTCTCGGTCGGCACGAAGCTCTCCGAGGCGGAGATCCTGCCTGCCAGGTCCGGGTGGTCGAGGTCGGCCCCGGTGTCGAGGACGGCGACCTTCACACCCTTGCCGTCGTATCCGGCGGCCCAGGCGTCGGGCGCGCCGATCTGCGGCACGCTCTTCTCGAGGAGCGGCTTGACCTGCTGGTCGAGCCACACCTTCGTTATCTCGCGGGCGGCCTTCGCGGGCTGGTCGTCGCCGGTACCGAGCGCGTCGAAGAACGCGGCCGTGTCCTTCTTGCCGAGCGAGGTGGCCGCCGCGTCGATGGAGGTCAGGGGGCGTGCGCTCGCGTCGGCGAGGGTCTCGGTCCGCGTGTCGAGCGTGCGGGCCGAGGGCTCGTCCCCGTAACTGACGATGACGGGGATGGTGGCGCGGTGGGCGTCGTCGTACCCGGCGGCCATCAGCCCGGTGACGTTGAAGAGTTCACGGTCGAGCTTGCCGGAGGCGATGCCGCCGAGTGCGCTGTCCGGGTAGACGTACACGTCGCCGTCCGGCGTCGTCTCGCTCTGGAACGACGTGGCTTGCCGATCCCCGGGAGCGGCCGTCACCGACGTACGGCCGCCCGCCGTGGTGACGTTGACGGTGTCGCCGGTGAGCAGGGTGACGGCAGCATTGGTCGACCGGGCGGCAGCGGCGGGCTTTCGGGCCGCGTCATCGGCACGCCCCGTGGACTCGGCCGCGGCCGGTGCCACCGGGCTGATCGCCGAGACCACGATCGTGGCGGCGACCGCGGTACTGCCAAGCGCCGCGCGCACCGGTCTTCTACGTGTTGGTCGCATGATGGGGTTCACTCCGGTTCCATTGCAGTCGTGACCGGGATGCTTGCGTATGCCACGGCCACTGGCGACAGTTCCGGGTGGCCGGATTGCGCCAATGACGCCTATTCGCCACGCATGCGCGCCCGGGCTCCGGTGACCGTCCTCCGAGGAACGACCTCTCCACGGACATGCCCGATGGCCTGATCGCCCGCTTCCGCACGATGGTGGTCCGCCGCGGGTCGGTGCTCGTCGGCGCAGGCGCCAACTCGCCTTTATGTACTCCCAGTTCGCGTAGCCTGAGGGGACAGGACCCGTTACCCGTGGGTGCGATCGGCAGTTGTCCGGTTACCGGCCAATCGGACCAGTCCACAGGGCATTTGGATCCGAACAGCTAGGGGAGGGGACGGGTCCGGCACCGTTGCCGGACCTCTTCGGCGTGCGCGTGGCGCGGACCCCGGCAACGGACGAGCCCTGCCGGCGAGCGGTCCGGCAGGCAGACAGACACAGGTGGAGACGCACGTGGGCATACGCAGCGCGACAATGACCGACGCACGGAGCGTACGGGGCGAAAAAACCACAGGTGATGAAACGGGCAGACGTCAGGGCGCGAACCCTCGATGCGACGGCGGTGCGAAAAGAGTCCGTGACTCGGCAGTGAACGGCAGGGCATCCGCCGTGGCCGCGTCCGGTGACGGCTCGGTCTCCCGCACCGTTGTGTCGCCCGCCCGGCCGGTCTTCGTCGACAACACCGGGAAGCGCAGCCGTTCCTGGCGTCGTGCAGGGACCATCACCGCGCTCTGCTGCACCTGCTACGCCACGACCGTGGTCGCCGCGCTGGTGGGAGGCGACTCCAGCGCACCCTTCTTCCAGCTGCCCCGGGCGATGGGCCTGGAACGTGAGGTGGGAGAGCGACCGGCTGAGTCCCAGGACGAGGACGGTGCGGCCTCGGCCGCCGAAGCCGCGCTCGGAACGCCCGGTCCGGTGACACCTGATCAGGCACGCCTGTCGGCGGCCGGGCGGCCCACCGTTCAGCGGCCGCTCGAAGCGTCCTCCGGCCCCGCGGGCATCCCCGCCGTGGACGTGAGGCCCGCCGCGCCCACGTCAGTACCCCAGACGTCCGCCCCCGCATCCGGCGGGAACACGCAGACCGGTGGGGGCGGCGAGGAATCCCCGAGCGTGCCTTCGGCGCCCGCTCCGGAGACCGGCAGCGGCTCCGGAGCAGGCACTCCGGCCGGCGGTGGTGACGACACCCAGGGCCCGGAGGCCGAGGCCCCGTCCGGCGGGCCGCTCGGCGATCTGCTGGGAGGACTGCTCGGCGGGCTGCTGGGAGGCGCCTGACCGGCCGGGAACACCGTGGCGCGGGATGTGACCGGCGTGGCCCGGGCCGGGCTCAGCGGTCCGCCGACCGCACGATCGTGAACACCGCGCCCTCCGGGTCCGCGACCGTGGCGAGCCGCCCGCTCGATCCCTCTCGCGGCGGCTGCAGGACATGTCCGCCGAGCTCCACCACACGCGCGGCGGCGTCGTCCGTGTCGGACACCTCGAAATAGGTCATCCAGTGCGGCCCCCGGTCGCGCGGCAGCGCATGGCCCACCCCGTGGAGAGCCGCCACGGGGCGGCCTTCCAGATGCAGGGTCTGGTAGTCGAAGTCGGCCGAGACGACCGCCTCCAACTCGAACCCGAACACGGCCTGGTAGAACTTGGCGACCGAGGACGTCTCGCGTGTCACCAGCTCGTTCCAGACAGGGGTTCCGGGTTCGCCCGCCAGGGCCGTACCGACGTGCGCGGCGGCCTGCCAGATGCCGAAGACCGCTCCGCTCGGGTCCGAGGCGATGGCGAGGCGGCCCGCGCTCCCGGCGACGATCGGCCCGACGGCGACCGTTCCACCGCAGGCGCGGATCACCTCCGCGGTGAGATCGGCGTCCTCGGTGGCGAGATAGGTGGTCCAGGCGATCGGCAGGTGGCGGTCAGGGGGAAGCTGGCCGATGCCCGCGACTTCCTTCCCGTGAAGCAGCGCGCGGACATACGGCCCGAGCTCTTCGGGTCCCGGCCGGAACTCCCAGCCGAACAGATTGCCGTAGAACTCCTGGGTCGCGGTCAGGCCGTGCACGATCAGACTCACCCAGCAAGGTGCTCCGGGCGTGCGCCGGGCGGCAGCCTCGGTCATCTTCTTCTCTCTCCTCGGACCATCGTCGTGGCCGTACGGGGGGAACGGGGCCGGTACGCCGTCCAGCGGTACGGATACGGGTGTGTACGCTCCGTGCAGATGCTCGCACCACCGAGCTCCACAGGCACCCCGGCCGCGCCGCATTTTCCGGGTTCTGAAGGTGCGAAGACCGATTTGATGCGGTACGTCCAATTTGGCGTCACCCTATGCGGGACGCCGTCTGCGCGAAGATGGCACCTATGAAGCCCATCATCACCGCATCCGAATACGTGAGCGAGTCGGCAGGGCCACGTCCGCCGGTGCTCCTGGACATCCGCTGGCAGCTGGGCGGTCCTCACGGCCGCCCCGATTACGAAGCCGGGCACATCCCCGGCGCGGTGTTCGTCGATCTCGAAGCGGAGCTCTCCGGTCCGGCGGGCAGCGGCGGGCGCCACCCGCTGCCCCGCCCGGAAACCTTCGGGGCGGCCATGAGGCGGGCCGGCGTCTCCCACGGCACACCGGTGGTGGTCTACGACGGCGGCCTGGGCTGGGCGGCGGCCCGCGCCTGGTGGCTGCTGCGCTGGGCGGGACACCCCGACGTCCGCGTTCTGGACGGCGGTCTCGCGGCATGGACCGGAGAGCTCTCGACGAAGGTTCCGACGCCCGACGAGGGTGATTTCCGGCCCGAACCGGGTGCGCTCCCCCTGCTGGACGCGGACGCCGCCGCGGCACTCGCCCGCTCCGGGCTGCTGCTCGACGCCCGTGCCGCGGAGCGCTACCGGGGCGATGTGGAGCCGATCGACCGGGTGGGCGGTCACATCCCCGGCGCCGTATCTGCCCCGACCGTGCAGAACGTGGCCGAGGACGGGCGCTTCCTCCCCGCCGGATCGCTGGCCTCCCGCTTCGCCGCCCTGGGGGCCGACGGGGATACCGAGGTCGGTGTCTACTGCGGCTCGGGTGTCTCGGGCGCCCATGAGGTGCTGGCGCTGGAGATCGCCGGACACCGGGCCGCGCTGTACGCGGGTTCCTGGTCCGAGTGGTCCTCGGACGAGTCCCGCCCCGTGGCGACCGGGCCGAACCCCAGCTGACGCGACCGGCGTCCGGACGGAGCAAGGGCCCGTACGCAGCGGCGTACGGGCCCTCGTCATGCTACGGACATCCGGATGGTCCTCAGTCCTGCTTCTTCCGGCGCGTGCCGAAGACGATCTCGTCCCAGCTGGGCACCGCGGCCCGACGACCCGGTCGGACTCCGTCCGCCTCGGCCTGCCGGTCCGTCGTCCCGGTCAGCCGGTCGCGGTGGCCGGCCACCGCGCGCGGCA
This sequence comes from Streptomyces sp. NBC_00683, assembly GCF_036226745.1. Classification (NCBI taxonomy): domain Bacteria; kingdom Bacillati; phylum Actinomycetota; class Actinomycetes; order Kitasatosporales; family Streptomycetaceae; genus Streptomyces; species Streptomyces sp. NBC_00683. The sequence continues at coordinate 2,346,705 of NZ_CP109013.1, read as the reverse complement.
TCAGCACGTCCGCGTAGGCGGAACCCGCACCCGCGGATGCGGCAGCCGCCGGCGGCTCGTCGGCCTCCGGCTCCTGGGCGGCGGGTTCGATCGCCGGCGGTTCGGGCTGCTGGGGACGCTCCGGGACGACCATGTCGCCACGGAAGCTGGGGACCGCCTCCAGGAGGCTGGTCAGCGAGTCGCGCTCGCCGGCCGACACCCCGCCGATGCGCTCCTCCGGCTCCGGTGCCGGGGGAGTGGGGCGCTCGATCTGACGGTCGAGCGCACGGTCCAGCGGCCGGTCGCGCGGCAGTCGTGCGATCCGCGGCACGAACGGGAAGCTGGGCTCCGGCGCGGCGACGTCGTCCGTCTCGCCGATCAGCGAGCGTGCTTCGTCGTCCACCGCCTGGACCAGCCGGCGCGGCGGGTCGTACGTCCAGCTCGCCGAGTGCGGTTCGCCCGCGACCCGGTACACCAGGAGGACTTCCCAGGTGCCGTCGTCCCGGCGCCAGGAGTCCCACTGGACGGTTTCCTTGTCGGCGCCGCGCAGCAGGAGGCGCTCCTGCACCGCCTCGCCGAGCTGAGGGCCGGTGTTCTCGCCGGGACGGCGCACAGGAGTCTTCCGGGCCCGCTCGGCCATGAAGGCGCGCTCGGCGAGGACAGGGCCCTCGAAGCGGCGCACACGGTCGACGGGGATTCCGGCGAACTGGGCGACTTCCTCCGCCGAGGCACCGGCTCGTATCCGTGCCTGGATGTCGCGGGGGCGGAGGTGGCTCTCCACCTCGATTTCGATCTGGCCGAGCCTGGCGCGGTCATTGCGCACGGCGGCACGCAGCCGCTCATCGATCGGAAGCGTGTACTCCGTGCTGTCCGCAGCCTTGAGCACCAGTCGTGTGCCGTCGTTTGAGACGGCCACGACACGCAGTTCGGGCATGGGAACCTCCCGGGTGGTGCCTGCCGACGTCACGTGCGTCGCTGCTTCCGCTAGTCGAGTGTGGCCTGCCCGGGTGCAGCCTGCCACAACCTTGCCAAGTTACCCGGCGTGTCGGGCGTTGGCCCTGGATCGCCACCATGGCACGGTTACCTGTTTACGACACATAGTGACCACTTGGTCGCTCTGTGTCGCAGGCGCCCGTGCGATGCCGCGGCGCCGCCGGTTCGAGTGCCGTCTTCGGCCCCCTCCCGCAGGTCCCGGATACCCATGTGGGAGTCCGGCCCCAGGGCTCGCCACAGTACTCCATTCGGGCCACGGGGGTGGACCGGCGCGCCGCCGAAGTTCTCGCCGGGCACGGGAGTTGGGCTACCCAGTTGTCGGCACTATGCCCTCAATGCGTGTGCTGCTTCACACAATCTCCAGAATCGGAACTATTCCCTTCGCTCATATGTCCCTTCTTGGTGCAGGGTGGGGTAGTTGTCGAGCAAGGGCTGGTAATGGATCAGAAGCCGCAAAGGGATGCGGAACCCGGGCAGAAGCGAATAGATCTGAGCCTGCCGCAGGTTGCGGGCAGTGCCGTCGCGGCGGTCGCCGCGGCGGTGATGGCTTCGCAGCTGGGTGTGTACGGGACGATCGCCGGCGCCGGCGTGATGAGTGTCGTCGCCACCTGCGGGGGGTCGGTCTTCCAGCACTTCTTCCGTCGCACGGGTGAGCAGATCCGCGAAGTCACGGTCCAGGTGAAGCATCCGGCCGGCCGTCAGGTGGCCGTACTCACGCGGGAGACGGTGCGGGAGCCGGCACGGCTCCGGGGTGACGACGCGACGACGGTCCTGCGGACCGTGGAGTCCGACCCGGAGCGTACGCAGCTGCTGAGAGCCGACGACGCGGAAGCCACGCAGCTGCTGAGAGCCGACGACGCGCAGGCCACGCAGCTGCTCGGCCAGGTCGGGCCCGACGCGTACTCGGACGCACGTACCCACGGCACCCGGATCCGGGGCGCACGGCGCTCCGCGCTCGCGGCGGTCGCCGTCTTCGCCCTGTCGATGGCCGGCATCACCGCGTACGAACTGGTCTCCGGCAACGACCTCAGCGGCGGCGGGGGAACGACCGTCGGCTCCGTCGTGCACGGCGAACGGGGCACGGGAACGACCGCTCCGGAGCCCTCGCGCGGCACCGGCGAGGAGCAGGACGGTGACCGCGACGGTGATCCGGGCAGCGGGGCCGGCACCACGCCCGGGACGGACGCGGACGACGGGCCGAGCACGGCACCGGACCCGGTTCCGGACCGGAGCGGCGGCTCGTCGGCCGACCCCGGCACCACACCCTCCGCCCCCGGCGCAGACCCGGCGCCCGATCCCACCGCCACTCCGACGGCGCCCGGCGACGGAGCTCCGGAGTCACCGGACCCGACCGGAACCGGCGACGCCCCGGAACAGAGCGACGGGGCCGCAGCGGGGACGGACACCGGCCGGTGACCGGCCGTCCGCGCGGCACCGCAGGGTTCAGTCGCCCAGGACGCGCCGCAGATAGTCGTTGGCGAACAGCCGGTCCGGGTCGAGCCGGTCGCGCACGGCGGTGAACTCGCCGAACTTCGGGTACGCCCCGGCCAGATACTCGGCGTCCCGGGTGTGGATCTTTCCCCAGTGAGGGCGGCCGGCATAGCCCGTCATGATCCGTTCGACGGCCGTGAAGTACGCCTGGTGCGGGGTGCCGCGGTACAGGTGCACGGCGATGTACGCGCTCTCGCGGCCGTGGGCCGTGGAGAGCGGTATGTCGTCCGCGGGCGCCGTCCGCACCTCCACCGGGAAGCCGACCCGCAGCGGTGAGCGCTCGACCATGGCCTTGACCTCGCGCAGCGCCTCGACCGCGGCCTCGCGCGGCAGTGCGTACTCCATCTCGACGAAGCGCACCCGCCGGGGACTGGTGAACACCTTGTAGGGAACGTCGGTGTACGTACGGGCCGACAGGGCGCGACTGGAGAGCTTCGCGAGGGAAGGGATGGCCCCCGGGACCGCCCGGCCGACCGAACAGGCCACCTGGAAGATCCCGTTGGAGAGGAGCTCGTCCTCGATCCAGCCGCTGATCCTGCCGGGAGGATCAGCGGGGCCCGCGCTGCGGTTGTTGCGCTTGGTGTTGCAGTTGCCGGTGTGAGGGAACCAGTAGAACTCGAAGTGCTCGTTCTCGGCGACCAGCTGATCGAAGTCGGTGGTGACCCTGTCGAAGGTCATCGGTTCCTCGCGTGCCCTGAGCAGAAAGACCGGCTCCACCGCGAACGTGATCGCGGTGACCACACCGAGCGCGCCGAGCCCGATCCGGGCGGCCGCGAAGACATCGGGGTTCTCGCTCTTCGAACAGCGCAGCACCGTGCCGCCCGCGGTGACCAGTTCCAGCGCGCGTATCTGCGCGGAGATGGAAGCCGAGTCGCGGCCGGTGCCGTGGGTACCGGTGGAGGTGGCCCCGGCAACCGTCTGCTCCATGATGTCGCCCATGTTGGTGAGCGAGAGTCCCTCGCGGGCGAGCACCGTGTTGAGGCGCTTCAGCGGGGTGCCCGCCTCGACGGTCACCGTCATCGCCGTACGGTCGATCTCCCGGATCCCGGTGAGCAGACCGGGGCGGATCAGCACACCGTCGGTCGCCGCGGCCGCGGTGAACGAGTGACCGGTGCCGACCGGCTTCACCGTCAGGCCGTCCTCGGAGGCCCTGCGGAGGACCTCGGCGAGCTCGTCGACGGAGGCGGGGGACACGGTCCGTACCGGCCGGGCGGTGACGTTTCCCGCCCAGTTACGCCACGTGCTCGTCGTCGTCCGTGCGTAGGTGTCGGTCATCTTCCCCGCGCCCTCCCGTAGGAACCGGCTCGGCGAGCCGGCGATACCCCAGGAACGCCACCGCGGCCGCGAGCGCTCCCGCCACGGCGGGCACCGCGTACCCCGCCTCGGCCCCGGAGGCGTCGACCACCCAGCCGGCGGCGGAGGAGCCGAGCGCCACTCCGACAGCGAGCCCGGTACTGGTCCAGGTCATGCCCTCGGTCAGCTGGGTGCGCGGTACGTGCTGTTCGACGAGGGCCATGGTGGTGACCATCGTCGGTGCGATGGCGAGACCCGCGACAAAGAGCGCCACGGCCAGGAACGGCAGGCTCCCGGCCAATTGGAGGGGGATCATACTCACGGCCATCGCACAGACCCCCACCAGCCACCTCGTGGACGACTTCCCCCTGAGGTGCAGCAGGCCGAAGACGGCTCCCGCGAGACACGACCCCAGGGCGTAGACCGCCAGGACGAGACTGGCCGCGGCCTTGTGGCCGCGCTCCTCGGCGAAGGCCACCGTCACCACGTCGACCGCACCGAAGATCGCGCCCGTGGCGACGAAGGTGACCACCAGGACCTGCAGACCGGTCGAGCGGAGCGCCGAACCGCCCGAGTGGTGCTCCTTGGGATGCGGTCTCGGCTCGGTGGCGCGCTGGGCGGTCAGCCAGAAGACGCCGATCACCAGGAACACGGCCGCGAGCAGCGGCCCGGCCTCCGGGAACCACGCCGTGGACAGGCCGATGGAGATGATCGGCCCGAAGATGAAGCACACCTCGTCGACGATCGACTCCCAGGCGTACGCGGTGTGCAGCTGGCGGCCGGAACCCCGGTAGATCTCGGCCCAGCGCGCCCTCACCATCGAACCCACGCTCGGGACGCAGCCGGCGCCCGCGGCGAAGACGAAGAGGGTCCAGTCCGGCAGCCGCTGCTGGGCGCAGATCAGGAGCCCCGCGACCGCCGCGACGGAGACCAGGGTGACCGGGCGCAGGACCCGGCGCTGCCCGTACCGGTCCACCAGCCGGGAGACCTGCGGCCCCATGACGGCCGCCGCCATGGCGAGCGTCGCCGAGAGCGCACCGGCGAGCCCGTAGCGGCCGGTGATCTGGGACACCATCGTCACCACGCCGATCCCCATCATGGAGAGCGGCATCCGGCCGAAGAATCCTGCCGCCGAGAAACCCCTGGTGCCGGGGGCGGCGAAGATGGCGCGGTAGGGGCTGGGCAAGAGGAGCTCCGGGAAGCCTGTCAGGCGTATAGATGGCTCATACAGCTTACGGGCGGTCGCGGTCCCCGGGGACCGCGACCGATGTCGGCTGTCGCACGGGCGGAGGCGGGTGGCAGGATCGGGTCCATGTCCGATCTGCGCGATCCCGCTCTCTACGACGCCCTGCTGCTGCTCTCCTTCGGCGGCCCCGAAGGCCCGGACGACGTGGTCCCGTTCCTGGCGAACGTGACCCGGGGCAGGGGCATCCCCGAAGAACGGCTGAAGGAAGTCGGCAAGCACTACTTCCTGTTCGGCGGCGTCAGCCCGATCAACGCGCAGAACAGGTCGCTGCTCGACGCGCTGCGCAAGGACTTCGCCGACCACGGCCTCGAACTGCCGGTGTACTGGGGCAACCGCAACTGGGCGCCGTACCTCACCGCCACGCTCCGGGACATGGTCGCGGACGGCCATCGCCGCATCGCCGTCCTCGCCACCAGCGCCTACGCCTCGTACTCGGGCTGCCGCCAGTACCGCGAGAACCTCGCCGAGTCACTGGCCGTACTGGAGGCCGAGGGACTGCCGGTGCCGCGCGTGGACAAGCTCCGGCACTACTTCAACCACCCCGGCTTCGTACGTCCCATGGTGGACGGTCTGCTGGCCTCGCTGGCGGACCTCCCCGACGACGTCAGGGCGGGTGCGCACCTCGCGTTCACCACGCACTCCATCCCGACCTCCGCCGCCGACTCCTCGGGCCCCGTGGAGACGCACGGGGACGGCGGCTCCTACGTGGCGGAGCACCTCGACGTGGCCCGGGTGATCGTCGACGCGGTGCGCGAGGAGACCGGAATCGACCACCCGTGGCAGCTCGTCTACCAGTCGCGCAGCGGCGCCCCGCACATCCCGTGGCTGGAGCCCGACATCTGCGACCACCTGGAGACGCTCCACGGCGCCGGTGTCCCCGCGGTCGTCATGGCCCCCATCGGCTTCGTCTCGGACCACATGGAGGTCCTGTACGACCTCGACACGGAGGCCACCGCGAAGGCCGCCGAGCTGGGGCTGCCGGTCCGCAGGTCCGCGACGGTCGGTGCGGACCCCCGGTTCGCGGCGGCCGTGCGTGAGCTCCTCCTGGAGCGCACCGCCGCCGAAGAGGGCCGCCCGGTGGACCGGTGCGCCCTGGGCGCTCTCGGCGCCTCCCACGACCTCTGCCCGGCCGGGTGCTGTCCGGCCAGGGCCGTCAGGCCCGCAGCCGCGGGTGCCGACAGCCCGTACGCCTGAAACCCCGGCATGCCAGCCGGCCGGAACACCCCCTGGAGCGTTGTGACCGACCCCTTCCTGTCCGAACTGCTCGACCTCGCCCTGGAGGCGGCCCGCCGGGCCGGAGCCCTGCTGCGTGACGGCCGCCCGGCCGACCTGGGGGTGGCCGCGACGAAGTCCAGCCCCATCGACGTCGTCACCGAGATGGACATCCGGGCGGAGAAGCTCATCACCGGCTTCCTCTCCGGGAACCGCCCCCGCGACGGCTTCCTCGGCGAGGAGGGCGCCAGCGCCGAGGGCAGCAGCGGGATCCGGTGGGTCATCGATCCCCTCGACGGCACGGTGAACTACCTCTACGGGCTGCCCACCTGGGCCGTCTCCATCGCCGCCGAGCGCGACGGAGAGCGGGTCGTCGGCGTGGTCGAGGCGCCGATGCGCCGCGAGACGTTCCACGCGGTGCTCGGCGGCGGCGCGTACCTGAACGGCGAGGCCCTGACCTGCCGCCCCTCCCCGCCCTTCGGCGAGGCCCTCGTGTCGACCGGCTTCAACTACGTCACCGAGGTACGCACCCACCAGGCCGCCGTCGCCCAGCAGCTCATCCCGAAGCTGCGCGACATCCGGCGCGGCGGATCGGCCGCGGTCGACCTCTGCGACGTCGCGGCGGGCAGGCTCGACGGCTACTACGAACGCGGACTGCACCCCTGGGACCTGGCGGCCGGCGACCTCATCGCCCGCGAGGCCGGAGCGCTCACCGGAGGCCGGCCGGGGCTCCCGGCGGACGGCGACCTGACCGTCGCGGCGACCCCGGGCGTCTTCGAGCCGCTGCAGGCACTCCTGGAGGACCTGGGGGCCTGGCACGACTGATGCCGGGCCCGGGGCCCCTGGTGGCACCCCGGACGGGCGCGGACGTACGAGAGGGCCCCGGGTGCCGTATATCGGCTCCGGGGCCCTCTCGTGGCGGCTCAGACGCTTGTGGCGCTGATTTCGACGCCGTGCTCGGCGGCGAGGCGGTGCAGGTCGTCCAGCTCTCCCTGCTCGACATCCGCGAGGAAGTCGTCGCCCGTCTCGCGAGCCCTCGTGAGGTCGGACTCGGTGGTCTTGATTCGTTGCAGCAGACCTGCGGTGAAAGCGTCCATGGAGCGCCCCCTCATCGTGGGTCGGTGGCACGGGGGTGTGCCCGGGATTCCCCCGGCCAGCGGTCGGGGGGCGGGTGATCACGCAGTCCCTCCGGGGAGAAGGGCGGGCTGTGGAACGCCACGTGCATGGCGTGATCGCGGGTGTGAAATCGTCCTCCCCGGGCCGGATGCCGGAGAAACCTCAACTGGCCCGGGAATCCGATGAATTCCCGGGAGGCGCACTGCGGGCCGCGTCGTCTTACCGCCGGTTTATGCGCGTTACGGGCAGGATGGACGCGCACAGTCGGTGCCGCTGACGTGCAGCGAGCGGCCGGAACGAGGGCCGCTCGCCGTATTTCTGGAGATCTAGGGAAGGACTGCGCCGTGCGCGTACTCGTCGTCGAGGACGAGCAACTGCTCGCCGATGCGGTGGCCACCGGACTGCGCCGGGAGGCCATGGCCGTCGACGTCGTCTACGACGGAGCGGCGGCCCTGGAGCGCGTCGGGGTCAACGACTACGACGTCGTGGTGCTGGACCGGGACCTCCCGCTGGTGCACGGCGACGACGTCTGCCGCAGGATCGTCGAGCTCGGCATGCCCACCAGGATCCTCATGCTCACCGCGTCCGGGGACGTCAGCGACCGGGTCGAGGGCCTGGAGCTCGGCGCGGACGACTATCTGCCCAAGCCCTTCGCCTTCAGTGAGCTGACCGCGCGGGTACGGGCCCTGGGGCGCCGCACCACAGTCGCCCTGCCGCCCGTTCTGGAGCGGGCCGGCATCAAGCTCGACCCCAACCGCCGCGAGGTCTTCCGGGACGAGCAGGAGATCCAGCTGGCCCCGAAGGAATTCGCCGTGCTCGAGGTACTGATGCGCAGCGAGGGTGCGGTCGTCTCGGCCGAGCAGCTCCTGGAGAAGGCCTGGGACGAGAACACCGACCCCTTCACCAACGTGGTGCGTGTGACGGTGATGACCCTGCGGCGCAAGCTCGGGGAACCTCCCGTCATCGTCACCGTGCCCGGCTCCGGATACCGGATCTGAGCGCCCCGTGGCCGCCTCCCCGGCGCCTGTGAAGGCGCCCCCGAAGCCGACCTGGGAGCCCAAGCCGCAGGAACCGCCGTACCCCTGGCTGCGCCCGACCATCCGGATACGGCTCACCCTGCTCTACGGCGGCATGTTCCTGATCGCGGGCATCCTGCTGCTCTCGATCATCTACATGCTGGCCGCACAGGCGCTGAACGTGGGCAGCGACCTGCCGTTCCGGATCGTGAACGGCCAGGTCACCAGTGAGGTCTGCGACCTGCCGAAGACGGCGAGCCCGGAGACCTTCAACGCCGCCATGAACGCCTGCGTCAACCAGCAGCGCCAGCAGGCGCTCGACTCCCTGCTGAACCGCTCGCTGCTGGCCCTCGTGGGCCTCAGCATCATCGCCTTCGCCTTCGGATACGCCATGGCCGGCCGCGTCCTGTCCCCGTTGGGCAGGATCACCCGCACCGCACGCAGGGTGGCCGGGACGGACCTGTCCCGCCGGATCGAGCTGGACGGCCCGGACGACGAGCTGAAGGAGCTCGCCGACACCTTCGACGAGATGCTGGACCGCCTGGAGCGGGCCTTCACGGCCCAGCAGCGATTCGTCGGGAACGCCTCGCACGAGCTGCGCACGCCGCTCGCGATCAACCGCACCCTGCTGGAGGTGCACCTCTCCGACCCGGAGGCCCCCACGGAGCTCCAGCAGCTCGGCAAGACACTTCTCGCCACCAACGAGCGCAGCGAGCAGCTGGTCGAAGGCCTGCTGCTGCTCGCCCGCAGCGAGAACCAGATCGTCGAGCGCAAACCGGTGGACCTCGCCGAGGTCGCCGACCGCGCCATCGACCAGGCCCGCGCCGAGGCGGCTCAGAAGGCGGTGGAGATCCGCGGTGAGCGCGCTCCGGCCGTCGTCCAGGGCAACGGTGTCCTCCTGGAGCGGATCGCGCTGAACCTCGTACAGAACGCCGTGCGCTACAACGTGGCGGAGGGCGGCTGGGTGGAGGTCACCACGGAGCTCCAGCCCGGACAGGCGCTCCTGGTGGTCTCGAACACAGGTCCTGTAGTGCCCGCCTACGAGATCGACAACCTCTTCGAGCCGTTCAGGCGGCTGCGCACGGAACGCACAGGCAGCGACAAGGGGGTGGGGCTCGGCCTGTCGATCGCGCGGTCCGTCGCGCGGGCGCACGGAGGCCGTATCATCGCGGAGCCCCGCGAGGGCGGTGGTCTCGTGATGCGCGTCACCCTGCCGGTCTGAGAGGCTTCGCGGTGTGAAGCCGCATTGGATCGCTCTGTTCGCTTTGGGCGGAATTTTCGGGCGCCAGTCCCGTTGACTCCCTGTGTGATCGATCACAGGAGCCATTTTCGGTCCTTCTACTCTCGGTGATCACGTCTCTGCCGGAAAGCCGGGAAACGTCCGGGTTTCCGGGGGTCGATATCACGGGAAGTACACGGGGTGGCACCCGTGAACTGCAGCAATCGGACCGTGTACGGTCCCCATCGCCACCCAAGCTGATCGCTCTCGGGAGATCCGGTTGGGTGTCGATTGAGTAACAGACCTTGATGTGAGGCAAAATCTCCGCCTCAGGTCGGGCACAAGTCCGGCCTCTCACGCGTTACGTGCGCTGAGACACCGCAGACACCCAAGAGGGGGAGAGCGACATGGCAACGGATTACGACACCCCACGCAAGACTGACGACGACGTGGACCAGGACAGCCTCGAAGAGCTCAAGGCTCGTCGGAGCGACAAGACGGCATCCGCCGTCGACGTGGACGAGTTCGACGCGGCAGAGGGACTGGAGCTGCCCGGCGCAGACCTGTCCAACGAAGAGCTGGCCGTGCGGGTCCTGCCCAAGCAGGCGGACGAGTTCACCTGCATGAGCTGCTTCCTGGTCCACCACAGGAGCCAGCTGGCGCGCGAGAAGAACGGCCAGCCCATCTGCCGCGACTGCGACTGAGGCAGGCCGGCCGTGGCAGGCGACACACCGTTCCGGAAGCGGCGCTTGCGGCGCACGAAGTCGTCGGAGGCGCATCAGGGCGGCACAGGCCCGGCAGAAGGCGCAAGCACTCCTGCCGAGCACCAGGCCGCCCTGCCGCCCTCTCCCGGCACATCCGACGACGAGCGGGGCCGGTCGGCCTCGCTCGAAGCGGCCCGGGCAGCGGCATCTCCGGAGATGCCCGGACAGGACGGCACGACGGAGCCCACGACCGGGGCAGGCCGTCTGAGAAAGCTGAAACGGGGCGTACACAAGGGCGGGGAGAGCGCCAGGGCGGTGGTCGGCCAGCTGGCCGACCGGATCATCGACACGGCTCCCCGCATCCCTGTGCGCGACCTCGCCAGGCTGCGCAAGCAGTTCCCGGGACTCGGTCCCGAAGAACTCGCCGACAAGCTCGTCGCGGGCGCGTGCAACGCGACCGCCACCGTCGGCGCAGGTATCGGGGCGGCGGCCATGATGCCCGTACCCCCCGCCATGCTGGCCGAGCTGGCCGCCGAGATCACCGGCGTGGCAGCCATCGAGATGAAGCTCGTCGCCGAGCTCCACGAGGTCTACGGCCGGCGCCCGCCGGGCAACCTCGGGCAGCGCAGCACCGCGTATCTGACGTCCTGGACGGAGGAGCGCGGCATCGACGTGTCCCGCCCCACCACGCTGAACGCGGCGCTGGGCGGGCAGATGAAGCGCGAACTGCGCCAGCAGATCATGAAGCGCATGGTGCGCGACCTGCCCAACCTCATTCCGTTCATGATCGGCGCCGCAGTGGGCGCGCTGATGAACCGCCGGGACACCAGAAAGCTGGCCGACCGGGTCAGGGCCGATCTGCGCAAGCAGCAGGTCACCTGGGACCGGCTCCCCGAACTGCCCCCGCTGGAGCAGCCCGCGGTGCCCGCGAAGGAGCTGCCGAAGGGGCTCGACGAGCCCGGCGCCTAGGGTCCCGGGCCGGGACGCCCCGCCCGTGCCTCAGGCGGGGACACCCGCGAGCGCGGCCACCAGGGCCTGCGGCTCCCGGGTCGAGAGATAGACGTACGGCGTCGGGTCGTCCGGATCGGTGACCTTCACCCGCACCGCGGTCGGGATGTAGCTGCGCAGCAGCATGAAGGCGCGGGGATCCGCCTTGTACGAGCGCCAGGCGCGCGCCTCCTCCGCATCCAGCGCCTCGGCGTCGCCGAGCGCCGACAGCGGAATACGCGCGTCGCCCGCGACGAGGGCGCCGGCAACCACCCGGACGCGTGCCGAGCCGTACTGGCTCACCACCACGGCAGCCGCGGCCGTGCCGCCGGCCAGCCCGCCGAGCATGGGCAGCGTGCCGAGCGGCAGGAGCATCAGGGCGCAGGCGACGCCGACCCCGAAGGCGATGAGCCACCACGTGCGGGGTGCGGTGAGACGTTCGTCGAAGGGCGGTGCGGAAGGCTGCATGGAGCCAAGCTTGGCACGGCGCGACCTGCGATCGGCCGCGCGGGTAAGGTCTGCGCCTGTGAGTGGAACATCAACACGTCTGACACCCCCGGCCGATGCCGCGAAGCCGGAACGGCACCCCGATGCCCCGGCGCCGGGCACGCTGCTCGGGTCGCACTACGAGCAATGTTTCGGCTGCGGCGACGAGCAGCCCCACGGGCTGCACCTCCGGGCGCGGGCCGGAGAAGGTGTGAGCGTCACCGCCGAGTTCACCGTGAAGCCCGCGCACCAGGGTGCTCCGGGGCTCGCGCACGGCGGCGTGCTCGCCACGGCGATGGACGAGACCCTCGGCGCCCTGAGCTGGCTGCTGCGGGTGATCGCGGTGACCGGACGGCTGGAGACCGACTTCGTCAGGCCGGTGCCGGTGGACACGGTGCTCTTCCTGGACGCCGAGGTCACCGCCGTGCACAGGCGGAAGATCTTCTGCCGGGCCACCGGCCGGATCGGCGGCCCCGAGGGGCCCGTCGCGGTCCGTGCCGAGGCCCTCTTCATCGAGGTCAAGATGGACCACTTCATCGACAACGGCCGACCGGAGGAGATCCGGGCGGCGATGGCCGACCCGGACCAGGTCAGGCGTGCCCGAGCCTTCGAGGTGAACCCGTGATGCGCCATCCCGTCGACGTACTGATCCGCCGGGTCGACCCGGACGTGCCGATCCCCGCCTACGGACACCCGGGCGACGCCGGTGCCGATCTGGTGACCACCCAGGCTGCCGAGCTCGCCCCGGGCGAGCGGGCGGTCCTCCCCACCGGGGTGTCGATCGCGCTGCCCGACGGGTACGCGGCGTTCGTGCACCCCCGCTCCGGCCTCGCAGCCCGCTGCGGAGTGGCCCTCGTGAATGCCCCAGGGACGGTTGATGCCGGGTACCGTGGGGAGATCAAGGTAATCGTGGTCAATCTCGACCCGCGCGAGACCGTGCGGTTCGAGAGGTTCGACCGGATTGCCCAGCTGGTCGTCCAGCAGGTCGAGAAGGTGCGCTTCCACGAGGTGGCGGAACTTCCCGGTTCGGCGCGGGCCGAGGGGGGCTTCGGGTCCACCGGCGGTCACGCCGCTGTGGACGGTGTCAGGGGCGGTAACACCCAGGGTGGGAACAGCTACGCTTCGGTCGTATCCGACCGGGAAGGACAGTGACGTGTTCGGACGTCGCAAGAACAGTGGTTCCGCCGAGGACACGGCGGACGAAGCGCGCGAGGCCGAGCAGGTCGCCGACGAGCTCGATGGCACCGACGGAGCCGCATCCGGCTCGCGCCGGTCGAACCTTCCGCCGGCCCCCAGGCCGGACGGGCCGTGGGACATCTCCGAGGTCTCCCAGCCCGGTGAGGGACGGGTGGACCTCGGCGGCATCTTCGTGCCCGGAGTCGAAGGCATGGAGCTGCGGGTGGAGGTGGCCGGTGACGCGATCGTCGCCGCCACCGTCGTACTGCGCGACAGTGCGGTCCAGCTGCAGGCCTTCGCCGCCCCCAAGAAGCAGGGCATCTGGGGCGAGGTCCGCGAGGAGATCGCCTCGGGCATCACCCAGCAGGGCGGGATCATCGACGAGGTCGAGGGCCCGCTGGGCTGGGAGCTGCGCGCGCAGGTCCCCGTACAGCTCCCCGACGGGAAGAACGGCGTACAGCTGGTGCGCTTCATCGGTGTCGACGGACCTCGCTGGTTCCTGCGCGGAGTGATCTCCGGTCAGGGTGCCGTGCAGCCGGAGGCGGCCGGACTCCTGGAGACGATCTTCCGGGACACCGTGGTCGTCCGTGGCGACGGCCCGATGGCCCCGCGCGACCCCATCGTCCTCAAGCTTCCCAATGACGCCCAGATGGTGCCGGAGGGTGTGCAGCAGGAGGACCAGGAGAGCTCGAAGTTCTCCGGCGGCATGGGCCAGCTCCAGCGCGGACCCGAGATCACCGAGGTGCGCTGAGCGACTCGCCCAGCATGATTCGGCCGGTGGGCCGTACCCCTTGCGGGGTGCGGCCCACCGGCCATTGCCCGTGCGTGTGCCTCGTGCACATACTGGCGGCGACGAGAGCACGTACGTACCGGGGAGAGACATGACCGAGAGCGCCACCGGACAGAGCGGCACGGCAGTGGCCGAGGACCCGGCCGGCGGGCCCATGGTGCGGATCGAGGACCTGCACCGCTCGTACGGAACCGGTGCGGCCGCCGTGCACGCCCTGCGCGGCGTCTCCTTCGAGATCCCGCGCGGGGAACTGGTCGCGCTCAAGGGCCGCTCGGGTTCCGGCAAGACGACTCTGCTCAACCTCGTCGGCGGCCTCGACGCACCGGACAGCGGCCGGATCACCGTCGACGGTACGGACCTCTCCCAGCTCGGCGAGAACGGCCTGCTGGAGCTGCGCAGGGACCGGATCGGCTTCATCTTCCAGTCGTTCGGCCTCATCCCGATCCTGACCGCGGCGGAGAACGTCGGTGTGCCGATGCGGCTGCGCCGGGCGGAGCCGGGTGAGCGCGAGGACCGGGTGGCGCTGCTGCTCTCCCTGGTGGGCCTCGGCGACCACGCCCAGCAGCGCCCCGGCGAGCTCTCCGGCGGCCAGCAGCAGCGTGTCGCCATCGCCCGTGCGCTGGCCAACCGGCCCGCGCTCCTGATCGCCGACGAGCCCACCGGACAGCTCGACGCGGAGACCGGCCTCGCGGTCATGGAGCTGCTGCGGGCCGTGGTGCGCAGCGAGGGCGTCACCGTTCTCGTCGCCACCCACGACGCGCAGCTGCTCGGCTTCGCCGACCGGGTCCTGGAGCTCAGTGACGGGCACATCGTCGAGCAGGTGTGAACAGCGGGCACACCGCGGGGCCGCATCAGAATCCCGTCAATACGGACCCTGCGTCCGCCCCTGGTCCCATATGCCGGAAATTCTCGGGGTAGCTTCTGAAGCAGCCGCCGGATACACGGCGGCCGGTCAGAGAAGACAATGGGGCCATGGCACGCGGCAAGCTTCGGATCTACCTGGGTGCGGCACCCGGCGTCGGCAAGACGTACGCGATGCTGTCCGAGGCGCACCGCCGGGTGGAACGGGGCACGGACTGCGTCGTCGCGTTCGTGGAGCACCACGAACGGGAACGCACCGAGGTGCTGCTGCACGGCCTCGAACAGATCCGCCGGCGCGAGATCGAGTACCGGTCCGTCGTTTTCTCCGAGATGGACGTCGAAGCGGTCCTGGAGCGGGCCCCCGCCGTCGCGCTGGTGGACGAACTGGCCCACACCAATGTGCCGGGCTCACGCAACGCCAAGCGCTGGCAGGACGTCGAGGAGCTCCTGAAGGCCGGCATCGATGTGATCTCCACCGTGAACATCCAGCACCTGGAGTCGCTCGGTGACGTCGTCGAGTCGATAACCGGCGTACGGCAGAAGGAGACCATCCCCGACGAGGTGGCACGCCGGGCCGACCAGATCGAACTTGTCGACATGTCACCCCAGGCGCTGCGCCGTCGCATGGCGCACGGCAACATCTACCGGTCCGACAAGGTCGACGCGGCCCTGTCCAACTACTTCCGGCCGGGCAACCTCACCGCCCTGCGCGAGCTGGCCCTCCTCTGGGTCGCCGACCGCGTCGACGAGTACCTCCAGCAGTACCGCGGTGAGCACAACATCCGCACCACCTGGCAGGCCCGCGAACGCATCGTGGTGGGACTGACCGGCGGCCCCGAAGGCCGTACGCTCATCCGCCGCGCGTCCCGGATGGCGGCCAAGGGCTCCGGCAGCGAGATCCTCGCGGTGTACATCGCCCGCAGCGACGGGCTGACCTCCGCGTCGCCCAAGGAGCTCGCGGTCCAGCGCACCCTCGTCGAGGACCTGGGCGGCACCTTCCACCACGTCATCGGCGACGACATACCCTCGGCGCTCCTCGAATTCGCCCGGGGCGTCAACGCCACCCAGATCGTCCTCGGCTCCAGCCGGCGCAAGGCCTGGCAGTACATCTACGGCCCCGGAGTGGGCGCCACCGTCGCCCGCGAGTCCGGACCCGACCTGGACGTCCACATCGTCACGCACGAAGAGGTCGCCAAGGGACGCGGCCTGCCCATCGCCCGCGGAGCCCGGCTCGGGCGCACCCGGATCATCTGGGGCTGGACGGTCGGCGTCCTCGGGCCGGCCCTGCTCACCCTGCTGCTGCTCCGCCTGGAGAACGGCCCCGGGCTCGCCAACGACGTCCTGCTCTTCCTCTTCCTGACCGTCGCAGCGGCCCTGCTCGGCGGACTGGCGCCCGCGCTCGCCTCGGCGGCCGTCGGCTCCATGCTCCTGAACTACTGGTTCACCCCGCCCACCCACACACTGACCGTGCAGGACCCCGAGAACTTCGTCGCCATCGTGATCTTCTTCGCGGTGGCCGTCGCGGTCGCCTCCGTGGTCGACCTGGCGGCCCGCCGCACCCACCAGGCGGCACGGCTGCGCGCCGAGTCGGAGATCCTCTCCGCCCTGGCCGGGAGCGTCCTGCGCGGGGAGACGGCGCTGGACGCCCTGCTGGAGCGGGTCCGCGAGACCTTCGGCATGGAGTCCGTCGCCCTGCTGGAGCGGCAGAGCGACGTCGATCCGTGGACCTGTGCCGGATCCGTCGGCCCCGCCCCGGTGGCCCGGCCGGACGACGCCGACGTCGACATGCCGGTCGGCGACAACATGGCGCTCGCCCTCTCCGGCCGGGTACTGCCCGCCGAGGACCGCCGGGTGCTCGGAGCGTTCGCGGCGCAGGCCGCGGTGGTCCTGGACCGGCAGCGCCTGGTGGGGGAGGCCGAGGCGGCCCGGCGGCTGGCCGAGGGCAACCGGATCAGGACCGCGCTGCTCGCCGCCGTCAGTCACGACCTGCGTACCCCGCTGGCGGCCATCAAGGCCGCCGTGAGCTCGCTGCGCGCCGACGACGTCGCCTGGTCCGACGAGGACGAGGCCGAGTTCCTCGCGGCCATCGAGGACGGCGCGGACCGGCTGGACCACCTGATCGGCAATCTCCTCGACATGTCCCGCCTGCAGACCGGCACCGTCACCCCGCTCATCCGTGAGATCGACCTCGACGAGGTCGTGCCGATGGCCCTCGGAGGCGTACCCGAGGGCAGCGTCGACCTCGACATCCCCGAGACGCTGCCGATGGTCGCCGTCGACCCCGGGCTGCTGGAGAGGGCCGTCGCCAACATCGTGGAGAACGCGGTCAAGTACAGCCCCGGCCGGGACCGCGTCACGGTCGCCGCCAGCGCCCTGGGCGAGCGCGTCGAGCTACGGGTGACGGACCGCGGCCGCGGTGTCCCCGACGAGGGCAAGGAACGCATCTTCGAGCCCTTCCAGCGCTACGGCGACGCCCCGCGCGGCGCGGGAGTCGGCCTCGGGCTCGCCGTCGCCCGGGGCTTCGTGGAGTCCATGGGCGGAACCCTCGGGGCCGAGGACACCCCGGGCGGCGGACTCACGATGGTCCTCACGCTCAAGGCGGTACCCGGACAGGTCGGCGTCGGCCCCGGCCTGCCCGTCCAGGTCACCTCGTGAACCCCCCGGGGCGGAACCCCACCTCGTACACATGTTCAGGAAAGGCAGGATCGCGATGACCCGGGTGCTTGTGGTCGACGACGAGCCGCAGATCGTACGCGCCCTCGTGATCAATCTGAAGGCGCGCAGGTACGAGGTGGACGCGGCCCCCGACGGGGCGACGGCCCTGCAGCTCGCCGCCGCCCGCCATCCCGACGTCGTCGTCCTGGACCTCGGACTGCCCGACATGGACGGTGTCGAGGTGATCAAGGGCCTGCGGGGCTGGACACGTGTGCCGATCCTCGTGCTCTCCGCCCGCCACACCTCCGACGAGAAGGTCGAGGCCCTGGACGCCGGCGCCGACGACTACGTCACCAAGCCGTTCGGCATGGACGAGCTGCTGGCCCGGCTGCGCGCGGCGGTGCGCAGGGCCGAACCGGTCGGCCAGGACGGGGCCGACGACCTCGTGATCGTCGAGACGCAGGGCTTCACCGTGGACCTGGCGGCGAAGAAGGTCCAACGGGAGGGCCGGGACGTGCGGCTCACCCCCACGGAGTGGCACCTCCTGGAGGTCCTCGTCCGCAACGCCGGCCGGCTCGTCAGCCAGAAGCAGCTGCTCCAGGAGGTCTGGGGGCCCTCCTACGGCACCGAGACCAATTACCTGCGGGTCTACATGGCGCAGCTGCGCCGCAAGCTGGAGGCCGATCCCTCTCACCCCAGGCACTTCGTGACCGAGCCGGGCATGGGCTACCGCTTCGAGAAGGGCTGAGAACGGGGCCCCGGGGCGACCTTGGTCACCCGTTCGGGTGGGACCCCCTCGGGCCAGCCCTTACCACAGGAGACCGGTACCCTTCGGGTATGAGCGCTGTTCCCCGATTCGAGAAGGCCGGCAGGGCCGAGAAGCCGTCCGGCCGCTTCCGCCGCATGCTCGACCGGCTGTCCAGTTCCCAGGAGGACCTGGAGTCCGAGGAGCTGCAGGAGGACACGCACGCCTCGGGCTGCACGCGCATTTCCGAGTGCTCGGACCGCCAGATCGTCAAGGTGGCTGGTACCTTGCGGACGGTCACCTTGCGCCCGCGCGCCGGAGTGCCCGCCCTGGAGGCGGAGCTCTTCGACGGCACCGCGCCGCTCGACGTGGTCTGGCTGGGCCGGCGTTCCATCATCGGCATCGAGCCCGGCCGCAAGCTCATAGCCTCGGGCCGCATCGCCATGAGTCACGGGCGCCGGGTGCTGTTCAACCCCAAATACGAACTCCGACCACTCGGCAAGGAGTAGCCGGTGACGTCACTCGACAAGCCGACGCCCGACACGGACCAGCCCCACAGCACCGACCAGTCGGCAGCCGACGCGAAAGCGGTCACGGAAGCCGCGCTCTTCGAGGCCTTCGGCGGCGTGCGCGGCATGGTGGAGACAGTCCTTCCCGGGCTGCTCTTCGTCACGATCTTCACCGTCAACAAGGACCTGAAGGCTTCGGCCATCGCCGCGCTGGCGCTGTCCCTGGTGCTCGTCGTCGTACGGCTGATCCGCAAGGACACCGTCAAGCACGCCTTCAGCGGTGTCTTCGGCGTCGCCTTCGGTGTGGTCTTCGCGATGATGACCGGCAACGCCAAGGACTTCTATCTGCCGGGCATGATCTACACGCTCGGCCTGGCGCTCGCCTACCTCATCACGACCCTCGCCGGGGTGCCGCTGATCGGACTGATCCTCGGTCCGGTCTTCAAGGAGAACCTCTCCTGGCGCACCAGGAACCCCGGTCGCAAGAAGGCCTACGCCAAGGCCAGCTACGCGTGGGGGCTGATCCTGCTCGCCAAGTGCGCGATCCTCTTCCCGCTGTACTGGTGGGCCGACACCACACAGCTCGGCTGGGTGCTCGTCGCGCTCAAGATCCCGCCGTTCCTGCTTGCGGTGTACCTGACCTGGGTCTTCCTCGCCAAGGCGCCGCCGCCCATCGACGTCTTCGCAGAGATGGAGGCGCAGGAGGAGGCCGAGAAGGCCCGCAAGGACGCGCAGAACGCCCGGGCCGCCGAGGCCCGCAACTACGACGTCTGACCCGGCCAAGTACGACCCGTACTGCACGTGAGAGGGGCCCGGAACCGTGACACACGGTTCCGGGCCCCTCTCCATTGCGTCTCTCAGCTGTCGGAGGGCTCGCGGCGGACCGACAGCAGGTCCTCCAGCTGCTCCTCGCGGGCCTGGGCGGCCACGAACAGCAGCTCGTCACCGGCCTCCAGGGTCTCCTCGGGGCTCGGCGTCAGGACGCGCGTACCGCGGATGATCGTGACCAGCGAGGTGTCCTCGGGCCAGGCCACATCGCTGATCGGGGTGCCGGCCAGCGCCGACTCCGGGGGCAGCGTCAGCTCGACGAGGTTGGCGTCGCCGTGGCTGAAGCGCAGCAGCCGGACCAGATCACCGACGCTCACCGCCTCCTCGACCAGGGCGGACATCAGACGCGGCGTGGAGACCGCGACGTCGACCCCCCAGGACTCGTTGAACAGCCACTCGTTCTTCGGGTTGTTGACCCGGGCGACGACCCGCGGAACGCCGTACTCGGTCTTGGCGAGCAGCGAGACGACCAGATTGACCTTGTCGTCGCCGGTCGCGGCGATCACCACGTTGCACCGCTGCAGCGCCGCCTCGTCCAGCGACGTGATCTCGCAGGCGTCCGCGAGCAGCCACTCGGCCATCGGGACCCGCTCCACCGAGATGGCGGTCGGCGCCTTGTCGATCAGCAGCACCTCGTGCCCGTTCTCCAGGAGCTCGGCCGCGATGGAACGCCCCACCGCGCCGGCCCCGGCAATCGACACGCGCATCAGTGACCGCCCTCCTCAGGACCTTCGGCAAAGGCCTCCTCGACCTTCGCGATCTCGTCCGTACGCATCATCACGTGGACCAGATCGCCCTCCTGCAGAACCGTCTGCGACGAGGGCAGAATGGCCTCGCCCAACCGGGTGATGAAGGCTACGCGGACGCCCGTCTCCTCCTGCAGCGTGCTGATCTTGTGACCGATCCAGGAGGGCGTCGTGTGCACCTCGGCGAGCTGCACACCACCGCTCGGGTCACGCCACAGCGGCTCGGCCCCCGACGGCAGCAGCCGTCGCAGCATCTGGTCCGCCGTCCAGCGGACCGTGGCGACGGTCGGGATGCCGAGACGCTGATAGACCTCGGCACGCTTCGGGTCGTAGATGCGCGCCGCGACGTTCTCGATGCCGAACATCTCGCGGGCCACCCGGGCCGCGATGATGTTGGAGTTGTCGCCGCTGCTCACCGCTGCGAACGCCCCGGCCTCCTCGATCCCGGCCTCGCGGAGGGTGTCCTGGTCGAAACCGACCCCGCTCACCCGCCGGCCGCCGAACCCGGAACCGAGCCGGCGGAACGCCGTGGGGTCCTGGTCGATCACGGCGACCGTGTGCCCCTGCTGCTCCAGGGTCTGTGCGAGTGCGGCTCCGACTCGGCCGCAGCCCATGATGACGATGTGCACCTTGCGCCTACCTCGCAGTCCTGGTCGTCCGGATGACCTGCGAAAACACCCTGCTCACACTTCTCTCTCAGCTTGCGGGGCAAACAATGGGGCAACCACCTTCGGTGTTGCCCGGGGATGAGCTTATGCGGCGCCGCATCCACTCCCTCATCCGAGTGTGCGTACGCGGCGGCCGGAACGGCAAAGGGAACCCCGCGGGGCTGGACAGCGAGGCCCGCGGGGGCTGGGCGGATGGGCCTGAAGGAGCTGGACGGAGAGGCCGCGCGGGGCCCTCGCCCGGTCGCTCGCACCGCAAGGATTCCGTTAAGGATTCCATGGACTTTTCCGGTGAGGGCGGGTAATTATGAAGGATTTACGGGCACCGAGGGGGTGGTGCTTCGGCGGCCCGTCTTCCCAACGCTTACGATCCTCAGCGTGTCCAAACTGACCGACGTGCCCAAACGGATCCTGATCGGCCGGGCGCTGCGCAGCGACAAGCTGGGAGAGACACTCCTCCCCAAGCGCATCGCACTCCCCGTCTTCGCATCCGACCCGCTGTCCTCTGTGGCGTACGCCCCGGGAGAAGTTCTCCTCGTACTGTCCATCGCGGGCGTGTCGGCCTACCACTTCAGCCCGTGGATCGCGGCCGCCGTCGTGGTCCTCATGTTCACGGTGGTCGCCTCCTACCGGCAGAACGTGCGCGCCTACCCGAGCGGTGGCGGTGACTACGAGGTCGCCAACACCAACCTCGGCCCCAAGGCCGGCCTGACAGTCGCCAGCGCCCTCCTCGTCGACTACGTCCTCACCGTCGCCGTGTCCATCTCCTCCGGGGTGGAGAACCTCGGCTCCGCGGTCCCCTTCGTGGTCGAGCACAAGACGCTCTGCGCCATCGCGGCCATCGTGCTGCTGACCCTGATGAACCTGCGCGGCGTGAAGGAGTCCGGAAAGCTCTTCGCCATCCCGACGTACCTCTTCGTGGCGGGGGTCTTCGCCATGATTCTCTGGGGCGCGTTCCGCGGGCTGGTCCTCGGCGACACCATGCACGCGCCGACCTCGGACTACGAGATCAAGCCCGAGCACCAGGGGCTGGCCGGTTTCGCCCTCGTCTTCCTGCTTCTGCGGGCCTTCTCCTCGGGCTGTGCCGCGCTCACCGGTGTCGAGGCGATCAGCAACGGCGTGCCCGCGTTCCGCAAGCCGAAGAGCAAGAACGCCGCGACCACCCTCGCGGCGATGGGCCTGCTGGCCGTCACCATGTTCTGCGGCATCATCGGCCTCGCGATGGCCACCGACGTGAAGATGGCCGAGAACCCGGCGAAGGACCTGATCCACAACGGTGTCGCGGTCGGCGCCGGCTTCGTCCAGGACCCGGTGATCTCCCAGGTCGCCGCAGCGGTCTTCGGTGACGGAACGTTCTTCTTCGTGCTCCTCGCCGCGGCCACCGCCCTCGTGCTCTTCCTGGCCGCCAACACCGCGTACAACGGCTTCCCGCTGCTCGGCTCGATCCTGGCCCAGGACCGCTACCTGCCCCGTCAGCTGCACACCCGCGGCGACCGGCTGGCCTTCTCCAACGGCATCGTGCTGCTGGCCGGTGCCGCGATACTGCTCGTCTGGATCTACGGGGCCGACTCGACCCGGCTGATCCAGCTCTACATCGTCGGCGTCTTCGTCTCCTTCACGCTCAGCCAGACCGGCATGGTGCGGCACTGGAACCGCCATCTGAGGAACGAGCGGGACCCGGCCAAGCGCCGCCACATGATCCGCTCGCGCGCGATCAACACCTTCGGTGCCTTCTTCACCGGTCTGGTCCTCGTCGTCGTCCTGGCCACCAAGTTCACCCACGGCGCCTGGGTCGCACTGCTCGGCATGGTGATCTTCTTCGGAACGATGACCGCGATCCGACGGCACTACGACCGCGTCGCCGAGGAGATCGCCGCCTCCGACACTCCGTCCGACGACACCGTGCGGCCCTCCCGCGTGCACTCGATCGTCCTCGTCTCCAAGCTCCACCGCCCCACCCTGCGCGCCCTCGCCTACGCCAAACTGGTCCGCTCCGACCATCTGGAGGCGCTCTCCATCAGCGTCGACCCGGCCGAGACCAAGGTGCTCAAGGAGGACTGGGAGCGGCGCGGCATCAACATCCCGCTGAAGATCCTCGACTCGCCCTACCGCGAGGTGACACGTCCGGTCATCGAGTACGTGAAGGGCCTGCGCAAGGACAGGCCCCGCGATGTGGTCAGCGTGTACATCCCCGAGTACGTGGTCGGTCACTGGTACGAGCACCTGCTGCACAACCAGAGCGCCCTGCGGCTGAAGGGCCGGCTGCTGTTCACCCCGGGCGTCATGGTGACCTCGGTGCCCTACCAGCTGGAGTCCTCCGAGGCCGCGAAGCTGCGGGCCAGGAAGCGCGCGGACTGGACCGCTCCGGGATCGGTCCGCCGAGGCCCCGTGGAGCGGCGGAACAAGGAAACCGGTCACAAGGGCTGACTCGGTGCAACCGTTCGTGGTAAGCGGCCGGGCGACATCCACGTAGACTCGTGGGTTGTTGTCCGGCCGCTTTCCCCTTGATCTCTGGAGCCACCCCCTCATGCAGAACGAATCCACATCGTCGCTGGCCGGGGAGTCTCTGATCGGTCGGGAGTACGAGGTCGAGGTCGGCCCCGTCGCACACGGCGGCCACTGCATCGCGCGCACCGCCGAGGGCCAGGTCCTCTTCGTACGGCACACCCTCCCCGGTGAGAAGGTCGTGGCCCGGGTCACCGACGGCGAGAGCGACTCGCGCTTCCTGCGCGCCGACGCCGTACAGATCATCGAGGCGTCCAAGGACCGCGTCGAGGCCCCCTGCCCCTACGCGGGCCCCGGCAAGTGCGGCGGCTGCGACTGGCAGCACGCCAAGCCCGGCGCCCAGCGCCGCCTCAAGGGCGAAGTGATCGCCGAGCAGCTGCAGCGCCTCGCGGGCCTCACCCCCGAGGAAGCGGGATGGGACGGCACCGTCATGCCGGCCGAGGGCGACAAGCTCCCGCCGGGCGAGGTGCCCGCGTGGCGCACCCGCGTCCAGTACACGATCGACGCGGACGGCCGGGCCGGGCTGCGCAAGCACCGCTCGCACGACGTCCAGCCGATCGACCACTGCATGATCGCCGCCCCCGGGGTCTCCGAGCTGGGCATCGAGAAGCGCGACTGGCCGCAGATCGCGTCGGTCGAGGCCATCTCCGCCACCGGCTCGCACGACCGCCAGGTCATCCTGACCCCGCAGGAGGGCGGCCGGCTGCCGCTCGTGGAGCTCGACAAGCCGGTCTCGGTGCTCCGCGTCGAGGAGAAGGACGGCGGCGTCCACCGCGTCCACGGCCGTGCCTTCGTCCGCGAGCGGGCAGACGACCGTACGTACCGCGTCGGCTCGGGCGGCTTCTGGCAGGTCCACCCGCAGGCGGCCAACACCCTGGTCCGCGCGGTCATGCAGGGCCTCCTGCCCCGCAAGAACGACACCGCCCTGGACCTCTACTGCGGTGTCGGCCTCTTCGCCGGCGCGATCGGCCAGCGCATCGGCGAGAAGGGCGCGGTGCTCGGCATCGAGTCCGGCAAGCGCGCCGTCGAGGACGCCCGCCACAACCTCCAGGACCTCGACCGCGTCCGCATCGAGCACGGCAAGGTCGACCAGGTCCTCCCGCGCACGGGCATCACCGAGTGCGACATCATCGTCCTCGACCCGCCCCGCGCGGGCGCCGGCAAGCAGGTCGTCAAGCACCTGTCGGGGCTGGGCGCACGCAAGATCGCCTACGTGGCCTGCGACCCGGCGGCGCTGGCCCGGGACCTGGCGTACTTCAAGGACGGCGGCTACAAGGTCCGCACGCTGCGGGCGTTCGACCTCTTCCCGATGACGCACCACGTGGAGTGCGTCGCGATCCTTGAACCCATCGCGAAGAGCGCCTGACCTGCGGTTTTTCGGATGTGCTCCATGTGCACTGTGGGCGTTACGGGCGACATCTCTACGCTGAAATGACGCCCGTGACGCTCACATGGCAACCGACGCGAGGAACGGGCTGACCGCGGCCGGCTGCACAGACGCCCCGACGGGAAGTTGGGCCGTCGATGCCGACGCCGTCAACTCGTGCCAGGACAGGTCGGAGTGGGCCGACTGTTCGGCTCTGCGCGCGTGTGCGCCGGTGATTCCTGGTCAGCGGCGGCCGGTGGCCAGGGTGACGAGGAACTGGCCGCCGCCCGGCTCGATGTCGGCGGTCACCGGCAGCCCCGGTACGAGTCGGGAGAACCGGTCCACCAGCCAATCCGCCGCCTCTTGGGCGTCCCGCCTGGTCGGACAACGGCCCACCATCTCGCGGCCCCCCTTGCGCTCCAGCCTCCCGGCAACGGTGATCAGCGGCGCGGGTTCGACCACGTAAAGGCGGTCCGGCCAGGGGATGACCACCTTGACCGCGCCCTTGCGGGTGTTGCATCCGCGGTGCGCGAGCCGCTCGGCGACCTTGGCCTTCCGGTCGGCGGTCCGGCTGTCGACGCTCGGCCCCCGCGGGTCGTTCACGGACTCGTCGGGGTCGACCGCTTCGTCACACACCCAGCATCGCCAGCCGTCGCGTTCGGCCACATCATCAAGGAGACTCATCCGAGCAAACTAGCCTGCCCGGCCACCACACCGCGCACCAGGTAGCCGACCCGACCGAAACGGGGAGGGGCCGGCATCTGCACCCCGGAAACCGCAGATCGAATGCACCCAGACACTTCCGCCGGGACCACAATGAAGTGTGTGGGCATCGCTGCCGCGGAGCTGCTGGAGAGCAGGGCCGTCGGAGTCGCGGTGCTGACACGGTGCCCGATTCCGCTCCGGGCCAGGGGCGGATGAGTGAGCGCCTACGAAGGGACCGACATGAGTGCCGGAGAGAAGGCCAAGGCCAAGACCGAGCAGGTTGTCGGGAAGGCCGTCAGGAAGATGGCCCACGCGGTGGGCAACGAGACCACCGCGGCCAAGGGAGCCGCACTGGAGGCCCGGGGCAAGGCCCGGGACATCAAGGAGAGGTCGAAGGACAGCTTCAGGCACTGATCACGCCACGTCGTCGGCGGAGGCGGTGCGAGGCTCGAGCGGGTTCGTGTGTCGGGCGGTGCGCAGCCGGGCTCGGCGCTGCAATGGCTTGCCCCGGCGCACATCGCGTCACACCGGCCCGCTCCCGTGGACGATCCCAATGGTGGGGTGAGCGCCGGGCTACTCGGCGCGGCCGTGGGTTCGAAATTTCGGACTTCATTCGGAAAATTGGGTTACCAAGAATTCTGGAGGGGCGGCCGGTCTTGTCCGCACCGCCCGTGAAACCCGCTCCGTTCTGGAGCCCAAGGGCCGTCCATCCACGCACCCAAGCCATTCGATTGGCTTGACCTGCGGGTTTTGCCCACACGGCCGTGCGAATGTTTCGACATCTCTCGCGAATCATGCGAGAAGTATTGACGCCGTTCACCGGTTCCCTATTATTCAGATTGCTCGACACTTCGACCCTTGTTCGATATCACGAACGCTGAGTCGCTCCACTGGCACAGCAGAGCACCTACGGGTCGCGCCCGCCGAAAGGCCGAGCCGCAAGGGGTGTGCCGCCTCGTGGATATGTCATGGTCACGTCAAATCTTTTGAGGAGTCCCATGCGCAGTCGAAAATTCAGCCGCAGGCAGCTGTCTGTGGTACTCGCCGCCGCGGTTGCGGCCCTGGTCGCGCTGGCGGCGTTACTCGTCGCCAACCCGGCTCAGGCTGCTTCCAGTGGCGCCTTGCGCGGTGTTGGTTCGGGCCGGTGTCTCGACGTACCGGACGCCGCCCAGACCGACGGCACGTACCTGCAGATCTACGACTGCTGGAGCGGGACCAACCAGCAGTGGACGTTGACGGACAGCAACCAGCTGACCGTGTACGGCGGTAAGTGTCTGGATGTTCCGGGCCACGCCACCACGGCCGGTACCCGGGTGCAGATCTGGAGCTGTTCCGGCGGTGCGAACCAGCAGTGGCGGGTGGACTCCGACGGCACGATCGTCGGCGTGGAGTCCGGGCTGTGCCTGAACGTCACGGGCTCCGGTACGGCCAACGGCACAGCGGTGGAGGTCCGGACGTGCAACGGAGGCAGCAGCCAGAAGTGGACCGGCCTGTCCGGGACAACGCCCCCGGGCGGCACGTGCACTCTTCCGTCGACGTACCGGTGGACGTCGACGGGTGTCCTGGCACAGCCGGCGAACGGGTGGGCCGCGCTGAAGGACTTCACCAGCGTGATGTACAACGGCAAGCACCTGGTCTACGCGTCGAACGTGTCGGGATCGTCGTACGGCTCGATGAGGTTCGCTCCCTTCACGAACTGGTCGGACATGGCTTCGGCCGGCCAGGCCGGGATGAGCCAGGCCGCAGTCGCGCCCACGCTCTTCTACTTCGCGCCGAAGAACATCTGGGTGCTGGCGTACCAGTGGGGTGCGTCGGCCTTCGTCTACCGCACGTCCGGCGACCCCACCGATCCCAACGGCTGGTCCTCGCCGCAGCCGCTCTTCACCGGCAGCATCTCCGGCTCCGGCACCGGCCCGATCGACCAGACCCTGATCGGTGACGGCCAGAACATGTACCTGTTCTTCGCCGGTGACAACGGCAAGATCTACCGGGCGAGCATGCCGATCGGGAACTTCCCGGGCAGCTTCGGCTCGTCGTACACCATGGTCATGAGCGACTCGACCAACAACCTGTTCGAGGGGGTGCAGGTCTACAAGGTTCAGGGCCAGAACCAGTACCTCATGATTGTTGAGGCGATAGGTGCGAACGGGCGCTACTTCCGCTCGTTCACGGCCTCCAGCCTGAGTGGTTCGTGGACCCCGCAGGCAAGCAGCGAGAGCAGCCCCTTCGCGGGCAAGGCCAACAGCGGTGCCACCTGGACCAACGACATCAGCCACGGTGACCTGGTCCGCAACAACCCCGACCAGACCATGACCATCGACCCCTGCAACCTGCAGTTCCTCTACCAGGGCAAGTCCCCCACCGCGGGCGGCCCCTACGACCAACTGCCCTGGCGGCCGGGCGTCCTCACCCTGCAGCGCTGACCCGCCCGATCCACGGTGATCGCGATGTGGTGCGGTCCGCCGGCGCGTGGACGATCGATTTACGGCGTGGGCAACTCCACCGCCTGACCCATACCCACCGCAGAGAGGAACCCCAGCCGTGCGTCGGATGGGGTTCCTCTTTTGGAGTTCACCGGTGCCTACCGGGCGCCGTCGACAAGCACGGTCGTAGCGGGTGGCACTCCGGCCGACGCCAGCACCGCGGCGCCGACCAGACCGGCGTCGGGCCCCAGTTCAGCCGGTACGACGCGCAGATCCTGCAGGAACGGCATGGCCGCGTAGCGCCGCAGGTGGCGAGCGAGCGGTTCGAAGAACACCTCGCCGGACTGGGCGACACCGCCCCCGACCACGGCAATGTCGATCTCGACCAGGGCCGCCGTTGCGGCGATGCCGGCCGCCAATGCGCGGGCCGCACGATCGAACGCGGCGAGAGCTGCCGCCTCTCCGGCTCGAGCCGCTGCCGCAACCGCCGCTGCGTCCGCTGTCAGAGGGGGTTGCCAGCCAAGGGCGAGCGCGTGCCGGGTGATGGCGGTCCCACTCGCGATGGTTTCCAGACAGCCCTTCGCGCCGCACGGGCAGGGTTCACCGTCGAAGTCGATGCTGATGTGCCCGAGGTGGCCGGCATTGCCTGTGAGCCCGTGGTGCACGCTGCCGTTGATGACCAGGCCGGCGCCCACACCCGTGGACACCACGAGGCACAGTGCGTTCTTGTGCCCGCGTGCCGCGCCGTGGCGATGCTCGGCGGCGGTCATCGCCACGGCGTCACCCGCCAGCATCACCTGCCGATGGGCGAGAGCTGGATGCCTTGCAACGGATTCGACGAGGGGAAAGTCCCTCCAGGCGGGGATGTTGACAGGACTCACGGTCCCGCGAGTCAGGTCGATCGGGCCGGCGCTGCCGATGCCCACTGCGCGAACTGCTCCCCACAGAGGGCCGGCAGCCAGGGCACTCACCACCTCGTGAACCGCACCCAGGAGTGCGTCGGCGGATTCCTGCGCCGGGGTGGCGCGGCGCGCACGGTGCAGCAGGACGCCGTCCCGGTCGACCAGGGCGCCGGCGATTTTGGTTCCGCCGATATCAAGGGCGGCGATCAGGTCACCGCTTGGGGGTGAAGCTGCCGACCGATGACTACTCAAGGTGATGTCCCTCGGAATAGGAGTGGCATGTGTGGTCCGGTTGAGAAGACCACATCCGAGCACCCTTCGACAACGTTGTCCAGATGCCCGCCGAATCCCGTTCGGCCGACGCGTTCAAGTCCCGATCGATTTAGTCACTGTTTAGTAAAGTCGCAGATCAGCGACCTGTGGAGGCTTCAAATCCAGGTGGACCGGTCTATGGACATTGCCGGCGCATTACGTCTACGTTGAGCGCTCATCAGGCCGGGGCAGCGGGAGCCGACGCGGCATTCCGCTGGGCGTGATGCCGGAAGTCGTGCAGTGAGGGGTGGATGAAATGCGCAGAGCGTGTGTGGTTCTGGTGGCTGCGACCATGGTTGCCGTCACAGCGTGTAGTGGTCAGGAGGACGCGGCGAGTGGCGACATCGCGGCTCCACCGAGTGATCCCGCGAAGGTCTCGGGCGGCATCACGGTCCTGACCAACAGGACGGACCAGATCTCCGACGGCTCGCTGAAGAAGTACGCGGCCGAGTTCAACAAGATCTACCCGGGCGTGAAGGTCAAGTTCGAGGGCCTGACCGACTACGAGGGCGAGACCAAGATCCGGATGAACACCGAGAACTACGGTGACGTCCTCCTGATACCCAACTCCCTTTCCGTCGAGCAGTACCCCAACTTCTTCGCTCCGCTCGGCGGTTCCCCCAAGCTGTCGGCGGAGTTCGACTACACCGACCACGCCACCGTGGACGGCATGGTCTACGGCCTGGCCAACATCGGGGTGGCGAACGGGTTCGTCTACAACAAGGCGGTCTGGGAGAAGGCCGGCATCAAGGACTGGCCCGTAACGCCCGAGGAGTTCGTCGCGGACCTGGAAACGGTCAAGGCCAAGACGGACGCCGTCCCCTACTACACGAACTACAAGGACGGCTGGCCCCTCACCAACTGGACGAACGCCATCGGCTCCCCCTCCTGCGACTCCGGGTCCTACGACTCCCTGGCGGAGACCAAGAAGCCCTGGAGCAGCGGATCGGACCTGTATGCGATCGACAAGCTCCTCTACACGGTCGTTGAGAAGAAGCTGGCCGAGCCCGACCCGACCACGACCAACTGGGAAGACTCCAAGGCGCAGATCGGATCCGGCAAGGTCGCATCGATGTGGCTGGGGTCCTGGGCGATCTCCCAGATGCGGGCCGGTGCGAAGGCCGCAGGGAAGAACCCCGACGACATCGCGTTCATGCCGTTCCCGGCACAGAAGGACGGAACGTTCTGCTCCGTGCTGCGTCCTGACTATCAGTACGCGGTCAACGCGCACTCCGACAACAAGGAAGCCGCGCGGGCGTGGCTTGACTGGTACATCACCAAGTCGGGCCAGGCCGCCAGTGAAGGGTCCATCTCCTCGGTCAAGGGCGCTCCGCTGCCGGACACGCTCAAGGCGTTCTCCGACAACGATGTCATGTTGATTCCGCAGAGCCAGAGGAACGTCGTCGAGGTCAACAAGATCGACAAGGCGTCCGAGATCGGCATCACTGCCCAGGGCTACCGGCAGAAGCTGGTCGACGTCGCCCGGGGCGCGGCCGACGGGGACATGGACAGCTACTTCGACGAGCTGAACGGCAAGTGGGCCGAGGCCCAGCAGACCCTCGGCGGCTGACCGTGCCGCGGCACGGTGAGACCCCGACCACGGCAGGCGTGCCCGTCCCGCCCGGGCAGGGCACCGCGTGAACCGTTCGTCGTGCCGCTGCCCCGATGCCCGCCCGACAGGGAACCCACCACGAGGAACC
Organism: Streptomyces sp. NBC_00683; assembly: GCF_036226745.1. Taxonomy (NCBI): domain Bacteria; kingdom Bacillati; phylum Actinomycetota; class Actinomycetes; order Kitasatosporales; family Streptomycetaceae; genus Streptomyces; species Streptomyces sp. NBC_00683. Next base: position 2,316,075 of record NZ_CP109013.1, on the reverse strand, counting down.
ATGAGATGACCGTTGCCCACAAAACCCGTGCCCCGGGGCCGGCCGCCGGTCGGCGAAGCACACCGCCGCCGGAGTCCGCCCCCGGCAGGCCACGCGCCGGCAGGCGGCGCCGTTCCGCGGCCCTGACCCCCTGGCTCTTCCTGGCCGCGCCCCTGGCGCTGCTGCTGATGTTCACGTTCCTGCCGGTGGCCGACATGATCGGTTACAGCTTCACCGACTGGGACGGCATCAGCCCCGTGCGTTCCTACGTGGGCGGGGAGAACTACACCGACCTGGTGACACGGCCCGCGCGGTTCGAGGTGTTTCTCGTCAGCGGGTTCTACCTGGCGGCGTCGTTCCTCCAGATCGCGCTTGCGCTGTACTTCGCCACGGTCCTCAGCTTCAACACCCGGTACCGCAACCTGTTCAAGGGCCTGCTGTTCTTCCCCTACCTGATCAACGGGGTGGCCGTCGGATTCGTGTTCCTGTACTTCTTCCAGCCCGACGGCACCCTCGACACGCTGCTGCGCCTGGTCGGGGCGGAGGCCGAGCACCTGTGGCTGGGCGACCCGGACCTGGCCAACCCCTCGCTCGCCGGGGTGTCGGTGTGGCGCTTCATGGGCCTGAACATGGTGCTGTTCCTCGGTGCGATCCAGTCCATTCCGCCGCACCTGTACGAGGCGGCGGAGCTTGACGGGGCGAACCGCTGGCAGCAGTTCCGGCACATCATCGCGCCCAGCATCAAGCCGATCATCAGCCTGAGTTTCATCCTCGCTGTTTCCGGTTCCCTGGCCGTCTTCGAGATCCCCTACATCATGACCGGTGGCGCCAACGGCACGGAGACGTTCGTCATCCAGACGGTCAAGCTGGCCTTCCAGTTCGACAAGGTCGGCCTGGCCTCGGCATCGGCCGTCGTGCTTCTGATCCTGATCCTGCTGATCACCTGGGTCCAGCGCCGGCTGTTTCCCGAGGAGAGGGTGGAGCTCTCGTGACCACCGACACGTCCGCCCCGTCCCCGCGTACGGCGCGCGCCGGCCGCACCGTGCCCGTCAGGCTCTCCGTCGCCCTCAAGTACCTGTCACTGCTCCTGGCTTCGGCAGTGGTCCTCGTTCCTCTTGTCGTCGTTCTGCTGACCTCGCTCAAGACCGAGTCGGAGGTGGCGAACAGTGGACCGCTCTCGCTGCCCGGCGACTGGTTCAACTTCGCCAACTACGCCACCGCGATCGAGCAGGGTGCGATGCTGCGGGCGTTCGGCAACACGACGCTGATCCTCGTGGTGTCCACCGCGGGGACGGTACTGATCGGCTCGATGACCGCCTATGCCATCGACCGCTTCCAGTTCCGCCTCAAGAAGGTGGTGATGGGCCTCTTCCTGCTGGCCACGCTGGTGCCCAGCGTCACCACACAGGTCGCGACGTTCCAGGTGATCGACGATCTCGGCGCCTTCAACAGCCGCTGGGCACCGATCCTGCTGTACACCGGCACGGACATCGTCGCGATCTACATCTTCCTGCAGTTCATCCGGTCCATCCCCGTCTCCCTGGACGAGGCCGCACGCATCGACGGCGCCAACTCCTGGACGATCTACCGGAAGATCATCCTTCCGATGCTGCGACCGGCCATCGCCACCGTCGTCATCGTCAAGGGCATCGCGATCTACAACGACTTCTACGTGCCCTTCCTCTACATGCCGGACCCGGAACTCGGCACGATCTCCACCGCCCTGTTCCGGTTCAAAGGCCCATTCGGAGCCCACTGGGAGACCATCTCCGCCGGCACGATCGTCGTGATCGTGCCCACCCTGATCGTCTTCCTGGCGCTGCAGCGCTTCATCTACAGCGGTTTCGCGGCCGGTTCCACCAAATGACCTGCCCGCCCATCGCGCCCCGCACTACATCTCAAGGAGTACGCATGAAGGTCCGCACGCCGCTGTCCCAGGGCTGGACGCTGCGCCTGAACACCGACCGCGCCACCCCCGAGGGCACGCCGCCGCAGCTGGCCGGAACCACCGTGCCGGCGCAGGTGCCCGGCTGCGTCCACACCGACCTGATGGCGGCGGACCTGCTGGCCGACCCGTATCTGGACCGCAACGAGTCGGAGGCGGCCTGGGTGGGCCGCGCCGACTGGACCTACGCGACCGAACTGCCGCGGCGCGACAACACCTTCGAGCGGGCCGACCTGGTCTTCGACGGGCTGGACACGGTCGCCGCCGTCCACGCCGCCGGCCGGCTGCTGGGGCGCACACGGAACATGCACCGTTCCTACCGGTTCGACGTGACCGATCTGCTGGCGAACGGTCCGGCGCCGCTCGAAGTCGCCTTTACCTCCGCGTACACCGAGGCCGAGGCGGTCCGGACGGCGCTGGGGCAGCGGCCCAACTCCTATCCCGAGCCGTTCAACTACATACGCAAGATGGCCTGCTCGTTCGGATGGGACTGGGGCCCCACCCTGGTGACGGCCGGCGTGTGGCGCGAGGCGCGCATCGAGCAGTGGTCCACAGCCCGACTCGCCGAGGTCCGCCCGCAGGTCACCGTCGCAGGCGACGGGAGCGGCATCGTCGAGATCACCGTCGACCTGGACCGCACGACAGCCGGTCAGGACCGGTCCCTGCGCCTGGTGGCCGGTGTCGGTGACACCTCCTCGGAGGTCACCGTCGCGCCCGGGGCCAGGACCGCCACGGTGACCGTGCAGACCCCGGACGTGGCGCTGTGGTGGCCGCGCGGCTACGGCGACCAGTCACTGTACGAATGCACCGTCGCCCTCAGGGACGACAACGACGGCCGTACCCTCGACGCATGGGAGCGACGCATAGGCTTCCGCACGATCGAACTCGACACGTCCCAGGACGTGCACGGAAGCGCCTTCACCCTGGTCGTCAACGGCACTCCGGTCTTCGCCCGGGGGGTGAACTGGATACCCGACGATGTCTTTCCCAGCCGCGTTTCCGCTGACCGCTATCGCACCCGTCTCACCCAGGCCGCGGACGCGGGTGTGGACCTGGTACGCGTTTGGGGCGGCGGGATCTACGAGGACCGGGCCTTCTACGACATCTGCGACGAAATGGGCCTGATGGTCTGGCAGGACTTCCTCTTCGCCTGCGCCGCCTATCCGGAGGAGCAGCCGCTGCGCTCCGAGATCGAGGCCGAGGCACGTGAGAACGTGGCCCGCCTGATGCCCCACCCCTCGCTGGTGCTGTGGAACGGCAACAACGAGAACCTCTGGGGATTCGCCGACTGGGAGTGGGAGCAGGAACTCGCCGGAACGTCCTGGGGAGAGGGCTACTACCTCGGCCTGCTGCCCCGCATCGTGGCGCAGACGGACCCGACGCGACCCTACTGGGCGGGCAGCCCCTGGTCCGGATCGTGGAACCACACTCCGAATGACCCCGACCACGGCACCGCACACTCGTGGGAGGTGTGGAACCGCCGCGACTACAGCGACTACCTCACCGCGATTCCCCGCTTCGTCGCGGAGTTCGGCTGGCAGGCCCCGCCGGCCCACGCCACCCTGGAACGCGCTCTGTCCGAACGGCCGCTGACCGCCGATTCCCCCGGCATGCTGCACCACCAGAAGGCGGAGGACGGCAACGGCAAGCTGAACCGGGGGCTCGCCCACCACTTCACCCAGCCGGCCGACTTCGACACCTGGCACTACCTGACCCAACTGAACCAGGCACGCGCCGTCGCCACCGGGGTGGAGCACTGGCGCTCCCACTGGCCCCGTTGCGCCGGTACGGTGCTGTGGCAGCTCAACGACTGCTGGCCGGTGACCTCCTGGGCCGCGATCGACGGTGACGCCCGGCTCAAGCCGCTGTACTTCGAAATGCGCCGTCTGTACGCCGACCGGCTGCTGACGGTCCAGGACCGGGACGGCGCCCTGGTGCTCGCGGGCTGCAACCAGAGCGCCGCCACCTGGGACACCACCGCCACGGTCCGCCGGGTCGGAGCCGACGGAACGGTGCTGGCCAGCGCCGAGGTCACGCTCAAGGCCGCAGGACGCAGCGTGGCCCTGGAGGCGCTGCCCCGTTCGGTCACCGAGTTCGGCGACGCACACCGGGAGTTCCTCATAGCCGATGCGGACGGCTTGCGTGCGGTGCACTTCGCCTGCCCTGACCGTGAATTCGCCTACCCGGCCGCCTCCTACGATGTCCGCGTGAGCGCGGACGGCGAGAGCGGTGTGGCGATCACCGTCACCGCCGCCGGACTCGTGCGGGACCTGGTGCTGCAGGCCGACCGGCTGGCCCCGGACGCCCGCACCGATCACGGCCGGGTCACACTGCTGCCCGGCGAAACCTTCACCTGGCGGGTGACCGGCTGGGAACAGCCCACCGCACAGAGTGCAGACGGTGCACTGTTCTGCGTCAACGGGACGGCCGCCCGTGGGTGAGGCCCCCGCACGCCGGTCCGGGCGCGTCACCATCAATGATGTGGCCGCCCGGGCCGGGGTGTCCCGAGGAGCGGTGTCCCTGGCGTTCAACAACCGTCCCGGCGTCTCGGAAGCCACCCGTGAACGCATCATGGCGGCGGTCACCGAGCTGGGCTGGGTGCCGAGCCAGACCGCGATCAAGCTGTCCGGATCCGCGACCGGAGCTGCGGACACCGTCGGCCTGGTCATCGCCCGGCCCGCACGGCAACTCGGGCTCGAGCCGTTCTACATGGAGTTCATCTCCGGGGTCGAGTCCGTCCTCGAAGAACACCGGTGCTCGCTGCTCCTCCACCTGGTGCGCGACGCCACCCAGGAGATAGCCGTTCACCGCGAGTGGTGGCAGTCGCGCCGGATCGCCGGTTCCATCCTCGTCGACATCCAGCAGAACGACCCCCGGGTCACCGAACTGGCGGCGATCGGGCTACCGGCCGTCGCGGTCGGCCACCCGTCTCTGACCGGCGGGTTCACCTCGGTATGGACCGATGACGAGGCTGCCGTGCATGAGGCGGTGCGCTACCTCGCTGCCCTCGGGCACAAACGGATCGCACGGGTGGGCGGCCATCCGTCACTCGGCCACACCATCATCCGGACCGCCGCGATGAACACGATCGTGGCCGAACTCGGGCTGGAGTCGGCCCGAAGCGTCACCACCGACTATTCCGGCGACCAGGGCGCCCGGGCGACCCGATCGCTGCTGGCCTCCCCGCACCGCCCCACGGCCATCGTCTACGACAACGACATCATGGCGGTCGCGGGCCTGTCCGTCGCCGCCGAGATGGGTCTGAGCGTCCCGAGGGACGTGAGCCTGATCGCCTGGGACGACTCCCAGTTGTGCCAACTCACCCACCCGACCCTCTCCGCCATGAGCCATGACGTGTTCGGTTTCGGCGCCGACGTGACCCGTCGGCTGTTCGACGTCGTCCACCGCCGCGACCTGTCGTCCGGCCCGGTGGCGCAGCCCGTACTGATGCCCCGCGGCAGCAGCGCACCCCCACGGGAACCCACCGACTGACGACGATGGCTGCAGCAGCGTCCCGGGCACGACTGCCCTGACCCGTGCCCGGCACCGGTGAGCCGCCCTCGCCCGACAAGGGCGGCTCACCCCGTCCTCAACCCCCCTCTCCGGAGCGCCCCGTGACCGCACTCTCTCTCCTCAGCCCCGTCGCACGCGCCTGTCCCTGGGGGTCACGCACCGCGATCCCCGCTCTTCTCGGGCAGCGACCCGACGGTGAACCGCAGGCCGAGCTGTGGTTCGGCGCGCACCGCGCCGCGCCGTCGCTTCTCTCCGACCTGCCCGGCAGCCCTGACCTGGCGGCTGCCGTGGCCGCTGCCCCGGTCGGAGAACTGGGGGAGGCGAGTCTGGACGGGCATGACCGGGAGGAAGCGGCCGGGGTGCCGCTCAGCGCCCCGCACCGCGCGCGGGTTCCCCTGGGCGCCGCCTCATGATGCTCGCGACCAGAGTGTGGGGGAGCGGACCCCGCACAGCCGTACTGGTGCACGGCATCATGACGGACTCACGTACATGGAACCGCGTCGCACCCGCTGTCGCCGACCGCGGCTACCGGGTCATCGCCGTCGACCTGCGCGGTCACGGCGCAAGTGGCCACGGCGAGAACTACACTCCCGCCGTCCTGGCCGCCGACCTGCTCGAAACCCTGCCCCCGGCCCCCGACCTCGCCATCGGCCACTCACTCGGCTCCGCCGCACTGCTGACCGCTCTACCCCGATTGCGCTGTGCCCGCGCCATCCACTGCGACCCCGCATGGGTGAGCCGGCCCCGGGACCTGGCCGCCCTGCGCGCCGTCAAGCACGCCACCTGGCAGGAGTTGCGGGCCGCGCACCCGCGCTGGCACGACGACGACATCACCGCCGAGCATCGGGCCCTGGCAACCTGGGACCCGAGTTCCGTCGCCGCCCTGATGCACTTGCCCGGCCTGCCCACGGCCCCGGCCGTACCCTCCCTGGTGCTGCTCGCTGATCCCAGCGAGCGGATTCCACCGGTCGCGGCCGCTACGCTGCGCCGCCGGGGCTGGCACACGCGGACGGTGGACGGTGCGGGGCACACCGTCCACCGTGACGATCCGGTCGGCTTTCTCCACGGGCTGTCCGGATGGCTGTGACCGCACCCGGCCGCTTGCCGTCAAGAAGAACAGGTGCCGGGCCCGTCCGGCCCGGCCCGGCCCGAATCGTGATCCGTGAGTCGGGGCCGACGATGGCGACAGTGGCCTCAGGGGAGGCTGACCTCGCCCTGGTTCAGAACGCGGGGATGGAAGTACGCCGCTTGGATCTCGGCGTTGGTGTTGTTCCCGCGCAGATGCTCGGACCACATCATGAACCATGCCCATTGCGGCTGGTTCTGCAGCATCGTGGCGGTCGGCATCTTGCCGATTTCCCCGATGGCCATGGGTTTTGTCCCGGCGATGTTCCTCATCTGCTGGTAATCGGCGGAACTCGGGTGGCTCTTGTACCAGACGTCGAGTGAGACGACATCGGCGTACTGATTTCCGGGGTAGTAATTACTCCACCCGCCGGCCGGGTTGTCCTGCACGTTCCATACCCAGATGAGATTGTCCAGCCCCTTGGTTCCCGCGAGGTAGTCACGCGTGATCTGGAACAGCCGCGCGCTTCCGTTGGTCCCCGGTCGGTTGCCCCACCAGTTCCACGATTCGTTCATCTCGTGGAACGGGCGGAAGAGAACGGGGATTCCCGCGTTCTTCAGCTGTTGCAGGTAAGGGGCGACCTCGTCGAGACGCCGCTTCCACGTGGTGTTCAGGGCGCTGCCGTTGGTGACGATCTGCGAGAACTGCGTGTTCGATATGTTCGACTTGACGCCACCCTCGAACGCACACGTGCTTCCGCCGGTCGGCGGACAGGCATGCCAGGTCAGGGAGACCAGTGACCCGTTGGCCCACTCGGTCTTCGCCTGGTCCACCACGCGCTGGCGATTGGCGACGTCCGCGGCGTTGAACATCAGGTCGCCGCCCCACAAGCCGGGGTACTGCCCGGTGACGTCCTTGACCTGTTGCGTGTACTGCCCGGGAGCCGACGCAGGCTCCTTGTTGTGCTGCCCGGAAACGATGTTGTTTCCGGAGATTGTCTGCAGATAATTCACCACGGTCTGCTTGGGGGTCGCGGGGAACGCTTGCGCAGATTCCGCTGCCGGCCAGGTGAATAATGCTGTGAACACGGCTGCAGCGGTCATGGCGGAAGTGGCAAAGCGTTGAGTTCTTCTCACGGGCATCCCAGCTTTCGCGATGGAACGGAAATGCTTGACGCCATGAAGGTCTCGGAATTTCCGGTTCCCGTCAACGGTTCCCGTCGCCCTTCATTGCCAGCAAACGACATAATTTACTTAACGTTTCCTAAACGTGCCACAGTTTTCGCCGCTTGTCCTCAATGTGCAGTTCGCATTACGGATGGAACCGCGTACCGGTGGGCCCGCTCCTGTCGCACCGCGCCGCCGAACCGCGCACCGGAGTAACCGCTGCATCGGTCCCGGGCGTCACGCTTTTCGGGTGGTCCGGAAGAGGTGGATCGGTCGAGGTGTCCGCGGTGCGATGCGGACGCGGGAGCGGCCGGGAGCGGTGCGGGTGCGGCGGGAAGGAGTCGGGCCGCAGCGCTGATGGGTCTTGCACAGCTCGGACTCGGGGTCGCCGATGGATGTCACCGCGGTGGCCGCCGCGTTGCCGCGTGCAGGCAGTCACCCGCGTCAGACCGGTGCGTTCAGCTGTCCCCTGCCGAACGGGCCGCGAAGTCCGCGAACCAGGCCAGCATCTCGAAGTCGGTCACTGATCCTTCGCTGCTGACGTCGGTGACTGCGGAACCCTGCAGAATGCGCTTGACGGGTACTTCGAGCTTCTTGCCGGTGAGCGTGCGCGGGACAGCGGGGATCTGCACGATCACGTCGGGCACATGGCGCGGCGACAACTGGCGCTTGATCGCTCCGGCCAGCCGCTCGCGCAGTCCGCGGTCGAGTGCCGTGCCCCCGGCGGTCACCACGAACAGGGGCATGAAGTAGCCGCCGTCAGGCTGTTCCACACCGATGACGAGGCTGTCGGCGACTTCGGGGAACTGCTCGACGACTGCGTAGATGTCGGCGGAGCCCATCCGTACGCCCATGCGGTTCAGTGTGGAGTCGGAGCGGCCGGCGACGACGACCGACAGGTCCGCGTCGACAGTGACCCAGTCGCCGTGCCGCCAGATGCCGGGGTAGGTGTCGAAGTAGCCGGCCCGGTAGCGACTGCCGTCGGGGTCGCCGACGAAGTGGAGGGGCATGGACGGCAGCGGCCCTGTCACCACCAGCTCGCCCTGTTCACCTGTCAGCGGGCGCCCGTCGGGGTCCCAGGAGGCCAGCGGGACGCCGAGCGCCGGGCACTGGATCCGGCCCACCCTTACGGGCAGCAGGGCAGAACCTCCGGCGAGCACCGAGCAGATGTCGGTACCGCCGCAGATCGACTGCAGCCAGACGCCCGGCGCGAGCCGGTCGTAGACCCACCGCCAGGTGCTGGGAGGCAGGGACGATCCGGTCTGGAGCAGGGAACGCAGTCGCCCGAGACCGAGTTCGGCCGCGGGTTGCGTGTCCGCCTTCTCCACGGCGGTGAGATAGGCGGCGCCGACGCCGACCACGGTGGCGCCGGTCTGTTCGGCGATCCGCAGGGCCCCGTTGACGTCGGGAAAGGTGGGACTGCCGTCGTACAGGATGATCGTGCTGCCGTGCAGCAGGCCGCCGACCAGGAAGTTCCAGACCATCCAGCTCGTGGACGTGATGAAGAGGTAGCGGTCGTCGGCGCGCAGATCCGCGCCCAGGCCGAGTGCCTTGAGCAGTTCGACCACGATGCCGCCGTGACCTTGGACGATGCCCTTGGGTATCCCGGTCGTCCCCGATGACCACAGGATCCACAGCGGGTGGTCGAAGGACACATCGGCGAATTCCAGTGGCGACTCGGCGGCCGGCAGCGCGGACCAGGCGTGCTGTTCGATCCCGGGCCGCGCCGACCACGGCTCGGTCGGGGTGGGGAAGAGGTTGTCGACCGCGAGTACGTGGCGGAGGGTGGGCAGTCCGTCCACGAGCTCGGCGACTTCCGGGCGCCTGTCGTAGGCCTTGCCTCCGTAGTGGTATCCGTCCGCGGCCACGAGGACGGCCGGCTGCGCCTGCCGCAGCCGGGCGAGCACGCTGGGCGTGCCGAAGTCCGGTGAGCACGCCGTCCATACGGCGCCGACGGCGGCCGTGGCCAGCAGGGCGACGACGGTCTGCGGGAGGTTGGGAAGGTACGCGGCCACGCAGTCGCCGGGCCCCACTCCCATGCGGCGCAAGGCCGCCGCGACGTCCGCGACCTGGCGGCGCAGCTCCTGCCACGAAGTCTCCACCGGTGTGCCTGCCTCGGCCACGCTGATCAGCGCCGGGCGGGCGTCCGTGGCCTGGGCGAAGCACCGCTCGGCGAAGTTCAGCCGGGCACCGGGGAACCAGACGGCGCCCGGCATCGACGCGTCACCCAGCACCTCGTCGTACCGGGTGACCGCGTCCAGCCCGTAGAACTCCCATACCGCCGACCAGAAGCCGGGCAGATCGGTGGAGCTCCACCGCCACAGCTCGGCGTAGTCGGAGAAGTGCAGCCCCCGCACCTCGCTCACCCATTCCATGAAGCACGCGACGTTGGAGTCCTCCAACTCGCGCCGACCGGGAGACCACAGCAGGTCGGTGTCGGGGTTCATCGTTGCCTTTCGCGGGGGCTGCACGGTGGATCAGCTCGGTTCGAGTTCGCGGAGCAGTTCTTCGGCGCGTGGCCACGGGCCGTGGCCGGATGCGGGATTGAGGTGGCCGACCTCGCCGAGTTCCACGAGGCGGCCGCCCCAGTTCCGGGCCAGCTCGGCGACGCGTTCGACGGAGCCCAAGGGGTCGTTCGAGCTGGCCGCGACGATGCAGGGGAAGGGCAGCGGGGAGCGGGGCACGGGTGTCCAGCCGTTCTCGTCGAGCACCTCGGGGGTGGGGTAGCCCTCCGGCAGCGGCTTCTCGAAGTCCGGCGGTGTCACCAGCAGCGCCCCCTTCACCTGGGCCTCGTGCTGCTGGGACCAGTGGACGGTGGTGATCACACCGGCGCTGTGGGCGACCAGTACCACCGGTCCCGCGATCTCGCCCATCACCTTGTCCAGCGCGGCCACACGGGCCCCGCGACCGAGCTGGTCCTGCGTCAGCGGGGGAACGGTACGGACCGTGCGGCCCGCCTCGGTGAGCCGGTTCGCCAGCAGGGTCTGCCAGTGTTCCTCGACGTGGTCGCGCAGGCCGGGGACGATCACGACGACCGGCTCGGTGGTAGTGCTCATGAGGGCAACTCCGATTCCTTCGGCCCCGCCACCGGGGCGAGTCCGGTCAGACGGCGCAGATCACGTTCGTAGTGGTGGCGGCCGACCAGGAAGGCTCCGGTGGCCGCGATCGCCACGAGCGGGACGAGCTGGAGCGCGCCGAGCAGACCGAGCCGGTCAGCGAGTGCGCCGGTGACGGCCGGGCCGGGTGCCAGCCCGAGCAGGCTCTGGGCCAGCGTGAGCGTGGCGAATGCCGTCGCGGCGATGGCCGCGGGGGTCAGGTTCGCCACCATGGCGGCACCCGGCCCGGCCGTTCCGGCGCACAGCAGGGCTCCCAGCGCCAGGACCAGCAGCTGTAGCGGACCGGTCGGCAGGCGGAACGCGGTCATCAGCAGGACGAGGGAGCCCACACTGCAGCTGATGGCGACGGCCCACTTACGGATCGGGGCGCGCCGGCTGATCCGGTCCGAGGCGATTCCGCCGGCGACCATGCCGATTCCGATCACCAGGGCGAAGAGTCCGGCGGTCGCCCCGGCCTTCGCGGTCGGCATGTCGTAGTAGCGGTTGAAGTAGCTGGGCAGCCAGGCGATCAGGGCGCCCGCGGTGAACAGCTGCAGACCGCTGCCGATGTAGGCGCTGACCACCGAGACGGAGGAGAACAGCCGGGGGAGGAGCACGCGGAGAGGGGCCGGCGGGTCGGTGGCGGTCTCGACCTGGGGCGGATCCTGCCTCGGAGTCAGCCGCTTCTCCGTGACCACGACGGCGTAGATGCCCGCGAGCACCAGACCGAAGATGCCCATCACGGCGAACGCCCAGCGCCAGCCGTGCGCCTGTGCCACGGCGCCGCCGACGGACATGCCCAGGACCGAGCCGAAGGCCCCGCCGGCGATGAAGGCCCCGGAGAGGGTCGCCCGCAGGGCGCGCGGGAAGACGCTCAGGACGACGGCTATGCCGACACTGCCGTACGCGGCCTCACCGATGCCGACGAGGAGGCGGCCGACGAACATCTGGCCGTAGCTCGCCGCGACCGCGCAGCCCAGGGTCGCCAGGCTCCACAAGGTCGCCGCGATGACCAGGGACCTCACCCTGCCCCATCGGTCGGCCAGCAGGGAGAGGGGAACGGTGAGCAGACCGACCATCAGGGCCACGACGCCGCTGAGGGAGCCCAGTCGGGCGTCCGAGAGCAGCCATTCGGCCTTCAGCATCGGGAAGACGGCGTTGAGGACCTGCCGGGACATGTAGTCCGAGAGCAGGAGTCCGAAACTCAGTGCAAAGACGACCCAGGCGTAGCGCCGGGACACGGGCCACTCCGAGGAACCGGAAACGGTTCTGCCCGGGGCGGGTTCCGCAGTGGTGAGAAACCCCATTGTCATCACCTCGACTGCTCGTGAAGGAAAGGAAAGGTCAGAACGTTCCGTCGCCGACGATCCCGGCGCGCTCCATCCGGCGGACGGCGGGCCAGTAGTCCTGGACGGCGTAGTGCTGGGTGGAGCGGTTGTCCCAGATGGCGACGCTGTTCGGCGTCCAGCGCCAGCGCACCTGGTACTCGGGGACCGCGGCCTGGCTGATCAGGTAGTTCAGGAGGAGGCCCGCGCCGGGGGCGTAGTCCTGCCCGAAGCGCACGTTTCCGGGCGTGTGGTAGTTGACGAAGTGCGTCGTGAAGGCGTTGACGAAGAGGATCTGTTCGCCGGTCTCGGGGTGGGTGCGCACCACCGGGTGTTCCGCGTCGGGGAACTGTGCCTTGAGCGCGTGACGCTTCTCCTGCGGCATGGCGGCGCCGAAGGTGGCCTCGATGCTGTGCCGCGCCCGCAGTCCCTGGATCTGGGTCCTGACGTGCTCCGGGAGCCGGCGGTGGGCCTCGGCCATGTTGACCCAGATCGTGTCGCCGCCCACCGGGGGCGTCTCGACGCAGCGCAGCACGGCGCCCATGGGCGGGTTCTCACGCCAGGTGGCGTCGGTGTGCAGCGCGTTCTCGTAGTGCTCCGGCGTACTGTCCAGGTCCTTGTAGATCCGTACGAGACCGGGGTGTTCGGGGTCGCTGCCGGCGACCGGGTGGTCCTCCAGTGCGCCGAAGCGCTCGGCGAAGGCGACGTGTTCGGCGCGCGTGATGTCCTGGTCCCGCAGGAACAGCACCTTGTGCTGCAGGAGCAGGGCCCTGATCTCGGCGAACAGGTCGTCGTCGCGGGAGGCGTCGCCGAGGTTCACGCCGGAGAGTTCGGCGCCGATGGTGCAGGTCAGTGGTTCGACCTTGATCGAGCCGCGGGAGTGGGCGCGCACCGACGCGGGCGCGCTCCCCTGCTGGGCGAGAGTCTTTTCCATGGTGCTTCCTCCTCTAGAGGGTGGTGGTGCGCGTGAGCCGCCAGGGGTTCAGAGGACGAAGACGGACGATCCCGTGGTCCGTCCCGCCTCCAGCTCGCGGTGCGCCTGTTCGGCGTCCTCGAGCGCGTAGCGCTGGTTGATCTCGATGGCGATGCGTCCGGAGGCCACGTGGTCGAAGAGCTCCCCCGCCAGTTCGGCCCGCTCCGCGGGGTCGGCGATGTAGTCGGCGAGCGCCGGCCGGGTGACGAACAGGGAGCCGCTGACGGCCAGCTGCATGGCATCGATGGGCGGGACCGGTCCGGAGGCCGTACCGAAGCAGACCAGCAGACCGCGGCGCCGGAGCGAGGCGAGCGAGGAGGCGTAGGTGGTCCTGCCGACGCTGTCGAAGGCGACCGGGACGCCGGCTCCGTCGGTCAGTTCGCGCACCCGCTCGGCGACGTTCTCGCGCCGGTAGTGGATGACGTGGTCGCAGCCGTGGGCGCGGGCGAGCTCGGCCTTCTCCTCGGTGGACACGGTGCCGATGACGGTCAGCCCGAGCAGCTTGGCCCACTGGCAGACGATGAGGCCGACGCCGCCCGCAGCCGCGGTCAGCAGGATCGTGTCGCCTGCCTTCAGCGGGTGGATCCTGCGCAGCAGGTACGCGGAGGTGAGGCCGCGCATGGTCATCGCGGCGGCGGTCTCGAAGCCGATGCCGTCCGGCAGCCGGATCAGGGAGTCGGCGGGCATGACCCGTTCCGTGCTGTAGGCACCGAGCGGGCTGCCGGTGTACGTGACCCGGTCGCCCTCGGCGACGTGGGTGACGCCCTCGCCCACCGCCTCGACCACACCGGCGCCCTCGACACCGAGCCCGGCGGGCAGTGGTGCGGGGTACAGACCGCTGCGGAAGTAGGTGTCCGCGAAGTTGAGTCCGACGGCCTCGTGCCGGATCCGTACCTCGCCCGGGCCGGGGTCGCCGACGACGACCTCTTCCCGGCGCAGGACCTCGGGACCACCGGTCTCCTTGAAGCGAATGGCGTGCGCCATGAACGTGCTCCGTTGTTCGTGGGAGGTGAGGGGAGACAGGGGCCGCCGGCGCCGGGAGAGGACCCGGGCGGCCCCTGTGGGTTCGCGGGAATCGCGGCGGCGGGGTGTCCCGTGCCCCGCGATCAGGAGTCGCGCAGCATGAAGCCGCGCTGACCGGGACGGCGGTTCGGCACCATGCCGAGGCGGGTCAGCGTCTCGTCGGCGCCCGAGTAGGTCTCGCCGAGCTTGTAGATCTTCCTGGCCTCCGCGCCGGTCGCGATGTCACGGCCGAGCGCCTCGGAGATCTGCACCATCTGCTCGACCTGCTCGACGCTGGACATGCGCTCGCCCTTGCGCCGCCACAGGTTGTCCTCGTTGCCCACCCGGACGTGGACGCCGAGCGCGATGCCGATCGCGTTCATGGGTGCCACGGCGCGCATGGAGCTCTCGATGGTCAGGACGGCGCCGTCGGGGGCGCGACGGACGAACTCGATGAGGTCGGCCGGGTGGCGGCCCGCGAAACCGCCGCCGATCGCCACGTAGTTGAGGATCAGCGGGCCCGTGTGGATACCGGCCCGGATGAGCCGCTCGACGGTTTCGAGCTGGGCCAGGGTGGCGAGCTGGAAGTGCGGCTGGATGCCGCTCGCGGCCAGACGCTTGAGGTGCTCCAGGTAGAAGTCGGGGCCCGCCTCGACGACCATGTCGCGGTACGCCTTGTAGTAGTCGGGCTTCGCGATCGACGTGCCCTCCAGGTCGTCGTCGTTCATGATCTCGACGATGTTCATCTGGCTGGTGTTGATCGCGATCGTCACCTGGTCCGGCGCGGGGTCCAGGTCGGCCAGCATGTGGCGGGTGTCGTAGCTCAGCCACTTCGCCTCACCGCCCTCACCCTCGGGGGCGAAGGAGATCGAGCCGCCGACCTGCAGCACCATGTCCGGCACGGCCTCGCGCAGCCGGCCCATGAGCTCGTTGAACTTGGACATCCGCTTGGAGCCCTTGCCGTCGAGCTCGCGTACGTGGATGTGGAGCACGGTGGCGCCGGCGTTGTAGCAGTCGACGGCCGCCTGGACGTGCTCGTCCATCGTCAGGGGAAGGTCGTCGGCGTCCCCGGGCAGCCACTCCGGCCCGTAGGGTGCGGCCTGGATCACCAGTTTTTCCTGGTTCTCCGGGAAAAGTGAGTCGTCGTGGAAGTGCACGGTCCGTCTCCTTCGTGCGATCGGTGATCACTCGCCGGGAGCATCGCCGTGTGCGATGCCAGGGCATGAGGTGTCCGGCGAGGATCGATGCGGGTCACCGGGGGACAGCGGGCGCAGGGCGGCCCGGGTACGTTCGACCGGTCCGGAGGGGACGTGTACAGGGGGTGGTACGGCTCTTCTCCGGGGGCCGACCGCGTCTCTGCGGTGCTGCCAACGTAGGGGCGAACACTCGCGCCCGCTTGACCCGCGGGGACGGATAACTTGTCATTTGGGGACATCGCCCGTGCGCCACGCTGCGTGAGCCGGCGCGACCGGCCGGGCACGTGCCGCCCGTGGGATCAGTCCTGGCCGGGGAGTTGCTGCCGGTTCCCGCCACTGCGCCACGCCCTCGGGCTGCACCCGAACTGTTCGCGGAACCAGCGCGAGAAGGCGCTCAGCGACGAGAAGCCGAGAAGGTCGGAGATCTCCGTCAGGGAGCGCCGCGGATTCGCGACGAACTGCTCGGCGAGATGCATGCGGGTGGCGTTGAGGAGCGAGGAGAAGGTCTCGCCCGAATCGGCCAGATGACGGTGGACGGTGCGCCGGTCGACGCCCAGGCTGCGCGCGACCTGCTCGACCGAGCAGCGCCCGCTCGGCAGGAGGACCTCGATCAGCTCCCGCACCCGGTCCGCGGTGGTGGTGTCCTTGGGGACCGCGATCGCCTCGAAGTACTGGTGTGCGTACTCCCGCAGCAGCGGGTCCGCCATCGCGTTGGGTGCATCGAGGTCGGCGGCGTAGAAGACTATGCCGTCGAACTCGCGATCGAACTCCACCGACTCGCCGAACGTGCGTCGGTGCGTCGCGGTGTCCTCCGGGGCGGGGTGCCTGAACCAGACGGACAGCGGCTGCCACCGCGTGTGAAGGAAGCCGCGCAGGATCCGGTGGAAGGCGGCGACGACCAGGTCCGTGGCCTGCCTGCTCTCCGTCACCTCGCCGAGCCGCAGGTCGACCCTCAACGTGGCCAGCCCGTCGCCCTCCGTCAGCTGGGCGTTCAGGATCTCGTTGTACATGTGCTGATGGCGGATCAGCAGTCTCAGTGCGCTCCGTACGTCGGGTTCCTCGCGTACGACCAGGCTGACGGGGCCGAGGTTGGAGAGGCGCCGGAAATCGGCCATCAGCACGCCGAAGTCCTCGTGCCCCGAGGCGGCTGCCGACAGCTCCAGCACCTGGACCGCGGCCGCCCCGGAGATCCACCGGTCCTGGACCGCGAGGGCGGCGGTGTCCAGGCCCACGCTTTTCATCAGAGGCTGCGGGTCGATGCCCAGCGCGCGGCACAGTTCGACATAGCCGCTGAGGGCTGCGGTGCGGACCAGGGGTTTCATGCGTACCCTCCGAGGCTGTCCCGAGCTGTGTCCCGAAAAGGTAAGTCAGATGTCACGCCAGGACAAGCATGGTGTGAACGTGCGACCTAGCATGGCGTCCGTTCACCGGCCGCCCGGCTCGATGCGGCACCCCCTGGGGCCGGTGGACGGGCGACGGTACGGAGGCGCACATGACCGGTACGACGGAATCAGCTGAGGCGCTGTACGCGCCCTGTTCGGGCCCCTCGGTGTGGAGAGGTGGAGACCCGGCGGACCACGAGGAATGGATCCTGCGGCTCTCGCCCCGCCACCTCGCCGAGATCGACTCCGCCCTGTCGGAAGCGCGCAGACGCGACCGCACACTGCTGAAACTGACAGCGGCCGACTTCCCGCTCCCCACCCTCGCCGGTGAACTGGCGCGCATCGCCGGGACGCTGGAGCACGGACGCGGTTTCGCGATCGTGAAGGGCCTCCCGGTCGAACGACTGGGTGAGCCGGCCGCGAGCACGGTCTTCTGGGGCCTCGGCCAGCACCTGGGGCGTCCGGTCCCGCAGAACGCGGACGGGCACATGCTCGGCCACGTCCGGGACACCGGCCGCAGCCTGACCGATGCGGCAACACGCGGCTACCAGACCCGGGCGGCGCTGCCGTTCCACACCGACAGGACCGATCTGCTCGCGCTGCTTCCGCTGCGGGCGCCCCGCACCGGGGGGCTCACCTCCCTCGTCAGTTCCGCGGCGGTGCACAACGCGGTGCTGGAGCTGCGCCCCGATCTGGCCGGGCGCCTGTACCGCACCTACTTCTTCGACCGCCGGGAGGAGCACGCTCCCGGGGAGCCGCCGTACGCGGCCGTCCCGCTCGTCGCCCGGCAGGAAGGGGCACTGAGCATGCGCTACAACCGCTGCTATCTGGAATCCGCCCAGCGCTTCCCCCAGGTGCCCCGCCTGGAGCGGGCGGACCTGGAGCTGTTCGACCTCATCGACGACGTGGCGGGCTCCCCGGAGCTCCGTCTCGACATCGACCTTCAGGTCGGCGATCTGCTGCTGCTCAACACCCGGACGGTCATGCACGCGCGAGCGGAGTTCGAGGACCACGACCGGCCCGCACTCAAGCGCCACCTGCTGCGGCTCTGGCTGGCCCTGCCGCACCGCCCCCGTACCGAGGACGCTCGCGACGGAGTCACTCCTCGCGATGTGATCCGCCCCCGGAATGCCGCACCGCATGACGAGACGAACCCAAGGAGACAGCCGACATGACCAACCTCGCCACATTCCTGGTGGACTCCGCGGCGGCCCAGGGTGACCGCATCGCCGTGCGCCACGACGACAGCACGCTCACCTACGCCGAACTGGACGACGCGAGCGCCAGGGTCGCCGCCCTCCTGCGCGACCGCGGCCTCCTGCCCGGCGACCGCGTCGCGCTGACCATGCCCAACGTGCCACTGTTCCCGGTCCTCTACTACGGCATCCTGCGGGCCGGCGGTGTGGTCGTGCCGATGAATCCGCTCCTCAAGGCCCGTGAGGCGGCCTTCACCCTGCACGACTGCGGGGCGCGGATCGCGCTGGTGTCCCCCCTGTTCGCGGACGAGGTCGCGAAGGCCGCCGCCGAGACAGGAACGGCATGCCTGGTGACCGAGCCCTCGGTCTTCGACGGCATGCTGCGGGCTCACGAACCGATGCCCGGCATCGTCAGCCGTACCGATGACGACCCGGCCCTCATCCTGTACACCTCCGGGACGACCGGTACGCCGAAGGGTGCCGAACTGTCCCACCGGAACCTGGCCACCAACACCGCCACCGCGGCCGAGACACTGCTTCAGGTCGGACCTGACGACGTGCTCTTCGGCGGCCTGCCCCTCTTCCACGCCTTCGGCCAGACCTGCGCGCTGAACACGGCCGTCGCCGCCGGCGCCACTCTGACCCTGCTGCCGCGGTTCGAGCCGCAGCGCGCCCTGGAGATCATGGCCCGTGACGGGGTCACCGTGTTCCTCGGCGTGCCGACGATGTACGCGGCGCTGCTCCACGCCCAGCTCCCCGAAGGATTCGACGCCCACCGGCTGCGCCTGGCCGTCTCGGGCGGCGCCTCGCTCCCGGTGGAGGTGCTGCACGGCTTCGAGCGGCGTTTCGGCGCCACCGTACTGGAGGGATACGGACTCTCCGAGACCTCACCGGTCGCCGCCTTCAACCACCCCGACCGTCCGCGCAAGGCGGGCTCGATCGGGCAGCCCATCCGCGGGGTCGAGATGCGGCTCGTCGCCGAGGACGGCGGCGTGGTCCCCCCGGGCGGGGTCGGTGAGATCGCCATCCGCGGCGAGAACCTCATGACCGGCTACTGGAACCGCCCCGAGGCCACGGCGGAAGCGGTCCGCGACGGATGGTTCCACAGCGGTGATCTGGCCCGTGTCGACGAGGACGGCTTCTACTTCATCGTCGACCGCAAGAAGGACCTGATCATCCGCGGCGGCTACAACGTCTACCCGCGTGAGATCGAGGAGGTGCTGTACGAGCACCCGGCCGTCGCCGAAGCCGCGGTCGTCGGTGTGCCGCACCCGGTCCACGGCGAGGAGATCGCAGCGGTGATCACACTCCGGTCCGGTGCCCGTGCCACGGCCGAGGAGATCCGCGACCACGTCAAGGACCGGGTCGCGGCGTACAAGTACCCCCGGATCGTCACCTTCACGGCCGAGCTCCCCAAGGGCCCCACCGGCAAGATCCTCAAGCGCGAGATCGTGGTTCCCGGTCGGTGAATCAAGCACCGACGCGCCGGAGCGGCACTCCGGCGCGCGGGCTCGGCGCCGACGCAGAGGAAACGGTCGAGGCCCATGCGGGCCGGGGCAATTGCCAGTGTAAGACTCCGCTTCATCTGTCCGTGATCACGACGGTACGGTGCGTGATGAGCAGTCCTTGTCCCATGACAACCTTTGCTTGAGTGCAAGGACTTGAAACCGGAGGTACAGCGAGCGTGACGGCGAATCCCAACCCCACCGTCAGGAGACGCCGTCTCGGAGCCGAGCTTCGCCAGCTCCGTCTGGCCAGCGGGCTGAAGAGCCAGGAAGTGGCCAAGCGGCTCATGGTCTCTCAACCCAAGATCAGCCACCTGGAGAACGGGAATCGCGCCACCAGTCCCCGCGATGTGCGAGACCTGTGCGCGATCTACGGAGTCACGGACGAGCAAGTCATCGACTCGCTGATGGAGATGGCCAGGGAATCCGGCCGGCGGGGCTGGTGGCACCCCTACGGAGACCTTTCCGACAGCGCCTACATCGGCCTGGAGACGGACGCCGCATCCCTCCACACCTACGCGCCCATGATGGTCCCCGAGCTGCTGCAGACACCCGCCTACGCCCAGGCGGTCATTGAGGAAACGATCCCGCTGCCCACCGCCGAACAGGCCGCCACACGCCTCAAGGTGCGACTGCGCCGCCAGCACAGGATCTACGACCCGACCCGCCCGCTACGCCTGTGGGTCGTCCTGGACGAATCGGCACTGCGCCGTCTCATCGGCGGCCCGGACATCATGCGTGAACAACTCGAGCACCTGAAGGCACTCAGCGCCGAACCGCACATCACGTTGCAGGTCCTCCCCTACACCACCGGCGCACACCCTGGCCTGCCAGGACAGTTCTCCATCCTGCAGTTCGCCGACAGCTCCCAGGCAGGAGTGGTGCACCTGGAACGGTTCACCAACAGCCCCATCCTGGAGAAGCCCGCCGACGTGCAGTACTACAGCGCGATGCATGACCACCTTCAGACCCGAGCTCTCGACCCGGCAGACACCCGCGACTTCATCGCCGACGCCACAAATACGCCCATCGGTGCGGAACTCCGGTCCTCGGCGATGGCCGCGGCGCAGTCCGGGGCAATGCGTGCGCAGAGGTCCCGCTCGACGACTCATGAGGGCATCACCACCGGCCCCACCTGCACGTCGGCTGTCGACGGTGGCGCCAAGGGCGGGGCCGCCAACCCTGGACCGTGACACAGGGCATCCGGTGACTGTCCGTGGGCCCTCCCAACGGGTTCTGGACGTCCGCCGTTCGACGAGAGAGGACCGGTCCTGGCCGCAGCACGTAGGGATGCTGCATCCTGGACTCCGCGGGGACACTTGTCCTTGCCGACTGCGCGGCCGACAGCACTGAGGAGCGGTCCATGCCGAACAGCGGTTCACGCAGTCCTGAGAATCCGATCCGGGTCTTCCTCCTCGACGATCACGAAGTGGTCCGGCGCGGTGTTCGTGATCTCCTCGGTGACGAACCGGACATCAGCGTCGTCGGAGAAGCGGGAACCGCGGAACAGGCTCTGACGAGGGTCCCGGCCCTACGCCCGGACGTGGCGGTTCTCGACGTACGGCTCCCCGACGGCAACGGAGTGGACGTCTGTCGGGAACTGCGCTCGCGGATGCCCGACCTCGCCTGCCTGATGCTGACGTCCTTCGACGACGAGGAAGCCCTGTTGGACGCCGTCATGGCCGGGGCGTCCGGATATGTGCTCAAGCTGATCCAGGGCGGCGATCTCGTGGCAGCGGTGCGCACCGTGGACTCCGGCCGGTCCATGCTGGATCCCAGCGCTGCCGCCCGGTTGATGTCGCGGCTACGGGGGGACGACCGCGAAGAGCCCGAGGAAGATGCTCTGTACGGTCTGACGGACCGCGAACGCGACGTACTCGCGCTGATCGGCGAAGGGCTGACCAATCGTCAGATCGGCCTGCGGCTCTATCTCGCCGAGAAGACGATCAAGAATCACATTTCTCGTCTGCTGGCGAAGCTCGGGGTGGAACGGCGTGTGCAGGCAGCTGTCATCGCCGCCCAGGTACCCCGCGGTAAGGGCGGGGAGGTCCGCGACGGCGGGAGCAGGCCCGGACACGTCTAGCCATGGCGGAGCCCGAGCGGCGCCGCGGCCCTGTCCCCCCTCTCGTCATGCGGTCGGCACCTTGCAACGGCCCGTCCGCAGTTCCCTGCCGCAGCCCGAGGAGTGTTTCCGGTGACGCATACCCAGGACAGCGCCAAAAAGGTAGGAGGCGAGCAGGAGGAGTGCGCGGAGCGGCTCGCCCTCCTCGAGCGCCGACTGGAAGCGGCGCACGGCACCCGCGACCGGGTTCAGGAGCTCATGGAAGTGGTGATGTCCGTCGGCCGTGAGCTGGACCTGGAGCAAGTCCTGCGGCACGTGGTGAAGGCGGCGACAACGCTGGTGCACGCGCGATACGGCGCGCTCGGCGTCATAGGGCCCGATCACCGGAAGCTCGTCCAGTTCCTGACCGTCGGCATAGACGACGCGGACGCCGCCTCGATCGGCCCGTCGCCTTCCGGCCACGGCATCCTGGGCGAGCTGGTAGCGCACCCCGAACCCCTGCGTCTGCCGAAACTCTCGGAGCACCGGTCCTCGTACGGATTTCCCGTCGGCCACCCGCCGATGAACAGCTTTCTGGGAGTGCCGATCCGGATACGCGGCCAGGTGTTCGGCAATCTGTACCTCACCGAGAAGCTGGGCGGCGCCCACTTCGACGCCGAGGACGAGTCGATCCTGACCACCCTCGCCGTGGCGGCGGGGGTGGCCATCGACAACGCCCGCCTGTACGAGAGGTCCCAGCAGCGGGAGCTGTGGCTCCAGGCGACGGCCGAGGTCACGCACAGCTTGCTGTCCGGCAGTCCGCGCGGCACGGTCCTCGCCCTGATCGCCGACCGGGCGCGCGAGATCGCCGGTGCCGACCTGGTCGTCGTGGCGTTGCCCACGGCGGACCGGGACTCCTTCGTCGTGGAGCTGGCCAGCGGGCTGGAGGCCGACATCCATCAAGGCCGGCGTCCGGCGATGACCAGCAGACTGATCAGCGCGGCGTTCACCCGCGCCATTCCGGTCACCAGCGAGGACATGGACGATCCGCGGCCCACCGTGGACGCGGCCGGGTCGACCGGGCTCGGTCCGGCCGTAGCGGTTCCCATCGGCACCGGCTCCGGCGTGCGCGGAGTCCTGCTGCTCGTCCGAGCCTCGGGACGTGTTCCGTTCGCCGACGAGGAGACCCGCCCCGTTCTGGGCTTCGCGGGCACGGCCGCGGTGGCCATGGAGCTGGCCGAACGCCGAAGTGACGCCGAGCAGATCGTGCTTCTGGAGGAACGTGACCGCATCGCTCGTGACCTGCACGATCTGGCGATTCAGCGGCTGTTCGCCACGGGCATGACGCTGCAGAGCGCGGGCCGCTTCATCGAGCATCCCGAGGCGTCGGAACGTGTGGAGCGCGCGGTCGACGACCTGGACGAAACCATCAAGATCATCCGTTCGACGATCTTCGGCCTCCGGTCGCACGTGGCCGAAGAGGGGGAGAATCTGCGGGCCCGTACGGTGCGCGCCGTCGCCGGGGCGGCAGCGGGCCTGGGCTTCTCCCCGAGTCTGCGCAAGGAGGGCCTCCTCGACACCCAGGTTTCCCGGTTCGTCGCCGACCACGTCCTGGCCGTCCTGGGCGAGAGCCTGGCCAACGTGGCCCGCCACGCACGCGCGACCCGGGTGGACGTTGTTCTCCGGACCGATGGCCGTGAGGTGGTCCTGTCCGTCGCCGACAACGGGATCGGCATCAGCGACGGGGGTCGCCGCAGCGGTCTGCGGAACCTGTCCGACCGTGCCGAACGCTGCGGCGGCACGATGGAGTTGTCCTCGCCGGACGGCGGCGGAACACTCCTGGTGTGGCGTGTTCCCATGGTCGGACGTGAAGGGCGGGGCACGTTTCCCTGACGCCGGCGCCTGCCGCTCCGCCCGTAGCGGGCCGACTTGCCCTGGGACGAGTCGGCCGGCTGTGAGTGGAAGGGCCGGACGCATCTGCGGTGCCCATCCGCGAAGCCCCGCTCCGCTGTGCGCCCGGATCGGGGGCGGTCACTGCAGTTCGGGCCGAGCGAGTGTGGCCGAGAGGTAGGTGTGACGTGCGGCGATCCGGCGGCCGGTGATCCGGGTGGGAGAGACCGTGATCCACAGGCCGCGTTCGCCGCCCGCCCACGGCAAGGAGTGCGGCCTCGCGTCCAGCAGGCACACCTGGACGGGGTCGGTCACCACACGTGCCATGCCCACCACCAGGACGCTCCACCCCAGGCTGAGCGCGTCGTCCACACGGTCCACCTCGAAAGCGACCAGGTTTCCCGCGGCGGACGCGGGTGGGGCGCCCGGTGCTGTTCGGAAAGCGACGGTGTCCTCCAGGAGGATGTAGTTGACCGGCAGGATGACGGGTCCGTCGGGTGTGGACACTCCCACCCGCCCGATACCGTGCGTGCCCAGCAGCCGACGGCACTCCCCGACACCCAGTTCGGTGAACTGCGGAAGGAAGGGCGCCCTTCCACTGCCCGGAGGGAGATCCGCCGTGCCACCCGCCAGTTCGGCCACCGTCGTCTCCAGAGCGTTGGCGAGGCTGGTCAGGAACCCGATGCCTGGTGACGTGACCTGCTGCTCCTCCACGTACCTGATGTATCCGGGCGCCGAGCCGCAACGCGTGGCCACCTCCTGGCGGGACAGTCCGAGTTGCTCCCGACGCGTCGAGACACGTCGCCCCATGTCTCCCTGTCCGGAACGGGACACGGCGTCGGGACCGAGCGCTGGGTGCGACATGGGACAGCCTGCCTGTCGTCGGCCGGATGAGCTGGTCCGGCATGGGAGGGCGGCGTGACCGCCCCGCGCGGCGTTCGGGCGTGATCAGGCGTGGGGCACCACGGCCACCGCGGTCACGGAGTGGTGCAGTACCGCATGAGCGACGGAGCCGATGTGCGGGCCGACGCCTGCTCGGCGTTTCCTGCGCCCCACGACAAGGAGACCGGCATCGAGCGACGCCTCCACGAGGTCGTGAGCGGGGTGTCCGAGCCGGCAATGCTCGGTGACGGCGACGGTGGGGAACTTCTCCCGCCAGGGCGTCAGAGCCTCCGTCAGGACCTCGCTCGTCACCGTGGCCAGATCGGTCTGGACCGACAGCATCGCGCCCGTCGGGTCGCCGAGGTACACGGGGGGCCGCTGCCAACTGTGCAGCGCCCGCAGTGCGACCCCGTGCTGTTCGGCGTAGGCGAAGGCGAATTCCAGTACGGCGTCGCAGGCTTGGGAGGTGTCCAGGCCCACCACCACGTCGCCGGAGGGCGGGCCTTCCCGCGAGGAAGAGGAGTCCTCCGCCCGCACGAGGACGACCGGTGCGGTGCTGCGGGCGATGACCGACAACGAGACGGAGCCGAGGAGGAAGCCCGCCAGCCGGCCCAGCCCCCGTGAGCCGAGCACCAGCAGTTCCTGGTCCTTACCGGCCGCGCAGAGGATTTCGGCGGGCGTGCCGGGTACGTCGTCGGTTGTCACTTCGAGGCCCGGATGACGTGCCCGAAGGGCCTCGAGCGCCGCCTGCGGTCCGCCGTCGGGCCAGAGAGACCTCTCGGTATGGCCGAACGACGCGCGTATGCCGGGTGATGCGTCCCGGACGTGGAGCAGCCGAAGCGGCAGCCGTCGCCGCGATGCCTCACCGGCGGCCCATTCCACGGCCGCGAGACTTTCGCGCGAACCATCGATACCTGTGGTCACCGTACGGGGCATTCAAGCCTCCAGAGTTGGTCGTCAGTGGGATGTCTCCACTGTCACGGGCCGTGGGATCTCGCAGCAGGGGCCATTGGTCCCTGGTCGCCCCCCGACCGGCCCCGAACCTTGCCCGTCCGAGGCCGGCTTCGATGCGTTCAGGCACTCCACGAAGTGCTGCTCCCTGACGGCGCCGGTGACGTGAGGGCCGGCGCCCGTTCAGAGGAGCCAGCGGTTTCGGCGTACGAGGGGCAGCCGTGCCCATGCGCCGCCCAGGCCCCAGGTGCTGCCGGCAAGTACCACGGCGAGCAGGACGAGGACGGCGGCGTACAGCACGTGGTAGTCGACGAGCGGATTCGTCGACATGCTGGGCGAGCCGTCGGACAGGTGCCGGGCCGGAGGCCATTCCGCCACCCACATCAGCATCATCATGGCTGTGCCGGCGAGTGCCGCGAGCCGTAGAGCGACGCCGCTCGCCAGTGCGACGCCGACGCCCAGGAGTCCCAGCATGAAGGCCCAGTCCGCCCAGGCGTCGCCGGCCCAGGCATGGAAGGTGCTCTCCATCGGGCCGGCCGAGACGCCGCTCAGGAAACCCATCGTCGGGGAGCCGCCGTCCACCCATCCTTTGCCTGCTCCGGTGGCGTAGCTCCAGCCGAAGGCCTTGTCGAAGAACGCCCACAGGAAGGTGAACGCGGTGAGGATGCGGAGCACGGCGGCGGTACGTGCGAAGGCGACGCCGGTCGCGTCGTCGCGCGCGACCGTTCCGTCAGCGGCCGCACGCTCCGCCGTTGCCCTGCGGAAGGCGGAGAAGCGGATGCCTGTGAGTCGTCGGGAGTGCGGTTGCAGCGCCATGGTCACTCTCACCCTTGCTCGTGCCACGCGAGATGCGTGTGCCCGCCCAGAGTGACTGCCGGGCAGGGAGCACGGACCGGTCCGGTCGGCCCTCGGGAACGCGCCGAAGGTCCCTACCGGGCAGGCCGGTCGGGGGAGCTCCCCGCGATGTCTGCCGAGGGGCGGTCCCGTGGGGGAGACCGTGCCGGCGGCAGCGAGGCAAGAGAGGACACCCGGCACCCACATGGGGCCGAACGGCCCTCTCCTGCCGCCTGCCGAGGCGACGACGATGGAGAGCAGCCCGAGGCCGCCACCGACGGTCACCACGGCCGGAGCAGCGTTTCGGCGGATCGGCGGATCGGCGCCCGTCGCTGTCCGGCGGCCTCGGACATCGGCGGGCCGGACGATCAGGCCCGGCTCGGCATCAGCCAAGGAGCGAGACATGCCCACCCTTGTCCAGGGAGACGACCACTACCTCGACGACGCCGCACTCGTGCCACTGGACGCGCACTGGAGGGCTGCGAACTACCTGGCCGTCGGCCAGATCTATCTGATGTCCAACCCGCTCCTCGAACAGCCGTTGCGGCCCGAGCACATCAAGCCTCGGCTGCTGGGCCACTGGGGAACCTCGCCCGGCCTCAACCTGGTGCACACCCACCTCAACCGCGTGGCGCGGGAGCGCGGACAGGACACCGTCTGCGTCTGGGGGCCCGGGCACGGCGGGCCGGCCGTACTGGCGAACTCCTGGCTGGAGGGCACCTACTCCGAGACCTATCCGGATGTCAGCCGGGACGCCGAGGGTATGGGCCGGCTCTTCCGCCAGTTCTCCTTCCCCGGCGGTGTGCCCAGCCATGTGGCGCCGGAGACGCCGGGTTCGATCCACGAGGGAGGGGAACTCGGATACGCCCTCTCCCACGCCTACGGTGCGGCCCTGGACAATCCGGATCTCCTCGTCGGGTGCGTGATCGGTGACGGTGAGGCCGAGACCGGGCCGCTGGCGGCCTCGTGGCACTCCAACAAGTTCCTCGACCCCGTCCACGACGGCGCCGTCCTGCCGATCCTGCATCTCAACGGCTACAAGATCGCCAACCCGGCCGTGCTCGCGCGCCTGCCCAGGGAAGAGCTCGACGCCTTCCTGCGGGGCGTGGGGCACGAGCCCCTGCACGTCGAGGGCGACGATCCGCTGCGGGTGCACAGCGCGATGGCGCATGCGATGGACATCGCGCACGACCGGATCAGGACCGCGCAGCGTCGGGCCCGCGAGGAGGGCGTGACCGAACGCGTACGTTGGCCGATGATCGTTCTGCGGACGCCCAAGGGATGGACCGGACCGGTCGAGGTCGACGGACTGCCGGTCGAGGGGACGTGGCGCGCCCACCAGGTCCCGCTGACGGACGTGCGCGAGAACCCGGACCGTTTGCGTCAATTGGAACAGTGGCTGCGCTCCTACCGGCCCGAGGAGCTCTTCGACGGAGCCGGGCGGCCGAGTCAGGCCGTACTGGAGTGCGTACCGGCCGGGACACGGCGGCTGGGCGCGAGCCCGCACACCAACGGAGGGCTGCTCGTCCGGGACCTGCCGATCCCGCCGCTGGAGCGGTACGCCGTCGCCGTCGACAAGCCCGGCAGTTCCGTGCACGAACCCACCCGGATCCTGGGCGACTTGCTCGAAGGGGTGATGGAGAACACCGCGCAGCGACGTGACTTCCGGCTCGTGGGACCGGACGAGACCGCTTCCAACCGGCTCCAGGCCGTGTACGGGGCGACCGGCAAGGCATGGCAGGCACGGACCCTGGACACCGACGAGTACCTGGACCCGCACGGCCGGGTGATGGAGATCCTCTCGGAACACACCTGCCAGGGATGGCTGGAGGGCTACCTCCTCACCGGGAGGCACGGTCTCTTCTCCTGCTACGAGGCGTTCGTCCACATCGTCGACTCCAT
Source organism: Streptomyces sp. NBC_00683 (assembly GCF_036226745.1). NCBI lineage: Bacteria > Bacillati > Actinomycetota > Actinomycetes > Kitasatosporales > Streptomycetaceae > Streptomyces > Streptomyces sp. NBC_00683. The sequence continues at coordinate 2,288,232 of NZ_CP109013.1, read as the reverse complement.
GGTCAACCAGCACATCAAATGGCTGCGTGTTTCCCGGCGACTGCCCTGGCGGCGTCCCATCGCCTCGCTCAACTACCTGCTCACCTCGCACGTGTGGCGGCAGGACAGCAACGGCTTCTCCCACCAGGACCCCGGTTTCATCGACCACGTCCTCAACAAGTCGCCGGAGGTCGTACGGGTGTACCTGCCGCCGGACGCCAACACGCTGCTGTCCGTGGCGGATCACGTCCTGCGTTCCCGCGACTACGTCAACGTCGTCGTCGCAGGCAAGCAGCCCTGCTTCGACTGGCTGACGCTCGACGAGGCCCGGGCGCACTGTGCCCGTGGGGCGGGAGTCTGGGGCTGGGCAGGGACCGAGAACCACGACAGGGAACCCGATGTCGTTCTCGGGTGCGCGGGGGACGTCCCCACCCTGGAAGTCATGGCCGCCGCACACCTTCTACGGCGTCACCTGCCCGACCTCGCCGTCCGGGTCGTCAATGTGGTCGACCTGGCCCGGCTGTTCCCGCGGGAGAAGCACCCGCACGGTATGTCGGACGCCGACTTCGACGCTCTGTTCACACCCGACAAACCCATCGTCTTCGCCTACCACGGCTACCCGTGGCTCATCCATCGACTCGCCTACCGGCGCACCGGACACGCGAACCTGCACGTGCGCGGATACAAGGAGGAGGGGACGACAACCACGCCGTTCGACATGGTGGTGCGCAACGACCTGGACCGCTACCGGCTGGTCATGGACGTCATCGACCGCGTCCCCGGCCTCGCCGTCCGCGCCGCCACGGTCCGCCAGGAGATGGCGGACGTACGACTGCGCCACCACGCCTGGATCCGCGAACACGGTACCGATCTCCCCGAGGTCAGCAACTGGGCCTGGACCGACTGACCCCGGGCGGGGGAGGCGTCGTGGGCGGAACGGTGCACGCCCGGTTCTCGCGACTCAGCGGGGCCGCCTCGGCGAACCCCGCGTCACGTCCGCAACCCGTGACCGCACCTTCACGTCACGGAACCCGTGACGCCGGAACCAGAGCAACCGGAGCCACCATGACCGTTTCGTCCGATCTTCATCCCGGCCCGACCCGTGAAGAGGGCCTGAGCCGGGAACAGGCTGCCCTGCTGCTGACCGAGTGCGGTCCCAACACGCTCGCCCCGCCCCCCGCGATCTCGCTGTGGTCCCGGGTCTTCGCACAACTCCGCGACCCGCTGATCGTCGTGCTGCTGGCGGCCGTGGCACTGACCGTCGCCACCGCGGACTACGCCGACGCGATCATCATCGGCGTGGTCGTCCTGTTCAACACCACTGTCGGGGTGGTGCAGGAGGTCCGGGCCGACAACGCGGTCGCGGCACTCTCGGCCATGACCGCCCCGACCGCGCGCGTCATGCGCGACGGCACGGAGCAGGAACTCGCCTCCGCCGGCGTCGTACCGGGCGACGTCCTGATGCTGGGGGAGGGAGACATCGTGCCGGCCGACGCCACCCTCCTGCAGGCCGCCGCACTCCTGGTCGACGAGTCGACCCTGACCGGGGAATCCGTGCCGGCCGACAAGGACGCCCACGGCACGGATCCGGAAGCGGCCCGGCTGCGGGCCGGGACCGTGGTGGTGCGCGGCCGGGCCGTGGCCACGGTCACCGCGACCGGACCGCACAGCGACCTGGGCATGATCGCCGCCTCGTTGCACCCCAGGCAGCAGCTGACTCCCTTGCAGAAGCGTCTGGCCGGGCTCGGCAAGGTGCTGGCCCTCGTCACCGTGGGGCTGTGTCTCCTGGTCCTGGTCCTCGGGCTGCTGCGTGGTCAGTCGCTGGAGCTCATGGCCGTCACCGCGATCAGTCTTGTCGTCGCGGCCGTGCCGGAGTCCATGCCGGCCGTGGTCACGCTCGGCCTGGCTCTGGGCGCGCGGCGGATGGCCGCCCGCAACGCGGTGGTGCGCCGCCTCTCGGCTGTCGAGACTCTGGGGTCGGTCACCGTCCTGGCCACCGACAAGACCGGCACCCTCACCGAGGGACGCATGCTCCTCGAACGCGTCTGGACCCCCCAGGGCGCCGTCACCGTCTCCGGGACCGGGTACGAACCCGTGGGCGAGTTCCTGGACGCCGGGCTTCCTCCCGCTCCCGCACTCGCCGAAGCCGTACGCGAGGTCCTCGTGGCGGGGGCGTTGTGCAACGACGCCTCGCTGGTCCCGCCCACCGAGGCTGCCACGCCGTGGGCCGCCCTCGGCGATCCGACGGAGGCCGCCCTGCTGACCGGCGCCGCGAAGGCCGGTTGTGCCCGGGAGGGCCTGGTCCTCACCCGGCCCCGCGTCGCGGAAGTTCCCTTCGACAGTCTCCGCAAACGCATGACGACTCTCCACAGCACACCGCGAGGAACGATCGAGATCTGCCTCAAGGGCGCACCGGAAGCGGTGCTGGACCCGTCGCTGCTCGACGAGGAGCCCGCACTGCTGGAACGGGCGCGCGAGGCGGCAGCCGCCCTGTCCGCCGATGGCTACCGCGTCCTGGCCCTAGCCGCAGGGTCCTGCACCGATCTGCCCGTCCCCGCGGAGAAGGGCGAGAGCGGCCTCAAGCTGCTGGGCCTGGCGGCCATCAGCGACCCGCCCAAGGCAGCGGCCGAAGCGACCGTGCACGCCTGCCGACGCGCGGGGATCACGTCCGTCCTGATCACTGGAGACCACCCGGCGACCGCCCGCGCGATCGCGACGCGCGTCGGCATCCTGCAGGGCGACGAAGCCGAGCGGCCGGGCCTGGTGGTCACCGGCCAGGAAGTGGCAGCAGGCCAGGTCCCCGACCTCACCCGGGTCAGGGTCTTCGCCCGGACCACGCCGCAGCAGAAGCTGGACATCGTCGAGGCGTGGCAGGCACGCGGTGAGGTCACGGCGATGACCGGCGACGGTGTCAACGACGGCCCCGCACTCCGGCAGGCCGACATCGGCGTCGCCATGGGCCGCCGGGGCACCGAAGTCGCCCGGCAGGCCGCCGACCTGGTTCTCGCCGACGACGAACTGACCTCGGTCACCGCGGCCGTCGAAGAAGGGCGACGGGTCTACACCAACATCCGCCGCTTCCTCCTCTACGCACTGGCCGGCGGCGCGGCAGAGATCCTCATCATGCTCCTGGGCCCCCTGCTCGGCCTCGCGCTGCCCCTGCGCGCCGGACAGATCCTCTGGATCAACCTCCTCACCCACGGCCTGACCGGGGTGGCCATGGGAGCCGAACCGGCCTCCCCCGACGCGATGGACCGCCCGCCCCGCCGACCGCAGCAGCACGTCCTCGGCGACGGCCTGTGGCAGCGTGTCCTGCGACTGTCGATCCTCGTCACGACCGTGTGCCTCGGCGCCAGCATGTGGGTCCGGCACACCGCCGGCCCGTGGCAGACCGTGCTGTTCCTGTCGTTGCTGGCGGCACAGCTCGGAATCGCCCTGGGACTGCGCGAACGGGTGCTCACCCGCCGGAATCTCTCCCTCCCCGCAGCCGTCCTGACCGCGGCCGCTCTGGGCGCTGCGGCCGTGTACCTCCCCTTCCTCGCGCATCTCCTGGGCACCTCCGCCCCGTCCTGGCCGGACGTCGGTATCGCCGCGGCGGCCGGACTCACCGCCTTCATCGCGGCCCGCACGGAAAGTCGCCTGGCGAAGAGCGCCGGCGGCTCCTCCGCGGCGGCTGTCACGCCCCTCCAGGGCCTCGGCCCGGCCGGGAGTAAGGAGTGGAAGTGAGCCGACGAAACGAAACCCCGCACGGCCACGTGGTGGTCGGGACGGACGGGTCCCGAGCGGCGACCCACGCACTCGACCGAGCGGCAGGGGAGGCACACCGCCGTCAGGTGCCCCTGGAGATCGTCCACGCCTGGCCCTGGGGCGGCGCCTACGAGCCCCTGGACGATGATGCGCCGGACATTCTGGCGAGAGCCGCCCAGTACGTCGCGAACCAGGACCCGGGACTCCAGGTCACCACGGCCGCCGTAGCGGACGACGCGGCGGAGGTGCTGGTGAGGCGGAGTCGGACGGCGGCGCTGACTGTGGTGGGCACCCGGGGGAACGGCGGGTTCAAGGGCCTCCTGCTGGGTTCCGTGAGCCTGCGGGTGGCCGCGCACTGCCGAGGCCCGCTGCTCGTCGTCCGGGACGAACCTGCCGCGCGGACCATTCCTTCTCCCCACACCGTCGTTGTGGGCGTGCGGAGTGAGGAGGACGAACCGGCCGCGGTCTTCGCTGTCGCGGAAGCCGTCCGGCGCAGTGCCCGGGTCTCCGTCGTGCACGCGTGGGCCTACGGCCAGAACGACCGCACGCACCATGATCGCGAGGCCCGCGCGCGGCAGGAGGACACGACGGCCGAACTGGTCGTGGCAAGGCTCCACGAGGAGCACCCCTTCGTGCGGCTGGAAAGCCGATCGATGCGCGTCGCACCTGCCCGGGCCCTGATCGACGCCGGTACGACGGGTGCGGTCGTCGTCATCGCCGTACATCGCCGGAAGTCCGGGCTGGGACTGCAACTCGGTCCGGTGACCCACGCACTTCTGCACCACGCGAGCTGCGACGTCGCCCTCGTCCCGGTCTCCGGGCCGGACGCTGCACCGCCGGGGGCACTGGACCGGCGAGGTGGGAGAGACCGTCGGCCATGAGGCCCGTCCGACGGTCCGAGCGCCTCACACATGAGGGCGGTCGGTTCCGCGTCGTGGGTCGCTTCCCGGCCGGCGCCGGGGGGTGCGCACCACGGCGCCTTGCTTTCACCGGGCGAGAAGGGCGCTTACGGTCTTGCCGCCGACCGTCCGGTGGGTCACCGAGGTGGCGCGGGCGAGGCGCTCGACCATGGGCCAGCCGAAGCCTCCGGTGCCGCCGCGCAGGTCGGGGGCGCGCATGCGCGGGACCTGCGGGCTGCGGTCACGCACGGACACCTCGATGCTGTCCGGGTGCGCGGTCAGATTCAGGGTGCAGGTACCGCCGCCGTGGCGCAGGGCGTTGGTGACGAGTTCCGAGACGACCAGCACGACCGTGTCGGCAGCCTCGGCCGCGATCGCCGGCCGTGCAAGGCGTTCGAGGAATGCGCGGGCGCTGTCGCGTGCGCCGGCGATGGATGCCGCGGAGCGCACGGTTGCCACGGTGACGCTCATCGTGTCCATCAGGCCTTCCCGGTCTCCGCATCGTCAGTGCACGGTCCTGTCTGTCCAGTGCTTGTGCCCGGCCTGCGGCGCGTTAGTCCCGGGAACCTTCCGGTTGCGGTGTCGAGGCCGGCGTAACAGCGCTGATCGGAGCGGGGTGTCCCGGCCGGAGCCGGGCAGCGGCATGCCCTCGATGGCCGAGGTCGACTATCTCTCTGTCCAGTGCATGGAAATCTATGATGGCGGGAGTAGACATTGGGCGGCGCCGTGGCTATGGTTTCTCTCGTAGCCGAGATCGAGCAAGGCCCGGCAGACATGAACTGCCAGGCAGTACAGGTAGTAGCAGTGCGCAGGACGGTGCGGTGGTGGAGTTTCGAAGCCAGGGCTGTTGCAGGACGGCGACGGGACTGACGACCGGACCGGGTGGCCCGCAGTGATCAGGGGCAGCCGCGGAGTAATACGCAGTGCGCAGTACACAGCAGTGAAGCAAGTGAGCAGCACCTCGGTGAAGGCGTCGGCTGCGGGCGCGCGCGCCGGGAGGTTCGGCAGTGGGGTTCCAAGCCAGAGCGGATGCAGGACGGGCGACGGGGCTGGCTGTCGAAGAGCGGCTGTGGTTCGAGGCCGCCAGTGGTTCGCAGTATCAGCAGTACGCAGGTCTCGTTCGGTAAGCAGTTCATCCAGAGGGAAGAACGGAGGAGCCCAGCGCCATCAGGATCGCCCGGGCGGACGTCATTGGGCCCGGGTACCGCAGGACATCGATAGTGAGGTGGTCTCCGGTCAAGCAACCGCGATCCCCGCGTCCCCGACAGCGTTCAGGTCGGGTCTGCGGAAACACAGGGCCGGCGCAGTATCAGGGCCGGTAGATGGTGTAGAAGTTCCTTCGGGGCCCTGGTGCCAGTACGGCACCAGGGCCCCTCAACGCGTTCCGCAGAGAGGTGCAAATGACAGTAAATGACTCGTTCGGCCGTCTTGATGACGACGACTACCCCGCCTACACCATGGGCCGGGCCGCTGAGATGCTCGGCACCACCCAGGGATTCCTCCGCGCCATCGGAGAGGCCCGCCTGATCACCCCGCTCCGCTCCGCGGGCGGCCACCGCCGCTACTCCCGCTACCAGCTGCGCATCGCAGCCCGAGCCCGGGAACTCGTCGACCAGGGCACCCCCATCGAGGCCGCCTGCCGCATCGTCATCCTCGAAGACCAGCTCGAAGAAGCCCAGCGCATCAACGCCGAATACCGCCGGGCCGCCGGGCCGTCCGCTCCGCCCGCGTCCTGAGGCAGCGTGCTTGGGTTCCGGCGGCCCTCCGCACGTGTCGGTGCGACGTTGCGGAGGTTCTGTCCTCTGCGTCAGCTGTCATGGTGCGGAAGGCCCCGCCCACGTCCTGGGCGTGTGTGTTTCGCCTCGCAAAACGTTGTGCTCCGGGTGGATTAATACTTGCGTCCGCGAGGTGAGGGTTTAACGTGCCGTGCCGGGAGCGTTTTTACCGCAACAAGCAGAATGTAATTGTGTAACGTACACCGGATGCTATGGCGTGCTACTGTCGATCGCAGTTGCAGTCATGGTTCCCGAACTTCAAGCGCCTCCAACGGTACGTCAACCGTTGGAAGCGTTTTTGTATTTCCGGTCATTCCGGGAGGGGCGTCATAGCGGCGACCCGGCATCCGTGTACTGCGGGTTCCGGCTTACTGCCTCCGAAGGAGATATGACATGGCGTCCGGCACTGTGAAGTGGTTCAACGCGGCAAAGGGTTTCGGATTCATCGAACAGGATGGTGGCGGCGCCGACGTGTTCGCCCACTTCTCGAACATCGCCGCCGAGGGCTTCCGTGAATTGCTCGAAGGCCAGCAGGTCACCTTCGACATCGTGCCGAGCCAGAAGGGTCCGACGGCCGAGAACATCGTTCCCGTCTGACGCCGAAGCGCACCTTGCGGCCCTGGCCCGCACCCCGGAGGGTGCGGGCCGCCGCTGCAAATACGTCTCGTGGTGGACTCACGTGTGGGAATGTCATCGCCCGCAGGCATTATCGAGGAGTACTGCCCCCGAAACTGCGCCTGCTGGAGTCCTGTGATTTCGCGTCCGCGGGACGCTGCTGATTTCCATCGCCTGCATTCGCATCCGGATTCACCGCGGGCCAGATTTTCTTTCGCATTCCATTCGGCTCGTCATTCTCCCTGCACTGCCCTGCGAGGCGGGAATTATTTGGTGCGCGCCCTATCAAGGAAGGTTCTGAATGAACCCTGAACCTACGGACGACCACTCTTCCCGCAGTCGGACCAACGGCGCCGCGGCCGGCTCGAACGACGTTTCGGTCCTGGGCAGCCGCGAATCGCCGGACCCGAGTGATGGGAAGGCGGTGGGCACGGATATCCGTCGCAGGAACAACATCACCGTCACCGGCCGTGTCGACGGGCCGGTGCTCCTGCTGGCGCACGGGTTCGGCTGTGATCAGAACATGTGGCGCCTGGTGGTTCCCCTGCTGGCAGGGGACTACCGGTTGGTGCTCTTCGACTACGTGGGCTCCGGCCGCTCGGACCCCTCGGCCTGGAGTGAGGAGCGCTACAGCTCACTGGAGGGCTACGCCTCGGATGTGCTGGATGTCTGCGAGGAGCTGGACCTGCGGGACGTGATCTTCGTGGGGCACTCGGTCAGCGCCATGGTCGGGGTTCTCGCAGCGGCCAGGGCCCCCCAGCGGTTCTCCCGCCTGGTGATGGTGGCTCCGTCGCCCCGCTACATCGACGAAAACGGGTACCGGGGCGGATTCAGCGCGGACGATATCGGTGAGCTGCTGGAGTCGCTGGAGTCGAACTATCTGGGATGGTCCGCGGCGATGGCTCCAGTGATCATGGGCAGCCCGGACCGGCCCGAACTCGGCCAGGAGCTGAGCACCTCGTTCTGCGCGACCGACCCGGACATGGCTCGGGTCTTCGCCCGCACGACGTTCCTGTCCGACAGCCGCGCAGACCTCAAGACGGTCGCGGTGCCGACGCTGGTGCTGGAATGCAAGCAGGACGTGATCGCCCCCCGCGAGGTCGGTGCCTACATCAACGACGCGATCCCGGGTAGTCGCCTGGTCACGCTCGAGGCGACTGGGCACTGCCCGCAACTGAGCGCACCCCAGGCCACCGCGGTGGCGATCACGGACTTCATAGGGGCGGCCCGCTGATGCACCGCAGCGATCAGTATCCGGACAGGGAGCAAGGCAGCGAAGCGATGGACGTGGCCTTTGCTTCCCTGCTGGAGGACAGCGCGGAGGAGCTGTACGAGCAGGCTCCCTGCGGCTACCTGTCGACGCTGATGGACGGCACCATCGCGAAGATCAACACCACCCTTCTGGAGTGGCTGGGTCTGTCGCGGCAGCAGGTGGTGGGCCGGATGCGGTTCGCCGATCTGCTCACCGTGGGCGGCAAGCTCTACCACGAGACGCACTTCGCCCCGCTGTTGCAATTGAACGGCGAGGTGAGCGGCATCGCCCTGGACATCAAGGCCTCCGACGGGCAGCGGATGCCGGTGCTCGTCACCTCGAAGGTGAAGACCGGCGACGACGGCGGACCGATGCTCGTCCGCACCACGGTCTTCGACGCCCGCGACCGCCGTGCCTACGAGACCGAGCTGCTGCGCGGACGTCAGGCGGCTGAAGAAGCGCGCCGTCAGGCCGAGGCCGACCGCGAGCGACTCCAGGAAGCCCTCGCCGTCCTGCAGCAGAGCCTGCTGCCTGCCGAGCTGCCCGAGGTTCCGGGCCTGGAAGCCGGTTCGTACTATCACACCGCCTCTCCGGAACTGCTCGGCGGAGACTTCTACGATCTGTTTCCCCTCGACGCCGACCGGTGGGCGTTCTTCCTCGGCGATGTGTGCGGCAAAGGCCCTCAGGCTGCCGCGATCACCTCGCTGACCCGCTACACGCTTCGGGCGGCCGCCCTGCACGACCCGGACCCCGTCACCGTTCTGACCACCCTGAACACCGTCCTGCACGAGCGGTACACCAGCGGCGACACCCGCTACTGCACCGCGATATTCGGCGTCCTGCACCCGGGCAGCGACCACGTCAGTGTGCACCTGGCCTCCGGCGGCCACCCCTCCGCACTGATCCAGCGCGCCGACGGCACCGCGGATTACCTGCACACCCCCGGTGGCATGCTCATCGGCGTCCTGCCCCAGGCGCAGTTCACAGCCGCCCGGACCCGGCTGCTGCCCGGCGACACCCTGCTGCTCTACACCGACGGCCTGACCGAAGCCCGCACCGGGCCCGATCGCGAGCTCTACGGCGATGACGCCCTGCGCGCTTTCGCCGCCGAACAGTCCGCCAGGGGGCCCCAAACCCTCATCACCGCTCTGACCGGTCTCCTCGCCGGCTTCGGCGACGGACTCGACGACGACACGGCTCTGCTCGCCCTCGGCGTGCCCGCCCCGCTTCCCACCCCGCGAGTGAAGACCTGAGATGAGCCCGCTGAAGATCACTGTCCGAGACGCAGCCACCGGTCCCGTTCTGGAGATCGCCGGTGACCTCGACCATACGACGGCACCCCAACTCCGCCAGGCCGTGGACCGCCTCACCCTGGCCGCCGGCCACCTGCTGGTCCTGGACCTGACCGGCCTCCAATTCGTCGACTCCAGTGGCATCACCGCTTTGCTGGCGGCACGCAACCTGGTGATGGAACAGGGCGGCGACATCGCCCTGGCCGCTGTCCCGGCCAACACCGCGCGGATCCTGCGCATCGTCGGCCTGGACCGGGTCTTCACCTTCGTCGACGGCCGGGACGGTCTCCGGTCCGGTGAGCATCCGGCGCAGTGACATCCTCCGGCTCTGACGGAGCGTCACTGACCCCTGGCCGGCTCGCGGCACCTGACGACGGGCGGCGCGGTGCCGTGGAGGTTCCCGGCACCACTGGCGGCGCCGGGAACATTCAACCCGTTGTGCGAGGGTTCACTTGAGGCGTTCGAGGCAGAGGGTGAAGTCCCGGCCCGCGCCGCCCTGGGTGTAGCGCTGGTACTGGCTGTCGCAGGTTCCGTCCGTGCCGGAGGTGCGGCCGGCGACCTTGAACTGGGCTTCGGAGCTGCCGCAGTCCACGATCTCGAACTCGGGATCGCCGACGGATATCACCGCGGTGGCCGACGCGTTGCCGGCGTGCAGGCAGTCACCCGCGTCGGCGGTCGCCGCGCCCCCGAACCAGGTCGTGTAGCCGCCGTACACGACGACACCGGCCACGACGACGGTGACGACTCCCCTGAGGACGCGTTTGACGCTCGAACCGCGGGCGGGGACCGGCGCGGCGGGTTGTCTGTACGGGTTCTGGCCGGGCGGCGGCGGAGTGGTCATCGGGGCTCCCCTGAGGTGTCGTGGGCAATGTCGATCGGCGGCAGAAAATACCACCGCCTACCGATGCCGTGACCTGCCGGCGACCACCGGACCGCTGATCCGGTTCCGTGCAGGCGGTGCTCAACACGGCCGAAGGGCAAGAAGGCGTTCCAGGCAACCCCGTTGGCGTGGAACGCTGCCGAAGCGTGCGGGCGTCAGCCGTCGCCAGGTTCGTCGGACGAGGGCGGGCGCGGGGTGCCCTCAGTAGTCCCCGGCGGGCGCGTATCCACGCGCCCGCCGAGGCGATCCCGCACGGCGCGTTCGACCGGTCCGGCGCGGTCGCCGGGCAACCGGCCGACGGCCAGGCCTCAGCGGCCCACCGCGGTTTCCCGCTTGATGCGTGACAGCTTCTCGGGGTTGCGGACCGCGTAGAGGCTGATGATCCGGCCGTCCTCGATGCGTACCGCCAGGACGCTGTCGATCTCGTCGCCGAGGCAGAGAAGCAAGGCCGGGTGGCCGTTGACCTGCGTCGGTCGCAGCTCCCTGCGACTGTCTTCCGGCCCGAGGCCGATCCGGCCCAGAACCCTGGCCACCTCGTCGGCGCCCACGACAGGTTCCAGCGCGGCGGGCACGATTCCGCCGCCGTCGGTCAGCAGGACGACATCGGGCGCGATCATGTCGAGCAGGCGCCGCAGATCGCCCGTTTCGAGCGCCTGCTGGAACGCGGTGAGCGCGTCGCGGGTCTCGGCCGGGGACACGACGGCGCGGGGCCGGCGCGCCGCGACGTGGGCCCGTGCGCGGTGGGCGATCTGCCGGACCGCGACGGGTGTCTTGTCGATGGCCTGCGCGATCTCGTCGTACCCGAGATCGAAGACGTCGCGCAGCACGAAGACGGCCCGCTCGGTCGGCGCGAGCGTCTCCAGCACGAGCAGCATCGCCATGGAGACGCTGTCGGCCAGCTCGATGTCGTCGGCGACATCGGGAGCTGTCAGCAGGGGTTCGGGCAGCCAGGGGCCGACGTAGGACTCCTTGCGCCGGCGCAGCACGCGCAGCCGGGTCAGTGCCTGGCGCGTGGTGATGCGGACCAGGAAGGCGCGAGGGTCCCGGACCGTGTCGTGGTCGATGCCCGCCCAGCGCAGCCAGGTCTCCTGAAGGACGTCCTCGGCGTCGGCCGCGGAACCGAGCATCTCGTAGGCAACGGTGAACAGCAGGTTGCGATGGGCGACGAAGGCCTCGGTGCCTGAGTCCGTACCCCCGGCGCGAGGACTGTGCCCGCTCACGCCGGTCGCCGGCACGGTGCGCTCGTCCATCGTCGGCTCCCGCCTGTCGCGTCGTGTCCCTCTCACGCACAAGTCGCCGTTCCTCACGTCCTTGTGACACAGGAGCGTGGTGGCCTGCGTCACATCGCTGTGCTGTCACAGCACCGGGCCGGCCGGCGACTCATGGGCATCAGGACGCCGCGCGGCTGGTCCGGGCGGCACACGATTCCACGAGCGAGGACGTTGTGATGGAACCCCGTATGAACCTGTTCGAGAACGAGACCGGTGCCAGGATCGGCAAGCGGATCTTCGCCGTGAGCCAGGTGATCCACGAGTCGCCGCTGCCCAGGTCCACCCAGGAGCTGGTGCAACTGCGCGCCAGCCAGATCAACGGCTGCGGTTTCTGCGTCGACATCCACAGCAAGGACGCCGCAGCCGCAGGTGAGACCGCGGCCCGGCTGAACCTGGTCGCCACCTGGCGTCACTCCACCGTGTTCACCGAGGCCGAGCGGGCCGCGCTGGCCCTCACGGAGGAGGGCACCCGCATCATCGACGGCTACGAAGGCGTTTCCGACGAGACCTGGGCCCGGGTCCGCAAGCACTACGACGAGGACCGGACCGTCGCGCTGGTCGCGTTGATCGCCATGATCAATGCGACCAATCGGCTCGGCGTCATGCTCAACAATCAGGGCGGCGCCTACGAGCCCGGCGATCTCGCCGCCGTCGCCGGCTGATCACCGCCGCTGCCGCAGGGCCGGCCCGCGATCGTTCGATGCGGGTCGGCCCTGCTGCAGGGGCAGGCGCACGCGCCGCAGCCAGGACTCGACGTCGGCGCCGGCCTTGCGGACCTCCTCGCCGCGCACGGCGAGTCCTTCGCCGATGGTCGCCCCGGGGCAGGAGTCCGCGTAGTCGCGCTCCGTCGTGCCGAGACCGCTCATGGCGTACGTCGTGACAGGGAGAACGGTCTTCCCGCTGAAGTCGAACGCGTCGGTGAACGTCGACATGATCATGGGGGCGCGAACGTTCCAGATGGGACTCGCCAGCAGCACCGTGCCGTACTCGTCGATCGAGTCCGGGAGTTCGGCGATCGCGGGGCGGGCGTCGCCCTCCTGCTCGCGGACGTTGCGCGCGACGGTCTCCTCGTAGTCGACGGGGTAGGGGGCGACGGCCTTGATGCGGTGCACGTCGCACGCGATGCGCTCGCTGATCATTCGGGCGAGGACCTCGGTGTTGCCCGTCCTGAGGTTGGTGCGCCCGCCGTAGTAGTAGTTCTCGCCCGGCCGCGAGAAGTAGGCCAGCAGCACCCGCTGTCCCGGCGTGACGGACGGGGCAGGCCGCCCGGTGGTCCTCGTGGCCGCCGGTGCGCTCCCGCCGCCCGGTGATGAGGAACAGCCGCTGATCTGGGCTCCGGTCATGACGGTCACTCCTGCCAGAAGTGCGCCGCGAAGCAGCGCACGGCGTCCTGTCCCGGCTGACGGGCCTGTTCGTATGTCGGTGATCTTCTGCTTCTGGGACATGGGAACCCCTGGGGCCGTGGGACGAGCCGCCGACGGTGGCGGAGCGGGGGCGGATGGCCGGGGCCGCCGTCTCGGACGGAGGCCCCGGCCGCCTTTGGCGGTTTGCGGTCAGTCGGTCAGTCGCCGCTTGCCGAGCGATCCGGCGACCGCCGGGTCCCGGTGGTCGAAGAACAGGGAACTGCCGGTGTCCAGGCCGGCGACGGCGGCCATCTGGTCGTCGGTGAGCTCGAAGTCGAAGACGTCGAAGTTCTCGGCCATGCGGTCCGCGCGAACGGACTTGGGGATGGTGACGATGTCGCGCTGGATCAGCCAGCGGAGCACGACCTGGGCGACGGACTTGTCGTGCGCCTTGCCGATGTCGCTGAGGACCGGGTTCGTGAAGAGGTCGTTCCTGCCTTCGGCGAATCCGCCCCAGGACTGGATCTGCACGCCGTGCTCGCGCATGACGTCCTGGTCGGCGGTGCGCTGGAAGAACGGGTGGGTCTCGATCTGGTTGACCGCGGGCGTCACGTCGTTGTTGCTGAGGAGGTCGACGAGGCGGTCGGGGTAGAAGTTGGCGACGCCGATCGCCTTCGCACGGCCCGCGTGGTGCAGCTTCTCCATGGCCCGCCACTGCCCGTACACGTCGCCGAAGGGCTGGTGCATCAGGTACAGGTCGAGGTGGTCGAGGCCGAGCTTGCGCAGCGACGTCTCGAAGGCGCGCTCTGCGTTGTCCTGCGCGGGCGCGTCCTGGATCCACAGCTTGGTGGTGACGAACAGGTCCTCGCGCGGGATGCCGCTGCTCTTGATCGCGCGGCCGACGGCTTCCTCGTTGCCGTACGCGGCGGCGGTGTCCAGCAGCCGGTAGCCGGCGGCGAGGGCGTCGGTGACGGTCCGCTCGGTGTCCTCCGGCGGGATCTGGAAGACGCCGAAGCCGAGGATCGGCATCTCTGCGCCGGTGTTCAGGGTGACGGTCTGCACGGGGGTCTCCTACGTGTGGTGCGGTGTGTGAGGCCTGTCGGCCCCGGGAGTTGTGACGGGTCAGAAGGCGATGAGGGCCTTGAGGACGCGGCGGTCGGCCATGTCCTGGTAAGCGGCGGGTACTTGGTCCAGCGATACGGTCCGGTCGAAGACGCGGCCCGGCTGGATGCTGCCGTCGAGCACGTCAGGCATCAGGTGCTCGATGTAGGCACGGGCCGGGGAGACGCCGCCGGTGAGGGTGATGTTCCGCATGATCATGGCGGCCCCGACGGGGCCTTCCTCGTACTGCGGCATGCCCAGACGGCTGATCGTGCCGCCGTCGGTGACGGCGGCCAAGGCGGTGTCCAGGCCCTGCCGGGCGCCGACGGCCTCGATGACCCTGCCGACGCCGTTCCCCGCGGTCAGGTCGCGCACACGGGCGACGCCTTCCTCGCCGCGCTCGGCGACGACGTCGGTCGCCCCGAAGTCACGGCCCAGGTCGGTGCGGTCGGTGTGCCGGCCCATGAGGATGATCCGCTCCGCGCCCAGGCGCCTGGCGGCGATCACCGCGCACAGGCCGACCGCGCCGTCCCCGATCACGAGGACGGAGTCGCCGTCGGACACGCCTGCGGTGACGGCGCCGTGGTGTCCCGTGCCCATGACGTCGGACAGGGCGAGCAGGGAGTGCAGCAGCGGTGAGTCCTCGCCGACCGGGAGTTTGACGAGGGTGCCGTCGGCGTACGGGACGCGGACGGCCTGGCCCTGGCCCCCGTCGACGCCGTCGATGCCGTACCGGCCACCGTGCCGGCACGAGGAGTGCAGCCCCCTGGCGCAGTAGTCGCATGTGTTGTCGCAGTAGGTGAACGGGGTGACGACCAGGTCACCGGCCTTGATCCCGGTGACGTCGGAACCCGTCTCCTCGACGACGCCGAGGAACTCGTGGCCCATCGGGCGGCCGGTGTCCGTCGCGGGCATGGACTTGTAGGGCCACAGATCGCTGCCGCACACGCACGACAGGACGGTGCGCACCACGGCATCGGTGGGCTGATGAATCTTCGGGTCAGGCCGGTCCTCGATCCGGACGTCGCCGGCTCCGTACATCACTGCTGCGCGCATGGGGTGGTGCTCCTGGTGGAAGGGGGTTCGGCCGTCATGGAAGAAGTCGGGCGCGTACGGCGCAGGTCAGCGCTCGAGCATCTGCCGCTGAGCCTCGGTGTGGGTGTCACCTGCGGCGGGCGGCAGGCTGCTGAGCTTGTCGAGCTGTTCGGCGGTCAGCTCGACGCCGTCCGCGGCGGTGTTCTCCTCGACCCGGGTCACGCGCTTGGTGCCGGGGATCGGGGCGATGTCGTCGCCCTGGGCGAGCAGCCAGGCCAGGGCCACCTGCGCCGGTGTGGCGCCGACCTCGGCCGCGATGGCCTTGACCTCGTCGGCCAGGCGCAGGTTGTGCTGGAAGTTCTCGCCGGTGAAGCGCGGGTTGTCGCGACGGAAGTCGGTGGCGTCGAACTGGTCGGCGGAGCGGATCGTGCCGGTGAGGAACCCGCGGCCGAGCGGGGAGAACGGCACCAGGCCGATGTTCAGCTCGCGCAGGACCGGAAGCACGCGGTCCTCCACGCCCCGGGTCCACAGGGAGTACTCCGACTGGACGGCCGTGACCGGTTGGACGGCGTGGGCGCGGCGGATGGTGTCGGGTCCGGCCTCGGACAGGCCGAACGCGCGGACCTTTCCCTCGGCGATCAGCTCGCCCACCGCGCCGGCCGTCTCCTCGACAGGAGTGTTCGGGTCGACCCGGTGCTGGTAGTAGAGGTCGATGTGATCCGTGCCGAGACGCCGCAGTGAGCCTTCGACAGCGGTGCGAATGTTGGCCGGGCTGCTGTCCAGGTTCCACGCACCGTCACCGGCATGGGAGACGAGACCGAACTTCGTCGCCAGAACGACCTTGTCGCGACGGCCCTTCAACGCCCGGCCCAGAAGCTCCTCGTTGGTGTACGGGCCGTAGATCTCCGCAGTGTCGATGAGGCTGACGCCGAGCTCCAGCGCGCGATGCACGGTGCGAACGGACTCCGCCTCGTCCGTCCCGGACCCGGTGTAGCCGTGCGACATCCCCATCGCACCCAGACCGATCCGCGACACCTCCAGATCACGCAGCTTGATATTTTTCATGACGATTTCTCCCTTTTGCTTGTTTCCTCGTTCAGTCTGCTCCGTGGCAGCGCGGCTTCTCCGCTCACACGCGGGCGCCGGGACGCAGCGGAAGGGCGCGGCCGAACTGGCGGAAGGTGTGAGCGGGCACGTCATCCACAGTGCCGCTCCGGGCGCCGGACAGGCAGGCCGGGTCTTGCCGGGGAGCGGCCAGCGGGGGTGTGACAGGGCCCCCCTCGCGCGTGCCCTCCCAGTGGCGGCGGGGCGACACTGGCACCATGGCACCCGAGCACACGAGCGGCGACGAACTGGCGCGATTCCTGCGCGCCCGCCGCACCCAGACCAGTCCCGGCAGCGTCGGCCTCACCCCCGGGCCCGGAGTGCGCCGCACGCCTGGACTGCGCCGCGAGGAGCTGGCCACGATCGCCGGGATCAGCATCGACTACTACACCCGCATCGAACGCGGCAAGGAGACCCGGCCCAGCCCCGCGGTGATCGACGCCCTCGCCCGCGCCCTCCGCCTCGACGACGACGAGCACCACCACCTGCGTGAGCTCGCCGCCCGCGCGGCCCATCACGCTTCCGAGCCGCCGCTCCCGCCGAGCCGGACGGTCCGCCCGCACCTGAAGCTGTTGCTGGAGACGATGCGGCCGAATCCGGCCTACATCGTCAGCCGGAGCATGGACCTGCTCGCCTGGAACACCGGAGGCCTGGCCCTGTACGCGGGAATGGCCGACTGGCCCGCCAGCCAGCGGAACCTGGCCCGCTACCTCTTCCTCCATCCCGCCGCACGCGAGTTGTTCCCCGACTGGGACACACAGGTCCGCGGCTGCGTCGCCCGCCTCCGCGCCGAGGCCGGTATGAACCCCGACGCCCCCGACCTGGTCACCCTGGTCGGCGAGCTCCTGCTCAAGAGCCCCGACTTCGCCAGGCTGTGGGAGCGTTACGAGGTCGTGGGCCGGAAGAAGGTCCAGAAGACCTTCCACCATCCTCAGGTCGGTGTGATCACCCTCAGCGGGCAGAGCATGAACATCGAAGGCACACCGGGCCAGCGCTTCGGTGTCTACACGGCCGAACCCGGCTCACCCGATCACGACGCGATGCTCCTGCTCGACATGACCTCGCCCCGGCCCGCCGGGCGTTCGCAGACGCAGGCCGAGCAGCATCCGCCCGCACAGCCCTGACCGGCCCCAGCCGCCCGAACCGGCGTCCGGCTCCCGGTAGGACCTCGTGCACCGGGTGCGGCGACGGCGTAGTCAGGCGCGCGGTCCGGCGCCGTGCAGCAAGGTGTCGATGATGCGGGCGGCGAGGGTGTCGGTGTCGACGTCGGTGTCGTCCGGGCTCCCGTGCAGGGACTCCCCGAGCAGTGCGTAGTAGACGCGGCGTACCCAGTGGAGGTCGGCTGCCTCGTCGATGAGCTTGTCCGCCCGGGCGCGTTCCAGCACGGTGATGCAACGCCGGCCGATGTCCTGGTGGAGGGCGGCCGCTTCGCTGTCGGGATCAGCCGGAAGCTCCAGGGCGAACGTCCAGGCGCTCTTCACCTCCAGGACATTGGCCGTGATCCGGTGCAGTGCCACCAGCGGAGGGGCGGTGTCCGGCCGTCCGTCCTCCACGGCTTGGGCGAGCTGGCGGGCGGCGGACGAGGCCAGGGCCTCGATCAGCGCCTGCCTATGGGCGAAACGCCGGTGGATCGTCGTCCTGGCCACCCCCGCCGCGGTCGCGATCTGCTCCATCGACGCGCCGGGATCCGTGGAGAGCACGCGTTCGGCCGCCTCCAGGATCGCGCGCACGCTGCGCTCCGCGTCCGCCCGCAACGGCCGTGCCGCTGTCTCGCCCATGACGCCTCCCACTCATCTATTGCTCCACGAAACGATACACCGGTGCGCCATCTTCAGATCAATTGCATCAGCGTTGTTGCAGTTATCTAGAAAGTGAGTACGCTCCTGTCTCAGTTGTTCGTCGAGTGAAGGAGTCTTCCCATGCACAGCGCAGCGCTCGTCACAGGTGCCTCGTCCGGACTCGGAGCGGAGTTCGCCACGCAGCTCGCCGCCCGCGGGCACGACCTGATCCTGGTGGCGCGTTCCGAGGACAGGCTCACCGCCCTCGCCGAGCGCCTGACCGCGGAGCACGGCATCCGCGCCCATGTCCTGGTCCAGGACCTCGCCGAGCCCGACGCGGCCCGTCGGATCGCCGGCCGGCTCGCCGCCCGTGGCCTGAGCGTCGACCTGCTGGTCAACAACGCCGGGTTCGGCACGTGCGGTCGCTTCGAGGACATTGCCGCGGACCGTGACCACGATCAGCTGATGGTCAACGTCGTCGCGCTCGTCGACCTCACCCACGCCCTGCTCCCGGACATGCTGGAGCGCGGCACGGGCGCGGTCGTGAACGTCGCTTCCACCGCGGGCTTCCAGCCCTCCCCGTACTTCGCCGTCTACAGCGCGGCCAAGGGCTTCGTCCTGAACTTCGGGCTCGCCCTGCGCCAGGAGTACCGCGGCCGTGGCATTCGCGTGCTCACGCTGTGCCCCGGCCCGGTCGACACCCCCTTCTTCGACGCCATCGGCACCCGCAAGGCGGCCGTCAACGGCTCGATGACCACGCCGGAGCCGGTCGTCCGTGCGGCTCTGCGCGCACTCGACCGCGACCGCGGCTACATCACCCCCGGCCTCGGCAACGCCCTGGCCGCGCATCTGCTGCCGCGCCGGCCGCGCACCCTGGTCGCCGCCATCGCCGAGCGCGTCACCCGCAAGGTCCTCACCCCCTCGGGCGCGGCCACGCAGCCGAAGGAGTACGCGGCATGAGTTCCCCCACCGTCCCGGCCGCGGGTGCCGCCGCCGCGATGCTGCTCGTCGGCACCTCGACGGCAGTCTCCGCGACGATCGCCGACTACCCCGTCCTCAGTGGCCAGGCGTTGCGCTACGCACTTGCCTCGGCGATCCTCCTCGCCGTCGTACGCCACCAGCGCTTACCCCGCGCCGGCCTGACGCCCCGTGACTTCCTGCTCCTGGCGGCGCTGGCCGCCACCGGCCTGGCCGGCTTCAACATCTTCCTGGTCGAAGCCACCCGGCACGCGAGCCCCGCCATGATCGGCACCGTGGTCGGAGCGATCCCCGTCGTACTCGCCCTCGCCGGGCCTTTGTCGCAACGCCGCAGACCCGACGCCCGCATCGTCGGCGCCGCGGCTGTCGTGACCCTGGGCGCTGCCGTCGCCGCCGGGCTCGGTGGCGGCAGCCTGCACGGTGTGCTGCTGTCGCTGGGAGCGCTCATCGGCGAAGTCGCCTTCTCGCTGCTCGCTCTACCTCTGCTGCCCAAGCTCGGCCCCATGAGGGTCGCCGCCTATCCCGCGGCGCTGTCCGTGCCCATGCTGCTGGCCGCGAGCCTCGCCCTGGACGGCGCGAGCTCCCTGCGCCTGCCCACCCCCACCGAAGCGGCCGCTTTCGGCTACCTCGGCGCACTCGTCACAGCCACCGCCTTCTTCCTCTGGTACGACGCGCTGCGCCGGCTGGGCGCCGAGCGTGCCGGACTGTTCGCCGGACTCGTCCCGGTGGGCGCACTGCTCACCACCGTCGCACTCGGGCTCGGCGAGGTGGGCCCCGCAGACGTGGCCGGCGCCCTGATCGTCGCCGCGGGTGTCGTCCTCGGGCTGCGGCGGCCTGCGCCGACCAGCGGTGCGGGGCGGGGCGGCCGTCGTGTCCGGCGGTCCGAACGGGGCGGCGTCACGGTCGCCGCCTCGTCACACCGGCCGGTCAGGCAGGCAGCCATCCCTTGCGTACAGCTTGGATGCCCGCCTGGAAGCGGGTCTCGGCCTTCAGGTCCGCCATCAGCCGGCTGATCCTGCGGCGGACCGTGTGAACGTGCAGGTCAAGGCGTCTGGCGATGGCCTCGTCCTTCAACCCGGAGGCGAGCATCGTCAGCAGTTCCCGGTCCTCGTCCGTGACTGCCTCGGTGCCGCCGGGGCCGATCGGAATGGCGCGCTGCCAGACCTCCTCGAACAGGGGCACCAGGGCGTTGCCCAGCAGGGCGTCACTGACCACCAGGGCCGCGTCGGTCGGGTCGGCGGCGTCGGTAGGGGGGAGGAGGGTGACCTGGCGGTCCACGGTGATGAGTTTGGTCGGCAGGTTCGACGCCACCCGGATCTCCACCCCCTGTTCCGCCAGTTCGCCCAGTCCGCGTGCGCGGCCGGGGAATTCCAGGCCCGCGCGGTCGACCGCCACACGCACCCGCACGCCGCGTCGTACGAGGTCGGTGACATCCAGCGGTGCCGGCATCCCGTCCGGCGCGCTGGAGGCGTAGGGCGGCCGGTCGAGCAGGTTGACCTCGCTCTGCGCGGACGCGAGAAGGGCGGCCACCCGGTCAGCCACGGCCTTCCGGTCCCTTACGGTTTCGATGCCCGTCCGCTGCGGGTCCGCGGCCCGGCCCAGTACCTGGGCGGCCAGGCGGTCGACCGAGGCCGTGAGCACCTCCAGGTCCGAGGAGGCGCTGAGGAGTTGTGCGCGACGCAGATGGATCCGATTGCGAATGGCGGTGGCGGGGTTGACGGCGAGGGGCAGCCTGCCGTCGGCGGACGCCGGGTGAAGGAAGCCGCGCTCCTGAAGCTGGTTCAGCGCGGCCGTCACCTGTTGGGCGGTCATGCCCAGACTCCGGGCAAGTGCCGTCGGGCTGCCGTGCCGGTCGGGCCCCAGCAGCGCCTCGTAGACGGCAAGTTCGCTGTCTCCCAGACCGAGGGTCCGCCACTGCCCGCTCGCCTGCTCCATGCCTTGATCACACCCTGACTGGCCCGGCCGGTTCATGAGGAGCGCCGTGCAATCGACGAAAGCCGTGAACCCTCCGGGCAGGGCCCGGAGGGTCGGCGGGGCGGCTTCGAGGGCCGTCCCATGTCCTGGCGGGAGCCTCGCGTTGCGTCGGCTCCCGCCAGGACGGGGTGCGGTGTGTGCCACCGCCGGTGTGGCGTCAGGAAAGCTTGAACGTGGTCATCTGGTGGATGGCGTTGTTCGGGCTGAGGACGCGACCGCCCAGTTGCTGGGACATGCGGTCGTAGCCGTTGATGTCGAAGTTGAGCGAGATCATCTCCTCAGCCCCGTCACCGTCGAGGTCGACCGCGAGGTATTCGCGGCCACCCGAGACGCTGCCCGAGCCGAGCGAGCCGCTGAAGGCGCCCCCGCTGGTCAGGATCGACGGGTCCCATGCTCCCACGCCGCCCTCCATGCCACCGGCCAGCAGCTTCCGCCCGCCGGGACCGGTGATGAACTGCGTGGTGCGCAGCGGTGCGGCGGTCGAGCCCTTGCCTTCCTGGCCGTCGGGGCCGAAGACACGGATGGTGCCGAAGCTCGTGGCGAGCAGACCGTCGCTGTCGTCACCGGTGAAGAAGTTGCCGTGCGACCAGGGGCCGCCGGTCTGCTTCTGATGCAGCAGCTCGCCGGTGCGGCCGTCCCGGATCTCCACGATGACAGTGGCGCTCGCGGCCTCCGTCGAACTGAAGTCGGGCACGGCGGACACGATCCACGTGTAGGCGACCGCATGCCCGTCCGCATAGGGGATCTTCGGCGAGGCGAAGACGCCGTGGTCGAGCAGTGCGCCGTGCAGCTTCCCGTCCACGGCCGCGGCCGGGGCCTTGGGGGCCGCCGTCCAGCGGACCGCGCCGTTCATGCCGTTGAGCGCGACGCCGTCCACCACGGCTTCGTCGAGGTTCAGCGCGCCGACACTGGTGTACTGGGCGTACACCTGGCCGTCGGCGACCGCCGTGTCGGAGAAGACCACGTCGCCGGCGCTCGCGGGCGCCGCGTACGTCCACATCTTCTTGCCGGAGCCCTTGTAGGCGCGCAGGGCGTCGGTCGGGACGAGGATCTCGGCCTTGCCCTTGCCGTCGATGTCGGCCACGGTGACCGAGCGGACGTAGGCGCCGTCGCCGTCGATCGTGCTCAGGACCTGGCCGGTGCGACCGTCGAGGACGACGGTCGCGGTGTCCGCGGCGACGATGACCTCGGGCTTGCTGTCGCCGGTCACGTCACCGGTCTCGATGGCGTGCACCTGGCCGGGGACCGTGGCCTGCCACAACTTCTTCGGCGTGCCGTCGAGCAGCGAGGTGCCGGAGTAGGCCCACACGCCGCGCGATGTGCCGCCGGTGACGACATCGGGCTTCTTGTCGCCGTCGACGTCGAGTGCCTTGGCGAACGACAGGTCGCCCTGGAGCGGCGTCAGGCGCTGCTGCGTGCCCTTGCCGAGGTCGAAGTCGCGGACGTTCTGCTCCAGGTCGACGACCCGGACGTGCGCGCCGCTCTTGTCGCTGAACAACTGCTGGAACATCGGCGAGGCGGAGTTGTCCTCGTGCTCCCAGCGGACGTCACCGTCGCCGTTGAACACCGTGAGCCTGGCCAGTCGGCCACCGCCGGAGTTGTCGGCCGTGAAGATGGCGCTGTCGCTCTGAGAGGAGGTGACCAGGCGGCCGGCCCTCACGTCAAGACGCCAGGTGCTGGCGCCGTCCCCGCTGTTGTCGGCATCCCGCTTGACGGTCCGCGACCAGAGGGCGGTGTCCGGGCTGTTGCCGTCGAGGACCCGAACGGTGCTCGCGTTCACGTAGAGCGCGGGGTCGAAGGTGGACTCGGCGACCACGTACTCGGTCTTGGCGTCGCCCCGCAGGTCGCCGACCGTCATGGCCGTCGGCAGAACGTTGGACCGGCCGTCGAGGGTGGCGCGTGCGCCGCCGCCGAGGGCGTACGAGGCGATCTCGTAGCGCACGCCGTCCGTGGAGTCGGTCTGCTCCAGGGCGACGAGGCGGTTGCGCGTGGCGTCCAGGTGCAGCTGGCGGCTGTACAGGGCGCTGTCGGTCTGCCAGGTGACGGACCCGTCGGCCGCGTCCATCACCAGGGTGCGGCTGCTTCCCGGCGTCGTCTCCGTCTTCCGGAGGTTCCAGGAGGCAGCGAGCCTGCCGTCACCGACGGACTCCAGCGCTCCCCAGGAGCCCTCGGTCTGCCGGGTGTCGTACGTCCACGTCGACGCCGGGGTCAGCGCGCCGTCGGCGTACGAGAAGCGGATCCCGCTGAGCGTGGCCGTCTCGGCCGCCGGGGCGTTCTGGTTGTACGCGGGGGTGTTGGCGACGAGCAGCGTGCCGTCGACGACCTTGACCGCGGTGGCCTGCGAATAGACCTTCGACCAGAGCGTCTTGCCGCTCCTGCCGTCGAGGACCGTCACGAACGTGCCCGTGGGCAGCGTGGAGCCGGGCGAGGTGAACGGCCGGTAGGGCGAGCTGCCGACGCTCGCCGAGAAGACGACGTCGGGCGTGCCGTCGCCGGTCAGGTCGGCGGTGTCGAAGCCCTGGTCGGAGGCGGCCGTGAACGGGCTGACCGCGTTGTAGCCCATCATGATGCGCGCCGGGTACGGCTCGGTCTGCCAGACCCGCAGCGGCTTGACCTGCCAGTCCGTGTACAGGGACGCATTGGTGCGCGCCCATGCCGTGGTGCCGTCGGCCTTGTGCAACTGCACGTTGCCCAGGCTGTGGAGGGTGAAGTAGCTGCCGTCGGAGCCGGCCGGGACGGTTGCGCCGACGCCGCGGACGCCCTCCAGGGCGGACTTGTTGGTGAAGGTGACGGGGGTCGCCGCGGTGGTCCCGGACCCGGAGCCCGCCGTGTCGTCGGACGAACCGGTGTCGGCCGGGTCGCCCTCCTGGTCACCTGCGTTGACGGGCTTCAGGTTGTCGCCGTACACGTCGACCTGCACGCGCTCGGCCAGTGTCTCGGCCTGCTGGCTGGTCAGCTTCATCGCCGAACCGTCGTCGTCACCGGCGGCGAGCGCGTGCGGCGCCGCCGTCAGGGCGAGGCCGGCCGCGACAAGGCCGGAGGCGAGCCGCAGGGCCCGCCGGGAAGTGGTGGCTCTCATCACTAGGCTCCCTGGGCGATGCGAATGGCCGAGCCGTTCGTCAGCACCGACTGGTTGAAGGAGTACTGCAGGGCGTCCGTACCGGACTGGTTCTCGATGCCGACAGTGGCCGTGCCACCGTTGCCCGGGACGGTCTGGTACTGGAAGGTGATCGCGCCGGTGGCCTCGTCGAAGACCGCCTCGAAGGTGACGCGGGTCGAGGAGCCGTCGGCGAAGAGGGCGTTGTTCCAGACGACCGCGAAACTGCGGGCGCCGATCTTGCCGGTGGTGGCCGTCTGCACGCTCGACTTCTTGTCGAGGGCCAGGTCGTCCCAGAACGGGGCGACGACGCCGTCGGGCTTCGCCGTCGACGGCAGGGCCGTGTTGGTGTAGTCGCCGACGCGCGGCGCCAGGAAGTTGATCATGCCGTTCGTGGTCACGGCGGCGCTGGAGTACGAGACGCCGTACAGCTTCACCGGGAAGGGCAGCGCGATGTTCTTCGCGTCCTCGTCACCGCTGAGGGCGACCTTCTCGGCGCCCTTGACCCAGGCGTACGTGCCCGGCGTGCAGCTGTTGCCGGACCGGTCGGTGCGGGCCGGCAGGCGGACGGTCAGCGACTCGTCGCCGTCGACCGTGAGCGCGGTGGTGTCCACGCCGTTGCACAGCACGGGGGCGGCGGGCGTCGTGGTCAGCGAGTAGGAGCCCTCGGCGACCTTCGGCAGGGTGAAGCGGCCGGAGGCGTCCGTGGTGACCTCGGGCACCGGGACGCCGTCGACCTCGACGGTGGCCTTGGCGAGCGGCTTGCCGGTGACGTCGAGGACGGTGCCGGTCACGGGGTGCATCGGGACGGCGTCGAGCACGACGTCCTGCGTGAGGTCCTGCCCCTCGGCGACGTCGAGGCCCTTGACCGAGCCCATGGCGTAGCCGTAGCCGCCGTACGAGATGTCGTACGTGCCCGGGGCCAGCGTCAGCCGGTAGGAACCGGCGGCGTTGGTGGTCGTGGTGCGGCTGGTGTCGGCGTTGGTCGCCTTCACGGTGACGCCGGGCAGCGCGGAACCGGTGGCGCTGTCGGTGACCTTGCCGGTCACGGTGCCCGCGGTGTGCGGGGCCTTGCTGACGGTGCTGAGGATGTCGAGCTTGCCCTCGCCCCACACGTTGTTCATACCGGCGGTGCCGCCGCAGTGCGTGTCGTCGACGTCCGTCGCGCCCTCGTTGAGGAGCGCGCGCGTGCCGTCGATGTCACCGATGAGGGCGGGAGCCGACGACCACAGAAGGGCCACGGCGCCCGCGACGTGCGGTGTCGCCATCGACGTACCGTTGATGGCCTTGTACGTGCTGCCCGGCCAGGTCGAGCGGATGTTCACGCCGGGGGCCGAGATGTTCGGCTTCGCCGAACCGTCGACCAGCGACGGGCCGAAGCCGGAGAAGTTGGCGATCCTGCCGGTGGAGTCGTACGCGCCGACGCCGTAGGCGGGCGCCTGCGCACCCGGGGCCCTCGTGGTGGAACAGGTCACGCCGTCGCCGTCGTTGCCCGCGGCGAACGCCTCGAAGATGCCGGCCGCGTTCCATGCCTCGACGATGTCCTGGTAGAACGTCGTGTTGCCGCCGCCCCAGGAGTTGTTGACGATGTCGGGGGCCAGGTCGGGACGCGGGTTCTCACCGTTGCGGTCGGTCGGCGCGAGGATCCACTGGCCGGCCGAGAGCAGCGACGCGTCGGAGCAGGAGGACGTCTCGCAGCCCTTCGCGGCGATCCACGTCGCGTTCGGCGCGACGCCGATGCCGTTCGCGGCGACCATCGTGCCCATGGTGTGGGTGCCGTGGCCGTTGTTGTCGCACGGGAGGCCGCTCGTGCCGCACTCGCCGGTCGGGTCGTAGAAGTTGTAGTCGTGGGTGAAGCTGCCGTCGCCGTTGTTGCCACGGTAGTTGCCGACGAGGTCCGGGTGGTCGAACTGCACACCCGAGTCGACGTTGGCGATGACGATGCCCTCGCCGCGGTTGTCGTACTGGGACCAGACCTGGTCGGCCTTGATGTCCTTGACGCCCCACTCGGGGGTGGCCTCGTCGGTGACGGAGGCGGCCTCGGTCCTGCTGTCCGCGCTCTCGACGTCGTCGAGCCGGTAGTGCTGCTCCTTGACGATCTTCGCGACGTCCGAGCGCTTGGCGAGCTCGTCGACGAGCTGCTCGTCACCGCTGACGTAGACGGCGTTGGCTATCCAGAAGTCCTGGTGGCCGACCTTCTTCTTGTCGAGGAAGGCGTTGAGCGAGCGCTGGCTGTCCGAGGCCTTGGCGCGCAGTTCCTTGTACGCCGACTTCGCCTTGGAGTGCGCGGGCTCTGCCTTGGCGGCGGACAGGTCGGCCTGGTCCTTGAGGACGACGAAGAACGATGCCTCGCCGCCCTTGTCCACGGCCGTCAGCAGGGACGAGTCGATCTTCGGGGAGGGCGTGTCAGCCGCGGCTGCCGCGGTGGCCGCGGGCAGCGGGCCGATCAGCAGGGTGGTCGCGGTGAGGGCAGCCGCCGCCCACGCGGCACGTCGGCGCCGGGGCAGTCGTGGCAGGTGCATCGAGGTAAACCTCCGGAAACGGTACGGAGCCCGGACGCTAGACACCAGCCGTTACTCGGGTATTACAGGGCGCCGTGCGGCCGACGACGAGGCCTTGAGTATTCGTGACGGTGAGGGGCCGTCCGTGAGGCGCCGACGGCCCGGTGCCCTGCGCGCACGCTCCGCCCGGCCGGCCGACAACAAGTGGGCAAGTCCACAAGTGGGCATCCGGAACTCATTGTTTGCCTTCCTGCACCGGTAGTTGCATGTCCGCATCCGATATCCGTTCACATGTCGAAGGAGCACCGTGCGGACTTCAGTGCGCAGGAGAGCGTCACGATCAGGGGGGACGGCGGGCGACGCCCGTCGGTCCGGCGGCACAGCGGTCGGTCAGGGACTGGCGGCCGTACTGGCCGTCGCGGGCCTCCTGGTGACGGCGATGCCGGCCGCCCATGCCGCCACCGCCGCCCCGGCGGCCGCAACCGATGTGACCCCGGGCACCGACACGGACACGCCTGCCCTCGTCACCGGCCTGCACGAGGAGGCCGCCGCCACGGGCAGCGCCGCCGACGCCGCGCGCGGTCACCTCAAGGCGAAGAAGAGCCGCTACCACGTCGCCGACCCGGCGAGGGACCTGGCGACCGCAGGCACCGAGAGCGGGGGCGGCCGGGAGGCGGTGCGTCTGCAGCAGAAGTACCACGGCATTTCGGTCCTGGGCGGCGAGTACATCGTCCGGATGCAGAAGAAGGACGGCAAGCGCACCGTCACCGGCACCTCCGGCAAGTACTTCACCGAGCTGAAGCTCGACACCGTCGAGGCGAAGGTCTCCGAGGAGACCGCGATCGCCCGGGCCGTCGGCGCCGTCCGCTCGCAGCTGGGCCAGGGTGCCCCGCTGCAGCGCCCGGCCGAGGGAGAGAAGCCCGGCACGGCCGAGCTCAGTGGCAGCGGGCAAGGTCTGACGATCCTCCCGCAGGGTGCCGGCGTACTCACCCGCCATATCACCGTCACCGGCGTCAGCCCGGTCGACGGTGCGCCCGTCAAGCAGGAGGTGTACGTCGACGCGCACTCCGGCTTCCCGCTGATGCAGTACAGCTCGATCAAGACCTTCGGCGCCACGAACTCCCAGGCAGGCGCCACCGACGGGACGGGCACGGCGGACGAGCCGGTCGTCGCGGCAGCCGACGAGCTCGTGGTCAAGGGCTCCGGCGTCCGCTACAACGGCGAGAAGACCGAGGTGAACCTGTACAAGGACACCAAGGGCGTCTACAACATGATCGACTACAGCAAGCGGGCCGCCGACTCGCCGTACTCCGGCCCCATGCTGGTGACCTACGACGCCCGGGGCCGCGAGGCCGCCAGCGCGTCCGGCCGCTGGCCCACCGGCATCAAGGCGTTCCAGTCGGCCACGCCCGAGCTCGGCCAGGACTTCACCGACGCCGGTGCGATCGACGCCCACTGGGCGGCCGGCAAGGTCTACGACTTCTACAAGTCGAAGTTCGACCGGAACAGCCTCGACGCCGAAGACGGCTACATGTACTCCCTGGTCGGCGTGGTCGACAACGGCCAGCCGTTCAACAACGCCTTCTGGGACGGCACCAAGATGGTGTACGGGCAGGGCGGCGGTGAGTACCGCACGTTCTCCGCGGACACCGACGTGGTCGGCCACGAGATGACCCACGGTGTCGTCGAGCACACCGCGAACCTGGTCTACGTCGGCCAGTCCGGTGCCATGAACGAGGCGATCGCCGACTACTTCGGCAACGCCATCGACCTCGAGGCCGGCGGCGGCTCGATGGACGACCCGGACTCCGGCCTGCTCGGCGAGGACCTCTGCAGGACGCTCGGCCCCCGCGAGTGCGCGCTGCGCGACCTCAACGACGGCGCCACCACCTCGAAGGACTTCATCGGCGTCACCTACCGCGGTGACAACGGTGGTGTGCACCTCAACTCCACGATCTTCTCCGGTGCTCTGTGGGACCTGCGCCAGGACCTCGGCGCCGAGCTCGCCGACAAGATCGTCTACCGCGCCCTGTCCGCGTACATGACCCCCCTGGACGGATTCACCGAGGGCCGCGCCGCGGTCGTCGCCGCCGCGCAGGAACTGGGCGCCACCAAGGCCCAGCTGGGCGTCGTGAAGAAGTCGTTCGACGCGCACGGCATCGTGCCCGGCTGGGAGAAGGCGCTCGGCGTCGACACCGACCTCCTTCAGTCGAAGGTCAACGTCGGCGGTACCGGCGTGGGCGCGGGCGGCGGCAAGTACGCCGTCTCCAGGTCCAACGAGGACGGCAGCGAGCCGTACTCGGTGTGGCTGGGCAACACCTCCGGCAAGGGCACGCCCCAGCTGATGAGTTCCAACAACGGCGACTACAACGTCTACGCGGACACCGACGGCGAGACCGTGGTGTGGGCCCAGTACAGCAGCAACGGCATCCTCATCATGGCGCGCCCGGTCAAGGGCGGCCTCGCGAAGCAGGTCAGCGCCATCGGCAGCGATATCTCCGGACTCACCGTGGACGGCGACTACGTCGCCTACACCGCGGTCAACCCGCAGTTCGGCGTCACGAACGTGCGCTACGTCAACATGAAGACCGGCGAGACCGGATTGGTCGACGGCGGTCGTGCCTACCACATCTCAGGTCTGCCCTCCATAAAGGACGGGAAGATCGCCTACGTCAAGCTGTGGCCCGGCGAGGACGGCTTCTCCAAGATCGGTGTCGAGGTCTTCGACGGGGCGACCGGCGCCAAGACCCTGATGCCCATCGACAGCGCCACGACGCGGAGCATAGGCCAGACCGCGATCACCGACGACGGTGTCTTCTGGATCGAGGACAGCGACGGCACCGGCAAGGCCTCGGTGCGGCGCGCGGACCTCGATGGCTCGAACCCCGTCACTGTCACCCCGGAAGCCGGAGACGGCTCCCTGTACGCCTACTCCCTGACGGCCTCGGACGACGCGGTTTCCGTCACGGTCCTGCCGCCGGCCACCTCCTGGTCCAACGACACGCTGCCGAAGCTGTACCAGGTGGCACCCGACGGCAAGGGCGGCGCGCAGCGCGTCTCCTGCAACCGGGGCGACCAGGTGTACGCCTCCGCCGACGAGGGCAAGCGCGTCCTCTGGCTGGACGGCACCACCGGCTCCACGAACCTGGTGAAGCGGGACCGTCCGGCGGGCAGCTGCTGATCCTGCCTGCCTGACGCGACGGCCGGACTCCCTTGTGGGTCCGGCCGTCGCACGCATGTCCGCAACTGCCCGGGAAGCCGCTCGTACAGCCGTGATTGGCGCTCCTGAAGCCGAGGACGTGGGGTTTCCGGGGCCGGATCAGGTGAGGCGGCCGAGGATGTACTGGGACTCGATGAGTCCCTCGTCGCTGGGCTCCTTGCCTTCGCCGAAGAGGCGTGCGGCCTGGCGGGCACGCAGGTCGAGATGCGCCTCGGCGGGCTTCTCGTAGCCGTGGCGGGTGCGGGCTTCGGCGGGGGTGAGCACCTCGTCGGTGCGCGGGGGGATGCCGAGCTTGACCGGTGCGACGACGGGGACGGTGGAGGGCGAGAGCTTCTCCAGGATCGCCAGCTCGGCACGGGGGCTGAGGTGCAGGAGGGCGAAGCCGGCCTTCATGACGGGCACGATCAGGACGTCGGTGAGGCGCGACTGCCGGATGCCGGCCGTCCGGCGCATCCAGCGCGGCAGTGTGGCGATGGTGGCTGCCCGGATCGCCCTGGCGGCGATCAGGGCGCCGGGCTTCTCCCACCAGGGCATCCCCGGCAGGAGGACGAGTTCTGTCCTGAGCAGGTGGTGCATGGCCTGCTTGGCGATCGGGCTGGCGGACATCCTCGGGCGCATCAGTTCGAAGTACGCGCGGACACCGGCACGGTCGCGCGGGATGTCACCGGGCGGGCAGGTCTGGAACTCCGCGGCCACGGCGCAGGATTCCCAGTACTCCTTCTCCTCGTCCGCGGAGAGCTTGCCGGGCCCGTACTTCTCGTAGGCGTAGAGGATCGAGTGCCAGCCCGTGAGCTGGATCCACAGCTGGGAGTCGGGGTCGTTGGCGTCGTAGGTGCCGCCGCCGTAGGGCAGTTTCCCTATCGCCTTGGAGTGGACCTTGACCAGGATGTCCGCTGCTTTGCACACGTCCCGTGAGCCCGCGAAGGCCACCATCGAGAAGTAGCGCAGGGTCCGGTCGTAGCGGGTGCGGGGACGACGGTAGATGTCCTGGGTCCCGTGCACGGCCGCCACCAGGGGCGGGTCGAGTTCCTCCACCACGACAGCCCGCTGCAGAGCGACGGTCGGCGCCGTGGGATAGCCCCAGACCTTCCACACCACCGAACCGGGGCCGAAGAACCCGTAGTCCTCGTGCGGCTCGACCGTACTTCGTCGTGTCGGCATGCTGCGCCTCCTCGTGTCCGTGGTGCGTACGCCTGATGGCTGTCCCGGGTCCGCCCGACCGCATTTACGACACCGCCGTCGTAAATTAAGACACGGATGTCGTAAGATGCCAAGGTGTCGACCACGAGCAGTCCGAACGCCAGGCCGCGCAAACGTCGCCCCTACGCCCCGCGGGTGCCGATCGAGGTGCGCCGTGAGCAGCTGCTCGACGCGGCGCTCACCGTGATCGTGGACGCGGGGCACGACCGCGTGTCCATTGACGCCGTGGCGAAGCAGGCCGGTGTCGCACGGGCCGTGGTCTACAGCGCTTTCGGTGACCTGGGCGCGCTGCTCGGTGCCCTGCTCGACAGGCAGCAGGCGCGCGCCTTCGGCCGCCTGCTCGCCGTCTTTCCCCAGGGGGGCGGCCTGCGCGATCCGGCCGGGTTCGTCGCGGAGTCGGTGCGCCGCGGGGTGGAGATGCTCTCCGAGGACCCCGACACCTGGCGGCTCATCCTGCTGACCCCGTCGGCCATGCCCGCCGTGGTCCACGAGCGCATCGAGGCGGACAGGGAGCGGGTGCGACAGCGAACGGCCCTGTGGATCACCCGGCTCGGGGCCGCACGCGAAGACGTGCCTGCCCTCGACCCCGAGATCCTGGCCCACGCGCTGGTCGCCTGCGCGGAACACTTCTGCCGCATCGAACTCACCGACCCCGGCAGGTTCGCCCCGGAGCACCTGGCCGAGCAGATCCGAGTGGCCCTCGGTGCGCTGTGGCCGCCAAGCTGACCAGCAGTCAGAAGGCGTGCGATTGCGGGAGTTGGGGTCGGCGGGTCCGTCCGGGAGGCGTCCGGCGAAGCGAAGGCGGTAAGCCCATCGCCGCGCGATACGTTGACATGTACCGGACTAGTCAGGATGCTGTGAGAGCGCTCTTCCATCGATGTAAATCCCCCCGCCGGCCCGGCGTCGCGGCGGAGGCCAACCTTGGAACGGGACCATGAAGCTCTCTCGACTTCTCTCCGGAGCCGCCGCCGTTGCACTGTCCGGCGTCCTCGCTGCCGTCATGTCCCTGTCGTCCGCCCAGCCCGCTCAGGCCGAACAGACCATCAGAGCCGCGGACCCGAGTGTGATCCGGGTCGGCAGCACCTACATATCGGTGCAGTCGACCGGTGGGGGCATCGCCGTGCGGCAGGCGTCGTCGACGGCCGCACTGGCCTCGGCGCCCGCACGGCAGGTGTGGTCGGACACGGCAGGCCGCGGTGAGGTCTGGGCTCCCGAGATCGTCACCGACGGCGGCCGCTACTACATCTACTTCTCGGCCGGCCGCGGATCGGCCCACCGGATGTACGTCATCAGCTCGGCCGGCCCGGACAGCGGATACACCGGAGAGAGCCAACTGGCCCTGCCGGACGGCAAGTGGGCCATCGACGGGACCCTGTTCACCTTCGGCGGGCAGCGCTGGTTCGTATGGTCCGGCTGGGCCGGCGACACCAACGTCGAGCAGAACCTCTACATCGCGCGGATGAGCAGTCCCACCACGCCGACCGGAGCGCGGTACGTCATCTCCCAGCCCCGGGAGAGCTGGGAACGGGTGGTCGGCAACCCGTTCATCAACGAGAGCCCCGAGGCCATCAAGGACCCGAACGGGCAGTTGCACATCGTCTACTCCGCCAACGGCAGCTGGAGCGACAAGTACTGCCTGGCCGACCTGCGGCTGCGCGCCGGCGGCGACCCGACGTACGTCTGGGACTGGTACAAGTCGAACGGCTGCCTGTTCGGCTCCGACCGCGCGACGATGATGTCCGGCTGGGACCCGACGCTGTACGTCAACGGCCCCGGCCACCACAGCTTCGTCCTGCTCAACGGCGACATCAACACCAGCCCGCCAGCCGGTCCGAGGTTCCCCCTGATGTTCCACGCGGTCCCGAAGGGAACGCCGTACGCGTGGGAGAACCGGTACTGGTACACGGGCACGTTCGCCTGGTGGGGCAACACCACCTACAGCCGCGCCAACGTCCCCGGCCCGACCGCCGACACCGGCTGGAGCCTCAAGTTCTTCGAGTAGGGCGGAGGGCGGCACGCGCGGTCGAGGTCCCGGCGCATCGGGGCGGGCCGGCGAATGTGCGGGGATCCGGTCGGCCGTCGTCCTCGGCCGGCCCCGCACCGACCGGCCCGATATTCGGCTGCGGTGCTCCGCGGGGCCTCCCATACTGAGCGGGCTCGAACTCCCAAGCCCCGAAGGAACTTTCCCGCGTGCAGGCCGCCGTCACCGTCACTCCCGCCCAGATTCCCGAACTGCTGCTCGGGCTCGCCACCGTGCGGCCCGTGTTCCTCTGGGGAGCCCCCGGGATCGGGAAGTCGTCGCTCGTGCGGAGGTTCGCCGAGTCGCTGGGACTGGAGTGCGTCAGTCTCCTCGGGACGCAGCTCGCGCCCGAGGACCTGATCGGCGTGCCGCAGATCCGTGACGGACGTTCCGTGTTCTGCCCGCCGGAGATCATCGCCCGCGACGAGCCGTACTGCCTCTTCCTCGACGAGCTCAACGCCGCAACCCCCGATGTCCAGAAGGCCTTCTACTCGCTGATCCTGGACCGGCGGATCGGCTCGTACGAGCTGCCCGCCGGCTCGATCGTCATCGGGGCGGGCAACCGTGCCACGGACAACGCGCTGGCGAGGCCCATCGCGTCCGCTCTGGTCAACCGGCTCACCCACGTCCATCTGCGGGCATCGGGAGCGGACTGGCTGGTCTGGGCGGGGGAGAACGGCATCCATCCCTGGGTGACGGACTACCTCATCGACCGTCCGGACCACCTGTGGTCGCAGCCGCCCAAGACCGAGGAGCCGTTCTCCACGCCCCGCTCCTGGCACATGCTCTCCGACGCACTGCACTCCTTCGGGCCGGCCATCGACGAGCAGACGCTGAAGGTGATCGTGCACGGCACGCTGACGCCCGCGCACGCCGTTTCCTTCTGCGGCTACGCGAAGATCGTCCGCCATACGTTCGGCATCGAGGCGATCCTCAAGGGCGACGCCTCCTGGCCGGCCCGGCTCGAGGACCGTGACCTCCTCTACTACCTGGCCGAGGCGTTCCGCGGACGGCTGGTGAAGGAGCTGCCGCGTCAGAAGGAGCACGTCTCGGCGTCCATGCGACAGACCTCCTACCGGGCCAAGTCGCTGCTCGTGCAGCTGGCCGAGATCTCGGTCGAGGTCGCGCAGACCGTCATCGCGGACGACGCCGACGGCCTGCCGGTGCTCCCGGCCTGGTTCCTCATCGACGCGGCGCGCGACATGCCCAGGCTGGTCGAGGCCCGGCGATGAAGGCCGTGGCGCGCGGGGCCAAGGGCAGCGGCGGGAAGAACAGCAAGGGTGGGAAGAACAGCAAGAGCGGCACGTCCGACCCGGCCGCCGAGGCGTTCGCGGCGGGGCTCGCGACGGTCAAGCGGAACCCGGCCTTCGCCGCTGTCGACGCTTCCGTCTGCAGACAGGACAAGTGCGCCCTGACCCCGGCCGGGGGACTGGCCGCCGTCACCTCCAACGGCACCGTCCACGTTCACCCCACCAAGCGGGCGGATCCCGCCGAGTGGGCCTGGGCCCTTGCCCACTGCCTGCTGCACCTGGGCTTCGGGCATGTACCGGCAGCAGCGGACGACCCGCGCGAGCAGCCCGACCGCTTCGACCTCGCGGCCCGCTGCACGGTCGTCAACCGCTTCCTGCTCACCTTCCCGATAGGCCGTCCCCCCGGACACCTGCCGGAGTCCTTTCCCGGCGGCGACGAGGCAGAACTCGCCGCCCGCTGGCGCCGCGACGGCATCCCCGCCGCCCACGAGGACTGCGGCACCGCGGGCGCGCACCCGGACCAGGTCCTCACGACGTGGCCGGCCTGGAACAACACCTCTGTCCCCGACTGGGAGACGGCCTTCGCACACGCCCTCACCCGGAGCGTCTCCACCGCCATGGACGTGGCGGGCGGCCGCGTCGACCGGGTTACCGGAGAGCGCGCACCGCAGCGCCCCTGGGACCGGGCCATGAACTGGTTCGTCTCCTCGTACCCCCTGCTCGGGGGACTCGCCGCGGGCCTCACCGTCGTGGCCGACGCCGAACTCGCCCGTGCGCAGGGCATCGCGATCGCCGCGGTGAGCTCTGCCGCGGGTGAGATCTACGTCAACCCGCTGCGCACGTTCACCGATGACGAATGGCGCTTCATCCTCGCCCACGAGATGCTGCACGCCGCGCTGCGCCACGGCGAACGCCGCGGTGGCCGCGACCCGTTCCTCTTCAACGTCGCGGCCGACTACGTCGTCAACGACTGGCTCGTCCAGATGCGCGTCGGCGACATGCCCGAGGGGCTGCTGTACGACCCGGACCTGCGGGACCTGTCCGCCGAGGAGGTGTACGACCGCATCGCGGTCGACCTGCGCCGACAGCGGCGGCTCGCAACCCTCCGCGGCAAGGGTGCCGGCGACATCCTCGGCGAGGCACTGCCGCACCCGGGGGCCCGCCCGTACACCGACCTGGACGACTTCTACCGGCGAGGCCTGGTCCAGGGTTTCGATCTGCACCAGTACGGTGAGCGCGGCCTGCTGCCGGCCGGGCTGATCGAGGAGATCAGGGCACTGGCCCACCCGCCCGTACCGTGGGACGCGAGACTCGCCCGCTGGTTCGACGAGTACGTCCCCCGACCGGAACCCCTGCGGTCCTACGCCCGCCCGGCTCGGCGGCAGGCGTCGACACCGGACATCCCGCGTGCGGG
This sequence comes from Streptomyces sp. NBC_00683, assembly GCF_036226745.1. Classification (NCBI taxonomy): domain Bacteria; kingdom Bacillati; phylum Actinomycetota; class Actinomycetes; order Kitasatosporales; family Streptomycetaceae; genus Streptomyces; species Streptomyces sp. NBC_00683. The sequence goes on along the minus strand of NZ_CP109013.1, from coordinate 2,252,507 downwards.
CCGGTACTTCCCGCCCCAGGAGACCGCCCGCTGCACCTTCGGAGTCGTTCTCGACACCTCCGGCTCGATGGACAGCGCCCTGCTCGGCAAGGCACTCGGCGCCATTGCCTCGTACGCGGAGGCCCGCGACGTACCCGCGGCGCGCGTGGTGTTCTGCGACGCGGCACCGTACGACGCCGGCTATCTGCCACCGGCCGAGATCGCGGGCCGGGTCCGGGTGCGCGGCCGTGGCGGTACCGAACTGCAGCCGGGCATCGACCTGTTGCGGAGGGCCGACGACTTCCCGCCGACGGCCCCGGTACTCGTCATCACCGACGGCTGGTGCGACACCCTGCGGATCCGCCGCGAGCACGCGTTCCTGATCCCGCAGGGCGCCTCCCTTCCGTTCACACCGCGCGGCCCGGTGTTCCGGCTGAGCTGACGGTGCGGCGTCACGCATCCGGTGTCAGACGCCGGCTGCGTACGCCGTGAGGGTGTTCAGATTCTTGATGAAGTCCGACGTCGTGATGCCCAGCGGGCCGGCCTGCGGCGTATAGGGAGGCATCTGCGGTGGGCTGAGCGGGTCATAGGGTGAGGTGTCGTAGAGGTCGCCCACGTGGCGGCTCACACAGGCCTTGCCGTCATAGGGCGTCGTGGGTGGCGGCCCCTGGTACGGATTGGTGATCGAACCGATCCGCGTCAGCCAGTGGTCCCTGTCGCCCAGTCCGGACACGACCGCGTCCGCCTGCGCCGGGGTCACGGTGGGAAGCGACAGATCGGCACCCCGGAAGAGGTCGTCCAGTCCCAGGTCCCTCGCCGAGAAGTAGCCGGGCAGTTCACGCCTGCCGCGCGCCGCGAGGGGCGATCGCGCCCTGAGGCCGGCGACCTCCGACCGGCTCATCGACATGAGCTGGTCGTAGGTCGCGTGCAGGGCAGCGGTGTCGACCTTGCGTCCGCCGCCGTAGTGGCTCGGAGTGTCCCGGTGGTCGTGGTCGTTGTAGTAGGCGCCGTTACGGACGTTCGAGCCGAAGCGGTGGACGAACCGGGCGCGGTTGGTGCCGAGTTCGACGAAGGTGGGATGCGTACTGGAGGCCAGGAGCGGGTTCTCCGCCCGCTGCTGGTCCGTCAGCCGGCAGCTCTCCAGCCAGGCGATGGCTTCCGGCGCCCGGCGGAGGAACTCGTGGTCGCCGGTGAGCCGGAAGTAGGCGAAGAGCTGCTGGACATTGGTCTGGGTGGTGTGGGTGACGAGCGCACGCGGTTCGTAGGAACGGGCACCGGCGGGCGCACCTGCCTGTCGGCCGCCGGCTGCGCGGGCGAGGTGCTGCAGGCCCCAGCCGGCCTGCGGTCCCGGCTGCTGCATGCGATGGAGGCAGGCCATGGCCCGCCTGACGTTCGGGATCAGGTCGCGGCGCCCGAGCGAGGTGACGCACATCAGCAGGAACTTGATGTTCTCGCCGAGCACGTTGTCGTTGAAGGTGACGTGTCCGGTGTAGTCGCCGTCCTCCATGCCGTGCCGGATGCCGGCGGGCAGCCAGGACGGCAGTTCGTCCGGCCACGGCGTCTGCCGGGCGGAGCCGGAGAAGGCCGGGAAGCGCTGCGGCCAGCCGCCGTCCGCGACGCCGCCGCGGTACTGCGCCGCGACGACGAACCGGATCGCCCTGTCCAGGGCGGCTTCGAACTTCGGGTGCGGCCTTTCCAGCTGGAGCCGGAGTATCAGCTGGGCGGCTGTGGCGGTCGCCGCATCGTCGAAGGTGGCGTTGCCGTAGAAGTGCTGAAACTCCTCCAGGCGCCAGCCGTTGGCACCGATCGTCCCGTACCAGGTGCGGAGTGATCCCTGCCCCGCCGTGTCATGGATGTAGTTCCAGCCGCCGCAGGCAAGTTGGGCGTCCACCAGGGCCAGCCCGGTGCGCTTGGCGGCCCGGTAGCAGACCTCCGATCCGGTGGCGTGATAGGCATCGAGCATGCTGTGGCCGACCGACGGCGTGCCGGGCGGCTGGATCCAGCACATGGTGCGCCGGGCCTCCATTTCGCCCCATGTGGTCGAGAGGTCCGGCAGGTAGCTCCAGACGTAGCCGCCTCGGTAGGAGACGTGCTCGTCCATGAACGCGGTCACGCGGTCCACGGCGGCAACGATGTCGCCGCGCCCGGCTGCGGGGGCTGCCGCGGCGGCCGAGGCGCGGTCGGCCGGTCCGAGGACAAGGGCCGCGGCCGGCGCGGCGGCGAGGCGGGCGAAAGTACGACGGCTCACTGGCAGGTGCATCGAACGACTGCCTCCAACTCTGGTGCGGAGTGCGGGTTCCATGGCATGACACAGCGTCACCGGATGGTGTGCCGAGGCATGTCAGAGGAGTTGTAGCACCGGCTGACGGCGCCGCCAAGGGTTCAGGCACAACGACGATGTTCATGTATGTGGCCCAAGGTGGGGTGCAATAGCTCATTCGGTGCTTGATGGTTCGGATACATGGGTGGGGTGGCCCAAGTGGCACACCGGGTCGGAACGGAGGAGTCGTCACGCTGCGTCTGTGCGGGATGCCGGTGCTTACCTCCGACGTAATCGACGCTCCGTCACCGCCTCGGCAGACTGGTCCCATGACGCTCACCGCCGCGGATGTCACCCGCGCCACCGTGGAGAAGTTCCTCGCCCTCCGGCTCGCCGGGGACGCCGAGGGGCTCACCGCCCTCTTCGCCGACCACGTCGACTGGCTGCTCGCCGAGAACCCCGCGGCCCCCTGGATCCGGCCCCGCTCCACCGCAGTGGAATGCGCTTCCCAGGCTGCGGAGTTGGCGGAGTACACCGTGCCGGAGGATGCCCGCGCGTCTGTCGACACTTTTCTCGTCGACGGCGCCGACGCCGTTCTGATGGGTCACCTCTCAGGGACGGTCCGCGCGACGGGCAAGTCCTTCTCGGGCCCCTTCGCGCTGCACCTCACGGTCGAGGCCGGCCGGGTCACCCGGCACCACCTGTACGAGAACAGCCTGTCGATCGCGGAGGCGTGCGCTCCCTGACGACACCTCGGGGGCGCGGCATCCTCGGGAGGTGACCGGGCCGGTCGGCGTGGGGCTGCTTGCGGCTCAACGGTAGTCCGCCTGTGGGTGGTTGCCCCATGCTGAGCGCGACGCGGAGTTGGGCGGTCCGGCGGGGCTGAGCCGGGGGGCGACTGTCCGGCCGTCGGGCATATCCTGTGTCCGGCCGGACGGCCGTGCCCGATCACCGGTGCTCCGGAGGGGACCCCAACGATGCCCGCAGCCGCTTCCGGCGGACCGGCTCCGGCCGGGCGCAGCCGCCGCAGCTTCGCCCGGTCCAAACCGGTCATGGACGATGTCGCCCGGCTCGCGGGCGTCTCCAAGCAGACCGTTTCCAGAGTCCTCAACGACAACCCTTCCGTGCGTGCCGAAACGCGTACGAAGGTGCTGGCAGCGATGAACGAACTGGGATACCGGCCCAGTTCGAGCGCCCGTTCCCTGACCAGCGGCCGTACCCGGGTGCTCGGCGTGATCTCGTTCGACGCGGCCCGTCATGGACCCGCCTCCCTTCTCACCGCGATCAATCTCGCCGCTCGCGAGGCCGGATACCTGATCAGTTCGATCTCCTTGCCCCCGTCCGACGCGGACACCGTCATGAAGGCCGTGGACCTGCTGGCCGCGGAGGGAGCGGACGGTGTCATCGCCATCGCTCCGCAGCAGAACGCGGACAAGGTGCTGTCCGGCGTCGTACCGGCCATTCCGCTGGTCACGCTGGAGAGCCGTCTCGGCCCGGGCACCCCCGTCGTCACGTCGGACTCCGCCGCCGGAGCCCGCATGGCCGTCGAGCACCTCCTGGCCCATGGGCACTCCACCGTCTGGCACGTCGCGGGGCCGGACGGCTGGCTCGCCGCCGAGCAGCGCGTATTCGGCTGGCGTGAGGCTCTGGAGGAAGCAGGCGCATTCGTACCCGGCCGGCTGATCGGCGACTGGAGCGCCGGTTCCGGATACGCCCTCGGCCGGCAGCTGGCGTCCCGGCCGGAGGTCACCGCCGTGTTCGCCTCCAACGACCACATGGCACTGGGGGTACTGCGAGCCCTGCACGAGGCGGGGCGCCGGGTGCCCGAGGACGTCAGTGTCATCGGCTACGACGACATCCCCGAAGCCGCTTACCTCGCACCGCCGTTGACCACCGTCCACAACGACTTCGCCGAGACCGGCCGACGCGCGCTCCACCTGCTGCTGCGGCAGCTCCGGGGGGATGCGGAGAGCGACGTCCGCTCGATCGTCCCGGTCGAACTGATCGTGCGGGCCAGCACGGGACCTGTGCGGAGGCGAGCGGACGCCTGAGGTTCCCCGGCGCCGACGTCCGGCCGCCGGAGTTCATGGTGCCGTCATCCGTACCCCTTGCCACCTGCTCAAACGTTCGTTCATGATCTGCGGCATGCCAGCAGACATCCGTGCGGACTGTGAACCGGGTCCACGCCTGCCACGCCGGGTCCGTATCGGATACGGGCTCGGCTCCCTGTGCACCGGCACCTTCGCCACCGTTCCGGGCCTGATCCTGCTCTACTACCTCACCAACGTCCTCGCCGTGCCCGCGGCCGTCGCGGGGGCGGCGGTCTTCCTGCCGAAGGCCTGGGACGTCCTGATCAACCCGCTGGTCGGCGCGGTGTCCGATCGCAGCAGGCTGCGCGGCGGACCACGCCGTCCGTTCCTGCTCATCGGCGCCTGCACCCTCCCACCGCTCTTCGCGCTGATCTTCGCCGCGCCCCCGCTGCGCGGAGCGGCCGCGGCCGGATACGTGGCGGTGCTGTTCCTCCTGGCAGCCACCGCGTACGCCGTCTTCCAGGTGCCGTACGTGACGATGCCCGCCGAGATGACCGAGGACCCGGCCGAACGCGGCCGGATCCTGGGCTGGCGGGTGGGATTCCTCGGCGTCGCGATCCTGCTGTCCGGGGCGCTCGCACCGGCGATCGCCCACGCCGACGGCGACAGTCCGGCGAGCTACCGGACGATGGGGATCGCCGTCGCCGTCCTGCTGGCCCTCGGCATGTTCGGCGCCTGGTTCACCACCCGGTGGGCCCCGGCGGTGGCCCGCAGCGAGGCCGAACCCTCGCTCCGGGCGCAGTTGGCCGCCGCCCGCTCCCACCGGCCGTTCCTGTTCCTGGCCGGCATGTGGACCCTCCAGGCGCTCGCCATCGGCGTGATGCTCGCGGGAGTCCAGTACTTCGCCACGTACACGCTCGGCTCGCCCACCGCGGTCACCCCGCTGTTCGCCTGCCTGATCGGACCGCTCGTCCTCGTCATGCCGCTGTGGAACCGGCTGGCCCGTCTGCGCGGAGTGAAGGGGGCCCAATGGTGCGCGTCCCTGCTCTTCCTCGCAGGAGCCGTGCTGCTCGCCTTCACCCCGGCGGCCGGACCTGCACTCGGCTACGCGGCGGTCGTGGTCATCGGTATCGCCTACGCCGGGCTCCAGTTGCTGCCGCTGACCATGCTCGCGGACACCCTCGCCGCCGATGTCGCCCGTACAGGCAAGCGGCGGGCCGCGACCTTCACCGGACTGTGGACGGCCGCCGAGACCCTGGCCTTCGCGCTCGGAGCGGGGGTGTTCGCGCTGGTCCTGGCGGTGACGGGGTTCCGTTCCTCCGACGCCGACCACCGGGTGGCCCAGCCCGAGGCCGCCCTGACCGGCATCACCGCGGGCATGAGCGTGCTGCCCGCCGTACTCGCCGGCGCAAGCCTGTGGCTGCTGCACCGCTACCGCGAGGACCGCACCGAACCCGTACCCCCGCAGCCCGTACCCCCGCAGTCCGTACCCCCGCAGTCCGTGCCTCAGCAGTCCGTGCCTCAGCAGGAAGAGACCGACCGTGTCGACTGAACCCACCCGTGCCCTTCCCGCCGGCCGTTCCGCGGCCGAGGTGCTCGCCGAGCTGCGTGCCCTGCGGGAAGCCGACGCGCCCACCCGCGGCGGGCGCACCTTCGCCTACGTCTACGACGCCGGCCTGGACGGCCTCGACGAACTGGCCGCCGCCGCGTACACGGCGTACGCCACCGTCAACGGGCTCGACCCGACCGTCTTCCCGAGCGTGGCACGGCTGGAGAACGACCTGGTGGGGGCAGTCGCGGCGCTGCTGGGCGCACCGGGTGCCCAGGGCACGTTCACCAGCGGCGGGACGGAGAGCATCATGCTCGCCGTCAAGACGGCCCGGGACCACGCGCGTTCGGTACGAGGCATCACGGCGCCTCAACTGGTCCTCCCGGCCACCGCCCACGCCGCCTTCCACAAGGCCGCCCACTACCTGGGCCTGGAGACCGTCGTCGTCCCCGTCGATCCCGCCACCTTCCGTGCCGACGCCGGTGCCGTCGCCGCGGCGATCACCGACCGCACCGCGCTCGTGGTCGCCTCGACACCCTCGTACGCGCACGGAGTGATCGACCCGGTGGCCGAGATCGCCGGGGCCGCCGCACGGCGCGGAGTGCTGTGCCACGTCGACGCGTGCATCGGCGGCTGGCTCCTGCCCTACCTGCGGCGCGCCGGACGCGAGGTGGAGCCGTTCGACCTGTCGGTTCCCGGGGTCACCTCGCTCTCCGTCGACCTGCACAAGTACGCGTACGCCGACAAGGGCGCCTCCGTCGTCCTCTACCGGGACGCCGAGCTGCGCCGGTACCAGTACTTCGCCCATGCGGGCTGGCCCGGCTACCCGGTCGTCAACCCGACGGTCCAGGGCACGAAGTCCGGCGGTCTGCTGGCCCAGGCGTGGGCGGTCCTCCAGCATGTCGGCGAGGACGGCTACACCGCGCTGGCCGGCCGGGTCGCCGAGGCTTCGGACCGGCTCCTGGAGGGCCTGCGCGGGACCGAAGGCGTACGGGTGCTGGGGGAACCGGCTGCCGGACTCGTCGCGTTCACGGTCCACAGCGGGCCGGCGGGCGGGGACCCCGACCTGAGCCTGCTGCTCCACCTCGCCGACGAGATGCGCGACCGCGGCTGGTACCTGCAGCCCCAGCTCTCCTTCGACGGACTGCCGCCCAATCTCCACCTCACCCTGACGCCGGCCACCGTCGGGCAGGTCGACGCGCTGCTGGTGGACCTCGCGGCCGCGCTTCGGGCCGCCCGGGCGCTGCCGCAGGTCACCGTGGACCCGGGGCTCGCGGAGCTCGCCGCCGGACTCGACCCGGCGGCCCTCGGTCCGGACGAGGTCGCGGCGGTCCTGGCCTTCGCGGGGCTCGGCGGCGGTTCGGAGCTCCCGGGCAGGATGGCTCCGGTTCTGGTGCTGCTCGACGCGCTTCCGGAACCGCTCAAGGAGCGACTTCTCACGGAGTTCATCGGCTCGGTGTTCCGTGCCCACTGAGTGTCAGGGGCTGAGCGACCGCCAGATCCTCTCCGGCAGGATGCGCGCGGCCTGATCGAGGTCGACGTCGTCGACGCCGGACAGCCAGCGGCGCGCGGTCGCGACGACGGGTCCCATGACCAGTGCCTCGACCAGGGGGACGGACAGCGGAGCGATTTCTCCCGTCTCGACGTGCAGCCGCACCCACTCGGTCATGGGTGAGAGCCTGGCCTCCTGGGCGTCGCGGAGCTGCCTGGCCTGCGCCATCCCGAGCCGGTCGGCGTAGGAGGAGTGCAGGAGCCGGGCGGCGTCCGGGTGCTCCTGGATGAAGGTCAGATAGGTCCGCACGAGGGCGCCGATGCCGGTCCGGGCCGCGCGGGAACGCTCCACGGCTGCGGCCAGCTCGGCGAGGAGGCGGCCGAGCCAGCGCAACAGCAGGGCGTTCATCAGGCCGTCGACGCTGCCGAAGTGGTGGTAGAGACTGCCGAGGCTGACACCGCTCGCCTTGGTGAGGGCACTGACGGTGACGCCCTGCTCGCCGGACTCGGCGTACACCTGGAGGGCGGCGTCCAGGAGGCGGTCGGCAGTTTCCTCGCCACGTTGTTGCTTGGGGCTCATGGTGACCACCAGCGTAGTCCCCCGTGGTCACGGTCCCGCCGATGGGAAGTGGAATCGTTTTCTAGAAAGATCTTCCAATCAGGACGATCGATGGTTCAGACTGTTCCCCGAGTCGGGAGCCTGTGCCGGCCCGTGCGGACCGGGGGAGCGCATGGACCGGCACAGGTCCCGGCCGACCGGCTGGTGAACGGGGAGAGCGTGAACGGGGAAGACGGGTTCGACCTCGCGGGCAGTGGTGCGGAGCCGCTGCGCGCACAGGACCCACGGCGGATCGGACCGATCCCTCTGCTGGGCCGGATCGGGGCCGGCGGCATGGGGCGGGTGTACCTCGGCGTCACGGGCGGCAGGTATGCGGCCGTCAAGCAGATGCTGGCGTCCGTCGTCGCCGAGGACGAGGGGTTCGTACGCCGGTTCGGGCAGGAGATGGACAACCTCGCACGGTTACCGGCCGAGGCCACAGCGCCCCTGCTCGCGAGCGACCGCACCGCGGAGCCGCCGTGGTTCGCCACCGCGTATGTACCCGGGATCACCCTTGCCGAGGCCGTCGAACCGCACGGCACTCCTTCACCGGGCTCCGAACTGAGCTCTCGACCGAGCGCGAGCAGCGGAAGCCCCGTCCCGGCCGACGCCCTGTGGCTGCTGCTGCGGGAGGTTGCCGCAGGACTGAAGCCGGTACACGCGCTCGGCATGGTGCACCGTGACCTGAAACCGTCGAACGTCATGCTGACCCTCGACGGCGTCACCCTCATCGACTTCGGCATCGCCCGCGCCGCCGAGCAGAGCCAACTGACCCGGACCGGCCTGATCGTCGGCACGCCCGCGTACATGTCGCCCGAACAGGCCATGGGCACAAGGCGGTTGACCGGTGCCTCCGACGTGTTCGCACTGGGCCTGCTGGTCGCGTACGCGGCGAGCGGCCGCTGGCCCTTCGGGGACGGGGCGGAGGGCAGCCCGCTCTACCGCATCGTGCACGACGAGCCCGATCTGGCGCCGGTGCGCGAGCGCGACGCCCGGCTCGCCGAAGTGGTGGCGTCCTGCCTGGACAAGGACCCGGAGGGCCGTCCGACCGCCGCCGAGCTGGTCGAACTCATCGGGCGGCGGGGCCCGTCGGCCCCCGGCGGCTGGCCCGAGGCCGTCATGGAGCAGCTGGTCCGGCGGGCGGCCTTCGCCGCGAGGGTGCCGGAGAACATCGAGCCGTACGTTCCCGTCGTACCCGCAACAGCACCGGACCCGGTCGAAGGCGCGGGGACCACGGGAGGTGCGGGGAGCACGGCGGGTGCGGGCGGTACGGGGGACATCCCGGAGACCGCACCCGACGCCCGGTCACCGCGGCGTGAGCGGCGTCGTACCCGCATCCTGCTGACCGTCGTGCCCGTCGTGGTGACCACCGTCGGGGCGACGCTCGCCATCCAGAACCTGCCGTACGCCACCGGCCCGGACCACGCCGCGGGATCGACGCCGTCCGTCTCCGTCACCGCACCGGCCGACCCCACGCGGTCGCCCGGCGCGAGCGCGTCGGCCACCCCCGCGTCGGAGAAGCCGAAGAAGCCGGAGAAGAAGGACACGTCGTCGCCGGACGCCGCGAAGGGCGGTGCGGGCGGAGCGGCTTCGGGAAGCGGAGCGCAGGACACGGCCGGAGGGAGCGACGGTTCTTCCGGTGGTTCCGCCGGTTCGGGCAGCTCCGGAACGGGCGAGGTCGAATCATCCGGTTCGTCCGGCTCGGGTTCCTCCGGATCGGCCACCGGCGGCGGAGACCCGGCACCGCCGCCCTCGTCGGGCGCCTTCCGGCTGAAGAACGCCGACAACGGCTCGTGCCTGATCCAGGTGTACGGCTCCGCGGACGACGGCAGCTGCACCGCCCCGAGCGCTTACTGGACCACCGTGAGCGCGGAGAACAACAGCCTCAAGGTAGTCAACAAGCAGTCCGGTTCCTGTCTCGTCGCCAACATGCTGAACCAGGCCGTGTTCGTGGGCGACTGCACCCAGGGCACCGCGCGCCTCTGGCGCTGGGGCTCGGGCGGCACCTTGAAGAGCGTCCCGAACGGCGGCTGCCTCGACCTCGCCTACGGCGGAGGCGTGTCGACGGCGACCTGCGCATCAGGCAAGGCGTCACAGAACTGGCGGAAGTCGTAGCCCCGTACCCCGCCGGGTCCGGACAGCCGTCCCGCGGCCCGGTCTGCCCGACATAGCCCGAGCGCCCCCGGAACCGGACTCGAACCGGGACGGGGGCGCTCGCCCGGTGCGGTCGGGCCCGGCGGCGCGGGGGAGGAGCTACGGCTTGCGTCCCAGTGCCACGTAACCCGCGCTGACGATGTCCTCCTGGCCGGGGATCGGCTCGCCGAGCTCGGGGTGCCACGCCTCGGCGGCCACGATGCCGGGCTCGACGATCTCGAGTCCCTCGAAGAACGCGGCGAACTGGGCGCGGTTGCGCGGCGCCAGCGTGAGCGTGTTGGCCTTGTACATCTCGTCGACCTTGCGTGCCTCCTCCGGATGGAAGTCGGCGGTGAGGTGCGAGATCACCAGATAGCTGCCCGGCGCCAGCACGTCGGTCAGCCGGCTCACCAGCTCGTAGGCGCCGCCCTCATCGGAGACGAAGTGCAGCAGCGAGATCAGCGAGAGCGCGACCGGACGGCTGAAGTCCAGTGTCTTACCCGCGTGTTCGAGGATGGCGTCTACGTCCCGTGCATCGGCCTGCACGTAGTCGATGCTGCCCTCCGGAGTGCCGCTCAGCAGGGCTTCGGCGTGGGCGAGCACGATCGGGTCGTTGTCGCAGTAGACGACCCGCGTGGCGGGCGCGGCCTCCTGGGCCACCTGGTGGAGGTTGGGCTCGGTCGGTATCCCCGTACCGATGTCGAGGAACTGCAGGATGCCCTGGTCCGACAGCCAGCGCGTGGCGCGGTGCATGAAGGCCCGGTTGACCTTCGCCATCACCGGGACGCCGGGCTCCACGGCGAGCATCTGCCTCCCCATCGCCTCGTCCACCGGGTAGTTGTCCTTGCCGCCGAGGAACCAGTCGTACATCCGCGCGGGGTGCGGCTTGCTGGTGTCGATGTGCAGTGCGGTGCCGTTGTTCTCCGGTCGGGACATTGCGAACTCCAGGGGGCATGAAGCTGTGGATGATCAGTTCGCCCCAAGAATAGGGAACTTGAACGCCGAAGTAGACACGTTCGCAGGCCGGCGGGCCACCCGGCGGCGTTGTGTCGCGGAAGCTCGTGGCGGATCACCGTTCCGGCCTCGCGCGGAAGGGCCGCAACACGTTCTTCATGCTCTGTGCATGGTCCGGGGGCCGGACCTCACGCGATGATCGGCAGCACCTCGGGGGGAGGTCTCCTTCGCCGCGGCCGGGGTGCGGGAGCCGAGGGCCGCGGCGGGCTCCCGCAGGCCCGACCCTGCGGCGGCACCGAAACGACGACCAGCAGGATGGAAACGGAGTCACCACCATGCCCTCGACCAACGGGCGTTGCGGCGCACGGCGCCTCACGGCCCCCGCGGCTCTGCTCGCCGCAGCGCTCCTGATGTCCGGCACACCGGCCACGGCCGGCACACCGGTCCCGGCCGCCGCCACCACGTCCGTGCTGCCGGCCAACCCGTACGCGGGTCCGCGCGGAAGCGCCACCATGCACGGTGACACCGGCTCCTCCGACACCACACCGCTCGCCGGCCCCGGCGCCGGAAGCCTCTCCGGCAAACTGAACGGGCTGCTGTCCGCCTGCCCCACCGTCCTCATCGGGGCCGACGACTACCCCGTGGCGCTGTGCACGCCGATTCTGGGCCAGGTCCCCACCGTCCACCTCCTCGACCCGCACACGGGCGCCTCCCTCACCTCGCTCCAACTGACCAAGGGCTCGCTGCTCGGCGGCGTGTACGCCTACATCGACCACGAGGACCGGCTCGTCGTCGTGGACGGCAGTCGCTCCCTGCTGCGGATCGGGCACCGTCGGGACGCGGCCGGCTCCTGGCGGCTGACCGTCGACAGCAGTCTCCCGCTCGGCTCGGCCGTGCCCGCCGACGATGCCGTCACCGGGCTCTCCCCGGACTGGCAGGGGCGCGTCTGGTTCGCCACGGGTGGCGGCGTGGTCGGTACCGCGGACGACAGGACCGGGACGGTGCGGTCCGTGGCGCTCCCCGCCGGCGAGCGGATCGCCAACAGCATCTCGACGGCACCGCAGGGCACCGCCGTGACCACCACCCACGCCACCTACCTGCTCACGGCGTCCACCGACGGCACGCCGAGGATCTCCTGGCGGCAGGCGTACGACCGTGGCCAGGCCCGTAAGCCCGGCCTGCTGAGCTGGGGCAGCGGTTCCACGCCCACCTTCTTCGGCCCCACCGACGGCACGGACTACGTGACGATCGTCGACAACGCCGACGCGTCGGTCAGGCTGAAGGTCTACCGCACCTCGACCGGCGAAACCGTCTGCTCGGTCCCGGTGCTGCTCGCGTCGAGCGGCCCCGGCAGCGAGAACTCCCCTGTCGGCGCGGACCGCAGCGTCTACGTCGCTGGCACCTACGGCTATCCCTACCCCGCGGTGCCCGAAGGCGCGGGCGCCAGCGTGCCCGCCTCGGCACCCTTCGCGGGCGGACTGAGCAGGGTGGACGTCCGGGCCGACGGCAGCGGCTGCGACCTGGTCTGGGACAACGAGCTCCGCTCCGCCGCCGTACCGAAACTCTCCACCGCGGACGGGAAGCTGCACACGGTGCTGCGGAACCCGGTCATTCCCGGAACCAAGGGGACCAGCCTGCTCGACCCCTACCGCTACGCGCAGATCGACCCGGCCACGGGACAGGTCCTGCGCAGCAAGCTGATAGGGGTCGGCGCCCTGTACGACACCCTCCAGATGGCCGGCACCGTCGCACCGGACGGCGCCTACCTGCAGGGCACGGTCACGGGCATCCTGCGGATCACCGCGGGCTGAGGGAACGCCGAGGCGTCAGGGCCCGGTCCCGCCGGACCGGGCCCTGCGCGTCCGGAGCGCCGTGTCAGTGGCTCAGGGTGAACGCCTGGGCCGCGGACCCGTTGCACGGCTGCTGCGACAGCCCGGCACCGTTGGCGGCGGAAGAACCGTTCACCGTCAGGCACTTGCCGCTGTGGCGCGCGACGAAGCGATACGCGCCGGCCGAGCCGACGGCCTCGGGCCGCCACTGCTGGTTGGTGCCCCCTTCGTAGCTCCAGAGGTGGACCCTGGTGCCGTCGGCGGTCGCGCCGGTGCCGCCGTCGACATCCCAGACCTTCGCGTTGTGCTGGTTGACGACCTGGTAGTTCCCGTCGGTGGTCGGCCGGAACTGCCAGCTCTGGTTGGCACCGTTGCCGCAGGCCCACTGCTGGAGCCCGGTGCCGTTGGCGGTGCCCCAGTCGGCGGCGTCGAGGCAGGCGCCGCTGTGGCCCCTGACCTGGTACCAGGTGCTCGGATCGATGGAGCCGACGGGCGGCTCGGTGGTCCCGCCGTTGCCGTTCCAGACGAAGGTGGCGACCGCGCCCGCGGGGAGGGTGTAGGCGAGGGACTTGCCGTTGTCGGTCACGGAGAAGCGCTGGGCGCCGGCCGCGGTGTTGACGACGTAGGCGACGCGGGTGCCGTCGGGGTTCTGGAAGGCGACGTTCTGGACGCCTCCGGCGCCCTGGCTGGTGGAGCCGATGCGGGTGGCGCCGGGCTTGATGAACTTGGTGACATGGCCGAGGACGTAGTACTCGGCGTTGCGGCTGACGTTGCCGTTCGCGATCTCGACGATGCCGTTGCACCGGTTGGTGCAGTGGCCCTGGTGGGGGCCGCCGTTCTGGTCGAGGGCGAGGTTCCAGTTGATGACCGTCTCGCCGCCGTTGCGCATGTTCTGCACGACGAGGTTCTCGGCGTGCCACTGAAGGGTGTCGCGGAAGGTCGTGCCCGGGTCGGCGCTCTCGGTCCCGGAACACTCCGTGAAGAAGACACGCTTGCCCGCGTTGACCACCTGCTGCTGCGCCGAGGGCGTGCCGCCGTAGCAGTGGAATGCGGCGCCGATCACACGGCTGATGCCCTGGGTGCCGTTGAAGACTTCGACCGGGTAGTTCGGGTGGTCCCAGTTATGGTCGTAGGCCAGCAGGTTGGTCGGCAGGCCGGCCGAGGTGAGGGTGCGGTCGAGCACCTTGAAGAATTCGGCCTGCTGCGAGGACGTCATGCTCATGGACGGGTAACTCGTGGCGAACTCGGGCTCGTTCTGCACAGTCAGGTCGGTCAGGGTGATGCCCTGCTGGCCGTACGCCCTGATCGAGGCGACCAGGTAGTCGGCGTACGCCTGGTAGTGCTCGGTCTTGAGGCTGCCGCCGTTGAGCGAGTTGCCGGTCTTCATCCACGCGGGCGGTGACCAGGGCGATCCCATGAAGCGGATGGCGGAGTTGACCGCGGTGGCCTGCTCCAGGACCGGGATGATCTCGCTCTTGTCCCGGTCGATGGAGAAGGCGCCGCGGGTGTCCTCGTAGGTGTAGAAGTCGCCGGTGGCGTTGAAGTCGGTGCTGCCGAGCGGCTGGCGCAGGTAGTTGAGCCCGATGCCGTCCCCGTCGGCGGAGAACAGCGACGTCATCAGCGCGTTGCGCTTGTCCTGCGGAAGGCTCTGGACGAGGCGGGCCGAGGCGCCGGTGACCGAGGCGCCCGCACCGGTGAACTTCTGGCTCCTGCTGTTGCCGTCGATACGTATGTCGACGGACTGGGGGGTGTCGGTGAACGGCACTGCGCCTTCGGCGGACAGCTTCTTGCTGCCGTCGGCCGTGGTGACCCACACCTGGGCTGTCGGGTCGGCGGCCTGCGCCGTGCCAGCTCCGGTGCCGGTGAGACCCAGCCCGGTCACGGCCAGGACGAGGGCGGCGCCCGCGGCACGTGTCCGCGGACGGAGGGAACTGAGGGGACTGAGAGGTGGCATGGTGCGGCTCTCCTTCGGTCGGTACCTGACGGGGTGGTGCGGCCGGCTGTCGCACCCCGGTGCGCCGGCGCCGGGGTGGGTGGACGGGTCTCGCCGCAAGGGCTCCCGGTCGGCAGGTGAGACCGGTGCGCGTAAGGAGGCCATGAGCGCCCTTCCTGCCGTGACGTCGGCTTTTCGTGGGGACGACGGCGACATAGAAGCACACTCACTAAGTGGTTAGTAAGTACTCTGCCGGGGCTTTCCTCAAGACGTGAAGATCGCCATGGGATCACCGGGCGGGCTTAGGCTGTGCCCGTGAGCAACCAGTCAGTGGGCGGACCGGCGCGTCCGGCCGGGCCCCGTGTTCCGCGCAGCCCGGAGGCCCGGCAGCGGCAGCGGGACATCCTGCACATCGCGACGGACACCTTCGCCGCGCGCGGCTACAACAACGCCTCGCTCGCGGAGATCGCGGACCGGGCCGGCCTGACCCAGGCAGGCGTGCTGCACTACTTCCGTTCCAAGGCGCTCCTGCTCACCAGCGTCCTCGAACTGCGCGACCAGACGGACATCGAGCAGCTCGGGGCCGACCGGCCCCAGGGCCTGGAGTTCCTGCGCCATCTGGTCGACACCGCGCTGCGCAACGCCGAACGGGAAGGAATCGTCCGGCTCTACGCCGTGCTGTCGGCCGAATCCGTCACCGACGACCACCCGGCGCAGGCATACTTCCGCGACCGCTACAGCGGGCTGCGCACCTTCGTCGCGGACGCCCTGCGCGAGGCGTGCGACCTTTCCGAACACGACGCGGACAGAGCCGAGAACGCGGCCAACGCCATCATCGCCGTCATGGACGGCCTCCAGGTGCAGTGGCTTCTCGCACCCGACGCCGTGGACATGGCTGCCTCGACCGAGCTCGTGGTCACCGCCCTGCTGACAGCTCTCGCGCCGGGCACGTTCGGCCCGGCCGCCGGGACCCCGTAGCCCGGCTTCTGTCCGGCCGCCCGCAAGAGCGAGGCGTTACCGGCGACGAGCGGCCGGTCCCCGTCCGTCCGGGTGCGCGCCGCCCGGCGAACTCACAGCGCACCGACGATGGCGGAGGCGACCTCGGGGACGTGCTGGTCGAGATAGAAATGGCCGCCGTCGAAGACCTGCGCGTCGGTGCCCTTGGTGGTGTGCGCCTCCCAGGCCGTCACGTCCGCGGCCGAGGTCACCGGGTCGGATGCGCCCGCGAACACCGAGACGGGACAGGTGAGCCGGGCTCCGGGCGGGGCCGTGTACGTCTCGACCGCGCGGTAGTCGGCCCGTACGACCGGCAGGATCAGCTCCCGCATTTCGGGGTCCTCCAGAACGGACCGGTCCGTGCCGCCGAGCCGCACGATCTCCGCGACCAGGCCGTCGTCGTCGCGGAGGTGGACCGTCCCCTCGCGTGCGATCGACGGCGCCCGGCGGGAGGAGGCGAAGAGCCGCACCGGTCCGTGCGGTGTCTGCTGCTCGAACCGGCGGGCCACCTCGAAGGCGACGACTGCGCCCAGGCTGTGGCCGAAGAAGGCGAAGGGGGCTTCGAGCCGGTGGCGCAGGACGGCGAAGGCGGCGTCGGCCAGCTCGTCCACGCTGTCGAGGAGCGGCTCCCCGTGCCGGTCCTGGCGCCCCGGGTACTGGATGGCCAGTGTGTCGATCCCGGGTGCGAGGGCGTGGGCCAGGAGACGGAAGTATCCCGCCGATCCTCCCGCGTGCGGAAAGCAGACGAGTTGTGCCGTGCTCTGCGCGGTGGGCGCGAAGCGCCGTATCCAGGAATCGTCGTCATGTGCGTGCTGCTGAGACATGAGTTCACCAAGTCGGGGGGAGCTTGCTGGCGGTGGCAGAACAGGATAAGTGTTCATGACCTGCCGCACGGGACAATGCGTCCCCGCGCCCGCCGGTGCGTGCCTCGCTTGCGGTCGGCGGATCGGGGCGGCAGGGTTCCTTGGTGTGGCCACTCTGCTGATCGTGCATCACACACCCTCGCCGAACTGCCAGGCGCTGTTCGAAGCCGTCGTCTCCGGTGCGACGACGGAGGAGATCGAAGGGGTCAGGGTCGAACGGCGCGCGGCGCTCTCCGCCACCGCCTCCGACGTGCTCGCCGCCGATGGCTACCTTCTCGGGACCCCGGCGAACCTCGGCTACATGTCCGGCGCCCTCAAGCACTTCTTCGACCAGGTCTACTACCCGTGCCTGGACGCGACGCGCGGCCGGCCCTTCGGCTACTACGTGCACGGCGGCAACGACGTCACCGGCGCCGTGCGGGCCATGGAGTCGATCACGACCGGCCTGGGCTGGCGCCGTACGGCCGACGCCGTGACGGTGACGGGCGAGCCGGGCAAGGCCGACATCGAGGCGTGCTGGGAACTGGGAGCGACGGTCGCCGCCGGGCTGATGGGCTGAGGCGGCGCGCCCTCCCGGGCGCTGCTCGGCCCGGCACTGCGAGCCGCGGGTCACGCAGTGCCGGGCAGGACGAACCGTCCGCTGCTCAGTGCGGCCGCCAAGTGAGCTTGCCGCCGCCCACCCATCGCACCGTGGCGGGGTCGTCGAGGTCATGGACGGTGATTCCGGCCGCATTGGCGATGACGAGCACGTCCGTCATCGCCGTCGCCCTGCCGACGATCTCTCCGTCGATCTCCACGAGGCGGAAGGGCGGATCTCCCGGCTGAACGGCCAGGACGGTGATCGGCGGGTTCGAGGGGCTGGGGCTCGCGCTTTCGGTCATGCGTGGATCGGTTCCACGTGGACGTCCGCGGTATGCCCAGGTGCGGCTTCAATGGGCTGTATGCCGGATTTGGTCGTTTTTCGGTATTGATCCCGCAATTCATAAGGCCCCATATCGTGCGGCCCGTGATCTTTCGGCACAGCGCAAATCGCCCTTATCGGACTCCGTGACCAGCGTCACCTGTCGTGCCGACGACGTCGTGGGCCGTCGGCCGGTCCCCTTGTGCGCCAAGAAAGTTGGCTTCGCCGTGTGGGGTCGATTACACGAATTTCCATCATTCGATCTTGCGAATGAATTGTGATCACCAATTCGGGGCTTGTTCCTTTCGCTATTTCTCGCCTACGGTCACCCTCACTCCGGATGGAACGCCGAATCCTGCCGCCGTCCGGTAACCCGACCACTCACGTACGGCAGGAGCGGGGGACCCAGGTAAGCGCCGATCCGGTATCCGGAGCGGCTCGGGGTGAAGTCGCATTCGCGTGCGACCGGGCATCTCCAGCCCGAACCCGACAGCTCACTTCGCAGGCGACGGAGAGGAATTCACCATGCCCGCAAAGGGTAAGCACCGTCGTTCCAGGACCAGTTCGCTGACGCGCGGCATCATCGCCGTGAGCACGGGCGGAGCCGCTCTGGCCCTCCCCGTGATCGGTGCGACCGGCGCCTTCGCGGCACCGGCCCAGCCGGTCGCCATCGAAAAGGCGTCGACGTCGACTGCCGTTTCCGTAAAGGGAATTACGGCCAAGAAGTCCGCGCCCGTCACCTATTCCGTGATCTTGGGCGACTCTCTCGCCAAGATCGCACGGGGACATTCCGTGAGCGGTGGCTGGCAGGAGCTGTACAAGGACAATCGCGCGGCTGTCGGCGACAACCCCGATCTGATTCGCCCCGGTCTGAAGCTGACCATCGGCGCCAAGGCCGAGAACAAGGCCGCGAAGGCCGGCAAGGCCGAATCCAAGGCCTCCGGCGCTGCGGACCGCGCCGAGAAGAGCGCCGACCGCGCCGACCGTTCGGAGCGCACGAGCACGAAGCTCGCCGCCCAGGGCGCGCCCGCCGCCGCTCCCGCGGCCCAGCCGGCCACGTACACGAACGACCTCGACGGCTGGATCAAGGAGTCGCTGGCGGTCATGGCCGAGCACGGCATCCCCGGCAGCTACGACGGCATCCACCGCAACATCATGCGTGAGTCCTCGGGCAACCCGCTCGCCATCAACAACTGGGACTCGAACGCCGCCGCAGGCATCCCGTCCAAGGGTCTCCTGCAGGTCATCGACCCGACCTTCGAGGCCTACCACGTGCCCGGTACGTCCTCGGACAGCTACGACCCGGTCGCCAACATCACCGCCGCGTGCAACTACGCCGCAGACCGGTACGGCTCGATCGACAACGTCTTCGGAGCCTACTGACACACGGCCGTGTGACGGCTGAGAACGACCGACGGGTGGTGCGGGTTCGGACGAACCCGCACCACCCGTCTGTGTGTCCCGCCCTCCCGCGCCGGTCCTACGACTTCAGGTAGTGCAGCACCGCGAGGACCCGGCGGCTGTACTCCGTGGTGCTCGGCAGCTCCAGCTTGTCGAAGACGGAGCCGAGGTGCTTCTCGACCGAACTCAGCGACAGGTGCAGCCGCTGTGCGATGGCGGCGTTGGTGCGACCCTGCGCCAGCTCCTGCAGGACCGTGCGTTCCCGGGGAGTCAGCCCGGCCAGCGGATCGCTGTGGGTACTGCGGAGCACCAGCTGCCGTACGACCTCGGGGTCGAGCACCACACCCCCCGCCCGGATCCGCTCCAGCGCGTCGAGGAACTCGTCGACCTGCGCGACCCGGTCCTTGAGCAGGTACCCCACCCGCTCGGCGCCCCCTGACAGCAACCGGGCCGCATAGGTGCGCTCGACATGCTGGGACAGCACCAGCACACCGACCGCCGGCCACCGCTCGCGGATGTCCAGGGCGGCCCGCAGCCCCTCGTCGGTATGGGTGGGAGGCATCCGGATGTCGACGACGACGAGGTCCGGTGTCCGCGCCTCGGCCTCCCGGACCAGGGATGTTCCGTCTCCCACCGCGGCGAGGACGTCGTGCCCCTCCTCCGCCAGCAGTCGGACGAGGCCCTCCCGGAGCAGCGTCGAGTCCTCGGCGAGCATTACGCGCACAGCAGCTCCGCGGTGATGGTGGTCGGTCCCTTCGGGGGGCTTTCGATGTGCAGCAGGCCGTCGAGCGCGTCGACCCGGCTCCGTAGCCCGGTCAGCCCGCTGCCCGCAGGATCCGCACCACCGATGCCGTTGTCCCGGACCCGCACCGACACCCGGTTCCCGTCGCCCCGGACGGTGACGGAGATGTGTGTGGCACCGGAGTGCTTGGCCGCGTTGGTGACGGCCTCCGAGACCACGAAGTACGCGGCTGTCTCCACCGGCCTGGGCAGCGGCACCGCGAGAGCGAACTCCATGCGCAGCGGAATCACGCACCGCTCGGCCACGCCGCCGAGCGCCTCCTCGAGACCCAGGCTGTCCAGCGCCGACGGATAGACGCGCCAGGCCACCTCCCGTAGCTCCGTGAGGACGTCCCTCGACTCCTTGTGCGCCTGGCGCAGCAGCGCTTCGGCCTGTTCCGGCGTCCGGTTGCGGCGGGCGCGGCCCAGGAGCATCGCCAGGGCGACGAGCCGCTGCTGGACGCCGTCGTGCAGATCGCGTTCGATGCGCCGGCGCTCCGTGTCGACCGCTTCGAGGACCCCGGCACGACTGGCGGCGAGTTCGTCGATCCGCTGTTCCAGCAACTCCCGTGCGGAGGGGCCGAAGTGCTCACGGGCCAGCCGGGCGTCGAGGGCGCCCAGGGAGACGAGCCCCTGCAGGTCGAGGAAGAGCAGGACACCGCCGAGGGCGGCCTGGGGCAGCAACTCCTGCCAGCTCGTGGTCGACCGGACCACCCCGGCGGCCAGGAGTCCGGCCAGTACGGCCCCGAACACGAGCAGCCCGGTCACGAAGGCGAACAGGACGCCGGTCCAGGTGCGCGCGGCCACGTAACGCAGGACGGCCCGCCCGGACGCACGGTGTACGGGGAACACGTCACCGAAGAAGACACCGCGCCGCCACCGCTCCAGCTCCGCGAGCCTGCGGGCCCCACCGGCCAGCAGGGCGAGCGCGCGGCCGTGGGTACGGGGCCACAGGAGGAACGGTCCCAGCGCCGCGCCCGGAACCGCGAAGTACAGCAGGCCCAGGAGCGCGGTGCAGCAGCCGAGCAGAGCGCCGGCGGCCCGGCGGGGGAGCGGGAACGGCTGTGCCGCGGGGACGGTCCCGGCGCCCCCGGAGTCCCGGAGCGGGCGTGCCGCGTCGTCCATGACGTCCTCCTGCAGGGATACCGGGACAGGCGCGGGCCACACGATACCGGCGGACCGTGATCGTCCCGCGGACGGCCGGGAGCTCACGGGGTACGGCGGTGCTGCCCCCGGTCGCGGGAGCGCAGCCGCACTCCGACGTACCCGGCGACGGCCACCAGGGCGAGTACGACGACGGCCTTGGACAGCACTCCGACGTAGGCCTCCACGGTGTCCCACCCGTCGCCGAGCCAGTAACCGGCCATCACCAGGACCGAGTTCCACATCAGGCTCCCCAGGGCCGTCAGGACGACGAAGAGAGCGAACGGCATGCGCTCCACGCCGGCCGGTACGGAGACGAGGCTCCGGAACACCGGCACCATGCGGCCGAGCAGAACCGCCTTGGTGCCGTGCCGGGCGAACCACTGCTCCGTACGCTCCAGATCGGCGGGCTGGACCAGCGGCAGCCTCGCCCAGACCGCGTGGACGCGGTCGCGGCCGAAGAGCATCCCGACTCCGTACAGGACCACCGCGCCCACGACCGAACCGAGCGTCGTCCAGAACAGCGCGGACGTCAGGCTGATGACGCCCTGCCCGGCCGCGAATCCGGTCAGCGGGAGGATGACCTCGCTCGGCAGCGGCGGGAAGAGGTTCTCCAGGGCGACGGCGAGGCCCGCCCCGGGAGCACCCAGGGCGTCCACGAGACCGGCCGCCCAGCCGGCGATGCCGTCCGCGGGTTCCTGGGGAAGGGCAAGCGGTGCGTGATCCATGAGCGGTCTCCTGGCCGGGGCACGAGACGCGCGGGGTCCGCCACGCCTCTCCAGGAACGCTAGGGAGCGCGGCGCTTCACCGGTACGAGGGTCGCCGTCGTGGCCGTGGGGGTTCACCGCACGGGGCACCCTGCGGGTTCCCGCAGGGTGGGGACGAGAGCCGGGCCGCGGATCAGCCCCGGCATCGGACAGGTCCTCGGCGTCCGCCCCGTTGCTCCGCCGGCCGGACCGCTGTGACTGGTCTCGTACAGGTTCGTCGTCCATACTGCCCGCCGTGGAGCAGCGCATAGATTCGAACACCAAGCCCGAGTTCGCCGCGGGAACAGACCCGGCGTACATCCCCGGCCTGACGGCCCCTGCCCCCGCGCGGACGGAGGGGGATGCGGAGAAGGCGCCGGAGGAGTCCGACGTGCTCGATGAGGGCGCCGGCGAGGACGGTTCGACGGCTGTCGCCGACGAGGCGGAGACGCCGCAGGACGCGAAGCCGGAGCCTGACGGCCCGGAAACGCCGGAGGAGTCCTCGGAGTCCGCGGAGTCCTCGGACAAGGCGGAGAGCGGGGAGTCCTCGGACAAGGCGGAGTCGTCCGACGAGGAGGACGGTCCGGTCTTCGAGGTCAGCGACCGGCGCGGATCCATCAGGGTGGCCCGCGAAGGTGTCCGGTTCCGGCTGGACGACCAGGAGGCGGAGTTCGACTGGGCGGAGATCGGCGCGGTCGAGGTCAGGACCGGCCGCTTCGGGCGCCGGTTCACCGTCACGGTCCACCTGTCCAGCCGCCGGTGGTTCAACGCCGAGGTCGAGGCCGGAGCGAGGAGCAGCCTCAAGGAGTGGACGGCGGAACTCGACGCCGCCCTGGACGCCTACTTCGAAGAGGCCTGACCGCGTCCTTCGGCCGTGCGCCGGACCGTGCGCCGGGTGGAACACCCGCCCGCCGCACGGTCCGTCGGCGTGCCCGTCAGGCCCCGGCGGCCGCGTCGAGGACCACCGACCGGGTCAGGTGGCGGGGAAGGTCGGGGTCGAGGCCGCCGGCCACCGCACGGGCGATCGCCAGGCGCTGGACCCGGACCAGCTCGGCCAGCGGGTCCAGGCCGCTCTCGATCCAGCGGGCGCCGGTGGCCAGCACCTGCTCCGCAAGGCCCTCGGGCGCGGAGCCGAACATCCAGGTCGCCGTCCCGGTGGTGGCGATGCTGATGGGACCGTGGCGGTACTCCATCGCCGGATAGGACTCGGTCCAGGACAGGGACGCTTCCTTCATCTTGAGCGCCGCCTCGTTGGCGAGACCGACCGTCCAGCCCCGGCCCAGGAAGCTGAACTGGGTGCAGTCCAGCAGTCCTTCGGGCAACGGTTCGGCCAGGGCGGTCTCCGCGTCCCGCACCGCGTCATCGGTGTGCAGGCCGAGGTGGGCACGGAACAGGGTGAGTGCGGTGGTGGCGAAGCGCGTCTGCACGACGGACTTCTCGTCGGCGAAGTCGAGCACGACCACCTCGTCCGCGGCCGTCATCACGGGGGTGTCCGGATCGGCGGTCACGGCGACGGTGGGTGTGGCGCCGCTCAGCCGGCTCAGCAGGTCGAGCACCTCGGTCGTGGTCCCCGAACGCGTCAGGGCGACGACCCGGTCGTAGCCGCGGCCCATGGGGAACTCCGATGCGGCGAAGGCGTCGGACTCGCCCTGGCCGGATTCCTCACGGAGCGCGGCGTAGGCCTGCGCCATGTAGAACGACGTTCCACAGCCGACGACGGCGATGCGCTCACCGGTGGCGGGCAGGACCGCCGCACGGTCGGCTGCGACCTCTGCGGCGCGACGCCAGCACTCCGGCTGGCCGGCTGTCTCGGTCTCGACATGGGACACGTCTGGGCTCCGCTTCCGCTTCCGCTGTTCGCTCGTGCCTGGGATGCCCCGGACCGGTGCGGCCCTGGTGCAAGAAATCTTTGCGTGCATGTTCAATTTTGCATATTACATGGGTCAATCGAGCAAGAACAAGCATGAGCGGGATGGATCAAGGGGCAGTGGTCCAGCTGTTTTCAGCCATGCTCAGCGGGTAGTCGGCTCAATCCGGTTCCGTCGCAACAGGCTGGGTATCTGCCGCGTGATACGAGGCCCAAGGGTGAAATTCCGGGGAAAGAGCGGAAAGTCCGCCACACCTCAGGGGATGGGTGACCCCGGACGGTCACCGAGGCGCGGCGTGCGGCCGGACGGAGGGGCGGTTTTGCGTCATTGAGCTCTCCAGTTGGCCGAGTTCGAACACGCGGCCGGAACGCTGTCGGCATAATCGCCCCATGTCGATCACGGGTGGAGACGTCGCTGACCTCGGCAGGGGCCTGTATGCCTGGCTGCCGCCGAAGCGGGGCTGGGGGCTGGCCAACTGCGGTCTTCTCGTGTCGCCGCGCGGGGCGCTCTGGATCGACACCCCGTACGACCCCGTGCTGGGCGGACAGTTCCTCGCGGAGAGCGAGAAGCGGCTGCCCGACGGGGTGACCATCGACCGTGTGATCGTCACGCACGCCAACGGGGACCACTTCTGGGGCGCCGGCGTGCTCCCGGACGCCGAGATCATCGCGACGCGCGAGGCGCGGGAGCACATCCACTACGAGCCCACCCCGAAGCAGCAGCACGCACTCGTGGCCGGCAGCGATCCGGCCACGCCCCTCGGCGCGTACCTCAACCGCCACTTCGGCGACTTCGACTGGTCGGGCACCGAACCGGTGCAGCCGACCACGTACTTCACCGGGGAGCTCGAACTGACCCTGGGGGAGTACGCGGTCCAGCTGTCGGCCCTGCCGCCCGCCCACACCACGGGCGACCTGATCGTCCATCTGCCCGCGCAGCGCGCCGTGTTCAGCGGCGACATCATCTTCTCCTCCACCGCGGAGCAGCCGGGCGACCACCCGATCCACTGGGCCGGCCCCCTCAGCAATGTGATCGCGGCCTGCGAACAGGTACTGGCCACGGGCGCCGAGGTGATCGTGCCCGGCCACGGACCGGTGCTCGATCCGGCCGGCGTACGGGAGCACATCGGCTACCTCTCCTACGTGCGCGAACGCGCCCACGCCCTCCATGCGGCGGGAGTGCCCGCGATCGAGGCCGCACGCCGGGTGATCGGCGAAGGCCGCTACCCCGCTCTCGGCCTGGCCGAGCGGCTGGTGGTGACCATCGGGAGCGAGTACCGGCACCTGGACGGCTCCGAACTCCCCGGCGTCCTGCAGGTGATGTCCGATGTGGCGGCGCTCGCGCACGAGAGCGAGCGGGGACCGTCCGGCGGCGAGCCGGAGTGACCGCGGGCCGGAGCGACAGCCTGAAGTCCCGCGGCCCCACGGGGTGCGGCCTCCGCCCGACAAGAGAGACACGGTGACGCTGTGCTGGCATGGATCGTGGCGCTGATCGCCGTCATCACGGCGGTGACAGCCGTCGTACGGGCCCATCAGGCCCGCCTCGACGCATACGGGGCCTCCGCGCGCGCCGAGCTGGCCGACCGTCAGGCAAGGTCGGCCGAGGCCCGGACGTTGGCCCTCACCGAGGAGATACGCCAGCTGGCCGAGAAGCGGATACCCGCCGCGGCGACCGCCCTCTCCCACCCGACCGCGCCGGTTCCCGGACTGCGGGAGGCCGCCGGGATCGAGGGCGACGCCGCGCGCCTGCTGACCGAGTCCGTACAGGCCGCGCGCAACGCGGTCATGGAGGAGCGGGGGCGCGTCGACGCCGCCGCCCGGTCGGCCATGCGCGGTACGTCCGCCAAGATCCAGTCACTGCTCAACCAGTCGCAGCACCTGCTGCAGGAGCTCCAGCACGAGTACGACGATCCGCGGATCCTGCAGCTCGACTTCCGGAACGAACTGGCGCTGCGCCGCACCCAGGCAACCGCCGTGCTCTGCGACGCCTGGCCGGGGCTCGCCCGGGAGAACTCCTCGCTCGTCGAGGTCGTGCTCGGCGCCCAGTCCCGGGTCCCGGGATACGAGCGGATCAAGGTCGCCAACCATCTGCGCCAGGAGCGGCTCGCACTGGTCGCCCGGGCCGCCGAGCCCTTCGCGATCGCCCTCGCCGAACTGCTGGCCAATGCGACGGCGTACTCGCACCCGGACACCGAAGTGCCCGTGACGGTCCAGCAGACGGCGGGGCGCGGCGCCCTGGTCCTCGTCGACGACGCCGGGATCGGCATGGACGAGGACGCGCTGAAACGGGCCCGCGCGCTGCTGGCCGGGCCCTCGGAGGTACTGCTGACCGAGCTGGGGGATCCGCCGCAGACCGGGTTCGCCGTGGTGGGGAGGCTCGTCGCGCGGTACGGGTTCAGCTGCCACATCGAGTCGTCGCCGTACGGGGGCATGCGCACGATGCTGCGCATCCCCGCCCATCTGCTGACCGTGATCGACGACGACCGCACCCTGTCCGTGCTCGCGCCGAAGCCGGTGCAGACGCGTACGGTCGCGGCCGGTGCGGGTTCGGGCGCCGGCGACACGGCCGCCAGTGCGGACCCGAGCCCCATCGGCGAGGAGGACGGTTCCGCCACCCCCGTCATCCCCGCGGCCTCGCCGGACGAGCGCCCCTCCGCACTGCCCAGCCGGCGCCGCAGGAACCGTCGGACGGCCGCCCCGGACGCCGCAACAGCCGCACCGGGCGCGGCGCTGGACGAGCCCGTGCTCCGTACGCCCGAACAGGCGGGGGCGTCCTGGACCGCGCTCCAGCAGGGCACCGTCAGCGGCAGGAACGCTCCGGCAGCCGCCGCAGAGCCGGCGCCCTCAGCGGATCCGGCGTCATCCGCAGACCCGGAGCCCTCGGCCGCCCCGGCCTCCTCAGCACTCTCAGCATCCTCATCGGACGACCAAGGAGACGACGAGACGTGAGCACCACTCCCACCACCGGTGATCTCGCCTGGGTGCTGACCCCGCTGCTGGAACTGCCCGGTGTGCAGCACGCCGTGGTCGCCACCGGTGACGGGCTCGTCGAGGGCGCGTCGCCCGGCCTGGACCGTGCGTCCGCCGAGCGGGTCGCCGCGATGACAGCCACCCTGCACGCCGCCGCCCGTGCCTTCACCACCGCCTTCACGGAGGCGGAGTCCCCCCGGCTGGCACAGACGGTCGTGGAGTCCGACCTGGGCTTCGCCATCGTCGTACCCGCGGGCAGGAACACCACCCTCGCGCTGTTCGCGGCACCCGACGCGCACCTGGGCAACATCGCGTACCAGATGCAGGTCCAGGTAACCGCGCTGACCCGGGCGATGCACGCCCCCACCCGCCTGCCGGACGCTGCCACCCGGCCATGACCCCCGGCCCAGGACGCCGCCTGATTCCCGCATACCTGGTCACCGGTGGCCGTTCCACGCCCACCGGCCCCGCGCTCGACCGGCTCGCCGTGCTCGTCCGTACGGACGAGGCTCTGCCGCCGGGCTCCGGTTCCGAGCAGCGCAGACTGTGTGAACTCCTGGAGCCGGGAGCCCTCACGGTCGTCGAGTGCGCAGCACACCTGGAACTTCCGGTCAGCGCCACGGTCTTCCTGGCCACGGACCTCGTGGCCGCCGGACATCTGCACGCTCGACCACCGATCCCCAGTGCCGGTGAGATCGACCGGTCGCTCGTCGAGAGGCTGCTCGTTGGACTCCGTTCCCTCCACTGACCGGGGCGGCATCGGCTATCTGCCGAGTGCCGCCGAGACCCTGATGAAGCTCGTCGTCACGGGTCCCTTCGGCGTGGGCAAGACGACCCTGATCCGTACCCTGTCGGAGATTCCGACTCTGCACACGGAAGAGGTGATGACGCAGTCCAGCACCGGACTCGACGACACCGCCGGGCTTCCGGACAAGACCACGACCACCGTCGCCATCGACTTCGGCCGGCTGACCGTCCAGGACGATCTGGTGCTCTACATGTTCGGCACCCCGGGCCAGGAGCGCTTCTTCCCGCTCTGGGAGGACATCGCGCGCGGCGCCCTCGGCGCCCTCGTGATGGTCGACACCCGCCGCCTCAAGGACTCCTTCGCCGTCATGGACATGGTGGAGGAGCAGGGGCTGCCGTACGCCGTGGCCGTGAACCGCTTCCCCGACGCACCCGCCCACACCGACGAAGTCCTGCGCAAGCATCTCGACCTCGCCCCGGGCACCCCGCTCGTACAGTGCGACGCCCGTGAACGACGCGGCAGCATCAACGCCCTGATCGCCCTCGCCGAGCATGCGCTGACGTGCCTGCCCAAGCCCCAGGACCCGTCATGACCGCGCACACCCCGGGCGCCGTGCCCGCAACCCGCACCTCTCCCTACGAGCCGCTCGAGCTGTACGGACCGGGTTTCGCGGCCGATCCGCACGGCCACTACCGCGAACTGCGCGCCCAGGGGCCGCTGGCCCGGGTCCGTATCGCTCCCGGTATCGACGCGCTGCTGGTCACGGACTACCAGGCCGCCGTCGACCTGCTGCGCGACACCGACACCTTCACCAAGGACCCGCGCACCTGGCAGGCGGGCGTGCCGGCCGACTCGCCGGTCCTGCCCGTGCTCGGCTACCGGCCCACCGCGCTCTTCACCGACGGCGCCGTCCATGCCCGGTACCGCGACGCCATCAACGACACCCTCGCGCTGATCGAGCCGCATCTGCTCAGGACGGAGGTGGCCCGGGTCGCCCAGCAGCTCATCGGCGCCTTCTCGGCCACCGGCAGCGGTGATCTCATCGCCCAGTACGCCAGGCTCCTCCCGCTGCACGTCTTCACCGCGGCCTTCGGAGTGCCGCCGCAGGACAGCGAGCGGATCGTCCGCGGCATTGCCGGGATGATGAACTCCGCCGAGGGCGCGGCAGCGGCGTACGCCGACCTCGTCGGCGTCGTGACCGACCTCGTCGCCGACCGGCGTGCGCGTCCGGGGCGCGACCTGACGACGTACCTGCTCGCGCATCCGGCGGCACTGGACGACCACGAGGCCGTGCGACAGATCACATTGATCATGAGCGCCGGGCACGATCCGACGACCAATCTGATCGGCAACGCGCTGCTCCACATGCTCAGCGGCACCGGGCACACCGGATCCCTGCACGGCGGTGCGACGACCGCGCACGAAGCGATCGACGAAGTGCTGTGGCGGGATCCGCCGATGGCCAACCTGGGGGCCCACTACCCCCGGCACGACACGGAGTTCCACGGCGTCCCGCTCCGCGCGGGGCAACTGCTCCTGGTCTCCTTCGCCGCCGCCAACACACAGTCCCTGCCCGGCCTTTCGGACCCTGCGGTGCGTTCCGGGACGGGTGCCCATCTCGCCTGGTCGACGGGTCCGCACCGGTGCCCGGCGAAGCAGCCCGCGCTGCTGATGGCGATGACCGCGATCGAGCAGCTCACCAGTCAGCTCTGCGACCTCGAACTGGCCGTCGACGCCGCGGAGCTGGTCTGGCGACCCGGCCCCTTCCATCGTGCGCCGGCTCATCTGCCGGTCCGGTTCACCCCCCTCGACACCCTCCCCGCAACGGACACCCGTTCGACCCAGGAAGGTGTCGATCACACCGCGACCCGTGTCGGTGGTACGCCGAACGGGTGAGGGGCGAGAGAATTGCCCGATGAACAGCGAGCGCAGCCGGCGCACAGCCAACCGGCTTACGGACGGGGTGGTTCTGTGAGCAGGTACGACAGGTACGACAGATACGACGCCACCGACGAACAGTGGGAGGGGCTCGCCCAGGTCGTACCGCTGAGGGGGCGCAACGAATGGCCCTCCCGCGTCGACCACCGCACGGTCCCCGAAGAACGCGTTTCGGTCGAACAGCGCCGGCTCGTCGTGCTGAGGGTCCAGGTGTTCGCGGACGCGCGCGAGGTGGCCGAGTACCTGGTGGCACAGATTCCGGTGCTGCTCGATCTGACGGGCGCCGAGACCGACGTGGCCAAGCGGATCCTGGACTTCAGCAGCGGCGTGGTCTTCGGACTGGGCAGCGGGATGCACCGCGTCGACCGCAACGTCTTCCTGCTCGCGCCGGTCGGCATGGAGGTCGAGGGGGTCACCGCGGCGGGCGTACCCCAATCGTAGGAAGGTCGTGCGGGCGGAACGGTTCGCCGGTCGGCGGCGTGCGTACGGTCCGCTCATGACTGTGATCACCACGAGGACCACCCCGACGCGCACCGGTGTCCCGGCCCGTCCCGCCCGCCCCTTCGTCAGCGAACTGAGGCTTTCCGCCTTCGCCTCGTACCGCCGTGCCGCGATTCCCCTTGGCCCGTTCACCCTCCTGACCGGGGCGAGCGGCAGCGGGAAGACGACCGCCCTTCGCGCGCACGAGGCGCTGGCGCGGCTCGCTTCCGGCGACCCGCTGGAAGAGGTCTTCCCGGACCCAGGGGCCTGGGTGCCCGAACGGACCGGGGCCGATGCGCAGGGGCGGCGGGGATTCAGGCTCGGCTGCACCGTGGAGGGCCCCGCCGGTCCGGTGGGACTGGATCTCGCCGTCCAGGCCGAGCCCACCCTCCGCATCGTCGGCGAACGGCTCGTGGACGGCGGCGAGACGCTGCTGACCACGGCTCTGCGGGATCCCAGGCGCTCCGCCGTCCAGGCGGCCTGGCACACCGCGGGGGCGGTCCCGGTGACACGGGCACCGTTCCCCGACGACCGGCTCGGCACGGCGCTGTTGCCGCTGCGCGTCGCGGGAACCACCGAGGGGCAGTTACGGGTGCTGGCCGCCGCCGAGCAGGTGGTGGTGGCGTTGCGGTCGGCCTTCGCCTGCGATCCGCAGCCGCAGCGGATGCGTGGGGCGGTTCCGGTCGGGGAAGGGCGCCTGAGGCCCGCTTGCGACAACCTCGCCGACGTACTCCGCCGCACCCACACCCAGTGCGCCCAACGGCACGCCCGGCTGGTCGCCACCGCGGACGCCGGGTGCGCGGGACCCGTGACGGGACTGACCGTCGAACACCTCGCGGGCGGAGCCGTGCGGGCACGGGCGGGGCGCGGGGCCGGGCACAGCACCCCCTTGTGCCGTCTCGGCGACGGTGAGCTCAGGTACCTGGCGTTCGCCCTCGTGCTGCTGACCGGTCCTCATGTGCTGGTGGTGGACCCGGCCGCGGAGGTGCCGTCGGCGATGCAGGCGCTCACGGTGCTGGCCGACGGGCTCGACCGGAGCCTGGACGCGCGGCAGACACGTGAGCTGCTGGCACTGGCGGCCTCGATCTGCGGGGACGGCCACATCCGGGTGCTGGGCACCGTCACCGAGGCGACCGCGGCACTGGCCCGCGGGACGGCGGGAGTGACAGTGGTAGACCTGGCACCGTGACGGACTTTGATGTAGCTGAACTGCAGCGGCGGCTGGCCGACTTCGCGGCGGCACGGGCCTGGGAGCAGTACCACACCCCGAAGAACCTGGCGGTCGCGCTGAGTGTCGAGGCCTCCGAACTCCTGGAGATCTTCCAGTGGCTGACACCGGAGCAGTCGGCCCGGGTGATGGAGGATCCCGGGACGGCGCACCGGGTCGCGGACGAGGTGGCCGACGTTCTGGCGTATCTGCTGCAGTTCTGCGAAGTGCTCGGTGTCGACGTGCTGGCGGCGCTGGCGGCCAAGATCGACCGGAATGAGGTGCGCTTCCCGGCGCCGAAACCCACTCAACTCGACGGTCGTCACTCTTCGGAGTGATCGACTTCTCCACAATCGACTTCCTGTCCACAGATTTCCGATTTCCTCTGGCTTTCCGGTGCCGCTCACCTCACTGTGGGTAATGAAAGAGGTGAGCGGGTTTTCGCAACGACGGGGGAATCACATGGAAGCGGAGCGGCTTATCGAGGCCGGGCGGCGGGCCCTTGCGGCGAGCCGGGGGGCCCCGGCCGTCATGGCGGAGGCCTGGCAGGCGCAGGCGCTCGCCCGGACGGTCGGCGGACAGCTGGTGCGCTGCGGACCGGCGGAGTTGCGGACCGACGCACGCGGACTCAGCGAGATCGGCGGACGGGGCGCCGCCGTGCTCGACCACCCGATGGTGCCGGCCGGTGCCGCGCGGGCCGCACAGCTCTCCGAAGTGGCCGATGTGCCAAGAACGTTGGGCGCACTCGGGCTGCTCCTCGGTGACGTGGGCATCGCGCTGGTCGGGGTCGCCTGCGACACGGAGGAGGACGGGCTCTACTGGCAGTGCATCGAGGCGATAGACGCCGTCGACGAGTCGATCGACAGGGTGCACGGGATGCTCAGACGGCTCGCCGCACAGGAACAGGAGCGGGAACAGGAGCAGGGCCGGGAGCGTGACGGTCCGTACGGGGTGATTCGCGGGCCGGCCGGCTTCGTGGCCGGGCAGCCATGAGCCCGACCCGAAGGTGCAGGATGGAGGCATGGATCTTCGAATCTTCACCGAGCCCCAGCAAGGGGCCGACTACGACACCCTGCTCACTGTCGCCAAGGCCACCGAGGACCTCGGCTTCGATGCCTTCTACCGTTCGGACCACTATCTCCGCATGGGCTCCGGGGACGGGCTGCCCGGACCGACGGACGCGTGGATCACCCTGGCCGGTCTGGCCCGCGAAACCAAGCGGATCCGGCTCGGCACGCTGATGACGGCGGGCACCTTCCGACTGCCCGGAGTGCTGGCCATCCAGGTGGCCCAGGTCGACCGGATGTCCGGCGGCCGGGTCGAGCTGGGCCTGGGTGCGGGCTGGTTCGAGGCGGAGCACAAGGCGTACGGCATTCCGTTCCCCAAGGAGAAGTTCGGCCGCCTGGAGGAGCAGCTGGCGATCATCACGGGGCTGTGGGGGACCGAGGTCGGCAAGACCTTCACCTACGACGGCACGTACTACCAGCTCACCGACTCACCCGCGCTTCCCAAGCCGGCCCAGGCCAAGGTGCCTGTCCTGATCGGCGGGCACGGTGCGGTCCGCACGCCGCGGCTGGCCGCGCAGTACGCGGACGAGTTCAACATCCCCTTCGCGTCCATCGAGGACAGCGAGAAGCAGTTCGGCCGCGTCAGGGAGGCGGCCAAGGCGGCCGGCCGTGCCCCGGACGACCTGGTGTACTCCAACGCCCTGGTGGTCTGCGCCGGGAAGAACGACGCGGAGGTGGCCCGGCGGGCCGCCGCGATCGGCAGGGACGTCGAGGACCTCAAGGCGAACGGCCTGGCGGGCTCACCCGACGAGGTGGTCGACAAGATCGGCCAGTACGCGGCGATCGGAGCGTCCCGGATCTATCTGCAGATCCTCGACCTGCACGACCTGGAACACCTGGAGCTGATCTCGTCGCAGGTCCAGGCCCAGCTGAGCTGACGGGAAGGAGCAGCTGTGGAATCCGCCCGGACTCCCCACGAGCCGACCGGCCGTACCCTCGGCGACGCGCTCGCCGAAGGCACCGTTGTGCTGGACGGAGGTCTCTCCAACCAACTGGGGGCGCAGGGGTGCGACCTGTCCGACGCACTGTGGTCGGCCCGGCTCCTGGCCGACGCGCCCCAGCAGATCGAGGCGGCCCACGCGGCCTATGCGCGGGCGGGGGCGCAGGTACTCATCACCGCCAGCTACCAGGCGACGTTCGAAGGGTTCGGGCGGCGCGGCATCGGACGGGACAGGGCCGCCGAGCTGATGGCCGGCAGCGTGGCGCTGGCACGCGGGGCCGGTGCGGGCACCGGGCGGGAGCTCTGGGTAGCAGCCTCCGTCGGACCGTACGGGGCGATGCTCGCGGACGGCAGCGAGTACCGCGGCCGATACGGGCTGAGCGTCCGCGAGCTGGAGCGCTTCCACCGCCCCAGGGTGGAGACCCTGGCTGCGGCGGGCCCCGATGTGCTGGCCCTGGAGACGGTGCCGGACCTCGACGAGGCGGAGGCGCTGCTGGAGGCGGTTCAGGACTGCGCCGTCCCGGTCTGGCTCTCGTACAGCGTGGCGGGTGACCGGACCAGGGCGGGCCAGCCGATCGAGGAGGCCTTCGGGATCGCTGCGGGCAACGACCAGGTGGTGGCCGTCGGGGTCAACTGCTGCGACCCGGCGGACGCGGAGCGTGCGGTGGAGGTGGCGGCGGCCGTGACGGGCAAGCCCGTCGTCGTCTATCCGAACAGCGGCGAGGTGTGGGACGCCGTGGGCCGGAGGTGGACCGGGGAAGGCACCTTCGACCCGGGGCGGGTGCGGGACTGGCAGCGGGCCGGCGCCAGACTCATCGGGGGCTGCTGCCGGGTCGGCCCGTCCGAGATCGCCGAGCTGGCGGCTCTGCCGAGACCGACCGGACCCGAAAATGCCTGGTAGGAGGTGGGGTGCAGGGCCATACTCGGACGGGTGTTCCTGACTATCAGCACGACCGGCACCCCGGAGCGTCCCGCCACCGATCTCGGCTTTCTGCTGCACAAGCATCCCGAGAAGGCGCAGACGTTCTCCACCTCGCACGGCACCGCGCATGTCTTCTACCCCGAGGCATCCGCGGAGCGCTGCACGGCCGCGCTCCTGCTGGAGGTGGATCCGGTGGCGCTGGTTCGGCGAGGCAAGGGCAAGGGCCGGGGCGGCGCCCCCGATGCGGCGCTCGCGCAGTACGTCAACGACCGGCCGTACGCCGCCTCGTCCCTCCTCTCGGTCGCGATGACGACGGTCTTCAAGTCCGCGCTGAACGGGGTGTGCCGCGCCATGCCCGAGCGCGTCCAGGAGCCCCTCCCGCTGCGCGTCGAAGTGCCCGCACTGCCGGCCCGCGGCGGCGTCGAACTGGTGGAGAAGCTCTTCGGGCCGCTCGGCTGGAGGAGCGTGGACGCCGTAGCCGTACCGCTGGACGAGAAGTTCCCCGAGTGGGGCGACTCGCGCTACGTACGGCTCGTGCTGGAGGGGGAGTTGCGTCTCGCCGACGCACTGCGCCAGCTCTATGTGCTGTTGCCGGTGCTCGACGACGCCAAGCACTACTGGGTCGCGCCCGACGAGGTGGACAAGCTGCTGCGGGCGGGCGAGGGGTGGCTGGCCGAGCACCCCGAGCAGCGGCTGATCACCAGCCGCTATCTCTCCCGCCGCTGGGGTCTGACCCGGCAGGCGATGGAACGGCTCGAACTGGTGCGGCTCGCCGAGTCCGACGACCTGGAGGTGGAGAGCGTCGACAACGCCGTGGACGAGACCACCGACACCGAGGAGAAGCCGGTGCCGCTCGCCGAGCAGCGCCGTGCGGCGATCCTGGAGGCACTGCGCGCCGCCGGGGCGAGCCGGGTGCTCGACCTGGGCTGTGGGCAGGGCCAGTTGGTGCAGGCGCTGCTCAAGGACGTGCGGTTCACGGAGATCGTCGGGGTCGACGTGTCGATGCGTGCTCTGACGATCGCCTCCCGCAGGCTGAAGCTGGACCGGATGGGGGAGCGGCAGGCCGGCCGGGTCACGCTCCGGCAGGGCGCACTCACGTACACCGACAAGCAGCTCAAGGGGTACGACGCCGCGGTGCTCAGTGAGGTGATCGAGCACCTCGACCTGCCGCGACTGCCCGCGCTGGAGTACGCGGTGTTCGGTTCGGCGCGGCCGCAGACCGTGCTGGTGACCACGCCGAACGTCGAGTACAACGTCCGCTGGGAGACGCTCCCGGCCGGACACGTGCGCCACGGCGACCACCGTTTCGAGTGGAGCAGGGAGGAATTCCGCGTCTGGGCCCGGCAGGTGTCCGAGCGTCACGGCTACGGCGTCGCGTTCGTACCCGTGGGGCCGGACGACCCCGAAGTGGGGCCGCCCACACAGATGGCCGTGTTCACGATGTCCACGGAGAAGGACACGACCGGCGAAGAGTCCGGTGCGGAGAACGACGAGAAGAACGACGGAAAGACGAAGGAGGCGAAGGCCGCATGACCAGTACCTCTCGCACGCTGCCGGTGACCGACCTCTCCCTCGTCGTGCTCATCGGCGCCAGCGGATCGGGCAAGTCCACCTTCGCCCGCAAGCACTTCAAGCCCACCGAGATCGTCTCCTCGGACTTCTGCCGCGGCCTCGTCGCCGACGACGAGAACGATCAGAGCGCGAGCCGTGACGCCTTCGACGTCCTGCACTACATCGCGGGCAAGCGCCTCGCGGCCGGACGGCTCACCGTCGTCGACGCCACCAACGTGCAGGCCGAGAGCCGCAAGCAGCTCGTTCAGCTGGCCAGGGAGCACGACGTGCTGCCCATCGCCGTCGTGCTCGACCTGCCCGAGGAGGTCTGCCTCGCGCGCAACGCGAAGCGGCCCGACCGCGCGGACATGCCCCGCCACGTCGTCCAGCGCCACCGGCGCGAGCTGCGCCGTTCGCTGCGCGGACTGGAGCGCGAGGGCTTCCGCAAGGTGCACGTCCTGCGCACCGAGGAGGAGGCCGACAGCGCCGAAGTCGTCCTGGAGCGCCGATACAACGACCTCCGCCACCTCACCGGCCCCTTCGACATCATCGGTGACATCCACGGCTGCAGTTCCGAGCTGGAGTCCCTGCTCGGCAAGCTCGGATACACCGACGGCGCGCACCCCGACGGGCGCACCGCCGTGTTCGTCGGCGACCTCGTCGACCGCGGTCCCGACAGCCCCGGTGTGCTGCGCCGCGTCATGTCCATGGTGTCGGCCGGCAACGCCCTGTGCGTTCCGGGCAACCACGAGAACAAGCTCGGCCGGTACCTCAAGGGGCGGCAGGTCCAGGTCAGATACGGCCTCGCCGAGACCATCGAGCAGCTGGAGCGGGAGGACGCGAAGGACCCGGAGTTCCGGGAACAGGTGAAGGAGTTCATCGACGGGCTGGTCAGCCACTACGTCCTGGACGGCGGCAAGCTGGTCGTCTGCCACGCGGGCCTGCCCGAGAAGTACCACGGGCGCACCTCGGGGCGGGTCCGTTCGCACGCGCTGTACGGGGACACGACAGGCGAGACCGACGAGTTCGGCCTGCCCGTGCGCTACCCGTGGGCGGAGGACTACCGCGGCCGCGCGGCCGTCGTCTACGGCCACACCCCGGTGCCCACCACCTCCTGGGTCAACAACACCCTGTGCCTGGACACCGGAGCGGTCTTCGGCGGGAAGATGACCGCGCTGCGCTGGCCGGAGCGCGAGATCGTCGACGTACCGGCCGAGCAGGTCTGGTACGAGCCCGTGAAGCCCCTGACGACCGAGGCTCCCGGAGGCCGTGAGGGGCGTCCGCTCGACCTCGCCGACGTGCAGGGCCGCCGCATCGTGGAGACCCGGCACATGGGCCGGATCGCCGTGCGCGAGGAGAACGCGGCGGCGGCCCTCGAGGTGATGAGCCGGTTCGCCGTCGACCCGAGACTGCTGGCCTATCTCCCGCCGACCATGGCCCCGACCGCGACGTCCCACGAGGAGGGCTTCCTGGAGCATCCGGCCGAGGCCTTCGCCCAGTACCGGGCGGACGGCGTCGCCAAGGTCGTCTGCGAGGAGAAGCACATGGGTTCGCGTGCGGTGGCCCTGGTCTGCCGCGACGCGGACACGGCGCGTGAGCGCTTCGGCGCCGAGGGCCCCACGGGGGCGCTGCACACCCGTACCGGCCGGCCGTTCCTGGACGACGTGGCGCTCACCGAGGTGATCCTCGGCAGGCTCCGCACGGCCGTCACCGCCGCCGGACTCTGGGAGGAGTGGGACACGGACTGGGTGCTGCTGGACGCCGAGCTGATGCCCTGGTCCCTCAAGGCGGCCGGGCTGCTGCGCTCGCAGTACGCGGCGGTGGGCGCCGCGTCGGGTGCGGTCCTTCCCGTGGCGGGCGAGGCCCTGGCCGCGGCGGCTGCCCGCGGTGTGGACGTCGGCGCTCTCGCCGGACGTCAGCAGGAGCGTGCCGCGGACGCGGCGGCCTTCACCGAGGCTTACCGCCGCTACTGCTGGAGTACCGAGGGGCTCGACGGTGTCCGTCTCGCGCCGTTCCAGATCCTTGCCGTGCGGGGCCGCTCACTCGCCTCCGTACCGCACGACGAGCAGCTGGCCTGGCTGGACCGCCTGGTCGAGCACGACCCCACCGGGCTGCTCCAGGTCACCCGGCGGCTGGTCGTCGACACCGGGGACGAGGACTCCGTGCGCTCGGGGATCGACTGGTGGCTGGAGATGACCGGGCGCGGCGGCGAGGGCATGGTCGTCAAGCCGCTCGGCGCGCTCGTCAGGGACGCGAAGGGCAGGCTGGTCCAGCCGGGCATCAAGGTGCGCGGCAGGGAGTACCTGCGGATCATCTACGGCCCCGAGTACACGCGTCCGGAGAACCTGGACCGGCTGCGTTCGCGGTTCCTCGGCCACAAGCGGTCGCTGGCCCTGCGGGAGTACGCCCTCGGCCTGGAGGCCCTGGACCGGCTGGCCGACGGAGAGCCCCTGTGGAGGATCCACGAAGCGGTCTTCGCGGTACTGGCCCTGGAGTCCGAGCCGGTCGACCCCAGGCTGTAGCTCCCGGGCCCGTCCGGGAATCGGTTGGCCGTTCGCAGGGTGAACGGCGCTCCGCGCGGTGAGGATGGAGACATGGGATTCCATGTCGATTCCGAGGCCGGGCGGCTGCGCCGCGTCATCCTGCACCGCCCCGATCTGGAGCTGAAGCGGCTCACCCCCAGCAACAAGGACGCGCTCCTGTTCGACGACGTGCTGTGGGTGCGCCGCGCGAGGGAGGAGCACGACGGCTTCGCCGATGTGCTGCGCGACCGCGGTGTGGAGGTCCACCTCTTCGGTGATCTGCTCCGTGAGTCCCTCGACATCCCGGTGGCGCGGCGGCTCGTCCTCGACCGGGTGTTCGAGGAGAAGGAGTACGGGCCGCTCGCCACCGAGCATCTGCGTGCCGTCTTCGAGGAGCTGTCGGCCGCCGAGCTGGCCGAGGCGCTGGTCGGCGGGATGACGAAGCGGGAGTTCCTTGAGCGGCACGCCGAGCCGACGTCCGTCCGCTTCCATGTCATGGACCTGGACGACTTCCTCCTCAACCCGCTGCCCAACCACCTCTTCACCCGCGACACCTCGGCATGGATCTACGACGGGGTGTCCATCAACGCGATGCGCTGGCCGGCCAGGCAGCGCGAGACCGTGCACTTCGAGGCGATCTACCGGCACCATCCGCTGTTCACCGGCCCGGAAGCGGGCGTCTTCCACCACTGGTCGGAGGGGCAGCACGACTACCCGTCCACCATCGAGGGCGGCGACGTCCTCGTGATCGGCCGGGGCGCCGTCCTCATCGGGATGAGCGAGCGCACCACCCCGCAAGCCGTGGAGATGCTCGCCAGGGGTCTCTTCGACGCCGGGTCGGCCCGGACGATCGTGGCGCTCGACATGCCCAAGCGCCGCGCGTTCATGCACCTCGACACGGTGATGACGATGATCGACGGGGACACGTTCACGCAGTACGCCGGGCTGGGGATGCTCCGTTCCTACACGATCGAGCCGGGCAGCGGCCCCCGGGAGCTGAAGGTCACCGACCATCCGCCCGAGCACATGCACCGGGCCGTCG
Source organism: Streptomyces sp. NBC_00683 (assembly GCF_036226745.1). NCBI lineage: Bacteria > Bacillati > Actinomycetota > Actinomycetes > Kitasatosporales > Streptomycetaceae > Streptomyces > Streptomyces sp. NBC_00683. Next base: position 2,213,667 of record NZ_CP109013.1, on the reverse strand, counting down.
CCGCCGCGCTGGGCCTGGACACGATCCGGGTCCTCACCGCCACCCAGGACGTCCACGCGGCCGAGCGCGAGCAGTGGGACGACGGCTGCAACGTGCTGGCCGTGGAACCCGGGGTCGTCGTCGCGTACGAGCGCAACGCCACCACCAACACCTTTCTGCGCAAGGAGGGCATCGAGGTCATCGAGATCCGCGGCAGTGAGCTGGGGCGGGGCCGAGGCGGTCCGCGCTGCATGAGCTGCCCGGTGGTGCGCGACCCGGTGTGAGCCCGATCCGCCCGGTGGCGCGTGGCCCGGACGGGCTGCCGGGCGGCGCGCGACCGGGCTCCTTCAGGGGCGACCGGGCACCCCACCGCCTCTGTATATCAATGCGTAGTCTCGTATAGACTTCCAGGGTCAGTGTATGCGTGCCCTCAGCCCGACCCAGGAGCAGTCACCATGGCCATAGACCTCGCAGGCCGCCACTTCATCAAGGAGCTGGATTTCACGGCCGAGGAGTTCCGCGGCCTGATCGCTCTGGCTGCCGAGCTCAAGGCCGCCAAGAGGGCGGGCGAGGAGGTGCAGCGGCTGCGGGGGAAGAACATCGCGCTGATCTTCGAGAAGACCTCGACCCGCACCCGTTGCGCCTTCGAGGTGGCCGCCGCCGACCAGGGCGCCTCCACGACGTACCTCGATCCCTCCGGCTCCCAGATGGGCCACAAGGAGTCGGTCATGGACACCGCTCGTGTGCTCGGCCGGATGTTCGACGGCATCGAGTACCGCGGCGACAGCCAGGAGTCGGTCGAGCAGCTGGCGGCGTACAGCGGCGTCCCCGTCTTCAACGGCCTCACCGACGACTGGCACCCCACCCAGATGCTCGCCGACGTCCTCACGATGACCGAGCACAGCGACAAGCCGCTGGACCAGCTGTGCTTCGCCTACCTCGGCGACGCCCGCTTCAACATGGGCAACTCCTACGTGATCACCGGCGCCCTGCTCGGCATGGACGTCCGGATCGTCGCGCCCGAGGCGTACTGGCCGGCCCAGGAGGTCGTGGCGCAGGCCCGCAAGCTCGCGGAGTCCAGCGGTGCGCGCATCACCCTCACCGAGGACATCGCCGAAGGCGTCCGCGGCACCGACTTCGTCGCCACCGACGTCTGGGTCTCCATGGGGGAGCCCAAGGAGGTCTGGGACGAGCGGATCGCCGCGCTCGCGCCGTACGCCGTGACCATGGACGTCCTGCGGGCCAGCGGCAACGACGGCGTCAAGTTCCTGCACTGTCTCCCCGCCTACCACGACCTCGGTACGAAAGTGGCCCGGGAGATCCACGAGCGCCACGGCCTCACCGAGCTGGAGGTCACCGACGAGGTCTTCGAGTCCGGGCACTCCGTCGTCTTCGACGAGGCCGAGAACCGGATGCACACGATCAAGGCAGTCCTCGTGGCCACCATGGCAGGCCAGGGGCAGTACGCATGAGCATGCACCCGATTGGGTGAACATGCGTGGTGGCGCCTACGATGGTGCCACTTGGTGGGGTTCGGGCTCGCACGCTCGAACCCCATTTCTGTGCGCTCGGGCCGAGTCCTCCCCACGGGCTCCTCTGTCCCGCCCGCAGGCCCAGGTCCTCCCCACAGCTTCGCCGCACCACACCCCGCCCCACGCTCCACCAGAGAAGAGAACGTCCCCCCATGAGTTCCCTCCCCTCCCCCCGGACACCCGTGAGCCCGCCGGTGAGCCGGGCGCGCATCAAGAGCCCCGACCTGCTGGTCGCCGAGTCCGGTGCCGACCTGGAGGGCCACGGCCTCCGGCGCACCATGGGGCTGTTCCAGCTCGTCTGCTTCGGGGTCGGCGCGATCGTCGGCACAGGGATCTTCGTCGGCCTGTCCGACAGCGTCGCCGAAGCCGGCCCCGCGGTCGTGGTCTCCTTCGTCCTTGCCGCGGTCACCTGCATCTTCACCGCCTTCTCCTTCGCCGAGCTCGGCGGTGCCATCCCGGTCTCCGGCAGCTCGTACTCGTTCGCCTACGCCACGCTCGGCGAGCGCGTCGCGTTCCTCGTGGGCTGGTGCCTGCTGCTGGAGTACGGCGTCTCGGTCTCCGCGGTCGCTGTCGGCTGGAGCCAGTACGTCAACGAGCTGCTGAACAGCATCTTCGGCTGGGAACTGCCGGCCGCCCTCTCCTCGGGACCCGCGGACGGGGGAGTGGTCAACCTGCCCGCCGTCGTCGTGATCATGATGGCCGCCACTCTGCTGGTGCGCGGCATCCGGGAGAGCGCGGGGGCCACCGCGGCGATGGCGGTCCTCAAGATCGGCATCCTGATCGCGTTCTGCGTGATCGCGTTCACCGCGTTCGAGGACGGAAACCTCTCCCCGTTCGCTCCCGAGGGCGTGGCCGGGGTCACCGCAGGCGCGTCGCTGGCGTTCTTCTCCTACATCGGGTTCGACGCCATCACCACTGCGGGCGAGGAGGTCAAGAACCCCAGGCGGAACATCCCGATCGCGATCATGATCTGCATCGGCCTCGTCACGCTGCTCTACTGCGCGGTCGCCCTCGGTGCCATCGGCGCGCTGGGCGCGGACGCCGTGTCCGACAAGCCGGCCGCGCTCTCGCTGGTGGTCGACCAGGTCACCGACTCCGAGGTCGGCGGCGGGATCATCGCCTTCGGCGCGGTGGTCGCGATCGCGTCCGTCGTGCTCGCGGTGATGTACGGGCAGACCCGGATCCTGATGTCGATGTCCCGCGACGGACTGATTCCCCGGGTCTTCGAGCGGGTCTCGCCCCGGACGCACACACCGGTGGCCAACACCTGGATCGTGGCGCTCCTCTTCGCGATCCCGGCGGCCTTCTCCTCCCTGGACGTCGTGGTGAACCTGACGACCATCGGCACCCTCGCGATCATGGCGGTGGTGAACATCGCGGTGATCGCGCTGCGCCGCCGCAACCCGGAGCTGAAGCGCTCCTTCCGGGTGCCGCTCTACCCGCTCAGCCCGGTCCTGGGCGTCGCCTTCTGCCTGTACCTGATGTACGGGACGGGCTGGTCGACCTGGGTGCAGTTCGTGGTCTTCCTGGCGGTCGGTGCCCTCGTGTACGCCGGCTACGGGCGCAGCCGGTCCCGGCTGGTCAGCCCCGGGGGCCGGGCGGCGGCACCGACGGAAGGGTGAACCAGACGGCCTTGCCGTGCTCGGTGGCGCGATGACCGCAGGCGGAGCTGAGGGTGCGGATCAGGACCAGTCCCCGGCCGTGCTCCTGCCATGGGTCCGGTTCGCTGCCGGGCCGGGGGCGTGTCAGGTCTCCGGGCGGACCGGGGTCGTGATCGTGCACCTCGACCTGGCAACCGGTCGCCATGAGCTCCACGACCAGTTCGATGGGCCCCGCGCCGTCGGTGTGCTCCACGGCGTTGGCGACCAGTTCCGCCGTGAGGAGCTCTGCCGTGTCGCTGTCCGCCGGTGCGTCGATGTCCGCCAGTGCCGTACGGATGAGGGCACGGGCGATCGGCACGGCGGCCGTGGAGTGCGGCAGTGCGACGCGCCAGGAGGTGGGCACGGGGGCGGGGGCGTCGGGCGGCAAGGCGGTTTCCGTTCGGGAGCGGGACATCCTGCACCGGGCTTCCCTGCCGAGCTGCACCGGAGGGTCGTACCGGACGTCTGTACGGAGATTTCTGTACGGAGAATTCAGTACGGAGATTTCAGTAACGAAGGTTCTGTACCGATGTTCCGTACGGAGGCTCTGTACCGAAGTTCTGCACCGAAAGTTCTGTACCAGGACTTCCTGGGTTCAACCTTACGAAGTGGACCGCCTCAGACATAGGGGCGGTCGACCGGTACAAACGGGACCTTCGCCACACCGGCGCGACGGATCAGTTATTGCGTACTCATGACGGAAGTCACGTATGGGTGATAACTTCGAAGCGGATCACAGCAGCCCGACGGCTGAAGGGGACCCCTTCCATGAGCCCGTTCACCGGCTCCGTCCCGCGTACGGAGCGATGGGAACATCTGCGCCTGACGAGGCACGACGGGGTGGCGACCGTCACCCTCGCCCGGCCCGAGAAGCTCAACGCGCTCACCTTCGGCGCCTATGCCGACCTGCGCGACCTCCTCGCCGAGCTCTCCCGTGAACGCTCCGTGCGCGCGCTCGTGCTCGCGGGTGAGGGGCGCGGATTCTGCTCCGGCGGCGATGTCGACGAGATCATCGGCGCCACGCTCGCCATGGACACCGCGCAGCTGCTCGACTTCAACCGGATGACCGGACAGGTCGTACGGGCCCTGCGGGAGTGCCCCTTCCCCGTCATCGCCGCCGTGCACGGGGTCGCCGCCGGGGCCGGGGCGGTCATCGCGCTCGCCGCCGACTTCCGCGTCGCCGACCCCTCAGCCCGCTTCGCCTTCCTCTTCACCAAGGTGGGTCTCTCCGGCGGCGACATGGGGGCCGCCTACCTCCTGCCGCGTGTCGTCGGCCTCGGTCACGCCACCCGGCTCCTGATGCTCGGCGAACCCGTCCGCGCCCCCGAGGCCGAGCGGATCGGAATGATCAGCGAGATGGCCGAGGAGGGCAGGGCCGACGTACGGGCCGCGGAGCTCGCCCGCCGGCTGGCCGACGGCCCCGCACTCGCACTCACCCAGACCAAGGCACTGCTCACCGCCGAGCTCGACATGCCGCTCGCGGCGTCCGTCGAACTGGACGCCGCCACGCAGGCGCTTCTCATGAACGGCGAGGACTACGCAGAGTTCCACGCCGCCTTCACCGAGAAGCGGCCGCCGAAGTGGCAGGGCCGGTAGCGCGATGCCCTCCTCCGCTCCAGGCACTTCGCGCACCGGACGGATCGCGGTCATCGGCGGCGGGCCCGGCGGGCTCTACGCCGCGGCCCTCCTCAAGCGGCTCGACCCCCGGCGCGAGATCACCGTCTGGGAGCGCAACGCACCCGACGACACGTTCGGATTCGGTGTGGTCCTGTCCGACGAGACGCTCGGCGGCATCGAGCACGCCGACCCCGTCGTGTACGCGGCACTGCGGGACGAGTTCGTCCGCTGGGACACCATCGACGTCGTCCACCGGGGCACCACCCAGACCTCGGACGGCCACGGCTTCGCCGCGCTGGGCCGCCGTCGGCTCCTGCAGATCCTGCACGAGCGCTGCGCGTCCCTGGGCGTACGGCTCCGCTTCGGGGCCGAGGCCCCGCCCGCCGCCGAGCTCGCCGCCCACCACGACCTGGTCATCGCCGCCGACGGCGTGCGCAGCGCCACCCGCGAGGACCGTGCCGCCCACTTCGGCCCGCGGATCTCCACCCACCGCAACCGCTACATCTGGCTCGCCGCCGACTTCGCGTTCGACGCGTTCCGCTTCGAGATCGCCGAGACCGAGTACGGCGTGATGCAGCTGCACGCCTACCCCTTCTCGCCCGACGCCTCCACCGTCATCGTCGAGATGCGCGAAGAGGTCTGGCGGGCGGCCGGTCTCGACACGTGTGATGCCACCGAGTCGACCGAACGCTGCGCCAAGGTCTTCGCCGAGGCCCTCGGCGGCCGGCCGCTGCGCTCCAACAACTCCTCCTGGCTGACCTTCGCCACCGTCACCAACACCCACTGGGCCCACGGGAACACGGTCCTCATCGGCGATGCCGCCCACACCGCCCACTTCTCCATCGGATCGGGCACCAAACTCGCCGTCGAGGACGCCCTCGCGCTGGCCGCCTGCATCGAGGAGCAGCCCGACCTGCCCACCGCCCTCGCCGCGTACGAGGCCGAGCGACGCCCGGTCGTCCTGTCCACGCAGCGCGCCGCGGCGGCGAGCCTGCGCTGGTTCGAGGAACTCCCGCTGTACGTGGACCAGCCGCCCAGGAGGTTCGCCTTCAACCTCCTCACCCGCAGCCGCCGCGTCACCCACGGCAATCTGCGGCTGCGCGACTCCGACTTCACCGGAGCCGTCGAGGCGGAGTTCGGCTGCCCGCAGGGAACCCCGCCGATGTTCACCCCGCTACGGCTGCGCGGCCTCGAACTCCGCAACCGCGTCGTCGTCTCGCCCATGGACATGTACTCCGCCGTCGACGGGATGCCCGGCGACTTCCACCTCGTCCACCTGGGTGCCCGCGCGCTCGGCGGCGCCGGACTCACCATGACCGAGATGGTGTGCGTGAGCCCCGAAGGCCGCATCACCCCCGGCTGCACCGGCCTGTGGACCGACGAACAGGCCACCGCCTGGAGCAGGATCACCCGCTTCGTCCACGACTCCGCCCCCGGCGCCGCGATCGGCGTCCAGCTCGGCCACTCCGGCCGCAAGGGCTCCACGAAACTGATGTGGGACGGCATCGACCAGCCGCTGGACGAAGGCAACTGGCCACTGAGCGCCGCCTCCCCGCTCCCGTACGCACCGGGCGTCAGCCGGCTCCCGCACGCCCTGGACCGGGCCGGGCTCGACACCGTCCGTACCCAGTTCACCGACGCCGCCCGGCGGGCCGCCCGCTGCGGGTTCGACCTCCTCGAACTGCACTGTGCGCACGGCTATCTGCTCTCCGGCTTCCTCTCCCCGCTCACCAACCGGCGCACCGACGCCTACGGCGGGCGCCTGGAGAACCGCCTCCGCTTCCCCCTGGAGGTCTTCGACGCGGTCCGTGAGGTGTGGCCCGAGGACAGGCCCATGACCGTCCGGATCTCCGCCACCGACTGGGCCGAGGGAGGTACGAGCCCCGAGGACGCCCTCGGGATCGCCCGCGCCTTCGCCGAACACGGCGCCGACGCCATCGACGTCTCCACCGGCCAGGTCGTCCCGGACGAACGCCCCGAGTACGGCCGCTCCTACCAGACCCCGTACGCCGACCGGATCCGCAACACCCTGGACGTTCCCGTCATCGCGGTCGGCGCCATCTCCTCCTGGGACGACGTCAATTCACTGCTCCTCGCCGGCCGTGCCGACCTCTGCGCCCTGGCCCGCCCGCATCTGTACGACCCGCACTGGACCCTGCACGCCGCCGCCGAACAGGGTTACGAGGGACCGGGCGCCCCCTGGCCCCTCCCGTACCGTGCGGGCAGCCGCACCCCGCCGACGGGCCGCACCGACGCACCCAAGCCCCGGCTCACCCTGGGCTGAGCGTCAGACATTCGTGGCAGCGGCAGGGCTGGGGATGAGGCGAGCCCCACGAGGTGGTGCGGTACTCGGCCGCCAGCCGTTCGAGCAGTACGGCCAGCTCCTCGGCGTCCTGTCGGCTCGGCCGGCAGCCGCCCGCGCCTGCCTCCTCGCACAGCCGCAGCACGGTCGGGCTGTGGACCGGCACGGCGCGGAAGGTGTGCAGGTTGCGCGTCGCCATGTCGATGGTGATGTACGTGCCCGTGTGGCGCCCGCGTCCGATCGTGGTCAGCTGCTCGTGGGCCATTCCCGGGTAGGTCGAGACCACATGCACCTTGGAGCCGCCCCGGTAGGACTTGGTGCCCGGCCGGAGCTCCTGCCCGCCGTCCCCGTACCGCCGCCAGCGCACCACGTTCGCGGCGACCAGCCAGGCCTGTTCCGGTGGCGTCTCCCGCTCCCCGTCGGTCACTTCGGCTCCGCGGTGATCAGCAGCCGGTCGGAGACGGCCTCGTAGCCGATGCGCCGGTACACCCCGTTGCTCGTCGGATTCGCGAGGTCGGTGAAGAGCAGCACCTCCTCGGCGCCGGCCTCCCGTGCCGCCCGGCTGACCTCCGCCGTCACCGCCGCCGCGTACCCCCGGCCGCGGTGCTCCGGGGGCGTGTAGACCGTCGTCACCCGCACCGTGCCCGCGATCCTGCGCGAGACGCCCGCCATCGACACCGGGACACCGTCGTCCTCCCAGAGGGTCAGCCCGCCGTGCGACGTCCGGTCGTCCACGATCCGTTCGGCCCGGTCGCCCGACTGTCCCGTCTGTTCGCCGAAGGCCCGGAACCAGTCGATGAGCAGCGCGCGGTCGGCACCGGTCGCGGTACGCGGCCGTCCGGCGGGCGCCGGGGAGGGCGGAACCAACTCGCCCAGGCGGTACAGCCGGTGCTCCTCGTCGACACGGTGGCCGGGCCAGCGGGCGGCCAGCGCCTCGGCGGTGGCGCGGTCCGCGTTGATGCCGGGCAGGGCGAGCCCCTCGGCCAGCGGACCGATCGCCTCCGGAGCCACCGTGCCCAGGATCGGCACGAACGGCGGCGTCCGCACGAGCGTCCCGGCGACCTGCCCGTCGGCCCCGCGCCACCACCCCAGCAGCGGGGTGCCCTCGCCGTAGGCGTGCGGACCGCTGTGCCGCAGGGTCGCGGTGACGGTCAGTACCAGGGTGTTCTCCGCGGGCCGGGCGGCCAGCGACGCGCCGGCCGCGTCCAGGAAGACACCGACGTCATCAGTGAAGGTCCAGGTCATGCCTCATCCTGCCGGGTCGGCAGCCTTCGGGGCACCCCGATTTCATCCCGCGTCGGCCTTCGAGCCCACGAACTCCGCGCCCGCGTCACGCAGTTGTGCGTGCAGCCGCCCGAACACCTCCGCCGAGCGGCCGCCGGGCCAGTCCTTGGGCAGCAGTTCCTCGGGCAGCCCGGGATCCGCGTACGGCAGCCGCCGCCAGGAATCCAGGGCGAGGAGGTAGTCCCGGTAGGCACCCTCCGGGTCGGGCGCGCCCCCGCCGGACCGTGCCTCCCAGCCCCGCAGCACGGGCTCCTGCTGCTCCAGGAAGTCCAGATGGAGCCGGGCGATCGCGTCCAGGTCCCACCAGCGGGTCACCGACTCCTTCGTCGCGGCGAAACCGAGGTGTTCCCCGCGGAACAGCTCCACGTACGGGGCGAGTTCCAGCCGCTCCAGGGTGTGCCGGGTCTCCTCGTACAGTCCGGCGGGCGCGATCCACACCCCGGGGGCGGCCGCGCCGAAGCCGAGGTTGCCGAGGCGGGAGCGCAGCAGGTGACGCTTGTGGCGCTCCGCCTCCGGTACGGAGAAGACGGCGAGCACCCAGCCCTCCCGGAGACCGGGCGCCGGATGCCGGTAGATCCGCCGGTCGCCGTCGTCGAGCAGCTGACGTGCGTCGGCCGACAGGGCGTATCCGGCGGCCCCGTCCGCCGTCCGGGCGGGGACGAGCAGCTCACGGCGCTTGAGCCGGGAGACGGAGGAGCGTACGGAGGGAGCGTCGACGCCGACCGCGTGCAGCAGCCGGATCAGCTCGGACACCGCCAGCGGGGCGTTGTCCGCGGAGCGACCGTACGCGCCGTAGAGGGTGACGATCAGGGAACGGGGAGAGTGCTCGGCCACGTGATCACTCTAGAGCGACTCGGCCGTGCGGGTCCGGGGAGGTGCGCAGGAGGAAGCGCTGGAGTTTGCCGGTCGCGGTCCGCGGGAGCGAGGGCAGGAACTCGATGGCACGAGGGCATTTGTGGGGCGCGAGCTCCGACTTCACATGGGCGCACAGGGAGTCGGCCGACTGCTCGGCACCCTCGCGGAGCACCACGTACGCGGCCACGATCTGACCGCGCAGCTCGTCCGCCCGGCCCACCACCGCCGCCTCCACGACGTCGGGATGGCGCAGGAGGGCTTCCTCGACCTCGGGGCCCGCGATGTTGTAGCCGGAGGAGATGATCATGTCGTCGGCGCGGGCGACGTAGCGGAAGTAGCCGTCGGGCTCGCGGACGTAGGTGTCGCCGGTGATGTTCCAGCCGTGGCGTACGTACTGGCTCTGGCGCTCGTCGGCGAGGTAGCGGCAGCCGACCGGTCCGCGCACCGCCAGCAGGCCGGGTTCGCCGTCGGGCAGTTCCTCGCCGTCGCTGTCGACCACCCGCGCCTGCCAGCCGGGCACGGGTGTGCCCGTCGTGCCGGGGCGGATCGCCTCGTCGGCCGCGGAGATGAAGATGTGCAGCAGCTCGGTGGCCCCGATGCCGTTGATGATGCGCAGACCCGTCCGCTCGTGCCAGGACTGCCAGGTGGCCGCGGGCAGGTTCTCCCCGGCCGAGACGCAGCGCCGCAGCGCGGAGAGGTCGTGGCCGTCGAGTTCGTCGAGCATCAGGCGGTACGCGGTCGGCGCGGTGAACAGCACCGAGACCCGGTGGGCGGCGAGCGCGGGCAGGAGCTGCTTGGGGCCGGCCTGCTCCAGCAGCAGGGACGAGGCCCCGGCCCGCAGCGGAAAGATCACCAGACCGCCGAGCCCGAAGGTGAAGCCGAGCGGGGGGCTGCCGGTGAACACGTCGTCCGGGCCGGGCCGCAGGACGTGGTGGGCGAAGGTGTCGGCGATGGCCAGCACATCGCGGTGGACGTGCATACAGCCCTTGGGCCGTCCGGTGGTCCCCGACGTGAACGCGATGAGGGCGACGTCGTCGGCGGCGGTGTCCACCGCCCGGTAGGGACCCGGCCGGGCCGCCGCGAGCTGCGTCAGGTCGTCGGGGGCACCTCCGCCGAACGCCGTGACCCGCAGCCCCGGTACCTGCGCCTTCAGCAGGTCCTCGACCGACCTGATGTCGCACAGGGCATGACCGACCCGGGCGAGGAGACAGATCGTGGCGAGTTCCGTCGGCCGCTGCTGGGCCAGTACGGTCACGGCGACCGCGCCCGCCTTCATCACGGCGAGCCAGCAGGCGGCGAGCCACGGGGTGGTGGGGCCGCGCAGCAGCACCCGGTTGCCGGGGACGACGCCGAGGTCGTCGGTCAGTACATGGGCGATCCGGTCCACCCGGTCCCGCAGTTCCCCGTAGCTCCAGACTCCGCCGTCCGGGCTGCGGAAGGCGGGGCGGTCGTCCCCGAAGCGCTCCGCGGTCCGGTCGAGCAGCTCGTACCCGCAGTTCAGCCGGTCGGGATAGAGCAGCTCCGGGAGGTCGAAGACCAGCTCGGGCCACTGTCCGGCGGGCGGGAGATGGTCGCGCGCGAACGTGTCGGAGTGAGCACTTGCGGTACCTGACGGCTTCATGAAGCATCGCCCCCTTGTCGCCCTTGGAGCGTATCGTTTGAGTGACGGCAGTCAACAGTCCGCGATAGGTCCGCGAAGAGTCGTGACAAGAGAGGCGCCGGTATGACGGCATTCTCCCTCGATCCCGGTCAAACCGCATGGTGCGACGAGCTGTACACCCTCTCGGGGGAACAGCTGCGCCCACTCGCGGAGAAGGGCACCCCCGGCCGTGTCAACCGCCCGCTGGTCGCCGCACTCGGCGAGCTGGGCCTCCTCGGCCGGATGCTGGGATCCGGCGCGCTCGACCTCTGCCTGCTGCGCGAGTCCCTGGCCCGCGGCTGTACCGAGGCGGAGACCGCGCTCGCACTCCAGGGCCTCGGTACGTATCCCGTCGTCCAGGCGGGCACCCCGCTCCAGCGCGAGCGCTGGCTCCCCGAGGTGAGTGCCGGCCGCGCCGTGGCCGCTTTCGCGCTCAGCGAGCCGGGCGCCGGATCCGACGCGGCGGCACTCGCCCTCGATGCCCGGCGCTCCGCGGGCGGCTGGCGGCTGACCGGGGAGAAGTGCTGGATCTCCAACGCCCCGGAGGCCGACTTCTACACCGTCTTCGCCCGTACGGCGGAGGGCGAAGGGGCCCGCGGCGTCACCGCGTTCCTCGTACCCGCCGACCGCCCCGGACTCACCGGAACGGCCCTGGACATGCTCTCCCCGCACCCCATCGGCACCCTCGACTTCGACGGCGTACCCGTCACGGGCGACGATGTCCTCGGCGAACCCGGCCGGGGCTTCCGGGTCGCCATGAACACCCTGAACCTCTTCAGGCCGAGCGTCGGCGCGTTCGCCGTCGGCATGGCGCGCGCCGCGCTGGACGCCACCCTGGAACACACGGCGCACCGCACCGCGTTCGGCGGACCGCTCAAGGACCTCCAGGCCGTCTCCCACCAGGTCGCCGAAATGGCCACCCGCACCGAGGCCGCCCGGCTCCTGGTGTACGCGGCCGCGGCGGCGTACGACGCGGGTGAGCCCGGAGTGCCCGGGCGCGCCGCCATGGCGAAGCTGTACGCCACCGAGACCGCGCAGTTCGTCGTCGACGCGGCCGTCCAGTTGCACGGCGCACGCGCGCTGCGCCGCGGCCATCTGCTCGAACATCTCTACCGGGAGGTCCGCGCGCCCCGGATCTACGAGGGTGCCACCGAGGTACAGCGCACCATCATCGCCAAGGAGTTGTACGCGACACAGGAGACGCCCGTATGAACCCGCTCACCCGGATCAACCCCACCGAGCTCGCCCCGCCCACCGGCTTCTCGCACGCCGTCGCGGTCAGCGGCGGCCGGCTGGTCTTCCTGGCCGGCCAGACCGCCCTCGACGGAGACGGAAAGGTCCTCGGCGCCACCCTGCCCGAACAGTTCGAGACGGCGCTCGGCAATCTGCTCACCGCCCTGCGCGCGGCGGGCGGCTCCCCGGCCGCCCTGGCCCGGGTCACCGTGTACGCCACGGATGTCGCCGACTACCGCTCCCACGCCCCCGAACTGGGCAGGATCTGGCGCAGGCTGGCGGGGCGCGAGTACCCGGCCATGGCTGTCATCGGGGTGGCCAGGCTCTGGGACGAACAGGCGCTGGTCGAGCTGGACGGTGTCGCGGTGCTGGACTGAGAGCCCGGACAGCACGCACGGCGAAAGGCGGCCGGGGCAGCCGAAGGACCGGCTGCCCCGGCCCCGGTGGCTCAGTACGGCTTGACCAGCACGTGTGCGGCGCCCGGGATGCCGATCTTGAGGAGCTCGTCCTCCTCGGGGGTCGTCGCGCCGCCCGTCTCCTGCTTCAGGAGCGCGCGCGACAGGTTCTGCACGAACATGGCGCGCGGACGCCGGCGGGCCTCCCAGGCAGCGAGCGCCGCGGACACGCCGTCCTCGGCGTCCAGCGACTCGGCCAGCACCAGCGCGTCCTCCACCGCCATGGCCGCACCCTGCGCGAGATGCGGGGTGCTCGCGTGCGCGGCATCACCGGCGATGACGATCCGTCCGACGTGCCAGGGCGCGTCCACCGTGACCTGTGAGATCCGCGAGTACACGACGGCGTCCGGGTCCGTGACATGCGTGAGCGCCTCTGCGACCGGCCCGGAGAACGCGGCAAGCCGCTCCGCGAGCTGCTCGTGGGCACGCGCGGGATCCGGCCGGAAGTCCGCCGTCTCGGCGAACACCGCTCCCAGGTACATGAGTTCGTCCGTGATCGGCGTGAGCAGCGCCTTCGCTGCCTGGTTGCCCGTGCTCATCACGACACCCTGGACGGCGGGCAGGCGCGGCACGGTGACCCGCCAGTTGGCGAAGCCGGTGTACTCGGCCGAGAAGCGGTCGCCGTACAGCCGGGTCCGCAGCGGGGAGCCGATGCCGTCGAAGCCGACGACCAGGTCCCAGCGGCCCGTCGAGCCGTCGGACAGGGTCGCATCGACCCCGGCACCGTCGTCGGCCAGCTCCTCGATCGTCGTACCGAAGCGGATCGCGACCCCGTGAGCCGCGGCGGCGTCCCCGAGCACCCTGGCCAGGGCGGGGCGCGGGATGCCGTTGCCGCACGGGGCGTCGCCCATCCGGGGCTGCGGGATCTTGGCGAGTGTGGCGCCGGCCGGATCGCAGATGGTCAGCACCTCCCACTCGAAGCCCGCCGCGACGCAGGCGTCGAGCACGCCGATCTCGCGCATGACGTGAAGGGCGTTGGACGGCTGGATGATGCCGACGCCCAGTGCGTCCAGCTCGTCGCGGAGCTCGGCGACCTCGACCGTGTGACCGCGCCGGGCGAGCGCGACGGCGAGTGTCAGACCGCCGATTCCGCCGCCATGTATCAGTACACGCAGGGGTGTTGCCATCTCAGATCTCTCCAGAGCGAGAAGAATGAAGACACGTTGCCCCAGGCTCGCATGTGGGGCGGGGAGCGCCCGCACGGTCCTCCCCGTGTCCGTCGAAGTCTCGGGATGCCGGGGCCGGCCGGGTAGCGGAGCGCCTGCTCCGGGGTGACGCTGGAGAAGTCGGTATTCCGTATACAGCCCGACGCACGCGACGGGAAGGCCAGCGGTGACCAGCGAACCGCCTCCGCACCCTGCGACCAGGTCGTACGACGGTGAAGGCATCACCGTGAGCTACGACGCGCACCGCTGCCAGCACGCCGCCGAATGCGTGCACGGGCTGCCCGATGTCTTCCAGGCCGGGCGCAGGCCGTGGATCATGCCCGAGGCCGCGCCGGCCGACGAGGTGGCGGACGTCATCCGGCGCTGCCCCAGCGGAGCCCTCCAGTACCACCGCACCGACGGGCTGGCGGACGAGGTCCCCGACGTGCCGACGCACGTCTCCCTGCACGGCGACGGGGTGCTCCATGTGCGAGGGGACCTGGAGGTGGCCACACCGGAGGGCCCCCGGCGGGAGACCCGGGTGATGCTGTGTGGCTGCGGGCGGACCGGGAACACGCCGTTCTGTGACCACAGCGGAGCGTGCGCCGACCACGTCTGAGCGCGGCCGGGAGCAGGACCGAGCCCGTGCGGCGCGCCGGACGGGTGAATGCGGCCGGGGGATATATCTGTATTTGGTGCCCCTTGCTCCGGACCCCACCCTGTGATCGCGCTCATCGTCTGCCACTTCGTGCTGGCTGCCTGCGCGGGGCCGCTGGTGCGCAGGCTCGGCAGGCGCGCGTTCGTGGTGCTCGCGCTGCCCCCCGCCGCCGCCACGGTCTGGGCGGCCACCGAGTGGGGCACCGCGGCGGCCGGACGGACGGTCGACCGGTCCTGGGAGTGGATCCCCGCCTACGGCGTCTCCGTCGATCTGCGCCTGGACGCACTCGCCGAGCTGATGGTGCTGCTCGCCGCCGGAGTCGGCACGCTCGTCCTGCTGTACTGCGCCTCCTACTTCACCGACGACACCCCGCAACTGGCCGCCTTCGCGGGGAACCTGCTGGCCTTCGCCGGCGCCATGCTCGCCCTCGTCCTCGCCGACGACCTGATCACCCTCTACGTGTTCTGGGAACTGACCACGGTCTTCTCCTACCTGCTGATCGGCCACAGCAGCGAGCGCAAACAGAACCGCCGCTCGGCACTCCAGGCACTCACCGTCACCACACTCGGCGGTCTCGCCATGCTGGTCGGCTTCCTGATCCTCGGTCAGGCGGCCGGCACGTACCGGATCTCCGCGATCGTCGCCGATCCACCGGAGACGACCCTCGCCGTCTCGGTGGCCGTCGTCCTGGTCCTGTGCGGGGCGCTGTCGAAGTCCGCGATCTGGCCCTTCAGCCTGTGGCTGCCGAACGCCATGGCCGCCCCCACCCCCGTCAGCGCCTACCTGCACGCGGCGGCCATGGTCAAGGCCGGTGTCTACCTGGTGGCGCGGCTCGCCCCCGCCTTCGCCGACGTCCCCGTCTGGCGGCCCGTCGTCCTCGTACTCGGCGCCGCGACCATGCTGCTCGGCGGCTGGCGCGCACTGCGCCTCAACGACCTGAAGCTCGTCCTGGCCTACGGCACCGTCAGCCAGCTCGGCTTCCTGACCGTCCTCGCCGGGGCCGGTAACTGGGACGCCGCACTCGCCGCCGTCGCGATGATCCTTGGCCACGCCCTGTTCAAGGCCGCGCTGTTCCTCGTCATCGGCGTCGTCGACCGTGCGGCGGGCACCCGTGACCTGCGCAGACTCTCCGGGGTCGGCCGCTCGCTCCCGTACGTCTGCACGGTCGCCGTACTGGCCGCCGCCTCCATGGCCGCCCTGCCGCCGTTCCTCGGCTTCGCCGCCAAGGAGGCCGCCTTCTACGCGCTGCTGCACGGCGACGCCTCGGACCGCTGGGTGCTGGCCGCCACCGTCGTCGGGTCGGTGCTGACCGTCGCGTACACCCTCCGCTTCGTGTGGGGCGCGTTCTGGCGCAAGCCCGGCGTCGCGGACACGCCCGTGCGCCGTGTCGGCGCCGCCTTCCTGGCCCCGCCCGCGCTGCTCGCCGTGGCCGGTCTGGTACTCGGTCCCGGCGTCGGGTGGACGGACCGGCTGTTCGGCGCGTACGCCGACGCCTTCCCGGTCCCCGCCCACCCCTACCACCTCGCGCTCTGGCACGGCTTCGGGACGGTCCTGTACCTGTCCGCCCTCACCTGGGCGGGCGGCGCCGTGCTCTTCGCGGGGCGCACCGCCGTCACCCGGCTCTCCCGGCGGATCGCCTGGCCGACCGCCGACAGCGTCTTCGGGCACATGCTGCTCGGGCTGGAACGTCTCGCCCTGCAGATCACGGGCTTCGTCCAGCGCGGCTCGCTCTCCGTCTACCTGGCCACCACCCTGCTGGTGATGCTGGCCGGGCAGCTCGCGGTCCTGTTCACCGACCGCCCCTGGCGGGGAGCCGTAGCCCCCAGGCTGTGGGACGCGCCGCTCCAGGGCGCCCTGGCCGTGCTGACCTGCGCGGCCGCCCTGTTCTGCCTGACCGTCAGCCGCCGGATGAAGGCCGTGGTGCTGGCGGGACTGACCGGGTACGGAGCCGCCCTGCTCTTCGTCGTCCAGGGCGCCCCCGATCTGGCGCTCACCCAGTTCTGCGTCGAGACCGTGTCGATGATCGTGTTCGTGCTGGTGCTGCGCCGGATGCCGGTGCACTTCCAGGAGTCGGTCAGCACCTGGCGGCGGGCCGTGCGCATCCCCGTGGCGCTGGGCGCTGCGGCGACCCTCGGCGTGGTCGTGTGGGTGTCCGGCGCCGCACGCGTCGCCGAGCCGGCCGGCGCCGCGATGGTCGAGGAGGTCGCCCACCACGGCCTCAAGGACGTCGTGGCCACCATCCTCGTCGATCTGCGGGCCTGGGACACGATGGGGGAGTCCGCCGTACTGGCAGCGGCCGCGATCGGGGTGACCAGCCTCGTCTATCTGCACCGCCGCAGCGAAGCACCCCCCACCAGACAGGAGCTGCAGGGCAGGACGGCCTGGTCCCTGAACGCGCCGCAGCTGACCGGGATGCCGCAGGGCGACGACACCGCGCCCGAACGCAGCTGGCTGGCCGCCGGTTCGACGCTGGCACCGGAACACCGCTCCGTCGTCTTCGAGGTGGTGGCGCGGCTGCTCTTCCACCCGATCCTGGTGCTCTCGCTGTACCTGCTGTTCTGCGCGGAGAACATGCCGGGCGGCGGATTCGTCGCCGGACTCGTCGCGGGACTCGCCTTCATCACCCGCTACCTGGCCGGCGGCCGGTTCGAACTCGCCGAGGCCGCGCCCCTGCAGCCCGGCCTCTTCACCGGCCTCGGCCTGTTCCTCTCCACCGGGGTCGGCCTGTTCGGCCTCGCGGAGGGCACCGTGCTGCACGCCTGGACGTACCAGGGACATCTGCCCGTGTTCGGCAGCTACCACCTGGGCACACCCGTCGTCTTCGACTTCGGCGTCTATCTCCTGGTCCTGGGCGTGGTCCTGGACATCGTGCGGGCACTGGGCGCGAAGGTCGACCGGCAGATCGAACGGGCGGCGGGCGCACTCGCCCCCGTACCCCGCACCGGGACGGAGGGCCGCGGATGACGGTCAGTGTCTCGCTCCTCGCCACCGCCGTGGTGCTCTGCGCGGTCGGCGGCATCCTCATGCTCACCCGACCCCTCACCCGCATCCTGCTCGGCGCGGTCATCGCGGGCAACGGCATCAACCTCCTCGTCCTCTCCGCGACGGGTTCCGCGGGCGAGGCCCCGCTGCTCTACGGCGTGCCGCTGCGACAGGTCACCGACCCGCTGCCCCAGGCCATCGCACTCACCGCCATCGTCATCACCCTCGCCACGACGGCGTTCCTGCTGGCCATGGCCTACCGCAGCTTTCAGCTGACCGGCACGGACGAGGTCCACGACGACCTGGAGGACCGGCGCATCGTGCTGCGAGCCGAGGTGCTGGGGGAGTGGGCCGAGCTGCGCGAGGAGTACCGGGCGGAGGCCGGCCGTACGCCGGAGGAACGTGCCCGCTACCGCGAGGAACGACACCGGTTGCGCGCCCGGCTGCGCGCCGACCGCGCGCTGCAGGCCCGGGGCCGGGACGCCACCGGCGATCTGTGGCACGACGTGCTGGGAGCCGATCCGGAGGACTACGTGAGCACCGACCCCGAATCCGCCGGACCCGACGACGGGGGGCCGGACTCCGGCGGCCCCGGTCCCGACGCGGGTCCCGGTCCCGACGCAGGTCCCGGTCCCGACGCGGGTCCCGGTTCCGCCGGCCCCGACCGAGGAGCCGCCGGATGAACGCGCTCGTCCCGCTGCCCGTGCTGCTGCCGCTCTGCGCCACCGGACTGAGTCTCGCCTTCGGCACCCGGCTCGCCCACTTCCAGCGCTTCATCAGCGTCGCCGTGCTCACCGCCGTCCTCGGGCTCTCCGTCGCCCTGATGATCGCGGCCGACCGCCGGGGACCCCTCTCCGTCCACCTCGGCGACTTCGCTCCGCCGCTCGGCGTCACCCTGGTCGCCGACCGGCTGTCCGGACTGATGCTGACCGTCTCCTCGGCCGTCACCCTGGCCGTCCTGGTCTACTCGCTCGGCCAGGGCATGGCCGACCGGGACAAGGAGACTCCGGTCGCCGTCTTCCACCCGGCCTACCTCATCCTCGTGGCGGGGGTGTCGTGCTGCTTCCTGGCGGGTGACCTCGTCAACCTCTACGTCGGCTTCGAGATCATGCTGGTCGCCAGCTTCGTACTGCTCACCCTCGGCGGAACCGGGCCGCGGATCAGGGCGGGTTCCACGTACGTGATCATCTCGCTGTTCTCCTCGATGCTGTTCCTGACCGCCATCGCCATGGCGTACGCGGCTGCCGGAACCGCCAACTTCGCCCAGCTGGCGCTCCGGCTGCCCGAACTGCCGCTCGGCGTACAGACGCTGCTCCAGGCGATGCTCCTCACCGTCTTCGCCATCAAGGCAGCGGTATTCCCCCTCGCCGCCTGGCTCCCCGACTCCTACCCGACCGCGCCCGCGCCCGTCACCGCCGTCTTCGCCGGCCTGCTGACCAAGGTCGGTATCTACTGCATGCTGCGCACGGAGACGCTGCTGTTCCCCGGAAACCGGCTCGGCGACCTCCTGATGGCCGCCGCGCTCGCCTCCATGGTCGTGGGCATCCTCGGGGCGGTCGCCCAGACCGACCTGAAGCGGCTGCTCTCCTTCACCCTCATCAGCCACATCGGCTACATGGTCTTCGGGATCGGCCTCGCCACCCGCGACGCCTACGGCGGGGCGATCTTCTACGTCGTCCACCACATCACCGTCCAGACCACGCTCTTCCTCGTCGCGGGGCTCATCGAACGCCGGGGCGGCACGAACGAACTCACCCGGCTCGGCGGAATGGCCAGGGCGGCGCCGCTGCTCGCCGTCCTCTTCTTCGTACCGGCCATGAACCTCGCCGGGATCCCCCCGCTGTCCGGCTTCATCGGCAAGCTCGGACTGATGCGCGCCGGTGTCGCCGAAGGCAGTGTCTGGGCCTGGATCCTGGTCGCCGGGTCGACGGTGACCAGTCTGCTCACCCTGTATGTGATGGCCAAGGTCTGGAACCTGGCCTTCTGGCGCAAGGAACCGCCGGGTCAGACCGCCTACGGCACCGTTCTCGAGTCCGCCGACGAAACCGACGACGACGATGTCGACCCGGGTCCCGACCGGATCCCCGGCACCGGGGACGAACCGGTCGGGGGCGCTCCGCGGCCGGCGGGGCAGGCCGTTGCCGCGAGTCTGCAGGGACGGGCCGTCATCACGACGACCCGGCCGCCCGCAGCGATGACCGCCGCGACCGCGGGGGCGGTCGCACTCGGTCTCGCCTTCACCGTGCTGGCCGGTCCGCTCACCGCCTACACCGACCGCTCGGCCGACGAACTCGTCGAACGGACCCCCTACGTCGAGGAGGTGCTCGGCCCGTGAGACGCCTGATCACCCTGTCCTACCGGAACCCCGAACTCCCGCCCTTCAGCTGCGAGTTCGCCGGCCGTCGCCGACGTGTCCTCGACCTGCCGCTGGTCGCCTGGCTCACCCTCATCTGGGTGCTGCTGTGGTCCACCCTGACCTGGGCCAACGTCGTCACCGGAGTGGTCGTCGCGGTGGTCGTCTGCCTGGCGTTCCCCCTGCCGACGGTCGACCTGGGTCTGCGGCTGCACCCCTGGGGCATCCTTCTGCTGGCCGGCTACCTGCTCTACGACATGTACACCTCGGGCGTGAAGGTCACCCGGCAGATCTTCGCAGGCCGTCCGCACCGGCCCGCCGTGATCGCCGTACCACTGCGCTGCCGCAGCGACCTGATGCTCGCCGCCACCGCAGTCGCCATGTCCAACGTGCCGGGCGGATCGATCGTCGAGGTGCGCAGGGACACCGCCACGGTCTTCCTGCACGTGCTCGACGCCGACCTGCCCGCGGCGCTGGACGCGGCCAGGCGCTCCGTCTGGCGCCTGGAGGAGCTGACGGTACGGGCCTTCGGCACCCGCGACGAGATCGCGAGGGTCGCGCAGCCGCCCCCCGCGACCACACAGTCCGACGACGGGAGGGAAGGGTCATGAACGAAGTCGAGACCGTCGACCGAGTGCTGCTGACCGCCGCCGTGGTGGTCCTCGTCGTCGCGGGGGCGCTGCTGCTCGCACGGATCCGGCGCGGCCCGTCCATGCTGGACCGGGCGATCGCCCTCGACGTCGGCGCCGCCCTGATCATCGCGGGCCTCGGCGCCAAGTCGGCGCTCGCCCGGGACCCGTTCTACTTCCCGATCATGCTGGTGCTCGCGTTCCTCGGTTTCACCGGATCCGTGGGCATCGCCCGCTTCATCGCCGTGCGCGACCGGCCGCCGTCCCGCCGGACGCCCGCAGGCAAGGAGGAGCAGGAATGAGCATCTGGCTGCAGATCACCGACACGGCCGGTGCGGCCCTGGTGTTCATCGGCGCGTTGATCTGCCTGCTCGGTGTGATCGGCATGCTGAGGCTGCCCGACGTGCTGTCGCGCAGCCACGCCGCGACCAAGCCGCAGGCCCTCGGCCTGCTGCTGGTGCTGGCCGGGGTCGCCCTGCGGCTGCGCAGCGGCATGGACCTGGCGACGCTCGCCCTCATCGCCTTCTTCCAGCTGATGACGGGCCCGGTGGCGGCACACCTGGTGGCCCGTTCCGCGTACCGGACCGGTCAGATCGAGCTCGGTGAGCTGCTCTTCGACGAACTGGACGAGCAGCTCACCGAGCGGGATCCGGGCGCCGGGCCGGGAGCCGGAAAGGGGTGACTCCTCCTCATGCCCCGGGAATCCGGTCCAGGAAGCCGCTGACCGAGCTGACCCTGCCGTCCTCCGCCAGCGTGATCACGTCGAACCCAGCGGCGGGCGCCGAGCCGTCCGCCCGGGAGACCAGGTCCCAGGTGAAGCGGACCAGGCCGTGGTGCCCGTCCGGCGTTCCGGTGGGTACGAAGTCGAAGCCGGGGAACTGCGCCTGCGCGCCGCTGATCGCCGCGGTCAGCCCGTCGTGGCCGCGCACGTCGGCCAGTGGGTCGGTGTAGGTGGCGTCCTCGGTGAAGGCGGCGGACACCGCCTTCTCGAGCTCCTCGGTGCTGCCGGCGTTCCAGGCGGCGAAGTAGCGTCGGACGGCGTCCTCGTGAACGGTCACGGTGAGTCCCTTCCCAGGTGCTGTGGCTGCCGATCCGTGGTCCGGAGCGGCAGGAGCAGCTTGTCCCGGGGCGGCCGGGGGCGTCGATTACCTGCCAGGTCATGCCGCCGGTACGAATCCCGGGCGTCCGGGGTTCCTGCGTGCCATGATGCAGCGGGGAACAGGCCGGACGCTGGGGGGCGTATGGAAAGCACGGGTACGGTGCTGCGCGAATTGCGCGGTGCGCAGAAGTCGTCCAAGGGTGTCTCGCTCTACTCGCGGTACGTGAACCGGCCGGCCGGACGCCTGCTGGCGGCAGGTGCGTACCGCGCCGGGCTGACGCCCAATCAAGTCACCTTGATCAGCGCGGTCTTCACGTTCGCGGCCCTTGCGGCGGTGGCGCTCGCCGAGCCGTCGTGGTGGCTGGGGGTCGCCGTGTACGCGGGCCTGGCCGTCGGATTCGCCTTCGACTCGGCCGACGGGCAACTCGCCCGGCTGACCGGCCGGGGCGGCCCGGACGGGGAGTGGCTCGACCATGTCGTGGACTGCGCGAAGATGATCCTCGTCCACACCGCCGTACTGATCTCGTTCTACCGCTTCGCCGAACTGCCCTCGGAGGCCTGGCTATTGCTGCCGCTCGGCTTCCTGTTCGTCGCCGTGCTCACCTTCTGCGCCGGGCTCCTGCGGGAACAGCTGGGCAAGGCGGCCGCCCGCACCGCACCGGCGGCCGCAGGCGCCACGGCTCCGGTGTCCCGGGTACGGGCCGTGGCGCTGCTTCCCGCGGACTACGGGGTGTTCGCCCTTGTCTTCCTGCTGCTCGGCGCTCCCGTGGTCTTCCGGGCCGGTTACGCCGTACTCGCTGCCGTGCACGCGCTGTTCCTGGTGGCGTTCCTGGTCAAGTGGTTCAGGGAGCTGAAAGCGCTCCGGGCCGGCTGACGAGGACATCGAGGGCGCGGCGCAGCTGGGTGCTGGACGTGTGTACGGTGTACGGGAAGTAGACGACCTCCACCCCGACTTCGGCGAAGTCGCGCTCCAGGCGCTTCCCCTTCTCCGTGCCGCGCCAGTCGTCGCCCTTGAAGATGACGTCGAACCGGACCTGCTGCCAGGTCTCGACCTTGTCGGGGACGGTCTCCACGAACGCGGCGTCCACGTAGCGCACGCTGCGGACGATCTCCAGCCGCTCGGTCAGCGGGATCACCGGCTTGTGGCCCTTGGCGAGTGCGGCCATCTCGTCCGAGACGACCCCGGCGACCAAGTAGTCGCACTGACTGCGGGCATGCCGCAGGATGTTGAGGTGGCCGACGTGGAACAGGTCGTACACCCCCGGCGCATAGCCGACTCTGTGCTGCACCATCCGTTCTCTCCCCCCACGGTGGAACTGGTTCAACGACCTTACTGTGAAGAACACTTGTGCAACCCGTGAACGGATAAGCTCAAGGGGAGGCTGTTCCGGGGGGAAGGCGATCGTCCGATGTCCGCTGATGAGCACCACAGGCCGTTCGAAAACCGCAGGCTACTGGTGGTCTCCACCAACTACGCGCCGGAGCTGACGGGCATCGGTCCGTACGCCACCCAGCTCGCCGAACACTGGGCGGCATCCGGTGCCCGTACCGATGTCCTGACCGGAATGCCGCACTACCCCGCGTGGCGCGTCGACGAGCAGTACCGCGGCAGGTGGCGCGGGCAGGAGAGCCGGGAGGGCGTGACCGTCCACCGGCGGCGGCACTATGTGCCGCCGCGTCAGAGTGCGCTGCGAAGAGCGTGGTTCGAGGCGTCCGTGCTCATCCACGGGACCCTCGCACCGCCGCCGGGACGCCCCGACGCGGTGGTCTCCCAGATGCCGAGCCTCGCGGGCGGAGTCATGGGGGCCCGTATCGCGCGCCGCCACGGAGTCCCCCACATACCCGTCGTCCAGGACCTGATGGGCGCCGCCGCGGCGCAGAGCGGCATTCGCGGTGGTGGCAGGGCGGCCGCCGTCGCCGGGGCCGCCGAGCGCTACGCCCTGCGGGACGCCGCCGCCGTCGGTGTCATCCACGAGAGCTTCGTACCCGGGGTCCTGGCCCTCGGCGTCGACCCCGCGCGCATCCGGGTGGTGCCCAACTGGACGCACGTGGAACGGCCTTCCGCCGACCGGGCCGCCACCAGGGCCCGGCTCGGCTGGCGCGAGGGGACTCAGGTGCTGCTGCACTCCGGGAACATGGGCCTCAAGCAGGGCCTCGACGTCCTGATCGAACTGGCCCGGCTGGCCCCGGACATCCGCGTCGTACTCATGGGCGACGGGAACCAGCGCGAGGGACTGCGCGAACGCGCCGGAGGCCTGCCGAACATCGACTTCCTGCCGCCGGCCGGAGCGGACGACTTCACCGATGTGCTCGCCGCCGCCGACGTCCTCGCGGTGACCCAGCGTGCGTCCGTGCTCGACATGAGCGTGCCGTCCAAACTCACCTCCTACTTCGTCTCGGGGCGGCCCGTCGTCGCCTCCGTGGCCGACGAGGGCGGCACCGCCGACGAGGTGCGCCGCTCGGGCGCCGGGGTGCTCGTGGCACCCGAGGACCCGGCCGCGCTCCTCGACGCCGTACGGAAACTCGCCGGCGACCCGGAGGCCGCGGACGCGCTCGGCGCGCACGGCCCGGACTACGTCGCACAGCACCTGAGCAGGGAAGCGGGCCTCGCACGCTTCGACGCGCTGCTCACCGAGGTACTCGGGGACGCACCAAGGAGGCCAAGCCGATGACGCATCCGATCCGCGCCCTGGAGGACCAGGACGAACCGGCGCTGCTGCGCGACCAGTTCCGCCAGCTCCTGCGCTACCGGGCCCTCCTCGCCGCGGGTGTCGTGGTGGGCCTGCTCGGCGGCGGGTTCCTCGCCCTGAGCGGCGAAGACACCTACACCGCCAGCGGCGAGGTCCAGGTGCGCTCCGCGACCTCCGATCCCTTCGCCACCGGCGCCTCCGCCGACAAGGGCATCAACATCGGCTCGGAGCGGCAGACCGCGGTCAGCGACACCGTGGGCGAGCTGGCCGCCGGCACCCTGCTCAAGAAGGGGGACGACGTCACCGCCAGGAAGCTGCTCACCGGCCTCCAGGTCACCAACCCGCCCAACACGCTCACCCTCCGCTTCTCCTACACCGGGGCCACACCCCAGAAGGCCCGCTCCCGCGCCGAAGCCCTGGCCAATGCCTACCTGGCGCACCGCAAGGCGCGCACCGAGGAGAGCATCGAAAACATGGCGAACGGCTACCGCGCCCAGCTCGAACCACTGGAGGAGAAGCGCGACCTCCTGGAGGAGCGGACCGGGGCCGGTGCCGACGACGTCAGCAGTGCCCGCGCCAACATCATCGTCTCCATCTCCGAGCTGAGCCGGAAGATCTCCGAGCTCAAGGCGCTCGACACCACCCCCGGCTACCTCAACAAGAAGCCCGTCGCCCCCACCGAGCCGGCCGGAGCGGGTCTGCCGCTGCTCCTGGGGCTCGGCGCCGTCGTCGGTCTCGCCCTCGGGCTCCTGCTGTCCTGGGTGCGGCTCGTCTTCGACCCCGCCGTACGCTCCCCGCGCGAGCTCGTGCGCTCCCTCGGGGCCCCGCTGCTCGGCACCCTGCCCAGGGAGCGCGCCGCCGCGGGCACCCTGCTCGCGATCGGGCGGAGCGGTTCGCGGCTGGCCGAGGAGTACCGCGCGGTCGCCTTCCGGCTCGCCTACGACCCGTCCTTCGCGGAGCGGCGCCGGCTCCTGGTCACCGCGCCGCGCGGGGACAACGCCGCGGCGGCCGCCGCCGCGGTCAACCTGGCCGCCGCCTTCGCCGAGATGGGCCGTGACGTCCTGCTCGTCGAGGCCGATCTGCGCACCCCGTCGCTGGCCCGGGACCTGGGACCGGCGGCCCACGAGGTGCGGCCGCCGAGCTGGGCCGCCGACGAGGGCGACCGCAGCTGGCCCGCGGGCGGCAGGTCCAACGTGGACGTCCCCGGCTCAGGCGCATTCGCCCTGGTGGCCGGGGCCACCGCGGACAACGTGCCGCGCGCCCTGACCTCCGCGTCCGTCGGGCGCATCGTCGCCGAGGCCGACCGCCCCGGCGCCGTCGTCATCGTCCTGGCCCCGCCGGTGCTCTCCTACGCCGACGCCGTCGCTCTCGTGGACCGGGTCGTGGGCGTCATGATCGTCTGCGACCCGCGTGAGGTGCACCGCAGCGACCTGGAGCGCATCCGCGAGATCATCGGGGCTTCCGGCGGCCAGGTGCTCGGGGCCCTGCTCCACCCCGGCCGCGGCCGGTTGCGCCGCGCGGAACGCCGGCCCAAGCCGGCCCGGCGCCACAGCGGCGGGGGGCCCCAGGGCCCGGCCGTCGACGAGGACGCTCCGGAGGTCACCGGGGACCCCGCCGAGACGATGGGCCTGCGCTCGTTCACCCTGCCGGGGGCGCGCCGGTGAGAGCCCGTACCGCGATCCTCTGCTCGGTCGCGGACCAGGGCGTGGCCGCGCTCACCAACATCCTGGTGCTCGTGGCCGCCGCCCGGCTCTCCACCGTGGCCGACTTCGCCCGCTTCTCCGCGGTCTACCTCGTCTTCACGGTGCTGCTGGGCGTCTCCGGGGCGTACAGCGGACAGCCCCTGGTCCTGCGGCGCGGCGACGGCGAGGAGACCCGGGGGGCCTGCCGCTCGGCCGTCGCGTTCACCGTGGCCGCCTCCGCCGCGCTCGGGGCGCCGCTGGCCGCCGTCTGCCTACTCGTCCCGGGGGACACCGCACGCGCCCTGACGATGCTCGGCCTCGTCCTGCCGGTCGTGCTCGGCCAGGACGCCTTGCGGTACGCCTTCTCCGCCCTCCAGCAGCCCCAGCTCGCCCTGAGCGCGGACGTGGTGAGGCTGGCCTGCGTGCTGGGTGCCCTGTCCGCCCAGGAGTACGGGGCGAGCCCCGCCCGGCTGATCGCGGTCTGGGGGCTGTCCGCCCTGCCGGCCCTCCTGCTGTCCGCCGTGCTGCTGCACCGCAGGACCGCCGGGGCGGCGACGCGGTTGCGTCCGATGCTCGGGCGCGGTCACCTCGGGAAGCGCTTCGTCGTCGAGTTCGGTGTCGGCAACGCGACCAGCCAGCTCTCCGTCCTCGGTCTCGGTGCCGTCGGCAACCCGCTGCTGGTCGGCGCGCTGCGCGGGGCTACGACCCTGTTCGGGCCGCTCAACGTGCTCTTCACCTCCGCCACCTCCTTCGGCCCCCCGCTGCTCGGCCGCGTCGGCGACGAGAGACGCCGGGTGCGGGCCACCGCGGGACTCGCGGCCGTCCTCGCCGCCACCGCCGCCCTCTGGGCCACCGCCCTGGCCCTGCTCCCCGATGGGGCCGGGCGTGAGCTGCTCGGCGACACCTGGCCGACGGCCGCCGCCCTCCTCCCGGCGACCGGCAGCCAGTACGCGGCGATGGCCGTGGGCACCTGCGGACTGCTCGCCCTGCGCATGCTCGACCCGCGTACGACCCTGAGCATCCAGGTGGTCTTCTCACTCACCGCCGTGGCCTTCATGGCGGGGGGCTACGCCCTCGGAGGCGTCCCGGGAGCCGCCTGGGGGCTGTGCCTCGGGTCGCTCTGCAAGGCCGCCGCCACCTGGATCCGGGTGGCCCGGATCCGACGCGGGAAGCCGGTGCCCGACGAGGCCGTCACCGCCGACGCCCTGCCCTCTGCTCCTTGAACGTGCTGATCAGCAGCAGACACAGCGCGGCGATGGCCAGCTTCCCCGCCGCCTGCAGGAGCGGGCCACGCAGCAGGATGAAGGTGTATCCGGCGATCAGCGGCGCGGCGATGGCCAGCACACTCCCGGGGCCCGGTCCCGCCCGGGTGACGGCCAGCGCGTACCGGCGATCGGTGCGCGCCACCGCGTAGCCGATCAGTGCGAGGCCGCCGATCACCCCGGACGCGCCGAAGTCGACCCAGAACTCGGTCCACAGCGGGGCCGAGAGGTTGGTCATCCGCAGACCCATCCACTGACCGACCCGGACCCCGGTGTCCTCCGGCTTCCCGCTCCACACCGCGCGCGGCACGAAGAACAGGGCGGATCCCGTCAGTTGGCGGCCGTAGGTGTGTCCCCGGGTGTCGACCCACGAGATGCTGTTGGCGAACATCACCATCTGGTCGTAGTCCTTGGTCACCAGCGGCTCGAAGACCGAGGCCGACTGCGCGGGCCGCTGTCCTTCGTCGTCGTACCGGAACTTGTCGGCGTACGGGAACACCACCAGTGCCCCCACCACCCCCGTCGCCAGCACGATGCGGTAGATCGCCGCACTGCTCGGGAAGGCGGTGAACACGAAGGCCATCAGCACCGTCAGGAACCAGTAACGGGCGTTGGAGACCGGGTTGTTCACCACAAGGTTCAGCGCCACCAGCGCCACCCACACCAGCACCGTCGACGGGGCGCGCCGGGCCCGGTAGGAGGTTGCCAGACGGCGGGTGTAGAAGAGCAGCGCCAGCAGCGCCGGGACCTGGCCGAAGCCCTTGACGAACGCCGAGCCGACATTGGAGCCCTCCGAGACCACCCCGCTCGCCGCGACGGTCTCGTTGATCTCCTGCCGGCTGGAGAAGAAGACCGAGGGCCCGCCCAGCTTCAGCACGTAGAACGCGCTCGCCGCGAACGCCAGCAGCACCAGCAGGCGCAGCCGCAGCGGATGCGCCACGGCCGGTCCTCCGCCCGGGCCCCGCGTGGCGGGCGTACGGCGCCGCAGCGGGCGCCGCGAGGCCAGCAGCGCCCCCAGGTCGAAGGCGGCACACCCCACCAGGACCATCGCGATGGCCGTGACCAGGTCCTGGCGCGGCCCCACCATCGGCGTCGGTGTCTGCCCGATCACCACCTGGGCGAACGGCGCCACGCCCATCGCGATGTACACGAACATCCAGAAGACGCCCTGGAGCAGCCGCCGCCGGGTGGAGAGGATCATCGTCGCCAGCCGGGCCCCCGCGTAGCAGGTCAGCACCAACTGGAGCCAGTACGCGGTGTCCCGGACCCCGCTGCCGGGCTGGGCGGCGATCACCGCGGGCAGGAAGCACACCAGGCCGAGGATGAGCGGCACGGACAGGGCCCGCGACAGCATCGACCAGGCGATCGGCTGCTCGGTCGGCTCCGGGACGCCGCCCCGCCGTGCCCACTCCGGGGACGCGACCGAGCGGGCGGCCTGCTCCGGCGCCGATGTGTGCACCGACGTCATGCGCCCCCCCCGGGATCAGTGAACCGCTGAACACTCTAACGAATCAGCCCACTTGAGGAGGCGAGATGACTACTCTGTGAAGTATTGGCCGCAGTTGAGGGGAACTCTGGTGAAAATCCTGCACGTTGTCACGCTCCACACTCCGGACCATGCCTTCGGCGGGCCGACCCGGGTGGCGTTCAACCTCTCCAAGGTCCAGCGGGCGAACGGTGACGACGCACGCGTCATGGCCCTCGGCGACGGCTTCCCCGACGGTGAACTGCCCAGCCACGTGGAAGGCGTTCCCGTCCACCTCTTCCAGGCACGGCACCTGCTCCCGATGTTCGAGGTCAGTGGCATCACCTCCGCCGCGCTGCTTCGCACCGCACGCCGCATGATGCGCGGCGCCGACCTCGTGCACGTCCATCTGATGCGGGACCTGGTGACCCTGCCGGCCGCGCTCCTCGCGCTCGCGACCCGTACACCCCTGGTCGTCCAGACCCACGGCATGATCGACCCCACCGAGAAGAAGGTCGCCCAGCTCACCGATGTCCTCGGGGTCCGCAAGGTGCTGCGCGAGGCCGACGCCGTCCTGCACCTCACCGAGATGGAGCGGGTCGACGTGAACGCCGTCGCAGCGCCCGTTCCGCTCACCCGTACCGTACGGCTGGTCAACGGTGTCCGCCCGCAGGAGCGCAAGCCCGCCCGCGACCCCGGCCGCCCGCCGACCGTGCTGTACCTCGCCCGCATCCAGGAGCGCAAGCGGCCCGAGGACTTCATCGCCGCGATGCCGCACGTCCTCGCCCACCACCCGGATGCCCGCTTCGTGCTGGCCGGCCCGGACACCGGCGCGCTCGCCGGCACCCTCGCCCTCGCCCGGAAGCTGGGTGTCACGGACTCCCTCGACCATGTGGGCCCGCTGGAGCACGACGCGGTCCTCGCCGCCGGGCGCGAGGCCGATGTGTATGTGCTGCCGGCGATCGAGGAGCCGTTCCCGGTCTCGGTCCTGGAGGCGATGTCGGTCGGCACCCCGGTCGTCATCACCCGCACCTGCGGGCAGGGCCCCGATGTGTCGGGGGCCGGTGCGGGCCGGGTCATCGACAGCCGGGTCGGAGAGGACGCGGCCAACGCCCGTAAGGTCGCCGACGCGATCCTGGAGCTGCTGGAGCCGGAGGCCGCCGAGCAGGCGGGCAAGGCCGCCTGGCAGCTGGTCAACGACCAGTTCACCATCGAGGCCGTCACCGCCACCCTCCGGCGGACCTACGAGGACGTGGTCCGCCGGAGGCGAGGGTGAGGGCTCGGCCCGTCAACGTGCAGGCGACTCACGGGACTTGAGCGCGATCTGCCAGCGGTAGAAACTCATGGCAAGGGCGAAGTCCAGCCCGGCCCGCCCGTCCAGGAACCCGCGCCGGTAGACGTACATGTAGGCGAAGGAGACGAGCGGCTTGAACGGCGCCTTGTGGAAGAGCTGCCCCTGACGGGACTTCACCTTCCGCACCTGTTCCTTGACATCGGGGTGGTGCTCCAGCCACGCCTCCCAGTCCGAGTACCGGTTGTGGCGCTCGAACCAGGCGGTGACGGGGTCGAGGTCCTGGTGCTCGATGGGGTTGCGCAGCGCCTCGGCCGTCGCGGCGACCGGCTGGTAGTGCCCCTCCACCTCCCCGATCCCCGGCGCGTCGAGGTCCCCGACCTCCGGGTAGTGGCAGCGGGTGCGGTCGGTCAGCGATCGCTTGCGGATCGTGTAGCCGTGGCGCAGCCGCTTCCCGGAGAACCAGTACCCCAGCGGTATGTCGTACGCGGCGGGCTTCGGGGCGTCGGGGTCGGCGAATATCTGCCGCAGCTCCGCCAGCAGGCCGGGGCTGAGCCGCTCGTCGCCGTCCAGCACCAGGATCCAGTCCAGATCGGTGCGGACGTGGTCCAGGCACCACTGCTTCTTGCGCGGATGGCCCCCGTCCCAGGTGTACTCGACCACCTCGGCCCCGCACTCCTCGGCGATCTTCGCCGTGTCGTCCGTGCTGTGGGAGTCCACGACGACGACCGCCTCGAAGTGGCCGAGCACCGACTTCACGGCCTCGGCGATGTTCAGGCCCTCGTTCTTCGTGGGGATCGCCACGGCGATGGGCAGCTTGTTCAACTCTTGTCTCCTTCGGGCAGCCAGGCGTAGCAGCCTGTGGAGGTGAACGTGCGGGCAGCCTCCGGGACGGTGATCTCCACCCGTCCGCCGGTGTCCGAGGAGCCGGAGCCCAGCACCTTGCCGTTCGCCCCGGTCAGCTGCCAGCTGCAGTCCTTGGTGGGGGATGCGGCCCGGTAGCGGCCGGGCCGGAGCTTCGCTCCCTGGTGCGTGCCGTCGGCGTAGCCGAGCGCGGCCTCGTCCACCAGGTCCTGGTGCTGCGGGCACAGATGGGCGACGGCGGGCTTCGCGTCGGCGACCTCGCCCGTGACGATCG
This sequence comes from Streptomyces sp. NBC_00683, assembly GCF_036226745.1. Taxonomy (NCBI): domain Bacteria; kingdom Bacillati; phylum Actinomycetota; class Actinomycetes; order Kitasatosporales; family Streptomycetaceae; genus Streptomyces; species Streptomyces sp. NBC_00683. Next base: position 2,182,737 of record NZ_CP109013.1, on the reverse strand, counting down.
CGCCGACGGCGATGTCCCGGTCGGCCTTGACCAGGTAGCGGAGCCTGTCGCAGGTCTCCTGACCGGTCTGGAGCACCGCGGCCGGGTCCATCCCCTTGGGGACACGGTCGGTCAGGTACTCCTTCTGCTTCTTGGTGAACGAGCCGGTGGCCGGGGTGATCCCGTCGGCGGGCACCTTCGGCGGTTCGCTCGTCCGGGCGGCCCCCGGGCCGGCCGGGGAGGCGGACGGCCCGGCCACGGACGGCGCGGGCGGGGCCGCCGCGGGCGGCTTGCTGCCCGCGGCGGCCTCCTTGCTCCCGTCGGCGGACGAGCCGCAGGCGGCCAGCGCCGCCGTCGCGATGACGACGACGGCGCCGGCCAGGAACGGATACCTCATCAACCCGTCCTCAGGGCGTAATGGGCGCTGACCTGCGAAGCGGCCAGCGCGGTCGGGTACACGGCGGTCTCGTCGATCTGCCCGGCGAAGAAGTTGCTGGTCGGGCGGTTGGGCCAGTTGTTCAGGTTGTCCCCGCCGACCCGCCAGTAGCCGGGGTAGTTCTCGTTGGTGGTGTAGAGGAAGTTGGCCGCACGCAGCTGCCCGTCGACGTACAGGGCCATGCCGCCGGGGCCCTGGGTGGCGACGACGTGGTGCCAGGCGCCGTTGTTGTACGAGCCGGGCGTCGTGATGGTGCGGGTGCTGCCGTTGTGGATGCCGAAGACCAGCCGCCCGTCATTGGCCATGTACACGTGCTTGTCGTAGCGGGAGCTGTTCTGCATCGTCAGATTGCCGAACCCGATGATCTTGCCGCCCCGGACCGTGGTGGTCTTGATCCAGGTCTCCACGGAGAACCGGGTGGGCTGCGGGTGGAGCTTGTTGCTGTACGCGTACTCGTCGGAGCCGTTGAAGCCGATCGCGGTCGAGGCTCCCGCGACGGCGGCCGGGGTCTGCCGGTAGGCGGGTCCGTTGCGCAGGAAGCCGTTGTTCAGCCCGCCCGTGGTGTCGGCGGCGAAGGTGGACGTGCCCTCGTCGTAGCGCCAGTACAGCGAGGCGCCGTCGGCCAGCACACGCGCCGGATAGCTCTCCGCCGTCGCCGCCACGGTCGCGGACTGTGCCGGGGACTTGGCGCTTGTGTTGGTGCCGTCGCTCGCGGTGATGCGGTAGGAGTGGGTCTCGCCGACCGCCACATCGGTGTCGGTCCACTTCAGCTGGGGCCGGTCCCAGAACAGCGAGTACCCGGTCGTCGTGTGTACGGGCGTGCTCGCCCCGTCCTTGTAGATCCGGTAGGTCAGCTCCCCGTCGTCCGTGTCGAAGCTGGTCTGCCAGGTGACGTCGATCTGTCCTGCAGCGACCGTGGAGAGGCTGACGTTGGGCACCCACGGCACCCCGGTGTCCGGGCCGTCGGCGAAGCGGGTCAGCCCCTGCTGCGCGGCGCCGTTGACGGTGGTGAACTCCCCGCCCACCCACAGGTAGTGCCTGCCGCCCTTGTCGGTCTGGGTCATCACCCGCGGCCCGACGGGCTCGCCGATGCCGTCGTTCGTGTCCGGGAACCAGGGCAGCAGCTCCGGGTCGTCGACGGACTGGGCGAGCAGATGCCTGCGCGGCTGGTCGGGGAAGCCGCCCATGCTGGCGCAGTCATGGGCGTGGCTTCCGCTGTACAGCACGCCCGAGTGCACGAGGACGGTCTGGGTGGCTCCCAGGCAGGTGTCCCGCCACCGCTGCTGGAAGTCGTCGAGGTCGATGGCGATCCGGCCGTCGAAGACACCGCCGCCGGTGCCCTCGTTGGCGGTGTACAGGCCGGTCGCGTCCGTCGTGAGGTCCTGCACCGTGGAGGTGTTGGGGATGAAGCCGGGGTAACTCCTGGTGAGCGCACCCGTGGTGGCGTCCACGACGGCCAGTGCGTGCGAGGTGGTGCCGTTGACGGTGAAGAAGTCACCGCCGAGCACCACGTGCTGTCCGTCGGGTGTCACCTGGACTGCGCGGGCGACCTCGTCGGCGTTGGCCGTCCACGGCAGCAGGTCGGCGCCGGTGGTGACGGCGGCGAAATTGTTCCTGGTCTGCCCGCCGACACTGTTGAAGTCGCCGCCCAGGTAGACGGTGTCCGCGGTGACGTCCAGGGCCCGCACCGTCGCCGAGACGGCGATCTTGAAGTCCTGGCGCGGGGTGCAGGTCGAGGTGTCGATGGCGGCGATGTTGCTGACGCCCTCCCCGTTCACCGCCCCGAACTGCCCGCCCGCGTACAGGGTCTGTCCGTCCGGCGACAGCGCCAGCGCGCGAACGGTGGCCGTGCCCGACGAGAGCGTGAACGACAGGCTGCACCCCGTCGGTGCGCCCGTCGCCGCGTCGAAGGCGGCGAAGTTGACCGCGGGCTGCTCAGAGGTGCCGGCCGCGGCGTCCGGCGGCCGGACGGTGGAGAAGGTGCCGCCGGCGTAGACGACGCCGTCGGTCGCGGCCATCGACCAGACGATGCCGTTGGTCTGCCAGGTGGTGAGGTCGTCCGCGGTGAGAGACACCGGAGGTGTCAGTGCCGCCGTCGGGGATGCCCCGGCCGCCGCGGCGGTCAGGGCGCCGGCGAACAGGCAGAGAGCGGTGGAGACGGCCCGCACACGGCCGCGTCCTCCGGGTCTGTGCCCCGTACTTGCGTTCATCATTCAGCTCCGAAGGTGAGAACGAGCTGCGGCCGGTAGGCCGCGGTTCCTGCCTCGCCCGACCAGATGCGGAGACTGTCCGTCCCGCTGCTGGTGAGGGCGAGTGAGTAGACGGAGCCCAGGGCCCCGCCCAGTGCGGACGCGTTCAGCTCCACCGTGTCGTCGGTGGAGACCGAGGTAGCGCCGGTGATGGTCCCCAGCACGGTCGCGGCGAGCGCCGGCCGGGTGTTGTAGGTGACCGTCGACTCGGTCCACGTGCCGGTGACCGGCACGACGCTGTGGCTGTCCAGGGATCCCGCCGTCGAGTCCGACGACGTGCGGAAGGCGAGTCGGGCGCTCTTGAGCACCTGGCCGGACGGGGCCGGCGGAACGGTGAACCGCAGATAGCTCAGATAGGCCGTGGTGCCCCGGGAGGCTAGCTGGCTGTCGTTGTAGTTCGTGTTCGCCGACACGCTGTTGACGTACGCGTCCTCGTCCGGTGGGACGCTCAGCGTGGTGTCGCCGGGGCCGGGCGGGGTGTCCGCCAGCGCGTGGTGCGCGGCGACCTGGGCGGCGGTGAGCGCCGTCGGATAGACCGCGGTCTCGTCGACCTGTCCGGCGAAATAGGTGCTCGTGGGCCGGTTCGGCCAGGCGTTGTTCATGGCGTCCCCGCCCACCCGCCAGTAACCGTTGTACGAGCGGTTGCCGGTGGCCGCGTTCGTGCCGACGGCCGCCCCGTCCACGTACAGGACCATGCCGGACGGCCCCTGGGTCGCGACGGCGTGGTGCCAGGAACCGTCGTTGTACGTGCCCGCCGTGGTGATGGTGGGCCGGGTGCTGCTGTTGCCGGACTGGACGCCGAACGCGAGGCGCCCGTTGTCCGTCAGGTACAGCAGCTTGTCGGAGGTGCCGCTGGTCTGGCCCTGCGCGGTCCCGATGTTGCTGCCGTAGCCGATGATCCGTCCGCCCGTCGTGGAGGTCGTCCGGAACCATGTCTCGATCGAGTACGGCGTGGGCGAGGTGTACCGGTGCAAGCGGTCGCTGTAGACGTACTCGTCGACGCCGTTGAGGGAGAGCGCCGCCGAGCCGGCCACCGCGGACGGTGCGGAGCGGTACGTGGGGGCGTTCATGTACACCCCTGAGTTGTCGTCGGGCGAGGCGTCCGCCGCGAAGGCACCGCCCGCCTCGTCGTAGCGCCAGTACAGGCCGGCGCCGTCGGCGAGCACCTTCTCCTGGTACGGGGAGGCCGAGGCGGCGGCCGTCACCGAGGCGGCGGCGGACAGCCCGCTGGTGTTGGTCCCGTCGCTCGCCGTGATCCGGTACGAGTACGTCCTGCCCGCCACCACGTTCGTGTCGGTGAAGGTCAGCTGCGGCCGGCTGAAGAAGAGCGAGGAACCGGTCGCGGTGTGGACGGGAGTCGCGCCGCCGTCGCGGTAGACCCGGTAGGTCAGCAGGCTGTCGTCCAGGTCCAGGCTCGAACGCCAGCGGACCTTCACCTCTCCGGCCCGCGGTGCGGACACACTCACGGCCGGAGCGGCGGGCGCACCCGTGTCGGGAGTGTTGGCGAACCGCGTCAGCGCCTGCTGGGACACCCCGTTGACCGTGGTGAACTCGCCGCCCACCCAGAGGAAGTCGCGGCCGCCGCGCGAGGCGACGGTCAGGGCCCGGGGCCCGACCGGCTCCCCGATGCCGTCATTGGTGTCCGGGAGCCAGCCCAGCAGCGCCGGGTCGTCGACGGACTGGGCGGTGAGGTGCTTGCGGACCTGGTTGGGGAAGCCGCCCATGGACGAGCAGTCATGGACGTGACTGCCCGCGTACAGCACCCCCTGGTAGACGCGCAGCGCCTGGGTCGCACCCTGGCAGGTGTCCCGCCACCGCTGCTCGAAGTCGTCGAGGCCCAGGGCGAGCCTGCCGTCGAACGACGAACCCCCGGCCCCCTCGCCCGCGACGTACCAGCCGTCGGAGGCGGCGTCCGTGACGATGTCCTTGATCACCGCGGACGACGGGATGAAGTTGCCGGTGTAGGCGCGGGTCGGCGCACCCGATGAGGCGCTCGTCACCGCGAGAGCGTGCGACGCGGCGCCGCCGACGGTGAAGAAGTCGCCGCCGATGAGCACACTCGCCCCGTCGGGGGTCACCTTCAGCGCCCGGCCGGGCTCGTCCGCGTCGGGGTTCCACGCGGTCAGGGCGCCCGTGGCGGTGACCGCGCCGAAGTAGCGCCGCGTCTGGCCGTTGACCGTCTGGAAGTCACCTCCCGCGTAGACCGTGCCGTTCGCGGCGACGTCCAGGGCGCGCACCGTCGCACCGAAGTCGGGAGAGAATCCCGGACGCAGCTGACAGGTCGCGGTGTTGATCGCGACCAGGCCGTTCGCGGCCGTCCCGTTGACGGCGTTGAAGTAGCCACCCGCGTACAGCGTGGCCCTGTCCGCGGAGACCGCGAGGGCCCGGACCGTGGCGGTCCCGCCGCTGCGGGTGAAGGAGAGCGAGCAGCCGGTGGGCGCCCCGGTGGCCGCGTCGAACGCGGCGAAGTTCACGGCGGGCGTCGTGTTGCTGCCCGCGGGGGAGCCGGCCGGGCGGACGTTGGAGAACGTACCGCCCGCGTAGACCACGCCGTTCGCCTCGGCGAGCGACCAGACGATGCCGTTGGTCTGGTACGTGGAGAGGTGGTCGGCCGTGAAGCCGACCGGCGGGGTCAGCGCGGCCGCAGGGGGAGCGGCGCCCGCGCCGAGCGCACCCGCACCGAGGGCGAGAACCGCCGCGAACACGGCGCTCCGGGTCCGTCTGAGGCGTCCTGGCCCTCTCATCGGTCCACCCGCACGGCCGCACCCGTGAGCTGGTCGGTCAGCAGCCGGATGTCCGCGTCGACCATGATCCTGGCCAGCTCCTGCGACTTCACCTCGGGCTTCCAGCCCAGCAGTTCCTCCGCCTTGGAGGCGTCACCGATCAGTGCGTCGACCTCGCTGGGACGCTCGTACTTGGGGTCGTAGCGCACGTACTCGGCCCAGTCGAGGCCCGCGTGCTCGAAGGCGTACTCGACGAACTGCCGGACGCTGACCCCCACGCCGGTGGCCACCACGTAGTCGTCCGGGGTGTCGCACTGCAGCATCCGCCACATCGCTTCCACGTACTCGGGCGCGTACCCCCAGTCCCGTACGGCGTCGAGGTTGCCCAGATGCAGCCGGTCCTGGAGTCCGGCCTTGATGCGCGCCACCCCGCGGGTGATCTTGCGGGTCACGAAGGTCTCGCCGCGGCGCGGGGACTCGTGGTTGAACAGGATCCCGTTGACGGCGAACATGTCGTACGCCTCGCGGTAGTTGACCGTCGCCCAGTACCCGTACACCTTGGCCACGCTGTACGGGCTGCGCGGGTGGAAGGGGGTGCTCTCGTTCTGCGGGGGCGGGCTGGCGCCGAACATCTCGGACGACGAAGCCTGGTAGATGCGGGTGTCGATCCCGCTGGCGCGGACCGCTTCCAGAAGCCGCATGGTGCCGAGACCCGTGACGTCCCCGGTGTACAGGGGCGCGTCGAACGAGACCCGGACGTGCGACTGCGCGCCCAGGTTGTAGACCTCGTCGGGGCGGATGTCACGCAGCAGGTTCACCAGGGCGACGCCGTCGGACAGATCGGCGTGGTGGAGGACGAACGAACGATTCGCCTCCTCGGGACCCTGGTAGATGTGGTCTATCCGCTCCGTGTTGAAGCTCGACGATCTGCGTATCAGACCGTGGACCGTGTACCCCTTCTCGAGCAACAGCTCCGCCAGGTACGAACCGTCCTGACCGGTCACGCCGGTGATGAGTGCGGACTTCGCCATGACTCCCCCCTTCTGTGGTCGCCCGATGGGCGGTTGGTTCACCGAAATATCAACATCTGAGCGCTTTGGGCAAAAGCTCACCCGGACGCGGTGCTGCTGGCACAATCCGAGCCATGACGACCGATATCCCCGGCCCGCCCCAGGAATCCGTCCGCCCCCTCCTACGCCCCGGCTCCCGCATATTCGTCGCGGGGCACCGCGGTCTCGTCGGCTCGGCGCTGGTGCGCCGCCTCACCGCCGACGGCCACGAGGTGGTCACCCGTGACCGCGGCGACCTCGATCTGCGTGACGCGGCACCGACCGAGGCGTTCCTGCGCGACGCCCGTCCGGACGTCGTCGTACTGGCCGCCGCCAAAGTGGGCGGGATCATGGCCAACAGCACCTGGCCGGTGCAGTTCCTGGAGGACAACCTGCGCATCCAGCTCAGCGTGATCGCCGGGGCGCACGCGGCGGGGACGGAGCGGCTGCTCTTCCTCGGCTCGTCCTGCATCTACCCCAAGCACGCCCCGCAGCCGATCCGCGAGGACTCGCTGCTCACCGGCCCGCTGGAGCCGACCAACGAGGCCTACGCGCTGGCCAAGATCGCCGGAATCGTGCAGGTCCAGTCCTACCGCCGGCAGTACGGCGCCTCGTTCATCAGCGCCATGCCCACCAACCTCTACGGTCCCGGTGACAACTTCGCCCTGGAGACCTCGCACGTCCTGCCCGCCCTGATCCGCCGGTTCCACGAGGCGAAGAGGGACGGTGCGCCCGAGGTCACCCTGTGGGGCTCCGGCACCCCCCGCCGTGAATTCCTGCACGTCGACGACCTCGCCGCGGCCTGTGTGCGGCTGCTGGAGTCCTACGACGGGGACGAGCCGGTCAACATCGGCTGCGGCGAGGACCTGACCATCAGGGAACTCGCCGAGACCGTACGGGATGTGACGGAGTATCAGGGGAGCATCGGCTGGGACACCTCGAAGCCGGACGGCACCCCGCGCAAGCTCCTCGACGTGTCCCGGCTCTCCTCCCTCGGTTTCAAGCCGCAGATCCCCCTGCGCGACGGCATCGCCCGCACCTACGCCTGGTGGCTCGGGCAGGGCTGACCGCCCCGCCCGGCACCCATGGGCTCCTCGTCCGAGTTCCTCCATCGCGATCAGTACGCCCCGCGGCCGTCGGTGACGGCCCGCACCGTACGGGCGAGGAGCCCCATGTCCGTGACCACCGACCAGTTGTCGACGTACCAGAGGTCCAGCGACACGGTCTCCTGCCACGAGAGGTCCGAGCGCCCGCTGACCTGCCACAGGCCGGTCAGCCCCGGCTTCACCGCGAGCCGGCGCCGCTCACGCTCGTCGTAACGCGACACCTCCTCGGGCAGCGGCGGGCGCGGACCTACCAGGGACATGTCACCCCGTAGCACGTTGAGAAGCTGCGGGAGTTCATCGATGGAGGTCCGGCGCAGCGCATGGCCGATCCGGGTCACCCTCGGGTCGCGGCGCATCTTGAACATCGGGCCTTCACTCTCGTTCGCCCCGGTGAGCTGCGCCTTACGGGTCTCCGCATCCGCCACCATCGTGCGGAACTTCCACATGGTGAAGGGCCTGCTGTGCCGTCCGTGCCGGATCTGGCGGTGGAACACCGGGCCGGGTGACGAGAACCGGACCGCCAGGGCGACCACGAACAACAGCGGGGCCAGCACCAGCAGTCCGAGCGCGGCACCGCTCCGGTCCACCACGGTCTTGAGCCAGGGCTGCGGACCGTGCCGCAGCGGAGGCGCGATGTGCAGCAGGGTCAGCCCGGCGGCGTCGGAGGGCCGCACGCGGCTCGCCGAGACGCCCGACAGTTCCGAGAGCACGCAGAGCGCGAGCCCGCTGTCGTGCAGGCCCCACGACAGCGGGCGCAGCCTCTCGTCGCCGAATTGCGGCCCGGGCACCACGAGTACGAGGTCCGCATCATGGGCGAAGGCACCGCCGAGCACCGTGGACACGTCGTCGTCCGCCGGCTCCGGGGCGAGCCGCCCCGGTACCGGTGTGTCGCAGCTCAGCTGCGCAGGTCCCACCGGAACGGCGGCCGCCACCGTGTACAGGTGGTCCGTACGGGAGCTGAGCAGGGTCACCGCCCGGTCCACCCCCGCGGCCCCGCCGACCACCAGCACCCGGCGTGACGCCTGCCGGTGGCGGGTGGAACCGGGCCTGCCCCGCAGTCCCGAGGCGAGCACGGTCACGGCCAGGCCGGGCACCAGCGCCAGGACCGCGGTCGCCGGGTCGAGGGATCCGCCCGCCGCCGCACACAGCACGGCGAGCACTCCGACGAGCACCAGCCAGTCGCCGACCGCACCGGGCGCCCCACCGGAGTCCGCCGGCAGCCGGTCCGTGTACCGGCCGCGCGCCAGGCGCACCCCGGTCCACACGAGTGTCGTCAGGGCGCCGATGATCAGTGGTCGCGGCTGATCGGCGGCGCTCAGGACGAGCCAGGCCGGAATACCGAGCCCCAGCGCGTCGGTCAGGACCAGGAGCGGCAGGCGCCGGCCCGGCTTCTTCTTCGTCCGCGGGCGGTCCGCGTCGTCGCGCTGTGCGGTCGGAGCTCTCCACAACTGTTCGAGAGCCGCCGTGCGGTTCCGGGACGCAGCGGTACGCGGCCGTGGTGCGCCCGCCAGTCCCACCGGCCCGGATATGTCTGATTCAGGTATTTCGACATGCCCCATGAACCCCCCAGCCACAGTTGCATCCCCACAAACGGGACGCATCCGCCGATCCCATGGACTGACGGATGCGCCCTCGCTCGGTGCACGATATCCACACACGTGCCATTTCGCTGGAGTTCTCGTGAAGTTCAGACACCGGCGGAGCGCCCGGCTCCGCGGCATTCCGGAGCGGATCTCGGGGTCTGTGCGTAGTTGTTGGGGTCTGGTGGCTTTGGGCAAGCGCTTGCGGCCGGGTGGAGGTCAGGCCATGTGCGCCCAGTTCAGGGCCATGTGATTGTCCGTCAAATTGACTTGAAAACAGGCGAGTTGACTCTCACCGGTCGCCGGGCCCGCTACCGACCGTGCCCTCGCCGCCCGATGCCGCTCCGCCGGCGCGGGCCACTTTCAGGGCGCGGCAGAGGGCTGGATGCGCCAGATCACGTTGATCCCCGACTCGCTCTGCGTATCCGGCCCGCCGGGAACCGGCGCACGCTCGATCTCGGTGAAACCCAGACGGCGGGGGACGGCTTCGCTCGCCCGGTTCGCCGCATCGTGGTGGATCTCTATCCGATCGATCTCCGGCAGGGCGAAACCCTGCCGGAGGAGGGCGGCAGCGGCCATGGTGGCGAGGCCCCGCCCGGTCCACCCCGGGTGGAGCCAGTAGCCGATCTCCAGCCCGCCGGTGCCGATCCGCCGCATGAGGCCGCAACTGCCGATCACCGCACCGCCTGAAGTGATCGCATAGCTGTAGGCCTGGCCGGACTCCCACTCGCCCTCGCTGCGAGTCAGGTAGTCGGCGATCGTGGTGTGGTCGTAGGTGGACGCCCAGGGCATCCACGGAAGCAGGTGGGGGAGCGATTCGGTGACCACGCGGTTCAAGGTCTCGACGTCGCTCGCGCGCCACCGGCGCAGCTCGACCTGGTCGAAGGCGAGGGTCTCGGCAGGCTGTTCCATGCACGGCATGCTTCCATCCCGATGCCGGGGAGGGCATCGGGACGGCCGAGGCTGCGCTGCGGTGCGAGCGGGCTGCCGGGGCGGAAGCGGTCAGCCCCGGTTCACCGCGGCGAGGCCCTTCTGCAGGTCCTCGCTGTTCATCACCGGCTGGATCTCGATCCTCGCACCGAGTCCCTCGAAGAGCGGCTCAGCGATGCTGGGCAGCTGTGAGCTGTCCTGCATGTCGAAGACGAAGGTGCAACAGCGCCCGCCGTCGCCCGGGCCGAAGTAGGCCGCCTCCGGCTTGAGCTGTTCGGCCATCGACTGCATGATCTTCTGCAGACTGCCGTTCTTGACGGCTTCGTTCGAGATCTGTGTGTCCATCCACGCCCGCAACATGACCCTCATGGCATCGCTCCTTCCGTCCGCCGCGACCGGCGCGGGCCCGTCCGCGCTCGCTGGGACCCGGGGGACATTCGGCTCAGCCTTTCCTCGAGTCATCGGGGCGGCAACATGTGGTGCGCCATCCGTGCCCCCGGCGTCCGGCCGCCCTGCGCGGCCCGATCCCGCCGAGGCGGAAGCCGGGCCGCGGGGGGTGGTCCGTCAGGCAGGCCGCAACTCGAACCAGTCGAAGGCCGCACTGCCGCGGGTGGCGTACATGCCGATGACGCGGCCGGTGAAGCCTCCGGCGACCTCGGTGGTGAGGTAGCGGCCGTCGAGCTCGGCCAGGATCTCGAAGTCGCCGTCGGCCGTCTCGTACCCCAGGCGGAGCGTGTCGGGGCCGCCGACGCGCAGGCCGGGCGGGACCGCGGCTTCCGGATCCGTGGGGCGAACGGTGACGGTGGGCGGCAGGACGTCGGTGGTGGTGACGTCGATCCGCAGGGTCACGGGGCCCGGCGGCAGGCTCCGTTCGGCGACGGTCTGGCGCAGCGGGCCGATCCTGGCCACGGCGCGGACCGTGCCCTCGCCGGTCTCCACCTGGTAGTGGTGAGCCTCGTCCATGCGTACCGTGAGCCCGGCACGGCCGCCTTCGTCGACACCGACCAGGGTGCGCGCGCTGCAGTCGGGATCGCGCTGGCGCCGTCCCACGAAGAGGGCGCCGGGCTTGTCGAGGCCGTCCGCGCGGGCGTGCAGAACGAGGTGGCCGGGCCGCTCGTCGAGGCGGACAGCCGCCGGGTCGTGCCGCCGGAGCGTCACCCAGGAAGGGGCGAGCGCGGTGGAGTCGAAGTCGTCCCGCTCCGGCTCGTGCTGCCAGGGCTGCGGCGGCAGCGCCGGAGCGGCCGCGTGCAGTTCCAGCGGCCCCGGCAGCGGCCATTCGTCCTCCCAGCGCACCGGGACCAGGAACGTCTCCCGGCCCAGTCCGTGGTACATCGGTGTGTCACCGCGCGGCCGGGTACCCAGCAGCACCATCCACCAGGTGCCGTCCTGCGCCTGCACCAGGTCGCCGTGGCCGGTGTTCTGCACCGGGTGGCCGGTACTGCGGTGGGACAGCACGGGGTTGGCGGGGTGCGGCTCGAACGGCCCCTGCACCGTCCGGGACCGGGCCACCGACAGTGCGTGACCGCGTTCCGTGCCGCCTTCGGACAGCAGCAGGTACCACCAGTCGCCGATCCGGTACAGGTGCGGCCCCTCGGGATACTGCAGCCCGCTTCCCGACCACATCGCCACCGGTTCGCTCAGCAGGTCGCCGGTCTTCGGGTCGATGCGTACCCCGCGGATCCCCTCCGAGGAGAACACGCACCAGCAGTTTCCCTCCTCGTCCCAGGCCAGGTCGGGGTCGATGCCAGGTATGCCGACCGGGACCGGGTCCGACCACGGCCCCGCGGGGTCCTGTGCGGTCACCAGGATGTTGCCGCCGCCGGCCACCACGGTCGTGATCAACCAGAACAGGCCGTCGTGGTAGCGGATCGTGGGCGCGTACACGCCGGTCGAGGACGGGGCGGTGTCGGGCAGGTCCAGCTGCGAGGGCCGGTCCAGCGCGTGCCCGATCAGCCTCCAGTGCACCAGGTCGCGGCTGTGCCACAGCGGCACGCCGGGTACGTACTCGAAGCTGGACGTCGCCACGTAGTAGTCGTCGCCAGCCCGGCAGATGCTCGGGTCCGGGCTGAAGCCGGGGATCACGGGATTGTCGAAGAACGTCATGCTCGTCCTGAGGGTTGGGCCGGGCAGGGAAGTCCCCTGTGGGGTTATGAAGTCAACTGCGCCAGGGAGGCGACGTGCGGGTGCCAACGGTCGCGCATGACGGGTGTTTCCCACCAGTTGTTTGGAAGTGCACGAAGGACACGGTGTGCCTCATCGGTCACCACCCTGCTCGTCCGGGTCGAGGTTACGTAGGGCCCTTCACGACGGACAACCCCAGGACCATGGATCTGGCCCGGCGGCTGTGCGAGCGGTATGGCGAGGCGGAGCTGGCCGGCACCAGCGCCAGTCACTACAGCAACGCCATGCGTCAAAGGTGCCAAGGTAGCGCTGGTATCGAATCGACTGCAAGGCACAGAAATGGGGATAACGTAAAGATCGGAACGGCGGAGTTTGCAAAGAGGCCTGTCGATTGTGCTCAAGAATACTCCCGTTGATCGGTGTCACGGTTAGGTAGGCGAGGGCGACTGTGCCGGTTCTTTCCACAGTTGAAGAAGTAGATGGGTGGCTGACGAGAGGCGGGTGGTACCCGGGACGCGATGTCGGGGAGGAGGCGTCAACCGAGGCGATCGCGGTCGTAGTTGAGCGGTATTGGGCCTACGGTGTGGAAATCGAGCCCCCCGCGCCCGCCCGCGCATTCATTCGGGAGCACGCGTTCCTCCGGGCTGTCATCGACACAGCACCGGAAAACTTCGCGATTTTCACGCCGCATATTGTATTCAAGGGGGATGCCGAGGAGACCTCTGAACTCGCCGGAGACCTCGGTGTACAGCTTTTCCCGGTGGGATACGACACCTATGACGGTTCCACCATTCTCATGGATGAGAATGGACGCTTCTTCTTTTCTCATCATACGGGGGCGTATTACCTCGGTCGTGAAAAATACGAGGCGATGATGAGCCTGATGGGCAGTGAGATGGAAGACGCCGAGGACTACTTTGTCTGAACCTTGTTCCTGGCGTGGCCGCCTCTCTGCTCGTCGGGGGTCAGATCTTCAGCCGAATGAATCTCGGTGACGAATGGCAGCCTGACCTTGCCCTGTTGTGAGAGATACCCGGCGCGAGCGCGCGAGGCCCGAACCACCTCACTCTCCAAGCCTTCATCGCGCCGGAGTCCGCGGCAGGTCGCCCAGGACATCGGGATCGCCCGCCAGGTCCGGCCGCTCGTCGGGTGGACCCAGGGTGAAGGCTTGCGCCGCCTTGCGTACGCACTGAGGCCCTTCATCGACCAGGGGCTGGACGTTCACGACATCAGCGCCGACCTGACCTCTTGGTGGCTCGACTGGCGCCCGGCGCAGCCCGCCGCGTACATCACCGCTCGGCTCCGCATCAGAGCGGCGCCGCAGGAAGCCTCCGCGGAGGATGTCCACCCCGGACACCACCGACCCGGCTGGCAATCCGGCATGGCAGGCATGGTTGCGAACAGCGCGCCACCGCACCGCAGTCTTCCGCAACCTCTGCGGGACACGCCTGTGTTGTGACGCGGTAAAGCGCATCTCGTGAACCTGAGGGAGGCGGGAGAGTCTCCCATGATCATCTCGTGGCATGCTTGCTAATCGCTTTGTGGGTTGAGCTGATGAGCTGTGAACCGGGGGATGTTGCTTCGTGGGGTACACGATTCCTGAGGGCGTCGACACGATGCTCGATGTGGTCGGTGTGGGCTGGCCGAACGTCGATGAGGACGCGTACCGCGATATGGCGGACGCACTACGGGAGTTCGGGGACGACGCGGACGACGACGCGTACGCGGCCTACCAGCACATCCAGAAGCTGCTCGCGAGCGGACAGAGCGAGTCGCTGACCGCGTTGGACAAGCACTGGTCGAAGGTGCAGGGCAAGCACAAGGACCTGGCGAAGGCGGCGCGTCTCGTCGCCGGTGCGCTGGACAGGGTCGCGGACATCATCGTGGCCCGGAAGATAGCCGCCGTGGCTGAGCTGGCGGACCTGGTCGCGACGGTGGGAATCACCCTGGCGTTTGCACCGGTGACGGCCGGCCTGTCGACGCTCCTGGCGGGCGCGAAGATCGCAGCTACTCGTATCGCCTTCAAGCGGATCCTGAAGGAAATGGCCGAGGCGGCGGTGTCGGAGATTGTCGCGACGCTCACCGAGCCGGCGGTCGCCGCGATCGAGAACATCGTGGCGGACCTGGCTGTTCAGACGGCGCTGAACGTCGCGGGTGTGCAGGACGGTTACAACACCGGCCAGACGGCACAGGCGGGCAAGGACGCGCTGCGGATCAACTCGGTGGGTGGGTCGGGCGGTCCGGGTCCGGGTCCGGGTGGCGGCCCGGTGATCGACCACGATGCGCACAGCAAGGCCGGTATGCACCTGGCCGGCGTGCAGATCACGATGCGTGAGAAGACGGGCGGCAAGCTCGGCAAGGCCAAGGGGCACCACGGCCGGGCCAAGGGCAAGGATTCCCTGACCGCTGTGCTCGACACCACGATCGAGGGGGTGGTGGAGAAGCTGGGTAAGGCGCTCGGTGACCTCGGCGACCACGTGGGCAAGACAGTGCCCAACGGCCTTACCAGGAGTTCCAAGACCCACAAGGATACCGACCACGATATTCGTGACGGACTGAACAAGGTCACCTCGGGCGATGCCAAGGGTGACGGCAAGGGCGAACGGCGTGTGGACGACGGAGGGGGACGCCGCCGCCCGCCACCCTCGATGCGCAACGCACAGGAGGACCCGCGAAGCAATGCGGTCTCCCTGTCCAAACGGCGCTGCGCGACGGACCCCGTCGATGTCGCCAGTGGGCAGATGGTGCTGCCACAGACTGATCTGGCACTGCCCGGAGTCTTGCCGCTCGTGCTCCGGCGCACCCATATATCCGACTATCGCTACGGTCACTTCTTTGGAATCAGTTGGGCATCCACTCTGGACGAGCGTCTGGAACTTCTCGGCACGGGTGCCGCCTGGGCGCGCGAGGACGGTTCCGTACTCCTCTACCCGGCTCTGCCCGACGAGGACGCGGAGCTGTGTCCCGTCGAGGGCGAGAGGCTTCCGCTCACGCGTGGGGACACCACGGCGACGGGTGATACCACGTACGTGGTGACGGACCCGCTCACGGGGCTGATCCGCAGATTCACCGGCAACCCCTACCGTGGCGGCTTGTACTGGTTGTGCGAGGTCGAAGACCGCAACGGCAACGCCATCCGGATTCACCGCGACGAGTACGGCCTGCCCGCCGCCGTGCTGCACGAGGGCGGCTATCGAGTGCGGGTCACTTCCGACACGCAACTCGGGCGCGTCACCGGTCTGTCGCTCCAGACTCCGCAGGGCCCTGTCCCCGTGGTGGCTTTCGGCTTCGATAGCGACGCAAGCCTGGAAATGGTCACGAACTCCTCAGGAATTCCCCTGAGTTTCACCTATGACCAGGACAAGCGGATCACCTCGTGGACCGACCGAAACGACTCGACCTATCGGTACGTCTATGACGATTCAGGACGTGTGATCCGCACGATCGGCCCCGAGGGGTTCCTGTCCTCCTCCTTCGCCTACGGGTCCCGTACCGAGACCGGTGACCGGATCACCCAGTTCACGGACGCAACCGGTGCCACCGCGGCTTTCCACCTCAACGACCGCCACCAGGTCGTAGCCGAGACTGACGCCTTGGGGAACACCACCCAGTACACCTTCGACGCCTACGACCGGATGCTGACGGTAACCGACCCGCTTGGCCACACGACGAGGCTCGATCGCGATGAGGCCGGCAACGTTATTGCCATGACCGCGCCGGACGGTGAACGCACCACTGCGGTCTACAACGAGCAGCGTCTGCCGATCGAGATCGTCGAGCGTGGCAGAAGACGCTTCCGGTACGAGTACGACGCAGCAGGCAACCGCACCGCCGTGATCAACCCGGTCGGCGAGCGAACAGATTTCGTGTTCGACAGCACAGGCGCTGTTACCGAGGTCCGCCCACAAGCAGGCGGAGCGGTCGTTGTCTCGAACAATGCGGCAGGGATACCGCTGGCTGTCACAGCGGCCACCGGGGCCACAGCCACCAGCACCCGGAACTGCTTCGGCCGCATCACCGCGGTCACTGACGCGGAGGGCGGCACCCTTCGCCAGGAATGGACCGTCGAAGGCCGGCTGTCCTGCCGCGAACTGCCTGACGGCACCCGAGAGGAGTGGAGCTGGGACGGTGAGGGCAACCTTCGGACCCATACCGACCGCATGGGGCGCACCGTTACCCACAACTACACCCACTTCGATGTACCGGTCAGTTCCCGCAGCGGCGACGAGCCCGGCTACCACTTCACCCACGACAGTGAACTGCGTCTGACCAAGGTCACCGACACCCGCGGCCGGGAGTGGACGTACGTCTACGACCAGGCTGGACGGCTCGTGAGGGAGACCGACTTCGACGGACGCACCCTGATGTACCAGCACGACGCGGCCGGCCGCCTGACGAAGCGAACCAACATGGAAGGACAGAGCCTTGTCTACCGACGTGACGCCCTCGGCCGAGTTGTCCAGGTGTCCCACGACGACGACGTGGTCTCGTCCTTCTCCTACGCGCCGACGGGCAGCCTCCAGGAGATAGCCAGTCCTGAGGCACGCGTCACCCTCGAAACAGATGAAGCCGGTCGGATCGTTGCCGAGACGGTCAACGGGCGCACCTTCCGATACGCCTACGACGCACAGGGCCGACGCACGTGGCGGCGTGCCCCCAGCGGCGCCGAGAGCAGCCTTGAGTACGGGCTCGAAGGCCTCAGCGCCTTCACAGTCGGAGAGCACACCTTTCGCTTCCAACGCGACGCGCTCGGCCGGGAGACCTCCCGAAGCCTGGACGATTCACTGGCTGCGCGGCAGGAGTGGGACGAGGTCGGACGGCTCACGCGGCACAGCGTCAGCATTCCCGAGGCTGAGATCCTCGAGAGAGTCTTCACCTACCAGCCCGACGGTGCGCCGGTCGGCATCGACGACAGCATCACGGGCCGCCGCACATTCACCCTCGACATGGCCGGCCGAATCACCGGTGTGCAGGCCCGGGGTTGGAGCGAGCAGTACTCCTACAACTTGGCCGGCGACCAGACCCGGGCCGATCTTCCCGCGCGGGCCCCTGGGCAGGACAGCGCCGGTGAACGTCTCTACGACGGCACCCGCCTGTCCCGATCGGGAAGAACGCACTACACCTACGACGTGCAGGGCCGACTGACCTCGCGCAGCGTTCGAACCCTCAGCGGAAAACGGCAGACCTGGACCTTTGAATGGGACGCCGAAGACCATCTGGTACAGGTGCACACCCCTCAGGCAACTGTCTGGCGCTACCTCTACGACGGCCTCGGCCGCAGGATCGCCAAGGTGCAACAGGATCCGGACGGGGCCGTCCTCGAACGCATCGAATACAGCTGGGACGGCGCCCAACTGGCAGAGCAGCGGACCGGAAACACCGTTCTGGTGTGGGACTACGCCGGCCTGTACCCGCTCGCGCAGCGTGAGACGAAGCACCACGGCGACGATCAGCAGGACGTGGACCGCCGATTCTTCGCCATCGTCAACGATCTGACCGGCAGCCCGCACTACATGGTCTCCCCGGACGGAGCCGTGGCCTGGCGGGCGCGCTCCACGGTCTCGGGCGCCACACAGTGGAACAGCGACGCCACCGCGTACACACCTCTGCGGTTTCCTGGGCAGTACTTCGATCCGGAGACCGGACTCCACTACAACGTCCACCGCTATTACGACCCGCAGACAGGGCGCTACATCAGCCCGGACCCGCTGGGGCTGGCGCCGGCGGCGAACCACTACGCCTACGTGCCCAACCCGTTCACCATGGCTGACCCCTTGGGGTTGGCGGGCTGCTCTCCGGACCACACTTGGGGCGGCAAAGTCGTATTCGCCCAGGACGAGCACGGTCGGCCGAACGAGATGCATGCGACCGTCACGCGCGACATGCTCGATCAAGGCACCCATGCCAACAATGGGCTGCGACCACCAGGTTTTCTCCACGGCAACGATTACAACCAGGCACGCGGGCACATGCTGGCTCGAATGCTGGGAGGCACCGGCGACAGCCTGGACAATCTATTCACCATCACGCAGAACCCGACCAACAGTCCCCATATGCGTGACCTGGAGCAACAGATCTACGATGCTGTATCAGGCGCCCCCTCTCAGGGCGTCGCCGGCCAGACGATTCAGTACAGCGTCTACCTCGAGTACACCGACGACAACGCGAACTCCGTGCCGTCGCGCATCTACATGGCGGCTGATGGCTCCAACGGCTTCAGGCTCGACACCGACTTCGTCAACCCCGACCACGCGGCGCAACAATCCCGTCGTCGTCAAGGAATCCAATGACCGACCTCAACGACCTCACTCGGCTCTGTCCGCCCCCTGACCAGGCCATGGCCATCCGATGGGACAGGATCGAAGCCGACCTCGGCATGGCGCTGCCGCGGGACTACAAACAGCTC
Source organism: Streptomyces sp. NBC_00683 (assembly GCF_036226745.1). NCBI lineage: Bacteria > Bacillati > Actinomycetota > Actinomycetes > Kitasatosporales > Streptomycetaceae > Streptomyces > Streptomyces sp. NBC_00683. The sequence continues at coordinate 2,164,158 of NZ_CP109013.1, read as the reverse complement.
GCTGACCGCTACGGGCCGGGGGCCTTCAACGACTACCTGCGCCTCTTCCACCCCCACGGCGTGACCGAGTTCGTCAACATCACAGGCCCTGTGCCGGGCCGTATCCGCGCCCAATTGCAGAAGGATTACGACCAGGGCACACACCCCGTCCCCTACGATCCCGACACGCTCTTCACCTGCGGCGCGACGGACAACGGCGAGTACCTCTTCTGGATCACCGACCCCGCAACCGAACCCGACCGCTGGCACATCGCGGTCAACGAGGCCCGTGGCCCCGGCTGGTTCACCTATGAGGGAAACGCCACAGCTTTCCTGGTCGCAGTCCTCGGCAGGCAACTTCAGGTGCCCCTGTTTCCGCCCAGCTTCGTCGAGGGCCCCGCACACTTCACACCCTCACGCCCGACCCTCTGGAAGCCTCCACCCCTTTCCGACGCACAGCCTGTCGACACCGGAGCGATCCGATCCTGGGCACGGGCCAACGGCTACGACGTCCCGTCACGGGGGCGGATCCCGCCCGAGATCCGCGAAGCCTGGGAACGGGCCACTTCGGGGGAATGAAGGCTCCGACCTTGCGGTGATGGCTGACCCCGCTGCTCGGTCAGGACGCCGAGCCGGGACCTGTCCCACACGGCCGCCCTGGTCGCCGCCGAGCCGGCGGCCGACGCGCGTACTTCCGGTGGGAGGAACCGAGCATCGTCTTCGCCGGTCCGGACTCGGGCGTCGAGAACAGCAGGCGGAGCGGTGGCACGTCCTTCCTCGACGAGGTGTGGGCGGCCGCTCCGTCCACCTCCCGGGCCACCTTCCGCGGGCGCGCACAGTCGGTGACGGCGCGCTGGGTCGGCGAGGGCCTGAAGACGGAGGCCCAGGGCCGACGCGTCGAGGAGACGGCCGGGAGTGCCCCGCTCGGGTGACACCGGTCCCGACAGCCGAGCCGAGCCGGTGGGCCTCGCCATCGATCGAGTCCCGCATCGGGGTCGCCGCAGCGGAAGCCCGCGAGCCGCGATGAGTTCTGCGGCGTCCGGCGGTCATACTGTCGAACCCGCTCCCGAGGAGGCCTCCTGATGCGCAGCGTGACCTATGCGATGAACGTCTCGCTCGACGGCTACATCGTCGGGCCGGACGGCACCTTCGACTGGACGGCGCCCGACGAGGAAGTCTTCCGCTTCTGGATCGACGAGACCCGGAAGCTCGGCGTACACCTGCTGGGACGACGGCTGTACGAGACGATGCTGTACTGGGAGACCGCCGACCAGGACTCGTCGCTCGACGACTCGGACCGTGAGTGGACCGCACTCTGGACGCGGCTTCCCAAGGTGGTGTTCTCCACGACGCTGTCGGCGGTGCAGGGCAATGCCCGCCTGGCCTCCGGCGGCCTCGCGGAGGAGATCGAGCGGTGGCGGGCCGAGCCGGGGGAAGGCGACATCGCGATCGGCGGCGCGACGCTCGCCGCCGAGGCGGCAGCGTTGGATCTGATTGACGAGTACCGGGCGATGGTCTACCCGGTGCTGGTCGGCGGTGGCATTCCGTTCTTTCCCCGGGGCGAGCGCCGCGTGGACCTCGAACTCGTCGAGACCCGCACCTTCAACTCGAAATTCGTCTACCTCCGCCACCGCGTGGCGCGCTAGCCGGCCTGGTTCGTACGGCCGCCCCCGAGGTCGTTGCCGCGGTCCCGCTCGGGCGCTCATCCGACGGGGCTCACGGTGATCGTCCGTCAAACCCCGTTGTCAGTGCCTCCCCCTAGGTTGGAAGCATCAGTCGGGGAGCCTCGGAGGGGGAGTGGACGCGTGTCCGCCAACAAGATCCAGCACAAGGTCAATCACGTCGCGCTCGTAGTGGACTGTTCGGGTTCCATGCACCAGCACCAGAGTCAGCTCATCCGCGTCGTGGACGAGTTCGTGGCGGGGCTGAAGGCCGAGTCGGACAACCTCGGCCATGAGACCCGGATCAGCCTCTACTCCTTCGACCACAGGGTCGAGAACCTGGTGTGGGACATGGACGTGAAGCACCTGCCGTCCATGCGAGGTCTGTACAAGGTCAACAACGGCGCCACTGCCCTCATCGAGGCATCTCTGAAGTCCCTGGACGACCTGGGGCACATCTGGGAGGAGTACGGAGAGCACAGCTTCCTCCAGATCGTGGTCACGGACGGCGAGGAGAACGCCTCCGGCGGCGACAGGCGGCACGACGGCGACATGACCATCCTCGGGCCCTGGCTCGACAGGATCGCGGCGAAGATGGGCGCGCTTCCGGGCCACTGGACTTCCGCGATCCTCGTCCCGAACTCCCTGGCGAAGCGCACCGCCCAGAACTACGGCTTCCCGGCCGGGAACATCGCCATCTGGGACGCGGATTCCAAGGAGGGCGTCGAGGAGGCGATCGGCACGGTGCGCGCCGCCGCCACCAGCTTCCTCCGGGGCCGTGAGCAGGGTGTGCGCGGTACGAAGAACCTGTTCGCCGTCGGTCAGGACATATCCGTCGACGACGTGCGGGCGAACCTCGAACCGGTCTCGGCCGACAAGTACCGGCTCCTGAAGGTCGACAAGGAGGTCGAGATCCGGGCCTTCGTCGATTCGCATCCGGGCGTCACCTACGAACGCGGCTCCTGCTACTACCAGTTGGGCACCCGGGTCCAGGTTCAGCCCGACAAGGAAGTCATCGTGGTCGAGAGGGACACCGACCGCGCCTACACGGGTGAAGCAGCCCGCAGCCTTCTGTTCGGTACGGGTATCCACGGGACGGTCTCCGTGAAGGCCGGCAACAATCCCAAGTTGGAGGTCTACGTGCAGAGCCGTTCGGTGAACAGGAAGCTCAAGGCGAATACGCGTCTGCTCATCATGCTCTGAGGGGCGGGGATCGCCGGTGAGGTACCCCGCGCATCCGTGCCGTGCGCCGTTCGTCGGCCGGGCGCTCCTCGATAGGGTTCCGTCCGGGTCCTGACCGCAGAGGATCGGGACAACGGGCGCCGTTTCAGGCCGAGTTGTGACCGGTCCTGCAGACGCGGCAGCACCCGGAACGGCGACCGGAGAACCGAGTGAGTGGAGAACCAGTCATGCGTGGAGGCAGCATCGCCGTGGTCGGCGGCAGCATAGCGGGGTGTGCCGCGGCCCTGGCCGCGGCCCGCGGCGGGGCCGAGAAGATCACCGTGTTCGAGCGTGCCGACGCCCGACTCCGTGACAGGGGAGTGGGTATCGCCCTTCACAGCGACCGGTACGACGAACTGAGGGACGCCGGGTACGTGGCACCGGAGATGCCCTGGGCGCCACTGACCCGGCGGGTCTGGAGCGCGCGCGACGGCGAGGCGGACCACGGCCGGGCCATCGGCGAGCAGCCTTTCCCGTTCCGCGCCTACAGCTGGGGCTCCCTGTGGAGCGAACTGCGCCGCCGGGTGCCCGAGGAGGTCTCCTACCGGTCCGGTGCGGTGGTCACCGGCGTGGACCCGGACGCCGACGGCGTGACGCTGCGGCTCGCGGACGGATACGAGGAGCACTTCGACGTCGTGATCGGGGCGGACGGGTACCGCTCCGTCGTCCGTGAGGCCATGTTTCCCGGCGCCGACGCGACGTACGCGGGTTACATCGGCTGGCGCGGTACGTCGAGGGACGTCGCCGATCTTCCCTCCGAGGGCAACGACGCTCACAACATCGTGTTCCCCGGCGGCCACTGCATGATCTACCGGATCCCGGACGGAGCCGGCGGCCACCTGCTCAACTGGGTCCTCTACACCGCGCCCCCGCAGACCGAGGGCCTCCACCCGGACCTGCGGACCCCGACCTCCCTGCCGCCGGGTCGGCTCAACTCGGAGCTCACCGCGCACCTGCGTGCCCTCGTCTCCGACAACTTCCCGCCGTACTGGGCGGCCAGGGTGCTCCGTACCCCCGCCGAGACCACGTTCATCCAGCCCATCTACGACCTCGAGGTGCCGCAGTACACCTCGGGGCGGATGGTGCTCGTCGGCGACGCCGCCAGCGTCGCCCGGCCGCACATCGGCGGCGGCAGCGTGAAGGCGCTCCAGGACGCCACCGCGCTGGAGGCCGCCTGGGTGGCCGGCGACAGCTGGAAGGAGGTCCTGGAGAGGTACGACGCCCAGCGCGGCAGCGTCGGGGCAGCCATGGTCGCGCTCGCCCGCAGGATGGGCAGCGCGCAGGTCGAGAACACGCCCGACTGGTCCGCCATGGGCCAGCCGGAGTTCGACGTGTGGTGGCAGGACCAGAACAAGGGCTCCGACCGGCGCAGCGGCTTCGGCGGACACAGCATCAAGGCCGGGTAGTGCAGCGGTAAGGGGAAGGGGGCGGTGACTGACCGGTGTGACGGTCAGTCACCGCCCTGTGCCCCCGTATGCCGTCGCGTCTCAGGCCGCCGTCGGTGAGAGTTCGAGCGCGGCGTGCAGCGCGGTGGCATCTGCGCGGGCGTCCGCGCCGTCCAGCCGCAGCGTCATCCGCCCCGAGGTGAGGACCGTGAGCGTACGGGCGCATTCGGCCGCCCGGTCCGGGCTGGGGGACACCAGGAGTACGGCGATGCCCTCGTCCGCCAGCGTGGTCACCAGCTCGTGGACCTGCCGGACGAGCAGGGGCGCGAGCCCCTCGGTCGGCTCGTCGAGCAGCAGCACGCTGGGGGAGCCGAGCAGTGCGCGGGCCAGCGCCAGCATCTGCTGCTCGCCGCCGGACAGATCCGCACCCCGGTTGCCCCGGCGCTCGCCCAGCCGGGGCAGCAGCTCCAGGACGCGTGCGGGGGTCCAGACGCTGGGGCGCGTGGTGTCGCCGCGGCGCGGCGGACGGTAGGACAGCCGCAGGTGCTCGGTGACGGTGAGCCCGGCGAACACGCGGCGGCCCTGCGGTACGAGGCCGATTCCGGCGCGGGCGATCCGGTGGGCGGGCTGCCCGGTCACGTCCCGGCCGTCCAGGCGTACGGTGCCGGCGTGCGGGCGCATCAGTCCGGCGACGGTGTGGACGAGCGTGGTCTTGCCCGCGCCGTTGTGGCCGACGACGGCGTGGACCGTGCCGGCCGGCACGGACAGGTCGAGGCCGTGGAGGACGGTACCGCCGTGGTAGCCCGCGGTCAGGCCGGTGAGTTCGAGCATGGGGGCGTCGGTCATCCTCTCGCTTCGGTGCTTGACGGGTCGGCGGTGGACACGGCGACGTTCTCGATGCCGGCCTCCGGGGCATCGGCCTTTGCCCCGGCCCTGCCCGTCGTCGTGCCGGTGGTGTGGTACGCGTCGCGAACCTCGGGGTGTGCGAGTGCTTCCTGGGTCGGACCGGTGACGAGCACCCGTCCGGCCGCCAACACCGTCACACTCGTGGCGAGTTGCGCGACGACCTCGACGTGGTGCTCGACCAGGATGATCGCGACGCTCTCCGGCAGGCCGCCGAGGATGCCGAGCAGCCGCCCGATGTCCCCGTCGGTCAGCCCGGCCGCCGGTTCGTCCAGGAGCAGCAGGCGCGGGTTGCCTGCCAACGCGGCGGCGAGGTCGAGCATGCGGCGCTGTCCGTGGGAGAGCGTGGAGGCCGGCCGGTGGGCGAGGTCCGCGAGGCCGACGGTCTCCAGGTGACGGCCCGCCGACTCGGTGTGCAGCCGGTAGCGGGACGGGCTGCGCCAGGCACCCCGGCGCTTCGGGTGGTGCGGCCAGCCGGCCAGTACGACGTTGTCCAGAACCGTCAACTCGGATATGACCGAAGGCTGTTGGAAACTGCGGGCAATGCCCAGGCGGCTGCGCCTCGCGGTGGCCACATGGGTGATGTCCGCGCCGTCCAGGGTGATCGTGCCGTGGTCGGGCCGGTCGGTTCCGGCGATGAGGTTGAGCAAGGTGGTCTTGCCCGCCCCGTTGGGACCGATGACGGCGTGCCGGGCGCCGGCGGGGAGCCGCAGGCTGACGTCGTCGACGGCGGTGAGGCTGCCGTACCTCCGGGTGAGGCGGGTGAGGTCCAGTACCGGGGGTTGTGCTGCGGCGGTCGGTGCGGGCGTCATGGGGAGACCTTCCCGGCGGTGGTCGGGGTGTGTGCGGAGGCGGGCGAGGCCGGGGGACGGCCGTCGGGCCGGGGCCCGTCGGACGCCGGCCCGTCCCGGCCGGGTCCGCCGCGCAGGCCGGCGAGACCGCGGGGCAGCAGGTACACGGTGGCGACGAACAGCGCGCCGAGCAGGAGCGGCCCGTGGCCGGGCCACGAACCGGCGACCCAGTCCCGGGTGGCGACGATGAGCCCGGCGCCCATCAGGGCGCCGATGACGGACGTCGTGCCGCCGATGACGGCCGCCAGCAGGGCGAACGCGGCGATCTCGAAGCCGACGTCGGCGGGGGAGAGGTACTGCTGGACGGTGACCATCAGCGAGCCGCCCACACCGGCCAGCGCGCCGGCGCAGATGTGCGCCACCAGCAGGTAGCGCCCCACCGGGTGCCCCGAGGCGCGCATCCGCGCCTCGGCACCCCGGGTGCCGGTCAGCAGCTTCCCGGCCGGGGAGCGCAGCACGAGCAAGGTGACGGTGACGGCGACGACGGCGACGACGAGTGCGTAGGTGTAGAGCTCGCTCTCCTCGAACATGCCCTCCCCGCCCCACAGCGCCTGGGTGGCCGGGAAGCCGACGAGACCGTCGGCGCCGCCGGTGACGGACTTGATCTGGTTGATGACCGCTCCGCTGAGCTCACCGATGGCGAGCGTGATCATCAGCACGGTGGTGCCACGGGCCCGGATCACGGCCGGTCCCGTCACCACTGAGAAGACCGCTGCCGCGAGCGCCGAGAGGACGATCTGGACCGGACCTATCGTCCACCCGGCTTCCGCGAGGTTCGCGGTGGCGTACGCGCCGACGGCGAACGGCGCGGTCTGCCCGAGCGTGGGCAGCCCGGCGTAGCCGGTGAGGATGGTGACGCTGACCGCGAGCAGCCCCAGAGCCAGGGCGGAACCGGCCAGCGAGATGCTGTACGCGTCGAGCATCCCCGGCAGTGCGATCAGCACCGCGAGCAGCACGAGCAGCGGAGCGGCCTGCCGCCACGCGGCCCCACGCGACAGCCACCCGATGCCCGTGAGCGCGCCCCTGTTCTTTCCCGGCGAGAGCACCGCATCGGCCCAACGGGCTTTCTCCGGAGAGGCCTTGGTGTCACCTGTTTCGGAAGCCGTGGCGACCTGGCCCGCCACGGGCGACCTGTTCGGCCGCCGTCGCAGCCGCGCGGAGAGGTGCCGGCGCAGCCGGGCCAACGGGTCCGCGGCGGGGCCCTCCGTGCCGTGCGCGGTCGCAGGTTCCGCGAAGCGGGAGCGGAGCACCAGCACGGCCGCCATCGCGGCGAAGAGCAGGTACGGGGCCAGGTCGGGTGCCACCGAGATGCCCAGGGTCTGTACCTCGCCCACGGCGACCGCCGCCGCGAGCGTCGCCCACAGCGAGCGCAGCCCGCCGAGCACGACCACCACGAGGGACAGCATCAGCACGTTCTCCGACGTGCCCGGCCCGGGACCGATGATCGGTGCCCCGAGCACGCCCGCGGCACCGGCCAGCGCACCCGCCGCCGCGAGCACACCGGTGTGCACCGCCCGGGGGTTGTGGCCGGTGGTCGCGAGCATCTGCGGGTCGTCGGCGGCGGCCCGTACCGCCGCACCCATGCGGGTGCGGGTCAGTACCCACGTGCCGAACGCCGCGAGCAGCACGGCCATCATGATGAAGCCGAGCCGGTACGCGGGGTACCGGTGGCCCAACAGCGTCACCGAGGAGTCGAGCGCCTCGGGGACGCGTACCGGAAGCTCGTCCGCCCCGAAGAACTGGATGAGCAGGTCACCGCCGACCAGGGCGAGCCCGAACGTCAGCAGTGCTTGAGCGAGATGCCCACGCCTGGCGAGCGGAGCCGTCGCGGCGGACAGCCCCGCCCCGGCCACGCACGCCGCCGCCGTTCCGGCGGCCAGCCCGAGGGCGAGGCCGCCCCAGGTTCCGTCGCTCAGCTCGGCCCCCGTGTAGGCGCCGATCGCGTACAGGGTGCCGTGCGACAGATTCAGCACGCCCGCGGTGCCGAAGGCGAGACTCAGACCGGCGGCGACCACGAACAGCAGCAGCCCGTAGGCCACCCCGTCCACCGCCGGTATGAGGTGGGCATCCAGGAGTTCCATGTCAGCCGCCGAGCGTGGCCAGGTCCTGGACCATGACGTTGGCCAGCTGGGCACCGTCCGGCCGTACCTGGCGCAGGTACCAGGTCTGCACCGGGGAGTGCGCCTTGTCGCCGAACTCCCAGGCGCCGCGCGGGCTGTCGATCTGGCCGAGGCCCGCGATGGCCTTGTTGATGGTCTTGGGCGTCACGTCTCCGCCCTTCGCCGCATCGGCGATCGCCTTGTCGAGCACGGCGGCAGCGTCGTACGACGCCATCGCGTACGTGGTGGGCTGCGTGTCGTGCTCGGCGGTCCAGTCGGCGGCGAACTTGCGGTTGGCCTCGTTGTCGAGGTCGGCCGCGTAGTTCAGGACCGAGTAGATGTCCTTCGCCGCGGGGCCCTGGGCCTGGAGCACACTGCCCTCGGTGACGAAGGCCGTGTACAGCGGCAGATCGGCGATGTCGGACTGGGCGTACTGCTTCGCGAAGTCGATCGCGGCCTTGCCGGCGTAGAAGCAGTACACCGCCTTGGCGTCCGTCTTGGCGATGTCGGCGAAGTACGGCATGAAGTTGGTGGTCTTCGGGAACGGCGTCCAGGTGGTCTTGCCGCCCGGGTTGGCGAGCTTGCCCTTGACCCGCTTGAACTCGTCGGTGAAGCCGCGCAGTTCGTCGTAGCCGCCCTGGTAGTCGGGGCCGATCGCGTAGACCGGTCCGTCGACCTTCTCCTTGACGTACGGGGCGATGGCCTTGCCCGGCTCGTCGGACAGGAAGCTCGTCGTCCACACGTACTCGAGGTCCTTGATGGGCGGCCGGCCGTTCGAACCCAGGAAGGGGATCTTGGCCTGGTTGACCAGCGGCAGCACCGCGTTGACCGAGCCACCGCTGACGAGACCCGTCAGGACGTCGACCTTGTCCTTCTTGACCAGCTTGGTGGCCGCGGGAACGGCGGTCGGCGGACCGTCGCCTTCGTCCGCCACGATGAGCTCGACCTTGCGTCCGCCCAGCTTCTTTCCGTGGGTGTTCAGGTAGAGCTCGAAGCCGGCTCGCAGCTCGGTGCCGACCGGCTCGTAGGTGCCGGACAGGGAGGCCACCAGGCCGACCTTCACGGTGTCGTCGTCGGCACCGCTGTCGCTGCTGCATCCGGTGACGGCTGCCAGACCGAGGGCGAGGGCGGCGGCGCCGGCCGGCCGGAATCTGCGGCGGCGGGGACTGGATATGTCGAAGAACATGAGGGCTCTCATCAGGAGTATCGGGGGCATGGGTCGGAACAGGCGGAACGGGTCGGAGCCCGCAGTCGAGCGGGCCCGGCGCGGGGGGTGGTGCCGCCGGTCGTACGGGTGGTGCGGGCGGTGCGGTCGTACGGGAACGACCCGTTGATCAGCGCGAGGGCGGCAGGCTCGGATCGCGGACCTGGGGGGTCAGTGAGTCACCGACCTGGTTGATCAGTTCGGACATCATGTAACTGACCTCGCCGATGTCCGCGTCCCTGGTGGTGGTCACCAGCAGGGACGCGCCGCTGGAGACGGCCATCGAGAACATGTAGCCGCCCTCCATCGCGGTGAGGCTGTGCTCGACAGGATCGGTGTTCGTCAACTGGGCAGCGGCGGAAAGCAGGTTGACGACGCCGGAGGCGATGGCGGCCAGCCGCTCGGCGTCGTCACGTTCCACACCGGTGTAAGCCAGTGCGAGCCCGTCCACGGACACGGCTATCGCCTGGGTGACTTCCGGGATGCGTCCCGCGAAGCCGCTCAGGATCCAGCTCAGGTCGTTGGGGGAGGTCATTTCTTGGTCCGTTCGGTGTCGTCGTCGGTGGCGGAGCGCCCACGGTTCGTGCTCCTGTTGATCCCCTGGGCATAGGCCGCCAGGACGTCGGAGACCTGCCGGGAGTCCCGGCGGCGGGGCGACGGCCTCGGCGCGGTGGCGCCGGAGCGCTGTTCTGTGCCGTCCCGTTTGCCCAAGGAGGGCCACTGCTGGGGCGTGTTGCGCTGCCGTAGGGGCAGTCCTGAGGAGCTGACTCCGGCGATGCGTGAAACCGGCTCGTCGTGCACGGGATGCGGGGCAGGCGCGGTTCCGCCGTCCCGCTCATGCGTGCCGGCGCCGGATCCGCCGCCGCGGGCCCCGTCGTCGCCGGGAGGCACGCCCTGATGGTCACCACCCCGGTTCGCGCCCGGTGTGTAGTCACCGCCGGTGGGTGCGCCCCGCGTGCCGACACCCGCACCGACGGGGGCGCCGTGGCGGTCGGGCCACCCGCCCACTCCTGCCGGCTGCCTGCGGGCGGTCGGTCCGGGCCGTGTGACCGGACGGGGCGATTCGTAGCGAACATCGTTGTCATGGCTGTCGTTGCCGTGATCCTCGCCGAGCATCCCCGGCTGCGGCGGTGCGGCCTCCTCGGGCGGCACGGCCAGCACCTTCGCGGGCAGGGTGACCTCGGCGATGGTGCCGGGGCCTGACGAGTCGCGCAGTTCGACGACGATGCCGTGGCGCGCGGCGAGCCGTGCCACCACGCGCAGACCCATGGACCGTACGTCTCCGATACCCGCCTGCGGTTCGAGCAGCGCGGCGTTGTGGACGGCGCGGCGTTCCGCGGTGATGCCCACCCCCTCGTCGACGATCTGCACGACGGCGCGGTCCCACAGCCGCCAGACGGCGACCCCGACCTGCTTGTCGGGCGGTGAGAACCGGGTCGCGTTGTCGAGGAGTTCGGCCAGGATGTGCGCCACGTCGTGGACGGCGCGGGCGGTGACGCCGATACCCGATTCGACGACGCCGAGGGACACACGGTCGAAGCGTTCGATCTGCTGGGCCGCGGCCACGACGACGGTGGAACACCCGACGTCGGCCGTGCGCACCCGGGCGTGCCCGTAACCGCCCAGCACCAGGAGGTTGTTGGTGTTGCGCTCCATGCGGATGGCGAGGTGGTCGAGAGCGAAGAGGGTCTTCATCCGCACGGGGTCGGCCTCGTCGCGCTGCACCGTGTCCAGCTCGGACACCATGACAGCGGTCAACTGCGCGCCCCTTCGGGCGACACCGACCAGCGTCTCGGCGAACTGTTCGTGAATGTGGGCCTGTTGGGCCGCCAGACGGACGGCTTCGTGGTGGACGGCGTTGAACGCCTCGCCGACCTCGCCGATCTCGTCGTCTCCCGTGGTCCTCACCGGGTTGCCCGTACGCCGCGCCACCTGCTCGGGCGTCGCGCCGCTGAGGGCGCCGGGCTGGGACAGTTCGTTCATCACGGCGGGCAGCCCGGTGTGGGCGACCTCGTGCGCGGCGTTACGCAGATCGCGCAGCCGCCTGATCATGACGCGACCCAGGCGGATGGCGACGACGACGGCACCGACCAGGGTCAGCAGCACCAGGGCGACCTCGGCCCCGGCAAACCACATGAGGGTGGTGCGCGCGTCGGAGACCGTCGCGTAGACGGACTCGTCGATCCGCTTCTCCACCGAACGCAGCATCGTCTGACGGTCGTCGGAGGCCTTCTGCCACTCCTGCGGAGTGACCGTGATGTCCTTTCCGGCTCCCGTACGCCCGATCTCGTCCTCGAGCCGTCGGGCCTCCAGCGCCTTCGCACCGGAGAGGGTGCGTTCGAGCCAGGTCCGCCATTGTCCGGGGCCCAGGTCGAACAGGACGCCGGTCGATTCGGTGTAGCCCAGCCGGCCGGCGTCGAACGTCCGCTGCGAGGCGGTCGTGAAACCGCCCGCGGCCTGCGCCCTCATCACCGTGACCTGCTGCTGGGCGGTGTACTCGGCTGCCTCGGAAAGGGCGGCGGCGGCGCGGATCCGGTCCGCGATGTCGGCATCGACACCGTCAGCCTGCGCGATGCCGTCACGGTAGCCGTTGAGGTCGGCGATCACGATCCGATAGCCGAAGGCGAGCGCGGAGATGGTGCTGCTGCCCGAGCGCGCCTGGGCGCGCAGGGCGGGCATCTCGTCGATGAAGCGCTCGACACGGTCGAGGGCGCTCTGTGCGCTGCCGGGCACCCCGGACAGGTGCTCGATCTGACTGCGGAATCTGGTGATGCTCTTGTCGGTCGCGTCGGATGCTGCCCGGAACGCTTCCGCATCACCTTGTTTGGAGACCAGTGCGGTTGCTGCCGCACGTTCTCGCTGCAATTGGTGGGTTAACTCGCCTGCGCCGGTTGCGGCATCGACCATCGCGGTCAGCCGGTTTGCCTGCAGCGCCTGGTTGGTCGCGGGCGCGAGGGCCAGAACCGAGAAGGTGACGGCCACGGTGAGAGGCGCGGTGACGAGGAGGACGAGGCGACGATTGATTTTCACTGCACGGCTCCATCGCCGGAACCGGTGCTGAGTATCGGTGACACGCAGATACCTGTTAACGGGTTGTGGGGGTGTCGGTGGGAACGTCGGCACATCGTCTGCACCGATGTGGAAGGGACAGACGGGGCAGTTGGGGCAGGTGAGGCCCCAGTGGCGCGGCATGATCCTATGCCGTAGGACGTGGCTACGGATGGGTACAACGTCGAAAATTGTGCGCGGAAACAGCACGGCAGCAGTCCAACTCGGTCACAACTGCTCTGAAAACAAAGGCTCTTGTGCGCGCACGGGGGTTCGGTGCGAGCCGAGGGGACCCTGCCTGACCAGCGGTCCGGCGCACAGCGGCAGGTCCGCCCGAGGGTCACGAACCGCTCGATGAGGTTCCCGGCGCGCCGACTTGACTGCCCGTCCGATACCCGAATGTCGTTGCGGAAAGGTTAGGTCCAATCAGCCACTGACGGCGTCGGCGAGCGGACTGTCAGTCACGGGAGGCGCGGGTGCCGGACCGGTGCGCGCCTGGCCTCGCACACGGTGAGGCCCTTTTCGTGAAGGGGCAGTGATGATCTGCGGCGAGGGGCCGGGGGCGCCGCTCGGGTGCGGAGGCCGGGGGTGCGTCATGCCCTTGCCGTCTGCGCTCACTCCTGCCGCCGGGTGGCGCCATGTGGCGTCGAGTGGCGCGGCTTGGCGCCACCTGGCACCACCTGGTGCCACTCCGTGCCCACGGGGGTGCATGAACGGGCGTGGCGCCACGATCGCCCAGACGGGTGCCACTGTATTTACGCAGGTCAGCGCTGTTCTTGTGTGCGGTGCACGAACGGGGTCGCCGTGTGGCTTGCGTGTGGCGCCATTGTGGTGCCATGATGGCGTCATGGACCTCACGCCTTATGTCGACACCCTCCGCCGTGAACTCGCGGTGGCCGCCGAAGCCGGCGGTGACGAAGCACGCGAGCTGGCGGAGAGGCTCACCGCCCCCCTGGAGTCGGCGACCCGGCTGACCCTGCTCAATGTGCTTTCCGCCGCCATGGACGAGGTCACCCGCGAACTCGCCCCCGGTTCGGTCGACGTGCGGCTGCGCGGACTCGACCCCGACTTCGTGGTGACACTGCCGCCCACCGACGGCGTCGCCGCCGGGCCCGTCGAACCGCTCACGACCCCTGCCCCGGCCCCGGCCGACGGCGACGAGGGCGGCACCGCCCGCATCAACCTGCGCGTGCCCGCCCACCTCAAGGCCCGCGCCGAGGAGGCCGCGACCCGTGAGGGCCTGTCGGTCAACGCATGGCTCGTACGTGCCGTGTCCGCAGCGGTCGACGGTGGCACCCGGCCGCGTACGACGGAGAAGACCCAGACCATCGGACAGAGCTTCACGGGCTGGGTGCGCTAGCCGCGCCCCCGCCCACACCACTCCACCCACACCACGTCCCACCAGCGGGGACGCCCCGAAGACCCAAGAGGACGGGACAGCCATGCCTTCTTTCGACACTCCCGAACCGATCTCGGCCACGGCGCACGTGGAGGCCGGTTCCATCCAGTTCACCGCGGGCGACCGCCTCGACACCGTCGTCGGGGTGCGGCCCCGCGACGCGAAGAAGGACCAGGACGTACGGGCGGCCGACCAGACGGAGGTCACCTTCGCGAACGGCGCGCTGACCGTCAGGACGCCCAAGTCCAATCTGCTCGGCCGCACCGGCGCCGTCGACGTGACAGTCGAACTGCCCACGGGCTCGCGCATCGACATGACCGGCTCCTGGGCCCAGGTGCTCGGCGAGGGCAGGCTCGGCGAAGTCCGCGTGAAGACCTCGTCCGGTGACGTCCGCCTCGACACGACCGGCCCGCTGAACCTGACCGCGTCGCACGGCTCGATCACCGTGGACCGGGTCGAGGGCGCGGCCGAGATCACCACCAGTTCCGGCAGCCTCCGCGTCGGACTCGTCGACGGCCCCGCCGTCCTGAAGAACTCGCACGGCACCACGACTGTCGGCGCCGTGACCGGCGAGCTGCGGGTGCGCGGCGCCAACGGCGACATCGAGATCCGGCGCGCCGAGGACTCGGTCACCGCCACCACTGCCCACGGCACCTTGCGCCTGGACGAAATCGCCCGCGGCACGGTCGAGTTGGACACCTCCTACGGAGCCATCGACGTCGGCGTCCGCGAGGGCACGGCCGCCTGGCTCGACGTCAAGTCCGGCCGCGGGCAGGTGCGCAACAGTCTCACCGCGTCCGAGGCGCCGGAGGGGGCCGAGGACACCGTCAAGATCCGCGCCCGCACCCGCTGGGGCAACATCGACATCCGCCGCGCCAAGGTCTGACCCCGGCACAACCCGACGACCTCAACTCACCCACACCCCGAGCCACTTCAGACCTCGAATGGGAGGGCCCCGTGCCTTCGTCTGTCATGCCCGCATCAGGAATTGGTGGCGGCGCCGACCTGCCCCCGGCCGCCGTCTCCGTCGTCGGGTTGCGCAAGTCGTACGGCGACAAGCTCGTCCTCGACGGCATCGATCTGCGCATCCCGACCGGGTCCGTGTTCGCGCTGCTGGGCCCGAACGGCGCCGGCAAGACCACCGCCGTGAAGATCCTCTCCACCCTCATCACCCCCGACCCCGCCTCCGGCGAGATCCGGGTCGGCGGTCACGACCTCGCCGCCGACCCGCAGGCGGTACGTGCCGCGATCGGTGTCACCGGCCAGTTCTCCGCCGTGGACGGGCTGATCACCGGCGAGGAGAACATGCTCCTCATGGCGGACCTGCACCACCTGTCCAAGCAGGAGGGACGGCGGGTCGCCGCCGAGCTCCTGGAGCGCTTCGACCTCGTCGAGGCCGCGAAGAAGCCCGCCTCCACCTACTCCGGCGGCATGAAGCGCCGGCTCGACATCGCGATGACCCTGGTCGGGAACCCGCGGATCATCTTCCTCGACGAACCGACCACCGGCCTCGACCCCCGCTCCCGCCACAACATGTGGAAGATCATCCGCGAGCTCGTCACGGGCGGCGTCACCGTCTTCCTCACCACCCAGTACCTGGAGGAGGCCGACGAACTCGCCGACCGCATCGCGGTCCTGAACAACGGCAGGATCGCCGCCGAAGGAAGTGCCGACGAGCTCAAGCGGCTCATCCCGGGCGGGCACGTACGGCTCCGCTTCACCGACCCGGCCGCCTACCGCTCAGCCGCCCTCGCGCTGCGCGAGGTCACCCGCGACGACGAGGCACTGTCCCTGCAGATCCCCAGCGACGGCACCCAGCGCGAACTGCGCTCCATCCTCGACTGGCTGGACTCGGCCGGCATCGAGGCGGACGAACTGACCGTGCACACCCCCGACCTCGACGACGTGTTCTTCGCCCTGACCGACGGAACCACCATCCCCGACCAGTCCAAGGAGACTGTCCGATGAGCGCCCTTTCCCTCGCCGTCCGCGACTCGTCGACGATGCTGCGCCGCAACCTCCTGCACGCGCGCCGCTATCCGTCCCTCACCCTGAACCTGCTGCTCACCCCGATCATGCTGCTGCTGCTCTTCGTCTACATCTTCGGCGACGCGATGAGCTCGGGCATCGGTGGCGGCGGGGCGGACCGCTCCGCGTACATCGCCTATGTCGTCCCCGGCCTGCTGCTGATGACCATCGGCAGCACCGTGGTCGGTACCGCGGTGTCCGTCTCGAACGACATGACCGAGGGCATCATCGCCCGCTTCCGCACGATGGCGATCCACCGTCCTTCGGTACTCGTCGGGCACGTCGTCGGCAGCGTGCTCCAGTCGGTCATGAGCGTGGTCCTCGTGGGCGCCGTCGGCGTGGCCATCGGCTTCCGCTCCACGGACGCGACCGCACTGGAGTGGCTGGCGGCCTTCGGGCTGCTCGTGCTCTTCGCCACCGCGCTCACCTGGATCGCGGTCGGTATGGGCCTGGTCAGCCCGAACGTCGAAGCGGCCAGCAACAACGCGACGCCGCTGATCCTGCTGCCGCTCCTGTCCAGCGCCTTCACCCCGGTCGACTCCATGCCCGGCTGGTTCCGGCCGATCGCGGAGTACCAGCCCTTCACCCCCGCCATCGAAACCCTCCGCGGGCTGCTGCTCGGCAGCGAGATCGGCCACAACGGATGGCTCGCCGTCGCCTGGTGCCTGGGCCTCGCGGCGCTCGGCTACTTCTGGTCGACGTCGAAGTTCAACGAGGACCCGAAGTAACCGCGAGGCCCACGCGGGCCGGTTCCCGCACCTCGTACCGCCCAGGGCGGCGCACCCCGACACCGCGTCGGCGGGCGCCGCCCTGGGCGGCGTTCTCCGGCGCACCTGGGCCAGGTCCGGCTCCGCACCGTGCTCCGAGAAACGCCTAATCGAGGAGTGTCTTGCGCAGGAGTTCGCCGAACTGGGCGGGGTGCGTGGTCAGGCCGATGTGGCCGCCGGGGAAGTGCAGGAGTTCCTGGCCGAGACGCTCGGCCAGGAGAGCGGCCGGACGGTAGGCCAGCTCGCCGCGGGAGTCCTGGCCGCCGGCGAGCACGAGCTGATCCGACAGCGCCGCCAGGCGGTTCGTGTCCGGGGTGTAGGACATGAAGCTCGGAACGATGCGCCCGACGAAGTACGGCAGGTCGGCCATGGTCTGTTCGGCTCTCGCCGCCGCTTGTGGCGGAATCTCGGTGTCGGCCTTCGGCGCGGTGGTGTCGCCGTCCCTCTTCAGTCCTTCGGCGAACACGGCCATCGCCGGTCTGAGCCCGTGGGTGCGGAAGGTCTCCTGCACCCTGACGATGAACTGGCGATGGTCGGCGGCGTCCGGCAGGACCATGACCGCCGGGGGCTCGTGGGCCACGAGGCGTTCGACGCGTCCGGGATGGGTGGTGAGCAGGTGCAGGGCGGCGATCGCACCCGAACTGGCGCCGAACACACGCGCCGGCTTGCCGGGCGACAGCAGTTCCAGCATGCGGAACGCGTCGTCGGCGTGTTCGGCCACGTACTGCTCGGCCTCGGGGTCGCCCAGCGTGCTTCGGGACATGCCTCGCGGGTCGTAGGTGGCGACTGTGTTTGCGGTGGCGAGGTCGTCGGCGATGTCGTCGAAGGAGGCCGCCCCGCCCGTACCCCCGGGGATCAGGAGCAGGAGTGGGCCGTGGCCCCGCACTTCGTAGTGCAGAGTCGCGCCGTTCACGCGCAGGCTGCCAGTGGTGGGACCGGTCATGAGGAGGCCCTTTCTCCGGACGGGGGCCAGTGCTCCAGGAGCGTGTGCAGGGCGTCGAGGGCGCGGAGCCAGGACTGCTGCGGCGAACGCCGGTGTGCGAAGCCGCCCGCTGCCTCCAGGGCGACGAACCCGTGGAACGTGCTGCGCAGCAGGCGGACCGCGTCGGTCAGATCCGGCTCGGCCAGTCCGTAGCCGCGCAGCATGCCGTAGGTCAGCTCGACCGCGCGCCGGGGTCCGGGCGCGTTCGCGGCCAGTTCCGGGTCGATCTCGATCGGGATCTGCGTCGCGGTGTAGCGGCCCGGATGCCCGTGGGCGTACTCCCGCCAGGCGTTGGCGAACGCGACCAGAGCGTCCTTGCCCGACCGGCCGGTGGTCGCCTCGGCGATACGGATGGTCTTCTCGTCCGCCGCCAGCAACGCGATGCGTCCGCGCAGATCCTCCAGACCGCGGACGTGCGAGTAGAGACTCGCATCCTTCACACCGAGCCGCCGGGCAACCTGCGACATGGTCACCCGGTCGAGCCCGACCTCGTCCGCCAGCTCGGCGCCCGCGACCGTCACCCGCTCCGCCGTCAGCCCTGCCCGCGCCATGCACCCTCCCACGCCGTTCCTAGGACCACTAGGTATAGCCTAAGGATCCTAGGAACGGCAACCGGGAGGTGTGTTCGGGCGTGACCGACGTGCCGGAGATTCGCGGTGCGCGCCCGTGCCCTGATGTCCCGTCACAGAACCCGGGAGACCTTGTAGGCGATGCCGCCCTCGACGAGGTATCCCGACCCGACGCAGACCGTGCCGTTGAGCCACGCGTAAGGCTCGGCCCCGGTCTCGAAGAACGGGCTGGTCCGGAAGTAGTAGTGGGCCGGGTCGATCCGGTGGCGCTCGGCAGGGTCGGCCAGGGCGTCGCGCACCTCGGGCGGTGTGACCCAGCGGCCGCCGTAGGTCATGTGCAGGAGGGCGCCGTCGTGGGTGCGCAGCGTGAGGCGTACGTCCAGGCTCATCGTTCCGTCGGGGTCGAACAGTGCCCAGTCGCCTCCGCCGGGGAGGACGTCGCCGTGCAGCCGGGGGCCGTGGAACGTGCCGCCTGCCGCGCCGAAGAGGACGCGTCGGCCGAACGGGCCGCTGCCGATGGGCAGTGGGGGGTTCAGGTCGACGACCATGTCGAAGAGGTGCGCGGTCCGGATCTCGCCGACGTCCTTCACCCGTGGGTCCGCTGTCATGCTGCCTCGCCTCCCGCGAGTGCGGGGAACAGTCTCTGCCGGACCGCGTCCGTCGAGACGCCCGACCGGGCGCACAGTGTCGCCAGGTCGAAGAAGAAGCGTTCGCCCGCGATCAGGTCGTCCTTGAAGGCGAACTGGATGAACACCGGTATCTCGGCCCGTTCCCCGTTGGGGACCACGCCGAACCGGTTGCCTGTCATGGTCAGCCGCGCCGTACCCCAGCACGCGAGCGTGTCGCCGTCGCTCGCATGGCCCCCCAGGGCGACGTCGTAGTCGGGGAACGAGGCGAAGAACCCCCGCAGCGCCTTCTCGTTCTCGGCCAGGCCCCGATACGTCGTACCGAAGGCGGGGGTCTCGAGCGCCATGTCGGGGTGGAAGAGCCGCAGGGCGGCGGGAACGTCCTGCCGGCTCTTGGCGACGGCGAGTGCGTGGGCCAGTTCGATCATGCGTTGTTCGTGCACGGATGCCTCCTCGGTGGGCCGCTTCCAGCTTCAAACTAAACGTACGATCGGTCGTATGCTTTAAGCAAGCGCATGGCAGGATGGGACCGATGAACGAGCGTGCGGAGAGCCAGGGGCGACAGGCAGCCAAGTCCTCGGCGGAAGGGGCAGCCGCGACCGTGGAGGACCAGCGCCTCGTACGCGGTGCCCGGACCAGGCGCCGGATCGCGCGCCACGGCGTCGACGTCGCCTCGCTGGAAGGGCTCAACGGGCTCAGCATCGGCCGCCTGGCCACCGACCTGGGGCTGAGCAAGAGCGGTATCCAGACACTCTTCAAGACCAAGGAGAACCTGCAGCTCGCCGTCGCGGAGTCGGCGCGCGAAGAGTTCGCCGAAGCGGTCGTCCGCCCCGCACGGACCGCTCCGCCGGGAAGCCTGCGGCTCCGGGCGCTGACGGAGCACTGGATCTCCTACGCCGAGGCCCCGCTCTTCGCCGGAGGGTGCTTCTGGGCGGCCAGCC
Organism: Streptomyces sp. NBC_00683; assembly: GCF_036226745.1. Classification (NCBI taxonomy): domain Bacteria; kingdom Bacillati; phylum Actinomycetota; class Actinomycetes; order Kitasatosporales; family Streptomycetaceae; genus Streptomyces; species Streptomyces sp. NBC_00683. The sequence continues at coordinate 2,144,495 of NZ_CP109013.1, read as the reverse complement.
TCCCCGACTTCGACAGCCGGCCCGGGGAGGTCCGGGACGCCCTGCTGCTCCACCGCCGCACCTGGCTCGCTCTCCTCGCCGGCGAGCTGCGCCGCGCCGTCGACGCCGGCGAGATCGCCCGGCTCGACGTGGACCTCACGGCTTTTCAGATCGACGCGGTGCTCAACGCCGCAAACACCGCACTGCGCCTGGGCGAAGGCGACGCGGTCCCCATGGTCCGCCGCACCGTCGACGGGTTCCTGGCGCCTGCCGCCGCCATGTGATCCGACACCGGAGGGGCCGAGGAGGGCCGTCGCGGTTCGCATGATCCGCAGATGCGATCTGTACGGCGCACTGGCACCGCACCTGCGAATGTCCCAGAGCATCTTCCTGGCATCTGGGCGGCTCCGCTCGGACCTCACAGTGCTGGTCCGGCGCATGTGTGACGGGTGTTACCACCCATGATCGGTCGAGGTCACATCGACGTAATGGGCGTTTCGTACCGTCAGGGGCACGCTTCGACCGACAGAGAGGCCCTTCGGTGCCCCCACAGGATTCGTCGACAGCCGTCTCCCCGATACGGACGGTCTGCTCGTACTGCGGGGTGGGCTGCGGCCTGGTGCTCGACATCGCCTCCGGCCCGGACGGTCGCCGCAAGGTCCTCAAGGCTTCGGGCGACAAGGCACACCCGGCGAACTTCGGCCGGCTGTGCACCAAGGGCGTGACGACGGCCGACATGCTCGCCGCCCCCGGCCGGCTGACCACCGCACTGACGCGCCCCGAGCGCGGCGCCGAGCCGGTACCGACACCCGTGGACGAGGCGATCACCGGCACGGCACGACGACTGCGGACGATCATCGACGAGCACGGGGCGGATGCCGTCGCCTTCTACGTGTCCGGGCAGATGAGCCTGGAGGCGCAGTACCTGGCGAACAAACTGGCCAAGGGCTTCGTGCGGACCAACCAGATCGAGTCCAACTCACGGCTGTGCATGGCGAGCGCGGGCAGCGGCTACAAGCTCTCCCTGGGCGCCGACGGCCCGCCCGGTTCGTACCAGGACTTCGAGAAGGCGGACGTCTTCCTCGTCATCGGCTCCAACATGGCCGACTGCCACCCAATCCTGTTCCTGCGCCTGATGGAACGGGTGAAGGCGGGAGCCAAGCTGATCGTCGTGGACCCGCGGCGCACCGCCACCGCCGACAAGGCCGACCTCTTCCTCCAGATCGAACCCGGAACCGACCTCGCCCTCCTCAACGGCCTGCTGCGCCTTCTCCACGAGAACGGGCACACGGACACCGCGTTCATCGACGCGCGCACGGAGGGCTGGGAGGCGATGCCGGAGTTCCTCGCGGACTACGCGCCCGACACCGTCTCAGGGATCACGGGCATCCCCGAGGCGGACATCCGCCGGGCGGCGCAGTGGATCGGCGAGGCGGGGGAATGGATGAGCTGCTGGACCATGGGGCTCAACCAGTCCACGCACGGCACGTGGAACACCAACGCACTGATCAATCTGCACCTGGCCACCGGTGCGATCTGCCGTCCCGGCAGCGGCCCGTTCTCCCTCACCGGCCAGCCCAACGCCATGGGCGGTCGCGAGATGGGCTACATGGGGCCCGGTCTGCCCGGCCAGCGATCGGTGCTCGTGGACGAGGACCGCGCCTTCGTCGAAGGGCTCTGGGGCCTGGAACCCGGCACCGTCCGCAAGGACGGCTCCGGCAAGGGAACCATCGACATGTTCCGGCGGATGGCGGACGGTGAGATCAAGGCCTGCTGGATCATCTGCACCAACCCCGTCGCCTCGGTCGCCAATCGCCGGACCGTCATCGAGGCCCTGGAGACGGCCGAACTCGTCATCACCCAGGACGTGTTCGCCGACACCGAGACCAATGCCTACGCCGACGTCGTGCTGCCCGGCGCCCTGTGGAGCGAGAGCGAGGGCGTGCTGATCAACAGCGAACGCAACCTCACGCTCGCCCGGCCGGCGGTGGACCCGCCCGGTGAGGCGCTCGCGGACTGGCGGATCATCGCGCGCATCGCCTGCGAGATGGGCTACGCCGACGCGTTCACCTACGGCAGCGCCGAGGAGATCTTCGAGGAGATCAAGGGCGCCGCGAATCCGAAGACCGGCTACGACCTGCGGGGCGTGACGTACGAGCGCCTGCGCGCCACGTCCGTCCAGTGGCCCGCACCGACGGCCGACGGCCCCGATCGCAACCCCATCCGCTACCTCGGCGAGGACGGCCGCCCCGTGTTCCCGACAGCGAGCGGACGGGCCGTCTTCTTCGCCCGTCCGCACGTGCCGGCTGCCGAAATGCCGGACGACGACTATCCGTTCGTCCTCAACACCGGCCGTCTCCAGCACCAGTGGCACACCCTCACCAAGACCGGCAAGGTCGCCAAGCTCAACAAGCTCGATCCGGCGCCGTTCGTCGAACTGCACCCCGAGGACGCGAGCCGGCTCGGAATCGAGGAGGGGGACTCCGTCGAGGTCGCCTCCCGGCGCGGCCGGGCCGTACTGCCCGCCGTGGTGACGGACCGGGTGCGGCCGGGCTGCTCCTTCGCACCGTTCCACTGGAACGACCTGTTCGGCGAGTACCTGAGTGTCAACGCGGTGACCAGCGACGCCGTGGACCCGATTTCCTTCCAGCCCGAGTTCAAGATGTGTGCGGTGACCCTCACCAAGGTCGCCACCGCTGTCAGCATCTTCCCGGCACCCGTTGTCGCCGCCCCCGCGGCGGAGCCGGTCGTGGTCCTGCCGACCAGGAACCGGTCCGGCGCCGCAACCGCGTTCGGGCTGGAGGACACACCGCCGCCCGTACTCGCCGAGCACGAACGGCAGTACCTGGTCGGATTCCTTGCCGGGCTGTCGTCGGGCATGCCCGGTGTCCCGGTACTACCGGCCGGTGCACCGTTCACCACGGAGCACGCGCGATGGGTGAACGGGGTGCTCGCCGGCATGTACTCGCGTGCCCCGCAGACCGCGGACGAACCGGTGGCGCAGGCACCTCCGGGCCGTGACGTGGTCGTGCTGTGGGCCTCGCAGACCGGCAACGCCGAGGAGTTCGCCGCGGCCGCCGCATCCCGGCTGGCCGAGACCGGACACCGGGCCCGGCTCGTCGGCATGGACGAGGCGGATCCGCGTGCCCTCCCGCCCGCGGCCGACCTCCTGCTGATCACCAGCACCTTCGGGGACGGGGACGCGCCCGACAACGGCTCCGGGTTCTGGGAGGCACTGACCGCCGCCGACCCCCCGCCCCTGGACGGCAGACGGTACGCGGTGCTGGCCTTCGGCGACTCCTCGTACGACGACTTCTGCGGGCACGGCCGGCGCCTGGATCAGCGCCTGGACGAGCTGGGGGCCGTACGCCTCGCCCCGCGCGCCGACTGCGAACCCGACTACGAGCCCTCCGCCCGCACATGGCTGGACCAGGTTCTGGCCGGCCTCACCGCACAGCCGACGACCGCCGTGTCACCAGCCGCTGCCGTCGCCGCTGCCCCCGCCGCCACGCCCGTCCGCGGCGCCAGGCCCGCACCGGCCACGGCGCGGCTGGCCGGCAACCGGCTCCTCAGCCTCCCCGGCGCGGGCAAGGAGGTCCGCCGGTTCACCTTCGACACCCGGGACTCCGACACTCCTCTCGTGTACCAGGCCGGTGACGCCCTCGGCGTACACCCGGTCAACAGCATGGATCTGGTGGCCGAATGGCTGGCCGTCACCGGTCTCGACGCCGCCGCCGCCGTCGATGTCGCCGGCCTCGGCGAGATCCGGCTGGCCGACGCCCTGCACGGACACCTGGACATCACCCGGCTCACTCCGGCCCTGCTGGGCTTCATCACCGAGCGCACCGGGGACCGTGCACTGAAGAAGATGCTGCGTCCCGACAACAAGGGCGAACTCGCCCGCTGGTCCTGGGGCCGTCAAGCCGTCGACGTCCTCGCCGAGTACCCCGTCCGCGCCACCCCGCAGGAGTGGGCCGGCATCCTCAAACGGCTCCAGCCCCGCCTGTACTCGATATCGTCCAGTCCGCTCACCGACCCCCACCAGGTCTCCCTGACCGTGTCCGTCGTCCGGTACGAGAACCTGCACGGCCGCCCCCGCGACGGAGTGTGCTCGCCCTTCCTCGCGGATGCCGCCCCCGGCGCCCCGGTGTCGGTCTTCGTGCAGCGTGCCCCGCACTTCCGGCCGCCCGCCGGCCCCGACACCCCGATGGTGATGGTCGGCCCGGGTACCGGAGTGGCTCCGTTCATCGGCTTCCTGGAGGAACGCCGCGCACACCGCCACCGCGGCCCCAACTGGCTCTTCTTCGGCGAGCAGCACCGTGCCACCGACTTCTACTACGAGGAGGAACTGACGGCCTTCCTCGCCGACGGCACCCTCACCCGCTTGGACACCGCCTTCTCGCGCGACCAGCGCGCCAAGGTCTACGTACAGGACCGGATGCGCGAGCACGGTGCCAAGCTGTGGTCCTGGCTCCAGGACGGCGCCCACTTCTGCGTCTGCGGGGACGCCGCGCGCATGGCCAAGGACGTCGACCAGGCGCTGCGCGACATCGCCGTCACCCACGGCGGCCTCGATCAGACAGGAGCAGCCCTGTACGTCAAGCAGCTCGCCGCCGACAAGCGGTACGTCCGCGACGTCTACTGACCGGCGGATCGCCTCAGAGGGCGACGACCGTCGCCTCCGTGGCCTTGACGCTGGTCCAGACGGGAGTCCCCTCGGCGAGGCCCAGTTCCGCGACAGCCTGCGGGGTGATCTCGGCGACGAGGTCCGGTGCCCGGTCCGAAGTGATCAGGACACGCAGCCGGCTGCCGCTGGTGGTGATCTCCCGGACGGTGCCTGGCCAGACGTTGCGAGGGCTCCCGGTCGGCCTGTCCCGGTGTACGGCGACGGCCTCCGGGGCGATGACCGCGAGGGAGTCCGTGCCGGGCGGGAGCGGCTCCGCAGCCACGAGGGTGCCGCCGCCGGTGAGTTGTATGCCTTCGGCGGTGGCGATGCCGGGCCAGGCGTTGCGGCCGAGCATCCGGGCGACCCAGGGGGAGCGGGGGTGGCGGGTGACCTCGGCGGGCGGTGCGTCCTGCAGTGCCCTGCCCTCGTCCAGGACGAGAACCCGGTCGGCGAGCGCGACGGCTTCGACGGGATCGTGAGTGACGATCAGGCATACGCCGCCGAAGCCGTCGAGATGGCGGCGAAGGGTGTGCCGGACATGGGCGCGGGTCGTCTGGTCGAGGGCGGCGAGCGGTTCGTCGAGCAGGAGCAGCCGGGGGCGGGCGGCCAGGGCCCGGGCGAGCGCGACACGCTGAGCCTGGCCTCCGGAGATCTGAGCCGGCCTGCGGTGGGCGAGATGACCCACGCCGAGGCGGTCCAGCCACTGCTGGGCGCTGTGGCGGGCTTCGGCGCGCGGCACACCGCGCGCGTGGAGCCCGTACGCGGTGTTCGCCAGCGCGTTCATGTGGGGAAAGAGAGCACCGTCCTGCGGGACCCAGGCGACGCCCCTGCGGTGCGGCGGGAGTGCGGTGACATCGGTGTCGCCCAGCCGGAGTTCGGCGTGGGCGCGCGGGGTGAGGCCGAGGAGTGCGCGCAGCAGTGTGGTCTTGCCCGCGCCGTTGGGGCCGACGACGGCGATGGTGGTTCCGGCGTCCGCGTCGAGGGTGAGGTCGTTGAATCCGGTGACCGTGGCGTGGAGCGGCCAGCTGCCCTCGGTACCGGCGGGCGCGTGCGCGACCTCCGGAGCGTGCGCGTCCCCGTGAGGGGCGGGAGCCGCTTCGGCTTCCGGAGTCCGCGGCCGTGCCGGTGCCGTACTCGGGGTGCCGGTCCAGCGTCCGCGCAGTGCGATGAGCACGGCCATGGCGATGGCCAGAAGAAGCAGGGAGACGGAGGTGGCTGCCTCCGGGTTGTCCTGGAGCAGCAAATAGACCTGGAGCGGCAGGGTTTGCGTCGTGCCGGGGAGATTTCCGGCGAAGGTGATGGTCGCGCCGAACTCCCCCAGGGCCCTCGCCCAGGTCAGCGCCGCTCCTGCGGCGAGCCCGGGGGCGACCATGGGCAGGGTGACGGTGAAGAACACCCGCACCGGTGAGGCCCCCAGGGAGGCCGCGGTCTCCTCGTAGCGGGGACGCAGCCCGCCGAGGGCCCCTTCGAGGCTGATGATCAGGAACGGCATCGCGACGAAGGTCGCGGCGAGGACGGCGCCGGAGGTGTGGAACGGCAGGGTGAGGCCGAACGTGTCCTCCATCCAGGGCCCCAGCAGCCCGCGCCGGCCGAAGGCCAGGAGAAGGGCGACACCGCCGACCGTGGGCGGCAGCACCATCGGCAGGAGGACGAGCGAGCGGACGAATGCCTTGCCGGGGAAGTCGACGCGGGCCAGAAGCCAGGCGAGCGGGACACCGAGAACGACGGAAAGGCCCAGGGCCCAGGCGGACACGACCAGGGACAACGTCAGCGCTTCGGTCGTCTCGGGGCTGGTCAGATGAGTGCCCAGGTCGCGCCAGGAGGTGCGGGCGAGGATCCCGACCAGTGGCAGCAGCAGGAAGGCGATGGCCAGCAGCGCGGGGATCGCCAGGGCGATCGGCGCGCGGGGGCCGGTTGCGCGGCGGCGAAGGCGTCTCATCGAAGGTCCCTGATGCTGGAAGTGCCCTGCGGGCGGCCCGGCCCCCCGAGCCGGGCCGCATGCAGGGGGGGGCCTGCTACGGCTGCTGGAAGCCGGCGGCGGCGAGGATCTTCTGGGCCTCGGGCGAGGACAGCCACGTCACGAACGCGGCGGCGGCCTCGCTGTTCCTGGAGGTCTTCAGGGTCGCCGCCGGGTAGGAGGCGACGGCGTTCTGGGCGTCCGGGATGTCGATGGCATCGACCTTGTCGGTGGCGGTGGCGGCGTCCGTTTTGTACACGAGACCGGCGTCCGCCTCGCCGAGTTCCACCTTGCTGAGGACAGCGCGGACGTTGGGCTCCTGGGAGACCGGCTTCACCTCGATCTTCTGCGCGTCCAGGATCTGCTTGCTGTAGCGCCCGACCGGAACCTCGGGGGCCGCGAGCACCACCTTCAGCTCGGGGTCGGCGAGGTCCTTCAGACTTTTGACCTTCTCCGGGTTGCCCTTGCCCGTGGCGATCACCAGACGGTTCTTCGCGATGACGGTCGGCGCTCCCGTGTCCGACCTCAGACCGTCCATCGTCTTCGTGTCCGCCGTGACCAGGGCATCGGCGGGTGCGCCCTGCTTGACCTGGGCGGCGAGCTCCTGCGAACCGGCGAAGGAGAACGTCACCTCGGTTCCGGGGTGCTCCTTCTCGTACGCGGCACCTGCGGTCTTGAAGACATCGGTGAGCGAGGAGGCGGCCAGAACCGTCAGATCGGCCTTCGGAGCCCCGGAGGCGGAAGCGGTGCCCTTGTCGCCGGAGTCCTTCTTGTCGTCGTCGCTGCCACATGCGGCCAGCGGTACGAGGAGGGCCGCGGTGAGGATCGCGGTCGCGGTTCGGCGGCCGGTGAGAGTGAAGGACATGAGGGAGGGACTCCTTGGGGACGCGGTGGGCCTGGGCGGGTGGTGTGAGCCGCGTCAGGGACGGCGACGCCGCTGGGTGGAGCACTGGAGCACTGGAGCAGTGGAGCAGTGGGGATCAGGTGCGGTCGATGTGCACGCTGGTCGACTTGACGCGGGCGGTGGCCTGCATGCCGACCTCCAGCCCCAGTTCCTCGACCGCTTCCCGGGTCAGGAGCGATACGAGCCTGTGCGGGCCGGCCTGGATCTCCACCTGGGCCGCGACGTCGCCGAGTTTGACGGCGGTCACGATGCCGGGGAAGGCGTTGCGGGCCGACGTGTAGGACGTGTCGTCCTCACCGATGCCCCCCTGCGCGACCTCGATGGCGAACGCGGCCAGATCCCGGCCGTCGATGAGGCGGCGCCCGCTCTCCTCGCGGTGGGTCGCGACCCGGCCGGCATCCGCCCAGCGGCGGGCGGTGTCGGGGCTGACGCCGAGCAGACGTGCTGCCTGACCGATGGTGTAGGACTGCATGTGCGACAGATTAGATGAACTGAGTTCGTATTTACAAAGCTTAATGCGAAACTCCATGGCAAATGCATGGCAGCCTGGAGGATGGTCCGAAAGCCGGTAGGGCCGATCCGGGCAAGGGGGGCGGACGTCAATGGCTGCGGCGGGTAGCCGGACGTCAGGGGATCTACAGTGAAATTACAGACCAGGAAATACCAGGCATTTCATTGTGGATACGACGAATCAGAGGCGCCACGTCATGAGCCTGAGCATCCGTAACCAGTTCCCCGGCACCGTCACCTCCGTCACCGCAGGTGCAGTCATGGCCACCGTGAAGGTCCGCCTGGCGGGCGGCCAGGAGGTCACGGCCGCGATCACGCTCGAGGCCGTCCAGGATCTCGGCCTCACCGAAGGGGCCTCGGTCCGCACGCTGGTCAAGTCCACCGAGGTGTCCCTGGCCACCGGCGCCGTCGCGGGGCTGAGCATCCGCAATCAGATCCCCGGCACCATCACCGACGTCGCGACCGGCGGCGCGATGGCGAGCGTCAAGGTGTCCGTCGAGGGCGGCGAACTCACCTCCGCGATCACCGAGGACGCGGTGACCGACCTCGGTCTCGCCCCCGGAATGCCCGTCGTCGCCCTGATCAAGTCGACCGAGATCGCCCTGGCAGCCGTCTGATCCCGGCCCGGCCATCCTGCCTATGCGTCCTTCGGCAACGCGCGGACCCGCACACGGGTGATGGCGCTGATGTAGCGCGCCCCGCACCGGTCGACCGGCACGACCAGCTGGCTGCCGGCCATGTCCAGATCCTCCCCGTCCATCCGGGTGGCCAGGAGGACAGGGGCGTTCCCGAAATCGGCATCGACCTCCGCCCAGGCCAGCACCGTGTGGTGCCCGTCCCCGCCGGTGACCGACAGGACGAAGCGGGACCGGTCCTTGCGCCGGCGGGCGTCGAACAGCGGATGCGAGTCCAGGACCACCTCACGCAGCAGCGGTCCTTCGAACCGGTGCCGCCGCGGCCCGCTCGTGGCGCACTCGAACATCACCTCGGCCCGGTGCTGCTCCCATCCGGTCCGCAGGTCGTCCACTGTCAGCGTGGCCGGACGGTCGACATCCCCGAGCACGGCCAACGATGCGAGCTGCGCGGGAGAGGTGCGGGATTGCGCACGGAGTCGGCTCATGGGATCCCCCAGTCGAACGGCCCGCGGGGCGGCTGCAGAAGGTATGCCCAACAGCCGTCCAGCGGAATCGTGATTGCGAGGCAATACCCGCGATTGGCCTGGCATCTGTGAGCAGCAACCGGGGTTCGTCTGTCACATCCGGCTGCGGGAGCGGCTCAGCCCCGGCTTCCCGGCCGGTCGATGTGCACGTTCGTCGACTTGACCCGCGCCGTCGCCAGGACCCCTACTTCCAGGCCGAGTTCCTCCACGGACTCGCGACTGATCAGCGATACCAGCCGGTGCGGCCCCGACTGGATCTCCACCTGGGCCACGATGTCGTCGACCGTCACGGCGGTGACGATGCCGGCGAACGAGTTCCGCACCGACGTCAGAATCTCACCGGACACCGGATGCAGACCTGCCGCCCGCTCAGCGGCGAAGCCCGCCAGGCTGACGCCGTCGATCATCCGGTTCCCCGACCCGCCCCGGTCCATCGCGAGGTGACCGCCGTCCGCCCACCGGCGAACCGTTTCCGGGCTTACGGCCAGCAGCTCCGCGGCCTGGCCAATGCTGTACGAAGGCACGCGGGCACTCTAGGTCAAGGAGAAGGGTGCAACGGCAGAAGGGTGGCCCCCGAACACTCCGTCCCGCGCCCCCGGCCCCGTTCACGGCGCGCGCCGATCGACGCGGCTACGCTCGATGAGGCGACGCGGAAACTGTGAAGCGCGCCGCAGGGAGGCTACTTCCATGAGGCATCGCCATCACTTCCACGCCGACCATGCGGGCCACTCGGTCACCGCGACCGTCGAGACGGGCCACACGGTGCTGGTGGAGGTACTGGTCGACGGCAAGGAGACGGGCTCCGTCACGGGGCACGGCGACGGAGCGATCGTCGTACACGTGGAACTGCCGACCGACCCCCCGGAGCAGGCCACCGTACGCGTGAAGCCGGGCCCCGGCGACCCCAGCTGCCTCTTCGAGACACCGGACGCCGAACCCCGGATCATGTCCCCACGCGCATACTGACGGCCGGGATTTCCCCTGGCCGCTGGTTGGTTGGCCCGAAGGCCGCTGATCAGTTGTGCCCGAACTTCCGCTCCTTCTTGTGCGAAACGGTCTCCCCGATCGCACTCGCCGCGTCGGGGGTGGTCGCCGACGGCGTCTGTTCCTTCGTCTCCGCGGTGGCGGCGCTGCGCTCATGGCCGCCGGTGCGAGCACCGCGGTTGTGCCGGCTCTGCTTCTTGCTCATGATCGTGCCTCCTGCCATCGTCCTGAACGATGGGGCACTTCCAGATTCGCATGTGCGTACGAAAGGCGCATGTCAGGCAGAGCTCCCCGTCGCCGTACGCCCTCGGTCGGCCCGGGGCGACCGGTCCGTCGCGGCGATTCCGACACCTACGCGGCCGCGCGGGCCGAGAGGGCGAACGCCCAAGGGCCCCACCGCGAACGGTGGGGCCCTTCGTTCATCGCGGGGGTGCGACGGTTCCCGTCCTGACGGTTCTCAGATGTCGCGGAAGGGATCTGGCGGCTTCGTGGCCCGCAGCGATGGGCGGCTTGAGGGCTCTGACCAGCAGCAATGGTCTTTCGTTTCTTTCACGCTCGTCCCCGCATTTACAGCCGAAAGTCCCAGAGAAGTCCCAGGAATGCCGATGCTCCGCGTCGTACTCACGCCGCGGCCCGAGCCACCGGTGGCCGGCAGCCCCGGCCGCCGTGACAGGTCGTGATTCGGGGTGGCCGGCCCGGTTCGGATTGGGCCGGCTCAGGAAATTGTGATCGAGGCGGGCAGGGCAGGGGGCACGACGGGCTTGTTCTGGCAGTCGAGCGTGTTCGCCATGACGCGGGCTGAGTGGAGGAGGAGCGTGAGGTGATCTCGAACGTTCACGCCGGCGGTGAGTGTGTCGGTCAGTTCGCCCGCCAGTGGAACTTCGCGCTCCTGCCCTGACGGGGTGCCCGGGATTCTGCACTGCACGTAGACCTGGTACCTGGCTTCCCTGTATTCATCGGCCCCGTAAACGAGTTTCACGTCCGAGTTGATCTGCGTCAGACGAGGCTTCAGGACGATTCCTGTCTCGGATTCTTTGTCGAAAGCAGTATCGAAAGGGAAGGGGGAAGGTTTGTAGGTGAGACCGATCCGCATCCCCGTGGAGATGTCGGTTCGGATCATGCACATGTTCGACTCGGCGTACGGTGTTGGCTCCCTCTCAGGAGTCCACCTTCTGACTTGATCATGGTGGCTGGTTCGGGCGTCGGCCAAAGAGGCCGGGCTCCTGAAACGCAGCTCTTCGGATCCTTCGACCCCACGGTCTATCTGTTTCAGTCCGGACGCGCCGAACAGTGTCTGGCATCCTCTGCGCTGCGCGGCCGCCGCATCCGCATCTGTTTCACCCGTCGTTTCCGAGCAGGCGCTCACTCCGAGAGCCAAGGAGCACATCAGGAGGAGGCGGGCAGGTGTAAGTGTCCTCATACGTCACCAGCCCCGGGCGTCGTCGGTGTCGCTGAGCTTTCCGCCCGTGTCGTACGCTTCAGCGGCTTTGTCCCTCAGCTCGCGGACCTCGCCGCTCTCCATATTGTGTGCCTCCACGTAGTTGAGGAGGGGCCCCATCGCGTTCTGCCGCCCCTCAGCCTTGGCCTTGTCGATGCCCTGGGCCGCTTCGTCATGGTTCTCGAACTCGTGGTCCTTGAGCCACTGCATGGTTTCGTTGCCGAATTGCGTGGTTGCGGCGCCGCCGACGGTCTCGATGGCCAGAGGAACGGCGACCACGGCTACCGCTCCAGCAGGAACTATCGCCGCCGTCGTGACGCCCACCGCAGCGCCGATCGTGGCCTCGGCGGCGAAGTCACGCCAAGCGCCCTGTTGCTCCAACTTCAGGTTACGTGCTGTCTTTTCGTCCCCGAATTCCTTGCCTATGGCCTCGATCCGCGACTCGTCCAGCATGCCGTGCATCTTGGCACTGTGCAGGCCGGCCGCGACAGCGGAGTCGGTGTCGTTGCCCTGGGCCGTCATGAGGCTCGCCCCATAGACCTGTTGGGCCACGGAGAGAGTCGCGTGCGATTCCTCGTCGGCTCCCAGGGCCCGCATGAACTGCATGCTGCTCGTCTCACCGAAATCGCGCAGACGATGGGCGTCCTTCCCGAACAACCCGTCCCGGTCCACAAGATCGCCACTACCGCCCGTGTTGTCCATGGTGTAGTTCAAGCTGTCGATGTGCCCTGCCGCCATGGTGGCCAGACTTTCGCGGATTCCGTCCTGCTTCTCGATCGTGTCGGCGGTCTTGTAGTGGTCGACCACCTTCTCCATGAGTTCGGTCCGCTCGTCGCGAGCCGCGTTCTGTGCCTCGGAGCCCAGCTCAGGGATCGATGGAGGCGAGGCGTCGTACGGGCGCCCGAGGGTCGCCGACTCCAGGGCGTGCCCGAGGTTCGTGTAGCCGGTCGTCTTGCCGTCGCCGTCGAGCGGCCAGGTGCGGGCGTCCTTACCGTCCTTGTCGACCAGGTAATCCCAGTTGCTCACGGTGTCCAGATCATCCTTGGCGCCTTGGCCGGACGAGCCGTTGAAGAAGCCGAGGGATGCCTCGGGGTTGTGTCCCAGCGCCTCCATGAAGCCGGCGATCGGGTCGTTGTCCGGCTTGTTGGCGTTCGGAGGGTAATCGAGCTGAGCCGTGTGGCCCGGGTTGTCTACAGGTGTTCGGAAAGGGCTGGCGGGAGGCCACGGCCCGGGACGTGGAGGCGTTCAAGGACTGGCGCCTGACCGATGTACGTAATGACGACCGGATCAAGGCAGCCAGCTTCGACAGGGACCGTGCCGCTCTGAACACCTTCTACACCTGGGCGTTCGGGAAGTACGGGGTCCAGAACCCGGTGTCCGGGGTCGCCCTGGCATCGAACTCCGGCGGCCGTTCTGGACAGGGGGTCGGTACCGTCGCCGCACCGCCGGCGCAGCCACCTTCCTCGGCCGCACCGTACGCGCGCAGGCCAGCGTCAAACGGCTCCTCGAACAGAGCGACACCGACATTCATCACGGCGAAGCCATGACCTGCGTCCATCGTGCCGAAACCGCCGAGTGCCGCAAGGAGAAGCTGCTGCTCGGCCTTCCCGCCGATGATGGGCCCGACGAATCGCTGTGTCACAGCACCTGCGCAACCCTCGCCTACACCGACCGGGACATCGCCGATCACCGCATGCGACTGCTCGTCCTGGAAACCGAGGCTCGTGACCCAATGACTCCACGTCCGCGTCGGGACCGAGCTTCCGCACAAGCGGCGCAGATCTGCGCGGTGATCGAGCGGCACGAGGCGTCACGTCCGGAAGTTACGCACATGGAAGGCGGTCGGGTCGCATGACGCGGAAGAACCGAGACCGGGAAGCCGAGCGTCAGGAAATACGCGCCGCCGCAGAACGCCTTCTGGCTGGGACACCCCTACGCTCGCCCGTCGGAAAGCTCACGGGGACCGAGTTGATCGCCGAGTGTGGGCTACGGCGCGACGTCGTCTACGGCGATCACAAAGAGCTTGTGGATGAGTTCCGGGCACGGGCCAAGGCGCAGAATTTCACCCCGCAGGTCGTCCAGGACATGGCCGACGAGAACACCGCGCTGCGCGAGGCCCTGGCGAAGATCAAGACGGATCTCGCAGCGGAGCGCGAACGGGTTCGCGCCCTGGTACGTGCCGCCACCGAGCTGTCCCTGGAGCTGGAGCAGGCCCGCGAAGAACTCGCAGCGGCTCAGCAGGTCACCCGGCTTCCGGGCCCGCGAGAAACCAGACGAGTGCCCGAATGAAGCTGGGCACCTCCCATGAACACCGCCACTAGAGGACCGCAAAGTGACGCTCGTCGTCGACCAGATCCGCGCCGAGCACCATGAGAGGTGACCACCATGATTCTTTGTGGCCCAGCTGCCCGGTGTGGTGTCGCTACCGGCCCGCGTTCTTTGTGGTGGAGGGGCTGTCGCTGTTCTGGGTGGCAGCCCAGGAGGCGAGCAGGCGCAGTCCTTCTTCGGAGGGCGAGCCGGGTTCGGCGGTGTAGATGGTGAGGGTGAGGCCGGGTTCGGCGGCCATTTCCAGGCCCTCGAAGGCGAGGGTGAGCCCTCCGACGGCCGGGTGGTGGAAGCGTTTGGTGCCGGTGCCGTGGTGACGGACGTTGTGGGCGCCCCAGCGGGTGCGGAATTCCTCGCTGCGGGTGGACAGCTCGCCGACGAGGTCGTGCAGGTCCTTGTCGTGCGGATTTCGCCCGGCTTCGGTGCGCAGGATGGCCACGGCGACGTCAGCGAAGAGGTCCCAGTCGGGGTAGAAGCGGCGCGAGGCGGGGTCGAGGAAGTTGAAGCGGGCCAGGTTCGCCTGGTTGCCGGGGGCGGCGTAGACGTCGGCGTAGAAGGCGCGGGCGAGCGGGTTGGCGGCCAGGATGCCCATGCGGCCGTTGCGGACGAACGCAGGACCTGCGGTGATGGCGTCCAAGGTCCATTGCAGGCTGCGGTGCGGCCGCCACTGGTCCTTCGTACGCCGTCGGCGGGGGCGGTTGAGGACGTCCGATCCGTCGGCGGCCTGGGCCAGGTTCAGCAGGTGGGCGCGTTCGGCGTCATCGAGCTGAAGGGCCCGGGCGAGAGCTTCCAGGACGGACGGTGAGACGCCGGCGAGGTTGCCGCGTTCGAGCTTGGCGTAGTACTCGACGCTCATGTCGGCCAGGGCAGCGACCTCGCTTCTGCGAAGGCCGGGAACCCGGCGTCGGGGGCCTGCCGGCAGTCCGGCCTGCTCGGGGGTGATCTTGGCTCGCCGCGAGGTGAGGAACTCGCGGACCTCCTCGCGGTTGTCCATACCTTCGACGGTACGGCCTGCCCGGGATGGGAGGGATGTACTGCTGGTACACCCCTCGTCAGTGACTCGCTGTCCGCGCGGGATGCGGGTTACCTGGTTGACGTGGCGCTCGCCGTCCGCCCGTCACAGCGGGCAGGCCGGGCGCCGGGCCTCGGGGCCCGCAGGCGGCGGAATCGCTGTCTGCGCCGGGGCTCACCCATTCGGTGGCCTGCCGGAACCCCCCTGGCGTCGGCAGGCTTCAACAGGCAAGGAGCCTTCCTCATGCGCGGAGCAGTGATCCACGCCCCCGGTGACATCCGGTTCGAGACCGTGGACAACGCCAAGATCCTCAAGCCGACCGACGCCGTCATCCGGACGGCCGTGACCTGCGTGTGCGGTTCCGACCTATGGCCCTATCGCGGTGCGGAGCCGACGGAGCACGCACATCCCATGGGCCACGAGTACATCGGCTTCGTCGAGGAGGTCGGATCCGCGGTCACCTCGGTGAAGCCGGGCCAGTTCGTCGTCGGCTCGTTCGCCACCTCGGACAACACCTGCGCGAACTGTCGCAACGGCTTCCAGTCGAACTGCCTGAATCGCGAGTTCATGTCCACCTGCCAGGCCGAGTATGTCCGCATTCCCAACGCCCAGGGCACCCTGGTCGCCACCGAGGACGTGCCGGGCGAGGATCTGTGGCCCGGTCTGCTTGCCGTGTCCGACGTCATGGGCACCGGCTGGTGGGCCGCGGACGCCGCCGAGGTGAGGCCCGGCTCGACCGCCGTGGTCGTCGGCGACGGCGCGGTCGGCCTGTGCGGCGTGATCGCGGCCAAGGAGCTGGGCGCGGAGCGCATCATCGCCATGTCACGGCACGCCTCCCGCCAGAAGCTGGCGCGCGAGTTCGGCGCCACCGACATCGTCACCGAGCGCGGTGAGGAAGGTGTCGCCCGGATCAAGGAGCTGACCGGCGGGATCGGTGCCGACTCGGTCCTGGAGTGCGTCGGCACCGCTCAGGCCATGAGCCAGGCCCTGCACTCCGCCCGGCCCGGCGGCAACGTCGGCTTCGTCGGCGTCCCCCATGAGGTCGCTGTCGACGGGCAGGAACTGTTCTTCTCCCACGTCGGCCTGCGCGGCGGCCCCGCCCCCGTACGCCGCTACCTCCCCGACCTGATCGACCGCGTCCTTCAGGGCCGGATTGACCCGGGCAAGGTCTTCGACCTCACCCTGCCCCTGGAGCAGGTCGCCGAGGGCTACAAGGCAATGGACGAGCGCCGTGCGATCAAAACCCTCCTCAAGCCCTGACCCCCTACCGCACAAGGAGCAACCGTGCAGATCACCCGCAGCTCGATCGACACCGTCAAGGGCCCGGCAGACTGGTTCACGGGCGACGTCTACATCGACCCCGTCGCCGCCGCGCCCGCCCCGTCCCGGGTCACCGCGTCCCTGGTTCACTTCATGCCCGGCGCCCGCACCCACTGGCACCGCCACCCCTTGGGCCAGACCGTCTTCGTCACCGAAGGCGTCGGCCTGTGCCAGCGCCGCGGTGGCCCGGTGGAAGTCATCCGGCCCGGTGACCGCGTCCTGTTCGAAGCCGACGAGGAGCACTGGCACGGCGCCGCCCCGAATCGGCTCATGGTCCACCTGGCCATCAATGAGGGCGACGACACCCACGACATCGTGCACTGGCTGAACCCCGTCACCGACGAGGAATACACCGCCACCCCGGCCACCGGCTGAACCCCGGCGCACACCACTCTTTCCCCGGCCTTGATGCGGCCACCCCCACCCACGTCGTTGAGGAGAACTCCCGTGACCACCTTCGCTCTTGTTGGTGCCGGCCCCGGTCTGGGGCTGGCTGCCGCCCGTCGCTTCGGCCAAGCGGGCCACCGCGTCGCCCTCCTCTCGCGCAGCGCCCAGCACCAGGACAACCTGGCAGCTGAACTGGCCAGGGACAACATCCACGCCCGCGGCTTCACCGCCGACGTCCTGGACCCCGCCTCCCTCACCGCAGCCCTGCAAGAGGCCGCGGACACACTGGGGCCCGTCGAGATCCTCCAGTTCAGCCCGGTACCCCGCAGCGACTTCATGAAGCCGGTCCTGGACACCACCGCGGCCGACCTGGACGACCCGCTGGCCTTCTCCGTCAAGGGGCCACTCACCTGCGTGAACACCGTTCTGCCCGGGATGCGGGAGCTCGGGCGGGGCACGCTGCTGTTCGTCAACGGCGGCAGCGCGGTACGCCCGAAGGCCAGCGTGGCCGGGACCTCGATCGCGTTCGCAGCCGAGAGCGCGTACGCGCAGATGCTCCACACCACCCTCGCCCCCGAGAGCATCCACGTCACACAGCTCATCGTGCCCGGGGCGATCAGCCCCGGCTCCGCGACCTCCAGCCCCGAGGCCCTCGCTGACCTGTTGTACGGCCTGCACAACGACCGCAAGGGCTTCCGCCACTACGCCGAGCCCATGCCCGACCCGCAGGACGGCACCCCATGACCTTCACCTTTCGCCGGGCCCTGACTGCCACCGCCGCCACCGGCGTGCTGCTGCTGGCTGCGACCGCCTGCTCCGACGACTCGTCCGCCGAGCAGCCTCCCTCCACCACCTCCGTCTCGTCGTCCGCCCCGGCGTCCGGGGAGCCGCCGACCTCGGCGTCCGCGAGCCCGTCCGGATCAGACAGGAGCACTCCGATGGACATCCGCGTCACCATCGACGGCCAAGAGGTCGAGGCGACCCTGAACGACAGCCCCGCCGCCCGCGACCTGGCCTCCCTCCTCCCGCTCACCCTGGACCTGAAGGACTTCCACGGGACCGAGCGGATCGCCGACCCGCCCAGGAAACTGACCACCGAGAACGCGCCCGTACCGCAGGCGCCGAAGACCGGAGACCTCACCTACTACGCCCCCTGGGGCAACCTCGCCATCTTCTACAAGGACGGCCCCTCCGCCTCCTCCGATCTACTGGTCCTCGGTCACATCAACGCCGACGCCGACCAGCTGTCCGGGGCCGACCGGATCACCATCGAGGCCGCCTCCTGACCCCGCCCACCAGCCCCACCCCTCCTCGTACGGGAAGAAGTTTTCACATGCCCTCCGCCACCGGGTCCGCCCCCGGCAAGCTGCCCTTCGTCGTCTGGGTGCTCGCCGCCGGCACTTTCCTGATGGGCACCACCGAGTTCGTCATCGCCGGACTGCTGCCCGAGATGGCCGCCGACCTGAACGTCAGCGTTTCCCACGCCGGTCTCCTGATCACCGCGTTCGCCGTCGGGATGATCGTTGGCGGGCCCACGATGGCCATGGCCACCCTGCGCCTGTCTCAGCGTCACACCCTCATCGGCGCCCTTGCCGTCTTCGCCCTCGGGCACGCGATCGCGGCCTTGAGCACCTCCTTCACCGTGGTGCTGAGCGCCCGGGTGGTGACCGCTCTGGCCACCGGCGCGTTCTGGGCCGTCGGCTTCGTGATCGCCACCACCGCAGCGGGCCCGGCGCGGTCCACGCGGGCGGTCGGCGTCATGATGGGCGGCCTCACCCTGGCCAACGTGATCGGTGTGCCGATCGGCTCGTTCGTCGGCCACTACACCGGCTGGCGCGGCCCGTTCTGGGCGCTCGCCGCCCTCGCCGTGCTGGCCGCCGCGTTCGTCGGCCGGTTCATCCCCCGCACCGAGCAGCGGGCCGAGGTCTCGGTGCGCGCCGAGGTCCGGACCCTTCGCCAGGGGCGGCTGTGGCTGGCGCTCGGCGCGGCCGTGCTGATCATGGGCGGGGTTCTGGCGACGTACACGTACATCACGCCGCTGCTGACCGACCGGGCGGGCATCCCGGCCGGTGCCGTGCCGCTGGTGCTGATCGCCTTCGGGATCGGTGCGCTGGGCGGCACCGCGATCGGTGGCCGTCTCGGGGACCACCGCCCGATGGTTACGACGATCACCGCGTCGGCGGCGACCTCCCTCATCCTGCTGGCCCTGATCCCCGCCTCCGACAGCCCGGTGGCCGCTGTGGTCCTGGTGTTCGGTATGGCGCTGGCCGGGTTCACCGTCAACCCGGTCGTCACCTCCCTCGCCGTCCGCTTCGCAGGCGACGCCCCCACCCTCGCCTCTGCACTGACCACCTCCGGCTACAACACCGGCATCGCCGTCGGCTCCCTCGCAGCGGGCCACGCGCTGGACTCCTCGCTCGGCCTGACCGGCCCGGCCCTGGTCGGCGCGGTCTTCGCCGCGCTCACCCTGCTGCCCCTGATCGCCCTTGCACTGCGCGGCACCACCGGCCCCTCCCGGATCGTCGCCCACCACACCACCGACACCGAACACCCGCGAACCGCGGACGCCACCGCGACGTCCGCGCGCTGAACTTCACGCCCGTACACCTTCGTTGGGAGCCACCGTCATGAACCCCACGTACGACTTCACCGGCCAGGTCGCCTTCGTCACCGGCGCCTCCTCCGGCATGGGCCTGGCCACCGCCCGCGCCTTCGCCGAAGCCGGGGCCGCCGTCGCCCTCGCCGACATCAACGAGGACGCCGTCAACGCCGCCGTCAAGCAGCTCACCGACGACGGGCACCAGGTCCTCGCCCTGGTCTGCGATGTCACCGACGAGGACCAGGTCGCCGCCGCCGTCGACCGCACCGTGGAGACGTTCGGGCGGCTCGACATGGCCTACAACAACGCCGGGATCATGCCCCCGCCCACCGACGCCGCCGACGAGAGCGCCGAGCAGTTCGACCGCGTCCAGGGCATCAACCTCCGGGGCATCTGGGCAAGCGTGAAGCACGAACTGCGCCACATGCGCACCCAGGGCAGCGGCACGATCGTCAACTGCTCCTCCCTCGGCGGCCTCGTCGGCAACCCCGGCCGCGCCGCCTACCACGCGTCCAAACACGGCGTCATCGGCCTCACCAAGAGCGTCGCCCTCGAATACGGCTCCCGCGGCGTCCGGATCAACGCCGTCTGCCCCGGCACCATCAGTACCCCCATGGTCGACGCCATGGTCGAAGGCGGGGAACTCGACCGCCACCAGGCCGAAGCAGGCCAGGCCATCGACCGGCTCGGCACCGCCGACGAGATCGCCCAGGCCGTCCTCTGGCTCTGCAGCGACGGCGCCAGCTACGTCACCGGCATCGCCCTGCCCGTCGACGGCGGCTACGTCGCCCAATAGCCACCCCGCCATCCCGCCGCATGCCCCGCAGCCGACTACCTCGTTGAACAAGGCAGGGCGACAGCCTCAATCCCGACAAGTGACTTGCCTAATGAAGGAGTTGGAAGTCGCCGTGGGTCTCCACCCACTCCAGTGGTGGCAGGTCCGCCACCCGCCGTACGAGCTCGCGGACGAAGGCCTCGTCACCGGACACGAGATGAGGTCGCGCCGCGGCGAGGTGCCGATCGGCCTTCACAACAGCCGGCCCACTGCCTACAGGAGCGTTGCGCGACGGAGCGCTCTCATGAATGCGACGGGCGAGCGCGCCGATCCGACGAAACACCAGGGGGCGTCCGGGCACCGCAGTGAGCACGACGGCCCGCAGCCCTTCATCGGCTGCCACCAGACGGGGTACGGCACGGCCCAGCGACGAGGCCCAGGTCCGGTACGCCCGGACCTCCCTCTGGTGGAAGCGATCGTTCTGGTGGACCTTGACGAACCACGCACCTCCCTCGGCGCCGTGCGCCCGCCACACCCGGCTGCTCTCCCGCGACCAGGAGACGTCTGTCCAGGCGGCGATGTGCCCGACGGCCTGCTCGGTGAACTCCCGCAGCCGTGTGTCCGGTCCGGACGTGCCGACCGCCGGCACGGGGCGACGCCGGTCGAGGGCAGCGTCGTAGGCGATCGGGTCGGTGGGCTCCTGGAAGTGCACGGCCATCATCTGGCCGGACCGGTAGGTGTCCAGCCCGGCCCGGCAGTACGCGACCATCGGATTCGGCAGGGCTTCCAGCGGAAACCAGCCCATCGCGTCGCACACCTCCGGCTCACGGACGCCGGGCGTGCCCTGCCAGGTGAGCACCTCGAAGAACATCCCGGTCCTGGACCGGCCACCGGGGCCGCGGTGGTGCACGGCGACCGCGAAGCGAACCTCCGCCGCGTCGATGCACACGCCGGCCTCTTCCGACGCCTCGCGGATCAGGGCGCCGACGACGTCCTTATGCGGTCCGTCGAGATGTCCGGAGACCAGGTGCCAATGGCCGGAGGCGTAGACGTCTCCGGCGCGGCGGGACAATAGGACCTCCGCGCCGGCTTCCCCGTCGCGGCGCAGAATCAGGTGGACGTCGATCGGTTCCCGGTGCCGCTGCTGCCCGCTCACGCTGCGCTCCTGAGCCTGCGGGCCAGCAGCACGGTGAACACCGCTCCCTCTCGCAGCACTCCGTCCCCGCTGTGGACGAGGCCGAGCCACTCCTCCCGGTCGTCCGCATGGGAACCCGTCGGGCAGGCGCCATTCGATCGGCTCGGTCTCCGGGCCGCTGGTTCGGACGTAGGCGTGTGGCAGCAGGACTTCCCGGCGCACGACCAGGAGGGCCTCGCGCAGTCGGGGGTCGGTGAGCACACCGTCACCTTCGAGGTGGGCGACCATCTCCTGCCGGGCGTTCCCGATCCGGTCACCGAGCGACTCACTGGGCCCGGAGTGGACTGAGGGTGGGGGGAGGGCCATGTCAGCGGGTCCTCCGCGCCACCGGGGTACTCAAGTCGTCCCACCCGAGTTCGGTGTACGTGGTGCCGGCGCGGATGCCGTCGATCGCGGCACGGGTGTAGGCGACCGTCACCTCCGGCAGGCTGTCCAGCGGCCACCATGTCCAGGCCGTGCACTTGTCGGGCTCCAGGACCTCCGGTTCGCCCGTCCACCGGGATGGTGCGAAGAACAACTGGATGCGGGGCTCGGCGTCCTGGTGGTCGTCGAGCAGATGCACGGTGTGCACGAGCTGAAGGTCGGCCGGGTCGATCATGAGCCCCGCTTCCTCGTACGCCTCACGGACCAGGCACGCACGTACGCTTTCCCGTTCGACGTGCCCCGCGAGTGCGTGCCAGGCGCCGCCTGCGAACGCCACGTCAGGGTGCCGCCGACCGAGAAGGGTGATGCCGTCGCGCTCGAGGAACAGGTGTGCGCCGATCACGTTCTTCACCGCTCCGGCTCCACCGTGGCCGCCGGCCGGGCGCGGCACGGGTACGGGCGAAACGGGTCGTTCGGCGTGATGGGACTTGATCGCCGCGTGGGCCCACGGGCACATGGAGAGCTGGTCCATGGTGGCTAGGCCGAACCAGGCGAACATGATTCCTTCGGACACCGGCAGTGAACGGGCATCCCCGTCCCAGCAGGCCGTGTAGAGGTGGATGTTCCCCTCGGCGACGTATGGGCCGTGAGCCGTCGTGGTGGTGTACGGAGTTACTTCGGGAAGGGCGAGACCAGTCTCTTCGAGGATCTCGCGGGCCATCGCCTCGTCCAGGCTCTCGCCTTCCTCCGGGGCCCCTCCGACCAGCGACCAGGTACCCGCGTCGCAGATCGGTTTGTGCGCGTCGCGCAGATGCAGAAGGTACTGGCCACGGCTGTTGACGATGATCACGGCTGTGCTGGCTGTGCTGGTCGTTCGCGCAGTGGACAAAGGGCTCACCTTCAGTGGGTCGCAGAGATCGAGGAGTCAGCGGAGGAAGGGGGCGGGGCGAAGCGTTCCTGGGCGTCTCCGGCTGGCCAGCCGTGCAGCGTGCGGACGGGGGCGGACTCGTCCGTGACGATGGAGTCATGCAGCGTGTCGAGGACGTGTACCGGGATATATCCGCGCCCAGGGCCAGCTTCCTGCACGAGCCGTGTGAGTGTGCCGAGTTCAGTAGCTGTCATCCGTCCGCGTGATCCCGGGTGCTGCAGAAAGTGCCGAGCGGCGCCGACGTGCTGCTCGAGTTCCTCGGCAGCAGCCGGTGGTGTGGGCTCATCCCGGAGTTCGGCGAAGTGGTTCGGAACGGCTCGAAGAAGAGCTGCTTGCTCACGTCGAGACTGGGGCCGGCACAGTCCGGTCCCTCCCTGTGGCGATCCGTCAGATCGTGGCCGAACTGTCAACGGCTGGCCACGCTCCATGGACGGGCTCACCGTGCCAGGCGTTACTACGGCGATATGTGCGTTGTTCCGGTGGCGCGCCCGAAAGTGCTCGGGTTCTCTGCGCTGAGGTGCACATCCTGAGGAGAAACTGAGCGCACACAGAGCGGATCGCGCAGTCGTACTATCCTGATCGACGATCGGGGGGCTGTTCGGCCATGAGTTTTTCGGAACTGCTGGAACCGCAGCGGACAGGGCCGTTCAGAACGGTCGCCGTGCTCGGCGAGGGCGGGATGGGCCGGGTCCTTCTCGGTGTCTCGCCGGACGGACGGCTGGTCGCCGTCAAGCAGGTGCATGCCGATCTGGCCGACGACGACGGGTTCCGCGCCCGGTTCCGGCGCGAAGTGGCAGTCTCGCGCCGAGTGTCCGGCGCCTACACCGCGCCGGTCCTCGACGCCGATGCCGATGCCCCCGTCCCCTGGCTGGCCTCGGCCTTCGTACCGGGCCCCTCGCTGAGCCAGGCGCTGGAGGTGGTGAGGGCGCTACCCGTCCCGTCCGTACGGCAGTTGGCCGCGGGACTGGCGCAGGCACTGGCCGACATCCACCGCGCCGGGCTGATCCACCGCGATCTCAAGCCGTCGAACGTGCTGCTCGCCGAGGACGGCGTACGGGTCATCGACTTCGGCATCGCACGGGCGACCGAGGGTCAGACCGCACTCACCCACGCCGGAGCGGTGCTGGGGTCGCCGCCGTTCATGTCGCCGGAACAGGTGCACGGGCGCGCGCCGACGCCCGCGAGTGACGTCTTCTCGCTCGGTGCCACCCTGTTCACGGCTTGCACCGGACTGCCACCGTTCCACGCTGACTCGGTGCCCGGAATCCTCTACAAGGTCGCGCACTCCGAACCCGACCTGAGTGCCCTCCCGCCGGAGCTGCACAAGATCATCGCCCCGTGTCTGTCCAAGAACGAGGAGGACCGCCCGACCCCAGGAGAGCTGCTGGCGCTCATCGGCGCCGTCGCCCCGACGACGCGCCCCTGGCCCGCGGAGGTCCACCGGATCACCGCCGCGCAGCGGACCGAGATCGACAGGCTGTTCAGCCGGCCGGACACCACCACCAGCACCGCCCCGGCACCGCGCACCCCGCCGCCCCCGCCCAGCTTCACCCCTCCCGCCGTCCCGCCTGCCTCTCCCCTCGGCGCCGGACCCGCCGGGGAGCCCGGCTCGTCACGGCGCCGCCGAGTCCTCCGGCTCGTTGCCGGAGGCGTTCTGGTGGTGGCCGCCGTGACGGCGGCGGCGTTGCTGTTGCCGGAGGGGGAGGAACCGAAAGGGAAGCCCATCGCCTCGGCCACCGCCCCGGAGCAGAAGCCGGAACCGGACACGACCTGGGCTGTCCCGACTCCGGGTACCACGCCGCTGTCGAAGGTCCCGGACAAGCACCCGGCGGATCTGCCGAACTGCGCGAAGGGCAGCAGCCCGGTGCGGGCGCCCTCCCAGTTCGATGCCCCGGAAGGGCCGGACAATGCGGAAAGAATGGTCTCCTCCCGCGACGACGGATCCGAAGGCGCCGCCTCCTTGATGAGCTGGTGCACATGGCACTCCCGCAGTGGCGACGAGATCAACGTGTCCTGGAGGCGCTTCGGGTCCGACCCCGAGGACGGGACCGGGGCCGAGCAGGCCAAGACCTACTTCGAAGGCTTTTTCTACCCGGGCAGCGGTCGGCGTGAGGACGTGGGCATCGGCGAGGAAGCGCTGTGGGTGACCGACAACGGCACGGACGCGAGCTGTGTGCTCCACGTACGGGACGTCAACCTCGTAGTGATCGTTGACGTCTCGGGCAGCACCTACCCGTCGGGCACGTGCGAGGAAATGACCACCGACCTAGCGGGAGACGCGTTGAGCGCGGTGCCGTCCCGATGAAGCCTCTGAGTACCTCCGACCCTGGTGCGGCCGGCCCCTACCGACTGCACGCCGAGCTCGGCCGCGGCGGCATGGGCAGGGTGCTGCTCGGCACCGGGGCCGACGGCCGGATCGTCGCGGTCAAGCAGGTACATGCCCGCCTCGCGGCCGACGAGGGCTTCCGCACCCGGTTCCGGCGGGAGGTGGCCGCTTCCCGCAAGGTATCCGGCGCCTTCACTGCACCGGTCCTCGACGCCGACCCGGACGCGGCCACCCCCTGGCTCGCCTCGGCCTTCGTCGCCGGCCCGTCGCTTGGAGCGGCGGTGGTGGCGGCCGGGTCGCTGCCCCCGGAGGACGTGCGAAGGCTCGCTGCCGGTCTCGCGGCGGCGCTGACGGCAATCCACCGGGCGGGTCTCGTCCACCGCGACCTCAAACCGGAGAACGTCCTGCTGGCCGAGGACGGCGCGCGGGTCATCGACTTCGGGATCGCACGGGTCGTCGACGGCGTCGGCGGGACGGCCCTGACGCAGACGGACCTCGTCATCGGCTCGCCCCCGTTCATGTCGCCGGAGCAGGCCGAAGGCCGCGAACCGACCGCTTCGGGCGACGTGTTCTCCCTCGGCTCCGTGCTCGTGCTCGCGGCCACGGGAAGCAGCCCCTTCGCGGGCGCTTCGACGGCCCAGTCGTTGTACAACGTCGTCCACACGGAGCCCGATCTGACGGCCGTGCCGGCCGAGTTGCGGCGGATCATCGAGCTCTGCCTCGCCAAGGACCCGGCGGCCCGCCCCACCCCGGCACAGTTCCAGGAGTTCATCGGGCCCGTCGCGCACTCCGTCCGGCCGTGGCCTTCGGCCGTGCACCGCATGATCGAGGACCAGCGGGCGAGCATCGACCGGCTGCTGAACGGCCACGAGCGCACGGTGGTGTCCGCCCCTCTGCCGTCGAACGCTCTGGCCTCGGCGCCTACGCAGACCGCGGCACGGCCCGCCCCTCCTGCACCACCGCCGGGCCGGCCGGGCATCAAGGTCCTCGCGGCGCTCGTGACGGCCGGCGTGCTCGCCCTGGCCGGGGCTGGAGCCGGGGTGTACGCACTGACGTCCGGGGACGGCGAGACCTCCGATCGACGGGGCGGCTCTTCGTCGGACGCCGCTGAGGGCGGGGCTTCCCCGGCCGCCGATCCGGGGGACGGCGGCGAACCATCAACGGGCGCCGAGCAGCGGCCGGATACGTACACGAAGGTGCCGCTCTGCGCGGAGGCGGCCAAGAACCTTCCGCTGACGGGCCGGGACGAGGACTCGGACCGCTACCAGGAGTCCGGCGACCGGGCGTCGAACGCCTGCTGGTGGTACGGCAGTTACGAGGAGGGCGGCGCCCGCTACCGCGACGAATCGCCGCACGCCTTCGTGGAGTGGGACATCAAGAGGTCGTCGAGCAGTTCCTCCGGCCCCACCGACAACGGGACCTTCTTCCAGCGCCAGATCTTCGACACGAGGGCGAAGGAGGGCAAGCGCGAACCGGCGCTCGGCTTCGGCGACGCGGCCTACTGGCGCGACCTCAACAACCCCACCGAAGCCCCCGAAACCAACTGCTCGCTGATCGTCCTCAACGGCAACCTCTCGGTGCGAGTGGACCTAGGCGGTGACGAACACCCTCCGGCACGCTGCGAGGCGGACGCCAAGAAGATCGCCGCGGCCGCGATCGCTGCCATGCCCGATTGAGGAGGTACGCGGGGCGTGACTGTGCGGTCCTGCGGCCCACGCCCCGCCGGTGTGCCTGGTGGAGCGGATACGTGCGTTGCACAAGGTGCAGCAGAACAACAGTGATCAGTGGAGGGCTGTGATGGTAGGCATCCGCAGGTCAGCTGGCATGTTGTGGTGTCGTGCCCCCTTGTCCCCAAGGGGGCACGACACCACGCCGGTCAGATGTCGCGCAAGAGAGACCAGTGAACGGTGACCTGTCGCGATGCGTGACTTATGGGCGCTGACCTGTGCGAATGACCTTTCGGCTGTTTCACGTTCGTGCTGCTTGATGGGGCCGGAAGTCCCAGAAATGTCCCAGGGGACTTCCACGGCTGACGGGTGCCTTTCGTATCTATTCGGCTCGGCGAATCCTGGCCTGGTCATGCTGTTGTCACCGAGCGGCCTCCCAGGCGGTCCACAACCCGGCGTACACACCACCGGCATCAACCAGCTCCCCGTGGGTGCCGGTCTCGATGATCCGGCCGCGCTCCATCACCATGATCCGGTCGCAGGTTGCTGCTTGGGAGAGACGGTGCGCGACTACGACTGCGGTGCGCCCGGCGAGGACGGCATCAGCAGCGCGGTCGAGCAGTCCGGCGTAGGTGGAGCCGGCCTCGGCGGTCGCTTCGTCAAGGATCACCAGATCAGCGTCGGCGAGCAGCAGGCGGGCGAGGGCGAGTTGCTGCGCCTGTGCGTCGGTGAGCGGGTGTCCGCCGACACCCAGCAGGGTGTCCAACCGGTCGGGGAGGACATCGAGGATCGATGAGGCGCCGGTGGCTTCCAGCGCTGCATGGAGGTCGCGGTCGGTGGCCCCGGGCGCGGCGAGGGTGAGGTTGTCGCGCAGGGTGCCCGCGAAGACGTGGACCTCCTGGGTGATCATCGCGGTACGGCTGGGGCGAGTCACCCTCCCGGCATCAGGTAGGTGGGTGCCGGCGACCACGCCGGCGAGCGTGGTCTTGCCTGCCCCGGACACGCCGACGACGGCCACGCGCTGACCGGACGGGATGGTGAGGGTGATGGCGTCGAGCACCCGTGGCCCCTCGCCGTAACGGAATGAGACCTCGTCGAGCTGTATGGCGGTGCTCGCGGCCTGCGCTGGGACATCCGACGAGCTGAACGGAATCGTGACGACCCCGATCATGCGGCTCAGCGATGCGAGGGCGGACTGGAGGGTGTCGATGACCAGCAGCAGCTGGTTGACCGGTCCGAGCAGGCGTAGCACGAGCAGCATGGCGGTGGTGGCGCCGCCGACGGTCGATGCGTTGTGGTCGATGAGGACGAAGCCGACGACGAGTACAGCGGCCAGGCTCAGGCACTCCCCGAGGTTGAGCCGGGCATTGAGCATGCTCAGCACGGTGCGTGCGCGTAGCGACTGCCTCGCGACCCGCCAGGAGTCCGTCATCACAGCCCGGTGTCGTTGCTCGGCGAGCCCGAAGCCGAGCACGGTGGCGTAGCCGCGCTGGGACTCGAGGATCTGCTGGGCACGCGCGCTCATCGCCGTGCGCTCGGCGCGGTAGACCCCCAGTCCGATGCGCAGGTACCACCGCACGGCCAGCACGTAGACCGGCAGTACGACGGCGAAGGCGGCCGCGTAGGGCCATTCCAGTGCCGCGAGCCCGCCCAGCGACACGACGATGGTGAAGGCGGTGACGGTGAGCACCGGGATCACGGCGGGGGCGGCGTCGGCGACCGCGGTGACGTCGTCGCTGGACCGGGATATCAGGTCTCCGGTGCCGGCGCGCTCGACGAGGTGCTGTGGGAGCGTCATGGCGCGGCTCACGAGCTGCTCGCGCAGCGCGGCGAGGATGGAGTGGTAGACGCGGGTGGCGAGCACGATCGTCAGCGCGGTGCCCGCAGCACCGAGGACTGCCGAGAGCGCCATGACGACCGTGGCCGTCAGCACTGTGGCGAGGTCCGCGGTGCCGGCCTGCACGCGGTCGACGAGGAATCCGATCGCCACGGAAACGGTCAGGTCGACGCCGGTGCTGACGATCCCCAGCACCCCGGTCGCGGCGAGCCGGAGCCGGTACCCGCGGCTGAGCCGCCACAGCTCCCTGGCCGTCTCGCGGCCGCTCGCGACCGGCAGCCCGGCATCGGAAGCCGCGGACTCGGGTACGGCGTAAGTGCCGCTCACTGTGCCGTCCTTGAGGTCGCGGGTACGTTGTCAGGCAGCTCGACGACGCGGTCGCAGGCAGCGAGCAGCGCCGGGGTCGAGGCGATCAGCAGCGTCGAGCGGCCTGCCCGGACACCGCGCAGCCGGCCCGCGATCGTGTGCTCGGTGACCGAGTCGACCGCGGTGGTCGGGTCGTGCAGTACGAGCACCGGCGCGTCGCTCGCCAGGGCGCGGGCGAGCGCGAGCCGCTGGCGCTGGCCGCCCGAGAGCCGGTTGCCGCCCTCGCCGACCGGGACGTCGAGGTCGGCCGCGAAGTCGTCGCAAGCGGCGGCCCGCACCGCGGCGTCCACCCGCTCGGGCGCGCCCGCGAGCACGGCGATGTTGTCGCGAAGGGTACCGCTGAACAGCGTGGCGCGGTGCGGCGCGACGGTGACCCGGGAGCGGTACTCGACCGGGGAAAGTTCCCGCGCCTCGATCCCGTCGAGCCGCGCCTCGATCCCTCCCTCGGCCCGCGGGTCCAGCAGCGCCTCGACGACACGGGCGGCGGTCCGGTCGTCGGCGCGCACGCCCACGAGCTCGCCGGGCTCGACCCGGATCGTCACGCCGGGCCCGCAGATGCTTGGCACGACCACGTCCAGTTCCGGCAGCGCGGCAACCTCCCGCCGGGTCGCGTCATCGGGCCCGGCCGTCGACGTGGCGTTGTCCCGCAGCACGTCGAGGACACGCACGGACGAGGCGCGGGCGCCGGCGAGGTTGGGGACGGATGTGCTCGCGATCGCCTGGATCTGCGGCAGCAGTGCCTGGGCGAGGCCGACGGCGGTGATCAGCCCGCCGATGCTGAGCTGTCCGTCCACGGCGAACCAGCCCGCCAGTCCCACCACCGCGGCGACGAACGTGCCGCTGACCACGCCCGAGCCCACAAGGAACCTCCCCAACAGGCCCGCGTTGCGCCTGGCGCCGACAAGGGTCTCCTGGCTTGCCTGCCGGTACCGGCCGGTCGCCTCGGCCTCGGCACGCATCCCCTTGATCACCCGGTAGCCGGCGACCAGGTCCGTGGCCTTTCCGACCGTGGACGCCAGCAGCTCCTGGTACTCGCGGGTGTCCCGGGAGAGCCGCTCGCTGAGCACGCCCATCGACCAGACCGCGACCGGCGCCCCGAACAGCACTACGAGTCCGAGCAGCCAGTGCGTCGCGAGCAGCGACACCGCGATGAATCCGATGGCCGTGATCCTCGAGACCGGGATGATCGTCAGGATCACCGCGTTGGACAGGCGCGCGACGTCGCTCGTCATCACCGAGACCAACTTGCCGCCCGGCGCACGGGCGGTGCCGCCGACCGGGTGCAGCACGCCCGTGGAGAGGGTGCCGCGCAGTCGGTGCTGGAGTACCTGGACCGCATGGGCGGTCAGCCGCAGCGAGAGCCTCGCCGCCGACGTCAGCGCGACGTAGAGGGCCACCAGCACGCCGAGCCACAGGACCAGCTGTCCCTCGTCCCCGGTGGCAAGGGCCCGGTCGATCGCGAGTCCCATCACCACCGGGACCGCGGACTCGCCCACCTGCCAGACGATCGCGAGCAGCATCGCGGGAACGCTGATCCGCCTCACCGAGAAGATCACGCGCAGCAGGAACCGGCCCGGGGTGGTCCCCGGCCCGCACTCGAACGGCCGAACACCGAGCGGCTCGGCGGGAGCGAGCAGGAGCACCGGCAGCCGGCGGGTCAGCGGTCCTCGCCCCAGTCCCGCGGTGTCGGCGCCCGAGAAGCGCAAGGGGTTCCTCATGCCTGGCTCCGATCCCCGCTGGGGAGCGGGAAGCACCAGAGCAGGGCATCGGCGAACATTCCTCGCCACCATGCGTAGTCGTGTCCCCCGGCGAACTCTCTGTAGAGGGTGTCGTAGCCCTTCGAGGTGAGTACGTGGCCCAGCCAGCGGCTGTGGGTGTTCGAGCTCTCCAGCTCACCGACGTCGTGGAAGATGCGGACCGGTGCCGTTTCCGCGGCCAGGCAGTCGGCGATCAGTGTCGGTACGGGGGTGCGGCGCAGCAGCTCGCCCGCCCCGGTGCCCCACCTGAGGGCGGGGTGGTACCCGCACGACGGGGACTGGAGGATGGCGTTGCCGAACGCGGTCGGGTGGTGGAGCGCTGTCCAGCCGGCGCACAGACCGCCGAAGCTCTCGCCGGCCAGCGCGACGTCACCGGGGTCCCGCGAGAGCGGATACCGCTGGTGGAGCCACGGCAGCAGTTCCTGGACCAGCATCCGGGAGAACACCGGGTTGCAGAGCAGCTCCTTGTCGCGCTGCGGTGCGGGCTGGCCGACGAGGACCACCGCGCAGGGTCGGACCAGCCCCGCCCGGACCAGTGCGTCGCGAACGCTGGGCGCGCTGTGGTCCGGTGTCCCGTCCAGGTGGATCACGAAGGGCAGCGCGCTCTCGTCCGAGAACTCCCCCGGGGGCATCGAGACCCAGATGCGGCGTTCGTCCCCCAGGAACTCGCTCGCCAGCACGGCTGTCTCGACCGCCGGGGCGGGCCGTGCTTCGGCCTGGTCGAGCCAGGGCAACGGCAGCGCGTCGGGCAGCACTGCGACCGAGGCCCCGGAGAACCGCTCCACCGAGCACTCGGAGAACCTCGGTGGCGGGTTGAACGGGTCCGGGACCCGTGCGTCCTCACCCGTCGGACCACGTCGTGCGAACACGTACGAGAAGCGCAGGTCGGAACGCATCCGCAGGGTGAGGACGCGGAACGGCGTCCCCGCCACCGGGGCGAACTCCGTGCCGATCGGGTTGAAGCCGATCCGGGGGCCGATGACGACCGAGAGGGTGACCGTCGTGTCGTCTCCGGGCTCGTCGACGAACGTCACGTCCACCTCGTCCGCGGAGACCCGCTCAATCAGCGGTGCGCCCCTCTCCCGGAGGTGTCGTCGGAACCTCTCCGGGCTCCACTCACCGGTCGTCAGCTTCTCGACCAACGGATCAGGCATTTCTCGCACTTCCTGCGTCGGGGTTGCCGGCGGACCGTCGTCGCGTTCGTTCGCGGCCGAGGGGCACCACCTGGGGGCTACCGGCCACCGGATCGGGCACCACCAGGCAGCGCAGCCCGAACACCTCCTCGACCAGCTCGGCCGTGACGACCTCCTCCGGAGTGCCCTCGGCGACCACGGCGCCGTCCTTCATGGCGATCAGGTGGGTGCCGTACCGGGCGGCGTGGTTCAGGTCGTGCAGTACGGCGACCAGAGTGTGGCCGAGGTGGTGCAGGTCGGTGAACAGCTCCATCAGCTCGATCTGGTGGGTGATGTCGAGGAAGGTGGTCGGTTCATCGAGCAGCGTGATGTCGGTGTGCTGCGCGAGCGCCATCGCGACCCACACGCGCTGGCGCTGCCCGCCCGACAGCTCGTCCACCAGGCGCCCGGACAGGTCGGTGACCGAGGTCTGGTGCATCGCCCTGAGCACGGCCTGCTCGTCGTCCTCGGTCCACTGCCGGATGAACCCCTGGTGGGGGTACCGTCCCCGGGCCACGAGGTCGGCGACGGTGATCCCGTCCGGGGCGATCGAGGTCTGCGGCAGCACTCCGACCCGCCGCGCCACGTCTCTGGTCTTGTACGAGTGGATGTCGGCGCCGTCGAGGACGACCTGCCCGACCGACGGCTTCAGCAGTCGGGACAGGCTGCGCAGCAGGGTGGACTTGCCGCACGCGTTCGGGCCGACGACGACCGTGAACGACTCGTCGGGGATCGCCACCGAGAGGTGCTCGGAGATGGTCCGCCTGTCGTAGCCGATCGTCGCCGACTCCACGCGCAGGCGCGCGGTGCCGGGCGGGGTTGCGCTCACAGGCGTCTCCTGGCTTCGCTGAACAGCAGGTGTCCGAGGTAGCCGCCGCCGAGCACGACGGTGACGATGCCGACCGGCAGCGGGGTGGGGGCGACGTGCTGGGCGAGGTAGTCCGACGCCAGGCACAGCAGCGCCCCGACGAAGGCGGCGGGGGTGAGGGTGATCCCGGCGGTGCGGGCGAGCCGGCGTCCGATCTGCGGGGCGACCAGGGAGATGAACGCGATCGGCCCCGACGCGGCCGTGACCGTCGCGGTCAGTGCCACTGCCACCAGGATCAGGCCGAGGCGTACGGGCGCGACCCGTACCCCGTGCGAGGCGGCCGCGTCGTCACCCAGCTCCATCTGCCGCATCGGCCGGCTCAACATCCCGGCCAGCAGCAGGAGTACGGCGATGCAGGCGCCGCCGACGGCGACCTGGTCCCAGGACACGCCGTTGAGCGACCCGGCACCCCACGCTGCCGCGGACATCGCCTGGTCCAGGTCGGCCTTGAGGATCAGCCAGGTGTTGAGCGAGCTGAGCATCGCCGAGACGCCGATGCCGACGACGATCAGCCGGAACCCCTGCACCCCTCGCCGGTGCGCGAGCAGGTACACGGCCACGGCGGTGGCCATCCCGCCGAGCAACGCCCCGCCGACCAGCTGCACGTAGGTGCCGTTGACGACCAGGATCACGATCAGTGCGCCGGTGTAGGAGCCTTGGGAGAACCCGACGATGCCGGGGTCGGCGAGAGGGTTGCGCAACAGTGACTGGAAGACCGCCCCGCTCACACCCAGGGCCGCGCCGAACACCAGCGCCGCAACCACCCGCGGCAGCCGCCACTCGACCACGATGTCGCGGACGATGTCGGTCTCCCGGCCGGTCAGCGCGGAGAGCACCTGCCCGGGGCTCAGCGAGTACGAGCCGGTCATCAGCGCGAGGACCGCCGTGGCGGCGACCGCGAGCGCGAGCACCGCGCAGACGACGACCGAGCGCCACTGGAGACGTACCGCGATCCGCCGGCGCCTCAGCACCAGCACCCGCCGCCCGAGGTCCACCCGGGGGATGTGCGTGTTCATAGTCCGCTCGATTTCTTCCGACGCACCAGCGCGACGAGAACGGGGGCGCCGACGAAGGCGGTGACGACACCCACGGGGATCTCGCCGGGTCGCATCACGACGCGGCCGAGGATGTCGGAGACCAGCAGCAGGCTCGGGGCGAGGAGGATGCTGTAGGCGAAGATCCAGCGCTGGTCCGGGCCGACGATCCAGCGGGCCACGTGCGGCACCATGAGTCCGACGAATCCGATGGGTCCGGCGATCGCGGTGGCGCCGCCGGCGAGGAGGGTGAGCGCGGTCACCGCGAGCACACGGGTGCGTACCAGCCTGACCCCTTGGGCGACCGCCAACTCGTCGCCCAGAGCCAGGGCGTTGAGCGGGCCCGACACCGCGAAGGCCAGGACGAGTGCCACCGCGAGGAACGGCAGGATCGGCCACACGACGTCCAGCGGGCGACCCGCGATCGCCCCGGCGTTCCAGTTCCGCATCGCGTCGAAGGCGTCCGGGTCGGTCAACTGGAGCCCCTCCCTTGCGCCGCCGAACACGGCACCGACGCAGACCCCGGCGAGCACCATGACCACCGGTGAGTGGCCCTGCCGTGTCGACCCGAGGGCGAGCACCAGGAGCGTGACGACCAGCGCCCCCGCGAACGCGAACCACATGTAGCCCCGGACGTCGCGGACGCCGAGCAGGCCCACGGCGACCGTCACCGCGAAGGACGCACCGGCATGGACGCCAAGGACACCCGGTTCGGCCAGCGGGTTGCGGGTGAGCGCCTGGATCAACGCGCCCGACAGGCCGAGGGCGACGCCGACGACCAGACCCACGATCGTGCGCGGCAGCCGGAAGTCGCGGATCGCGAACTCGTCGATGTCGGCCGAGGAGTGGAACAGCGCGTCCCACACCGTTGACGGCGCGATCGACGTCGACCCGATCATGACGCTCAGCACCAGGAGGGCCGACAGCACCACCAGTGCGACGACCAGGCCGAGCAGGCGACGACGCGGTCCGGGCACCGTCTCGGTGCCCGGACCGTCCTGCCGAAGGGCGAGGGCTGTCACTGCTTGGCGGGGAGGGTCGCCAGTGCGCTGTCGAGCGAGTCAAGGTACTGGATGACGGGCCCGTACGAGTTGTTGCCGGGGCAGAAGACTCCCAGCGCTCGATCGGAGCGAACGGCGGGCAGCGCCTTCCAGGTGTTGGTCTTTACCACCGGCGCGAACGGCTCTGTCGGCCGGCCGTCCGCGTCCACGGGGTAGGTGACCACGTCGTACTTGGACAGTTCACCGATCTGCTCGAACGGCAGGGACTCGTAGGCCAGGGGGTCCTTGCCCTCGGCCGCCTCGGGGAGGTCCAGGCCGATGTCGTCCCGGGCGATCTCGGAGCAGCCGATGTCCGCGATGTAGAACGTTCCGGGATCGCTCCAGTCTCCGCGGGAGACGTCGACGAACGAGGTGTCCTTGATGATCTTGCCGTAGGTCTTCTGGATCTTGGCGACCTTGTTCTTGAACTCCGCCTTCTGCCGGCTGAGCGCGTCCGAGACGTTGCCGGCCTCCGCGATGGCGTCGGCGAAGGCCTTCCACTCGGTGTCGAGCCCCCAGTACACGGTCGGGGCGATCGCCCCGAGCTTCTTGCCGACCTTGTCCCAGTCATTCGAGTGGAACTGGACCAGGATGAGGTCCGGCTTGAGAGCGGCGAGCTTCTCGAGGTCCACCTCGCCACCGTTGCTGCCGATGATCTCGGCTGCCTCGTACGCGGTCCTCTGCTCCTTCGGCAGTACGTCGAGTTCGGAGTCGGACGCCTCGGTGACGCCCACCGGCTTGCCACCCAGATCGATGAACGGGAGGTTCGTGTTGCCGATGGTGACGATGCGCTCGGGGTCGGTCGGAACCTTGATGGTGCCGTTCTCGGCCTTGACGCTGCGGGTCTCGGCGGCCTTGTCGCCGGTGCCGTCGCCGTCACCGCCGCAGGCGGTGAGGACGAGCGACGCGCTCATCAGTGCGGCAGCAACGGCTGCGCCGCGTCTCATCAGGGGGGCGTTGCTCATGGGTGTTCTCTTCTTCTCGGTGTGGAGTGGTTCAGTCGGTGGTGGAGCGGAGGAGCTCATGGACGGTGGCGCCCAGACCGACGGTGTGCGCCGACCTGCGCGTGAGGCCGGCCCGGGCGATGACGGCGTCCAGCTCCGCTGCGGTGCGAAGGCCTGAGCCGTGGCAGACCAGGCCGATCAGGTCCGCCTCGCCGTCGTGCTCGTCGAGCTCGTCGGTGTCGAAGACCTCCTCGATCAGCAGCACCCGTCCGCCGGGGACGAGGTTCTCGGCTGCCCGGCGTAGTGCGTGAGCAGCGTCGGCGTCGGGCAGGGTCTTGAAGGCGCGGCTGATGAGCACGGTGTCGGCTGCTGGGCCGGGCTCGAAGACGGACTGCTCCAGCACGCTGACCCGCGTGCGTTGCTGCTCGTCGGGAATCGTGGCGGGCAGGTCGCGG
Source organism: Streptomyces sp. NBC_00683 (assembly GCF_036226745.1). Lineage (NCBI taxonomy): Bacteria > Bacillati > Actinomycetota > Actinomycetes > Kitasatosporales > Streptomycetaceae > Streptomyces > Streptomyces sp. NBC_00683. The sequence goes on along the minus strand of NZ_CP109013.1, from coordinate 2,108,528 downwards.
CGCAGCCAGTCGGCCTGGGCGGGCAGGGCACAGATCGTCACGCGCAGCCTTTCGTGGGCTGCGACGTACTCACGGGCGTGGGCGCCGGCACCACCGGAGTGGATCACCAGGTGCTGGACTCCGGCGAGCAGGTCGGACGTGGCGATCGGTTCGGCCAGTGCGGGCTGGAACTTCGCCAGGCGCTCCAGGTGACGGTCCTCGTAGTCCTGCTCGGCTCGCACGTCGTCAAAGGTCTGGCCGGTGACCGAGGCGTAGGCGGGCCGGCCGGTGCGGACCGACTCCGTGAGGCCGTGGATCCCGAGTATCTCGCGACCGACCACCCCGGCGGAGTGGAGCCGGTCGGCGATGAACTCGAGAGTGAGGACGTCGCCGACCGGCGTCAGGGCGTAGTGACCCGGTTCTGTCTCGGTCACCACGTCCAGGGTGTGCAGGTAACGCAGCAGCTTGCCCAGAGCGCGCTCGTCGGCGCCGACCTTGGCGGCCAACTCGGTCACGCTGGTCACGCCGCGGGAGAGCAGATCGGGAACGCCCAGCTCGACGGCGGTGCGGATCGCGATCGGCGCGACGAGCTCGGTCAGGTCGTGGAGCTTCTGGAACGGGGTGACCGTCCTCTCCGGGTCGGGTACCGCCCCGTCGGTCTCCAGTGCGACGACCTCGGAGCGACGCCAGTAGCCGGCGAAGTCGATGTCCTCCTTGGGCATGCCGCGGTCCTCGACCAGGTGCCGACGGATGTCCCGGACGGCCGTGTGCTCGCCGGCCAGCCACGCGAACGCCTGGCCCGACCACCACTCCGCACCGCGGACGGTCTCGGTGAGCAGCGACACGGTCCCGGCCGTTGCGCCGGGGCGGACCAGCCACGTCACGTCGACCCCGGGCAGCTCGCGCAGCTCCTGGCGGTGGGCGTCCTCGGCGATCTCGATGAACACCTGCGCCCGGGCGTCGGGCGGGAGCTCGTCGAGCAGGCGGCCGATCGCGGGGAGTGCGGTGCCGTCGCCTGCCACGAGCAACCAGTCGGCGCCGGTCGGGAACGCCTTGGACGTGCTCGGGCCGCTGAGGTGGATCCGGTCACCCGGCTGGGTGCGACAGGCCCACGTCGTTCCCGCGCCAACCCCGTGCTTGACGAAGTCCACGTCCAGTTCGCCGGCCTCGGGGTCCCATCGGCGGACCGTGTAGGCCCTCGACAGCGGTCGAGGATCCTTGGGCACGATCAACTTGGCCTCGCTCTGGACCGGGAGCACCGGATCGCGCTGACCCGGGTACGGGAAGTAGAACGCGAGGTCGTCGTCGAAGCCCGGGGACTCGAAGGCCGGTCGCACGAGGCCGTCCGCAGTGGTGAACGCACGCAACTGTTCGCCGCTCAGTGTGATCCGCCGCATTCCCGGGGTGATGTCGACGGTCCGGACCACCTCGACCTCACGCAGGGTCGGCGGGCGCACAGTGAGTCGGCGCGAGGTTTTGGGCATGCGGGAACTGACCTTTCTGGTCGCTTCGAGGGCAGGAGTCGCGCACCGGCATCGGGGGAGGGCGCGCCTTGCTAAGGTTAGGCGAACCTTACCTGGAGTGGTGTGCGCAGACTGCCGTAGAGTTAGGACATGGCGGTTTCCCCCTCGTTCGCCGCAGGCGCCGGCGACCCGCCGCCGATTCCGGCCGCTCGGTTGGGTTCGGCAGATGCGCCCGTACGACCGCTGCTGCTCTGGGTTCGCACCGGCGTTGCGCAGGTGCGCCTCGACGGCGGGCCGGTGCTCCACCTCAAGGCCGGCGAAGGCGCCTGGATTCCCCCAGAGGGCTGGTCAGAGCGGGCGATCATCACTGAGCCGGGCACTGTCGCCTTCCCGCTGTGGCCCCACGCCGGCGTCGGCGCTTGGGGACCGTCGGAACTGACACGGTTCGACGTTCCCAGTGGCTGGCAGGACTGGTTGATCCAGCTCTTCAACCTGCAGGTCACCCCTTTCAGCGGCCACGGGTACTCCCCCGAGGCGATCGAGGAGCTCCTTTGGCGTCCTGGCTCGCGCTCGCCGGCGCCCGTAGAGGTCGGGCGAAATCCGAGCTCGGAGGGGTTCGCCTCGCCGGCGATGCCGCGAGCCCTCGGCGCCAGAGCGGTCGCGGAGGAACTGATGCGCGACCCCGCGCTCGACCTCACGGTCGAGCAATGGGCTTCGCGGGTGCTCGCCGGCGCGCGCAGCCTTCGCCGTGACTTCCTCGCCGACACCGGGCTCACGTTCGAGCAGTGGCGGCTGCTCTGCCGGCTCGGCGCTGCCGCGGAGCTCCTCGCTGCCGGTTACGACGTGGACCAGGTGGCCGCTCGAGTGGGCTTCGCCAGCCGCAACGGCCTCACGCGGGCCTTCAAGGGACGGTTCGGACTGACCCCCCACGAGTTCGGACGGGAGCTCTCCGCCCGACCTCGCGCCGGCGGGCTGACGCAACGGGCAGCGGCGGCACGGCAGAGCGACGACCTGATCCGGATGATGCGCAAGACGGACACTCCCGCTGCGCCTGAGATGCTGCCCGCGGCCAGCACGCCGTCGCACACCAACGACATCCACGTCCTCAGCTGGATGTATCGAGGCAGCGGGTACCTGGACATCGGCGACCAACGCTACGAGCGGGAGCGGGGGGTGGCGACCTGGATCCCCGCAGAAATGGAGCATGTCACCGGCCTCCGCGAGAACTCCGTCTCCCTGCCGCTGGGCAACGCGAGTACCGGCGACCTCCAACTGACAGTGCCGCTGCAGGTGCGGTTCTCCCCTGCGTGGGACGACTACTTGATGTTCTGCTCGATCAGCGCCCGGTCCGGACTGCGCCCTGACGACCACAACCCCCGCCACATCCTCGACCTGTTCGCGGAACAGGTCGCCGCGCAGCGAGCGCTGTCGGTGCCGATGCCCACCGATCCGCGCGCGCGTGCTGTCGCGATGGAGTACTTGCGTCGTATCGGCGAGTCCGGCGGGACGCATGATGTCGATGTCCGCGCTGAGATCCACCGTGCCTTCCGTGACGAGACAGGTATGACACTGGGTCGCTGGCGTTATGCCGCCCGCATGCGCATCGCTCGCGACCTGCTCGCCGGGGGCGCCCCGCCCAGCGCCGTCGCGCGCCGGACCGGGTACGCACACCTACCCACGTTCAGCGCCGCCTTCTCCCGCTTTCACGGACTGTCTCCGCGCGACTATCAGCGGCGCGAGTCCGAGCGGAATCGGTAGCACCGTTGCTGTCCTGTAAATCGACCCTGTCCGCCGCGATCAGAGGTCGTTGTGTCCGTCTGCGACAGAGGCCACGTCCGGGTCGGGCGAGGGTGCCTTGCCGGAAGGGTCGTCCGATTCGGCCGCGGATGATGCTGAGGGCGGACCGGGTCGCGGGCCAGGGCGTCGGCGTTCTTCGAAGGCGTCCGTTTCGTCAGAAGTAGCTTCTGACCCACCTACCTGGTCGGCCCGGTCCTGGGGCTCTCCGCCGCTCAACGGCGACCGGCGGTGTCGTCTTCGCTGTGCGAGCGGAGTGGTTCGAGTCGCGGGTCGAGACTTCCGTCCCCGCTTTCGCGAACGAAAGCGGGGACCTGCCTTCTCCTCATACTGAGGCGTCGCGCCCCTTGCCCCCAAGGGGCGCGACACCCCGCCGGTCAGATGTCGCGGAAGATCTCGATCTGCGCACCCACCGAGTTGAGCCGTTCCGCCAGCTCCTCGTACCCGCGGTTGATCACGTACACGTTGCGCAGTACGGACGTGCCCTCGGCCGCCATCATCGCCAGCAGCACCACCACGGCCGGCCGCAGCGCCGGCGGGCACATCATCTCTGCGGCGCGCCAGCGGGTCGGGCCCTCGACCAGGACCCGGTGCGGGTCCAGGAGTTGCAGTCGGCCGCCGAGGCGGTTGAGGTCCGTGAGGTAGATCGCGCGGTTGTCGTAGACCCAGTCGTGGATCAGGGTCTTGCCGTGCGCGGCGGCGGCGATGGCCGCGAAGAACGGCACGTTGTCGATGTTCAGCCCGGGGAACGGCATCGGGTGGATCTTGTCGATGGGCGCCTCCAGCTTGGAGGGCCGGACCGTGAGGTCCACGAGCCTGGTGCGGCCGTTGTCGGCGGCGTACTCCGTCGTGCGGTCGCAGTCGACGCCCATCTCCTCCAGGACCGCGAGCTCGATCTCCAGGAACTCGATCGGGACCCGGCGGATCGTCAGCTCGGACTCCGTGACCACGGCGGCGGCCAGCAGGCTCATCGCCTCGACCGGGTCCTCGGAGGGGGAGTAGTCGACATCGACGTCGATCTCCGGCAGACCGTGCACCGTGAGGGTCGTCGTCCCGACACCGTCCACGCGTACGCCGAGCGCCTCCAGGAAGAAGCACAGGTCCTGGACCATGTAGTTGGAGGAGGCGTTGCGGATGACGGTCGTGCCGTCGTGCCGGGCGGCGGCCAGCAGCGCGTTCTCGGTCACGGTGTCGCCGCGCTCGGTCAGCACGATGGGGCGGTCGGGCCGGACCTCGTGGTCGACCTGCGCGTGGTAGAGGCCGTCGGTCGCCGCGATGTCCAGGCCGAAGCGGCGCAGCGCGATCATGTGCGGCTCGATGGTCCGCGTACCGAGGTCGCAGCCGCCCGCGTACGGCAGCGTGAAGCGGTCCATGCGGTGCAGCAGCGGGCCGAGGAACATGATGATCGACCGGGTCCGGCGCGCGGCGTCCGCGTCGATGGCGTCCAGGTCGAGGCGTACGGGCGGCTGGATCTCGAGGTCTACGCCGTCGTTGACCCAACGGGCGCGCACGCCGATGGAGTTGAGTACCTCCAGGAGTCGGAAGACCTCCTCGATGCGGGCCACCCGGCGCAGTACGGTGCGGCCCTTGTTGAGCAGCGAGGCGCAGAGCAGTGCGACACAGGCGTTCTTGCTCGTCTTGACGTCGATGGAGCCGGAGAGCCGGCGTCCGCCGACGACCCGCAGGTGCATGGGCCCGGCGTAGCCGAGCGACACGATCTCGCTGTCGAGGGCCTCGCCGATGCGGGCGATCATCTCAAGGCTGATGTTCTGGTTGCCGCGCTCGATGCGGTTGACGGCGCTCTGGCTGGTGGCGAGCGCCTCGGCAAGCTGGGTCTGTGTCCAGCCGCGGTGCTGGCGGGCGTCACGGATGAGCTTGCCGATACGTGCGAGGTAGTCGTCTTCCATGGCTGCACGCTATCTCACATATGAGATGAAGCTCGTGCGGGGGGTGTGGGGTTGGAGTGGATGTCGGGTGCCGGGCGGGCGCGCCGGGCGGTTCCGGGCGGTGCGCCGTCGGGCCCGGTGGCGTGCCGGGCGGTGCCGGACCGCAGGCGGGCGCCCGTCTACACGGTCGTTCGCGCCATGCGGTCCGGCATGCGGGGCTCGGCCGAACGGGTGAGCGGTCAGCCGCGGCGGCGGGTAGTGGTCTTCCGCCAGCCGAAGGGGCCCGGCAGGTCCATCGACGTGGTGCGTCGGCCGGTGCTGCTGGTGGTGCGCTTCGGTCCGTGCCGGCCGCCGGTCGTGACGGACCATGAACGACGGTTGATGTTCAGCCGGACGCCCGGAAGGATCCGGAAGCTCTTGCGGAATGTGAGCGGCATCTGCGCCTCCTCTGTCAGGAGTACGGGTGTCCCGAAGTCGTCCGTCCATGCGTGGGAATGTGGCGCGCTCCGGTCGGGAGCCGGCTCGCCGTGCCGGGTCGGGCCCCGCGATGCGGATGCCCGGTGCATCAGGTGACGAGCGCGGGGTACCCGCACTCGTGCTTCGAGGAGATGTTCGACCCTTGCTGCGCCCTCGCCGTGCCTGTGCCGCACCTTCGGCCGGAATCGCTCGATCTTCACCGGTGGACGCGCCCCGTCGCGGAGTGGCGCCGGACACGGGCGCCCGGGCATGACCGCGCGGCGGCGATGTACTAGAGTTATCTCGACATCGAGATATCTGCCGAGGCGCACCGCAGTCGCCGCCGGTAAGGGTTACCTAACTAATCCTTACCTTAGCGGATGGTGGGGGCCGTAGGCGGCGCCGGCCGCACATGAGGCGCGGCGCGGTTGAACGCGCACATTGAAGAAGGAGACTGTCGTGTCGGCGAACAGCTTCGACGCCCGCAGCACGCTGCGCGTGGGCGACGAGTCGTACGAGATCTTCAAGCTGGACAAGGTCGAGGGCTCCGCGCGCCTCCCTTACAGCCTGAAGGTGCTGCTGGAGAACCTGCTCCGCACCGAGGACGGCGCGAACATCACCGCCGACCACATCCGGGCGCTCGGCGGATGGGACTCGCAGGCCCAGCCCAGCCAGGAGATCCAGTTCACGCCGGCCCGCGTGATCATGCAGGACTTCACCGGCGTTCCGTGTGTCGTCGACCTCGCCACCATGCGTGAGGCCGTGAAGGAGCTCGGCGGCGACCCGGCGAAGATCAACCCGCTGGCCCCGGCCGAGCTGGTCATCGACCACTCAGTCATCGCCGACAAGTTCGGCACCAACGACGCGTTCGCGCAGAACGTCGAGCTGGAGTACGGCCGCAACAAGGAGCGCTACCAGTTCCTGCGCTGGGGCCAGACCGCCTTCGACGAGTTCAAGGTCGTCCCCCCGGGCACCGGCATCGTCCACCAGGTCAACATCGAGCACCTGGCGCGCACGGTCATGGTCCGAGGCGGCCAGGCCTACCCCGACACCCTCGTCGGCACCGACTCGCACACCACGATGGTCAACGGCCTCGGCGTGCTGGGCTGGGGCGTCGGCGGCATCGAGGCCGAGGCCGCGATGCTCGGCCAGCCGGTCTCCATGCTCATCCCGCGCGTCGTCGGCTTCAAGCTGACCGGTGAGCTCCCGGCCGGCACCACCGCCACCGACCTCGTGCTGACCATCACCGAGATGCTCCGCAAGCACGGCGTCGTCGGCAAGTTCGTCGAGTTCTACGGTGAGGGCGTCGCCGCCACCTCCCTCGCGAACCGCGCCACCATCGGCAACATGTCGCCGGAGTTCGGCTCCACCGCCGCGATCTTCCCGATCGACGACGAGACGCTGAAGTACCTGCGCCTGACCGGCCGCGACGCGCAGCAGGTCGCGCTCGTCGAGGCGTACGCCAAGGAGCAGGGCCTCTGGCTGGACCCGGCCGCCGAGCCGGACTTCTCCGAGAAGCTGGAGCTCGACCTCTCCACGGTCGTCCCCTCCATCGCCGGCCCGAAGCGCCCGCAGGACCGCATCGTCCTCGCGAACGCCAAGGCGCAGTTCGCCCAGGACGTACGCAATTACGTCGCGGACGACGAGGAGGCGGGCAAGGAGTCCTTCCCGGCCTCCGACTCCCCGGCCACCGCCAACGGCGTCCCGTCGAACCCGGTCACCGTCACCGCCCCCGACGGCACGACGTACGAGATCGACCACGGCGCCGTCACCGTCGCCGCGATCACCTCCTGCACCAACACCTCGAACCCGTACGTCATGGTCGCCGCGGCGCTCGTGGCGAAGAAGGCGGTCGAGAAGGGCCTGACCCGCAAGCCGTGGGTCAAGACCACCCTCGCCCCGGGCTCCAAGGTCGTCACCGACTACTTCGACAAGGCGGGCCTGACCCCGTACCTCGACAAGGTCGGCTTCAACCTCGTCGGCTACGGCTGCACCACCTGCATCGGCAACTCCGGCCCGCTGCCGGAAGAGGTCTCCAAGGCGGTCAACGAGCACGACCTGGCCGTCACCTCGGTGCTCTCCGGCAACCGCAACTTCGAGGGCCGGATCAACCCCGACGTCAAGATGAACTACCTGGCGTCCCCGCCGCTGGTCGTCGCGTACGCCATCGCCGGTTCGATGAAGGTCGACATCACGAAGGACGCCCTCGGCGTCGACCAGGACGGCAAGCCCGTCTACCTCCAGGACATCTGGCCCTCCGAGGCCGAGGTGAACGACGTCGTCGCCAACTCCATCGGCGAGGACATGTTCAACAAGTCCTACCAGGACGTCTTCGCGGGCGACGCCCAGTGGCAGGCGCTGTCGATCCCGACCGGCAACACCTTCGAGTGGGACGCCGAGTCCACCTACGTGCGCAAGCCCCCGTACTTCGAGGGCATGACGATGGAGACGACCCCGGTCGAGGACATCACCGGCGCCCGTGTCCTGGCCAAGCTCGGCGACTCGGTCACCACCGACCACATCTCCCCGGCCGGTGCGATCAAGGCCGACACCCCGGCCGGCAAGTACCTCACGGAGCACGGCATCGAGCGCCGTGACTTCAACTCCTACGGCTCGCGCCGTGGTAACCACGAGATCATGATCCGTGGCACCTTCGCCAACATCCGTCTGCGCAACCAGATCGCGCCGGGCACCGAGGGCGGCTTCACCCGCGACTTCACCCAGCCCGACGCGCCGGTGTCGTTCATCTACGACGCCTCGCAGAACTACCAGGCCGCGGGCACCCCGCTCGCGATCCTGGCGGGCAAGGAGTACGGCTCCGGCTCGTCCCGCGACTGGGCCGCCAAGGGCACCGCGCTCCTCGGCGTCAAGGCCGTCATCGCCGAGTCCTACGAGCGCATCCACCGCTCGAACCTCATCGGCATGGGCGTCCTGCCGCTCCAGTTCCCGGAGGGCCAGACCGCGGAGAGCCTCGGCCTGACCGGCGAGGAGAGCTTCTCCTTCACCGGTGTGACCGAGCTGAACAACGGCACCACGCCGCGCACCGTCAAGGTCACCACCGACACCGGTGTGGAGTTCGACGGCGTCGTCCGCATCGACACCCCCGGCGAGGCGGACTACTACCGCAACGGCGGCATCCTGCAGTACGTGCTCCGCAGCCTGATCCGCAAGTAGGGTCGGCGTACGGACGAAAAGGGCCGCATCCCCGGCAACGGGGGTGCGGCCCTTGTCATGCGGCCCTTCGCTCACCGGTCGACGAACTGGTGATCACTGATGATCAGGCCGTCCTCGTCGAGCACGACGAAGTCGAAGCCCACTGCGGCGGTCCTGCCCGAACCCGTCTCCACCATCTCCCAGTTGAACCGGACGGTGCCGTGGTGCCCGTCGGCGCCGGGAACGAGCCGGAACACGTGCGTCCCTGGCTCGACCCATTGCTCGTACCCTTCGGTGACCCGGCTCCGGAGCGCGTGGTGTCCGTGGAACTCTCGGGTCGGGGTGTAGTGCGAACCGCCGGACGCGAACAACGCGTCCACGGTGGCGTGCCGCAACGCCGCGTCGGGCTCGTTCCACATGGCGACGTAGCGGCGCGCGAATTCGCTGAAGTCTCTGCTGTCGATCGCGTTCATGACTGAACTCCTTCTCGGGAAGCGCCGGAAGCGTGGGAAGAGGCGGAAGGGACGGAGGCCGCCCGGGGGAGCAGCTGTGCGAGCCCTGCGAGGACCAGCGCCACGGCGATCAGGTAGGTCAGTCCGTGCAGGAAGGCGGTGGACGAGCCCTCGGCGAGACTGCCGTAGTAGAGGATCCCGATCACACCGACCCCGAGCGCCCCGCCCACCTGCTGCACCGTGTTGAGGGCCCCGGAGGCGGCACCCGCATGGTGCGGGGGGATCCCGGCCAGAACGGTGGCCATGATCGGGGCAAGGGCCAGGCCCATTCCGACTCCGTCGACGAGGAGCGCGGACGCGAGCCATCCGATCGCGGCGTCCTGAGCCACCATGACGAACAGCAGGGCCAGACCTGCCACCCGGACCAGGGCGCCGACCGCGATCACCTGGCGCCCCAGGCGAAGCATCAGCCGGGGTGCCAACAGCGAGGCCGCCAGATAGCCCGCACCGATCGGTACGAAGAGGAGCCCGGCCTCCATGGCGTCGAGACCGCGCCCTTCCTGCGCGTACAGGGCGAGGACCAGGAAGTACGCGGCCATCCCCATCGTGAACGCCGTGTAGGTGAACAGGCCGACGGTGAAGCCTCGTTCACGTAACAGGGCAAGGTCGATCAAGGGCGATTCGCGGTGCCGTCGTGCGCGGTAGGCGCCGGCCAGTGCCACCGACCCGGCGAAGGACGCCCAGGTCCACAGGGGCCAGCGCTGCTCGCGGCCTTCGATCAACGGCAGCATGAGCGCCACCAGGGAAAGGCTCACGAGGGCGGCTCCGGGGAGGTCGAGCCGCACGGCGCCCGTGGCGCGGCTTTCCGGGATCACCCGCCGCGCGACGGCCAGCACGGCGATCCCGATCGGCACATTGATCAGGAAGCAGGCGCGCCAGCCGAGCCCGAACACATCGGCGTGAATGAGTGCGCCACCGATGAGCTGCCCGAACACGGCGGCGGAACCCATGGTCAGCGCATAGGCGTTGATGGCCCGGGCCCGCTCGTGCCCGGTGTAGACGGTGCGCACGATGGCCAGCACCTGTGGCGCGAGCAGGGCGGCCGACACCCCTTGTGCGATCCTCGCGGCGACCAGGGCCCCGGGGCCCGGAGCCAGCCCGCAGGCGATCGAGGCAAGGGTGAAGAACACCATGCCGACCGAGAACATGCGGCGGCGGCCATGGATGTCGCCGAGCCGGCCGCCGACGATGAGCATGGACCCGTAGGCGAGGGCGTACCCGGCCACCACCCACTCGACCGCCGCCGCATCGGCATGGAGGTCACGCTGGGCCGTCGGGACGGCCACATTGACGATGAAGAAGTCGAGAACGGTGACGAACAAGCCGGTCAGTACAGCCGGCAGGGTGCCCGCACGAGGCATGGCCACTCCCCACATGAGGTGGAACGGACAGAGAGGGAAAGGACGGGAGATAGAACGGTCGGTCTACGTGTGGTCATAGTAGATAGACCGGTTGTTCTACCGTCAAGCCCGTGTCAGAATCGGGCTCATGACGACGAGACCGGGCCCCCGCGAACGGCTGCTGGACGCAGCCCGAGACCTCACCTACACCCACGGGGTCCACGTCGGGGTGGACGCGATCCTCAAACAGGCCGGAGTGGCCCGGCGATCCCTCTACCAGCACTTCGGCGGCAAGGACGGCCTGATCGCCGAACTCCTGCGCAGCCACCCCGGCGACGCCCGCTACCGCCAGGTCATGGACGACGCGGGTGAGGACTCACGGCACCGGATCCTGGCGGTCTTCGACGAGCTGGAGGCGATCACCCAGCGCCCCGCGTTCCGAGGATGCCGCTACACCTCGGCCGATCTGGCCCTGACCGACCCGGCCCACCCGGCCCACGCGGAGGTGCGCGCCTTCAAGGACGGCCTCCACGACCTGTTCACCACGGAGCTCACCGGCCACGGTCACCCTGCCCCGGACCTCGGCGCGGACCAGCTCCTGGTCCTGGTCGACGGCACCCTGGCCCACGCCGTCACCCGCCCCGACGCCCACCCCGCACTCGCCGCCCGAGGGATGGCGGAACTCCTGCTGGACCAGGCCGGAAGCTAGGCTCGAAGCCCTGATGAAGAACCACCTCACCTCGCCTGCGGCCAAGGCCGGACACGAGTCCGTGCGGCGGCACAACCTGAGCCTGGTCCTGCGGACCGTGCGCGACGAGGGCGAGGTCACCCGGGCCAGGGTCGCGAGTCTCGTCGGGCTCACCAGGGCCGCCGTCTCCTCGCTCGTCGAGGAACTGCTCGCCCTGGACTGCCTCAGCGAGTCCGGCAAGACCTCCAGCGGGGCGGCCGGGCGCCCCGGCACCGTACTGAAGCTGTCCCGGACCGGTCCTGCGGGGCTCGGCGTGGAGATCAACATCGACTACGTGTCGGTGTGCGCCGTCGACCTCACCGGCACCGACCGGGTCCGCGTCACCGAGCACACCGACCACCGGGGCGTCCCCGCCGCAGACGTGCTGGCCCACGCGGCCAGGCTCACCAACCGGGTCATCGGCTCCACCCGCGAGCAGGAACTGCGCGTCGTCGGCGTCGAACTGGCCCTGCCCGGCCTGGTCTCCGGAGGCGTGGTCCGCCAGGCACCCAACCTCGGCTGGAACAGGGTCGCGGCCGAGGGCATCTTCGGACAGGCACTCAGCACGCTGCGCCCCGCCGGGCGGGCCCTGGCCGTCGGATCCGACAACGAGGCCAATCTCGCGGCCCTGGCCGAGCTCTGGTTCGGCGGGCTCGGCGGCGTACGCACCTTCCTCTATCTCACCGGTGAGATCGGAGTCGGCGGAGCCCTCGTGCTCAACGGCGAAATGCTGCGCGGCGCCCACGGGTTCGCGGGGGAGATCGGGCACATGGTCGTCGATCCGCAGGGCCCGCTCTGCCGGTGCGGGGCGCGCGGCTGCCTGGAGCAGTACGCGGGCCGGGCAGCGCTGCTGGAGGCGGCCGGGATCGACCCGGACACGGGGATCCGGGGGATCGGCGAGCTGGAGCAGCGGGCCGCGGCCGGGGAGGCGCGGGCCGTTCAGGCGCTGCGGACGGCGGGGGACCGGATGGGCGTGGTGCTGGCCGGTGCGGTGAACCTCTTCGACCCGGAGGCGGTCGTCCTGGGCGGGATCTACCGGAACCTGATGCCCTGGCTGGAGGAGTCGGCGGACGCCCAGCTCACCGCGCGGGTGGTGTCGGGCCGTTGGCACGAGAACGGCAGCCGGCTGCGGGCCTCCTCGGTCTCCGGCGACGCGGCACGGGGCGCGGCCGCCCGAGTGGTGCACGACGTCATGGCGAACCCGGGCGCGTACGCGGCGCGTTGACCCGTGATCGCGGGACCGGTCCGGCCGCGTAGGTCACCCGCGCCGGTTCACGAGGCCGGTGGTTTCGCCGGTGCGCGCTCGCGGGTCCCCCGGCACCGTCGTGGGGGAGGGCGGGCGGACGACCCGCCGGCAGCAGAGAGGCGTGCTCTTGACCAAGTGGCGCACAACCCTACGGCTGGTGGTGGTCTCCCTGGCCACCGTCCTTCTGGGCACGGGTGCGACGGCGACGGCCCTCCCCACCGAGGCGGCGGACCCTGCGGCCCACCGCGCCGGCACGGCGGAACCGCGCGTGAGCGGACCGGTCGCCGGCTCCGTCCCCGGGGACCCGAAGGCGGACGACGTGGACGGCACCTATCCCTGGCTCTCGGCGCCCGGTCTCGCCGGGGCCGGTTACGTCGAGGAGGAGTTCTACCTGTCGGGGCGGGCGGACGCCTACAGCCCCGAAGGGGAAAAGGTCGCGGACGACGTGCCGTACACGACCCGCATCGTCGTGCGGCGGCCGGGCAACCCGGCGCGGTTCAACGGCACGGTGCTGACGGAGTGGCAGAACGTCAGCGCCGGCTACGACCTGGACGCCCTGTGGGCGCCCGACCAGATCACCCGCGCCGGATACGCCTGGGTCGGCGTGTCGGCCCAGCGCGTCGGCGTCGACCAACTACGCGGATGGAGCCCCGCCCGCTACGGACACCTCGACGTGACGGGGCAGGGGCGCTTCACGGCCGACGAGATGTCGTACGACGTGTACGCCCAGGCGGCCGCGGCGCTGCGCGCGGGGACCGGCAAGGTGCTCGGCCCGCTCCGGGCGCGCACGCTGCTGGGCATCGGGGCGTCGCAGTCGGCGGGCCGCATGACGGTCTACTACGACCGGGTGCTGCCCCGGACAGAGCCGGTGTTCGACGGTTACGGCTTCGTCGTCGGCTCCGCACCCACCCGCAAGGGCGGCGAGCCGGTGTTCCACGTGCTGTCGGAGACCGACGTACGCACCCCCCTCCGGCGGGACGACGACAACGGCTACCGACGCTGGGAGGTGTCCGGGGCCGCGCACTCCGGCCGGTACGGGCAGGCCTACCGCGAGCCGCTGCTCACCCGTGACCTGGGTGCGGCGCCGACGTTCTCCTGCGCCCGGCCGCCGTACAGCGAGGTGCCGCTGCACCACGTGATCGCCGCTGCCTACACGCACCTGGAGCGCTGGGTCGAACACGGTGTGCTCCCGCCAGCCGCGCCTCCCCTGGAGTTCGCCCCCGACGGCACCAAGGCGCGGGACGCCCTCGGACTGGCCCGGGGCGGTATCAGGCTCTCGCAGGTCGGGGTTCCCACCGCCCTGAACACCGGGGACAACACGGGAGAGACGTTCTGCGTGTTGTTCGGGACCCACGTGCCGTTCACCGGGGAACAGCTGAACCGGATGTATCCCACGCACGCCGGCTACGCGGCCCGGGTCGCGGCGGCCGACGCCCGTGCGGTACGGGAGGGCCACCTCCTGCCGGCCGACGCGATCGTGAACCTGCGGGACGCGGTGTCCTCGGACGTGGGCCGGGACTGACGCCACGCGGGTGCGCCGGGGGTGCGCCACGCACACACGACCGGGGGCGTACGCGCTGTCCTGCGCGCGTACGCCCCCGGTGCGATGTGGTGATCAGGCCTTGTGCGCCGCGATCAGCTGCTGGTACCAGCGGTAGCTGTCCTTGGGCGTGCGCTCCAGGGTGTCGTAGTCGACCCGGATGATCCCGAACCGCTTCGCATAGCCCAGCGCCCACTCGAAGTTGTCCAGCAACGACCAGACGTAGTAGCCCTGTACGTCGACACCGGCGTCCATGGCCGCCCGCAGCGCCGTCAGGTGGTCGCGCAGGTACTCCACCCGGTCCGTGTCGTGGACGGAACCGTCCGCCTCGACGCTGTCGAACTCCGCCGAGCCGTTCTCCGTGATGTGCACCGGCGGCAGGGCGTTACCGTACGTCTGCTTCAGGACGGTCAGCAGATCGGTGAAGGACTGCGGGACGACCGGCCAGTTCATCGCCGTCCTGCGGACGTCCGGGTAGCTCCCCTCCGCGTACCGGTTGTCCGTGGCGACGCGCAGCGCCGGGTCCGGCTCGCGGTGCGGGGCGGCGGCGATCACGATCGGCCGGTAGTAGTTGATGCCCAGGAAGTCCATCGGCTGGGAGATCAGCTCCAGGTCGCCCTCGCGGCGGAAGTCCTGCCCGGTGATCAGCTCACCCCAGGTCTCCTCCTCGGTGGCCGGGTAGCGGCCCGCGAGGAGCGGTTCCGTCCACACCAGGTTGTGCTGGGTGTCGGCGCGCACGACGGCGGCGAGGTCGGCGTCCGACTCGGTGGCCGGGACATTGCGGTCCAGGTTGAGGGTGATGCCCGCCTCGCGGACCCCCGCCGCACGCAGCGCGTTCATCGCGTGGCCGTGGCCGACCAGCAGGTGGTGCGCGGCGGCCAGTGCCCCGCGCCCCTCCTGCGCGCCCGGCGCGTGCCGGCCCACGGAGTAGCCGAGGAACGCGCTGCACCACGGCTCGTTGAGGGTGATCCAGCGCGGCACCCGGTCGCCCAGGTGCTCGGCCATGATCGCGGTGTACTCGCCGAAGCGCTCCGCCGTCTCCCGTACCCGCCAGCCGCCCCGGTCCTCCAGGGCCTGCGGCAGGTCCCAGTGGTACAGGGTGGCGGCCGGCTCGATGCCCGCCTCCAGGAGCGAGTCGACGAGCCGGGAGTAGAAGTCCAGCCCCTTGGGGTTGACCGCCCCGCTGCCCTCGGCCTGGATGCGGGACCAGGCGATCGAGAAGCGGTACGAGTCCACGCCCAGCTCGCGCAGCAGCGCCACGTCCTGCGGGTAGCGGTGGTAGTGGTCGCAGGCGACGTCACCCGTGTCGCCGCCGTCGGTCCGGCCGGGCGTGTGGCTGTAGGTGTCCCAGATGGACGGGCCGCGGCCGTCTTCCTCCACGGCGCCCTCGATCTGGTACGAGGCCGTGGCCGCGCCGAAGACGAAGCCGGGCGGGAAGACCGGGAAGTCACTCATGGGAACCCTTACTTGACGGAGCCGCCGGTGATCCCGGCGGCGATGTACTTCTGGGACAGGACGAGGAGGACCGCAGCGGGCACCGCGGAGAGCACGGACGCGGCCATGACCGAACCCCAGTCGCCGACGTGGGCCCCGATGTACTGGTAGATGCCGAGCGTGATCGGCTTGACGTCGTCCGTCGTGTTCAGCGTGAGCGCGAACATGAAGTCGCTCCACGCGTACAGGAACGAGAACAGCCCCGCCGTGATCAGGGAGTTGCGGCTCATGGGCAGGACGACCTGGATGAACGTGCGGACGCGTCCCGCGCCGTCGACCTCGGCGGCCTCGACGACCTCGCGCGGGATGGACACCATGAACGAGCGCATCAGCACGATCGCGAACGGGATGCCCAGCGAGGCGTCCGCCAGCATCAGGCCGAAGTAGGAGTTGACCAGGCCGAGGTCCACGTACGCGCTGTACAGGGCGTTGGCGATGACGATGCCCGGCACCATCTGGGTGATGAGCGTGCCGAAGACGATCGTCCTGCTGCCGCGCAGCTTGAACTGCGCCAGCCCGTAGGCGGCGGGCGCCGAGATCGCCAGGCAGATGGCCACGGCGCCGAGCGCGACGGCCAGCGACGTCAGCAGGTTCGTGCCCTGGTCGGTGATGGCCGAGGTGAAGCCGGAGAAGTCGATGCCCGTGGGCACCGGGGCCACGTCGACCAGGCTCGCGTCCGGCTGGAGGGCGGTGTTGACCATCCAGTACAGCGGGAACAGCATGACGGCGAGGATGACGACGCCGAACACGGTCGCACCCCAGCGGCGCTTGGGCCGGTGGATGGCGGGAGCCGGGGCGGCGGGGATCTGGGTGGTGGTCGCCATGCCGGTCACTTCCCCTCGTTGCGGTTGACCCGCAGGTAGAACACCGCGAAGACGGCGGAGATCAGGATCAGGATGTTGCCGACCACGGCACCGGCCCCGAAGTCCATCTGGACGAAGGAGTTCTGGTACGTGAGCGTGCCGAGCGTCTGCGTGGAGTCGGCGGGGCCGCCGTCGGTGAGGGCGAGGACCAGGTCGAGGATCTTGACCGTCGACATGAAGCCGAGCACCAGCACCACCGTGATGACGGGCTTGAGCATCGGCAGTGTCACCGAGCGGAAGGTGCGCCAGGCGGAGGCGCCGTCGAGCGAGGCCGCCTCGTGCAGTTCCTTGGGGACTTCCTGGAGGCCGCCGTAGAGGATCACCATGTTGAACGGGATGCCGATCCAGATGTTCACCAGGATCACGGACACGAGCGCCATGCTCGTGCTGGTCAGCCAGGGCGTGTCGCCGCCGATGCCGATGGTGCCCAGGAAGGAGTTGAGGACGCCCGTGTCCTGGTCGAAGATGCGCCGCCAGACGATGCCGGAGACGACCATCGGGACCAGCCACGGCAGCAGGATCAGCGAGCGCAGGACCCCGTTCAGCGGGAAGCGGCGGCTGAAGAAGACCGCGAGGGCGAGACCGATGCAGAACTGGCCGACGAGCGATCCGACGGTGAAGAGGATCGTCTGCCACAGGGCCTTGCCGAACAGCCCGTCGTCGAAGACGTTGCTCCAGTTGTCCGTGCCGTTGAACGGCGCCTCACCGGTGAAGAACGTGGACGGTGAGTAGTCCTGGAAGCTCATCACGATGTTGCGGACGAGCGGGTAGCCGAAGAACAGCGCCATGAAGATCACCGCGGGGGCGATGAAGCCCCACTGGGCGAGCTGCCTGCGGCGCTTGGCGCGTCGCGGGCTCACGGGCTTCTTGGCCGCACCGGCCGCGGGCGCTTTCGGCTCGGTGTGCGGCACGGCGGCGGAGGCTGTGGTGGATGACATGGTTCGGTACCTCAGTTCCCGCTCGTGACCTGCTGCTGGGCACGCTTCAGAGCGGCCTCGCTGGACTCGCCGGTGAGGGCGGACTGGAAGGCGCTCTGCAGGGCGAGCGACACGGACGACCACTGCGCGCCGACCTTGGCGGTACGGGAACGGGCCGTCGAGACCTGGCCGGCCAGGGCCGCCAGCTCCGGGGCCTTCGTACGCCAGACCGCGGCGGCCTTGGTGTTCGCCGGGACCATCCAGCTGTTCAGGGCGTACGTGATCTGCTCCTGCTCGCCCGCCATGCAGCCGATGATCTTGGCGGCCGTCTTCTCGCGCTCACTGTCACCGGTGTTGGGCACGGTGAGCACACCGCCGCCCAGCGGACCGACCGAGTCGTCGCCCGCCTCGGGGACGGGGATCTCGGCGATGCCCCAGTTGAGACCCTTCTTGGCGTTCAGGGTCTCGACCTGCCACGGGCCGTTGATCATCATGGCGGCGTTGCCCGCCATGAACTGGTCGTTGACGTCGGCCTGGGTCCAGTTGACCGTGGACTTGGAGAGGGATCCGTCCTTCAGGAGCGCCTTCCAGTAGTCCAGCGCACCGGCGACCTCGGGGGTGTCGAGCTTCGACTCGTCGCCGCCGTTGGACCACATGAACGGGGTGAACTGGAAGACACCGTCCTCCGCGCCGCCCGCGCTGAGCGCCAGACCGTAACGCTTGCCCTGGGTCAGCTTCTTGGCCGTCGACTGCATCTCGGCCCAGGTGGTGGGCACCTTCAGGCCGGCCTTGTCGAGGGTGTCCTTGTTGTAGAACAGCGCCAGGGTGTTCACGGTGCGCGCGGCCCCGTAGTACTTCCCGTCGAACGAGCCGAAGTCGACGATCCCCTCGGGGATGTCCGTCGTGGTCAGTCCGAGATCCTTCAGCGGGATCAGCCCGCCGGCCTCGGCGAACGTCGGCATCTCGGAGGCATCCAGCTGGAGGACGTCCGGCAGTGACTTCGACGACGCCATGCGCAGCGCCTTCGTCATCACCTGCGCGGCCGGCACGCTCTGCTGCTCGATCGTGATCCCGAGCTGCTTGCTGCAGCGCGCGAGAGTGTCGCCGTCCCAGCGGTGGTACGACTCGTCGGTCGAGGAGTTCATGACGGTGTAGACGTCGTCGTCCCTCTGCTGACCGCACCCCGACAGAACGGCGCCGGTGAGGATCGCGGAGACGACGGTGAGGGGGACGACGATCCGCCTGGTGCGGCGGCTGGGGCGTCGGTCCGTTCCGTCCGGGGATATTTCTGTCACGGTGGTGCCCTTGCATGAGGGGGTGGCCGCCCCATGGGAACGCTCCCACGGGCTGATCGTCAAGACCGTGCGCGGATTCGGCGAGGCCGCACGCGGAAGGCCGGGTGCCCGGCGGCGGACCGCCGGGCACCCGGTGCGTCAGCGGACGCCGAGCAGGTGCTCCATCGCGAGCTGGTCGAGGGCCTCGAAGGCCATCGAACGCTCGGCGGCGGCGTTCACGTCGAACTCCTCGAACGCCGAGCGGTCCGCGAGCAGGCTCTTGAGCCCGTCGGCGGCGGTCGGCTGGGCCAGCTCGTCCAGGCGGGAGGCGGTCAGGGCCTCCTGCACGGCCGGGTCGGCGCGGAAGGCCGCGGCGCGCTCCTTGAGGATGAGGTAGTTGCGCATGCAGTTCTTCGCGGACTCCCAGACGCCGTCGATGCCGTCGGTGCGCACCGGCTTGAAGTCGAAGTGGAGCGGCCCCGCGTAGTCGGAGTTCTCCAGCAGGTCGACGAGCCAGAACGCCTGGCGCAGGTCGCCGGCGCCGAAGCGGAAGTCCTGGTCGTACTTGATGCCGGACTGGCCGTTGAGGTCGATGTGGAAGAGCTTGCCCGCCCACAGGGCCTGGGCGATGCCGTGCGGGAAGTTGAGGCCGGCCATCTGCTCGTGGCCGGTCTCCGGGTTGACGCCGACCAGCTCGGGGCGCTCCAGGCGCTCGATGAAGGCCAGCGCGTGCCCGATCGTGGGCAGGAGGATGTCGCCGCGGGGCTCGTTCGGCTTGGGCTCGATCGCGAAGCGGAGGTTGTAGCCCTGCTCGGTGACGTAGTCGCCCAGCAGGTCGAAGGCCTCCTTCATGCGGTCCAGCGCCACGCGGACGTCCTTGGCGGCGCCGGACTCGGCGCCCTCGCGGCCGCCCCAGGCGACATACGTCTCGGCGCCCAGCTCGGCGGCGAGGTCGATGTTGCGGATGACCTTGCGCAGCGCGTAACGGCGCACGTCGCGGTCGTTGGACGTGAAGCCGCCGTCCTTGAACACGGGGTGCGTGAAGAGGTTGGTGGTGGCCATCGGGACCTTGAGCCCGGTGCGCTCCAGCGCCTCCTTGAAGCGCGCGATGTGGGCGTCGCGCTCGCTGTCGGAGGAGCCGAACGGAATGAGGTCGTCGTCGTGGAACGTCACACCGTGGGCGCCGAGCTCGGCCAGGCGCTCGACCGACTCGACCGGGTCGAGCGCGGGACGGGTGGCGTCGCCGAACGGGTCGTTGCCGCGCCAGCCGACGGTCCAGAGACCGAAGGTGAACCTGTCCGCGGCGGTGGGGGTGAAGCGTTCCGACATTGATCAGCCTCTTGTCGACGAAGGCGCGGGCGGCGGATCAGCCGACCGACCAATTTGTTTGCTTGCAGTACTAATACCCCACCCTGCCGTTGGTTTCCATACCGTTTCCGTGACGTATCGGTCACGTGGCGGCAGCATGTCCGATCTGCGACCTTCGTCGGCGCGGCAGTTATTCGGGCATTCCGGGTGTTCCCGTTGTGTACGGGCCCTCGTGCGCATATTTGTTTTGTGTACGATCAAAATCGAGAGGACCCGTTGGCGCGCTCGCCGCAGACGCCCTGACGTCCCGCACTTTCGTACTTCCTGAACGGCTAAGGACCCCCCCCATGAAGTTCACCGACGGCTTCTGGCAGTTGCGCAGCGGTGTGCACGCCTCGTACGCCACCGAAGTCCGCGACGTCCGCCTCGACACCGACCGCCTCGCTGCCTACGCAGCCGTCAAGCGTGTCGAACGGCGCGGTGACACCCTCAACGCCCCGCTGATCACCGTGGAGGCCCACGCCCCCGCCGAGGGCGTCATCGCCGTACGGCTCACCCACCACGCGGGCAGGCGCCGCAAGGGCCCGGACTTCGAACTGGTGGGCGCCGCCGCGCAGTCCGCCGCCACGGCACGTGAACTGGGCGCCACCGCCGAGCTGACCAGCGGCCCCCTCACGCTGCGGCTGCCCACCGAGGGTGCCTTCGGTCTGGAGTTCCTCGACGGCGACGGCCAGATCCTGACCTCCGCCGGACGCAAGGGGAGCGCGTTCGCCACCCTCCCCGACGGCAGCCACCACATGCTTGCCCAGCTCGCTCTCGGCGTGGGCGAGACCGTCCACGGTCTCGGTGAGCGCTTCACGCCCTACGTGAAGAACGGTCAGACCGTCGACATCTGGCAGGCCGACGGTGGCACGAGCAGTGAACAGGCCTACAAGAACATCCCGTTCTACCTCTCCTCGCGCGGCTACGGCGTCTTCGTCAACCACCCCGGCAAGGTCTCCTTCGAGGTGGGCTCCGAGGCCGTCGGCCAGGTGCAGTTCAGCGTCGAGGACCAGACGCTCGAGTACTTCGTCATCGCCGGCCCCACGCCGAAGGACGTCCTCGCCCGCTACACCGCACTCACCGGCCGCCCGGCCCTGCCGCCGGCCTGGTCGTTCGGCCTCTGGCTGTCCACGTCGTTCACCACCTCCTACGACGAGAAGACCGTCAACTCCTTCGTCGACGGGATGGCCGAACGCGGAATCCCGCTCAGCGTCTTCCACTTCGACTGCTTCTGGATGCGCGAGTACCAGTGGTCGGACTTCGAGTGGGACCCGGCCGCCTTCCCCGACCCGGTGGGCCAGATCGCCCGGCTCAAGGACAAGGGACTGCGGATCTGCGTCTGGATCAACCCGTACATCGCGCAGAAGGGCGCGCTGTACGAGGAGGGCGCCCGCAAGGGCTACTTCGTCGAGACCGCCGACGGCGACATCTGGCAGTGGGACAAGTGGCAGGCCGGCATGGCGCTGGTCGACTTCACCAACCCCGAGGCCACCGCCTGGTTCCAGGGCAAGCTCAAGGGGCTCCTCGACCAGGGCGTCGACGCCTTCAAGACCGACTTCGGCGAGCGCATCCCCACGGACGTCGTCTGGCACGACGGCTCCGACCCGGAGCGCATGCACAACTACTACACGCACCTGTACAACAAGGCCGTCTTCGAACTCCTGGAGAAGGAGCGCGGCCAGGGCGAAGCCGTGCTCTTCGCCCGCTCGGCGACCGCCGGCGGCCAGCAGTTCCCGGTCCACTGGGGCGGCGACTGCTGGTCCTCCTTCGGCGCCATGGCCGAGTCGCTGCGCGGCGGCCTCTCGCTGAGCCTGTCCGGCTTCGGCTTCTGGAGCCACGACATCGGCGGCTTCGAGGGCACCCCCGACCCGGCGGTCTTCAAGCGCTGGCTCGCCTTCGGCCTGCTCTCCTCGCACAGCCGGCTGCACGGCTCCTCCTCCTACCGGGTGCCGTGGGAGTTCGGCGAGGAAGCGGTCGATGTGGCCCGGCAGTTCACCCGCCTCAAGCACCGGCTGATGCCCTACCTGTACGGGGCCGCCGTCGAGGCCCACCGCACGGGCGTCCCGACGATGCGCCCGATGCTGCTGGAGTTCCCCGACGACCCGACCGCCCGCACCGTGGACCGCCAGTACCTGCTCGGCCCGGACCTCCTGGTCGCGCCCGTCTTCAGCGAGGACGGCCAGGTCGAGTACTACGTCCCCGAGGGCACCTGGACCCACCTGCTGACCGGCGAGACGGTCACCGGCCCCGGGTGGCGCCGCGAGACCCACGGCTTCGACAGCCTGCCGGTCCTGGTCCGCCCGGGTGCGGTCCTGGCCCTGGGCGCGGACGATTCGCGCCCGGACGGGGAGTGGCTCGACAACCTGGAACTCCGCGTGTTCGCACCGGCCGGAACGGGCGACTTCACCCGCACGGTGACGGTCCCCGACCTCACGGGCGCACCCGCGGCGACGTACGAAGTGGTCCGCAAGGGCGGCGAGGTCCGGGTCGCGACGGACACGGACCAGCCGTACACCGTCACGGTCGTAGGCTGATCCTTTGAGCCGGCCCCGGCCCGGGGCCGGCTCCTCGGCGCGAAGGTGGAGTCCATGGGCGAGCTGATCCTGATCCGGCACGGCGAGACGGAATGGTCCCGCTCCGGACAGCACACGAGCCACACCGACCTGCCGCTCACGGACCTCGGCGAACGCCAGGCCCGCGCGCTGGTCCCCCTCCTGGCCGACCGGCACATCGGCCTCACCCTGGTCAGCCCGCTGATCCGCGCCCGGCGTACCGCGGAACTGGCGGGCCTGCGGACGCCCCGCGTCACACCGGATCTGCACGAGTGGGACTACGGGGCGTACGAGGGTGTGACCACGGTCGAGATCCACCGCACCCGGCCCGACTGGAACCTGTGGACCGACGGCGTCGCACCCGGCCCCGAAGGACACCCGGGCGAGACGCCGGCAGAGGTGGGCGCCCGCGCCGACCGGATCCTGGCAGAGGTACGGGCAGCCGCCTCACGCCTGGGCGACGCCGATATCGCGCTGGTCGCGCACTCCCACTTCCTGCGGGTCCTCACGGCCCGCTACCTGCGACTGACTCCGGCGAGCGGCGCCCTGTTCCAGCTCGCCACGGGCGCGGTCTCCCGCCTCGGCAAGGAACACGGCCTGCCGGTCGTCACGGCACTGAACCTCGCACTCCCGGAGAGCCTGTACGAGGCGGCGCGCGCCTGAGCACGCGGCCGGGGCGTCAGCGCGGAATCACCCAGCTCGGCGCCCAGGTCCCGGCCTCGTCGTCGCCGGTCGCCGTGGCGGCGAGGTGGGCGCGCAGGGTGGCCAGCGCCGGGTGCGGGTTGTCGCGGTGCCAGAGGAGCGAGTGCGGGTAGACGGGCGTCGGGTCGGTCACCGGGATGAGGCGCAGCCCGTGGCCGACGGGCCAGACGAGGCGGGTCCTCCCACCCATGAAGGTGGCCAGGGCTGGGGTGTCGGCGATGGTGTCCAGGAGGGCGTCGGAGCCGAAGTTGGGGCCGGTCGCCTCGATGGTGAGACCGAACTCGGCGACGAGGTCGTCGTAGTAGGCGGCCCACTCGGTACCCGGGACGATGCCCGGCATCCAGATCCGGTGCCCGGCGAGCCGGGCGAGGGGCACCGACCGGGCGCCCGCCAGCGCGTGTGCGGGGCCGGTGAGGAGCTGGAGCGGTTCGTCGAGCACCCGGACGGACTCGATGTCCTCGGGCAGTGGCCGGCCCGGCACGGCCACGGCGCGGAACGACGCGTCGATCTCACCGGACCGGATGGCGGCGACGGCCGTCTCGATGTCGAAGAGCCACACCACGTCGAGCTCGATCCCGGGATACGCGTCGTGGAAGCCGCGCATCAGGCCGGACGCCGCGCCGCGTGAGGCGATCACGTCGACCCGCAGCGGACGGTGGCCGGTGCGTACGGACGCGACCGCGCGCTCGGCGACACGCAGCAGCTCACGCGCGTGGGGCAGGAACGCCTGCCCGTCGATGGTCAGCTCGGCGCCGCGCGGCGTGCGGGTGAAGAGCCGCACACCGAGGCTGCGCTCCAGTGCGGCGATGCGCTTGGAGACGGCCTGCTGGGTGACCGCCAGTTCGGCGGCGGCCTCCTGGAACTGCCCCGCCTCGGCGGCGGCGACGAAGGTCCTGACGGTGTCGAGGTCCACGCCGACACCTTACGGCCACAACCATTGGTTGTGGACGGTCGGCACTTCGGTTGTTTGATCCCGCGGTGTCGTGCTCGCTTTGATGCTTCCGATCGCGGAACGGTTGTGCGGACGAGCGGAGAGGGGCGTCGGGCATGAGGAGCGGACACCGGCTCGGCAGGCCGTTCGGATGGCTGTGGGGAGCGTACGGGACCAGCGCGCTCGGCACGTGGCTCGCCTTCGGCGCGTTCCCGCTGATCGCCATCCAGGTGCTGCACGCGGGACCGGGCGAGGTCGCCGCGCTCTCCTCCGTGGGGGCCGCGGTGGGCGCGGTCGTGGCGGTGCCGCTCGGCCCGTGGGTGGAGTTCCGCCGCAAGCGGCCGGTGCTGATCGCGATGGACCTGGTGCGGTTCGCGGCGCTGCTGACGATCCCCGCCGCGTTCGCGCTCGGCGTTCTCACCTTCCTTCAGCTCCTGCTCGTCTCGGTCGTCGTCGCGGCGGCCGACATCACCTTCCGCGCAGCCTCGGGCGCCTACCTGAAAACGCTGCTGCCGCCCGAGGACCTGCTCGTGGCCAACGCCAGATTCGAGTCCACGGCCTGGACGACCACGATCATCGGACCGCCGCTCGGCGGCGCCGCGATCGGGCTCCTCGGCCCGGTCGCGACCCTGGTGGCCGACGCGGTCAGCTACCTGCTCTCGGCCCTGGGTATCCGCGCGATGGGCCGGCACGAACCCCGGCCCGAACCCCGGGAGGCCGCGCGCCTGCGGGCCCGGGACCTGCTCGACGGCTGGCGGTACATCCTCGCCGACGCGACGCTCCGCCCGCTGTTCATCAACACCGCCCTGTTCAACGGCCTGGTGATGGCCGCCTCGCCGCTGCTGGCCGTCCTGATGCTCGGCCGGCTCGGGTTCGCGCCGTGGCAGTACGGCCTGGCCTTCGCCCTGCCCTCGATCGGCGGGCTGCTCGGGTCGCGGCTGGCCCGGCCGCTCGCCACCCGGTTCGGGCAGCACCGGGTCCTGGTCGTGGCCGGGACGCTGCGCGCGTTCTGGCCCATCGGCCTGGCCTTCCTGGGGCCGGGCACCGGAGGACTGCTGCTGGTGATGGGCGTCGAGTTCGGGCTCATCCTCTGCTGCGGGGTCTTCAACCCCGTCTCCGCCACCTACCGCCTCCAGCGCACCGCGACCGACCGGGTCGCCCGCACGCTGTCCGCCTGGGCGGTGACGACCAAGGCCTCGACCGCGCTTCTGACGGCCGTCTGGGGCGTACTGGGCGGCCTGCTCGGCCCGCGTACCGCCATCGGCCTCGCCGGCGTGCTCCTGCTGGCGACCCCGCTGTTGCTCCCCCGCCGGGGAGCGGCGCCGCTCCCCGCGCCGGAGCCGGAGTCGGAACCGAGCCGCACCTGACGGGGAAAAGCAGGCACTGTCAGAGGGTGCCGTTCCTCAGGGCGTCGACGAACGGGGTCCAGCGCGAGGAGGTGAAGGAGAGCGCGGGTCCGGCCGGGGTCTTGCTGTCGCGGACGGGGACGAGACCGGGGAAGCCGTCGGCCACTTCGACACACTCTCCGCCGTCGCCGTTGCTGTAGGACGACTTGCGCCAGGCAGCTGTGCTCAGGTCTGGTGTGGTGCTCATGGCGTCACGAACTCCTTCGCCGCCGAGACGATCCGGTCCAGGGACGCCTCCGGCGACAGTGCGGCAGCCCTGGCCAGATCGTATGCGGAGCGGTACTGCTCCACCAGCAGTGGTTCTTCGACGAGTTGGCCGCTGTAGGCGCTCTCGGTGTACACAACTGCGGGAGCCTCGGTGAACTGCATCAGTGTCATCGACGCTTGCAGGACGGGGTGGGCTCCGGCTGAGAGCGGGAGCACCTGTGTGACGACGCGGGGGCGCGATGCGGCCTGCTCGGCCAGATAGGCGAGTTGCTCAGCCATCACGGCGTTTCCGCCCACAGGGACGAGCAGGGCGGCTTCGTGAATCACCATCCAAAGCACGGGCGCAGTAGGTGAGTCGAGGAGGCAGGCGCGCTCCATGCGGGTGTGGACGTGTCCCTCGATGACTTCTTTGGCGGCGAACGGGTGAGCGGACCGGGTGAGCGCCCGCGCGTAGGCCTCGGTCTGCAGAAGGCCAAGGACGACCGATGTGCAGCTTCCGATGAACGAAGCCTGTAGCTGGAGCTCCGCCGCGTCCGCGAAGTACCCCGCCACATTCGACTTCCGCGCCAGCAGACACAGCCGCTGCAGATGCTCGCCGCTCCCCAGCAGCTCGTCCAGCGCGCGCGACAGCTCCAACTGGGGCCGCCGTTCCGCTGCTTCGAACAGGCCGATGTACGTGCCGGAGCAGAACACCCGCTCGCCCAGCTGGTTCTGCGACAGGCCCGCCGTCTCCCGCAGGCGGCGCAACTCCGCACCGTAGAAGGTGCGCGGGTTCGCGTACGGGTCGAGCTCCTTGGGCTGCGGCATGGTGCGGAACCTAGTGGTCACCCCGCCCCCGTACAGGTGGATCCGCTCCCGATCACCCGGACGGGTCGGCCCGAAGCCGTGTCGTGCGAAGCGTCTACACAGACATGTCGCAGAAGCCTTTGAGCGGCACGCGGCCCCGATAGCATGTTGCGTCGAACAGTTGGGCGACTTGGTTGGCGCCCGGCGGAGACTGGGGGGCATGGGCGTGCAGACCTATGGAGGGGCGGACGAGGTCGATCCCGCGGATCAGTGGGTGGTCAACCCCGAGACCGGTG
Source organism: Streptomyces sp. NBC_00683 (assembly GCF_036226745.1). Taxonomy (NCBI): domain Bacteria; kingdom Bacillati; phylum Actinomycetota; class Actinomycetes; order Kitasatosporales; family Streptomycetaceae; genus Streptomyces; species Streptomyces sp. NBC_00683. The sequence goes on along the minus strand of NZ_CP109013.1, from coordinate 2,081,654 downwards.
CGTACGAACTGCGCCTGGACGGTCATGGGGCAACTCAGTCCGGCAGCGACCCCCGCGTCGACTCCGCTTCCCGCGGCAGTACCGCCGATTCCGCACCCGCCCGGGTCCCCCGGCAGCGCAGCCGTCGCGAATCGACCGCTGCGGACACCCCGCCCAGGGCGCCCCGCCGCAAGCCCAAGCAGCGGGGCAGGAAGAAGGTGCTGATGTGGACCGGGGGCGCCCTCACCCTGGTCCTCGTAGGTACATCGGCGTACGCGTACTACTGGTACGACCGACTCGACGGGAACATCAGCACCGTCGACGTCGGCGACGTGGGGAGCGACACCGTCCTGGGGGACGGGCCGGTCAACATCCTGATCATCGGCAACGATGTACGTGTGGGCAAGGGCAACGAGGCTTACGGCAACCGGAGCAACGTCACCGGCCATGCCGACACGACCCTCCTCTTCCACATATCCGAGGACCGCTCCAACGCGACCGTGGTGAGCATCCCCCGGGACCTCATGATCAAGATCCCGGACTGTGAGACCAAGCAGCCCGACGGCTCCACCAAGGTCATCGCCGGCTCGACAGTGCCCACCAGGTTCAACGAATCCTTCGGAGTCAACGGCCGTGACCCGGGCTGCACGATGCGTACGGTCGAGGGCATCACGGACCTCGAGGTCGACCACTTCATGATGTTCGACTTCAACGCGGTCAAGACCGTGTCCACTGCCGTCGGTGGCGTCAAGGTGTGTCTGAAGGAGCCCATCAAGGACGTGGACGGCGGGACCGACCTCGACCTGCCGGCCGGGGAGAGCCGGATCGCGGGCGAGGACGCGCTGTCGTTCCTCCGGAACCGGCACGGTCTGAAGAACGAGAGCGACCTGGACCGGATCGAGATGCAGCAGCAGTTCGTCGCATCGATGATGCGCCAGCTGAAGGAAGACACACTGGGCAGTCCCACGAAGATGCTCGACATCGCCGAGGCGGCCACCAACGCCCTCACCGTGGACAAGGGGATAGGCAGCGCCGCCAAGCTCGTCACCCTTGCCAGGGAGTTCGGCAGGATCAACCTGAAGAACATCACCTTGATGACGGTGCCGGTGGTCGACAACCCGGACGAGCCCACCCCCGTCACCGTCGTCCTGAACCCGGTCGAGGCGCCGAAGGTCTTCAGCATGATGCAGAACGACGTGTCCTTCACCGAAGTGAAGAAGGAGCAGAAGGCGGCCAAGGACAAGCAGGCGGCGCTGCTCGAAGGTCCTCGGGCGGAGGCGTCGGCCGTGCGCGTGGACCTCTTCAACGGCGGCGCTCCGAGCGGATCGGCGAGTGCCGTCCTGGGCTGGCTGCAGAACTCCAAGGGCGTAGCGAAGTCCAGCAACGTGGGCAACGCCCCGAAGGACGTGGCCAGGACGACTCTGGAGTACGCGCCGAACCAGGCCGACCAGGCGCGTGAGCTCGCGGACCTCATGGGCCTGCCCGCCTCGGCGCTGAAGCCCGGTACCACGGACGCCGCTGCGGCGGAGCCGATGACGCTCGTCCTCGGGCCGGACTTCAAGAAGGCCGGAACGCCGCTCGCCCCGCCGAAGAAGGTGGACGTCAAGCAGTCCCGGGCCGACGAGAGCGCGTGCGGCGCGTAGCCGCGTCATGACGACGTCGGCCGAGTAGCCGGCCTTCTTGCCGAAGCGTCCGCCGCACGACAGGAGCCGGGGGCCGGCCACCCGCACGTGCGAGTGGCCGGCCCCCGGCTCCGTAACTCCGGTCAGCAGGTGGTCAGGAGATCAGCTCGATCTCCGCCAGCGTCGCCGCCGCCGTGCTCACGAGCCGGTACTTGGTGTACGAGCCCGGCGTGTGCACCGAGAACGCCCGGGTCTGCTTGTCCCAGGCGAACGTCTGGCCGGACCGCTTGTCGAGGTCCTTCCAGGTGGTGCCGTCCGAGGAGCCCTGCAGCACCCAGCCCGTCGGGGCCTTCGCCGCCGCGGAGGACGTCAGCGTGTACTGGATCGCCTTCGTCGCCGAGGCGACCGGCAGGTCCACCGACTCGACCGCGGCCGAGGTGGCCGAGGAGTTGTCGTACAGCGCGCCGTCGCCCTTGAGCACGTCGCCCTTCGGGGCGGGGACCTTGTCGTCCTGGGTGATGGAGACCGGGGCCGCGTCCTTGCCCGTGCCCCACGCCGAGGGCTTGGAGCCCATGTCGAACTCCAGCACGCCGCCCTTGGCCAGCAGGTCGTGCGGCAGCGAGGTGGACGTCCACTTCTTGCCGTTGACCTTCAGGCCCTGGACGTAGATGTTCTTCGCGCTGTTCTTCGGGGCCTTGACCACCAGGTCGCGGCCGTTCTCCAGGTGCACGGTCGTCTTCGTGAAGAGCGGCGAGCCGATCGCGTACTCACCACTGCCCATGACCAGCGGGTAGAAGCCGAGCGAGGAGAAGAGGAACCAGGCCGACTGCTCGCCGTTGTCCTCGTCGCCGTGGTAGCCCTGACCGATCTCGCTGCCCGTGTACAGGCGGCCGAGGACCTCGCGGACCTTCTCCTGCGTCTTCCAGGGCTGCGAGGCCGCGTCGTACATGTACGTGGCGTGGTGCGCGACCTGGTTGCTGTGGCCGTACTGGCCCATCCGTACGTCACGCGCCTCGGTCATCTCGTGGATGACGCCGCCGTACGAACCGACGAACTCGGGTCCGGCGGTCTCGGGGGTCGAGAAGTAGGTGTCCAGCTTCTTCGCCAGACCGTCGCGGCCGCCGTACAGGTTGGCCAGGCCCCGGCTGTCCTGCGGGGCGGTGAAGGCGTAGCCCCAGCCGTTGGTCTCCGTGTAGTCGTAGCCCCAGACGCGGGGGTCGAACTTGTCGGAGGGCAGGCGCCAGTCGCCGTTCGGCTTCTTGCCCTGGAAGAAGCCGGCCTTGTCGTCGAAGAGCTTGACGTAGTTCTGGGCGCGGTTGAGGAAGTACGCGGACTCCTCCTTGTAGCGCTCGTTCTTCGTCTTCTTGTAGAGGGCCTGGCCCATCTGCGCGATGCCGTAGTCGTTGAGGTAGCCCTCCAGCGACCAGGAGAGGCCCTCGTGCGTCTCGGTGTCGGCGTACCCGGTGAAGACGGAGGTCTCCATGCCCTTGCGGCCGACACCGGAGGACGGCGGGGCCACCGTGGCGTTCTTGACGGCCGCGTCGTACGCCGCTTCCGCGTCGAAGTCCACGCCCTTGACGTACGCGTCGGCGAAGGCCACGTCCGAGCTCGTGCCGGTCATGAGGTCGGAGTACCCGGGGGAGGACCAGCGGGAGATCCAGCCGCCGTCCTTGTACTGCTGGACGAAGCCGTCGACCATCTTCCCGGCCTGCTTCGGGGTGAGGAAGGAGTAGGCGGGCCAGGTCGTGCGGTAGGTGTCCCAGAAGCCGTTGTTGACGTACACCTCACCCTTGACGATCTTCGCGCCGGTGTGGGTCGGGGTGTTGGTGCCGGTCGGCGGCGAGAACGGGCTCGCGTAGGTGCTCTTCCCGTCGACCTGCTCGAAGCCGGAGTTCGGGTAGAGGTACAGCCGGTACAGGCTCGAGTAGAGCGTGGTCAGCTGGTCTGCGTTGGCGCCCTCGACCTCGACCTTGCCGAGGATCTTGTCCCAGGCCTTCTGCGCGTTCTTGCGTACCGTGTCGAAGGAGGTCTTCTCCGGCAGCTCCATGGCGAGGTTCTTCTTCGCCTGGTCGACGCTGATCAGCGAGGTGGCCAGGCGCAGGTTGACCGTGCGGTCCTTGCCCGCGTCGAAGCGGAAGAACCCGGTGACGTCGTCACCGCCGCCGCCCTTCAGCTTGCCGCTGTCGGTGACCGGCGCGTCGAAGGAGCCGTACACGAAGAGCCGGGTGGCACCGGTGGAGCCGCCGCTCTTCACGTCCGAGAAGCCGGTGAAGGAGCCGGTCTTCGCGTCGAGGGTGAGGCCGCCGTCGTTGGAGACGTTGTCGAAGACCATGCTGGCGTCGTCGGACGGGTAGGTGAACCGCATCCGCGCCGCGTGGTCCGTGGGCGTCATCTCGGCCTTGAGACCGTTCTCGAACGTCACCCCGTAGTAGTGGGGGTTCGCCGTCTCGTTCTCGTGGCGGAACGGCAGGCCGCGGGCCGTGCGGGAGGCGTCCGGGGTTCCGGAGGCCGCCGACGGCATCATCTGGAAGGTCTGGCGGTCGCCCATCCAGGGACTCGGCTCATGGCTGGCGCTGAAGGCCTGCAGCGTCGGCAGGTTGTCCGCGTTGTTGCCGCGCGAGTAGTCGTACAGCCAGCTCGTGGAGCCGGCGTTGGTGACCGGCGTCCAGAAGTTGAAGCCATGCGGGACCGCGGTGGCGGGGAAGTTGTTGCCGCGCGAGAAGCCGCCGCTGGAGTTCGTGCCGCGCACCGTCGACGCGTAGTCCGAGAGGTGCGCCTTGCGCTTCTCCGGGGCCTTCGGGGCGATCTTGATGTCGTCGAGCCAGCCCTGGAACTTCGCGGGGCCCTTGGGGGAGTCGTAGGCCACCAGGATCCGGTCGACGGTCTTGCCCGCCGCGACCGTGCCGATGCGCGAGGCGACCTTGTTCCACTGGTTCACGTACAGCCGCTTGGCGTCGGCCTGGCCCTGCGGGGTCAGCAGCCCGCCGTGGCTGTCGGTGGCCTTCAGCTCGCTCAGGTAGCTGCCGTCGGTGAAGGCGAGGTCGACCGCGACGTGGGTGGCCGGGTAGTTGAGATCCGTCTGGCCCATCTGGGGGTAGACCAGGTAGGAGAGCTCGGTGTCCTTGGTGACGGCCGTGTCGACGTCGAAGACCTTGTTGTACGAGTAGGCGTGGCCGTCCGGCTTGTGCGTGCCGGCGTAGCGCAGCGCCTTCTTTCCGGTGAATCCCGCACCCGCCTTGGCGGTGGGGGAGCCGGAGGGGCCGCGGTCGATCTGGCTGCGCATGTCGCCGGGCGCCGGCGGGGAGGTGTCGCCGTTGGAGAACTGGACGTCGGCGAGCTGGATCGCGTCCGTGGCGCCGTTGTTCTTCGTGATGTCCAGGCGGAAGTGCTTGTAAGCCGTATCCGTGGTGAAATCGTACGACTTGGTCTGGAAGCGCTCCGAGAAGGTCTGGCCGGTCCGGGTGTCCAGGTCCGTCCAGGTCTTGCCGTCGGCGGAACCCTTCAGGGTCCAGTCCTTGGGGTCGCGCTCGTCGTGGTCGTTGGCCGAAGTGAGTGCATATGTCACTACCTTCGTGGGTTCGACGAGATCGAACTCGACCCAGCCCGACGGCTGGAAGGCCAGCCACTTCGTGCCGGACTCCACGTCGACGAGGTTCTCCTTCCCCTCGCCGCCCCCCGAGTTCTCGCTGCTGGCCCGCACATCGGTGACCTGATCGGTGACATTGCCCGGTATTCCGGCGGAGAATCCGCCATCGATACCCGATGCCCTTTTCTTTCCGTCAGAGCCTTCTTCAACGGTATTGCGCCAGTCCGGCTGCTTTTCGTCCTCTTCGAAGGAAGAGCTGAACGAACGCTCGCCGGAAGGCTTTTGGGACGGTCCGGCCGGTTGTGCGAAGGCCGCGGTAGGGGCTGCCGCCACAAGGACGAGAGAGGCCGCGATGACCGCGGCGGAGGTGCTGTGTCTCTTGCGGGGGCCTTGCTGAAGACCACGTAGGGGCTGCATACGGAGCCGATCCTCCCGGGGGGCGTGCTTGGACAACGTTGTCATTACGGGACTCGGGTACCAGTAGGGAGCCAAGTGGCCGGATGTGTCAAGAGTGTTGCGAGGTGTCGGCCCGCCGAATCGGCCGCAATCCGGAAATGTGGGTTCCGGTGCGAGGGCGCACGGTGCCGAAGTATCCGCGAGGTCTCAACTCGGGAAAGACTGCCGCTCAAACCTGCATTCGATCTTGCTCAGTTGGCGACAAGTGGACTATACCTGTCGGCACCTGGACGGCCGTTCCACGCGTCACGGGCAAGGGGGACGGGGGACGTCTGCGGGGCCGCTGTCAGCGACTTCGCTGTAGCGGTCTCCCGAAATCCCGCACTGCACGGCAAAACTGCAATTCCGCATGACCCAAGCGCAACTGACCGCGGTGGCGGGACCCTTCGCCTGAGGCGATATCGACGGGTGACCGGTACACCGCCTGAGTCCTGGAGAAGGCGAGGACTTGAGCATGGGATCCACTCCCGGCGTAGGCCATTGCGGTCTGATCAAGCGGAGCGCGACTGTCGCTCGGGCCGCGGCTACGGCGACCGCTTTTCCGACATCGTTCAGGTGATCACCATCGGTGCCGCTGAGCGGCTCCGAGACGACGGCTGAACGACCCGATGTGCATCGCCGCCGACATCGCAGGCGGAAACCCACATCAGGACGCGCTCAAAGAGAAGTGCGGCAAGCACGGGGCCAACCCGGCCCGGCAGCCGAACACGCAGCAAACCCGTAGAGATCCAATTGATCAGTGAGGATGCAGAGATGACCATTCGTGCCGGCTCTCTTGACAGGCGAACGCTCCTGCGCGGGGCGATCGCGACGGCAGCCATGGGTTCGTTCGCGGTTGCGTGTGGCTCTCCCTCCAGCAACGACAACGGTGGCGGCGGCCCGAAGGGCGAGAAGGGTGCCAAGAACCCGTTCGGCGTCGCCAAGAACTCCAAGGTCGAGGCGGCCATCTTCGACGGCGGCTACGGCACCGACTACGTCCAGTTCGTCAACACGGTCATCGGGGCCCAGATCGCCGGCACCAAGGTCGACGTCAAGCCGGTCGTCGACATCGGCCCGGAGCTCCAGCCCCGCTTCGTCGGTGGCAACCCGCCGGACCTCATCGACAACTCCGGTGAGGACCAGATCGGCTTCCTGGGCATTCTCGACCAGCTCGAGGAGCTCGACGACGTCTTCGAGGCCAACACCTACGAGGGCAAGAAGATCGCCGACATCGTCTACCCCGGCGTCAAGGACCCCGGCACGTTCAAGGACAAGTTCGTCGCGCTCAACTACGTGATGACGGTGTACGGCGTCTGGTACTCCAAGACGCTGTTCGAGGCGAACGGCTGGACCCCGCCGAAGACGTGGGACGAGGCGCTCGACCTCGGCGCGGCGGCGAAGAAGAAGGGCAAGTACCTCTTCGTCCACGGCAAGGAAGCGGCGACCTACTACCGGACGCTCCTGATCGACTCGGCGATCAAGGAGGGCGGCGACGAGGTCCGGATCGCGCTGGGGAACCTGGAGAAGGGCTGCTGGTCGCACCCGGCGGTCCAGGGCGTCATCAAGATCATGGAGACCATGGTCAAGGAGAAGATGTTCGTCCCCGGCGGCTCCGGCACCCAGTTCCAGAAGGCGCAGGCGATCTGGAGCAACGACCAGAAGGCGCTGCTCTACCCGTCCGGTGGCTGGATCGAGAACGAGATGAAGGACGCCACCAAGGCCGACTTCCAGATGACCGGTGTTCCGGCGATGACGCTCACGGCCAAGCCGAAGATCCCCTACGAGGCGCTCCGTGCGGCCGCGGGCGAGCCGTTCATCGTTCCCAAGCAGGGCAAGAACCCGGCCGGCGGCAAGGAGGTCCTGCGGGCGATGCTGTCCGAGAAGGCGGCCGCCAACTTCTCCAAGACGAAGCTGGCCCCGACGATCGTCAAGGGCACCGTGCCCGCCGACGGTTACGGCTCCACGGCCCTCGTCTCGCAGACGAAGATGCTCGAGGCCGCGGGCGAGAACATCTTCAACTACACGTTCGTCGAGGCCTACGGCATGAACACCGACCAGCTGGTGCCGTGGAACTCGTTCCTCGCCGGCGACATCGACGCCAAGGGTCTGACCTCGGCTCTGCAGAAGATCTCCGACAAGATCCGGGAAGACGCCTCCATCGAGAAGATCAAGGTCAGCTAGTAGCGCGATGAGTGACACGATCACCAAACCCGAACCCACGAGCGGCCGGCTCAAGCCGGCCGCTCGCGGCGGGCGTCCCGGGCGCCGCAAACTCACCTTCGACCGGGTGACGTTCTTCCTCGCGTTCCTCGGTATCCCGCTGGCCGTCTTCATCCTTTTCGTCCTGATGCCGTTCGTCCAGGCGATCTATTGGGCGATGACGGACTGGCGCGGCTTCAGCCCGGACTACAACTTCGTCGGGCTGGACAACTTCATCAAGATGTTCGAGGACGACATCTTCCTGAAGGCGTTGCGCAACGTGGCGCTGCTGGCGGCCGTCGTACCGCTGGTGACGTTGACGCTCGCCCTCGGGGTCGCGGTCGCCATCACGCTGGGCGGGCCCAGCAAGGGCCCCGTCCGGGGGATCCGGGGTGCGTCGTTCTACCGGATCATCTCGTTCTTCCCCTACGTCGTGCCGGCGATCATCGTCGGCCTGATCTGGGCGCAGATGTTCGACCCGAACGCCGGCCTGGTCAACGGCTTCCTCACCAGGATCGGTCTTGACGGCTTCGTGGCGTTCGCCTGGCTGGGCGAGGTCTCGACCGCCATGCCGTCCCTGATATTCGTCTTCGTCTGGGGACTCGTCGGGTTCTACGCGGTGCTCTTCATCGCCGCGATCAAGGGAGTTCCCGCCGAGCTGTACGAGGCGGCCAGGATCGACGGGGCCGGACGGTTCCGGACCACGATCTCGATCACCCTGCCGGCGATCCGGGACAGTGTGCAGACGGCGTACATCTATCTCGGCATCGCCGCGCTGGACGCGTTCGTCTACGTACAGGCACTGTTGCCGAACGGCGGGCCGGCCAACTCGACCCTGACGATCAGCCAGCGGCTGTTCAACGTCGCCTTCGCGAAGCAGCAGTTCGGATACGCCACCGCGATGGGTGTCGTCCTCGCCGTCGTCACCCTGGTGTTCGCGGCGCTGGTGTTCACCGTCTTCCGCCTGACCGGCGGTGGCGAGGGTAAAGAGAATGCGCGTGGGTTCAAGGCTCGGCGTGCTGGAGCCAAGGGAGGTGCTCAGTGAGCGCCATAGCCGCCGACCGGAAACTGGTCAGAGTCACCGCGAGCGGCGACCGCAGGTTCGCCACGATCTCGCACGTCTTGCTGGTCATATGGTCCGTGATCGTGATCGTGCCCATGCTGTGGGTACTGATGTCGTCGTTCAAGTCGACCGGCGAGATCCTGTCGTCGCCGTTCTCGCTCCCGGACCACTGGAGGGTCGAGAACTACGCGAACGCGTGGACCGACGCGAACATCGGGAAGTACTTCCTGAATTCGGTGATCGTCGTTGTCTCTGCGTTGTTCCTGGTGATGTTGCTGGGTGCGATGTGCGCCTACATCCTGGCCAGGTTCCAGTTCCCCGGGCGCCGGCTGATCTACTACACGATGCTGGCCGGACTGACGTTCCCGGTCTTCCTGGCGATCGTGCCGCTGTTCTTCCAGTTGCAGAACTTCGGGTTGCTGAACACGCGTCTGGGACTGATCCTCACCTACGTCGCGTTCGCGCTGCCGTTCACGGTGTTCTTCCTCTATTCGTTCTTCCGGTCACTGCCGCATGACGTCTACGAGGCCGCGTTGATCGACGGTGCCGGTGACTGGCGAGCGTTCTTCCAGGTCATGCTGCCGATGGCCAGTCCGGGCATGTCCGCGGTGGCGATCTTCAACTTCCTGGGGCTGTGGAACCAGTTCCTGCTGCCGGTGGCGCTCAACACCGACCAGGACATGTGGGTCCTGACCCAGGGGATGGCCGCGTACGCGTCCTCGCAGGTCTACGACGTCGACTACGGTGCGCTGTTCGCGGCGATCGTGGTCACGGTGGTGCCTGTACTGGTCGTGTACGTCATCTTCCAGCGCCGGATTGCCGGTTCGGTGTCACAGGGCACCTTCCGCTGACGCCCACCGTGGCGCCGTACGGCCGGCGCCATCACGTAACCGCTGCTTCACCCGTTGCGCACAAGGGTCGGGCCCCGGAGAGACAGCTCTCCGGGGCCCGACCCTTTTGTAAGGGGCAGGAGCCGATTTCCGTCAAGGGGTTGACGGCATAGGTATCCTCAGCGGAGCTTTGGAGTTCATAACTTGTACAAGGTTCGGTCACCCAGGGTGACGCGGGCCACGGATAAGGGTGGGTCAATGGAGACTCCGGGGTCGCAGACATCTCTGCATCGCGCCAACCTCGAGCGGGTTGTGCGCGCCGTGCGTATGGCGGGTTCGCTCACCCAGGCGGAGATCGCCAGAAGCACCGGCCTCTCCGCGGCCACCGTCTCCAACATCGTTCGCGAACTGAAGGACGGCGGCACGGTCGAGGTGACCCCCACCTCGGCGGGCGGACGCCGCGCCCGGAGCGTCTCCCTCAGCGGGGACGCGGGCATTGTCATCGGGGTAGATTTCGGACATACTCACCTTCGCGTGGCCATCGGCAACCTTGCCCACCAGGTACTGGCCGAGGAATCCGAGCCGCTGGACGTCGACGCTTCGTCGGCGGAGGGCTTCGGCCGCGCGGAACAGCTGGTCAACCGCCTGATCGAGACCACCGGGATAAGCCCCGGGAAGGTGATCGGTGTCGGTCTGGGCGTACCGGGGCCGATCGATGTCGAGTCCGGCACGCTGGGCTCCACGTCGATCCTGCCGGGCTGGACGGGCATCAACCCCAGCCAGGAGCTCTCCGGCCGCCTCGGCGTGCCCGTCTACGTAGACAACGATGCCAACCTCGGGGCCTTGGGGGAGCTGGTCTGGGGCAGCGGCAGGGGTGTCAAGGACCTCGCGTACATCAAGGTCGCCAGCGGTGTCGGCGCCGGTCTGGTGATCGACGGGCACATCTACCGCGGGCCCGGCGGCACGGCCGGCGAGATCGGGCACATCACGCTCGACGAATCGGGCCCTGTGTGCCGCTGCGGCAACCGCGGCTGCCTGGAGACCTTCGCCGCCGCCCGGTACGTCCTGCCCCTTCTGCAGCCCAGTCACGGGCCCGAGCTCACCATGGAGCGGGTGGTCCAGCTGGCCCGTGAGGGCGATCCGGGGTGCCGCAGGGTGATCGGGGACGTGGGACGGCACATCGGGAGCGGTGTGGCCAACCTCTGCAACCTGCTGAACCCCAGCCGGGTGGTGCTCGGCGGATCCCTCGCCGAGGCGGGCGAGTTGGTGCTCGGACCCATCCGCGACTCGGTCTCCCGGTACGCGATCCCCAGTGCGGCACGGCAGCTCTCGGTGCTGCCCGGAGCGCTCGGGGGCAGGGCCGAAGTGCTGGGTGCGCTGGCCCTCGTTCTCAGCGAGATGGGTGATTCAACCCTTTTGGAGAGCACGGCCCCTGCCGGGACGCCTGCCTTCACTTAGATAACGAATGGCACCGTTGTCATCTCGTTAAGGATTTACTCCTTGACGCTGACGGCGCGGCCGAGTTGACTCCAACCCACCTCGGCCGCAACGTCGCGGCCTCGTCAGGGAGGTTCGAAATGAACACGCGTATGCGTCGTGCCGCCGTTGCCGTTGCCGCCACCACCATGGCCGTCTCGCTCGCTGCTTGCGGGAGTGCCAAGGAGTCCGGCGACAAGACCACGGACACCGGCTCCGCCAAGAAGGGCGACGCCCTCAAGATCGGTCTGCTCCTTCCGGAGAGCGAGACGGCTCGTTACGAGAAGTTCGACAAGCCGATCATCGAGAAGAAGGTCAGCGAGCTGACCGGTGGCAAGGGCGAGGTCGTCTACGCCAACGCCAAGCAGGACGCCACGCTGCAGGCGCAGCAGGTCGACACCATGATCACGAACAAGGTCGACGCGCTGATCGTCGACGCTGTCGACGCCAAGGCCATCGAGAACAGCGTCAAGAAGGCCAAGGACGCGGGCATCCCGATCGTCGCCTTCGACCGCCTCGCCGAGGGCCCGATCGACGCCTACACCTCCTTCGACAACGAAGAGGTCGGCCACGTGCAGGGCAAGGCCCTGCTGGAGGCCCTGGGCGACGTCGAGAAGCCGACCATCGTGATGATGAACGGTGCCATCACCGACCCGAACGCAGCGCTCTTCAAGAAGGGTGCGAAGGCCGAGCTGGACGGCAAGGTCACGTACGGCAAGGAGTACGACACCAAGGAGTGGAAGCCGACCAACGCCAACGCCAACATGGAGGCGGCGATCACGGCTCTCGGCAAGGACAAGATCGCCGGCGTCTACTCCGCGAACGACGGCATGGCGGGCGGCATCATCACCGCCCTCAAGGCCGCCGGTCTCTCCAAGCTCCCGCCGGTCACCGGTCAGGACGCCGAACTCGCCGGTGTGCAGCGCATCGTCACCGGTGAGCAGTTCATGAGCGTCTACAAGCCGTACCCGCAGGAGGGCGTCGTCGCCGCGGAGATGGCCGTCGCGCTCGCCAAGGGCGAGAAGCTCGACTCGATCGCCACGTCGAAGATCGACAGCGGCAGCGCGAAGGGCATTCCCACCGTCCTCGTCCCGGTCGTCTCGCTGACCAAGGCGAACATCAAGGACACCGTCCTCAAGGACGGCATCTACACGATCGACGAGATCTGCACGGCCAAGTACAAGGCCGCCTGCGACGCCGCCGGTCTGAAGTAGGCCCCACCGCGAGACCGCCCGCAGGGCGGTCCCGCGCGGTCTGCCCCCGAAGCCTGTCCGGCGCCCCGCCCACCAACTGTCCCGCTACCGGGCGGGGTGCCGGACGGAACGCTTCTTCTGTTCATACGCTTCTGCTCGACCACCGCGCCTCCCCCCAGGCGCGGCATCCCCGCCGGTCAGGCGGCGAAGGAGATGGTTCACGTGTCCGCTACGCCCGTGTTGGCGTTGCGAGGGGTCTCCAAGCGATTCGGTGCCGTCCAGGCGCTCACCGATGTTGAGCTTGAGGTCCACTCCGGCGAGGTGGTCGCCCTGGTGGGCGACAACGGCGCCGGTAAATCAACGCTGGTCAAGACGATCGCCGGAGTCCACCCCATCGATGACGGCGTCATCGAGTGGGAAGGCCGGCCGGTCAAGATCGACAAGCCGAACGACGCACAGACGCTGGGCATCGCGACCGTCTACCAGGACCTCGCGCTCTGCGACAACATCGACGTCGTCGGCAACCTCTACCTCGGCCGGGAGATCCGCAAGTTCGGAGTCCTGAACGAGGTCGAGATGGAGCGCCGCTCCCGCGAGCTCCTCAGCACGCTGTCGATCCGCATCCCCAGCGTCCGCATCCCGATCGCCTCGCTCTCCGGCGGTCAGCGCCAGACCGTCGCCATCGCCCGTTCGATGCTCGGCGAGCCCAAGCTCGTCATCCTCGACGAGCCCACCGCCGCCCTCGGCGTCGAGCAGACCGCGCAGGTCCTCGACCTCGTCGAGCGGCTGCGCGAGCGTGGCCACGCGGTCATCCTCATCAGCCACAACATGGCCGATGTGAAGGCCGTCGCCGACAAGGTCGCCGTGCTCCGGCTGGGCCGGAACAACGGGGTCTTCGACGTGAAGACCACCTCGCAGGAAGAGATCATCTCCGCCATCACGGGCGCCACGGAAAACGCCGTGACCCGTCGTGCGGCGCGCAACGCGGAGGTCCAGAAGTGAAGACCGACAAGACGTCCACCGCAGTGATCAACCCGGAGGCCGCCAAGGGCGCGGACACCGCGGTCGACCCGCGGCTGCTCGTGCGCGAGCAGGGCTTCGGCGGATACCTCACCGAGTTCAAGCGCAAGATGCGCGGTGGAGACCTCGGGTCGATCCCCGTGGTCATCGGCCTGATCATCATCTGCGTGATCTTCCAGAGCCTGAACTCCGAGTTCCTCTCCGCGAAGAACATCAGCGACATCGCCGTGACGATGGTGGCCACCGGCATGATGGCCGTCGGCATCATCTTCGTGCTGCTGCTCGGCGAGATCGACCTCTCGGTCGGCTCGGTCAGCGGTGTCTCCGGCGCCGTCGTCGCCGTACTCAGTGTGACCAACGGTATGAACGAGTGGCTGGCCGTCCTGGTCGCCATCGTCAGCGGTGCGGTCATCGGAGCCGTCCACGGCTTCTTCTTCGCCAGGATCGGCGCGCCCGCGTTCGCCGTCACCCTCGCGGGCCTGCTGTTCTGGCTGGGCTTCATGCTCCAGCTCCTCGGTGACACGGGCACGATCAACCTGGACGGCGACGGTGTCGTCGGCAAGCTGACCACGTACTACTTCACGGACGTCGCAGCCGCCTACGGCCTCGCGGCCCTCGCCGTGATCGGCTTCTTCCTGTCCGCGTTCCTGGACAGCCGCCGCCGCGATGCGGCCGGCATCCCGGCCCGGCCGCTCACCGACATCGTGGTGCGCACCGCGGTGCTCGCGGTGTTCGCCTTCGCCGCGGCCTTCATGTTCAACCAGTACCGGGGTCTGCCGCTGGCGCTGGTCCTCTTCCTCATCGTGCTGGTGGGTTCGGACTTCGTCCTGCGCCGCACCTCCTACGGCCGGAAGATCTTCGCACTCGGCGGCAGCGTCGAGGCCTCGCGCCGCGCCGGTATCAACGTCACCGCGATCCGTATCTCGGTCTTCTCGATCGCCGGTACCTTCGCGGCGATCGGCGGCCTGTTCTGGGCCTCCAAGATCGCGGCGGCGAACCAGGGCTCCGGCACAGGCGACCTGCTGATGAACGTCATCGCCGCAGCCGTCATCGGTGGCACCAGCCTCTTCGGTGGCCGTGGCCGCACGTGGAACGCTCTGCTCGGTGTCATGGTGATCGTCTCGATCCAGTACGGCCTGTCGCTGGAAGGCATCGCCACGCCGGTCCAGTACATGATCACCGGTGGTGTGCTTCTCGCCACGGTCGTCATCGACTCCGTCACCCGCAAGACGCAGAAGACCGCAGGCCGCGCCTGACCGCGGTTCCGCACACGTGCCCGGCATCCCTCGTGGTGCCGGGCACGTGCGCGTACTCATGTCCTGCCACGGCGCCGTGCGGAACGCGCCCGTGGCACGAGGCCGGACGCACCCGCGGCAGCACGCGGAATGCGCTGCCCGATGACCGATGCCGCCGACGGAACATTAGACTCATCGGATCGGCACGCTCGACCAGCTCAAACGCAAGGAGGCACGGGTGGACCTGCTGACCCGCATCGGGGGACCGCGCGACCTGGACCGGCTCAGCCTCGAGCAGCTGAACCAGCTCGCCGAGGAGATCCGTACCTTCCTCGTCGACGCGGTGTCCAAGACCGGAGGCCACCTCGGCCCGAACCTGGGCGTGGTCGAGCTGACCATCGCCCTGCACCGGGTGTTCGAGTCCCCGCAGGACAAGGTCCTCTTCGACACCGGCCACCAGAGCTATGTGCACAAGCTGCTCACCGGCCGGCAGGACTTCTCGAAGCTCAAGAGCAAGGGCGGCCTCTCCGGATACCCGTCCCGCGCCGAGTCCGAGCACGACGTCATCGAGAACTCGCACGCCTCGACCGTCCTCGGCTGGGCCGACGGCCTCGCCAAGGCCAACGAGGTACTGAAGAAGGACGACCACGTCGTCGCGGTCATCGGCGACGGCGCGCTCACCGGCGGTATGGCCTGGGAGGCGCTGAACAACATCGCCGCCGCCAAGGACCGCCCCCTCGTCATCGTCGTCAACGACAACGAGCGCTCCTACGCCCCGACCATCGGCGGTCTCGCGAACCACCTCGCCACCCTGCGCACGACCGACGGGTACGAGCGGTTCCTGGCCCGCGGCAAGGACATCCTGGAGCGCACCCCCGTCGTCGGGAAGCCGCTCTACGAGACGCTGCACGGTGCCAAGAAGGGCCTCAAGGACTTCATCGCCCCGCAGGGCATGTTCGAGGACCTCGGCCTGAAGTACGTCGGCCCGATCGACGGCCACGACATCGAAGCCCTGGAATCCGCGCTGACGCGTGCCAAGCGCTTCGGCGGCCCGGTCATCGTCCACTGCCTCACGGAGAAGGGCCGCGGCTACACCCCGGCCCTCCAGGACGAGGCCGACCGCTTCCACGCCGTCGGCAAGATCCACCCCGACACC
This sequence comes from Streptomyces sp. NBC_00683, assembly GCF_036226745.1. Taxonomy (NCBI): domain Bacteria; kingdom Bacillati; phylum Actinomycetota; class Actinomycetes; order Kitasatosporales; family Streptomycetaceae; genus Streptomyces; species Streptomyces sp. NBC_00683. The sequence continues at coordinate 2,065,860 of NZ_CP109013.1, read as the reverse complement.
GGCCTGCCCATCTCCACCTCCGGCCTCGACTGGACCTCGGTCTTCGGCGAGGAGATGGTCAAGCTCGGCCACGAGCGCGAGGACATCGTCGCGATCACCGCGGCCATGCTCCAGCCCGTGGGCCTCGGCAGGTTCGAGGAAGCCTTCCCGGACCGGATCTACGACGTCGGGATCGCCGAGCAGCACGGCGCGGTCTCCGCGGCCGGCCTCGCCACCGGAGGACTCCACCCCGTCTTCGCGGTCTACGCGACGTTCCTCAACCGCGCCTTCGACCAGGTCCTGATGGACGTCGCCCTGCACAAGTGCGGTGTGACCTTCGTCCTTGACCGGGCCGGAGTCACCGGTACGGACGGCGCCTCGCACAACGGCATGTGGGACATGTCGATCCTGCAGTGCGTGCCGACCCTGCGGATCGCCGCCCCGCGCGACGCCGACCAGGTCCGCGCCCAGCTGCGCGAGGCCGTCGACGTCGACGACGCGCCGACCGTCGTCCGCTTCTCCAAGGGTGCGGTCGGCCCTGCGGTCAAGGCCGTCGGCACGGTCGGCGGCATGGACGTGCTGCGCTACGCGGGCACGGACGCGCCGGACGTCCTGCTGGTCTCCGTCGGAGCGCTCGCCCCGATGTGCCTGGAGATCGCCGCACTGCTGGACGCCCAGGGCATCTCCACGACGGTGGTCGACCCGCGCTGGGTCAAGCCCGTCGACGAGGCACTCGCCCCGCTCGCCGCACAGCACCGCGTCGTCGTCACCGTCGAGGACAACAGCAGGGCGGGTGGTGTCGGCTCCGCCGTCGCCCAGAACCTGCGGGACGCCGGGGTGGACGTACCCCTGCGTGACTTCGGGATCCCGCCGGTCTTCCTCGACCATGCCTCCCGCAAGGAGGTCATGGCCGAGATCGGCCTGACCGCACCGGACATCGCCCGTCAGGTCACCGGACTGGTCGCCAAGCTGGACGGCCGGTACGAGAGCCGGGCCGTGGAGCCCGTCCGCGACTGACGCCGCGCGCCGGCCGGTACCGCGACTGCGCCCCCTCGTTCCGTACGGAGCGAGGGGGCGCAGTCATGCGGTCACCGGGAGAGGCTCGGTGAGGGCGTGAGCGTGTGCCGTCCGTGCCCGCAGTACTCCGTTCGGCCGAGAGAACTTCCCTCTCCCGTGCCCCATCGGGTGAATCGCCCCCTTCCGCCTCCCCTCAGCCGCGCGCCGTCTCGATCATGACCGTGATTCGGGTAACGCGAGGACGCGGCGACGGACGATCACGGAGGCAGACCGGTGAACACACTGTTTCGGACGAAGACGGTCGAACAGTCGATCAGGGACACGGAGGAACCGGAACACGCGCTCAAGAAATCCCTCTCCGCGCTGGACCTCACGGTCTTCGGAGTGGGTGTCATCATCGGCACCGGAATCTTCGTCCTCACGGGCAAGGTCGCCAAGGAGACGGCAGGTCCCGCGACCGCTCTCGCCTTCGTCGCCGCCGGTATCGTCTGCGCCCTGGCCGCACTCTGCTACGCCGAATTCGCCTCCACCGTTCCCGTGGCGGGATCCGCGTACACCTTCGCGTACGCCTCCCTCGGCGAACTCGTCGCCTGGATCATCGGCTGGGACCTGGTGCTCGAATTCGCCCTGGGCACGGCGGTGGTGGCGGTCGGCTGGTCCGGCTACGTCCGCTCGCTCATGGACAACGTCGGCTGGACGATGCCCGAGGCGCTCTCCGGTCCCGATGTGGCGGACGGATTCGGCTTCGACATCCTGGCCTTCGCCCTGGTCCTGATCCTGACGGTCATCCTCGTGCTCGGGATGAAGCTCTCCGCCCGGGTGACGACGGTCGTGGTCGCCATCAAGCTGGCCGTGGTCGGCATCGTGATCGTGGCGGGCCTGTTCTTCATCAAGTCGGCCAACTACTCGCCGTTCATCCCCGAGGCCCAGCCGCAGGAATCCGGTTCGGGCCTGGACGCCCCGCTGGTCCAGCTGATGTTCGGCTACGAACCGACGAACTTCGGCATCATGGGCATCTTCACCGCCGCCTCCGTCGTCTTCTTCGCCTTCATCGGCTTCGACGTCGTGGCCACCGCGGCCGAGGAGACCAAGGTCCCCCAGCGGGACATGCCGCGCGGCATCCTGGCCTCGCTCCTCATCTGCACAGTGCTCTACGTCGCCGTGTCGCTCGTGGTCACCGGCATGCAGCACTACTCCGAACTCTCCGTCAGCGCCCCGCTCGCGGACGCCTTCAAGGCCGTCGGCCACCCCTTCTACGCGGGAGTCATCAGCTTCGGCGCCGCAGTCGGCCTCACCACGGTCTGCATGATCCTGCTCCTCGGCCAGACCCGGGTGTTCTTCGCGATGAGCCGCGACGGGCTCCTCCCGCGCTTCTTCTCGGTGACGCACCCGCGCTTCGGCACCCCGTACCGCCCGACCATCCTGCTCGGCGGGATCATCGCGATCGTGGCAGGGTTCACGAGCATCAACGAGCTCGCGACCCTGGTGAACATCGGCACGCTCTTCGCCTTCGTGGTCGTCGCCCTCGGTGTGATCGTCCTGCGCCGCACCCGCCCCGACCTGCACCGGGCCTTCCGTACCCCCTGGGTACCCGTGCTCCCGATCGTGTCCGTCGCCGCCTCGGTGTGGCTGATGCTGAACCTGCCGGCCGAGACGTGGCTCCGGTTCGCGATCTGGATGGCCATCGGAGTGGCCGTCTACTTCCTGTACGGGCGCCGGAACAGCCGTATGCAGAAGGACAAGGTCTCCTGACCCTGCCCGGCCCCCCACAGGACGCGACAGCGGCCGCAGCCGTACAGGGACCCGTACACCGGGTCCCGTACGACTGCGGCCGCTGCTGTTCCGGGACCGGCCGGACCGGACCGTGGCCGGTCCCCTGCCGGTCCCTGAAGGATGAGGCGGGATCAGCCGCCGGTCGCGGGGGACTTCTTGGCGGACTCGGGGATCGTGGCGTCCTGACGGATCGCCTTCCAGAGCTCGCCGGCCCGGGGCTCCGAGGCCACCACCCGGTTCGGGTCCTGCTTGTCGTAGGCCACCGGCAGCATGATCGTCTCCATGGAGGAGGGGTCGACGCCGTTCATCGAGCGGGCGAACTCGGTGAGGGAGGTCAGCGAGGCCAGCCCCTCGTCGGTGGTGAGCGACTTGGTGGCCGAGTTGGCGATCTTGTACGCGGTCGTCGGACTGCCGAGCAGGTCCTGGGACTTGATCTCGGTCAGCAGCGCGAGCAGGAACTGCTGCTGGAGCCCGATCCGGCCGAGGTCGCTGCCGTCACCGATGCCGTGCCTGGTCCGGACGTAGGCGAGGGACTCGGTGCCGTTGAGCTTGTGGGAACCGGCGGTCAGGTCGAGACCGGAGGCCTTGTCCCGGATCGGTTCCTCGACCTCGACGGTGACTCCGCCGATCGCGTCGACCAGATCCTTGAACCCGGCGAAGTTGATCTCCAGGTAGTGGTCGATCCGGACCCCGGACATCTTCTCCACGGTCTTGACCACACAGGCCGGACCGACCTGGGAGTACACGGAGTTGAACATCACGCGCTCGGCGGACGGCATCTTCGAGCCGTCGGCCTTGTTGCACTCCGGCCGGGTCACCAGGGTGTCGCGCGGAATGGACACGGCGACGGCCTCGGTCCGGCCCTCGGGTATGTGCACCACCATGGCGGTGTCGGACCGGGCGCCGCCGACGCTGCCGCCACCGCCCAGCTCCTTGTTCTCCGCCCCGGCCCGCGAGTCCGATCCCAGCACCAGCAGGTTCTGCCCGGTGGTGGGGAGCTTCTCGGGACGGTCCTTCTCGTCGAGGGCCTTGTTGATGTCGACGCCCTTGATGTTGCCGTCGAGCTGGCTGTACATCCAGTAGACCGTGCCGCCGCCTGCGAGCAGCAGGACGAGCAGGACGCCAAGAGTGATCTTGAGGCCCCGGCGGCGCTTGCGCGGCTTGGGTGCGCGTCTGGAGCGGGTTTCGTCGGATATCCGCGATCCGGAGTCAGCGTTGTGATCTGTCATGGGCTCGTCTGGTTCTTCCGTCGGGACGCGCTCGGCGCGTGCGAGAGGAGAGGAAAAGGGGGCGGACAGTTCCGGTCCGTGGGTGCCGAAGTCGTCCCTGCGCTGCGATTCGTCCAGGTGCCGTTCGCACCTCGAAGTCGCATTCTGTGATAGGAAGCTCTCTGAAATCGACCCCTGTCGAGTATTATTGTGACACCAGTTGACGCAGTAAAAGCGAAACCGGTCATTCGACAGAGAAACCACGGGACTCCGCCCATCGCCGTTCGGCACCGGAGGAAGTACTCGGTGAAGAACGGGCGGGGAGCAATGGTTTTGCGTTCAGGGCGCAGGCGTGGCGGTCATCCTGGCGGGGGGATCTCTGCCGGACCTGTCGGACAGCCCGTCGCCGCACCGCGAGCCGCAGCGCCGCGCACGACCGGATGGCTCGTGCCGGACGGCGAAGGCCGCCTCACCGCGTACGCCGTCGGCAGGACGGGCGGCATCGTGCGCTGGACCGAGGCCGCTGCGCAGTCCGGCGGCTGGGGACGCCCCGAACTCCTGCTCGCCGACGCCGGGATGCTCCCGTATCTCTCCGTCGCGCGGAGTCCGCAGGGCTACGTCGACCTCTTCGCGATGCGGCGCAAGGGCAACGGCCCTCAGGCACCCGTCGAGGTCGTCTTCGCGTCCCAGTACCAGGCAGGCCGTCCGATGACCGGATGGCACTCGATCGGCAACCCGCACGCCGACGCAGCGCAGGCGGGGGCCGTCGGCGCCCCGGTGGCGGTCGTCGACGGGAGCGACACGGTCCACGTCTTCGTCCGCAGCGCGACCGGCGGGGTGTTCACCCGTCGGCGCGGCCGCGGAGGCGCCTGGGGCAAGTGGACGGCTCTGCCGTGCAAGCGGGTACGGGAGGGCATGTCCGCCGTCGTGACCCCGTCCGGCCGGGCCGAAGTCTTCATACCCGCCGACAAGGGCGTGTACGTATGGCGCCAGGAGAAGCCGGGCGGCTCCCTGGACCGCGCCCCCAACCTGGTCTTCATCGCCCGCCCGGAGACCGCGTCGGGCACCGGGTCCTACGAGGACAGGATCACCCACTTCTGGCGTGACGACGCGAGCGGCGAGGTCGTCGCCTACCGGTTGCCCGAACCCGGCGCCGCCGACGTCGCCCCCGCTCCGCTCGCCGGCCGGTCGGGTCGTGGCCCCCTCGCCCTGTCCCGCTGCGTCGTGGACGGCTACGACTGCACCGTCCTGGCCCAGACCGAGGAGACGGGCACCCTCGGGGTGACCGCCTATCCGACCGAGATGGAATCCGCAGGTGCCTGGTGGGCCGATACCCGCGAACCCTGTGAAGGGGTGCCCGCACTCGCCCGTGACCGTGCCGGCCGGCTGGTCGTGGCGGTGATCGGCCCGGACGGCGGGATGAGCGTGACAAGGCAGCGGACGGATCAGCAGGGGATGGCGCTGGAGGCCTGGCTCCGGTACTGAGACCGCACCCGCGCGCCCCGCGGAGTGCGCGGGGCGGCCCGGGTCGGCCGACGGCTGGGTCATGGCCATGTGTCCCCGCTACTCCGCCTTCTCGGAGACGCGGACCGAGAGTTCGGTGCCCGCGGTGTAGTAGGGCTTGACCAGGACGTCAGGACCGTCGTCGGCCGGCACCACCGCGTTGGGGTAGGCGAAGACACCCTTCACATCGACCACGTCGGTGAGGAAGCGGCCCAGCCGTGCGACCACCGGGTCGTACCGCCGGCCCACCCACAGGTCCCACAGCTCGTGCCGGCCGATGAGCTGTTCGGCCAGGTCCGACGCGGGCAGCGCGAAGGAGAAGTCCGCGGCTCCCGACGAGTTGCCGGAGAGCCAGAACTGGTGCCCCTCGCCCCCGCGCCGGCGCATCAGCAGCAACGGCTCCGCGTCACCGAAGTCGCAGCCGTACAGGACGCCCCGCAGATGGATGATTCCGTCACCGACCCAGACCTCGGTGGCCTCGGCGTGACGTTCCCGCGTCCATGTGCGCAGCACCAGGTGGCCGCTCTCGGACGCGTAAGGGAGCTGGACCACGGTGCAGGCGGGACCGGTCGCCACCGGACCGAAGCCGCGCAGGTCGAGGACCCCCGGCTGGATCTTCGAGGGCTTACCGTCACCGCTGTCCAGATGGACGTCCCAGCGGCCCTCGGTGAGAATCCCGGGCCCCGGCGGGACGACCGCTGTGTAGAGGTGCGGTCCCAGGCCGTCGGCGGGCAGCAGAGGGAGCCGGACCGGCCGCTCGTCGCGCGCCGCCTTCCGTCTGCGCAGGACCAGGTGCAGATCCTCGCGGCCCTCCCGTACCCCCGCCAGGCGCAGGCCGATCAGGCCGTCGGGCTCCACCGTGCACCCCACCGAGACCTCGGCGGCGGGACGGGACTCCCGGCGGGCTCGCCGGGACATCCTGATCGCCTTCTCGAACCGACCCGCCGCCGCCTCCGGACCGTAGCGGTCGGAGTCCTGGAGCGCCTGACGGCCCATTGCCGCGCGGGTGGCCTCGTCCTCGACCAGACGCATCAGCGCGGCGCCGAACGCGTCGACGTCGTCGACGGGCGTGAGCAGGCCGTTGACCTCGTGGCGGACGATTTCCGGGGGCCCGCCGGGGCAGTCGGTGGAGACGACGGGGAGTCCGCACCGCATGGCCTCCGCCAGCGCGAGCCCGAAGGACTCGCGGTCCGACGTGCCTGCGGCTATGGCGGATGCCGCCCAGTGCGCCTCCAGCCTGGGTTCCTCCATCATCAGGAACACGTGGTTGTACAGGTCGAGTTCGGCGACGAGCGCACGGAGCGAGCCGTACTCGGGACCGGTGCCGAAGATCCGCAGCTGCCAGTCGGGATGATGCCCGGCCACGTGCGCGAAGGCCTGGATCAGCAGGTCGAAGCGCTTCTCGGGGACGAGCCGGCCGGCCGCCATCACGGTCCGGGACCGTCCGTCGGCCGGACGTACCCTCGGATCGGGCACGCAGTCGGGGTGGGCGTACACGGCGACACCGCCCGGCAGACCCGCTTCCGTGATGGCCGTCGCCTCGGCGCGGCTCGGCACGATCACGGCATCCAGGCGCCCCAGCCCCGCCCACGCGCGGCTCTGCTCCTGGGCGGACAGCACGGTGCTCAGCAGATGCAGCTGGCCCAGCCGCAGCGCCCTCGGGCGGCCCCAGCGCGAGACGTAGGCCGCCAGCTCGAGGCTGGTACCCACCACCACCTGAGCCTGGGTCTCGCCGAGGTACTCCTGCACCTTGTCGTCGGTCAGCTGGCTGTAGCGCCAGGACATCTCCTGCGTGCGCGGGATGACCCTGGACGGGGTGAGCCTGCGGATGTCCTGCTTGTCGGGACGGCGGCCCTCGCGGAGGTCCAGCAGGGAGATGTTCCGTACTCCGTGGGCGGGCGCGATCGCCGGACGGTCGAGCCAGCGGAACACCGAGACGATCCGGACCTCGTGCGTGTCGGCCAGGGCGCCAGCCAGGTTGAGGACCGCACGGGTCGCTCCGTCCGCCGCGAAGGCGTTCTGAACCAGGAAATCGATCTTCACCGCGTCGCCGTCTTCTCGTACGGGCTGGGAAGAGGGAAGTACGCCTCGAAGAACGGATGGATCAGGGCCTCCTGATCAGCCACGTCGTCCTCGGTGCTGAAGGAGTCGTTCACACAGAAGACGGCCGCGTCCCGCCGCTTGAGCAGACGGTCGAGCTTCTTGGAGAGCTGGACCATCGAGAGGTGGAGATAGGCGTACGGGATGGTGTCGGGCACCCCGCGCTCCGTGAAGTACGAGTAGTACGGATACATGCAGGTGCCGACGTCGATATCGGTCCTGCTGCGGAATCGGGCGGCAGCGGTCGCCCGGAACACCTCCGCGAATTCCCGTTCCATCTCCTCCAGCACACTGCGCCGCAGCGGCACGGGCGTGTGCTTCATCGCGTCGATGATGGTGCGGCCGAACCGCCCCTCCAGAAGCGCGCGGACGTTCTTGCGGGCCACCTCGTGCGGAAGGTCGTCCGGGCGTATCGGGCCCATCGGGATACGGACCGTGTCCGGGTAGTACTTGGACGCGCCGTTCGGCAGGAAGAACTCGTGCGGGGTGATGGGCCTGCCCACGAAAACGTCGTCGTTGAAGTGGATGAAGTGCTCGGAGAGTCCGGGAACGCGGTGCAACTGCGCGCTGATGGCATGCGAGTTGAAGACGGGGAGGCGGTCCGTCTCCCGGAAGATCTCCCGGTGCGACACCACGGTGATGCCCTCGACTGTCTCGTCGAGCCAGTGCGGCACCTGGTCGTCGGTGACCAGGAAGATGTGGCGGACCCACGGGGCGTACATGTGCAGGGAACGCATCGAGTAGAGGAGTTCGTCGCGGTTGATGTAGCGCCCGGCGCTCGCGGACTCCTCGTGGAAGACGTCGCCCGAAGCCTCGGCCCTGCGCCGCTGCCAGGCCGGGTCGTCGCTGTCCACCCAGGTGTAGACGACATCGATGGGAAAGGTGATCTCGTCCGGACCGGTGCAGACGAACTCCCGGCGGGTCGGCAGACCGGTCGCCTCCTGCTTGCGGCTCCAACGCCGTTGCTTGGGCGCGGCTTCCGTGCGCAGCGGCGGAGCCAGCCGGGAGAAGCGGTGCGGGGAGACGAGAGTCATCTCGCCCTCCACGGGGAGGAAGCTCGCGCCCCGGTTGATCCGGGGCGGCAGCAGGCGTCCCTCCTCCTCACGCCAGAACTCGATGTCGCAGCCGTACTCGGTGCCGTACACGAGTTCACCCGACGGGTCGGCCTGGAACCAGATGGCGCGCAGTACGTCCACGGTCTCCAGGCCCTGCCAGGAGGACTCCCGGGCGCCCGGGTGCAGCAGCTCGCTGGTGCGCTGGACGGGGACCCGGCGCTGGATGTACCCGGGGCTCCGGCCGAACAGCGACCGCAGGGTCTGGGCGACCCTGCCGCGCTGGGTGTCCCGTACGCCGACCGCCGACGACGTGTCCTCGGTCCCGGGCACCACGAAGTGCTCCACGCCGGCCTGCGTCAGCGCGACGGACACCAGCTGAAGGTGCTCGGCGCGCACCGCGAGAGGGGTGAGGCCCGGCCGGACGTGAGCCAGTCGGCGGTGCATGCCGACGGGAATTTCGTGCATGCCGACGGGCAGGGCACGACTCGGCCGTTCAGCCGTTGCGTTGATCGGATGGATCACCGAATACTCCAGAACATCAGTGCGCCGAGAGACGCCGGAAGAACCCCGCATCCCCGGGTGGCCCGCAGCGGGCCACCCGGATGATCCGGTCAGACGGAAGTCACCGGGAGACCGGGCCCCACGGGGACCCCGGTCTGCTTCGCGGCGGCTTCGAGGACGGCTTCGGCCACGGCCACGGTGCCGGTGGCCTGCTCGAGCGTGACGATGTCGGCCTCCTTGCCCAGCACGGCGTCGCGGAAGGTCTCGTGCTCGACCAGCAGCGGTTCGCGCTTGACGATCGCGTACCGCGTGACGTCGCCCTCGGACACACCGCGGAACTGGCGCAGGCCCTCCCACTCGGTGGGCTGCGAGCCGTTGGCGTAGAACCACAGGTCCGCGGTGAGGGTGTCGGCCACGAAGCAGCCGTGCTCACCGGTCACGATGGTGACGCGCTCCTTCAGCGGGGACAGCCAGTTGACCAGATGGCTGGTGACGGCTCCGGACGCCAGGTGCCCCACGAACGCCACGAGGTCCTCATGGACCCGGCCGCTGCGCGACACCGTCGCCGAGGCAACCGACTCGTAGCGGCTGTTGGTGAGCCACGCGGTCAGGTCGATGTCGTGGGTGGCCAGGTCGTAGACCACCCCGACGTCCGCGATCCGCGCCGGGAAAGGTCCCTGACGCCGCGTCACCACCTGGTAGACCTCGCCCAGTTCACCCAGGTCGAGGCGGGCGCGCAGCTCGCGGAGGGCGGGGTTGTACCGCTCGATGTGCCCGACCCCGGCCACCAGGCCCGCTTCCGCGAAGGCGCGGGTGATGATCCCGGCGGACCGCACCGACGGAGCGATCGGCTTCTCGATCAGAGCGTGCACCCCGTGGGCCGCCAGCTCCAGCGCGACCTCTTCGTGCAGGGCGGTGGGGCAGGCGACGACCGCGTAGTCGATGCCCTCGGCCAGCAGCTGCTCGACACTGCGGAACACCGCTACGGAACCGGGCGCGCCGTCCTCGGCGGCGACCGGGTCGGCGACGCCCACCAACTCGACGCCTTCGAGACCGTGCAGCACCCGGGCGTGGTTGCGGCCCATCGACCCGAGACCGATCAGCCCGGCCCGCAGAGAGTTCTCCCGGCTCATGCGCCCTCCTCCACGACCTCGTTGACCGTGGCCGCCAGACGGTCGAGCTCCTGCGGAGTGAGCATCGGGTGCACGGGTATGGAAAGCGCCTGGGCCGCTGCCAGTTCCGTCTCGGCCAGGTCCCCGCCGACGTAGCCGAGGGCCTTCTCGCCGCTCTGGAACGGCTTGAGCCGGTGCACCGGGGTGGGGTAGTAGACGGCGTTGCCGATGCCCCGCTCCTGGAGCTCCCGGGAGACCGTGTCCCGGTCCTTGCCGGACGCGGAGTCCACCCGGATCGTGTACTGGTGGTAGACGTGGCGGGCGCCTTCGGCGACCGGCGGCGTGACGACGCCGCTCAGGCCCGCGTCGAGCACGGCGGCGTTGGCCCGGCGGCGGTCCGTCCAGGCGTCGAGGCTGCGCAGCTGGACGCGGCCGACCGCTGCCGACACATCGGTCATCCGGACGTTGAAGCCCACGATCTCGTTGGCGTAGCGCTGCTCCATGCCCTGGTTGCGCAACAGCCGCAGCGTGCGTGCGAGAGCGGCGTCACCCGTGGTGATCATGCCGCCCTCGAGGCTGTGCATGTTCTTGGTCGGGTAGAAACTGAAGCAGGCAGCAGCACCGAACGCACCCACGGGTGTGCCGTCCAGGGCGGCGGCATGGGCCTGGGCCGCATCCTCGACGACGGCGAGTCCGTGCCGCTCGGCCACCGTCATGAGCCCCGCCATGGCGGCCGGGTGGCCGTACAGGTGCACCGGCATGATCGCCGCGGTGCGCGGAGTGACGGCGGCCTCGGCGGCCTGCGGGGAGAGACAGAAGCTGTCGCGCTCGATGTCCGCGAACACCGGGGTCGCGCCCACGAGCCGCACCGCGTTGGCGGTGGCGGCAAAGGTGAAGGACGGGACGATCACCTCGTCGCCGGGGCCGATCCCGAGTGCCATCAGCGAGAGGTGCAGGGCGCTGGTGCCCGAGTTGACGGCGACGCAGTGCCGGCCGTCGACGAACTTCGAGAACTCCTCCTCGAAGCCGGCGACCTCCCGGCCCTGAACGACCATGCCGCTGCGCAGCACACGCACCGCGGCCTCGATCTCGTCCTCTCCGATCACCGGGGCTGCCGCGCGTATCACCTGGGGGTCACTGGTCATTGGTTCCACTTCACAGAGTTCGGAATGTCGAAAGCAGGCTCGGGCCGGGTGGTCTCCACCAGGTCGTAGGAGCGCTGCGGTGCGGCCGGCCCTGGCCGCTCATAGGGACTGGGCACGGGGAAGTAGGTCTCCAGGAACGTTCTGAGCATCGCGGTGCGGGCTTCCGCCGTATCCGGGTCGTCCACCGTGTCGTTGATGCAGAACGTGTGGTAATCGCGCTGGGCGAGAAGCCTGTTGAGATGCCTGCCGGTGTTGGGCGCGGCCAGGTCCAGATACGTGTAGCGGATCCTGCCCGGGACCGAACGGCTCGTCTGCTGCCCGTAGTAGTGGTGCAACGAAGAGGTGATCGACAGGTCGGTCGGGCTGCGGAAGTGCGAGTGCTGCGTCTGCCGGTGCTCCACCGGGTAGCGCTCCTCGATCTCCTGGAGGATGTCGCGGCGCAACGAGTGCGGCACGTGCTTCATCTTCCTGGTCAGCACCCGGTCGAACGACCCCGCGATGACGACCCGGTTGTTCTTCGCGGCGATTTCCGAGGGCGGGTCCTCGGCGGAGGGCGGGGTCATCGGGACGAGCGCGTTGGAGGGGAAGTACTTCGAGAGCCCGTTGGCGTGGAAGAACTCCTCGGGAGTCACACTGCGGCCGAGGAAGACGTCGTCGTTGAAGTACAGGAAGTGGTCGGAGAGCCCCGGGATGTGGTGCAGCTGGCTCTCGATGGCGTGGGAGTTGAACGTGGGCAGGGCGGAGCCCTCGGTGAAGATCTCGCTGTGGGGGACCACCTTGAGCCGGGGGTGGGCGGTGTGGAGCCATGCCGGCACCTGCCCGTCCGTGACCAGGTAGATGGTGCGCAGCCACGGTGCGAACTGGTGCAGGGAGCGCAGCGAGTAGCGCAGCTCGTCACGGCTGGTGAAGCGGGCGGCGCTCACCGCCTGCTCGTGGTAATCGGTCCGGCCGAGCGCGGTGGCCCGGCGGCGGATCCACTCGGGATCCGCGCCGTCGACCCACGTGTAGACCGCGTCGACGGGGAAAGTGACCTCGTCGGGAAGGGACAGGGTGAATTCGGACCGTGTCCCCACCTGCGGCGGTGCGTCCACCAGCCCGCTGACCGGACCGGTGAAATGGCTGACCGGCACGCGGACCGGGTTCTCGGCGGCGACCACGGCGGTCGCGGTGAGATTGGGTACCGGGGCCAGGAGCAGCCCGTTGTCCTCGGTCCAGTACTCGATGACACATGCGTGATTGGGCCCGAGCGTCCACTGCCCCATGGGATCGGTGAGGAGCCACCAGATCCGCAGAATCGATTCTTCCGAAGTCTGGGACCAGGAGGCGCGCTGATCGGCGTGCAGTTGCTTGCCGCCGGCCGCGCCACCCGCCAGGAGCGCGCCCGCCGAGAGTGCGCTCACTCGCAGCGCCCTTTCGGCGCGTGGCCGCTCGCCCGCCGGGATCGCCACGGCGGTCATGGTGACGGAATTGCCGCGCACGCAGAAATAGGGAATGCCGTGACGCTCCAGCACGTCGGTCACGCGCAACAGGTTCGTGGCACGGGCGATGGACGGTGTCAGACCTTCCGTCACCTCGGCGGCGCGGACCCCTCGCGCGTACCAGACCAGCTTCACGCCCGGGCGGCGGGCGTCGCGGCGCAGCCGCTTGCTCAGCCGGATGCTCGCCTGCTTGCGCAGGGTGCGCCACGTGGTGCCGAGCCCGGACAGGCCGTGCTGGAGGATCAGCCGGTTGCGGGCAGGCAGGAGCCGTACCAGGAATCGCCTCAGGGAGTGCGGCAGCATGCGCCGGTACAGGCGCAGCAGAGTAGAGGCTTCCGGGTTGCCCATTGCTTTGTCTACTCCGTGTTCCCCCGCTCGGCCTCACGGCGAGCAACCATCAAGCGTCACGGCGACAGTCCGTCGGTCTCGGCAGGCGGAGCGCGGAGGTGGGGATCCGCCGAAAGGTGCAGCCAAGTGAAGCAAACGTGTCGCAGAGGTGAAGAATAACAAGATTTTAAGGTTGAGGCTGCAATTAAATGGTTCCGATTTGACTACATCATCGACTTTTCGTGCATGCGAAAGCGGGCCGTACGGTGATCCGTACGGCCCGCTGCCCGCTGAACATGCGGATTCGGTGCAGATGCTGTGCGGTGCTGCCTCAGGCAGGAACGCTCGCCACGCCCTGCGCCAGGAACTTCTTGCCCGTGACCCGCTCGGAGACGCCCTCGCGGTCCAGGTACGGCGTGATGCCGCCCAGGTGGAAGGGCCAGCCCGCGCCGGTGATCAGGCAGAGGTCGATGTCCTGGGCCTCGGCGACGACGCCCTCGTCCAGCATCAGACCGATCTCCTGCGCCACCGCGTCCAGGACGCGGTCGCGGACCTGCTCCTCGGACAGGACGGTGTCGCCCTGCTTGAGGAGGGCGGCGACCTCCGGGTCCAGCTCCGGCTTGGCTGGATTCCCGGCGGAGTAGATGTAGAAGCCGCGCTTGCCGGCCTTGACCACCGCGGCCAGGTTCTCGGAGACGGTGAAGCGCTCCGGGAAGGCGCGGTTCAGGGTCTCGGAGACGTGCAGGCCGATCGCCGGGCCCACCAGCTCCAGGAGCACCAGCGGGGACATCGGCAGACCGAGGGGCTCGATGGCCTTCTCCGCGGTCTCGACCGAGGTGCCCTCGTCGATGATGTTCTGGATCTCGCCCATGAAGCGGGTGAGGATGCGGTTGACGACGAACGCCGGGGCGTCCTTCACCAGGACCGCGGTCTTCTTCAGCTTGCGGGCGACACCGAAGGCCGTGGCCAGCGAGGCGTCGTCGGTCTGCTCGCCGCGGACGATCTCCAGGAGCGGGAGGATCGCGACCGGGTTGAAGAAGTGGAAGCCGACGACCCGCTCGGGGTTCTTCAGCTTCGACGCCATCTCGGTGACCGAGAGGGACGAGGTGTTGGTGGCGAGGATCGCGTGCGCCGGGGCGACCGCCTCGACCTCCGCGAACACCTGCTGCTTGACGCCGATCTCCTCGAAGACGGCCTCGATGATGAAGTCGGCGTCGGAGAAGCCCTCGGCCTTGTCCAGCACACCGGAGACCAGGCCCTTGAGGCGGTTGGCCTTGTCCTGGTTGATGCGGCCCTTGCCGAGCAGCTTCTCGATCTCGGCGTGGACGTAGCCCACACCCTTGTCGACCCGCGCCTGGTCGATGTCGGTCAGGACGACCGGCACCTCGAGGCGGCGAAGGAAGAGCAGGGCGAGCTGCGAGGCCATCAGGCCCGCGCCCACCACGCCGACCTTGGTGACCGGACGGGCCAGGGCCTTGTCCGGGGCACCGGCCGGGCGCTTGGCACGCTTCTGGACCAGGTTGAACGAGTAGATCCCGGAGCGCAGCTCGCCGCCCATGATCAGGTCCGCGAGGGCCTGGTCCTCGGCGTCGAAGCCGGCGCTCAGGTCGCCGTCCTTGGCCGCGGCGATGATCTCCAGCGCGCGGTACGCGGCCGGGGCCGCGCCGTGCACCTTGGAGTCGGCGATGGCCCGGCCGCGGGCGACGGCCTGGTCCCAGGCATCCCCGCGGTCGATCTCCGGGCGCTCCACCGCGAGCGAGCCGTTCAGAACGGACGCGGTCCAGATCAGCGACTGCTCCAGGAAGTCCGCGCCCTCGAAGAGTGCGTCGGCGATCCCGAGCTCGAAGACCTGCTTGCCCTTGAGCTGGCGGTTCTGGTTCAGCGAGTTCTCGATGATCACCGAGACCGCGCGGTCGGCGCCGATCAGGTTGGGAAGCAGCGCACAGCCGCCCCAGCCGGGGACCAGGCCGAGGAAGACCTCGGGCAGCGAGAAGGCGGGCAGCGCCTTGGAGACGGTGCGGTACGAGCAGTGCAGTCCGACCTCGACACCGCCGCCCATGGCCGCGCCGTTGTAGTACGCGAACGTCGGGACCGCGAGGCCGGACAGCCGGCGGAAGACGTCGTGGCCGCCCTTGCCGATGGCCAGCGCGTCCTTGTGCTCCTTGAGCAGCTCGACACCCTTGAGGTCGGCGCCGACCGCGAAGATGAACGGCTTGCCGGTGATGCCGATACCGGTGATCGTGCCCTCGGCGGCCTCCTTCTCGACCTGGTCGATGGCGGCGTTCAGGTTCGCCAGCGACTGCGGTCCGAAGGTGGTCGGCTTGGTGTGGTCCAGGCCGTTGTCCAGCGTGATGAGGGCGAAGTTGCCCGCACCGGCCGGAAGTTCCAGGTGGCGTACGTGCGCCTGGGTGACGACCTCGCCGGGGAACAGCTCGGCCGCACCCTTCAGAAGCTCAGTGGTGGAGCTCACTTGTCGCCTCCGGCGGTGTTGAAGTGCGGGTTCTCCCAGACGACCGTCGCGCCCATGCCGAAGCCGACGCACATGGTCGTCAGGCCGTAGCGGACCTCCGGCTGCTCCTCGAACTGGCGGGCCAGCTGAGTCATCAGGCGGACGCCGGAGGAGGCGAGCGGGTGGCCGTAGGCGATCGCGCCGCCGTACTGGTTGACGCGCGCGTCGTCGTCGGCGATGCCGTAGTGCTCCAGGAAGGCGAGCACCTGCACGGCGAAGGCCTCGTTGATCTCGAAGAGACCGATGTCGGAGATCGAGAGGCCCGCCTTGGACAGGGCCTTCTCGGTCGCCGGGATCGGGCCGTAGCCCATGACCTCCGGCTCGACGCCCGCGAAGGCGTACGACACGAGGCGCATCTTGACCGGGAGGCCCAGCTCGCGGGCGACGTCCTCGGCCGCGAGCAGCGAGGCGGTGGCGCCGTCGTTGAGACCTGCGGCGTTACCGGCCGTCACGCGGCCGTGGGCGCGGAACGGGGTCTTCAGACCGGCCAGGGACTCCATCGTGGTGCCCGGACGCATCGGCTCGTCGGCGGTGACCAGGCCCCAGCCCGTCTCCCCGGCCTCCGCGTTGGTGCGGCGCACGGAGACCGGCACCAGGTCCTGCTGGATCTTGCCGTTGGCGTACGCCTTCGCGGCCTTCTCCTGCGAACGCACCGCGTACTCGTCGGCGCGCTGCTTGGTGATCGTGGGGTACCTGTCGTGCAGGTTCTCCGCGGTCATGCCCATGAACAGGGCGGACTCGTCGACCAGCTTCTCCGAGACGAAGCGCGGGTTCGGGTCCACGCCCTCGCCCATCGGGTGGCGGCCCATGTGCTCGACGCCACCGGCGACGACGACGTCGTACGCGCCGAACGCGATGGAGCCGGCCGTCGCGGTGACGGCGGTCAGGGCGCCCGCACACATGCGGTCGATCGAGTAACCGGGAACCGACTGCGGCAGACCGGCAAGGATTCCGGCGGTGCGGCCGAGGGTGAGGCCCTGGTCGCCGATCTGGGTGGTCGCGGCGATGGCGACCTCGTCGATCTTGGCGGGGTCCAGGTCCGGGTTGCGGCGCAGCAGCTCCCGGATGGCCTTCACGACGAGATCGTCGGCGCGGGTCTCGTGGTAGATGCCCTTCGGGCCCGCTTTGCCGAACGGGGTGCGGACGCCGTCGACGAAGACGACGTCCCGGATGGTACGAGGCACGGTGGCTCTCCTCCAGGGTGCGGGATGGCACTGCTGCGGGGCGCGCTCAGGAGCGCGCCGCCACCCTCATGCTACTTGCGGGTAACCAGACTGCCCACCCCCCACGGCCGGAGCGGCGAAGGTCACATGCCGCTCGTGTGCGGACCGCGGGCGGCGGGCGGGTGCGAGGGGAGCTGTACGGCCGCGATCCGGGCCGGGAACGTGGCGTGAATTCGCTCCTCGCCACGTGCGGTCCGGCCGCCTCCGCGGCGTGCGCGGCCACCGAAGCACCCGTGGTTCCAGTAGTCCCCGAAGCCGGCGTGATCAAACAGAACACCCCCGGCCCGGAGGCCAGGGGTGTTCAGGAGTGCAAGGGGTGAACGGTCAGGCGCTCGCGCCCGCGCCCAGGGCGCGCAGCAGCAGCGGGCCGACCTGCTCGATCTGCCAGTGCCTCGCGCCGTACCCGGCGAGGGCGCTCTCGACCGCGTCCGGGGTCAGGTTCCTGGGCGGCTCCCAGCAGACCCTGCGCACGGTGTCCGGGGTGATCAGGTTCTCCTGGGGCATGTGCAGCCGCTCGGCGAGCTCCGACACCGCGGTACGGGCCGCGGACAGCCGGGCCGCGGCGGCCGGGTCCTTGTCCGCCCAGGAACGGGGCGGCGGCGGTCCGGCGGGCTGCTGGCCGGGCTGCGGGAGCTCCGAGTCGGGCAGCTCCTTGGCCCGGTCGACGGCCGCCTGCCACTGCTCCAGCTGACGGCGGCCCATGCGATGGCCGAAGCCGGGCAGCGCGGTCAGGGCCTGCACATTGACCGGCATGGCGAGGGCCGCCTCGACGATCGCGGCGTCACCGAGCACTTTGCCGGGGGAGATGTCACGGCGCTGCGCGACCTGGTCGCGGGTCGTCCACAGCTCCCGTACGACCGCGATCTGACGGCGGCGGCGCACCTTGTGCATGCCTGAGGTGCGGCGCCACGGGTCCTTGCGCGGGGGTGCGGGCGGCGCCGAGGCGATAGCGTCGAACTCCTCCCGGGCCCACTCCAGCTTGCCCTGCCGGTCCAGCTCCTCCTCCAGGGCGTCGCGCAGGTCGACCAGCAGCTCGACGTCGAGCGCGGCGTAGCGCAGCCACGGGTCGGGCAGCGGGCGGGTGGACCAGTCGACCGCGGAGTGGCCCTTCTCCAGGGCGTAACCGAGCACGTTCTCGACTATGGCGCCGAGGCCGACCCGCGGGAATCCCGCCAGTCGTCCGGCGAGCTCCGTGTCGAAGAGCGAGGTGGGGACCATGCCTATGTCGCGCAGACAGGGCAGGTCCTGGGTGGCGGCGTGCAGGATCCACTCGGTGTCGGTGAGGACCTCGCCCAGTCCCGACAGGTCCGGGCAGCCGACCGGGTCGATCAGCGCGCTTCCCGCACCCTCGCGGCGCAGCTGCACGAGGTAGGCGCGCTGTCCGTAGCGATAGCCGGACGCGCGCTCGGCGTCGACGGCGACGGGGCCGGTGCCCGCGGCGAAGGCCGCGATGACCTCGGCCAGCGCGTCGTCGGTCGCCACCACCGGGGGAATACCCTCGCGCGGCTCGAGCAAGGGGATCGGCGCCGGGGCGACGTCGTCCGGGGGGGCGCCCCCGGTGGTTCGCAGTGAGGTGTCTGCTGCGGTCTCTTGGGCGTCGGTCACATGCCAAGGGTATCTGTGTATGTACAGCGCCCGCCGACGGAACCTTCCGTCGACGGGCGGTGATGCACGTAAACCGGCCTGGTACGCATCTGTGCACGCACCTCGGGACGGGGTCAGTGGATGATGCCCGTCCGCAGGGCGACGGCGACCATTCCCGCTCGGTCTCCGGTGCCGAGCTTGCGGGCGATGCGGGCGAGGTGGCTCTTGACGGTGAGGGCGGAGAGGCCCATGGAGACGCCGATGGCCTTGTTGGACTGGCCTTCGGCGACCAGGCGGAGTACCTCCACCTCACGGCCGGACAGTTCGCGGTAGCCGCCCGGGTGGCTCGGGGAACCGGGAGGCCGACGGTGCATACGGGCGGCATTGGCGCCGATCGGTGCGACGCCGGGGCGGGTGGGGTGACCGATGTTGGTTCGGGTGCCGGTGACGACGTAGCCCTTCACGCCGCCCGCGAGGGCGTTGCGAACGGCGCCGATGTCATCGGCGGCGGAGAGGGCGAGGCCGTTCGGCCAGCCGGCGGCTCGGGTCTCGGACAGCAGGGTCAGCCCGGAACCGTCGGGCAGGTGGACGTCGGCAACGCAGATGTCGCGGGGGTTGCCGACGCGGGGGCGGGCCTCCGCGATGGACGACGCCTCGATGACGTCACGTACTCCGAGTGCCCACAGATGGCGGGTGACGGTGGAACGGACGCGCGGGTCGGCCACGACGACCATGGCCGTCGGCTTGTTCGGGCGGTAGGCGACCAGGCTTGCGGGCTGCTCGAGGAGAACGGACACCAGGCCTCCTGGGGAGTGGCGGGACGGGCCGGCTCGGGGATGAAGCCGGGGCGAACCGTGCTTGAAGGGTCATTGACCTCTTCGGCAGCAGACCCGTCCTCCTTTAGAGGAAGATCACGATTTGATGAGTAACAATTCGGGCAAATAGGACGCGCGATCGATTGTACGAAAAGAGAGCCGGCCTCTGAGCGGCCGGCTCTCCCTGGGGCGACGCGGTGTTACGACACCTGTGGACCGCGCCGCTGAGGCAGGGTCACCACCGCCGCGTCGGACGTGCCCGACGGCGGCAGGCCGGCGATCTGGCAGAGCAGATCACCCCACGCGACCAGGTGACCGGCCACGTCCGGCACCCCGCCGCGCCCCTCGCGGGGCGTCCAGGAGGCCCGGATCTCGATCTGGGTCGCCGGACGGCGCTCGGCCAGCGAGCCGAAGTAGTGCGATCCGGCGCGGGTCACCGTGCCGCCCGCTTCGCCGTACGACAGTCCGCGCGCGTCCAGCGCACCCGTCAGCCAGGACCAGCACACCTCGGGCAGCAGCGGATCGGCCGCCATCTCAGGTTCCAGTTCCGCCCGTACGAGCGTCACCAGGCGGAAGGTGCCCTGCCAGGCGTCGTGCCCGGACGGATCGTGCAGCAGCACGAGGCGGCCGTCGGCCAGATCGTCCTCTCCGTCGACGACCGCGGCCTCCAGGGCGTACGCATGCGGGGCGAGCCGCTGGGGCGGTCGTGTCGGCTCGACCTCGAGTTCTGGTCGAAGACGCGCGGAGCGGAGCGCATCGACAGCCGACCGGAACGCGGGTGGGACGGAATCACCCTCCGCACTCTTCTTGGTGTCAGCGCCATCGGAATGATCGGAGAATTGTCCCTGAGCCGGAGCCATGCGGGGAAGAGTAGGCGGAACCGGAGCCTCGCGCAGGGAGGGACACCCGGCCGGGGCAGCTCCGTACCGCTTCATGCGAAGATTCTGGTGTGAGTGCCAACGAAGGCCCCTCGGGCCCGCAGACGACATCCGCCACCCATGAGTCGGCGTTCCTCAAGGCGTGCCGGCGCGAGCCCGTACCGCACACGCCGGTCTGGTTCATGCGCCAGGCGGGGCGTTCGCTGCCCGAGTACCTGAAGGTCCGTGAGGGCATCGCGATGCTCGACTCCTGCATGATGCCGGAGCTGGTCACGGAGATCACGCTCCAGCCCGTGCGCCGTCACAAGGTCGACGCCGCCATCTACTTCAGCGACATCGTCGTCCCGCTCAAGGCGATCGGCATCGATCTCGACATCAAGCCCGGCATCGGCCCGGTGATCGCCGAGCCCATCCGGACCCGCGCCGATCTTGCCCGGCTGCGCGACCTCACGCCCGAGGACGTCCCGTACGTCACCGAGGCCATCGGCATGCTCACGGCCGAACTGGGTGCCACTCCGCTCATCGGTTTCGCCGGTGCGCCGTTCACTCTCGCGAGCTACCTCGTCGAGGGCGGTCCGTCGCGGAACCACGAGCGCACCAAGGCCATGATGTACGGCGACCCGGAGCTCTGGGCCGATCTGCTCGACCGGCTCGCGGAGATCACCGGGGCGTTCCTGAAGGTCCAGATCGAGGCGGGCGCCTCGGCGGTCCAGCTCTTCGACTCCTGGGTCGGCGCGCTCGCCCCCGCCGACTACCGCCGCTCCGTCATGCCGGCCTCCTCGAAGGTCTTCGACGCCGTCGCCGGATACGGCGTCCCCCGCATCCACTTCGGTGTCGGCACCGGCGAACTGCTCGGCCTCATGGGTGAGGCGGGCGCGGACGTCGTGGGCGTCGACTGGCGCGTGCCGATGGACGAGGGCGCGCGGCGGGTCGGACCCGGCAAGGCACTGCAGGGCAACCTCGACCCGGCGGTGCTGTTCGCGCCGACGGCGACGGTGGAGGCGAAGACCCGTGAGGTGCTCGACGCCGCCGCCGGTCTCGAGGGCCACGTCTTCAACCTGGGCCACGGAGTCATGCCGACGACCGACCCGGACGCGCTGACGCGGCTCGTGGCGTACGTGCACGAGCAGACGGCGCGCTGACTCGGACGCGGTGCTGCCCCGGGTCCCGGACCCGGGGCGTGACGCGGCTCAGGCCGTGCCCGCCTCCCGCACCGCGGTCACCGCCTTGCGGGCAGCCACCAGCACAGGGTCCCAGACCGGTGAGAACGGCGGGGCGTAGCCGAGGTCGAGCGCCGTCATGGCCTCCACCGTCATACCGGCGGTCAGCGCCACCGCCGCGACGTCCACACGCTTGGCCGCCCCGTCGCGGCCCACGATCTGCACACCCAGCAGCCGGCCGGTGCGGTACTCCGCCAGCATCTTCACCGTCATCGGCTGCGCTCCGGGGTAGTAGCCCGCCCGGCCCGTCGACTCGATCGTCGCCGTGACGTAGCGCAGCCCGACCGCGCGCGCGTCCTTCTCGCGCAGCCCGGTCCGGGCGATCTCCAGGTCGCAGACCTTGCTCACCGCCGTACCGACGACACCGGGGAACGTGCCGTAGCCGCCGCCCACGTTGGAACCGATGATCTGGCCGTGCTTGTTGGCATGGGTGCCCAGGGCGATGTGCCGGGTGCGGCCGGCCACCAGATCGAGCACCTCGACGCAGTCGCCGCCCGCCCAGATGTTGTCGTGGCCCACGACCCGCATGGACAGATCCGTCAGCAGCCCCCCGTGCGGACCGAGCGGCAGACCGACCGTGCGGGCCAGAGCGGTCTCCGGCTCGACCCCGATGCCGAGCACCACCACGTCGGCGGGGTAGGTGCCGTCCTGCGTCGCGACCGCCGTGACACGGCCGTCCTCGCCGGTGAGGATGCGGGTGACGGCGGCCCCGTTGACGGTCGTGATGCCCAGGCCGTCCATCGCGTCGTGGACGAGGCGGCCCATGTCCGGGTCGAGCGTCGCCATGGGCTGTGCGCCGCGGTTGAGCACCGTCACCTCGAAGCCGCGCTTCAGCATCGCCTCGGCCATCTCGACGCCGATGTACCCCGCGCCGACCACGACGGCCCGGCGCCCCGGGGCCCGGTCCAGCGAGTCCAGGAGGGCCTGCCCGTCGTCGAGCGTCTGCACCCCGTGCACCCCGGGAGCGTCCATACCCGGAAGCGCGGGGCGGACGGGCCTGGCTCCGGTCGCGATCACCAGCTTGTCGAAGCCGGTCCAGTACGTCTCGCCGCTCTCGCGGTCCAGTGCCCGCACCCGTCGGCCGGAGACGTCGATCTCCGTCACCTCGGTGCGGGTGCGCAGATCGATCGAGCGGGCCCGGTGCTCCTCGGGCGTACGGGCGATGAGGTCGTCGCGCTCGTCGACGTCGCCGCCGACCCAGTACGGGATGCCGCACGCGGAGTACGAGGTGAAGTGGCCGCGCTCGAAGGCGACGATGGCCAGTTCGTCCGGACCCTTGAGCCTGCGGGCCTGCGACGCGGCGGACATGCCCGCCGCGTCGCCCCCGATGACCACAAGTCGCTCCGCTGCCATGCCGGGTCCCTTCGCCGTGGTGTCAGGGAGCCCACGCTACGGCGCTCACGGGGCCGGTGGGACCTCCGGACCTGCTGCCGCCCCCGGCGCGGCCGCGGGGGCCTGTGCGGGCGCCCGGACCGGCGTACGGCGGCGCGGCAGGCGGCCGCGCAGAAGCCGCCACACGAGCACCAGGACGGCCGCGGCGGCCAGGAACGGCGCGGTGGCGCCGATGGCCACCGCGATCCACCGCAGCATCGTCACGAACGCGTCCCAGCCGCCGCCCAGCGCGTCCAGGAAGCCCGGGTCCTCGTCCTCGGGCTCCTTGTCGCGCCCGTACGGCTCGCTGAGTTCGAGCGTGATCGTCGCCAGCGAGGTGCGGTCCTTCAGGGAGGCCTGCTGGGCGAGCAGCGACTCCAGAGCGGCCTGGCGGTTGCTCAGTTCACCTTCCAGGGTCACCACATCGGTGAGCCTGGTGGCCTGGTCCATCAGCGCGCGGACCCGGTTGACGCTCGCCCGCTGGGTGGCGATACGGCTCTCGACGTCGACGACCTGCCCGGTGACGTCCTTCGCGTTCGACGTACGGGACAACAGCTTCCCGGAGCCCGCGAGTTCGCGCAGGACCGCGTCGTACTCGTCCTGCGGGACACGCAGGACGAGATGGGACACGTCGTGCGTGTCGTCGAGCCGTTCCGTGGTCTCGTCCGCGACGAGCCCCCCGGCGCCCTCCGCGGCGCTGCGGGCGGCGGCGACCGCCTTCGGCACGCTCTTCACCTCGACTTCGAGCGTCGCCGTGCGGATGACGTGCACGGCGACCGCGCTGCCCGGTTTCGGCGCCGAGGAAGCCCCGTCCGCGGACTTCCCGCCGTCCGAGTCCGCCTGGGCGGCCCCCTCCGCGCCAGGCGCCGCCTGCTTCTGGTCGGATGCGACGCCCTTGCTCTGCGAATCGGCACCGCTACCGGCACCGCACGCACCGGTGCCGAGCAGCACCACGAGCAGTCCGGCTGCCAGAGCGGCGCGTGAGCGGCGCCGGCGGACACGGGCGGGTGGATGACTGTCCGTGTGGCGTTCGATATGCATAACGCGTCCCCCCAGGGCCGTTGTTGATGGTGCCGGTTCGACGTACGAGGGGCCTGTGAGGGTTGCCTGTCAGCGGTTTCGAAGCGGTCACGGTCGGGACTCGGTCCGGGTTTGAGAGAGTGGACCCATGCAGGGTTCTCTTCAGCGCGACAACACGCGTACGGGTCATGTCGTCGTCATCGGTGGCGGCATCGCCGGACTGGCCGCCGCCCACCGGCTGCTCTCCACCGGTCTGCGGGTCACCCTCCTGGAGGCGACGGAGCGGCTCGGCGGCAAGCTGATGACCGGCGAGGTCGGGGGCACCCGTGTCGACCTCGGCGCCGAGTCGATGCTCGCGCGGCGCCCCGAAGCGGTCGAGCTCGCCACCGCCGTCGGCCTCGGCGACCGGCTCCAGCCGCCCGCCACCGCCACCGCGTCGGTCTGGACGCGTGACGCCCTGCGGCCGATGCCCAAGGGCCACGTCATGGGCGTGCCCGGCGACCCGGCGGCCCTCGGCGGTGTGCTCTCGCCGGAGGGGCTGGCCAGGATCGCCCAGGAGCGCGACCTCACCCCGACCGCCGTCGGCGACGACGTCGCGGTCGGTGCCTATGTCGCCGACCGGCTCGGCCGCGAGGTCGTGGACCGGCTCGTGGAGCCGCTGCTCGGCGGGGTGTACGCGGGAGACGCCTACCGGATCTCGATGCGTGCCGCAGTACCGCAGCTGTTCGAGGCGGTGAAGGAGGGCGGCTCGCTCCTCGACGGCGTGCTCCGCATCCAGGAGAGGGCCGCCGCCCGGCAGCAGACCGGACCGGTCTTCCAGGGCATCGACGGCGGCATCGGCACCCTGCCGGACGCCGTGGCCGACGCCGTACGCGCCGGAGGTGCGGAGATCCTCACCGCCACCCCCGTACTCGGGCTGACCCGGAGCGCCCGGGGCTGGGACATACGGACGGACAGCCGGGTGATCTCCGCCGACGGGATCGTCCTGGCCACACCCGCCTGGTCCGCGTCCACGCTCCTCGCCGCCGAGTGCCCGGCGGCCTCCGTCGACCTGGCCGCGGTCGAGTACGCCTCGATGGCCCTGATCACCATGGCCTTCCGGCGCTCCGACATCGCCGGGACCGAAGCACTGCGGGGGCGCTCCGGATTCCTCGTACCGCCCGTCGACGGGCGCACGATCAAGGCATCGACCTTCTCCAGCAACAAGTGGCAGTGGGTCGCCGACGCCGACCCCGGCCTCTTCGTGCTGCGTACGTCCGTCGGCCGCTACGGCGAGGAGGACCACCTGCACCGTGAGGACTCCGAGCTCGTCGACGTCTCACGGAGCGACCTCGCCGCCGCGACCGGGCTCACGGCCGTGCCCGTCGACACGGAGGTCACCCGGTGGATCGGCGGCCTGCCGCAGTACCCCGTCGGGCATCTGACCCGCGTCGCCCGGATCCGCGACGAGGTCGCCAAGCTGCCGGGACTGCGGGTGTGCGGCGCGGTGTACGACGGGGTCGGGATCCCCGCCTGCATCGCGAGTGCCCGGCGGGCCGCGGACGAGATCGTCCAAGACCTGACGGGGAGGACCGCCGGTGCGATCACGCCGGGGAGCGCGGGGGAGATCATCGCCACGCCGCCCCCGGTTCAGGGCACTCGGAGCGAGGCGGGACAATAGCCGTATGAGTGCGCCAGAGAAGCTTCCGAACGCCGGTAAGAAGGCCAAGGACCTCAACGAGGTCATCCGCTACACGCTGTGGTCCGTCTTCAAGCTGCGAGATGTGCTCCCCGCCGACCGCGCCGGCTACGCCGACGAGGTCCAGGAGCTGTTCGACCAGCTCGGAGCCAAGGACATCACGGTCCGCGGCACGTACGACGTGTCCGGTCTGCGCGCCGACGCCGATCTGATGATCTGGTGGCACGCCGAGACCTCCGACGAGCTGCAGGAGGCGTACAACCTCTTCCGGCGCACCAGGCTGGGAAGGGCACTGGAGCCGGTCTGGTCGAACATGGCGCTGCACCGGCCCGCCGAGTTCAACAAGTCGCACGTGCCGGCGTTCCTGGCCGACGAGACGCCGCGCGACTACATCAGCGTGTACCCCTTCGTGCGCAGCTACGACTGGTACCTCCTGCCGGACGAGGACCGCCGCCGCATGCTCGCGGACCACGGCAAGATGGCCCGCGGCTACCCCGACGTGCGTGCCAACACCGTCGCCTCGTTCTCGCTGGGCGACTACGAGTGGGTCCTCGCCTTCGAGGCCGACGAGCTGTACCGCATCGTCGACCTCATGCGGCATCTGAGGGCTTCCGAGGCGCGGTTGCACGTGCGCGAAGAGGTCCCGTTCTACACCGGGCGCAGGAAGTCCGTCGCAGACTTGGTGGCCGGGCTCGCATAGCCAGCGTTCCCGATCACCCGACCCGGAAGATCAGTTGGCGGGCAACGGCGTGCAAACGCCGCCCGTCGTTCCAGCGACACCGGGTCCGGTTCCGGGGCCACTTCGGCCTCGGACCGGCGAACTGCGGTGGTCTGCGGGGGAGTCAGCCATACCTCCCCGCAGGCCGCCGCTTCTCGTTTTCCACGGCCGATGAGCGGCCGGTGCGGCCGGGGCGTTCATCGGCCCGAATGCGCCGTGCGGCCGCTGCGCAGAGCCGCCCGCAGCGCCGGGTCCTCCACGGCCCCCACACCGCGTACCGCCACCGCCGCCAGCAGATCGCGGTCCGCCCCGTGCGCCGGGGCCGGCAGCGAGTCCAGCCACTGCTGTCCGGACGGCGAGGCCCACGGGCTGTACGGATGGTTCTCGACACGGGCTATGGCCAGGCAGCCCAGGGTGAGGACGAGTGGCAGCCCGAACCAGGCCACCACCGGACCCGCGTACCCGGGGTCCTGACCGGGGATCAGCGCGGCGGCAGCGGCCAGCACCACCACCAGCACCGCCGCACCCCGCACGGCCCGCACCGCCGACTCCAGGGTCGTCCGGGTCCCGTGCGGTACGGCGAGGCCCGCCGCGACGAGCCGATCGGCGAGGGTGAGTACGGCCTCGGCGGCCGCGGCAGCGGCCCGTATCGGGGCTATCCGGGACTGCCCCTCCGGGCCGATCGCACGGATCACCGTGCGCTCCACCTCGTCCCGGCCCTCCGGATCGACGACCGTCGCCCAGCCCGTGTGGGCGAGCAGCAGCCGGCGCCGCAGGTGCATGGAGACGAGAGCCAGATCGGCGACCCGGTGCGGGCCGCCGGCCAGGAAGGCCGTCTCGTACAGGTTGAGTTCGTGAAGGGCGGGTTCGCGCCCGGCCTCGGACGGCCGCTGGGCCGCACCTGCGGTGACGAGGCAGAGCCGGATGCAGGAGATGGCCGCCGCGCCCCACGCGACCAGAAGGAACAAGACCCAGAGCATGGCGGAGTTCTATGCGAGACGGGCATGTGAGCGCCATGGGCTGTTCACGATATGGACGAATTGTGGTCACGGACGGTCATCGGTGGCTGAAACCGTGCGTTCAGGAACTGCTGCCGCAGCTCGAACCACCACTGCTGCTGCCGCAGCTCGATCCGCTGCTGCTGCTGCAGCTCGACCCGCCACTCGATCCGCCGCAGCTCGATCCGGAACTGCAGCTCGATCCGGAACTGCAGGAGGATCCCGACCCGTGGCCGCCACCGCCGCTGGAACTTCCGCAGCCGCCGCCGCCGGGGCTCGACCCGGCGCACCACATCACCGGCAGAAGCGCGGCGCTCGCGGCGTAGGAGTCCGTCGAGGTGGAGGACGACCGGGAGGACGACGAGGAGCGCCCGGCAGGCCGGTGGCGCGCGGCTGCGAGCAACTGCCCCTGGAGCGCGGGGTCGGGGAGCGCGCCCAGCCCCCGTGTGGCCACCAGGTGGGCCGGGTCGCCCACATAGGCATGGGCGGCCGCGTACCCGTCGGCGGCCCGGCGCCCCGCCCGGGTGATCCGGACCTTGGCCGATGCGGCCGTGAGGCCGCCCACCAGGGCGCCGCCCACGAGGGCGGGCAGCACCTTCACGATGAACGGGAACGGCATGTCCGAGTAGCCCTCGTGCAGGGCGTACTGGAGGAAGGTCAACAGGAGGCTGACGGGGCCGGCCACCAGGCACACCGACAGCTGGGCGATGGCCCAACGGCGGCGGGTCCGGTTCTCCTCCGGTGCGGCCAGCAGCCCGCGCGCCGCCAGTCCGTCGCCGATCTCCTGCACCGCCGGATGCCGCATCACGGCCTGCCGCAGCGTGTGCAGGGCGCCGTTCGGGGCGGCGCCCAGCTCCTGGAGCACGGCACGCTCCACCGCGTCCCGGGCCTCCGGGCGCTGTACGGCGACGATGCCCGGGCCGCCGATGGCCAGGCGCCCGTCGGTGTGCAGGGCGGTGAGCGCGGTGTCCACGACCCTGGCCGGACCGCCGTTGAGGAAGGCGGCCTCGGAGAGGTCGTGCACATACGCGTCGGGGCCGCCGCCGAGGCGGCCGGCCTTGCGGGTCGCAACGATCAGGAGCGTCGAGGAGACCACCGCGGCGAGAGTCATCAGAAGGGCAAGGGCGTTCATCGGGGTCACCTTCCCATGAGAGCGGTACGGGCCGCCCGGACCAGGCGGGTACTGCGGCGCGGCGGACGGGCGGCCGCGCGGTCCTGCCACCAGTGGGTCAGCCTGCGACGGGCCGCGTCGTCGGCCGGGGCCCCCGCCACGAGCAGCTGCTCGGCGAAGGCCAGGGCGTCACGACGGTAACCGCCGGACATGGGCCGGGTCCTGGCGTACGCGAGGAAGGCGCTGCGGTAGCCGTCGCCGAGGATCTCCGGGAGCTCCGGTGCCACCTTGGCGACGACCCCGGCCCGCTTGGCGGCCAGGGCGCGGCTCTGCACACCGAGCCGCCGGTGGTCGAAGCCCTCCGGCGCGGGCGTACCCGCGACCAGTGAAGAGAGCAGTGCGGTCTGGGCGACGGCGGTGCGGTCGCGGGCCCCCGCGGCACGGCCGGCCGGCTCCTGGGACCGCGCCGGCGGCCGTCGCACGGGGGCCGGCGCGTCGGCCGCCCCGGCCAGCGTGGTGCGGATCGCTACCAGTTCGTCCGCCAGTTCCGCGATCGGCGGGAAGTCGTCGTCGCGCTCCAGCAGGACGCCCGGCGGATCGACCCGTGAGCGGAGCTCGGCCAGCACGTCCAGGACGGGCTGTGTCACGGGATGGGCGTGCGTGTCGTGCCAGACCCCGTCCCTCTCCATGCCGCCCGCCACATGGACGTACGCGATGGCCTCGACCGGAAGTTCGTCGAGGGCCGTCGCCGGGTCCTCGCCCCGGTTGACGTGATTGGTGTGCAGATTGGCGACGTCGATCAGCAGCCGCACGCCCGTGCGCTCGACCAGCTCCGCGAGGAACTGCCCCTCGGTCAGCTCCTCGTCCGGCCAGGAGATCAGCGCGGCGATGTTCTCCAGGGCCAGCGGCACGGGCAGCGAGTCCTGGGCGATCCGCACGTTCTCGCACAGCACCTCCAGCGCGTCCCAGGTCCGCGGCACGGGCAGCAGGTGCCCCGCCTCCAGCCCCGGCGAGGCGGTGAGCGGCCCCCCGGCCCGTACGAACGCGATGTGCTCCGTCACCAGCGGCGTGCCCAGCAGCGTGGCTCGCGCCGCCAGATCGGCTAGCCGGCCCGCGTCGGGGCGGTCGGCGCCGCCGAGGCCCAGCGAGACACCGTGCGGGACGACGGTGACGCCGCGCTCCCTGAGGCGGGCGAGAGACGCGGGGAGGTGGTCGGTGCAGATGTTCTCCGCAACCGCCTCGACCCAGTCGATCCCGGGCAGCGCCTCGATGGCGTCCTCGATCTCAGGCCGCCAGCCGATTCCTGTTCCCAGCTTCATCCGTCCCCCTCCTCGGTCCGTCGCTTCGTGCAGGGGTCATGGCCCCGCCACACGGCGGTGAATCCGAAAAGGGGGACGTTCAGAGCTTGATTTGAGGTTCCCGGAGCTACGGCTGCGGCAGCGGCTCCATCGTGGGCGGCACCGGGCGCGAGGTGAACGACTGGTCCCCGGTCGGCGTCACCGGCACCGGGACCTGCGGGACTCCGTTGCCCGACACGGGCGGGCCCGAGGGGCTGGCCGTCGACGCGCCCGCCGCCTCGCGGGCCAGTCCGTCGAAGTCGACGAACCCGGTGCGCTCCAGCATGGTGATGTGGTCCAGGACGGTCTGGTTGGCGTCCGAGGCCAGCTGCCTGATCAGCGAGTTGCGCGTGGTGTGCCGGACCTGGGCGACCAGCGCGAAGACCTTGCCGTGCGCGTTGCGCAGCAGGTTGGCGAACTTGCGCTCGTACTCCTGGCCGCTCGCCGCCGTCAGTTCGCGCAGCCAGCCCTGCTGCAGTTCCGTCGGCTGGTTCGGCAGTTCCACCCCGAGCTTGGCGGCCACGTCCCGGGCCCGCCGGTCCAGATCCGTGTGCCCGACCACCAGGTGGTCGCCCGCCGTCTTCACCGCCTCGCTCGGTGCGCGCTCGATGGCCTGCTGGCCCGCGGGCAGTTCCCACAGCCCGGCGAGGCGCACCTTGACCAGGAAGTCCCGGTCGGTCGCGGAGAGCGGGCCCCACTGGGTGGCGACACTGGACGCGTTCAGATTGGCTTCGCCCGTCCCCGAGCGGTCGGCGTACGACCAGACGGGATAGGCGAGCGCGCCGAGTGTGGCGACAAGTGCCGCGATGATGAGGGCCGTTCCGTTGATGCGTCGCAACAAGAGTGTCTCCCGGGCCGATACGTGGCAGCTCTGAACCAACCGCCAACTGACTCGTCATTCAACCTACTCGTCGGTAATGGCGGTGCGGCAGTACCCGGAGGTACGTATTTCGGCGCAGGGATGTTCAGCAGGAGGGCGAGTGATCTTCAGCGGCGCAGTGCCGGATGGTCCGCGACCACCGTGCAGGACCCCGGCGCGATCTCGGTGAACCCGGCATCGCGCACCACCGGCAGTCCGCTCACGGTGAGTTCGCGCCAGCGGTCCGGGGCAGGGGTGGCCACGGAGAGAGGGAAACCCGCCTCCCGCCACGCCTTGCGCTCCGTGTCCGACAGCTCCCACCAGGCGAGCTGCGCACCGTGCCCGGCCTGGGCCATCGTCTTGCCCGCCGACATGCCGAGCTCCGGATTCAGCCAGAGCACTGGGCCGGCACCGTCGGGAGCGGCCGGCGGCTCCGGATCGTCGAGGTCGGTTCCCGACACCTGGAGCTTGGCCAGCTCCTTCGGCCAGCCGTCCAGCGGCACCGGCGGGAACACCCGCACCTCGGCCTGCTCGCCCGTGACCGTGATCCCGGGCAGCGCGGACGCCTTGCGCCACTCCGCACCGCGTGCGCGCCGCACCACCTTGCGGATCCGGGCGTCCTGCCAGTCCCGCATGAGCTGCGCCCACTCGCCCTCACCGAGCGATCGTTCGTCGGAGAGCATCGTGAGCACCGCGCGGGCGGCCGTCCGAAGCGCGTCGGTGCGTGCCGGGGGATCCGTCTTCTCGATGTGCACCACCAGCGGCAGCACGAACTGAGGTGCCTCGTCGCGCGCCGTCGGCTCGGTGCGGAACGGACTGTCCGCGGGATCTGCGGGAAGGGTCTCGGGAAGGTCGTCGCTGCTCACGGAGTCCAGTCTGCCAGGCCCCCG
This sequence comes from Streptomyces sp. NBC_00683, assembly GCF_036226745.1. Taxonomy (NCBI): domain Bacteria; kingdom Bacillati; phylum Actinomycetota; class Actinomycetes; order Kitasatosporales; family Streptomycetaceae; genus Streptomyces; species Streptomyces sp. NBC_00683. The sequence continues at coordinate 2,034,451 of NZ_CP109013.1, read as the reverse complement.
CAAACCGGTTCTTGGCGGAAGGCAGGGCTCCGGGTGAGGATGCACGGCATGAAGAGCGATCTCTTTTCCAGCGAGCACATGGCCCAGCAGGCCACCGCCCCCGGTATGTCCCTGCAGAACGCAAAGTCCATCAAGTACGCCGTCAACGGTGAGATGCACGCGCGTCAGGGATCGATGATCGCCTTTCGCGGCAGTCTCCAGTTCGAACGCAAGGGCCAGGGCATCGGCGGCATGCTCAAGCGCGCGGTCACCGGCGAGGGACTGGCGCTCATGGCGGTCCGCGGCCAGGGCGAGGCGTGGTTCGCCCACGAGGCGGCCAACTGCTTCATCGTGGAGATGGAGCAGGGCGACGTCCTGACCATCAACGGCCGCAACGTCCTCTGCTTCGACGCGAGCCTCTCGTACGAGATCAAGACCGTGAAGGGTGCCGGGATGACCGGCGGCGGCCTCTTCAACAGCGTCTTCAGCGGCTACGGCAAGCTCGGCCTGATCTGCGACGGCCAGCCCATCGTGATACCCGTGACCGCCCAGCAGCCCGTGTACGTCGACACGGACGCGGTCGTCGGCTGGAGCGCCCAGCTCTCCACCTCGCTGCACCGCTCGCAGAGCTTCGGATCCATGGTGCGCGGCGGTTCGGGCGAGGCCGTCCAGCTGATGCTCCAGGGCGAGGGGTTCGTGATCGTACGGCCCAGCGAGCTCAAGCCGGAGAAGGCGTCGGCCAACTGAACCTCCACGGGGTGGGCCGCAGGTACGGCCTCCGCGGCCCCTGGGTGCTGCGCGGGGTCGACCTGGTGCTGCCCGCGCGCGGCCTGCTCCGGATCGAGGGCGCCAACGGGACGGGGAAGTCGACCTTGTTGCGGCTGCTCGCCGGTATCGACGCCCCGTCCGAGGGGCGGATCACGGGCAGGCCGCGTACGGCGTACGTCCCCGAGCGCTTTCCGGCCGCCCTGCCCTTCACGGCGGCCGGCTACCTCGTCCACCTCGGCCGGATCCACGGACTGCGGACCGCGGAGGCGGCCTCGCGTGCTCAGGAGTGGCTGACGCGCTTCGGTGCGGCGGAGCACGCCCGTACACCGCTTGCGGAGCTGTCCAAGGGCACCAGCCAGAAGGTCGCCGTCGCCCAGGCGCTCCTGGCCGAGCCGGACCTGCTCGTCCTGGACGAGGCATGGACGGGCCTGGACACCGAGGCCCGGGGCGAACTGGACCGGGCCGTCGGCGCGCGGGTCCTGGCGGGAGCCACCGTCGTCTTCGTCGACCACGATCCGCGCCGGTTGGCCGACGGCGTCGATGCCGCGTACCGGCTGGAAGGCCGCACCCTCGCCCCGGCGGGGCTTCCGGCGCCGCCGCTCGAACAGCCCGGCCCCCGTGTCCGCATCGACGCGACAGGGCCTGCGGGCGGGTCCCTCCCGCCCGGACTCCGGGGTGCGCTCGCCGTGGACCGGACCGGGGGCGACACCGAGGGACGGGTGCGCCTCACCGTTGCGGCGGCACACTCGGACGCTGCCCTGCGGGCCCTGCTCTCGGCCCGCCCGCCCTGGCACATCGCAGGGGTCGCGCCGATCCCGCTCACGAACGCGGCCGGCACGGGGGAACGGGACGCGGACCGGGTTGCGGCACCGGGCCGAGGATGGGGCCCGGACCTGGCTTCGACTCCGGACCTGGCTTCGGCCCCGGACACGGCTTCGGCCCCGGACCGCGGTGCGGCGACGGACCTTGCTGTGGCCGCGGCGCCGGACCTGGCCCCTGACCCTGCCCTGGCCCCTGACCCGATCCCGTCCATCGCAGCGTCCCCGGGGTCCCGCCCCGCGCGCCGGGGCGCCACGACCGCCCTGATGCGCTATCAGGCCGCACTGCTGGTGCGCTCGCAGCGCTGGCTCGCGCCCGTCCTCCTCTACGCGGCCTTCCTCGGCGTCGGTGTGCGCGCCGGGCAGCCCCTGCTGGACTCGCTCGGTTACGCGGCCGCCGCGCTGCTGCCCGTCGCCGCGTGGTTCGTCCGGCTCTGCGTCACCCAGGAGCCGCCCGCCGCCCGGACGGTCGCGGCCGCCGCCGCCGGGCAGTCGCGGGTCCACTGCGCCGCGCTGCTCACCGCCCTCGGATCCGCACTGGCCCTGGGCGTCGTGGCCGACGGGGTCGTGCTCCTCATCAGCAAACCGGTCAGCACCGACAACACTGTCGACATACCGATTCTGCCCGCCGCCTGCGCCGGACTGCTCGCCGCCGTCTGCTGCGCCCTGCTGGGAGCGGCGGTCGGAGCGCTCTGTTCCCGGCCGCTGCTGCACCACCGCGGCTGGTCACTGGCCGCCACCGTGTCCGGCAGCCTGCTCGCCCTGGTGGCCCCCGGCTCACCTGCGAGGTACGCCGTGACGAGCCTGGTCACCGGTTCGTCGGCCGGGACGGTCCCGGTGCCCGTCCTGCCGCTGGCCGGGGCCGCTGTCATCGCGGCGGCGGTGGCCGCCGTCACCTCCCGGCTCACTTCGCTGCGCGGGTGAGTACGCTCGCAGCCATGGACGATGCGTACTGCGAGACGCCCGCGCCGGCCCCCGTACCCGTCGACGCGGGCCCGCCGTGGGCCGAGTGCGTGCTGTGCCGGAAGCCGACCGAGTACCCGGAGTCGACGAAGGGCAGCACCCTCTGCCCCGTCTGCGAGTGGCAGGAGGCGGGGCGCGCCGCCTGCTCGGGCTGACGCCGGTTCTCAGCCCCGCATCAGCTCGGAGACCTTGACGAAGCGGTACCCCCGCGCGCGCAGCTCGGGGACCACACGCCGCACGGCTTCGTCGGTGACGGGCGCCGCGCTGCGCGTGCAGTGCATGACGACCAGCGAGCCCGGCTTCACGCCCGCCAGTACCTGCTCGGCCACCGCGTCCGCGTCCGTGGCGAACGCGTCGCCGCTGACGACGTCCCACTGGACCGCCGTCACCCCGGTGGCCGCCAGGGCCTTCAGCGAGGCGTCGTCGTAACAGCCGCCGGGGAAGCGGAAGTACGGCACGACATTGCGCGCCCCCGTCTTCCGGATCGCGGTGAACGCCCGCTCCACCTCGCCGCGCATGTCGCCCTTCGCGACGGTCGGCAGCCCGTAGCAGGGGGAGGAGAAGGCGTAGTGGCTGTACGAGTGGTTGGCGACCTCGAACAGCGGGTCCGTGCCGATCGAGCGGGCCTGGACCGGGTACTCCTGGGCCCACCGTCCGGTCATGAAGACCGTCGACGGCACCTTCAGCCGACGCAGCAGCGTGATCAGACCCGGGTTGTCGAAGTGCTCGCCCGCGGCGGCGCGCTGACCCTGATCTGCCGTCATGTCCGCGTCGAAGGTGAGCGCCACGACCTTGTCGGCCTTGCCTGCCTTGCCGCTCCTGTCCCCGGATCCGCCGGAGCGGCGCTCGAAGACGGGAGTCAGCCCGGCCGGCCCCGGAGCCATCGTGGGCGGCTTCGTCCGCGTGCCCTGCGCCTTCGCCGCGTGGCTCGGGGCCGGCGACGGCGGCGTGAGGGTCTGGGTGCGGGTGGCCTCCGGGTTCCCGCAGCCGGCGAGCACCGCCCCCAGAACCGCCAGCATGGTCATCGTACGAACAGATTTGATCACTGAAGGACGCTAGCTGATGGGCGGTCAGCATTCCTTCACGGCACTCCGCCCCCGACGGCTCGGCTCCGAGCCGTCGGGGGCGGAGCGCACACGACCGGGGCCGGGCAGCGGATGCCGCCCGGCCCCGGTCGCGCTACCGGTCGCTCAGCGCCAGGGGCCCGTCACGGCGAAGGTCGTCCCCGGCGTGTAGCAGTTCACGAACATCGTTCCGCCGTCCGGCGAGAACGTCACCCCGGCGAATTCGCCCCACTCCGGCTCCTCGGGCGTCCCGATGTTCTGCCGCCCCCGCGCCATCGGATAGACCTCGCCGCGCCGTGTCACCCCGAGGACATGCTGTGCGCCGCCGCCGTCCTCGCACACCATCAGCCCGCCGTCGGCGGCCAGGCAGATGTTGTCCGGGGACTCGCCGGGCAGCTGGATGTCCGAGTCCGGGCCGAAGATCACCACCAGCGTGAGCCGGCGCCGCTTCGGCTCGTACCGCCAGACCTGGCCGAAGTGGTCGGCGGCCGACCCCTCCGAACTGTGGGCGAAACTGGAGACGAAGTAGACGGACGAACCGCCCCAGTAGCAGCCCTCCAGCTTCTGGGCGTGCGTGATGCCCTTCGGTCCGAAGTCCTGCAGCCGGATCGGAGTCGCGACGGCCTGCGGATCGGGGACGGGCACCCACTCGATCCGGTCGAAGCTCGTCCCGGTCTCCTGGACGACGGACAGGTCGGGTACCCCGGGCACCCGCATTGCTTCGAGCGCGCCCCCCGCCCGCAGCGAGCCCGTGCCGCCGAGCGGCTTCTCGGGGAGGAAGCGGTAGAAGAGCCCGAACGGCTGCTGGAACGCGTCCTCGGTCTCGTACACGATCCCGTTCTTCGGGTCGACCGCGATCGCCTCGTGCTGGAAGCGGCCCATCGCGGTCAGCGGTACGGCTCCGGTGCGGCGCGGATCGGCGCCGTCCACCTCGAAGATGAACCCGTGGTCCTTGGTGTAGCCGTTGGTGCCGGCCTTGTCCTCGGTCTCCTCGCAGGTCAGCCACGTGTTCCACGGGGTGGGCCCGCCCGCGCAGTTGACCGCCGTACCGGCGATGGCGACGCGCTCCCCGAGGACGTTCCCCCGGCTGTCGAGCTCCAGGGCCGTACAGCCGCCCTTGCCCGTCGGGTCGTACGTGAGGCCCTCGACCGTCGGTACGCCGATCTTGCCGGTGGGCCGGTTCTCGTGGTTGCGCACGAGGTGTACCCGGCCCCGGCGGCCCGCGAAGGCGGCCATGCCGTCGTGATTGCTCGGGACCAGGCCCTCGCCGGAGAGAAGGGGCTCACCCTCCCGGGAGAGGACCCGGTAGCGGAAACCTCTCGGCAGGTCGAGCAGGCCGTCGGGGTCGGGCACGAGGGGGCCGTAGTCGCCGTGGCCCCGGGCGGCGGCGGTGCCGGCGAAGAGCTCGGTGAAAGCCCCGGCGAAGGCGATCGAGGCGGCGGTCGCGCCGGTGCCGGCCAGGACCTGTCGTCGTGTTGCGCGTCCTTCAGGTACTGATGCTGATGACATGAGGCAACTCCCTGTTGGCGGACAGGTGAAGTGACCCGCATGTGTGTACCACGCGTAGTGTCTCGCGGGAACCATGCGGGCCACTGTGCCTCGATGTGGCCCGGGGACGGATGTGGCCCCCGGGACAGGTGGGATCAGGCCAGCGAAGCGCTGAGCGTGATCGTCGTGCCCGTCAGCGCCTGGCTGACCGGGCAGTTCACCTTGGCGTCCTCGGCGGCCTTCACGAAGCCCGCCTCGTCCAGACCCGGGACCTCGCCCTCCACGGTGAGGTGGATGCCGGTGATGCCGGTACCGGGCTGGAAGGTGACCTCCGCCTGGGTGTTCAGCTTGGTCGGCGGGGTGCCCGCCTTGGCCAGGCCGTTGGACAGAGCCATCGAGAAGCAGCTGGAGTGCGCTGCGGCGATGAGCTCCTCCGGGCTGGTCTTGCCGTTCGCCTTCTCCGCGCGGGAGGGCCAGGAGACCGGGTACTCCCCGATCCCGGAGGAGTCGAGGGTGACAACGCCCTTGCCCTCGAGCAGGTTGCCTTCCCAGACCGTGTGCGCCTGACGCGTGGTAGCCATGCTGGATCCCTTCAAACGGTGTGCGCGGATATACGGGGCGTACGCGGTGCCGTGAGGCTCCTCGTACGCGGTACGCCCACGAACCTACTGCGCCACCAGTCCCTTTGCGTCACGCGCCAGTGCCGTCAGCCGGGAGATCGCCCGGAAGTACTTCTTCCGGTACCCGCCGTTCAGCATCTCGTCGCTGAACAGCTGGTCGAACGGAAGACCGGACGCGAGCACCGGGACCTCACGGTCGTACAGCCGGTCCGCGAGCACCACCAGACGCAGGGCCGTCGACTGGTCCGGCACCGGCTGCACATCGGTCAGGCAGACCGCCGTGATGCCGTCCGTCAGTGCTCCGTAGCGGCTCGGATGGACCCGGGCGAGGTGGTCGAGCAGGCCGGGGAAGTCGTCCAGGGCGGCGCCCGGGGTGGCGTACGCGGCCCGGGTGACCTGCTCGTCGGAGTACGGCGGCGGGGCCTCGGGCAGCCCGCGGTGACGGTAGTCCTCGCCGTCGATCCGCAACGGCCGGAAGTGCGAGGAAAGCCCCTGGATCTCGCGGAGGAAGTCGGCGGAGGCGAAACGGCCCTCGCCGAGCTTGCCGGGCAGGGTGTTCGAGGTGGCGGCCAGCGCGACACCCGCCTCGACGAGCCTGCTGAGCAGCGACGACACCAGGACCGTGTCGCCCGGGTCATCCAGTTCGAATTCGTCGATGCACAGGAGCCGGTGGCCGCTCAGGGTCTGAACGGTCTGCTGGAAGCCCAGCGCACCGACCAGATTCGTCAGTTCGACGAACGTGCCGAAGGCCTTGAGCGAGGGGGCGGCCGGAGTGGCGTGCCAGAGCGAGGCCAGCAGGTGGGTCTTGCCGACGCCGTAGCCGCCGTCGAGGTAGACACCCCGAGGGCCGGTGGGCGGCGTGGGCTTCTTGCTGAACCACTTGCGCCTGCCCGCGCCGGTGGCGTGCGCGCCGCCGAGCCCGCCGGCGAACTCGCCGAGGACCTTGACCGCCTCGGTCTGGCTCGGCTGGTTCGGGTCGGGTACGTACGTATCGAAACGCACCGAGTCGAAGCGCGGTGGCGGCACCATCTCCGCGACCAGGCGGTCGGCGGGGACGCGCGGCTCGAGGGCGCACAAGGACTGCGGGGCCGTTTCGGCTATGGGGCTCTGCCCCGGCACGGCGGTGGAGGACGACACAACTCTCCACCTTAAGGGCCGTGCCAGACTGCGGGGCATGCGACGCCTGCTCCCTGTGACGGACCTGACAATCGCGGACCCGGCAGATGCCGCCGGGAGGACATCCGCAGCCAGCGATCGCGAGTGGACACTCGACGAGCTGGCCGACGCCTACGCGTACCCCGGGGAGACCCGCCCCTGGCTGCGCGCCAACATGGTCTCCACCCTGGACGGTGCGGCCCAGCACGAGGGCCGCTCCCAGGGCATCTCCAGCGCGACGGACATGCGGATCTTCGGCACCCTGCGCGGGCTGGCCGATGTGATCGTCGTCGGCGCGGAGACGGTGCGGCTGGAGGGCTACCGGCCCGCCCGGGCCCGCGATGCCTTCGCCGCCCGGCGCGCGGCGGCCGGGCAGGGCCCCGCCCCCGCGATCGCCGTCGTGAGCGCGAGCCTGGACCTGGACTTCTCGCTCCCGCTCTTCGTCTCGCCCCTGGTCCCGACCCTGGTGATCACCGGGGCGGCGGCACCCTCCGACCGGATCCGAGCGGCCCGGGACGCCGGTGCCGAGGTGCTGATCGCCGGGGACGGCGCGGCCGTGGAGCCGGCGCGGGCGGTTGCGGAACTGGCCGCGCGCGGCCTCACCCGGCTGCTCACGGAGGGCGGACCGAGGCTGCTGGGCCAGTTCGTGGCGGCCGGGGTGCTGGACGAGCTCTGTCTGACGGTGTCCCCGATGCTCACCGCGGGGGATGCGCAGCGCATCGCGGGAGGCCCCGGAGTGACCTTGCCGGAACGTTTCTCCCTCACATCCCTGCTGGAAGAGGCGGGATTCCTCTTCACCCGGTACGGGAAGATCTGACACTTAGCGGAATTTCCCGTTCCGGTTAGCTTCGGGTGGGCACACTTAGTCCTGCAGACCCCGTGCAATTGCGGGGAAGGATGGTTTCAGCAGCAGCGGCCGTCCGGGGCCGATGAGATGAAACGGAAGGGCGCCTGCCGTGTTCACAAGCGTTTTGATGATCGAGAAGCCCCTCACTCCCGAGGACGTGGAGTTCGTCACCACCCTCCACGGCGAGGAGCAGATCTCGTTCGTCGTACTGATGCAGCCACGCGGTGACCAGGCCGATGTCCTGTTGCGGGCGATCGACGACGTGGCGCTCGGCGAACTGAGAGAAGCGGCCCGCGAGGGCGAGGAGCCGGAGGGCAGGGCGGCGCAGGAGCCTGCCGCGGTCGCCTTGGAGTACTCGCTCCAGGAACTGCGCAAAGCAGGGTCCGAAGCCGTCGGACAAGTGATCGAGGACCACCCCCTGGACAAGCTGAAGACCGTGGTCGACGACTCCGGGGCCGACGAGGTCATCGTGCTCACCGCACCGCACTACGTGGAGGAGTTCTTCCACCGCGACTGGGCGTCCCGGGCCCGTCACAAGGTCGGCGTACCGGTGCTCAAGCTCTTCGCGCACAGCGAATAGGCTGGGCGGACCACATCCACGTCACACCTTCGGGAGACACACGCATGGCACCCGGTATTCCTGCCGCCCTTGAACGGCCGCACTTCATCGGCATCGGCGGCGCCGGGATGTCGGGCATCGCGAAGATCCTCGCCCAGCGAGGAGCGAAGGTGGCAGGCAGCGACTCCAAGGAGTCCGCCACCGCCGAGGCCCTGCGGGCGCTGGGGGTCACCGTCCACATCGGGCACGCCACCGGTCACCTGGCGGACGACGCGTCCTGCGTGGTCGTCTCCAGCGCCATCCGCCCGGACAACCCCGAGCTGGTCCGCGCCGCCGAACTGTCCGTGCCCGTCGTGCACCGCTCCGACGCGCTCGCCGCCCTGATGGAGGGCCTGCGCGCCATCGCGGTCGCCGGTACGCACGGCAAGACCACCACCACGTCGATGCTCGCCGTCGCCCTGTCCGAGCTGGCCCTCGACCCCTCGTACGCCATCGGCGGCGACCTGGAGGGTCCGGGCACGAACGCCGCGCACGGCGGCGGCGACATCTTCGTCGCCGAGGCGGACGAGAGCGACCGCAGTTTCCAGAAGTACGACCCCGAGGTCGCGATCGTCCTCAACGTCGAGCTGGACCACCACGCGAACTACGCGTCGATGGAGGAGATCTACGACTCCTTCGAGACGTTCGTCGGCAAGATCGTCCCCGGTGGCACCCTCGTCGTCTCCGCCGACCAGCAGGGCGCGGTGGAACTGGTCCAGCGGGTCCGCGACATCTCCTCGCTCAACGTCGTCACCTACGGCGAGTCGGAGACCGCGGACGTACGGGTCCACAAGGTCACCCCGCGCGGGCTGACCAGCGAGGTCACCGTCGTCCTGGGCGGCAAGTACCTCACCTTCACGGTCTCGGTGCCCGGCAGTCACTACGCCCACAACGCGGTCGCGGCCCTCGCCGCCGGTGTCGCCCTCGGCATCCCGGCACACAACCTGGCCTCCGCCATCGGCAAGTACACCGGCGTCAAGCGCCGTCTCCAGCTCAAGGGCGAGGCCGCCGGGGTCCAGGTCATCGACTCCTACGCGCACCACCCCACGGAGATGACCGCCGACCTGGAAGCCATGCGCGGCGCGGCCTCCGAGGCCCGCCTCCTGGTCGTCTTCCAGCCCCACCTCTTCTCCCGCACCCAGGAGCTCGGCACCGAGATGGGCCAGGCGCTCGCCCTCGCCGACGCGTCGGTGGTCCTGGACATCTACCCGGCCCGTGAGGACCCGATCCCGGGCATCACCAGCACCCTGATCGTCGACGCCGCGAAGGCGGCCGGGGCCGACGTCACGGCCGTCCACGACAAGGCGGCGATCCCCGCCGTCATCGCGGGAATGGCGAAGCCGGGCGATCTGGTTCTCACGATGGGAGCGGGCGATGTCACCGACCTCGGCCCGCAGATCCTGGACCACCTGTCGAGCTGAGGAGCCACCGTGTCGTACGACGTCGAGAAGCCCGACGAGCAATGGCGGGCGGAGCTGAGCCCCGCCGAGTACGCGGTGCTGCGCAAGGCAGGCACCGAGCCCGCGTTCGTGGGTGAGTACACCGACACCAAGACCGCGGGCGTCTACTCGTGCCGCGCCTGCGGGGCGGAGCTGTTCCGCTCCGACACCAAATTCGAGTCGCACTGCGGCTGGCCGTCCTTCTACGACCCGAAGGACACGGACGCGGTCGAGCTGATCCAGGACAACAGCCTGGGCATGGCCCGTACCGAGGTGCGCTGCGCCCGCTGCGGCTCGCACCTGGGCCACGTCTTCGAGGGCGAGGGCTACAACACGCCCACGGACCAGCGTTACTGCATCAACTCGATCTCGCTGACCCTGGCGCCGGACGAGAGCTGAGCACGGGGACGGGGCGGCGCCGCGGTCGGTCCTCCTGGGACTCCGCGGGCGCCGTCGGCCGGCCCTGCCCGGGCGCCGCCGGTCAGTCCTCCTCGGGCTCCGCGGGCGCCTCGGGGCGCAGCAGCGGGTGCGCGACGCCGGGGAACACCCGGGCCCGCACGACTTCCTCGGCGGACCCGCCCTGGACCACCGTCTCCGCGACGCCCCACGGCCGGCCGGCCAGCCGCACGGTCAGGGTGTACGAGGACGAGCAGCCGGTGCACTCGTAGCGGTCGGCCCAGATCTCCACGTCCGTGACGCTGCCCGGATACCGCTTCACGTGCAGGTGCCGGGCATGGCAGTGATCGCACGTCTCGCCCGGCTCGCAGGTGCCGCCGCACGGACAGGGCACATCCAGTGACTCCGCCGGCTGCCAGCGCTGGATCAGCCTGGCCTCGCGGGTCGCGCCCATGTCCTTCATGGCCTTCAGATTGCGCGCGGCGACGTTGTACGACTCGCCTGTCGCGGCCATCCGGTCCCTGATGACGTCCTTGCGCCCGCGGTTCGTCGTCATGTGTTCCTCCTGGGTGTACGCAGCCCGCCAGGAGGCCCACGAAATCGTTCTCCCTACGGTACCTGGCGCACCACCCCCGCCGCCCCGGCCCCGGCCCGCAGTCCCGGCGGCCCACGCGTACCCACAGTGCGACCGTCTGTCCGGTATTCGAACCAAATGGCCATTCCTCGGGGTGGGGCGCACGGCGGCGCGCCGTCATCGAGTCAATTCGGCTTGATTCTCTCGCGGGCCCAGACTTTTCTGTGAAGCGATGGTGAACTGAATCTTCATATGCTCATAGGGAAATCCTCTGACCATGCCGAATCATTTATTGCGGATCCGGTCGGACCCTCCTGCCGGATGACCGAATCACCACCTTGACCGGCTCTCCGGGCGCGATACACACTCGCAAGAGGCACTCATGCATCAGGAGCCACCAGCGCACACGGATGCGGATGGCCCTGCGAGACCGATATCGCACGGGGTGAACAACGGGGGAAACGCGCGGGGGGATTATGTGTGCGGATTTTGGCGCGCGCACGCAATTCCTTCACCTCTCCTCTCATCTCTTGGTGCGCGAAGGGAATGGAGGGGGAATGCCGACGCACATGGGCTATCCCGGTGTTTACATCGAAGAACTTCCCAGCAGCATCCGTACGATCGCCTCGGTCACCACCTCGGTGACCGCGTTCGTGGGACACACACGCCGGGGTCCGCTCAACCAACCTGTACGGGTCACCAGCTTCGCCGACTTCGAGCGCCGCTTCGGCGGCCTCACCTCGCAGAGCGCCCTCAGCTACGCGGTGCACCAGTTCTTCGGCAACGGCGGCACCTTCGCGGTGATCGTCCGTGTGGCCAAGGCCGGCACCGGTGAGGACGCCTGCGTGACGCTCCAGTCCACCGAGGGCCGCAGTGAGTGCCCGGTGCTGGAGGTGCACGCCAGGGAGCCCGGAGTCTGGGGCTCGGGCCTGCGGGTGGCCGTCGACCACGACACCCCGGCACCGGACAGGACGTTCAACCTCCATGTCCTCGACGCGCGCGGCGGAGCCCGGGAGTCCTTCACCGGCCTCTCGATGAGCGCCGGTCACGGCCGCTTCGTCGAGACAGTGGTCAACGCGGGTTCCTCCCTCGTCCGGGTGAAGGCTCTCGATGAGGACCGGCCCGACCCTTCCGGCACGGTTTCCAAGCCCTTCGCGGCGGAACTGCCGCACTTGAACGTCGAGTTGAAAGTCAAGATCGGTGATGTGGAGCGTGAGTTCACGCTCTTCGAGCCCGACCGCGACGGTGAGCCGCCGAGCAACGTCGTCGAGCTGGCCCTCCTGCTGGAGCGCAAGCTGCGCGCGCTGCCCGACGCTCCGGGGAAGCACGCCTTCGCCGGGGCCGAGGTCGCCGCTTTCGGCCGGCGGCTCCAGGTCGTCGCCGGGTCCGTCGACCCGGACGACGTGGTCCGCTTCGTCGGCGAGTGCGCCAACGACCTGGGGCTCGAGGCCTCGGTCAACCCGCCCGTCTTCCCGCTGGAGGGCGGCAAGGACGGCGATCCGCCCGGGCCGCGCGACCTCATCGGCAGCGAGGCGCGCAAGACCGGCGTGCAGGCCCTGCGCGACGTGGACGACGTCAATCTCCTCGTCCTGCCGGAGCTGTCGGCGTACGAGTCCACCGAGGACATGGTCACCGTCCTGTCCGCGGCCGAGCAGCTCTGCCAGGAGCGGCGGATCCTCCTGCTCGTCGACTCTCCCTCGACGTGGGGCAACGTCGACGCCGCGCGGGCCGGGATCGGCGCGTTCGAGCCCGTACGCAGCAGCCATGCGGCGCTGTACTTCCCGCATCTGCAGCTCACGGACCCGCTCACCGGACGGCTGCGTTCCTTCCCGCCGTCGGGTGCCGTCGCCGGTGTGATCGCCCGTACGGACGGCGAGCGCGGCGTGTGGAAGGCGCCGGCCGGGACCGAGGCGCGCCTCGCCGGGGTCCGGTCGCTGACGGTAAAGCTGACCGACCGGGAGAACGGGCTGCTCAATCCGCTGGGCGTGAACTGCCTGCGCACCTTCCCCGTGGTGGGGCCGCTGGTCTGGGGCGCCCGCACGCTCGAGGGCGCGGACGCGCTCGACAGCGAATGGAAGTACGTACCCGTGCGGCGGCTCGCGCTGCATGTCGAGGAGAGCCTCTTCCGCGGTCTGCAGTGGGTCGTCTTCGAACCCAACGACGAGCAGCTCTGGCAGCAGATCCGGCTCAAGGCGTCGGCCTACCTCCACGACCTCTTCCGGCAGGGCGCTTTCAAGGGCGGCACACCGCGCGAGGCGTACTTCGTGAAGTGCGACAAGGACACCACCACCGACGCCGACATCGAGCGCGGAGTGGTGAACGTCGTGATCGGAATCGCGCCGGTCAAGCCCGCGGAGTTCGTGATCGTCAAGATCCAGCAGTTCGCCGGGCAGTTCGACCTCTCGTAACCAAGGAAAAGGAACACGAAGGAAACCGATGGCTGAGTTCCAGATCAACGCCCATCGCTTCGACCCCTACAAGAATTTCAAGTTCCTGGTCCTCTGGGACGGTCGAACGGTCGCGGGTATCAGCAAGATCAGTCCACTGAAGCGCACCACCGAAGTGGTCAAGCACCGCCACGGCGGTGACCCGAGTTCACCGCGCAAGTCGCCGGGCCGCTCCGAGTTCGAGGGCGTCACGCTCGAGCGAGGTGTCACCCACGATCCCGAGTTCGACCGCTGGGCCAACAAGGTCTGGCAGGTCGGCGCCGGGCTCGGCTCGGAGGTCTCGCTCCGGGACTTCCGCAAGGACATCATCATCCAGGTGCTCAACGAGGCCGGGCAGGTGGCCGTCTCGCACAAGCTCTACCGGGCCTGGGTCAGCGAGTACCAGGTCATGGGCGAGCTCGACGCGAACGCCAATGCCGTCGCCATCCAGAGCGTGAAACTGGAGTGCGAGGGCTGGGAACGGGACTACGAGATTCCGGAACCGGTCGAGCCGTCGTTCACCCACCCGGCCTGAACGTCGTCGTGATCCCTGGAACAGCCCCCGTGGGGCCCGCCGAGCTGCTGGCCGCCTGGGAGACCGGGCTGGCCCTGGGCGCGGCGGAGAGGTCGCTGCTGCTGCACCGGGCGGCCCGCCCGGCGGCCGGTGCCGACGAGTTGCTGTCGGTACCGGTCGGCGAGCGGGAGGCCGATCTGTTCGCGCTGCGCCGGTCGCTGTTCGGCGAGCGGATGCAGGTGCGGGTCGAGTGCGGGGCCTGCGGCGAGGCCATGGAGTTCGACCTCGACGCCGGTGCACTGGGCGTGCGTCCGGCGGCGGGGGACCGACTGCTGCGGGTGGCGGAGGACGACTGGGTGGTCGAGTTCCGGCTGCCCACCGTCGCCGACCTCGCGGCGGCCGGCGGGGCAGCCTCCCCCGCCGAGGCCCGCCGGCTGCTCGTGACGGGCTGCACCGTGCGGGCCCTGCGGGGCGGGGAGCGCGTCGACGTCGATCAGCTGTCCGCTCTGCTGCCCCCACGGGTGGAGCGGCTCATCGCCGAGAAGGCCGCCGAGGCCGACCCGACGGCCGAGGTGACGCTGAACGTGGCGTGCCCCGAATGCGGTGAGGCCACCCCGGCCGAACTGGACATCACCTTCTACCTGTGGACCGAACTGGACACCTGGGCAAGGGACCTGCTCCTCGATGTCCATCTGCTCGCCACCGCCTACGGGTGGAGCGAGCCGGAAATTCTGGCGCTGAGTCCCACCCGGCGCCGTTACTACCTGGAGCTGTGCACCGATGCCTGACTACTTCGACCGGCTGCTCGCCCGGTACACACCGGTGGCCGCGGCCACCGATGACACCGGCGTGCGGGTGCGGCCACGGCTGTCCGGCCCGTTCGAGCGGGCCGAGGCACTGCGGTACGGGCAGCCCGAGCCGGACGAGCCGGCCGCGCTGCTGCCCTCCGCTCCCCAGGCCGCCACGAACCCGGACCTCCCGGTCCGGCCCGCCCGGGAGGTGCACACCGAGCGGCACACCGTGGTGCGTACCGAACAGGCCCCGCAGCCCGCTGAGCCGGGGCAGCCGGTCCGGCCCGCGGCCGCGGGCCCGGCACCCCTTCTGCGGCACCGGGCGGCTCCGTCGCCGAAGACCCGGCCCAGGGGGACGGACGGCACACGGGCCGAGCGCCGCGGGCAGCAGTCCGCGCGGGACGACACGACGCCGGCGCCCGTCACAGCGGCGGCACCGGCACGGGCCGCCGCACCGCCACGTGCGGCAGCGCTCCCCACGCCACGCGACTCCGACACCGCCGCCGCGCGCGGAGCGGCGCTCGCCTCGGTGGGGCGGCGCGCCCCGCGGCCGGCCGAGCGCGTCGTACACGTGCAGATCGGCCGCTTGGAGGTCAGTGCGGCGCCGCCACCCGGAGCGCACGGATCACCGGCCGGACGCCCCGCACAGCCGGCCGGAAGGCCTGCCCCCGTACTGACGCTGGCCGACTACCTGTCGCGCGGCGGGAAGAGGGACTGACGACATGAGCAACGCACTCGCCGTCGCCACGGTCACCCAGGCGCTCGCCCTGCTGATCGAGAGCAACCTGGGGCCCGAGATGGACATCGCGGTCAAGGTGGAGACCCGCAAGCCACCGTCGGAGCCGCCGAGCGAGCCGACGATCACGGTGTTCCTCTACCAGGTGACGCCGAACGCGGCGATGCGCAACAACGACCTGCCGACGCGCGCCGCCGACGGAACGCTGCGCAACCGCGCCGCCGCGCCGCTGGACCTGCACTACGTGATCAGCGCGTACGGGGAGGAGACGGAGCTGGTCGGGCAGCGACTGCTGGGTTGCGTGATACGCACGCTGCACGAAATTCCGGTACTGCCGCGCGAACTGATCGAACTGGCCGCCGATCGACCGCATTTGGCGGGCACAGATCTGGCGGACTCGCTGCAGAAGGTGCGCTTCACGCCGACGGTCATGGACATCGACGAGACGTCCAAGCTCTGGGGAATGCTGCACCAGACGCCCTACACCCTGTCGGTGGCCTACCAGGCATCGCTGGTGGTGATCGAGGGCCGGGAGAAGCCGGTCCCGGCGAAGCCGGTGGAGCGACGCACGGTACGGGTGCTGCCGTTCGGGGCACCGGGTGCTCCCGTGCCGCCCGAGGCTCCCGTCGCCGCTGCGGAGGGGGCGGACGAGGACACGTCCCGTCCGCCCGAGGGCAGGAACGCGGCGGCGAAGCAGGCAACGGCGAAGAAGGCCGCAGCGGTGACGAAGGCCCCCGCGAAGGCCTCCACCAAGGCCCCCGCCAAGTCCACCAAGGCGGCTGCCCGGCGTACCGCTCCGCCTCGTCCCCGCAGGGCGGCCGGCAGCGATACACCTGCGCCGGACGACAAGAGCTGAGCCGAAGTGCGGAACACGGGGGGTGAGGACATGGGTACGTACGAAGAGGCCGGTCGGAGCGAGAGCCGCGACGCGGCAGCGCAGGGACGTGCGCTTCTGGCGGCCGTCCACGCCGTACTCGCCCGCGTCGACGCCCACGCCGGGCGTGCGACCGCCGGGGCAGCGGATGCGGCCGGGGCAGCCGATGCTGCAGGAGGCGGGCGGCCCGCACGGAACGAACCCGAACCCGGATCCGGCACCACCCCCGCGGCGGGCGCCGTCCTGGCCGCACCACCAGGCCCCGCCGCCCTCGACGCGCTTGCCGCCTGCTTCGGCCTCAGCCCCTTCGAGCGCGAGATCGTCCTGCTGGCGGCGGCAGCCGAACTCGAACCCACCACGGCCGCCCGCTGCGCCGCGGCCTGCGGGGACCCGGAGCGCGCCCACCCCACCTTCTCGCTCGCCCTCGCCGCCCTCGGCGATCCGCACTGGAGCGCCCTCACCCCCGTCGCCCCGCTGCGGCGCTGGCGCATCGTCGAGCTCGACGACGAGACGAGGCTGACGACGTCCCGGCTCCGGCTCGACGAGCGGATCCTGCACTTCCTGGTCGGATCGCCCTACTTGGACGCACGGCTCCACGGGCTGCTGCGCCGGACCGCCGTGCCGGACTCGCTGCCCGCCTCCTACGACCTCGCGGCGAGCCGGGTCGCGGCAGGCTGGGCAGGGGCCGGGCGCGGTGCGCCGCTCCGGGTCGAGCTGGTCGGGGGAGATCTCCGTACCCGCGCGGACATCGCCGCGGTCGCGGCCCGCCGCTCGGGACTCGGCCTCTACGAGATGTCGGCCGCCGACCTTCCCGCCGCTCCGGCCCAACGCGACCTGCTGGCCCGCCTGTGGCAGCGTGAGGCGATTCTGCTGCCCGCGGCGCTGCTGGTGGAGATCGGCGACATGGACCGTGAACAGGCCGCCGCCACCGACGCGTTCGTCGAGAGCGCCGCTGTGCCGCTGGTCGTGTCGAGCCCCGATCCTCGGCAGACCGCCCGCCCCCGCGGTGAGCGCGTCACCGTTCCGCCGCTCGACGCGGACGAGCAACTCGGGGTGTGGGCCGATGCGTTCGCCGACGTACCGGACGTGTCGGAGGGTGATCTGCGCGACCTCGTGGCCCAGTTCTCACTGCCTCCGCATCTGGTCCGCTCGGCCGGCGCGGCCGTGGCCCGGGACCTGCCCGGCGAGGACGAGCTGGACGCGACCGGCCTGGCCTGGCAGGCGGGTCTGACCGAGGCCCGGATGGGCATGGACGAGCTGGGCCGCCGGATCGAGCCGCAGGCGGCGTGGGGCGATCTGGTGCTGGCCGAAAGGCAGTTGCGCGTCCTGCGAGAGATCACCGCGCATGTGCGGCAGCGGCCCACCGTGTACCAGGAGTGGGGTTTCGCCGGGACGCTGCGCCGGGGGCTGGGCGTCACCGCGCTCTTCGCGGGCGGCTCCGGCACCGGCAAGACCCTCGCCGCCGAGGTCATGGCCAAGGAGCTGGGCCTCGATCTGTTCGTCATCGATCTCTCCCAGGTGGTCAGCAAGTACATCGGTGAGACGGAGAAGAACCTGCGCAAGGTCTTCGACGCCGCCGAGCAGGGCGGGGCGCTCCTGCTCTTCGACGAGGCCGACGCGCTGTTCGGCAAGCGCAGCGAGGTCAAGGACAGCCACGACCGGTACGCCAACCTCGAAGTCAGTTACCTGCTGATGCGGATGGAGGCCTACCGGGGTCTCGCGATCCTCACGACGAACATGAAGCAGGCGCTGGACACGGCGTTCATGCGCCGCATCCGCTTCGTCGTCGACTTCCCGTTCCCCGGCGAGAGCGAGCGCGCCGAGATCTGGCGCAGGGTGCTGCCCGCGCGGGCGCCCATGAAGGGCGTCGATCCGGAGCTGCTGGCCCGGCTGACCGTGGCGGGCGGCTCCATCCGCAACATCGCACTGTCGGGTGCGTTCCTCGCCGCGGAGGAGGGCGACCGGCTCCAGATGCGCCACATGCTGGAGGCCGCTCGTACCGAGTACCTGAAGCTCGACCGTTCCCTGACGCCGTCGGAGGTGCACGGATGGGTCTGAACGAGCAGCAGCGCACGGTACGGGTGGACATCGGCGAGCTGGTGCTCGACGGGTTCGGCCGGGTGGACCCGGAACGCGTGTCGGAGTCCTTCCAGGCCGAGTTGGGCCGACTCGTACGGGAACGGGGCGTGCCGATCGCCGCGGACGGCGGACAGGCGCTGGACGCCCTGGTGGGACTGCCCCCGCTGCCCGCGTCGCTCTCGGCGCGACGCCTCGGCCAGGAACTGGCGCGCGCGGTGCACACAGGTCTCTCGGGCGGGGGCGAGGTGACGCGATGAGTACGTCCCACTCGCAGGAGACGCGGTCGGACCAGTCCGCCAGGCGCCGGAAGCGCAAGGAGCGCGCCGCGTCCCGGGCGCCCGAGCCGAAGAACATCGTCAGCGGCGCCGGCCAGCCGCTCGACCTGAGCGTGCGCCGCGAACTGGAGGAACAGCTCGGGCACGACTTCAGCCGGGTAAGGCTGCACAACGACCCGGACGCCGCCGCGCTCACCGAGATGCTCGGCGCGGACGCGGTCGCGGTCGGCCAGGACATCTTCTTCCGGGAGGGTGCGTACCGCCCAGGCACCCTGGACGGTCAGCGCCTGCTGGCCCACGAGTTGCTGCACACGGTGCAGAACCCGCACGGTCTGGGTGCGCTGCGCGCCGGGCGTGACCTGGGCGAAGTGAGCCTCCCGCAACAGGCGATGGAGCGCGAGGCGGAGTCGGCGGCCCAGGAGTCCGTACGGGACGGTGAGCCCGGGACCCGGGTCGAGGAGGGGCAGCCGACGCCGGGCTGGCTGCGGTACGCGACCGTGGACGCGGACCGGAACCGGCTGGAACAGATCGATCCGGCGACGCTCGTGGAGCGGCTGGCCAACTCGGTCGTACGCTCGCTGCGCGGCGACCCGGAGGACCGGTCCAAGCGCACCCGCAGGCAACTGGTACGGCTGCCGGAGGAGTTGCAGGACACCGTGCTGGAGCGCCTGGAGACCAGGCTGCTCAGCTCGGAGCACGAGCGGGTGCTCGACCTCGTCGACGAGGTCGAGGCCTACGACGACCTGGAGCGGAACTCGCTCGAGGCCCCTGGCGTGGAGAACGACCCGGTCCAGGAACTGCGGTACGAGCGGGAAACCGAGCAGCGGTCGGCCGAGGAGCAGCGGGAGGAGGAACAGCAGCCCGCGCCCGCGCCGGGTCCGGAGAAGGACCAGGACGACGAGGGTGGCGCTCCCGGCAGTACCCCGGAGAACGAATCCGCTCCGCGGGGCGGCGAGCTGGAACAGGCGAAGGAGCAGGACCCGGGTGCTGCTTCGGCGGCACCGGCTGCCACACCCCAGCAGCAGGCGTCGTCTGCGTCCTCCAGCTCTTCCTCGCCCTCGGGCGGAAGGTCCGAGGGCGGCGGAAGGCCGGCCGCGGGCTCCGACGAGGGCCAGGCAGGCGGCCAGGAGCAGCAGAGCGCCCCGGCCGTGAGCAAGGAGGAGTCCGCGGCCAAGAACCGTCCGGGCGCGGTCGATGCGCTCGTGGCGGGGCAGCAGCTGAAGCAGGAGGACAGGGGAGGCTCGGAGAAGCCCGCGGGCACTCCGTCCGCGGCAGGCAAGGACACCCAGCTACCCGGTGCGTTCAGCACGCTCGACGGCGTACGCAACCAGGATCTCGACGGCCCGGAGGAGACGTCCGACGACGATCCGTTCGGCTCCGGCAGCGAGTCGGAGGTGGAGGCAGGCAGCGGGGAGCCGAGCGCCTGGGACGTCAAGCTCAAGCCGGAGGATTTCCTGCCCGCGCAGGACCTCGACATGTCCGCCGTACCGACGGCGGACAAGTTGGACCCCTCCTCGTCCGCCGCCGGGACCGTCCCGTCGTTCCCCGCACCGCCGGTGACCAAGGCCGACCAGGTGCAGGCCGAGCGGGACGCGGAGGACGCGGAGGACGCCGAGGATGCTGCGGCGGAGTCCGAGCCCGGGCAGGACGATGCCGGTCCACCCTCCGGTACGGAGCCGTCGGCCGAGGCGGACCAAGGCACGCAGGGAGACACACAGCTCGGCGGACTCGCCCTGGAACAGGCCGCCGAGGTACGGCCGGTGACAGACTCGCGCGACCCGAAGAGCGGCGCCGACCCGAAGGCCGGTCCCGTCGCCGCGCAGACGACGGTGCAGGAGGCGCCGGGCAAGTCGGAAGCCGGAAGTGACGACAAGGAGGCGGCCGCCAAGGAGGAGAAGGGGACTCCCGCGGGGGCCGGCTCGGCGGCCGGTGCGCAGGAGAAGGCCTCGCCGCAGGCCGTGGCCGGAAACGCGGCGGCGCCCGAGCCCGCGGCCAGGGAGGAGCAGAAGAAGACGGACGCGGATCCGGCGGGCCGGAGCGAACCGACGGCGGACTCGCAGGCCCCCTCGCCCGCACGGGACACGCATGTCTCCGGCGGGTCCAACGTGGATACGTCCGGTGGAGCACCGAGCGAGTCGTCGGACAGCGGCCCGGCGAAGAGCGAGCCCGCTCCTCGTACGGAGAGCCCGGCCCCGAAAGCCTCTGCGCCCACCGCAGCGCCGGAAACCACGAAGGCTCCCGACGCCCCGAGTGCGGCGAAGGCCGCACCGGCTCCCAAGGCAGCGGCATCCAAGCCGGCCCCCGCCCCCAAGGGATCGAGCGGTGGAGGCGGCGGAGGCGGCGGGGCCAAGGCGGCCGGACCGGGCAGGGGCAAGGGCAGGAAGGACTCGGGGGCGGCCCCGAACCTCTCCGGCGTGGCACCGGAAGCGGGCCTGGCCACTGCCTCGAAGCTCAAGCCGCACAAGGCACTTCAGGCGATGACCGGCGTGAGCGGCTCCGTGGACCGCACCGTCGGCGACGAGCACAAGACCCTCGCGGCCGCGCCGCCCTCGATGCAGCGCCCCGCCGGCGCCCCGCAGACCCTGGAGGGCAAGCCGAAGGCCGACGCACCGGCCCAGTACTCCCAGGATCCGGCGGCCAGGTCCGAGGCCCCGAAGGACGAGAAGGCCGAGGTCAAGGGGGCCAAGGAGCCCGAGGGTCAGATCGAGGCGGAGAAGGCGGAGGAGCCGGGCGGCTGGGACACCTTCAAGATGGCCCTGGGCTTCGGCATCGGCAAGGTCCTGAGCTGGGTCGGCTTCGAGGTGGACGCGTCCGAGCTGGCAGCCAAGTTCGCCGGGCTGCCGACCAAGGACGAAGCGCTGAAGAAGGCCCAGGCGGGCAACGCGCCGGGCGTCGAGATGGAGGGCGCCGCCGAGCAGACGGCAGGCGAGCAGGGCACCGCTGTCGACACCAAGGGCCAGGAAGCGGTGGCGACGGGCAAGGACGACGCGGCCCGCCCGATGGGGGAGAACCAGGTCTACCCCAACGCTCCCAAGGAGCAGATGACGGCGAAGGTGCCCGGCGGGCAGGGCGGCAACGGGGGTGCGCCCGACGGGAGTGCCGGAACCGGGGCCGTACCGCCGGAGGCGGCCTCCGAAGTGGCCGAGCACGAACAAGGGCCGCAGTTCCAGGCCGCGTTCAGTGACGGCCAGAAGGGCATGTCCGAGGGTCGGCAGACCAAGGACAGGGACTTCCGCGACTCGCAGCAGAAGCACAAGGCGAAGGTCGACACGGAGATCGCGGCCAACACCAAGAGCCAGGCGGGCGAGCGCGAGAAGGCCCTGGACGAGGTCACCGCCGAGCGCACCGACTGGCGCACGGAGCAGGACGCGGAGCTCAAGACCCTCGGCACCAAGAAGACCGAGCGGCACGAGAAGGTCCGCACGGACGTCAAGGACAAGGAGAAGAAGACCGACGAGGACGTCGTCAAGGAGAAGGAGGACGGCGACAAGAAGATCCAGGACGAGAACACCAAGGCCGAGAAGGACGCGGAGAAGCAGCGCGACGACAGCGTCGAGGACTCGGGCAACTGGGTCAGCAAGGCCTTCGACTGGATCAAGCAGAAGGTCATCGACATCAAGAACGCGATCGTCCGCGTCATCAAAGCGGCGCGCGACGCGGTCGTCGGCTTCATCAAGAACTTCAAGGAGACGGTCGAGCGCTGGATCAACGAGGCGCGGAAGTTCATCGTCGACGCGATCAAGAACCTGATCGACGATCTGATCGAGTTCGCGAAGGCGATGGTCCGGGCCATCGTCGAACTGGCCAACCTCATCAGGAAGTTCATCACGGGGCTGATCGCTGCCGCGATCGCCCTCGTGAACAGGCTCGCCACAGCGCTGAAGCAGATCATCACCGATCTGCTGGACGCCATCGGCAGGCTACTGAGCAGCATCCTGGACTTCCTCAAGAAGATGCTCCAGGCCGCGGTGAAGGCGGTCGTGGCCGCCGTGAAAGCGGTCATGGACTTCGCCTCGAAGCTGCTGAGCGCGCTCGGCGACTGGATGCTGATCGCGGTCGACTTCCTCTCCGACCCGGGCGGCTGGCTGGGCGGCGCCAAGAACTCGGCGGTGGACGGCGCGAAGAACCACCTGTTCCGGGAGGTCAAGGCCGCCGTCAAGCAGTGGTTCAACGACAAGATCCAGGAGATCATCGGCGTCCCGAAGGCCATCTTGGACAAGCTGCTCAAGGGCGGCATCAAGATGGAAGACATCGTCAAGGAGGCCTGGGACGCCGTCGTCCCCCAACTCCCCTTGATCATCGGCGAGCTGGTCATGACAAAGATCGTCGCCAAGCTGATCCCGGGCGCGGGCTGGGTGATGGCCGTCATCGACGCCATCCGCACGGCCTGGGGCGCGCTGAGCGCCATCCTGAGCGCGCTGGGCATGGTCCTGGACTGGCTGAAGTCGGTCCGGAGCGGCGGCGCCGGGATCCTCTTCGCCAAGGCGGTCGCGGCGGGCGTGGTCGCCCTGCTCGAAGTCCTCTACCAGGCGCTGATGACCGGCATCGGCAAGTACGTCTCGAAGGTGGGCAAGCGCCTCAAGGGCGTCGCGGCGAAGCTCGGCAAGGACAAGGACAAGGGCGGGGACAAGAACAAGGACGGCACGGGCTCCGACGACAAGGGCGGCGACAAGAAGAACCAGAACCAGGACCCGAAGAAGGACACGGCCGCCCCGGGTAACCGCCCCAACACCACGACTCCGAAGCCCGACCTCACCAAGCCCGGGAAGCCCAGGACCACCCCGGGCAAGGGCAAGGACAAGGACGGCACCAAGCCGGACACCCGCCCGACCCCGTCCCCGAAGCCCAAGCCGAAGCCGCCGGCCAAGCCGAGGACCGAGCCGGACACGAAGCCCAGGCCGAAGGACGACACCCCGGGCAAGCCGAAGGACAACGACTCCACGAAGCCGAAGGACGCCGACAAGGACTCCGTAAAGCCGAAGGACGACACCCCGGGCAAGCCCAAGGACTCCACGAAGCCGAAGGCCGACGAGAAAGGCAGCCCGAACAAGCCGAAGGATCGGGACCCGAACAAGCCCAAGAGGGACGACAGGGACGGCCCGGGCAAACCCGCCAAGACCAAGGACAAGGACAGTGGCGGAAAGAAGCCGAAGGACAAGGGCAAGGACCCGGCCAAGGACAAGGACGGACAGGATCCCGGGAAGGACAGGAACGGCCCTGGCTCAGGCAGGCCGAAATCCACTTCGGACAAGGATCGGCGCAAGGATGAAGAGGATGATTCCAAGGCTGACCGCCTGCGGAAAATTGTGGCTCGCATTCGCCCCGTGATCAACGCGAAGCTTGAGGGCGGAATTACGCAGTCGTCTCACCGTGCCATGCTCGAAGGGCTCCGCGCCCACTACCGCCTCACAAGCCTCAGCAAGTCCCGGGACCAGGACTTCGAGGTCAGCGCGAGGCTGAACCCGACTTCACCCGTAACGAATGGTCATACGAGCGGCCAGGACAACAACGACTATCTGAGGCGGCAGAACGCCGTCGAGCCCCCGCTCCCGCCGACGAAACTTCCACGATTCAAGGACGGACCGGAGAAGGCTTCGAGTCTCAAAGCTCATCACATCAAGAAGACAACGCCTGCGGGATCGGAAGCAGTGGACCGGCCGAACGCGTTGCCCAGGGGGTGGGACGCGGTGTCCCCGACCCACAGCAGAGGCGGTGCGTGGGTGCGCATGCATCTGCTTCCCGCGCCGCTGGGGGGCGAAGCCACTACTTCCAACCTCGTTCCCGCGCGTGGGACCCAGAACAAGGACGCCGCAACGGCTGTGGAACATCCTGCCGCCAAGTCACTCGGCAATGTCGTACGGAAGTCCAAGTGGAAGGGGAAAGACAACAAGATGATCTGGTACGACGTCAATGTCTCCTACTACAGCGAGGACACGTTTCCGGGATTCCCGAACTCCATGTCGGTCACCTGGGGTGGATACGACCATCCCAACGGTCACTGGCAGCGGGACCCGGCCGCCGGTGTGTGGTCGCGCGGGTTCCAGCCGCCCCCGAAGAAGGAGGACATGGCGTCACCTGTCGCCAACGTGAACCACGATGGCGCGGAAGTCATACGCAGGGCGACGGGAATCAGCTCGTACTTCGCCAAGCGCATAGCGTCCATGACGGTGGCAAACCGGGGGCGGAGTAAGACGTTCGCCGATATGAGGGCCTTGACCAGGGCACTCAACGGCGGAAACCACTTGCGGCCCGGTGAGTCCGACGAGACCCACACCGGGGGCAGTCACAAGAACAGGCTGGAAGCGCTCAATCAACTCAGGAGAGCCGCCCGTAAGAAGCGGCTCACCTTCTAGGCGATTGCGGAGAGAGAGGAGAGAAGTGGCGAACTTGACGGAGTGGGAACAGGGATGGGCCCAGGTTCAGGAGGACCTCAGGCAGAGTCCGGGGGTGCAGGTATTCCGGGATGTCCAGGGTCCCGTCACCCAGGTGGACCGTCCCTCCGACGAGGGAGAGCCGCAGGGCGGACCGTCCCTCGCCCCATCACTTCACGAGCGGTCCGTCCGGTTTTCCGAGATCGGGAGCCAGTGGCAGACGGTGGAGCCGTACCCCTTTGTTACCGGAGAGTTCTATCTCATTCCCCTGTCGCAGGCGGTGAACGAGGATCCGCCCGAATTCGAGTCCTCATTCCACTCGAAGAAGGAACAGCGCATCGGAAAGGAACTCCGTGTCATCGACGATTCCCCGTTCACCGGAGCCGGATCGTTCGCCGCGATCAGGCTGCAGGCCGGGGTGACCGACCCCGAGGTGTGGTTCTCCGACCACCTGCGGGGGCTTTGGAAGATGGACCTCGACTACCGCACCTACATGGGTCTCCTTCGCCTCACCAAGGGTGCGTTCGGCTGGCAGCATCTCTTCACCGAAGCCCCACTGGGAGACGAAGACTTCCAGCGGACAGCCGACCGGATCACGAACATGATCGATGCCCTTCCGCAGATCTTTCCGAATGCCGACTACTCCGGTCTGCGTGCCCGCTCGGAGGCCCGACTGTGACCCGCTACGCAGACATCCCCAAGCCCATCCGCTCCGGAATAGTCGTGGTGGACCCCGAACGCGGCACTCCCCAGCGCATCATCGTCCTCCAGTTCAACCCCGACACCCTGGAACGCTCCCTCGCGCCCCAGTCCGCCGGCGGGAGCGGTGACTCCGGGGGAGGCGGCAGTGGGAGCGGGGACCGCAACGAGGCCCTCCGCCTCAAGGGGCCCGCCCAGGAGACCTGGAAGTTCACCGCCGAGATCGATGCCACCGACCAGTTCGAGGTCGCCGCCCCCGACGGGATCCACCCCGAGCTGGCCACCCTCGAAATGCTGGTGCATCCGACCACCGCCCAGCTGCGCGAGGCCAGCCGTCTCTCCAAGAAGGGCACCATCGAGATCAGCCCGATCGAGATGCCGCTCACCCTCTTCACCTGGGGCAGCAAGCGCGTCATGCCCGTGCGCCTCACCGAACTGTCCATCAACGAGTCCGCGTTCGACGTGAACCTGAATCCGATCCGGGCGAGCCTCAGCATCGGCATGAAGGTACTCAGCGTCAGCGACCTGCCCGCCGGGCACCGCGGGGCCGATCTGTACATGGCGCATCTCGCCCAGAAGGAGCAGCTCGCCCGGGCCGCGCGCAGTGGTGGGCTCGCCTCGCTGGGGCTGGCCGGGGGCAACACCGTCATGGGGAGGGGCTGAAGGACATGGCCGACATCGAACCGTACGAGAACGCGCTGGACGCCGTCCCCGGCGCCCATCCCTACCCGCGCTCCAGCCGCTACCACGACGCCGAGATCGGTGTGCACCGCATGGCGGACGAGACCGAAGTGCGGTACGCCAAGCGGCGGTTACTTCCACCGCTGGACGAGACGGCACAGGAGAGCGCGCCGCACACCGTCAGCAACGGCGACCGGCCCGACCTGCTGGCGCAGCGGTACTTCGGGGACCCCGGGCAGTGGTGGCAGATCGCCGACGCCAATCCGGTGCTCGACCCGCAGGAACTGACCGACGAGCCGGGCCGCGCCATCGCGGTCCCGCATGCCGGGGGCTTCCCCGGGCCGGGGGCGCGGTATGTCTGAGCAGCCCGTGGGGACCGGGCCCATCCACATCACCCTGCAGACGGGCCCACGGCTGACCCGGCCCGTGCCGCCCGAGGTCGTCCAGGCGCTGCTGTCCGCCCAGATCACCGCCACCGCGGGTGAACGCAGCGGGTTCCAGATGGCGTTCGACCTCACCAAGCAGGGCGCGCTGTCGCGGCGGCTGTTACCCGAGGGGTTCTTCGACCCGAAGACCCGGGTGATCCTCTCCGTGAGCGTGAAGGGGACGCCCCAGGTACTGCTCGACGGCCTCATCGTGCGGCAGGAGGTCGGCGCGAGTAATCAGCCGGGGCACTCCACCCTCACGGTGACCGGTGAGGACCTCACCCTCCTCATGGACCTGGAGGAGCGCACCGACCGGTACCCGAATCTGCGTCCCTCCGGACGTGTCGCGCGCATCCTCGCCAAGTACGCCGACTACGGCATCGAGCCCCGCGTCTTCCAGGAGCAGATCGAGCAGCCGCCGCGTGAGCAGCTGAGGGTCGACTACCAGTCGGGCACCGACCTGAGTTACGTGAACGAGCTGGCCCGGGCGAACGGGTACACGTTCTATCTCGAACCAGGACCCCGCCCCGGTCACTCCACCGCCGTCTGGGGCCCGGAGGCCCGGATCGGGCAGCGGCAGCACGCGCTCAACGTGAACATGGACGTCAACTCGACGGTGGACCAGCTGACGTTCGCGTACGACGGGACCGCCCGCGAGGAGCCGCAGGCCCGGGTCCAGGACCCCGCCACCCGCGACAGCCGGCTGCTGCCGCAGCCCGACATCGGGCCGCTGCGCCCCCCGCTGGGCCGCCGTGCCACGCCCGCGCTCAAGCGCCGCACGCTGGCCGGCACGGCGAAGAAGGAGTCGGCGCAGGCGCAGGCGGAACTGCTGGCGCGGGCCGCGCTGTCCGCCGACGCCATCTCGGGCTCCGGATCCCTGGACGTGAACCGGCACGGGTACATCCTGCGGCCGCGCGAACTGGTCGGGGTCCGCGGCGCCGGAGTGACGTACGACGGCGACTACTTCGTCAAGTCCGTCACCCACACCATCAGGCCCGGCTCGTACCAGCAGAACTTCACGCTCTCGCGCGAGGGCCTCATCGCCCGGAGCGACACCGTACGACCGTGACGGCCGCGACAGCGGAAGCGGAAAAGGACCAGGAGAACCTCGCATGGCTGCAGGACCGAACAACCGGTTTCTCGGAAAGTTCCGGGGGCGGGTGGTGGGCAATGACGACCCGCTGAGGATCGGGCGGGTCACGGTCAAGGTGCCGGACGTCCTGGGCGACGAGACGTCCACGTGGGCCATGCCCTGCCTGCCGTTCACGGGCCCGCAGTCGGGGCAGTACGTGGTCCCGGCCGTAGGGGCCGGGGTGTGGGTGGAGTTCGAGCAGGGGGACGTCAGCTTCCCCATCTGGACCGGCTGTTGGTACGGCGACACGTCCGAGCTGCCGCCCGACGCGCTCACCGGCGGTCCCGCCCACCAGAACGTGGTGATCCAGACCTCCGACCGGCACAAGTTCGTCATGGGCGACGTGCCGGACGGCGGCAGCGGTATCCGCCTCCAGGCAGCGACCGGGGCGTACATCCAGGTCGACGAGAAGGGCGTGACGATCGCGAACGGCCAGGGCGCCTCGATCGTGCTCGCCGGCGGCGAGGTCGACATCAACGACGGCCGGCTGATCGTGGCCAAGAAGCAGTAACAGACAACGGGGAGAGAAGTCTTGTCCACCAGCTCAGGGACCATCGTCAGCGCCGCCGCGACACTCACCTGCCCGCACGGCGGCCGGGCCTCAGCCACCTCCGCGCACCCGGCCGTGCGCCTGGACGGGCAGCCCGTGCACACCGCCTCCGACACCTTCGTGGTGACCGGGTGTCCGCACACCGTCGACGGGGCGCCGCATCCGTGCACCACCCTCCGGTGGAGCCCGCAGCCGGGCGGTGTACTCATCGACGGCTCGCCCGTCCTGCTGCACACGAGTGCGGCGCACTGCTTCAGCGCGGCGCACGTGCAGCACGGGCCACCCGTCGTGCACGCGGACCGGCAGGGGGCGACATGCCGGTGAGGACCGTACGGAACGACATCGCGTTCCCGTTCCGCAGCGACCGGCGCGGGCGGACCGCCCACGCGCGGCACGACGAGCATGTCCGGGACCTGGTCGAGCAGTTGCTGTTCACCAGCCCGGGCGAGCGGGTGATGCGGCCCGACTTCGGCTGCGGGCTGCTGGATCTGGTGTTCACACCGAACAGCCCCGAGCTGGCTTCGGCCCTCGAACTGTCGGTGCAGGCCTCGCTGCAGCGCTGGCTGGGCGAGCTGATCGATGTGGAGTCCCTGGACGTGGTGAGCGAGGAGAACGTGGTCCGGGTGCACCTGCGCTACGTGGTGCGCTCCACGGGGAGCAGGCGCGACGAGGTGTTCGAGGGGAGCGGGCCCGCATGAGCGGCACGAGCAGGGAGTCGGTCTGCCGGACGGACGGCAGGCGCGGCAAGGTCCGCGCGGCGCGGCTCGACGGCGTGGACGCGGTCGAGGTGGGGGACGACGGTCTTACGCTGACGGTCACCTTCCTCGGCAAGGCGCCGCACGGGCTGTGCCCGGAGAACATCCGGATCGACGGCGGGCGCCGGATCACGGGAATCGAGGCCGTGGAGGTGGCCGTCGAGCGGGAGGAGGACCCGGAGCTCGACGACCGGCTGCTCGTGACGGTCGACCGTACCGGGGACACCTCGCGCTACCGGCTGTCGGTGGTGGACACCGATCCGTACGGCCGCCCGGGCACGGAGCCGTTCCCCGGCTTCGACCAGCGCTATTTCGGGGCGGAGTTCGAGTTCCGGCCGGACTGCCCCACGCCGTTCGACTGCGCGGACGAGGCGGCCGGTGCCGACCCCGGCCCCCGGGTCGCGGCGCCCGTCATCGACTACACGGCGCGCGACTACGACTCCGTACGCCGCCTCATTCTCGACCGGCTCGCGCTGACCACGCCCGGCTGGGTCGAGCGCAACCCCGCGGACCTCGGCATCACTCTCGTCGAGCTGCTGGCCCACACCGCGGACCGGATCAGCCACCACCAGGACGCGGTGGCCACCGAGGCCTATCTGGACACCGCCCGCAGGCGGGTGTCGGTACGCCGGCACGTCAGGCTGATCGACTACCCGATGCACGACGGGTCCAATGCCCGGGCCCTGGTCACCGTCGAGGTGACGAAACGGCTGACGCTGCTGCCGGGGACGTTCCGCTTCGCCGCGGTCGACGTCCGCACGCTGGGGCCGCGCGACCGGCCCGAGATCGGCACCGTCATCGAGGACAGCGACCTGGCGGTGCTGGCCGAGCGCGGTTCGGTGGAGGTCTTCGAGCCGGTGGTGGCCGCCGAACCTGCCGAGCTGCGCCCCGCGCACAACACCATCCGCTTCTGGACCTGGGGCGACGAGGTGTGCGCCCTGCCCAAGGGTGCGGTGTCGGCGACGCTGCGGGACGAATGGACCGACAGGAAGTGCACGGTGCGGGCACTGGACCTGGCGCCCGGCGACCTGCTGGTGTTCGAGGAGGTACGCGGGGCGCGTTCGGGCACGCCGGGCGACGCGGACCCCGCGCACCGGCAGGCCGTACGGCTCACCTCCGTCACCCCGGGCCTGGACAGGCTCACCGACCAGCCGGTGCTGGAGGTCACCTGGGCCCGCCAGGACGCGCTCGCCGTCCCCGTGCGCCTGTCGACGCGCGGAGCTCCGGGCTGTGAGCCGGTCGCGGACGTGAGCGTCGCCCGGGGCAATGTGGTCCTCGTCGATCACGGCAGGTCGCTGACGTTCGGCGGGGCCGTGCCGGAGACGGTGACCGTACCGGCGGAACCCGCCGTACCCGGGTCCTGCGAGCCGTCCGGCTTCGCATGCGGGGACACCGACGCGGGCAACGCGCCCGCCCGGCTCCTGGGCGAACGCCTTGAACAGGCACGGAGCGGACGGCTGCTCACCGCCGAGCAGGTCAGGGAGCTGTCCGAGCAGGTCGGCGACGACCAGGTGGCGCGCGCCGGAATCGGCCTGGAGCTGGCGGGGCGACGGCGCGAGAAGGTCGTACCCGGTACGGCGTACGAGCAGGCCGAGGCACTGGCGACGCTGCTCGCACAGGTGGTGTACCCCGGCATCCGGCCCCGGTTCAGGCCGGTCCTCCAGCGATCGCCCGTCGTCCAGGCGGCACCGTTCCCGCTGCCGGAACACGTGTCGGCCGGACAGGCCGACCGGCTGGCCGCCGTACCCGGGCGGGTGCGGGAGCGGCTGGTGGAGCTGTGGCGCAGCGCCCGTGACCGCGACGGGCTGACCGAGGCGGAGATCGACGAGCTGACCGTGGTCTTCGGACTGCGGACACTGGAGCACCTGGAGCTGCACCGCCACCCCGTACGCGCGCTGCGCGAGCTGCTGCACCGCAGCGAACGGCTGCTGGCACCGAAGCTGCGCAGGCTCGAGGTGCTGACGGCCCGGGCCCGTGCGGGTGCCGTGCTGGACGCGGGCATCGCCTGGGAGATCGCGCACAGTTGGGGCCCCGGCCACGCGTCCGGGCTGCACCCGGACGAGCCGGTCCTACGCGGTCCCGCCGCGGCCCTGGTCCAGGATCCGCGGGCCGCGCTGCCCGCGGTGACGGCCGTGGACGGCGACGAGGTGTGGACCGCCCGGCGGGATCTGCTCACCAGCGGACACCGCGACCGGCACTTCGTCGGTGAGCTGGAGGACGACGGGCGGATCGCGCTGCGGTTCGGCGACGGGCGGCACGGTGCCCGGTCACGGCCCGGCGCCCGGCTGGAGCTGCACTACCGGCTCGGCGGCGGCACGGCGGGCAACGTCGGCGCGGAGGCCGTCAACCACCTGGTGCTGCTGGGAGACACGGACGCCGGGAAGACGCTGCCGGTCGCGGGGGTACGCAACCCGCTGCCCGCCGTCGGCGGAACGGAGCCCGAACCACTGCAACAGGTACGGCAGTTGGCCCCGCTCGATCTGAAGCGCACCACCCAGCGCGCGGTGACGGCCGAGGACTACGCGGCGCTGGCCTCCGCACTGCCCGGGGTACAACGGGCGGCGGCGGAGATCCGCTGGACGGGCAGTGTGCAGGAGGCCCATGTCGCCGTCGACGCACTGGGGGCCGGGGAACCGGCGCCCGAGCTGCTCGACTCGGTGGCGTACGCGCTGGAGAGCTACCGGCGGATCGGACACGACCTGGTGGTCGGCCCCGCCGGCAACGTACCGCTGGACATCGCACTGGCTGTGTGTGCGGCACCCGGCCACCAGCACGGGCAGATCCTCGCCGAGCTGTACCGGCTGCTGGGCAGCGGGCGGCTGCGGGACGGACGGCTCGGCTTCTTCCACCCCGACGCCCTCGTGTTCGGCGAACCGGTGCGGCTCAGCCGGCTGGTCGCGGCCGCGGCCGCGGTACAGGGGGTGGAGAACGTGACGGTGACCCGGCTGCGCCGGCTCTTCGACGACGCGGGCGTGGACGGCGGGGACGACACGGCTCTGGAGGCAGGCGTGCTGCGGATCGGCCCGCTGGAGATCGCACGGTGCGACAACGACCCGGACCGCCCCGACAACGGGCGGCTGACCATCGAACTCGCCGGAGGTACCCGATGAGCGGCGCGGGCAACTGCGGCTGCGGCTGCGGCGGACACGACGAGAGCCGTGCCCCCGAGGCCCTGTACAACCCGCCGGGGCGCACGGCCCTCGACTACCGGGTCGGGGACCACGGCTCCTTCCTGGCGGCCATGGTGGACCGGCTCGCCTCCCCGGCCTATCCGGCCCTGCGGGGGCTGACGGTCCGTACCCCGGACGACCCGGCGATCGGGCTGCTGGACTCCTGGGCCGTCGTGGGCGACCTGCTGACCTTCCACTCCGAGCGGATCGTGGACGAGGCGTATCTGCGTACCGCGAACGAGTACCGCTCGCTGGCGCTGCTCGGGCGCCTCGTGGGGCACCGGCCGAGGCCGGGCATCGCCGCCGACACGCATCTCGCGTACACCCTGGACAAGGACCCGCGCGGCGTGGACGTGGAGGTGGTCATTCCACGCGGGGCGCGCAGCAACAGCGTTCCCCTCACCTCCGAGGAGGAGTCGCAGGTATTCGAGACGGACACAGGACTCGCGGCCCGCGCGTCATGGAACGAGCTGGCGGTACGCAGGCGCAGGCCCTCGCTGCTGACGGAGCAGGACCTGACCCGGCGCTCCGAGATCCAGGTGTCGGGCACCACGACGGGTCTGCGGACCGGCGACCGGCTGCTCTTCGTCTTCAAGGGGCAGGGCGGCGACGGTACTCCCGGGCAGCGGCTGATCCGCACCGTGGCCCGGCTCCGCGTCGACCGGGAGGAGGACGTGACGGGGATCGGACTCCAGCAGTCCGCCCCGCCGACCCTGGGTGAACTGGTGGCGCTGCTGCGCGAGTGGATCACCGAGGACGAGCGGGCGGTCGAGGACGGCGAACCCGCTCCCGACAATCCCAATCCACGTCCGGTCAGCAGGTTCATCGCCGACTTCGACGCCCAGGTGCTCGCCCCGCTGCGGGCCGGCCTCGACACCGTCACCTCACCCGCCCGTCTCGTGGCAGTGCTCGCGGAGCCGCACGAACGGCTGGCCGAGGCGCAGGCCGTCGCCCGTGCGCACGCCGACGTCGCCGCCTGGTTCGAGCAGTTGGAAGCCATGGTCGGCGAAGTCATCGCGCAGGCAGCGGAACTGGAGCCGTCCCAGCCGGCCCCCGAGGTTCTGCGCGCGGCCGCGACGGACGGTTCCGCGGCGCTGCGGGCGCTCGGCGCGGTGCTGCCCGCGCTGCGCGGCGAGGTCGTGCGGCACGGTTCCCGCAACAGGTCCGGGCCGGGGTCCGGTTCCGGTTCGGCGGATGCCGGTGCGGACCGGCTGTCGGCGCCGGGCTCCGACCTGGGGGCTCAGCTCCTGGCGGCGCTCGACCCGCGGATCGCCGACGGGATGTACCCGGCGTGGCGGCAGTCCGCTCCCACCGTGCCACCGCTCCTGCACGAGGTGCAGGCGATGCGGGTGACGACGGCACCGTTCGGCGCGACGGCGCCGCTGCGGCCGGTGCAGGACGACCGGGGACGGGTGATCAGGCAGGCCGACTGGCCGCTGACGGGCTCGGCGCTGACGACGATGCGGGTGGTGTTCGACACCGCGGGCAAGGTCCCCCAGCGCGCCGAGTTCCAGCACACCGAGACGGGTTCGTCCGTCCAGCACTCGGAGACCCTGCCGTCGGAGGCGACGTTCGATCTCGGGCCGGGCCGCGTCGCGGTCATGACCCGGACCGCCCAGGACCACGATCTGAGCTGGCTCAACAGGCGGCCCGCCGACTCCCAGGAGCCCGGTGTCACCGCCCAGTTGCTCGACGGTCTGCCGGAGCGGACGCTGTTCGTCTCCCGGCCCGCGGACGACGGACGGGTCCACGTCGCCGTCCACAACGGTGAGCCGCGGAGCTGGCGTCTGGCGCCCGGCGACCACCACCAGATCAGGCACGAGGGCTATGAACTGACCGTGCGCTACACGGTCGGCAGCGAACCGGCGAACGTGGTGATCGGCATCGCCACGGTGCCGGAGCCCGCGAACCGCCGGGTGATCGCGCTCGACTCGGTACAGGACTCGGTCACCGTCGGCAGCTGGATCGCGATCGAGCGCCCCCGCAAGGGTGCCGAGGGGCCGGACGGCATTCCGGGCGACGCGGCGCTCGGCTTCGTCACCACCAGGGTCACCGCTTTGCGCACCGCCGTGTACACCGACTTCGGAATCACCGGACGCGGTACGGAGCTCACCCTCGCCGACCCCTGGCTGGACGAGCACGACGTACTGCTCTCCACGATCCGCGACGCGACCGTGCACGCGGGCGGGCAGGCACTGCGCCTCGCCGAGGAGCCGCTCGGTGAGGACGTACACGGCAACGAACTCGAACTGGCCGAGCTGTACGACGGGTTGCGGCCCGGACGGCAGCTGATCGTGTCCGGGGAACGCACGGACGTACCCGCCGCACAGGCCACCGAACTGGTGACGGTCGCGGGCGTCGAGCAGGAGCTCGACCCGCTGCTGCCCGGCGACCACGTGCACACGAGGCTGACCCTGACGACGGACCTGGTCCACCGCTACCGGCGCGCCACCGTCCGGGTGCGCGGCAACGTCGTGGCGGCCACCCACGGGGAGAGCAGGGAGGAGCCGGTCGGCAACGGGGACGCGGACCTGGCCAACCAGACGTTCGCACTCTGGCAGGCACCGCTGACCTGGCTGCCCGCCGACAACCCGCTGGGAGCGGCCCCCGCCCTCGAGGTACGGGTCGACGGGCTGCTCTGGCACAGGGTGGACAGCCTCGCCGGGCGCGGCCCGCGCGAGCGCGTCTACGTGTGCGGCGAGGCCGCCGGCCGGACGACGGTGACCTTCGGCGACGGGGTGCACGGCGCCCGGCTCCCCACCGGCCACGAGAACGTAAGGGCCCGCTACCGCTTCGGTACCGGCCGGGCCGCCAACGTCCGGGCCGACCGCATCACCCAGGCGGTCACCCGTCCGCTGGGCGTCACCGGCGTCACCAATCCGCAGCCCGCCACGGGCGGCGCGGAGGCCGACGGCCCCGGCCGGACCCGGTCGGCGATCCCGCTCGCCGTGTCCGCCCTCGACCGGCTGGTGTCCCTCGCCGACTACGAGGACTTCGCCCGCTCCCGGGCGGGGATCGGCAGGGCGGTGGCCCGCGAGATCTTCGACGGCAGGCGGCGGCTGCTGCATGTGACGGTCGCCGGGGTCCAGGACCTCCCGATCGCCGAGGACTCCGATGTGCTCACCGCGCTGCGCTCCTCGCTCGCCCGCTACGGCGACTCCCGGCTGCCCGTACGCGTGCAGGTGCGCGAACCGGTTCTGCTGCTCCTCGCGGCCAAGGTGAAAGTGGCCCGCGACCACAGCTGGCAGATCGTCGAACCAAGGTTGCGCGAGGCCCTGTTGACCCGGTTCGGCAGTTCCCGGCGCGAGCTCGGCAGCCCGGCACACCTGTCGGACGTGCTGGCGACCGCCCACCGTGTTCCCGGGGTCGACCACGTGGACGTGGACGTCTTCGGCGGAGTCCCGGCGTCGCTCACCCCCGACGGTCTGCCCGGCCTCGCCGACACGCTCGCCGAGCCGCGGGCGACGGTCCCGGCACGGCTCGCCGCGTACGACGAGGACGTGCACCGGGTGACCGAACCCGGGGGCGAGACGCTCACCTCGATCGCCGCTCGGTACGGCATCGCGCTCGACGAACTGCTGCGCCTCAACCCGGACATCACCGACACCCGGCGACTGGAGAAGGGCCGTGCGGTGTTCGTCTTCCGCGGGATCCGGCCCGCCCAGCTGGCCCTGCTGTCACCGGACGTCCCGGACACGCTGATTCTCACGGAGGTCACCTCATGAACACCCAGGAAGGGAGCGCCGCATGAGCAGGGAACCCGACGGGCTCGCGGAGCTGCTCCCGCAGTGGCACCGGCTGCGGGACGCGGAGGACGGGGAGCCGCTGCGGGCACTGCTCGCGGTGATCGCCGAGCAGGTCGACCGGGTGCGCGACGGGGTCGACCAGAGCTACGAGGACCTGTTCGTGGAGACGGCCGCGCCCTGGGTGCTGCCGTACCTCGGCGACCTGGTGGGCTACCGGCCGCTGCCCGGGTACGAGCGGGTCCCGTCGGCCGGGCTCGGCGACGCGGACGGCAAGGACGCCCGCACCCGGCTCGCCGAGGCGCTCGCACCGCGCCGCGACGTGGCCGCCACCGTCGCCAACCGCCGCCGCAAGGGCACCCTCGCCCTGCTGGAGGAGCTGGCCCAGGAGGTCGCCGGATGGCCGGCCAGGGCCGTGGAGCTCTCCCGGCTGGTCTCCCACCACCAGCCGGTCAGGCTGTACGGGACCGGGGCTGCGGCCACCGACGTACGCAGACTGGGGCGCGGCAGGCTGGCCGACGTACGCGAGGGTGCGCAACTTGACCTCGCGGGAGGGCCGTTCGACACGACGGCCCGGTCCGTGGACGTACGCAGGGCCGGTTCGCCGCGGCGCAGGGGCGGCCACTCGCCCGCCGGCGTCGGGCTGTTCGTGTGGCGGCTGAAGCCGTACCGGGTCAGCCGGGCACCGGCGTACTGCATCGACCGTGCCCGCAGCCTCTACACGTTCTCGATCCTGGGCAACGACAGCGGGCTGGTGACGCGACCGGTGCCGGAACCGTCGGCCACGCACATCGCGACCATCGACAACGTGCCCGCGTCCATCAGCAGGCGGCAGCTCGCGGACCGGCTCGCCGACCACTACGGGCCGGGCAAGAGCTTCACGGTCTGGCGCGACGGCCAGGACGAGCCGGTGCCGATGTCGGACATCGTCGTGGCGGACCTGTCGGGCTGGCGCTACCGCCCCAGGCTCGGCCAGGTGGCCGTCGACCCGGTGCTGGGCCGGATCGCCTTCGGGTCCCGTTCGGCACCCCGCCAAGGGGTATGGGTCACCTACCACTACGCCTTCGGCGACGACACCGGCGGCGGCGAGTACCCGCGCGAGCGCGTCACCTCGCCCGCCGCCCGGATCTACCGGGTGGGACCCGGCGGGCCCCACCAGCGGATCATGGACGCGTACGAGCAGTGGCGCACCGACCGGCGGGCGGGGCACTGCGGCGCCGAGGGCATCATCGAGATCACCCACAGCGGCGCCTACCAGGAGCAGCTCGACTTCGACCTCGGCCGCGGAGACCGGCTGGAACTGCGTGCGGCCGAGGGCTGCCGCCCGGTCATCCGGCTGCTCGACTGGTACAGCAACCGCCCCGACGCGCTCAACATCCGGGCGCAGGAGAGCGGACAGGGCGAAGGGAAGGACGGTCCGGCGCATCACGGGGGCGAAGCCCCCCGGATCGTGCTGGACGGCCTGCTGATCACCGGACGCGGGCTCCACGTCAGCGGCCCCGTCGGCGCGGTCGCCCTGCGCCACTGCACCCTGGTGCCCGGCTGGTCGCTGGAGGCGGACTGCGATCCGCACTCGCCCGAGGAGCCGAGCCTCGTCCTGGACCGGACCACCGCCTGCGTGTCCATCGAGCGCAGCATCCTCGGCACCATCGAGGTCATCGGCGAGGAGGTGAGCACCGACCCGCTGCCGATCCACATCCGCGACAGCATCCTCGACGCCACCGGCCACGGTCTTCCGGCGCTCTCCGCCCCGGACTGCCGCCACGCGCACGCCGTGCTGCACGCGCACCGCACCACCGTCATCGGCGAGGTCCACACCCACGCGGTGGAGATCGCCGAGAACAGCATCTTCACCGGGCAGGTGCGGGTGGCCCGTCGCGGCATCGGCTGCCTGCGCTACTCGTACGTGCCGCCCGGCTCCCGCACCCCGCGCCGCCACCGCTGCCAACCGGACCTCGTGGGCTCCGACCGGGCGGAAGAGGTGCGCCCCCTGCTGAGCAGCGAACGGTACGGCACCCCCGCGTACGGGCGGCTCGCCGACGGCGGACCGTGGCAGATCCGGCGGGGCGCCGACGACGGCTCCGAGATGGGGGTCTTCCACCACCTGTACGAACCGCAGCGCGAGGACAGCCTGCGGGCCCGGCTCGCCGAGTACACCCCTGCCGGTACGGACGCCGGGATCTTCCCCGTCACCTGACACCGGCGCCCGACCCGAACCTCTTCCGACCGACGCACGACTGACGGACTTCCAAGGGGGACCCCTTCCCATGCACGCAGATCTCTCCCGCGACACCTTTCGGCCCGACCGGCACTACGCGGCCGTCCTCGCCCAGCAGGGCCGGGTCCAGCTGGACGCGGACGCCAACGAACAGGCGGCGATCCAGCTCCACCGGGCCAGGAGCACCGCCGCCGACCTGATCGGGCGGCACGGCGGCCCGCGCGGCGCGACCGGGTTCGAGGTGGGCTTCCTGGGCGGCAGCCGGGAGCTGGACGACCTCTCCATCGGCGCCGGCCGCTACTACGTCGACGGGATCCTGCTGGACGCCGACCGCCCCGAGCCGGGCGTCCCCGCCGGGGAGGACACCGCCGAGGACGGTGACAGCCCGGCCGCGCTACCGGCGACCTGGACCTACTGGGACCAGCCCGACGGCCACCGGGACCCGGAGCGCCCCGGCGACCGGCTGCCCACCCAGTTCCCGTACCTCGCCTACGTCAAGGTGTGGGAGCGCGCGGTGACAGCGGCCGAGGACCCGCTGCTGCGCGAGGTGGCGCTCGGATCGGCGATGCCCGACACGGCGGCCCGGCTCAGGACCGTCTGGCAGGTGCTGCCGCTGCCCGGCGCGCAGCTGGAACTGGAGGACGGGGCGACCAAGGACCTGATCCGCCCGGCGTTCGAGCGGTGGGCGGCGGCGCAGGCACCGACCGCACGCATGGCGGCGCGCAGCGAGCGCCCCGAACACGCGGACGAGGACCCCTGCCTGGTGGGGCCGGACGCCCGGTACCGGGGTCCGGAGAACCAGCTGTACCGGGTGGAGATCCACGAGGGCGGCCCGGCGAAGGACGCGACCTTCAAATGGTCGCGGGAGAACGGCTCGGTGACCTTCCCGGTCGACGAACTCGACGGCACCTGGGTGGAACTGGCAACGCTCGGCAGTGACGACAAGCTCGGTCTGAGCGTCGGCGACCAGGTCGAGTTCGTGGACACCGCCTACACCAGCAGGGGCGAGCCGCTGCCGCTGCTGCGCATCGAGGAGGTCGACCTGCCGGGGCGGCGGGTACGGCTCTCGGGCGAGCCGGACCCTTCGGTCGGACGGCGCCCCGAACTCCACCCGTACCTGCGGCGCTGGGACCACCGTTCCGGCCCCCGGCACGGAGGCGGCGCCGGCCGGGGGAAGCCGGCCGCCGCGAAGCCGCGGGGCGGCGCGATCCGGGTCGAGGAAGGCGCGTGGCTGCATCTGGAGGACGGTGTGCTCGTGTACTTCGAGCCGGGCAGGACCTACCGGTCCGGTGACTTCTGGACCGTTGCGGCCCGTACCGCGACGGGCAGCGTGGAGTGGCCGACGGACGCGGCGCGCCGCCCCCTGCTGCAGTCCCCGAAGGGGATCGAGGTCCACTACGCGCCGCTGGCATGGGTGCTGTCGGAGGGTTCCGTCGCGGATCTGCGCATGACGTTCGCGCCGCTCGCGGCCGTCATTCCCGCAGCGAGCGAGGAGGAACTGGCCGCCGAGGCCGAAGCCGAGGCGGAGGCCGTGGCCGCCGAGGCCAAGGCGGCGAAGACGGCCGGAGCCGCCGGTTCGGGCGGGCGCACGGCGGGGCAGGACGACGAGGGACAGCCCGAGAACTGACGCATCACCTGGGTAAAGGAGCACCACGATGGCAACGCCTCTGTCCGCAGACAAACTGCTCAAGGCCCTCCGGGACGAAGGCCTGCATGTCGTCGAGCACCGGAGCTGGCGCACGCACAACCGCAACCACAAGGGCTCGTGGGGGCCCGTCCACGGTGTGATGATCCATCACACCGTCACCTCGGGCACCCAGAGTTCCGTCGAACTCTGCTACAACGGCCATTCGAGCCTGCCGGGCCCGCTGTGCCACGGGGTGATCGCCAAGGACGGCTCGGTCCACCTGGTCGGCCACGGCCGCGCCAACCACGCCGGACTCGGCGACGACGACGTCCTGCGCGCGGTGATCAACGAAACGGCGCTGCCCGCCGACAACGAGGCCAACACCGACGGCAACCGCTCCTTCTACGGCTTCGAGTGCGTCAACCTCGGCGACGGCAAGGACCCGTGGCCGGCCGCCCAGTTGGAGGCCATCGAGAAGGCGGCCGCCGCGATCTGCCGGGCGCACGGCTGGAACTACCGCTCGGTGATCGGCCATAAGGAGTGGCAGCCGGGGAAGATCGACCCGCGCGGATTCACGATGGACTCGATGCGCGGCCGGATCAAGGCACGCCTCGGCGGCAACCCGGACGGCCCGTCCAAGCCGCCCGCGACGAAACCCCCGGCGAAGTACGAGCCGTTCCCCGGTGCGGCCTACTTCCGGGCCGGCCGGCGCAGCGCCGTCATCACGGCGATGGGGAAGAGACTGGTGGCCGAGGGCTGCGGAAAGTACGACGTCGGCCCGGGCCCCGACTGGTCGGAGGCGGACCGCAAGTCGTACGCCGCCTGGCAGCGCAAGCTGGGCTACTCGGGAAGCGGCGCGGACGGCATCCCGGGCAAGGCCAGCTGGGACAAGCTCAAGGTGCCCAACGTCTGAGCCGCCGCGTCCGGTACCGCACGGTGCCTGACCACCCGGTTCACCCCCGGCGTACCCGCCCCACGATCCGCTTGCCCAGCCGCCCGATCGAGCGGGACGGCCGGCGGTTCCAGGCACGGAAGGCGTCGAGCGTGCGGCTGTTGACCTCGCGCTCGACGGCCCCTTCCACCGCCGCGACCCCGTCGGGAGACAGGGAGCGGACCGCCGGGCGCAGCACCTCGTCCAGCAGGGCGGTGCGGGTCCTGGTCCAGGCGTCGCCGGCGTGCGGGTGGGCGGTCCACACGGTGAAACAGTCGGCCACGTACGCGGGTTCGGCCCGGAGCCGGGCCAGGACCTCGTCGCGGCGGGCGACCCTGCCGTAGGCCGCGATCAGGTCCTCGTCGCCGCTGTGCACGAACGCGTACAGTTCCGCCTCCGGCCGGTCCGGGGCGAGCAACCGCTGGGCCAGGGCACCGTAGGCGTGCTCCAGCACCAGGGGCTCCACCGGTTCGGCGAGGGCGCGCAGCTGCCCGGCCCGCTCCGCCCAGCCGGGCTCTGCCGCACCGGAGCGGACATCCCGGGCGAAATCCAGCAGCAGCAGCGAGGCACGCACCCGGGCGCCGATCTCCTGCGGGAAGCTGCGCAGCAGGTCGTGGGCGAGTTCCGGGGCGGCCTCGTCGTCGAACGGCGCGGCGAGCGCGGCGGCGACGAGATGCCTCCAGGTGCCGGCCGTCCGGTGCGCGTCCGACGTGGTCTCGCCCAGCAGCGAACGCGCCTCGCCCGCCGTCGGGGTGTCCTCGCCCCACACCAGGCCCACGGCGGTCCGCAGCACCAGCGGCTCGGCGAACGGGGACATGCCTGCCGCCCGCAGCACCGTGTGCAGGACCATCACCCGGTCGGCGCCGCGGGCCTTGGCGCCCGGAGCCTCGGCGCACATCCGCAGATGCGGCAGAGCCTGCGTCCCGGTGAACGGCAGGGCCACCCGGATCAGCAGCCGCTCCGTCCCCGCGGGGTCGTCCGGTGCCAGTCGGTCCAGCTCGCCCAGCAGCGCCGTACGCACGTCGAACTGCTCGTCCAGCAGGTCGAGCAGCGCGGGACAGGCGCCGGCCTCCGGGTCGTCGAGCAGCGCACGCGCCAGCCTGCGTACGACACCGGGCAGCAGCTCCGCACAGTCCACGCCGAGCAGCCGCACGATCCGCAGCACCTGTACGGTCCGCGCGACACCCCGGGGGACTCCGGCGGCGAGCTCGGCCAGCAGGTCCTCGCCGAGCTCCGCGACCAGCGCGGCGACGGCACGCTCCCCGGCCGGCTCGGCGAACGCCGAACGCGGGGGCGGCTCGAGGGCGACATCGGTGCCC
The DNA here is from genome assembly GCF_036226745.1 of Streptomyces sp. NBC_00683. Classification (NCBI taxonomy): domain Bacteria; kingdom Bacillati; phylum Actinomycetota; class Actinomycetes; order Kitasatosporales; family Streptomycetaceae; genus Streptomyces; species Streptomyces sp. NBC_00683. Next base: position 1,992,426 of record NZ_CP109013.1, on the reverse strand, counting down.
CGTACCGCCTCCGTCACCAGCAGCGCGGCCAGGGGCGCCGTGACAGCGGCGGGGGAGCGGCCGTCGAGCGCCGTGAGCAGCCGGAGCGCGGAGGCGCACTCGGCGGCCGTCCGGTCGTCGGTGGGTGCGGTCAGCGCGTCGGTGAGCTGCCGGGTCTGCTTCTCGTCCAGGGCGTACGGCCGGTCGGCGGCCCAATCAGCCGCAGCGGCACGCTCGTTGGAGCCGAGCGCGATACCGGCTCCGAGCGCTGTCACGGCGAGCGGCCCGGCGGCGAAGGGCTCGCCCGGCAGCTCCGCCGCGTCCCGGAAGAGCTCGGGCGCCCGGCTGCGCCAGATACGGGCAGCGGTCCCCGCCCAGGCGTCGTCCACGGGCACCGCGGGGCGCGGACCGGTGCTCGCGTGCACCCGGAAACGGGGGTTGCCCGCGTCGGGGGCGTCCTGCGGCAGCACACCGACGACCTGGTGCGACGCGCGTTCGGGGTGCCGGGTGTACGTGGTGAACGTCAGCCGTTCGGCATGCTCCCGGGGCAGTACGGCGGCGGCCAGCGCGACCCACCGGGCCACGTCCGCGCTGTGCCGCTCCACGAGGACGACGCGAGGCGCGGACGGATCCTCGCTCACCCGGCGCAGGTCCGCGAGTACGGCCGCGAGCCAGGGGCTCCGGGACACGGCGAAGTCGCCCAGCCCCTCGCGGGAGAGGCCGCCTGAGGCGGACGGGGAGGTGGAACGCGCGGTCAGCGGATCGGGCAGCGCGCGGTCCGGTGTCGCGGCCAGCCAGCCCGAGGCCCCCCACGCGGCGACGGGAAGCGCACCGCCCGGCAGCGGTGTACCGGCCGGCAGGTGAACGCCGTGCGCGTGGAACGCTCCGGCGCCGACGGCCACGGTGCGGCCGAGCAGATGACTGCCGTCGGACAGCGCGCTGAAGCTGAACGCGACCGGCAGCGCGCGCAGTTCGGCATCCGTGAGGCGCCCGGAGGCCCCGGGTATCCCCGAGGTGCCCGGAGTACCTGCCGGAGGCTCGTACCCGAGGAGCTGCCCGGCCTCCGCGCGTACCGGACCGGGTATCGCGGGATCGACGGCGGTGAACCGGCCGCCGGGCTCCCCGTCCCCGGCCGCGGCGGAGGTGTAGTGCAGCTGAGCGAGGCTCATGTGAGTCGGTCCTTTTTCCGTGCCACGTCCGTCCGGGCCCACCGCGGTCACAACTCCGCGAAGGGAGCGGTCCGTAGTCGCGTGGGCGACGCTATCAAGGCCCGGGCCATGCGCTCTCGTTGTCGAGGTACGAGGGCGGCCCGCGGGCGCCGTGCGGCGCCGGACGTACCGGAGTCCGGGGCATCCGCACCGCCCTCGACATCGGCCGAAACCCGCATCCCGCGCCACCGCTCCCGGGCGGTGACGGCGGTTTAGGTTGGTCGCATGACCGATGTGCTGCTTTCCGCAGGAGTGGTGGAGTACGAGGACACGGGTGGCGACGGACCCGTGGTGGTTCTGCTGCACGGGGTCGCGATGAACGGCTCGCTCTGGCGGCACGTCGTCGGCGAGCTGCGCGACGACTTCCGGTGCGTCGTGCCCACGCTGCCCCTGGGGGCCCACCGCAGGCCCATGCGCCCGGACGCCGATCTGACGGTCCCCGGGGTCGCCCGGCTGGTGGCGGAGTTCCTGGACGCACTGGACCTGACCGACGTCACGCTGGTGATGAACGACTGGGGCGGGGCGCAGGCCCTCGTCGCGGACGGGCGGGACCAGCGGATCGGCAAGCTCGTGATCACGTCCTGCGAGGCCTTCGACAACTTCCCGCCCGGCCTGCCCGGCCGCAATCTGTACGCCGCGGCGAAGATGCCCGGCGGCATCGAGCTCGCCTTCGCGCTGCTCAAGCTGAAGCCGATGCGCAGACTGCCCATGACGTGGGGGTGGATGAGCAAGCGGCCCGTCCCGAACGAGGTGCTGGACGGGTGGTTCCAGCCCCTGTGGACCTCCACCGAGATCCGCCGGGACCTCAGGGCGTACGTTCTCGGGGTACCGCCCAAGGACGAACTCCTGCGATGGGCGGAAGGGCTGCGCGCGTTCGACCGTCCCGCGCTCGTCGTCTGGGCGACGGAGGACAAGGTCATGCCGCTCGACCACGGACGCAGGCTCGCCGGGCTGCTGCCGCAGGGCGAGCTCGTGGAGATCGCCGACAGCTACACCTTGATCCCGGAGGACCAGCCGCAGCAGCTGAGCGCGGCGATCAGAGCGTTCCTGCTCAAGACCGCAGGCGCCTGAGCCCGCATCCCGGGCCGGGTGGCCCTGCGGCACGGTCCGCGCGGAACGGACTGCCGTGTCACACCCTCCGTACGTCCACGCCCACCGCTCTCAGCGCCTCGACCTCGTCATCGGGGGCCGCCGCGTCGGTCACCACCGTGTGCAGGGCGGCGGCGGGGGTGACCAGGGCCAGGGCGGTGCGGGAGAGCTTCGGGGCGTCGGCCACGGCGATGACACGGCGGGCCGACGCGATCGCCGCGCGCTTGACCGCCGTGTCCTCGAGGTCGTAGGCGGTCAGCCCGTCGGCAGCGGTCAGGCCGCAGCAGCCGATGACCGCGGTGTCGAAGCGGAGCGAGGCCAGGGACGCCTCGGTCAGCGGGCCGGTCAGAGCGAGCTCGCCGGGGCGAGGACGGCCTCCGGGCACCAGCAACGTCAGCCGGTCCGCCCCGGTCAGGGCGTTGGCCGCGTGCAGGGACAGCGGCATGACGGTCAGTCGGCGGTGGGCGAGGGCGTGGGCCACTTCCAGACACGTGGTGCCGCTGTCGATGACGACCGACTCGCCGTCCGCGATCAGTGAGGCGACCTCCGCCGCGATCAGCCGCTTCGTCTCCAGGCCCTCCTGCGCCCGCAGGGCGAACGGCGGCTCCTCGCCCCGCAGCACCAGGCTTCTGGCCCCGCCCCGGTAACGCTCCAGGACGCCCTGGCCGGCCAGGGTCTCCAGATCTCGGCGGATGGTCATCTCCGAGGCGCCCGTGAGCTCGGCCAGTTCCGTCACGGTCCGCCGGCCCGCCCCGAGTACCGCGTGCGTGATCTGCTTCAGTCGGTCTGCGCTCGCCATGGACAAAGTGAACACCAATAATGTGCGTAAAACAAACTTACGAACAGAAAATCTGTTTGTTAGGTTTGCGCGCATGGAAAGACTTCTGCGGGTCGGCCGGCTGGCCACCTTCGTGTACTTCACCCTCTGCGGCTTCATCCTGGGGATGTGGATCGTCCACATCCCCACCATCGAGCACCGGGTGGGGATCAGCCATGCCGTCCTCGGCTGGCTCCTCCTGCTGCTCGGCGGTGGAGCGTTCGCGGGGATGCAGCTGATCGGTCCGCTCAGCGACCGCTTCGGGGCCCGCAAGGTCGTCCCGGTCAGCGCCGTACTGTCCTGCGCCGCTCTCGTCCTGCCCGGCCTGGCCACCGACGCCTGGACCCTGGGTGCCTCGCTCTTCGTGCTCGGCTGCGTCACGGGATGCCTGGACGTGGCGATGAACGCCCATGCGGTGCAGGTCGAACGGGGTTACGGCCGGCCTGTGATGTCCGCCTTCCACGCCATGTTCTCCATCGGCGGGGTCTTCGCGGCCCTCGTCGGCGCCTTCACCCTCGGCCGGAACTGGAGTCCGGCGGTCACGCTCGGCGCCATGGCCGTACTCAGCCTCGCCGTGACCCTGGCCGCGATGCCGGCGCTGCTGCCCCCGGACGCCGCCCCGGCGGAGGCGGACGACGCTCCGAAGTCCGCCAAGGGTCCCGTGCCCCGCCGGATCTGGATCATGGCGGCACTCGCCCTCATGCTCATGCTCTCCGAAGGGGTGGCCGGAGACTGGAGTGCCCTGCACCTCAAGGACGTCCTGGACGCCTCCCCGTCCACCGCGGCCTTCGCCTACGGCGCCTTCGCCACCGCGATGACCATCGGCCGCCTGCTCGCCGACCGGGTCTCCGCACGCTTCGGACCCGTCGCCATCCTCCGCTACGGATCCGGCCTGGCGGCCGCGGGACTCGTCCTGGCCGCGCTCTCGCCCACGATCCCCCCGGCCCTGATCGGCTGGACGCTCTTCGGTATCGGCCTGTCCGGCACCATCCCGCAACTCTTCAGCGCCGCGGGCCACATCGACCCGGCCGCCGCGGGGACGAACGTCTCGCGCGTTGCGGGCCTCGGCTACATCGGCATCCTGGCGGGCCCCGCGGTGATCGGGCCGATGACCCACTTCATGCCGCTGAACCTCACCTTCTTCCTGCCGGTGGCCTTCTGCGTCATCGCCTGCCTCACGGCCCCGATCCTCATGACCGACTCCGCGAAGCAGGCCGAGGCCGTGAGCGAGGAGCCCGCACCCCAGGAGGCCTGAGCACTCCGCCGCCCGCGCCTGCGTAAATCGTGATCAAGTGATCATCGACCGTGGCACGGCGCGTCATCGCCCGCATGCGGGAGCGACACGAGCGGGTGGACTCCGCCGCCTGACACCGGGAGGTACGGAGGCGGAGCCGGCCCGGACGGGTCCTCAGTCCTCCACGGCCTCCGCCCCGGTGCGACGGCGCATGCCGAACCCGGCCAGCAGCGCGCCGGCGGCGCACAGGGCCGCGGTGACGACCAAGGCGGTGTGCACGCCGTTCATGAACGCGTTGCCGCTGCCCTCGATCACCGCGGCCCTCAGCTGCGCCGGCATGCCGGCCGAAACGGGCGGGACACCCATGGACACCGCGTCCTTGGCCTCTTCGAAGCCCGTCGCCGCCCCGGCCGGGACACCGGCGGAAGTCAGCTCGCCGGTCAGGGTGGAACCCACCTTCCCGCTGATCAGGGAGACCAGCACGGACGTGCCGAACGCTCCGCCGATCTGCAGCGAGGTGGCCTGCAGCCCGCCCGCCACTCCGCCGTCCTTCCTCGGCGCGTTGCCGACGATGGCGTCGGAGGAGGCGGACATCACGATGCCGACGCCCAGCCCGATGGCGAGGAACGGCGGCCACAGGGCGGCGTACGGGGAAGAGGTGTCCCAGGTCAGCATCCACAGGGCTGCCGCGGCCTGGAGTGCCATGCCGGCCGGCATGGTGAGCCGCGGGCCGAAGCGCTGGGTCAGGGCGGCGCCGAGCGGTGCCGCGACCACGGTGGCCAGGCTGAACGGCAGGGTGCGGACACCGGATTCGACCGGGGAGAAGCCGCGCACGTTCTGCAGGTACAGCATCACGAAGAAGATGACACCGAGCATCACGAAGAAGTTGATCGCCGTGACGATCGTGCCGATGGCCAGGGAACGGTTGCGGAAGAGGCGCATCGGCAGCAGCGGGTGCTCGCGTCGGCTCTCGTACCGGCAGAAGAAGGCCAGCAGGGCCAGGCCCGCGGCCATGGACCCCAGTGTTCCGCCGGAGGTCCAGCCCCAGGTCTCACCCTTGACCACGCCGAAGATCAGGGCGACGAGGCCGACGGCGAGCAGGAGCACGCCGGGTACGTCGAAGCGGTGGTTCCCCGTGGAGTCCTTGCTCCTGGGGAGGACGAACAGGCCGAAGAGCAGGGCGAAGACGCCGATGGGGGCGTTGATGTAGAAGACCGACTCCCAGTTGACGTGCTCGATGAGCAGACCGCCGACGATCGGGCCGAGCGCGGTGGAGCAGGACGCCACCATGGCCCACAGGCCCACCGCCATACCGAACTTCCGGGGAGGGAAGACCGCGCGCAGGAGGCCGAGGGTGTTGGGGATCAGCAGGGCGGCGAAGAGGCCCTGGACCGCGCGGAAGGTGATGACGCCCTCGATCGAACCGGAGAGGGCGATCGCGACCGAGGCGAGCGTGAAGCCGAGGGTTCCCACGAGGTAGACCGTGTGCCGCCCGAAGCGGTCACCGAGTTTGCCGCCCAGGATCAGCAGGGCGGCCATGGCGATCAGATAGGCGTTGGTGACCCACTGCAGGTCGGCGGTGGACGCGCCGAGGTCCCGGCCTATCTCGGGGTTGGCGATCGCGACGACGGAGCTGTCGAGGTTGACCATGAAGAGGCCGACGGCGACGGCGATCAGCGTCAGCCAGGGGTTGGCGCGCCGGCCCTTGGGAGCGTCCGGGGGAGCGGCTGCGGGCAGGGGGGACCTGTCCACTGTCGTGGAGGACATGGAAATGCCTTGTCTGTGTACGTACTTCGGGGCAACGAAGAAGGGGGAAGGAGAGGTGTCGCGCGGGCGCGCGCGAGAGCGGCCGCGGGCGATGGAAGCAGCCGCGGTCAGGGGCCGGTTGTCAGCCGGCGGAGGCGCGGAGCCGCAGGTTCAGTGACGTCAGAGCGCCCAGAGCCGCGCCGAGAGCGTCGAGCTCGCCCTCGGTGAGGGTGTGGAGGGCGTGCGCCACATGGCCTTCCTTGAGCAGCCGCGCCTCGGCGAGCCGCTCCCGGGCGGTGGCGGTGGGATACAGATGGGCGACCCGCTTGTCGGCCGTGTCCTGCTTGCGCTCCAGGAGTCCTAGCTCGGTGAGCTGGGAGACGAGGGCGCTGACGTTGTTCGGCTTCATCAGCAGTGCTTCCGCCGCCTCGCGGACGGTGACGCCCTCACGTTCCTCGACGAGGAACAGCAGCGCGAGCTGGCCCTCCGGAAGCCGTGGGTGCGGGAACTCGCGGCCGACATGCCGTTCGAGGCTCCGCTGCAGCGCGGGCAGGACCGTCACGAGCGCGGAGGCCACGCGGTCGACGTCCTGGGAGGGCGCGCTGGAGTCGGGCATGTCCGCAGCATAGGTACCCCAGGATACCTACGTCAACATACCTAAATGTTCCGCCCGCCCGCCGTCGTGGACCGGGGCAGCGGCCGGGCAGCTGACGCGGGGCTCTTCGCCGTGGTGGTATATCTGCAGTTGAGAGCCCCGGCGCACGGTGAAGACAGCCGAGAGAAGGACCATGGACAAGCCCACGCACTTGATCGAGTTCGAGACCATGCTGCTCGGGCGGCACCTCCAGCTGAGCGCGCCCCGGCTGAGGCGGAACAGCCAGAACCTGGACCGCAGCGCGTACACCCTGCTCAGCCGCATCCGGATGGAGGGCCCGATGTCCATCGGGCAGCTCAGCGACGCCTTCGGGCTGGACGCCTCCACCCTGAACCGGCAGACCGCCGCCATGCTGCGGGCCGGGCTCGTCGAGCGCATCCCGGACCCCGACGGGGAGATCGCCCGCAAGTTCCGCATCACCGAGGAGGGTGCGCAGGGCCTCGACGCCGAGCGCTCCGCGAACATCCGCGGCCTGGAGAAGGTCATGGCCGAATGGGATCCGGAGGAGGTCGCGGCCTTCGCCACGTATCTCAAGCGCTTCAACACCGACATCGAGCACCTCGACGGGCGCCCCTGGCCCCGCCCCTGATCCGGCAGGAGCCAAGTGCGTTGACCGGCCGGTCTGTTACACCGTGTCCCCGCTCTCCTGGCAGGTGCAACAGTTGGCCGGATCCCCGTGCCCGTCGAAACGGCGCTCCTATGATCGAAGCCGCATCCGGGGGACGAGGGTCAGGGCCTCGTGGCGCACCTGGGCAAGGGGCCGAGGGGCGTACCGAGGAGGAGATCTCCGACCTGGTGACCGAGGGGCAGGCCGACATGCTGGTACGGCTCGGGTCCGCCGTCGAGAAGCGGAACTGAGAACCCGATGGACGAGCTTCGGCCCACGGACCCCGCGCGGGTCGGCGAGCACCGGCTCCTCGGACGCCTCGGCGCAGGTGGCATGGGGGTGGTCTACCTCGGCCGTACGGACGCGGGAGCGACCGCCGCCATCAAGGTGATCCTCCCGGAGTACGCCGGGAACGACGAGTTCCGGGCCCGGTTCCGCCGCGAGGTCGAGGCCGCGCGCAGGGTGCGCAGCCCCTGGGCCGTCGCGGTCATCGGTGCCGAGACGGAGGGCGAACGCCCTTGGCTGGCCACCGTGTTCGTACCGGGCCCCTCGCTCGCCGAAGCGGTCGCCCGCTGCGGACCGCTGCCCACCCGCAGCGTGCGGGTACTCGGTCAGCTGCTCTCCCGCGCCCTGACCGCCGTACACGCGGCCGGACTCGTCCACCGCGACGTGAAGCCCGGAAACGTCCTGCTCGCCGTCGACGGGCCGCGGCTCATCGACTTCGGCATCGCGCGGGCCGGTGACGCCACCGCGCTCACCGCCACCGACATCGTCGTCGGCACCCCCGGCTTCCTGTCACCGGAACAGGCCTCCGCGGACGGTACGGCGCTGGGCCCCACGAGCGACGTGTTCTCGCTGGGCTGCCTCCTCGCGTACGCCGTCACAGGCAGGCCGCCCTTCGGCAGCGGGGCCGTGGACGCACTGCTGTACCGCACCGTGCACGCCGAACCCGACCTGGACGGGATCGGCGACACCGGACTGCGGGCCCTGGTCGCCGACTGCCTGGCCAAGAACCCCGCGGACCGGCCGACAGCGCGACAGCTCGACGAGCGCATCGTCGAGGACGTCCCGCACGGGTCGATCGACTGGCTGCCCGAGGACGTCGTGCAGCTGATAGCGGACCGGTCGGCCGTGATGCTCGCCCTGCCCGACATCGAACCCACGATCGCCGAGGAGCCCGTGCCCGCACCGCCGGGCAGACGCCGCTTTCGCCGCATGGGAGGCCCTGTGTGACGACGGCCGGCAGCGGCGCGGCGCCCCCGCCGGCCCGGCCTCCACCCCTCGGTGTGAAGCACAGCTGCGGCGGAGCTTAAGAAATCCTCGATGGACCTGGGGCCCGGCGTGCGGCACTGTCGTTGTGACGGCAGTGGGCGGCGGATCACGGCGTTCGTAGGACGTACGAGCGCACGCGTTCCGCCCTTTCCCGTCCGCCGTACCCCCATGCACCCCGGGCCGCAGGCCGCCTTCGGCATGCCCCCGGCCCGGGGTATTCACCAGGTACCAGGTACAGGGAGCCGCAGCCGTGAAGGCACTCGTGAAGCACAAGGCCGAGCCGGGACTCTGGCTGATGGACGTGCCGGAGCCGGAGATCGGCCCCGCAGACGTGCTGATCAAGGTCCTGCGCACCGGAATCTGCGGCACCGACCTGCACATCCGAAACTACGACGGCTGGGCGCAGCAGGCCGTGCGCACCCCGCTCGTCCTGGGCCACGAGTTCGTCGGCGAGGTCGCGGACCTCGGTTCCGACGTCGTCGACATCAAGATCGGTGACCTGGTCAGCGGCGAGGGCCACCTGGTCTGCGGGAAGTGCCGCAACTGTCTGGCCGGACGGCGCCACCTCTGCCGCTCCACCCTCGGCCTCGGCGTCGGCCGGGACGGAGCGTTCGCCGAGTACCTGTCGCTGCCCGCGTCCAACGTGTGGGTGCACCGGGACAAGGTCGACCTCGACATCGCCGCGATCTTCGACCCGTTCGGCAACGCCGTGCACACCGCGCTGTCGTTCCCGCTGGTCGGCGAGGACGTGCTGATCACCGGCGCGGGACCGATCGGCCTCATGGCCGCCGCCGTCGCCCGCCACGCGGGCGCCCGCAACGTCGTCATCACCGACGTCAGCGAGGCCCGCCTCGAACTGGCCAGGAAGGTCGGCGTCAGCCTCGCCCTCGACGTCAGCAAGGAGACCATCGCCGACGGCCAGCGCCACCTCGGACTGCGCGAGGGCTTCGACATCGGTCTGGAGATGTCCGGCCGCCCCGAGGCGATGCAGGACATGATCGCGAACATGACGCACGGCGGCCGCATCGCCATGCTCGGACTGCCCGCCGCCGAATTCCCCGTCGACTGGTCCCGCGTCGTCACCTCGATGCTCACCATCAAGGGCATCTACGGCCGTGAGATGTACGAGACTTGGTACGCCATGTCCGTCCTCCTGGAGGGCGGACTCGACCTCGCCCCCGTGATCACCGGACGGTACGGATACCGCGACTTCGAAGCCGCCTTCGACGACGCCGCGAGCGGCCTCGGCGGCAAGGTCCTGCTCGACTGGGCCGCCTGACCCGCAGCCCCACCTCGTACCCCCGGCCCGTACCCACCTGGGAGACATCCTTCATGTTCGACTCCGTACGCGACGACCTGCGCCTGACCCTCGACGAGATCAGGGACGCCGGACTCCAGAAGCCCGAGCGGGTGATCGGGACCCCGCAGTCCGCCACCGTCGGCGTCACCTCCGGCGGGCGCCCGGGCGCGGTCCTCAACTTCTGCGCCAACAACTACCTGGGCCTCGCCGACCACCCCGAGGTCGTCGCCGCCGCCCACGAGGCGCTGGACCGCTGGGGCTACGGGCTCGCGTCCGTCCGCTTCATCTGCGGCACGCAGGAGGTCCACAAGGACCTGGAGCAGCGCCTTTCGGCCTTCCTCGGCCAGGAGGACACGATCCTCTACTCCTCCTGCTTCGACGCCAACGGCGGTGTCTTCGAGACCCTCCTCGGCCCCGAGGACGCGGTGATCTCCGACGCCCTCAACCACGCCTCCATCATCGACGGCATCCGGCTCTCCAAGGCGAAGCGGTACCGCTACGCCAACCGCGACATGGCCGACCTGGAGCAGCAGCTCAAGGAGGCCTCCGGTGCCCGGCGGCGCCTCGTCGTCACCGACGGCGTCTTCTCCATGGACGGATACGTCGCCCCGCTCGCGGAGATCTGCGACCTTGCCGACCGCTACGGCGCCATGGTCATGGTCGACGACTCGCACGCCGTCGGCTTCGTCGGACCCGGCGGCCGGGGCACCCCCGAGCTGCACGGCGTCATGGACCGCGTCGACATCATCACCGGCACGCTCGGCAAGGCGCTGGGCGGCGCCTCCGGCGGTTACGTCGCGGCGCGCGCCGAGATCGTCGCCCTGCTGCGCCAGCGCTCGCGCCCGTACCTCTTCTCCAACTCGCTCGCCCCGGTCATCGCCGCCGCCTCCCTCAAGGTCATCGACCTGCTGGAGTCCGCCGGCGACCTGCGTGAGCGGCTCAACGCCAACACCGCGCTCTTCCGGTCCCGGATGACGGCGGAGGGCTTCGACATCCTGCCCGGTGACCACGCCATCGCCCCCGTGATGATCGGGGACGCGGCGAAGGCAGGCCGGATGGCGGAGCTGCTCCTGGAGCGCGGTGTGTACGTGATCGGGTTCTCGTACCCCGTCGTCCCCCAGGGAGCCGCGCGCATCCGCGTCCAGCTCTCCGCCGCCCACTCCACCGACGACGTCAACCGTGCGGTGGACGCGTTCGTCGACGCGCGGGCCGCGCTGGGGGAGTAGTCGCCGGTCTCCTGCGACCTGGGACAATGAGCGCATGATCGATGCACGGCGGCTGCGCATTCTCCGTGCGGTGGCAGACCACCGCACGGTGACCGCGGCAGCCGCCGCGCTCTACCTCACCCCCTCCGCCGTCTCCCAGCAGCTCGCCGCGCTGGAGCAGGAGACCGGACACCACCTGGTCGAGCGCGGTGCGCGCGGTGCCAGGCTCACCGCGGCAGGGGAGATCCTGCTGACCCACGCCAACGCGGTGCTCGCCCAGCTGGAGCGGGCGGAGGCGGAGCTCGCCGCCTACAGCGGAGGCGTGGCGGGCACGGTCACGGTCGCCGCGTTCGCCACGGGCATCGGCCTCGTCCTGGCCCCCGCCATCGCCGAGCTGACGCGCACCGCCCCCGGCATCCGGGTCCGTGTGCAGGACGCCGAGGGCGACGCGAGCGTGCCGATGGTGCTGGACCGGCAGGTCGACGTGGCGGTCGCCGTCGAGTACCGGGGCGCGCCCGGTGACGACGACCGGCGTCTGACCCGCGTGCCGCTCTACTCCGAGCCCTTCGACGCGGTGCTGCCGGTCGGCCACCGCCTCGCCGGGCAGGAGCACGTCGCCGTCGCCGACCTCGCCAAGGACCCGTGGATCGGCCCGTACCCCGGCAACCCCTGCCATGACGTGGTGGTCCTGGCCTGCGAGTACGCAGGGTTCGAACCCCAGCTGGAGCACTCCTCGGACGACTTCCACGCGGTGGTCGCCCTGGCCGGGGCGGGCGCCGGGGTGGCGCTGGTGCCCCGTTCGGCGCTGCGCGGCATGGATCTCGGCGGTGTCGTCGTACGGCCCGTGGAGGGCAGCGCCCCGACACGACGGGTCTTCGCCGCGGTGCGGCAGGGCGCCGAGGGGCATCCGCTGATCAGGCCGGTCCTGGACGCGCTGGGGTCGGCGGCGGGGCTCGCGTAGCCCGCGGCCGTGCACGGACCGTGGCAGCCCGCGCGGTCCCGGCCCGGCTCAGGCGGGCTGCAGCAGGTCCCATCGGTTGCCGTACAGGTCCTCGAAGACCGCGACCGAGCCGTACACCTCGTGGCGCGGCTCCTCCAGGAAGCGGACCCCGGCGGCCCGCATCCGCTCGTGGTCGCCCGCGAAGTCCTCGGTGTGCAGGAAGAGGCCGACCCGGCCGCCCGCCTGCGCCCCGACGGCCGCCAGCTGGGCCTCGCCCTTCGCGCGCGCCAGCAGCAGCCCCGTGCCCTGGGTGCCGCGCGGGCGCACGACGACCCAGCGCGAGCCGTCGCCCCGGTCCGTGTCCTCCATGAGCTCGAATCCGAGAGCGTCCGTGTAGAAGGAGAGAGCCTCGTCGTAGTCGCGGACGACCAGGGTGACCAGAGCGATGTGGGACATGGGGGGGCCTCGGGTTCCTCGAGTGGACGGACATTCACGTCTGGACGGCTGTGCGCGCCGGTTATACGTAACACTAACGCCGTCCTGCTGCGCCCGGGGACAATGCCCGGCATGGTCACGAGCGACTTCACCGAGCTGACGGTCCGCGCCCGCCGCCTCGCCGCCCCCGGCCGGCGCCGCATCCTCGGCATCGCGGGACCGCCCGGAGCCGGGAAGTCCACCCTGGCCGCCCGGCTCGTCGAGGCGCTCGAAGGACACGCCGTCCTCGTCCCGATGGACGGTTTCCACCTGGCCGGTGCCGAGCTGGAGCGCCTCGGCCGTGCCGACCGCAAGGGAGCCCCCGACACCTTCGACGCCGCCGGATACGCGGCCCTGCTCCGGCGGCTGCGCCTCCCCGAAGGGCCGGGCCCGGTGTACGCACCGGCGTTCGACCGGAGTCTGGAGGAGCCGATCGCCGGGGCGGTGGCCGTCCCCCGGGACACCCCGCTCGTGGTGACCGAGGGCAACTACCTGCTCCTGGCCGAAGGGCCCTGGGCGCCGGTGCGCGGGCTGCTCGACGAGGTGTGGTTCGTCGACGTCGACCCCGGGCTGCGGACGCGCAGGCTCGTCGACCGGCACGTGCGGTTCGGCAAGCCGCGCCCGTACGCGGAACGCTGGGTCGCCCGGTCCGACGAACCCAACGCCCGGCTGGTGGAGCGGTACCGCGACCGCGCCGACCTGGTCGTGCGGCTGCCGGACACGCCCTGACACCTCCGGGCACCCGCCCGGAGGAGTCAGGCCGGCGGGCCTGCTGTCACCAGCCGGTGCCGAACCGCGCCATCGGCTCGATCAGTTCGCGCTCCTCGTAGGCGAGATGGGACAGCAGCGCGTCCGCGAGCAGGTCGACGGCGGCCTGCAGGCCGTCCCTGCCCGAACCGTCCCCGATGAAGGCGACGAGCGCGCGGTCGAGCCTGTCGATGACTCCCCGCACGGCGTGATGCTCCTCGGCCAGCCGGTCGAGCACCGGTGCCAGGAGCGGCTCGGACCGGCGCAGGTGCGGGAAGAGGTCCTGGTCCTCCCGTGTGTGGTGCAGGGTGGTCACCTGGCAGTAGGAGGCGCAGTACGCGCCGAGCGCCCAGCTGTTCCGGCGCACGCTCAGCTTCTGGATCCCGGACCTGGCCCCACCGGGATCCGCACCGTCCTCCAGCACCTGGCGCACCACGTGGCGGAGTCGGTCCAGGTCCGAGCGGAGCCGGTCGTGCGCGGCGACCAGATTGCGGGCCGGCTCCTGGGCGCTGCGTGCATACCGTCGATCGGGGTCGACGGCGGGCCCGGTGGGGCGGGTCGACTCGTCCCACAGCCGTTCGGCCGACCGGCGCACACGGTCGTCGGGCGTCGCACGGACGGACAGGCGTTCCGGCGGCGATCCTCCGCGCCCGTGCGGCAGGTCGCTGCCCGCAGCCTCCGCAGAGGGACGCGGACGGTCGCCGGACGCCGTGTCCGTACCGCTCCGGCGTGCCGTGGACACCAGTTCCCGGGTGGCCGGCGCCACCTCGGCGGCGAACAGTTCGAGCAGGCGCGGCTGTTGGACGGGCAGCAGGAAGGCGCTCGTCCCGTGCTCCAGGGCCAGTGCGGCGAGCTGCTCGGGCCAGGCCCCGGGCGGCCCCTCCGGGAAGCCGCCCGGTCCCGGCGAGAGGTTGTAGAGGCGGCGCACCGCGTCCGGGGGCCTGCCCGCACGGACGGCTGCCTCGTCGATGATCCGGTGTCCTGCCGCGAGTCGCCCCGGCGGCACGTGCGGCACGCTGGGCAGCCAGCCGTCCGCGACGGACCCGGTCAGGTCCAGCATCCGGGGGCCGATCGCGCCGATCCAGATCCCGACGGGGTGTGCGGGAGCGGGGCCGGAGGACGCGCCGTCGAGCCTGTAGTGCTCGCCGTCGACGTGGACGCTACCGCCCTGGGTCCACAGCGCCCGGATGACCTCGACGGCCTCTCGGGTCGCCCGCACCGCCTCGCCGGGGGTGCGTCGCGTCCCGCCGTCGGCGGCGATGGAGTCCCAGTAGGCACCCGCTCCGATCCCCAGCTCCACCCGGCCGCCGCTGAGCCGGTCCAGGCCGGCCGCGGCGCGGGCCAGTACGGCGGGCGGCCGCAGCGGCAGACTGGCGACGTTGGGGAAGACCCGCACCCGGGAGGTGGACGCTGCGATGAAGGAGAGCACCGTCCAGGCGTCGAGCAGACCGGGCCGGTACGGATGGTCCGGGACGCTCACCAGATCCAGGCCGGCCCGGTCGGCGGCCTGTGCCGAGGCGACCGCTTCCTCGGCCTGTCCGGCCGACGGCATCAGCACGGTGCCGAAGAGCAGGTTGTGTCCGTAGTCGGGCATGTGGGTCAACTCCTAGGCGGTGGACGGGCCTTCGCCCGGGTTGGTAACGGGTGGGGTGGCCGTGCGCCACAGTGCTCCCGGGCCGGCGAGTGCCACGAGGGCGGCCACGGCCAGGGCGATCGCCGACATCGCGAAGGCGGTGGTGTAGCCGGACTCGGCGGGCAGCCGGGTGCCCGGGACCGTCCGGGCCGCCACGAGGGAGGCCGCGATCTGCGCGCCGAGCGAACCGCCGACGGTGCGCATGACGGTGTTGATGCCGGTCGCCTCTCCGGTCCGGTTCCGGTCGACCGCGCTGACGACCAGGTTGGCCAGGGCCGCGAAGGCGAACCCGACACCGGTGCCGAGCACCGCGGAGCCGGCGTACATCGCCCACTCGCTGTCGTGGGCCGTGGCGTAGACGACGAAGCCGGCCACCCCGATCAGGCAGGCGAGCACCAGCGGCAGCTTCCAGCCCGCGGCGGCCCCGATCCGTCCGGCGAGCGGGCCGGCGATCAGCATGGTCACGGCCATCGGGACCATGAACAGTCCGGACTCGGTGACGGAGGCCCCGAAGCCGTACCCGGCCTCGGCGGGCGTCTGGGCGAGCAGCGGCACGAGGGTGAACGCGCCGTACATGCCGAAACCGATGACGAGCGCCGTGACGTGGCTGGACAGGACGGCGGGACGGCGCAGCAGCTCGATGTCGATCAGGGGCTCGCGGACCTTCTTCTCGACGTACGTGAAGGCCACGAGGAGTACGACGGCCGCCGCGAAGAGGGCGATGATGCCGCCTGACGTCCAACCCCAGGACCTGCCCTGGCTGATGGCGATCAGCAGGGCCACGATGCCGGCGCTCAGCAGCACCACGCCGCCCCAGTCGATGCGGCCCGGGGAGCGGACCGGGAGCTCCTGGACGAACGCGGCCACGGCCGCGATGCCCGCCAGGATCACGATGAGACCGGTCCAGAAGATCCAGTGCCAGTTCAGGGCATCCACCAGGGGGCCGGGGATGACGAGCCCGATGCCGAAGCCGATGCCGAAGGTCGACGAGATCAGGCCGATCGCCGCAGGCACGCGCTCACGCGGGAACTGGTCGCGCACGATCCCGAAAGCCAGGGGGAAGGCGGCCGAGCCGACGCCCTGGACGGCGCGGGCCGCGATCAGCGGCCCGAGCGAGTCGGACAGCGCGGCCAGCAGAGTGCCGGCCGCGAAGACGGTGAGGCTCGCGAGGAGCACCCGCCGTTTGCCGAACATGTCGCCCACCCGGCCGAGCAGCGCGGTGGCCACCGAAGCGGTGAGCAGGAAGGAGCTGAGAACCCAGGAGACGGCGGTCGCGGAGGCGTTGAACTCGCGCTGGAGGCCGGGGAGCGCCGGGACGACCATCGTCTGCATCAGCGAGAAGGACAGCACGGCGAGGAGGAGGGCCGCGAAAGGTGCCGCGGTGCGGCGTCGTGGGTCCGCCGTCGGCGGTTGGGCAGGGGTGCGGGCGGAGCGTCGAATTAATAGCACGGCGGAATCATTACATGACGTCATCCTTACGTCCAGTCACTGACCGGATAGCATGCGTGGATGAGCGAATCCCCCGAGTGCGGGCCCGACGGCGCAGTCCCTTCCGAGGCCATGGAGCGGGGCTCCCGCCCGCCGGGCCTGCTGGCGCTGCCCTCGTACCTCGCCAGCCATGTGGGGCGCATCGGCCATGACGCACTGGTCGCGTCCGTGGGCGAGTACGACCTGCGGCTGCCCCACTTCGCCACGCTGACCGCCCTCGCGGACTTCGGGCCGCTGCCGCAGCACGTGCTGGCGGAACGCCTGGGATTCCAGCGCAGCCACCTGGGGGGCTACCTCGACCTCGTCGAGGAGCGCGGCCTGGTGTACCGGGCCCGGGACAAGGCGGACCGGCGGCGGCAGGTGGTCGGTCTGACGGAGGAAGGGGCCGCGCTCCAGCGCCGGTTGCTCAAGGTGGCCGAGGAGTCCCAGGAGGCGTTCCTGGCGTGCCTGTCACCCGCCGAACGCGAGACGCTGACCGCGCTGCTCCGGCGCATGCTGGACGCCGACGACCGGGCGGGAGGCCCGGCGGCGGGCGCCCGGACGAAGTAGCCGGCCCGGTCGTACGGCCCCGCGCCGCGTTCCGAATGCGTTCGCATCCACCGGCACGTACGGGCAGGATGCTGTGTGCCGCGTCGCCCCGCCAGGAGGTCCGTCATGTCCAGCCCCGACCAGCCCGTACCTTTCACCGCCGACGACTACAGGGCCCGGATGACCCGGGCGGCCGAGTCCGCCGACGCCGCAGGCCTCGCGGGCGTCCTCGTGGCGCCGGGCCCCGACCTGGTCCACCTCACCGGATACCGGCCGACCGCCGCCACCGAACGCCTCACCCTGCTCGTCATCAGGGCGGGCCACGACCCCGTCCTCGTCGTCCCGGCCCTGGAGGCCGCCGACGCCGAGCGTGCCGTCGGCGCCCCCGTCCTCACCCTGCGGGACTGGACCGACGCGGCGGACCCCTACGCCCTGACCGCCGAACTGCTCGGCGACAAGGGCCGGTTCGGGGTCAGTGACAACGCCTGGGCGCTGCACCTGCTCGCGCTGCAGGAGCTCCTTCCCGCCACCTCGTACGCCTCCCTCACCGCCGCCCTGCCGATGCTGCGCGCGGTCAAGGACGCAGCCGAGCTGGAACGGCTCGCCGCGGCGGGGGCCGCGGCCGACGCCACGTACGAACAGATCCTGAAGGTCCGCTTCTCCGGCCGGAAGGAGACCGACGTCGCCGCGGATCTCTCCGCCCTGCTCGTCGAATTCGGCCATTCGCAGGTCGACTTCACCGTCGTCGGCTCCGGCCCGAACGGCGCCAACCCGCACCACGAGGCCGGGGAGCGCACCATCGAGCAGGGCGACATGGTCGTCCTCGACTTCGGCGGCCTCAAGCACGGCTACGGCTCGGACACCTCCCGTACGGTGCACGTCGGCGCACCCACCGCGGAGGAGCAGCGGGTGCACGACGTCGTACGGGAGGCGCAGGAGGCGGGCTTCCGCGCGGTGCGGCCCGGCGTCGCCTGCCAGGAGATCGACCGGGCGGCGCGCGCCGTCGTCACCGAGTTCGGCTACGGCGAGCGCTTCATCCACCGCACCGGCCACGGCATCGGTGTCACCACCCATGAGCCGCCCTACATGATCGAGGGCGAGGAGCAGCCGCTGGTGCCCGGCATGTGCTTCTCGGTGGAGCCCGGCATCTACCTCCCGGGCCGCTTCGGCGTCCGGATCGAGGACATCGTCACCGTCACCGAGGACGGCGGCCGGCGGCTCAACAACACCCCGCGCGAACTGGCGGTCGTCGACTGATCAGTCCTGCGGCTCACGGTCGCGGAAGCGGTGCAGCACGTCGTACGGGTAGGGCAGCGGACGTGCGCTGGCCTCGTCCAGCCGCGTCTCCTGTTCCGGCGTCAGGTCCCAGCCCACGGCACCCAGATTGTCGGTCAGCTGCTCGACCGTGCGGGCCCCGATGATCGGTGCGGTCACGCCGGGGCGGCCGAGGAGCCAGCGCAGCGCCACCTGCGCGGGGGTGCGCCCCGCCTCCTCGGCGACCGCGACCAGCGCCTCGACGACCCGCCAGGTCTCCTCGTTGTCCCGCTCCCGCCAGGCCTCGCGGCCGAGCTCCTCCTGGTAGCGGGCCTCGCGGGTGCCGGGCGCCGCGGCCGTCATGCCCCGCCGGTACTTACCGGTCAGCCAGCCGCCCTGGAGCGGGCTCCAGGGGATGATGCCGACGCCCTCCGCCAGGCTCACCGGGACGAGCTCCCACTCCAGCTCGCGGGCCAGCAGGTTGTAGAGCGGCTGGAGGCTCACATAGCGCTCCCAGCCGTTGCGCCCGGCCAGGTCCTGCGCGCGCTGGAGCTGGGAGGCGGACAGGTTGCTCGCGCCGAGGTAGCGCACCTTTCCCGACGTCACCAGGGTGTCGAGCGTCGAGAGGGTCTCCTCGACGGGCGTCGTGGCGTCCCACACATGGGTCTGGTAGAGGTCGATGTACTCCGTGCCGAGCCGCCGCAGGCTCGCCTCCACGGCCGACACGATGTGCTTCCGGCTCAGCCCGCCCGCGTTGGGCGCCTCGCCCATCGTCCCGAACACCTTGGTGGCGACGACCAGATCGTCCCGCCTGCGGCCCTTCAGCCAGCGGCCGACGATCTCCTCGGAGACACCGCGGTGATAGACGTCCGCGGTGTCGATGAACGTCCCGCCCGCCTCCGTGAAGACGTCCAGGATCCGGTGGGCGCTCGCCTCGTCGGTGTCCTGGCCGAAGGTCATGGCCCCCAGGCAGAGCTCGCTGACGCGCAGCCCCGAACGGCCGAGGAATCGCTGCTTCATTGGGTCCCCTTCGCTTGTTCCCGTTGCTCAGTGGTGAAGCTACGAGTTGAAGTGCACCCGAAGGCAAGGGACTTGTTCAGTCGTCGGCCAGAATCACGCACGACTCCGGCGGCAGGTGCAGCAGCCCGTCGCCGCCCGGTGCGTCCACCGGATCCCAGGCGGCCAGCACCCTGCCCCCGCCGGTGCGGTGACGGCCGCCGCCCAGCGCGATGGTGGCCGGCTTCCCGGAGAGGTTGACCGCGACCCGCAGATCGCCCCTGCGGAACGCCAGCCAGCGCGCCTCCTCGTCGTACGCCGTCCTGACGGAGGCCAGATCGGGATCGGAGAGGTCGGGCATGGCCCCGCGCAGCGCGATCAGCTCGCGGTACCAGGCCTGGACGCGGGCGTGCGGTTCGCGCTCGGGTTCGCTCCAGTCGAGGCAGGAGCGGGCGCGGGTGAGCGGGTCCTGCGGGTCGGGGATGTCCTCCTCGGCCCAGCCGTGCGCCGCGAACTCACGCCGTCTGCCGTCGCGTACGGCCCGGGCGAGCTCCGCGTCGGTGTGGTCGGTGAAGAACTGCCACGGTGTGCGGGCGCCCCACTCCTCACCCATGAAGAGCATCGGGGTGAAGGGGCCGGTGAGCACGAGGGCCGCCGCGCAGGCCTGGAGCCCGGGTGAGAGGGTGGCGGCGAGCCGGTCGCCGAGGGCCCGGTTGCCGATCTGGTCGTGGGTCTGGGCGTAGCCGACGAAGCGGTGGGCGGGGGCGCGGGTGACGTCGACGGGACGGCCGTGCGTACGGCCCCGGAAGCTCGAGTACGTACCGTTGTGGAAGAACGCACTGGTGACGGTCTTGGCGAGCGCGGCCAGCGGGGCGGAGGCGAAGTCGGCGTAGTAGCCCTTGGACTCGCCGGTGAGCGCGGTGTGCAGACAGTGGTGGAAGTCGTCGTTCCACTGGGCGTGCAGCCCGAGGCCGCCCTCCTCGCGCGGGGTGGTCGTGCGAGGGTCGCAGAGGTCGGACTCGGCGATCAGGGAGAGCGGCCGGCCGAGCTCGGCGGCCAGGGCGTCGACGGCCCCGGACAGCTCCTCCAGGAAGGTGAGCGCGCGGCCGTCGGCCAGCGCGTGGACGGCGTCCAGGCGCAGCCCGTCCAGCCGGTAGTCCCGCAGCCAGGCGAGCGCGCTGCCCAGCAGGTACGAGCGGACCTCGTCCGAGCCAGGGGCGTCGAGGTTGACGGCCGAGCCCCAGGGCGTGTGGTGCGTATCGGTGAAGTACGGGCCGAAGGCCGGGAGGTAGTTGCCCGAGGGGCCGAGGTGGTTGTGGACCACGTCCAGGACGACCGCGAGACCCAGGCCGTGCGCCGTGTCGACAAAGCGCTTCAGCCCGTCCGGGCCGCCGTACGGCTCGTGCACCGCCCACAGCGACACCCCCTCGTACCCCCAGCCATGGGTTCCGGGGAAGGGGCAGACGGGCATCAGCGACACATGGGTGATACCGAGCTCCACGAGATGCCCGAGGCGCTCGGCCGCGGCGTCGAACGTACCCGCCTCGGTGAACGTACCGATGTGCAGCTCGTACAGGACCGCGCCCGGCAGCCCCCGCCCTGCCCACTCGTTGCGCCAGGCGTACGCGGCCGGGTCCACGACCGCGCTCTCGCCGTCGGGACCGTCCGGCTGGCGGCGCGAACGCGGATCGGGGAGCACGGGACCGTCGTCCAGCACGAAGCCGTAGCGGTCACCGTCGGCCGCCTCGGCCTCGGCCGTCCACCAGCCCTCCCGCAGCGGATCGCGCTCCATGGGCTGCCGCCCGCCCGCGGTCCGCAGCACGGCCGACTCGGTTCGCGGGGCCCACACCTCGAAACGCATTCACCACTCCTCGTCCATGAACCGGATGCCCTGCAACGGGCCCAACGATCGGCCGAAGTCGCACTCGGGGCCCCGGGAGACTGGAGTGAGCCCATTGTCGGCGATTAGGGTCTGGTCCTGATCATTGCCCTACCGGGTTCTGCTCATACGTAGAGAACCCGGGCAGTAATCCAAGGTCCCCCTTACGGCTGCTGGAGGCCGAGATGACCGTGCCGACGTTCCCACCCGGATTCCTCTGGGGAGCCTCCGCGTCCGCTTTCCAGACCGAAGGGGCGTTCGACGCCGACGGGAAGGGGCCCTCCGGCTGGGACGCCTTCGCCGCACAGCCCGGCCGGATCAAGGACGGCACCGACACCACCCGCGGCACCGGCTTCCACGAGCACTACCGCGAGGACGTCGCCCTGCTCGCCGGACTCGGTGCGGACGCCTTCCGCTTCTCCATCAGCTGGCCCCGCGTCGTACCGGGCGGCAGCGGCGCGCTCAACCCGGCGGGGCTGGACTTCTACGACCGGCTCGTCGACGAGCTCTGCGCCCACGGCATCACCCCCGCCCCGACGCTCTACCACTGGGACACCCCGCTCCCGCTGGACGAGGCCGGCGGCTGGCTCAACCGGGACACCGCCTACCGCTTCGCCGAGTACGCGGGAATCGTCGCGGAGCGCCTCGCCGACCGCGTACCCATGTGGATCACCATCAACGAGCCGGCCGAGGTCACGATGCTCGGCTACGCACTCGGCGAGCACGCGCCCGGGCGCACCCTCCTGTTCGACGCGCTGCCCGCCGCCCACCACCAACTGCTGGCCCACGGACTGGCCGTACGGGCGCTGCGCGCCGCGGGCGCCGACAACATCGGCATCGCCCTCTCCCACACGCCCGTGTGGACCGCGGGGGAGTCCGAGGAGGACCGCATGGGAGCGGAGCTCTACGACACCCTCACCAACTGGCTGTTCGCCGACCCGGTCCTCACCGGCCGCTACCCCGACGAGGGCTTCGCCGCCCTGATGCCGGGCCCGGTCGAGGACGACCTGAAGGTGATCTCGACGCCGCTCGACTGGTACGGGGTGAACTACTACAACCCCACCCTCGTGGGCGCCCCGCGCCCCGAGGCGCTCGAGTCCTTCTCCGGCTACACGATGCCGTCCGAACTCCCCTTCGGAATCAGGGAGATCGAGGGGTACGACACGACCGACTTCGGCTGGCCCGTCGTCCCCGAGGGGCTCGCCGAGACGCTCGGCGAACTGCAGAGCCGCTTCGGCGACCGGCTGCCGCCCGTCTACATCACGGAGAACGGCTGCGCCGTCGACGAGCCCGTCGCCGACGGCCGGCGCATCGCCTTCCTGGAAGGACACCTGGGGGCGCTGCGTACGGCCATCGACGCGGGCGTCGACGTGCGCGGCTACTTCACCTGGTCACTGACGGACAACGTGGAGTGGACCGAGGGCGCCAGCAAGCGGTTCGGCCTGGTCCACATCGACTACGAGACGCTGCGGCGCACTCCCAAGCAGTCGTACGCCTGGTACCGCGACGTCATCAGTGCCCAGCGCGCCGCCGGGACGGGCTGACGCCCCGGCGGCCACGAGCGGCTCACACCAGGTGGATGCGCTCCTGCACGATGCGGTGACCGGCCCGGGAGAACGCGGCAGCCATCGGAGTGTTGCCCCGGTCGGTCGCGCCCGCGATCGACGTCGCACCCTGGCCGGCCAGGAAGTGCGTGGTCTCCACGAGCAGGTCGTAGCCGTAGCCGTGACCACGCGCCTCGGGCACGACCCCGATGAAGCCGACGCACGGCCCGCCCGGATTGCGCGCCGGAACGTGGATTCCGGCGAGCTCGCCGTCCCGGGTGTGGGCGAGCTGCCACCAGGAGCGTGGTGAGGGGCACCAGTTGAAGAAGTCGAGCTCCTCCTGGGCGGCCTTCTCCAGGCCGCCCGGGCCCTCGATGGAACGCCGGGCATGGGCGTCCAGCGTCACGGAGTGGACCCGCCGCAGGACGTCCAGGATCACCGCGTCGTCCGGCTCCTCCCGGAAGTCGAGCCTGCCGGGCCGCTCGGGCAGACCGTCCCCGGGCGTCCACTCGTAGCGGTAGCGCTCGACCAGCAGCTTCATACCGGCCGCCTCGGCCGCGGCGATCCGTGCCCCGGCGGCTGCCCGCACCTCGGGGGTGTCCCGCCAGCCGGCCGGCACGATCAGCTCGTACTCGACCGACCACGGCGCACGGCGCAGCAGTTCGGCGGCCGCCTCGTCCTCGCCCTCGGCGAAGTCGAAGTAGTTGACCAGCACGGGCTCGGTGTCGTCGGGGCCGCCCCACCAGGCCGCCCTGGCGACGACGACTCCGTCGCGCAGAGCGACCCAGGTCCACTCGGGGCGGTACTCACCGCCGTCGTGAACGGTGGCGTAGCGGTGGCCGAACGCGGCGCGGCCGACGAGGCAGGGGCTCTGCAGGGAATCGAAAAGGTGTGCGTCGCTCTGGGTGAGCGCGCGGATGACCGTATCGGTCATGGGTGTGTCCTCCGGGACTCGTGACGAGAAGCGTGGTGCGCTCCCGGTCAGACCGAGTCCGACACCGCCCTGCGGACGGGACGGGAGCGCGGGAACGAAGCTGTACGCATCCGACTCGCCTCCTTCCGCATCCGGGACCTGGGTTCCGCACCGACGGTACGGAACCCGAGCCCGGTCGTCCACCCGTTTTGCGTCAGTCCCACACCATGTCGAAGGAGCGCTCGAAGTTGACGTAGCCCAGGCGCTCGAACGACTTCGCCATCGGGACGTTCCCGACGTCGGTGCTCGCCCTGATGCGCTCCACGTCCTGCGCGGCGAGCACCCGGGTGCCCTCGGCCAGGATGTCGTCGATGTATCCGTGTCCGCGGTGCGCCGGCAGAACCCCGATGTACGCGATCATCGGGTGGTAGTTGTTCCGGGCCGGAATGACGAAACCGACCGGTTCGCCGTCCGGCAGCTCCGCGATACGCCACCACTCCTGCGGAGTCCTGAGACCCGCGAACTCCTCGTCGTACTGCTTCTCCGCGGCCTCGCGGGCACTCAGGCCGGACGCCAGGTCCGCCTGGCCGTGCGCGTCCAGGGTTCCCGCCATCACCGGCGTCATCAGGGTGAGGAGGTCCTCGCGTCCGGAGACCTGGCGGAACACCAGCCTGCCGGTGTCCTCGGGCACGGGCGTGCCCGCCCGCCACTCCAGGCGCAGCCGCTCGACCAGCATCCGCGCGCCGCTCGCCTCCATCACCCGTATCCGGGCCTCGACGACGTCGCG
The DNA here is from genome assembly GCF_036226745.1 of Streptomyces sp. NBC_00683. Lineage (NCBI taxonomy): Bacteria > Bacillati > Actinomycetota > Actinomycetes > Kitasatosporales > Streptomycetaceae > Streptomyces > Streptomyces sp. NBC_00683. Next base: position 1,968,131 of record NZ_CP109013.1, on the reverse strand, counting down.
CGCCGCCGGGTCCTCGCGCCAGTCCGGCGGGATGTAGCGGCCGTACTCGGGCGGGACGGTCCCGGCGGGCACGACCGAGGCGGTCGCCGTCTCCAGCAGCTTCAGCCCGATCTCACCGCGCTCCGGCTCCGGCAGGGTGTCGTCCAGGTCGAAGAAGTCCAGGAACTGCGGGGTGCCCCCGTCCTGGCCCGTCCACCAGGCGATCCTGGCCACGAGGTGGTCGCCGCGCAGGGCCACCCACATCCACTCGGGCCGGCGGCGGCCGGTGGCCAGGTCGTCGGCGAGCTCGTGGTCGAGGACGTACGGAAGACGGCAGAAGAGACCGAGCTCGTCCGCTCCGGTGAGCGGACGAATGGTCAGTTCCGTTGGGGCAAGGGTCACAAAGGCTCCTGGGTACGGTCGAGGCCGCCGTCGGGCGGCAGCGGGCGACGATAACAACATTCGTGCGGCCGGTGTGCGGTATTTATCCGCCGCCCCGCAGGTCACGACGGCCGGAAACGGGCTCCTTCTGGACACCCCCGGCCTCTCGGCCCGACAATCGGTACCGTGACGTCCTCCTTCGAGCCCTACACGTACCCCGCGCGGCTGTCCGACGCCCAGCGCGACCGTGTCCTCGGTGTGCTCAGAGACGGCGCGGCGCAGGGGAAGCTGTCCCACGACACCTTCCTGCGACGCATGGAACTGGCCCTGACGGCCCGGCGCTCCGAGGAGCTGGCGGCGCTCACCTCCGACCTGGAGACCCGCGGGCGCTGGTCCCGCAGGCTCTTCCGGGCGGTGGGCGGTGTCTCCGCGTTCCCCGCGGGGGTGCGCAGGGCCTGGCAGTCCGAGCGGCTGCCCAAACTGCTGCTGCCCGTGCCGGGGCCGCACCCGCTGCGTATCGGCCGGGACCCGGGCAACGGACTGCGGCTCAGCCACGAGACGGTGTCGCGGCTGCACGCCGAACTGACCGCACACGGCAGCCGATGGATCCTGCGCGACCTCGGCTCGACGAACGGCACCTGCGTCAACGGCCAGCGGGTCATCGGATCGGCCGCCGTGCGCGACGGCGACCAGGTGAGCTTCGGCCGGATGACCTTCCGGCTCTCCGCCCCCCTGCCCGGACCCCCGGCCTGACGGGAGGCGCGGCTCAGCCGCCGTCCGCTGCCCCTCCTCCTTCGGCCTTCACGAGCAGCGCCACCGGCCGTTCGGCGAAGAGTTCGGCCACCGCGACCGTCGTTCCCGTGAACTCCCGGCCGGGGGACAGCAGGTCGTGCCACGGGCCCTCGTCGGGCAGCGTCAGCGCCGTATCGCCCCAGCCGCCCTCCTCCTCCAGCCTCAGCGCGAGCCTGGTCACCGCCGTGACGGCCTCGCCCGAGCGGCAGAACGCCAGGCAGTGTGCGGCGGCCGGCCCGTGTGCCGCCAGCGGGGCGTACGTACCCGACTCGCCGAAGAGTCCGGGCCGCTCCCGCCGCAGCCCCAACGCCGCCACGGTCAGACCGGCCTTCTCGTCGGGCACGTCGGCCGGAGGCCGGCTGAACGGCCGGCGGTTGTCGGGGTCGACCAGGGCGATGTACTCCCGCTCCGTGCCCTGGTAGAGATCGGGCACGCCCGGCATCGTCAGATGCACCAGCGCCGCACCGAGCACATTGGCGCGCACGAAGGGGGCGAGGGTGTCGGCGAACCGCGTCATCATCGCCCGCGCCTGGCCCGTGTCGGCGCCCGGACCCGCCGCGACGAATTCGCTCACCGCATGCTCGTACGCCGGATCCGGCTCCGTCCAGCTGGTGAACAGGCCCGCCTCCCGTACGGACTTCAGCAGCGCCGGCTCCAGCCTGCCCGCCATCTCCCCGGTCGGCAGGCCCGCGCAGCCGTACGCCGACTGCCAGGCCTGCCAGGCCAGCTGGGGGTCCGGCGCGGACACGGTCGTGGCCCGGGCCAGCTGCGCCACCAGCGAGGCCCACCGCTCGGGGCACTCCGACAGGACCGCGATCCTGGCCCGTACGTCCCCGCTGCGCTTGGTGTCGTGCGTGGTCAGCACCGTGCCGGTGGCCGGCCAGTCGCGGGACAGCCGGGCGCAGAAGGCATGGAACTCCTCGGGGCTCACCGCCGGACGGCCGGGATCGCCGCCCACCTCGGTCGCCGAGATCAGCGGAACGTAGCGGTAGAACGCTGTGTCCTCCACCGACTTGGCGTGCAGCGCGGACGCCGTCTGTGCGAACCGGGCGCAGAACGCCGTGTGCTCCGGCCCGTCGCCGAGCCGGCCCAGCGCCAGGTCCCGCACCACGTCCACGGCCGCCGCCTCCTGCGGTACGGAGAAGACGGCCTTGGCCTCCTGGACCGCCTCGGCCGGGAGCGCCGACTCCGCGACCTCCGTGAGCGGGCCGCCCGCCGTGACGTACGGACGGTAGACCGGGACCCGGACGAGCAGTTCGCGCACCGCCGTGTGCAGGGCCCACGGGGCGTGGTCCATACGTGCGGGATCCCCCGAGCACGCCTGCACGGCGAGGCGGGTCAGCCACTCCGTCTCCGCGGCGAGCTCATGGGTGACGACGCGGTACGCCGCCCGGCGGACGGTCGCGGTCCAGTAGCCGCCGCGGTCGCCGGGCGGGCCCGCGAAGTCGCGGTAGCGGCCGAGCAGGTCCGCCGCGCCCATCGGGTCGGTGAACAGACCGTCGATGCGGTGCAGCGCGTCGTAGCCGGTCGTCCCCGCGACCGCCCAGCCGGCGGGCAGGGGTTCGGAGCCGGTGAGGATCTTCTCGACCACGGTCCACCGCCCGCCGGTCGCCCCGCCGAGCCGCTCCAGGTACGCGGCGGGGTCGGCCAGGCCGTCCGGATGGTCGATGCGCAGACCGTCGAGGACTCCGTCACCGACCAGTTCGAGGACCTTGCCGTGGGTGGCGGCGAATACCTCCGGGTGCTCGACACGGACCCCGATCAGTTCGGAGATGGTGAAGAACCGCCGGTAGTTGAGTTCCGTACGGGCCAGCCGCCACCAGGCCAGCCGGTAGTGCTGGGCGGCAAGGAGCTCCGGCAGGGGCAGGTCCGCGGTGCCCTCGCGCAGCGGGAACTCCTGGTCGCCGTATCGGAGCACCGGTGAGCCGTCGTCGCGGGCGCCGACCTCGAAGCGGCCGGCCTCGTCGCCGATCCGCCCCGCGAGCACGGGCAGCAGCACCTTGCCGCCGCCCGCCGCCCAGTCGATGTCGAACCAGTGGGCGTACGGCGACTGCGGTCCCTCGCGCAGCACCTCCCACAGCTGCCGGTTGTGCCTGGGCGCGGCGGCCATGTGATTGGGCACGATGTCCAGGATCAGCCCGAGCCCGTGCGCACGGGCCGTGGCGGCCAGCTGCCGCAGCCCCTCCTCCCCGCCGAGCTCGGCCCGCACCCGGCCGTGGTCGACGACGTCGTAGCCGTGCCCGGAGCCGGGCACGGCCTCCAGCACCGGGGACAGATGCAGATGGGAGACGCCGAGCGCGGCGATGTACGGCACGGCTTGTCCGGCGGCGGCGAACGGGAAGTCCGGTTGGAGCTGGAGCCGGTACGTGGCGGTGGGCGTCATGGACACGTACGTACCCAGCCTGACGGCTTCTGTGTCACTCGACCACGTACCAGGGCTCCACCGGCGGTGCCCGGGTCGCCCCGGGCACACCATTGGCCTACGCCGGGCGCTTGAGCACCGTCAGGCTGCGCCCGATGAGCGTCACCCGGTCACCCGCCGACACCTTGGGACCCGCACCCGGAGCCACTCCGTCCGGGATGCCCGTGTCCACGACGACCTGCCACTGCCTCCCGTGGTTCATCGGAACGGCGAATTCCAGGGTGTCGGCGCCCGCGTTGAACATCAGCAGGAACGAGTCGTCGGAGATCCGCTCGCCGCGCGGCCCCGGCTCCGAGATCGCATGGCCGTTCAGGAAGACCGTCATGGCCTTGGCGTGCGCGGCCTGCCAGTCCCGCTGCGTCATCTCCTCACCCCTGGGGGTGAACCAGGCGATGTCGGACAACTCATCGTGCGTGCCCTCCACCGGGCGGCCGTGGAAGAAGCGCCTGCGCCTGAAGACCGGGTGGTCCCGGCGCAGCCAGACCATGGACCGGGTGAACTCCAGCAGACTCGTGTCCGTGCCGCCGGTGCCCGCACCGTCTGCGTCGCCGTCCTGCGCGGCCGCGGCGGCCGGATCGGGCCAGTGGACCCACGAGAGCTCGTTGTCCTGGCAGTACGCGTTGTTGTTGCCCCGCTGGGTGCGGGCGAACTCGTCGCCGTGGCTCAGCATCGGGACGCCCTGGGAGAGCATCAGCGTGGCGATGAAGTTGCGCATCTGACGGCTGCGCAGCTCCTGGACCTCCTTGTCCTCGGTCTCGCCCTCCGCACCGCAGTTCCAGGAGCGGTTGTGGCTCTCGCCGTCCCGGTTGCCCTCGCCGTTCGCGTCGTTGCGCTTGTCGTTGTACGACACCAGGTCGTTCAGCGTGAAGCCGTCGTGGCAGGTGGTGAAGTTGATGGAGGCCAGAGGACGTCTGCCGTCGTCCTGGTACAGGTCGGAGGATCCGGTGAGCCGACCCGCGAACTCGGCGAGCGTCCGGGGCTCGCCCCGCCACAGATCCCGCACCGTGTCGCGGTACTTGCCGTTCCACTCGGTCCACAGCGGCGGGAAGTTGCCCACCTGGTAGCCGCCCTCGCCCACGTCCCACGGCTCGGCGATCAGCTTCACCTGGCTGACCACCGGATCCTGCTGCACCAGGTCGAAGAACGACGACAGCCGGTCCACCTCGTGGAACTGGCGTGCCAGCGTCGCGGCGAGATCGAAGCGGAAGCCGTCCACATGCATCTCGGTCACCCAGTACCGCAGGGAGTCCATGATCAGCTGCAGTACGTGCGGCGACCGCATCAGCAGGGAGTTCCCGGTGCCCGTGGTGTCCATGTAGTACCGCTGGTCGTCGGCCAGCCGGTAGTACGAGGCGTTGTCCAGACCCCGGAACGAGAGCGTCGGCCCCAGGTGGTTGCCCTCGGCGGTGTGGTTGTAGACGACGTCGAGGATCACCTCGATGCCCGCCTGGTGGAGTGCCCGCACGGCCTGTTTGAACTCGAGCACCTGCTCGCCGCGGTCGCCCCAGGAGGCGTACGCGTTGTGCGGGGCGAAGAACCCGATGGTGTTGTAGCCCCAGTAGTTGGCGAGGCCCGCGTCGGCGAGACGGTGGTCCTGGACGAACTGGTGCACCGGCATCAGTTCGATCGCCGTGACACCCAGCTCGGTGAGGTGGGCGATGATCTCGGGGTGGGCGAGCCCGGCGTAGGTGCCGCGCAGCTCCTCGGGCAGGCCCGGGTGAAGCATCGTCAGGCCCTTCACATGGGCCTCGTAGATCACCGTGCGGTGGTAGTCCGTGCGGGGACGGCGGTCGTCGCCCCAGTCGAAGTACGGGTTCACCACCACCGAGCTCATCATGTGCGGCGCGGAGTCCAGGTCGTTGCGCGCGTCGGGCCGGCCGAAGGGGTAGCCGTACACCGCCTCGCCCCACTTGATCTGCCCGGAGATCGCACGCGCGTACGGATCGAGGAGCAGCTTCGCCGAATTGCAGCGCTGCCCGCGCTGCGGCTCGTACGGGCCGTGCACCCGGAAGCCGTACCGCTGACCCGGCATCACCCCGGGCAGGTAGGCGTGACGGACGAAGGCATCGGTCTCGCGGAGTTCCACCGCCGTTTCTGAACCGTCATCGTGCAGCAGGCACAACTCGATTCGGTCGGCGGCCTCCGAGAAGACCGCGAAGTTGGTCCCGGCGCCGTCGTACGTGGCACCGAGGGGATACGCCTGTCCCGGCCAGACCTGCATAGATAGGACTCTTCCACTTCTGATCCGGGTGCTGCGGGCTTCTTGACCCGAATACTCCCCGAAAGAAGTGCGCCTACCTAGTACGTCGACCGGTGCGGCCGGGTCCGGTCGGCTCGCGCCCCGCCGGACCGGTCAACTTCGGACACTTCGGTGTCGCCCGTACAGGGACCGCGGGTAACAGGCAGCCGCTCCCGTCCGGTATGCGGCATGCGCGGGGGTGCCTAACCCCTATGAATCGCCTCACTCCGCCCAATCCTTTCGTAAGGAACAAGCCTGCGGCGCAGGGGAGTTGAGTAAGGAGCCTGTGCATCCGGCTGCACCGGCTCCCGGTCCCGGAGTACCCTTCCTTGATCGTTGGTGGGGGAGTGGAAGGCGGTACGCGGGTGAGCTCGGGCGGGTTCGAGCTGCCCCCAGGTGACGCAGGTCACGAGGGGGAATCGACCGATGCCCCGCCGGGGGCGGTGTCCCTGGCGCAGCCCATGGAGATCGGTGCGGAACTGGACTGGGGCGCGGACGCCTGGAACGAGGTGCGCACACGGGCGCAGCGCGCCGGGCGGGCGTACATCTGGCTGAATCTGGTGGAACAGCGGCTCCGTGCCGTGGTCGCCGCCGTGATCCGGCCGATCTACGAGCCGGTGCACGGCGAGGACTGGGTGGTGGCCGCGGCGGGACCCGCCGGGCAGGAGTGGGTGCAGCGCGCCGTCGCGGTCCGCGAGGTCTCGCGCCGCAAGGGCTATCTGCTCGACCCGGCCGACGACAACGTCCTCAGCTTCCTCACGCTGCCGCAGCTGCGTGAGCTGATGGTCCAGCACTGGCCCTGCTTCGAGCCGTATTTCGACGACCGCCGCGAGGTGGAGCTCGCGCTGGACGAGCTGGAGGTGGCGCGCAACGTCGTCTCCCGCAACCGGGCGCTGAACGAGGCGGTCCTGGCCCAGGCCGAACGCGCCTCCGCCCGGCTCCTGGAGATCCTCGGCAGCGGCGCGGCGGTCCCGTCGGCCGACCGGCTGCCCGTCGACGCCGTCGAGGAGCTGGTCGGCGACCGTTACGCTGACGTCGTCTCCGTCCACCCGGACCGGGTGCGGCTCCAGCGCCAGCTGCCCGCCGAGGACCTGTTCGGCGGCTCACGACGGCTGGACGCGATCGGCATAGGGCTCAACCTGCTCGTGCAGAACTTCTCGGGGCGCAGGCTGGTCCGCCTCGCCGAGTCGGGCTGCCGGGTCCGGCTGCTGTTCATCAACCCTGCGAGCAGCGCGGTCAAGCGCAGGGAGCGGGAACTGGGCCTCAAGAAGGGCGAGCTGAGCCGCTCCGTGGAGATGAACATCCTCCATATGCGCCGGGTCCGCTCCAAGCTCCGCGATCCGGGCGCCTTCCAGATCCATGTCTTCGACGAGACGCCGCGCTTCACGGCCTACCTGGTGGACGGCGACGGGCCGGACGCCGTGGGGGTGGTCCAGCCGTATCTGCGGCGCGCACGCGGCATGGAGGCGCCCGTGCTGGTGCTGCGGGGCGGCGGGCGCGCGGTCGTCCGGGCGGGGCAGGACAGCGAGCACGGCCTCTTCGAGACGTACCGCGAGGAGTTCGAGTCGGTGTGGACGGACTCCAGGCCGGTCTCCTGACGCTCCACCCGCGTTGTCAGTGGTGCGTGCGAAGGTGGTCGTCACTTGGGGGAAAGCACCACAGAAGGAGGTACGGGATGAGCTGGATCAGCGGCCCGTTGATGTCGTTCGACCTGGAGACCACGGGGACGGATGTCGAGACCGACCGGATCGTGACGGCAGCGGTCGTCCGGCTGGAGGCGGACGGATCCGTCTCGGAGGAGCGGACCTGGCTGCTGAATCCCGGTGTGGCCATACCCGAGCAGGCATCGGCGATCCACGGCATCTCGACGGAACGTGCCCGCGAGCACGGGCTGCCGGCCGCCTCCGCGATCGAGGAGATCACCCGGGCGGTCGCCGAGGGGCTGCGCTCGGGGACGCCGCTGGTGGTGATGAACGCGCGCTACGACCTGTCCCTGCTCGACCGTGAGTGCCTGCGGTACGGGGTCGAGTCGGTCAGTGAGCGGCTGGGCGACGCACCCTCACCCGTCATCGATCCGTTGGTGATCGACAAGCACGTCGACAAGTACCGGAAGGGGAAGCGGGCTCTCCACGCGCTGTGCGCCCACTACGGGGTGTCGCTCGACGACGCGCACGACGCGAGGGCGGACGCCGTGGCCGCTGCCCGCGTGGTGCGACGCATGGGGGAGAAGCACGAACCCGTCGGAGTGATGCCGCTGGAGGACCTGCACGGCCTCCAGGTGCAGGCGGCGGCCGAGCAGTCGCTGTCCCTGCAGGCGTATCTGCGGCGCACCGCGAATCCGGCGGCCGTCGTCGAACCGGCCTGGCCGCTCATCCCCCGGATGCGATGACTTCGGCGGTCGCCGCTGTCCGGGAGAGAGCCTGTCCGCCGGTGTGGACGATCCGACGCCGTGGCCGCGGAGGGCCGGAGGTCAGTTCGTGGCCGGAGAAGCCGTGTCGTCGGCCTTGATGTCGAAGTTGATCTTCTTGCCCTCGACCGAGGTGACCTTGACCGACACACCCAGCGTGCTGCCGTCCTTCGCCGTGAGCGTGCAGCGGGTGGTGGTGCCTACCTTCCCGGCGAGGTCCTCGGGGCACGTGATGTCCGGCTTCGGCTGGCCCGTTGTACTGGCGAGCTTCTCGGCGACCGTGTCGGCCAGCTTGTCCGAGGACAGCTTCGGATCGGAGCTTCCGACGCTGACCGATCCCGAGCAGCCGACGAGCAGCACGCCGGCTGCCGCGGCGGAGAGGCTCCATGTCGCTGCTGTGGTCAGGCGGGCTATGGGCATGGGGGATTCCGTTCCGGGTGATCAAGAGAGGAAGATGCCGGAATCATACGCGGCACCGTACTGCCGGGAGGTCGCCGGAGATGCCGACGGCCGCCCGCTCAGAGCTTGCCGAAGATCACTCCGCGCCAGGTCCAGCCCGCTTCGACGGCGGTGTTCCGCAGGGGTCCGGTCAGCTGCGCGCTGTCGAAGCTGAACGTCTCCGTCGCTTCGAGGCGGCCGTTCTCCCCGCGTTGGAGAGACCACCGGCGGGAGACGGTCCTGCCCGCGCCGCGCCCGTACTCCGCCGAAGTCTGGAGCCGAGGAGGATTCCCGACGCGGGTGACCTCCCACTGCTCCTCGATGGCACGCACCTCGGGGACGTCCTCGGCCAGGCGCATCCGGATCCGGATGGCGTGCGTCAGCTGGGACCCGATGAAGAAGGTCTGCCAGGCCGGCTCGGCGATCCGCCACTCCGCCACCAGATCGGCGCCGTGCGCTGCGCCGTCGCTGATGATGTACGGGACATCGGGCCCGTTCAGACCGAGCAGGGCTGTCCGCAACTCCTCGGCCGATCGTGGCGCGACCCCGTCCTCGGGGCGCTTGGTTCCGGTCAGCATGTCGAAGAATCCCATGAGGTCAACCTATGAGGGGTCGGATTGCGGGTGCAAGGAGGGCCGTCCCGGTGGGACGTCCTAGGAAGCCGCCTCGGTGTCGGGGCGGACCGTGCGCACGAAGTCCCGGAAGTCCTCCAGGACGGCGAGGTGCTGGGACGCGGTCACCGTCAGGATCAGACGGATCACCGCCCGCTTGCTCGGGTCCGTGACGTCCAGCAGGGACAGGTAGACCTGCGACTGCACGAGGTCGCGGAGCGAGCCGCCGGCGACGGCCGAGACCGCCAGGGTCTGGGTGAGGCCAGGAGCGTCCTCGGAACCGACCTCGCGGCGTTCCACGACCGCGACCGACGCGGCGGACCGGCGCAGGTTCTCCACGGATTCGTCGGCGATCTCGGGGAGCGTCGCCTCGTCCGGGCGGAACTCGCCGTCGATCGTGATGTTCGCGGTGAATCCCTCGTCCGGATGCGGGTGCAGCGCGACGAACGCCGAGCCCGTCGCACCCACTCCGTCCGGCGGTGTGGCGCGCCAGCCGTCCGGCAGCTCGAACGCGATCGGTACGGGCAGGGTGGTGGTCATCCCGGTCTCTCCTTACGGCAACGGTGTGCTTACGGCAGCGGGTCCGCGGTTGCGAGTGTCAGAAAATGCTGCCGATTCCGTCGCCTACCCAGTTCGCCGCATCTCCCACGGTATCGACGACCTTCCCCGGGTCGACGGTGAGCTCGAAGCCCACGGCGCCACCGAGGGCGGGGGAGAGGCCCACCTTCGGGCCGAAGTGCCAGACGCCGTTGGCGTCCTTGCTGGCGTTCAGACTGGCCTCCGCGCCGGGACCGGCCCAGCCCTCGGCCGTGACACCCACGCCGATGCCCCCGACGTCCGCGCCCGCGCCCACGCTGCCCTTCGCTCCGGCAAAGGCCTCGGCGCCCACGTTCAACCCGTCCAGGCCCGCTTGCGCGTTGACACCGGCCTCGGCGCCCGCCATGGCCTCCGCCCGCCCGTACACCCCGACGGGGCCGGCGTCGGCGGTGCCGCCGGCCGAGGCCTCGCCGCCCGCGAAGGCACCGGCCTCGGCCTGGGCGCCCTCATTGGTGATGCCGGCGGCCGCCGAGGCCTTGGCGCCCGCATAGGCTTCGGCTTCTCCGGCCAGCTTGAACGGACCGTTGGTGAGCGATCCCTCGGCCTTGGCGCGGCCCAGGTCGGCGTGTGCCTCCGCCTCGGCCAGCTTGCCCTTCCCGATGTTCGGACCGCTGGCCTCCGCCCCGACCCCCGGTCCGGAGGCCTCGGATTCGCCCTCGGAGACCCATCCGTCCTCCTTGCCGGGCTTGGGGTCGGGCTTACCGGCCTTCGCCAGATCGCCCTCGGCCTGCGTGTTGAACCCGCCGATGCCGATTCCGTCGAAGGAGACATCGCTCGTCGCGCGGGACAGCGCCCGCTTCACGCTCTGGTCGGCGGCGTCGACGGCCTTGACCGCCTTGGCTATCTCGTCGGTCCAGCCCTGCGCCTTCACCCGGGCATCGGCCAGCAGCCGGCCGTGATCGGGGTCGTGGTTGAAGGCGAACCGCTCCTGCGTGGAGAGGTTGTCGTACCCGACGTAGGTCGCCTTGCCGGAGCTGTCGACCTTGTATTCCTTCTTCTCGGCGTCCTCGACCAGGTCCTTGACCGCCTTCTGCAGGCGGGTCAGCTCGGTCTGCGCGTCCGTGAGCAGGCTGGCGATCGCCAGCGCCTCCGTCTTCGCCGCCCCGAACTCGAAGGCCGTGGCCGCGGCGTTGTTCTGCTGGGCGCCGAAGGCCTGGCCCTGCCAGTTCCCGTTGGCCAGCACGCCCTGCACGTTCTTCTCGTAATTGGTCTTCAGCTCACCGAAGCGCTCGCCCATCTTCTTCCACGCCCCGGACACGTCCGCGAGGGAAGACAGGTCGGCCGTCACCACGTCCTGGTAGGTCAGCGTCATGGCGGTGCCCGTCACATCCCGTCGAAACTGCTGGGGAGCCGTATGGAGTTCGCCTGTGCGCCGGTGGCGAGGTCCTGGTTGTGCAGGATGTTCTTCGCGCCCTTCAGCCCGTTCAGTTCCTGCTGCAACCGCGCCATCAGCCGGTTCGCCTGCCCCTGCCAGGCGCCCAGTGCGTCGGAGACGCCCTGGTCCGAGGCCCAGGCGGAGAGGCTCTTCAGCCCGGTGTCCTGCTTGATGAGGGGGCTCGGGGGAGCCGCGGACGGGGCGAGGAAGGGCGTGCGCACCGTTCCACCGCCGGCTGCCATGCGGCCGGCTGCCTGGGTGTCGGGCATCAGGTGTTCTTCCATGTACGTCGACGCGCGCTTCTTGTCGCTCGCCGAGCTCGCGAGCTTCTGCTCGCCGCCTTCTCCGGTTCCCATGGGCAACCCCCGTTGCAATCGCACCTGTTCGGCCTCACGGCCAAGAGGCATGGTACGGAAGGATCACCGGGCACCGGATCGGCACCCCCCCAGGTTGTTTCAGAAGGGGTACCAACGGACCTCGGGATCGTCCTCGCGCAAAGAGGCCACCCTGCGCCGGAACTCCGCCAGCGCCTTCGGGTTGTCCGGGGCGTGCTGGGAGACCCAGGCGCAGCTGGCCGTTTCGCGGGCGCCGCGCAGGACCGCGCAGCCTTCCCAGGTGCGGACGTCCCAGCCGTAGGCCTCGGTGAAAGCGTCGTACGACGCCGCGGGCAGGCCGTACCGGTCGCGGGAGAGTGCGAGGACCACCAGGTCGTGCTCACGCAGGTCGGCGGAGAAGGTCTCCAGATCGACCAGCACCGGCCCGTCCGGGCCGACATGGACATTGCGGGGGAGCGCGTCGCCGTGGACGGGGCCCGGCGTCAGGTGCGGGGCAAGCGCGGCGGCGGCCTTCGCGAAGCCGTCGCGCCGGCCGCGCAGATAGTCGGCGTCGGCCGGATCGATCGCATCACCCGCGAGCCGCAGCCAGCGCTCGACGCCGCCGAGCAGCTCCCTCCGCGGCAGCGTGAAGCCGTCCGGGGCGGACAGGGCGTGCACCTGGGTGAGCAGGGGGGCCAGATCCTGCGGCTCGGTCGGGCGTACGGCCTCGGGGAGCCGGTGCCACAGCGTGACCGGGTGGCCCATGGCCATGCGTACGCCGGGCTCCGCGGCCCGGACGGCAGGTACCCCCGAGGCGGCGAGCCACCGGGCGACGGCCGTCTCGCGCTCGGCGCGTTCCCGTAGTTCCGGGTGCAACGTGGCATCCCGGCCGACCTTGGCCACCAGGTCGCCCACGGAGAACACCGCGTTCTCGCCCAGCGCGAGCAGCTCCGCGCCGCCGGGCAGCCCGGCGGCGGTCAGTACCTCGCGCGCACGCAATTCGTCCATGGCCCGATTTTCGCATCCGTGCAGGCCACCTTGACGAACGGACGGCCCGTCAGCACGATGACGGAGGCCGCCCGATCGGCCATACGAGTACGAAACCGATCCAATGATGTGAAGGGGTCGTATTCATGACATTGGCGACCGCAATGGCGCGGTCCGGGCGCGGAGGTCCACGGAACGGACAGGGTAAAAGGGGCAGACGGGACGGGGCTTCCTGGTTCCTGGTGCTGCCGGCGCTGATACCGATCCTGATCCTCAGTGTCGGACCCCTCCTGTACGGCATCGCGCTGGCCTTCACCGACGCCCAGTCCGGCCGCACCCGCTCCACGCAGTGGATCGGCGGGCTGAACTTCCAGGACCTGCTGCACGACACCCTCTTCTGGGACTCCTTCCGGATCGGTCTGCTGTGGGCCGTCGGCGTCACGGTCCCGCAGTTCGTCCTCGCACTCGGCCTCGCCCTGCTGCTCAGCGCGAACCTGCGGATGCGCTGGCTGGCCAGAGCGCTGGCGATCATCCCCTGGGCCATGCCCGAAGTGGTCGTGGGCATGATGTGGCGCCTCGTCTACAACCCCGACGCGGGCATCCTGAACGAGACCATCCGCGACCTCGGCCTCGGCGACGGCAGGGACTGGCTCACCGGACTCGCGACCGCCCTGCCCGCGGTGATCGTCGTGGGCATCTGGGCCGGCATGCCGCAGACCACGGTCGCGCTGCTGGCCGGACTGCAGAACACCCCGCACGAACTCCACGAGGCCGCGGCGCTCGACGGTGCGGGAGCCTGGCGCCGGTTCCGTACCGTCACCTGGCCCGCGCTCAAGCCGGTGGCGCTCGCGATCACCGCGCTCAACTTCATCTGGAACTTCAACTCCTTCGCGCTGGTCTACGTGCTGACCAGCGGAGGTCCGGGAGGGCGAACCCGGCTTCCCATGCTCTTCGCCTACGAAGAGGCGTTCCGTTACGGGCAGTTCGGCTATGCCGCGGCGATGGGCTGCGTGATGGTCGCGGTGATCTCCGTGATCCTCGCGTTCTATCTCGTCGGCCGGCTCAGGGGAGGGGACGACGCATGAGTCTGCGAACCGGCCGAGCCGCACGGGCGGGGCAGTACGCCGCGCTCCTGTGCTACCTCGTGTTCCTGGCGTTCCCGTTCCTGTGGCTGATCTCGACCGCGTTCAAGCCGGCCCGCGAGCTGGGGTCGCTGCATCCCACGTGGATCCCCGAGGCTCCGACGCTGGACAACTTCCGGCAGGCCTTCGACGAGCAGCCGCTTCTCGGGGCCGCCGCCAACTCGCTCGTCACCGCGCTCTCGGCGGCAGTCATCGCGGTGGTCATCGCCACACCCATGGCGTACGTGATGGCCCGCCACCGGGGCAGGCTCTCCACCGCAGCCACCGGTTGGGTCGTGGTCAGCCAGGCGTTCCCGTTCGTCCTGGTGATCATTCCGCTCTTCCTCGTGCTCAAGAACCTGCATCTGATCAACTCGCTGTGGGGGCTGGTCATGGTCTACGTGGTGTGGTCGCTGCCCTTCGCGCTGTGGATGCTGGCCGGCTACGTGCGGGCCGTGCCGCCCGAACTGGAGGAGGCCGCCGCCGTCGACGGGGCGGGCAAGGTGCGGACACTCGTCTCGGTCACCGCCCCGCTGCTGGCACCCGGGATCGTCGCCACCGCACTCTTCGCGTTCATCACCGCATGGAACGAGTTCTTCTTCGCCCTCGTCCTGCTCAAGACACCGGAGAAGCAGACCTTGCCGGTCGTACTCACCCACTTCCTCGGCGCGGAGGGCGCGGCCGACCTCGGGCCGCTCGCCGCCGCCGCGTTCCTCGCCACCCTCCCCTCCCTCGTCCTCTTCGCGGTCATCCAGAAGCGGATCACGGGCGGACTGACGGCCGGGGCGGTGAAGAACTGATGCGCGCGCTCACCGTGACGAGGGCGGCCGCCGCCGTGGCCACCGCGCTGGTCCTCCTGCTCAGCGGCTGTTCGGACGACGGCGGTCGCAGGGACGCCGAGGGCACGATCCGGCTGAGCTTCCAGTCGCTCGCCTGGCAGAAGGAGTCCGTCGACGCCAACAAACAACTGGTCAAGGAGTGGAACGCGACCCACCCCGGCATCCAGGTGGACTACGTCCAGGGGAGCTGGGACAACGTCCACGACCAGCTGCTCACCTCCTTCGAGGGCGGGGAGGCGCCCGACATCATCCACGACGCCTCCGACGACCTCGCGGACTTCGCGTACGGCGGCTACCTCGCCGATCTGCGTACCCTCCTGCCGGAGCGGCTGGCCGCGGACATCCCGCGGCAGTCCTGGCGGACCACCACCTTCGGCGACGGTGTCTACGGGGTGCCGTTCCTCCAGGAACCCCGGGTCCTGATCGCCAACACCGAGATCCTCGAGTCGTCGGGTGTACGGATCCCGACCCCCGAGAAGCCGTGGAGCTGGCCGGAGTTCCGGCAGATCACCGCGAAGCTGACGCAGAAGGGGCGGTACGGAGTCGCCTGGCCGCTCAAGGAGCCGGTCTCCGTCACCCTCAACCTCGGCCTCTCCGCCGGGGGGCAGCTCTTCCACCACGGGGCGGACGGCAAGGTGGCCATCCGCTTCGAGGACGGCGACCACGTCATGCCCGGCACGGTCCAGGCCCAGGTCAACACCGACCGCAGCGCCGCCCGCACCGCGCTCGGCATGAGCGGCTCGGACACCCTCCCCGGCTTCTTCGGCGGCAAGTACGCCATGGTGCCGCTCGGGTTCTCCTACCGTCAGCAGGTCGTCGAGCAGGCCCCGGAGGGCTTCGAGTGGACGGTCCTGCCCGCCCCGGCCGGCAGCGACGGGCTCGCCCAGGGTGTGAGCCCGCAGACGCTTTCGGTGGCGGAGGACAGCGCCCACAAGAAGGAAGCCGTGCAGTTCATCGACTTCCTGCTGCGCCCGCAGAACATGGTGCGCCTCGCCCGGGGCGACTGGATGCTGCCGACCGGTACGAAGGCCCTGGCCGACCCCGCGCTGCACACCGCCGAGAACGGCTGGGCAACCGGTACGGCACTGGCCCGCGCGCTGCGCCCCGCCCCCGCGCAGTCGGTGCGCGGCTACCCCGAATGGAAGGACAAGGTCGCCACACCGGCGCTCCAGGAGTACTACAGCGGGGCGATCGACACCGAGGAGCTGAAGAAACGCCTGGTCGAGGACGGGAATCGGGTGCTGGCCCGGTACCAGCGCTGATCCGGCCCCCGAATAGACTGGACGAGACGTATCGTCTCGCTTACGCTGGCGGACATGACATCGACCCCGCGCGCCCATATCGCCATGTTCTCCATCGCCGCCCACGGGCACGTGAACCCGAGCCTGGAAGTGATCCGGGAGCTCGTCGCCCGTGGGTACCGCGTCAGCTACGCCATCCCGGCCTCCTTCGCGGACAAGGTCGCCGCCACCGGAGCCGAACCGGTCATCTACACCTCCGTGCTGCCCACCGAGGAGAACCCGGAGGACTGGGGCACGGAACTCATCGACAACATCGAGCCGTTCCTGGAAGACGCCGTGCAGGCTCTCCCCCGGCTCGCCGAGGCCTTCGCCGGTGACGAACCGGACCTGGTCCTGCACGACATCACGTCCTACCCGGCGCGGGTCCTCGCCCACCGCTGGGGCGTCCCCGCCGTCTCCCTCTGGCCCAACCTGGTTCCGTGGGAGGGGTACGAGAAGGAGGTCGGCGAGCCGATGACCGCCGGGCTCAAGGAGACCGAGCGGGGCCGGGCCTACTACGCGCGCTTCGAGCGCTGGCTCGCGGAGAACGGCCTGGGGGACGTCTCCTCGGACGACTTCGTGGCCCGGCCGCGCCGTGCCGTCGTCCTGATCCCCGAGGCGCTCCAGCCCAACGCCGACCGGGTCGACCACGGCGTGTACACCTTCGTCGGCGCCTGCCAGGGCGAGCGTGCCGACCAGGGCGAGTGGAAGCGCCCCGCCGACGCCGGGAAGGTGCTGCTGGTGTCGCTCGGGTCGTCGTTCACCAACGAGCCGGATTTCTACCGCGAGTGCGTCAAGGCCTTCGGTGACCTGCCGGGCTGGCACGTCGTGCTCCAGATCGGCACGCATGTCCCCCCGTCCGCACTCGGGGACGTACCGGCGAACATCGAAGTGCACTCCTGGGTGCCGCAGTTGTCCGTACTCAAGCAGGCGGACGCCTTCATCACCCATGCGGGAGCCGGCGGCAGCCAGGAGGGGCTCGCCACTGGCACCCCGCTGGTCGCCGTCCCGCAGGCCGTCGACCAGTACGGCAACGCGGACATGCTCCAGGCGCTCGGTGTGGCCAGGCACCTTCCCAAGGAGGATGCCGACGCCGCGTCCCTGCGCGCCGCCGTGCTCGCCCTGGTGGACGACCCCGAGGTGGCCGAGAAGCTCGCCCGGGTACAGGAGCGGATGGCGGGGGAGGGCGGCACGAAGCGGGCAGCCGACCTCATCGAGGCCGAACTGCCCGCCTGATTCCGGACGCGTCCGGATCGTGCCGCGCCCGGGTCCGGCGTGGCCGGACCGTGCCGCAGTTGCTCCCGGAGCCGGTCAGACCGTGACGCGCTCCGGCTCGTCGTCCCCGCGCACCGAGGGCGCGGCGGGCGGAGCGGCATCGGCCGGGGCCGACTCGTCGTGGGTCAGGTCCGGCAGCCAGCGCAGCCACTTGGGCATGTACCAGTTGCGCTCGTCGAGCAGCGCCATGACCGCCGGGAGCAGCACCCCGCGGATGATCGTGGCATCGATCAGGACGGCGGCGGCGAGGCCGACGCCCATCTGCTTCATGGACTGCATGGACAGCGTGCCGAAGATGGCGAAGACCGCGACCATGATGACCGCCGCACTCGTCACGACGCCCGCTGTCGACACCACTCCGTGGGCGATGGCGTCCCGGGTCGTGCGGCCCTGCATCCGGGCCTCACGGATCCGCGACACCACGAACACGTGGTAGTCCATCGAGAGTCCGAAGAGGATCACGAAGAGGAACAGCGGCAGCCAGGAGATGATCGCGCCGACCCCCTCGGCGCCGACGAGCGAGGCGCCCCAGCCGTGCTGGAAGACCGCGGTGAGGATGCCGTAGGCCGCGCCCACCGAG
Source organism: Streptomyces sp. NBC_00683 (assembly GCF_036226745.1). Lineage (NCBI taxonomy): Bacteria > Bacillati > Actinomycetota > Actinomycetes > Kitasatosporales > Streptomycetaceae > Streptomyces > Streptomyces sp. NBC_00683. The sequence continues at coordinate 1,950,494 of NZ_CP109013.1, read as the reverse complement.
AGCAGGTTGAGCAGGATCGATGTCACCGCGATCGTCAGCGAACGGAAGCAGAGCAGCATCAGGACGAAGGCGAAGATGATCACGAAGGCGAAGACCGGGACGACCGAGCCGACGATCTGGTCGTTGAAGTCCTTCGAGCCGGCGACCTGGCCGGTGATCGGTGCCTCGACCCCTTCGGCCTTGAGCAGTGTGTCCGGCCGTACGTGGTCGCGCAGCAGGTCCAGGCTCTTCTCCGCCTTCTCCTGGTCGGAACCCCCGACCAGCGGTACGGAGATGATCGCGATGTTCTCCGCGTCGTGCGTCACCATGTCGACGGGGCCCTTGGAGGCTCCGGAAGCGACGGCCTGGCGGCGGAATTCGGCCAGTGCCTCACGCACCGGGGCCGCGCTGATGTCCTCGGCCTTCACCACGACCCGCGCCGGGTCGGCGCCGCCGGGGAACGCCTCGTTGAGGCGGTCGTACGTCTGCACGATCGGCAGGGAGTCGCCGAACTCCTGGTCCAGGGTGAGGTTCTGGGTGTTCATGCCCAGGGCGGGCAGGGCGATGGCGGCCAGTGCGCCGGCCGCGAGGACCAGCGAGGTCCACGGCCTGCGGAGCACGGAGCCGAGCACGGCACGCCACACGCGGCTCTCGCCCCGGCCGTTTCCGGTGTCCCTGCCGCGGGAGCGCTTGATCCGGTCGATGAACGGCAGCCGGCCCTTGTCGACACGCTCACCCAGCAGGGAGAGCAGCGCGGGCAGCACCGTCACCGAGCCGACCATCGCCACCGCGACGACCATCAGCGAGGCCAGGCCCATCGCCTCGAACTCGGCGATCCCGGTGAACAGCATGCCCGCCATCGCGACGCACACCGTCACTCCGGAGACGATCACGGCACGACCGCTGGTCGCCGCGGCGATCATCAGGGCCGTTCGGGCGTCGCGTCCCGCTGCCCGCTCCTCCCGTTCCCGGCGCAGGTAGAACAGGCAGTAGTCGACGCCGACCGCGAGGCCGACCAGGAGCATCACCGAGTCGGCGGTATCGCTCATCGGCTGGACATGGCTGACCAGGGCCATCAGTCCCATGGTCGCGACGATCGCCGTCATGGCCAGGGCCACCGGCAGCAGCGCGGCGACCAGCGCCCCGAAGGCGATCAGGAGGATCCCCAGGGCGACCGGCACGGCGGAGAGTTCGGCCCGCTTGAAGTCCTCGCCGAACGCGTCGTCGAAGGTCTTGTTCATGCTGGCGTCGCCGATCTCCTCGATCACCAGCCCGTCGTGCTCCCCCTGGACCCTCTCGACGGCGGAGAGGACGGGCTCGATGCGCTCCGTCGCCGTCTCCCGGTCTCCGCTGATCTCGAACTGGACGAGCGCGGTGCGTCCGTCGTCGGAGATGGATTTCGAGTCGTAGGGCGAGGTCACCCCGGTGACCTCGCCGGTGGCCTCGACCGCCTCGATCACCGAGTCGACCGCGGCGCGGACCTCCGGTGCCGTGGCCTTGACCGAGGCGTCCTCCGCCTGGATCAGCACCGTCTCGTCGACCGAGTTCTTGAGCCCCGCGCTCTCGGTGATCTGGACCGCCCGGCTCACCTCGCCGGACATCGCCTCACTGTCCTTGACGTCGACCCGGCCGGCAGCCGTGCCGAGTCCCATCGCCAGAACGACGAAGAGCACCCAGATGCCCACGGCCGCCCACCGGTGCCGCGCACTCCAGCCACCCGCTCGGGCGGCGATGCCGTGTACCCGCGGCGTTCCCGTGCGCGCCGAATCCGTTTTTCCCATGACCGGGACAGCCCCTTCGTGAGCGACGCCGGCGGGGTGCCACCGTCTCCACTTCGAAGCTATGGGCGGAATAAAGGCCGCTCCTCCTGCTCCCTGGTGAGCCTTTGCGAGGCATTTCTCCTCCTTGCGGGGTGGGTGGATCCCCGAGGAGGAGGATGCAAGCCCCTTACACGTAAAGGCGGTTGGGTCCCGGTTGCCTGACCCGGCCGGGAGGTGCTGTGTGTTTTATGTCGAAAGTCTGGTGACTGCGTGACGGCTGCATGAAGGTCTTGATCTGGGCGCGTCAATCGAGCAGGGTTTCGAAGCAGCCCCCGGAGATCTTCCGGCCGAGGGCCAATCCCCCCACAAAGAATGACGAGGAGAGCCCTCTTCATGGCAATTCACAAGCGCGCACGCCGGATCAAGCTGACCGCCGCGATAACCGCCGTGGCGGCCGCAGCCGGTGTCACCCTGATGAACACCTCGTTCGCCGGAGCCGCTCCGGCTCCCGCCCTGGGCACCGTCTACGGCGCCGACGCGGCCACCGCCGTCTCCGGCAGCTACATCGTGATGCTCGACCAGAAGGCCGACAAGGCGGAGCTCGCCAAGGAGTACGGCGGCAAGCTGAAGCGGAACTACACCTCGGCCATCAACGGCTTCTCCGCCAGCGGTCTTTCGGAGACCGAGGCCAAGCGGCTCGCGGCCGACCCGGCCGTCTCCAAGGTCGTCCAGAACAAGAAGTTCAGCATCAACGCCACGCAGGAGAACCCGCCGTCCTGGGGTCTGGACCGGATCGACCAGACCGAGACCGCGGGTGACGGCGCGTACACCTACCCGGACGCCGCGGGTGAGGGCGTCACGGCATATGTCATCGACACCGGTGTCCGTGTCACGCACACGGACTTCGAGGGCCGTGCCACCTCGGGCTTCGACGCGGTGGACAACGACGACGACGCGAACGACGGCAACGGACACGGAACCCACGTGGCCGGCACGATCGCGGGAGCGGCCCACGGTGTCGCCAAGAAGGCGAAGATCGTGGCCGTGCGCGTCCTGGACGACGCCGGCTCCGGCACCACCGAGCAGGTCGTCGCGGGCATCGACTGGGTCACCGAGAACCACCAGGGCCCGTCCGTCGCCAACATGAGCCTCGGCGGCGGAGCGGACCCCGCCCTCGACGCCGCGGTCCAGAAGGCGATCGCCTCCGGTGTCACCTTCGCGGTGGCGGCCGGCAACGAGTCGAGCGACGCGGGCGAGGGCTCCCCGTCCCGCGTCCCCGAGGCCATCACGGTCGCCTCGTCCACCGAGGCCGACGAGCAGTCGTCGTTCTCCAACTATGGTTCTGTCGTGGACATCTACGCTCCCGGCTCGGACATCACGTCGGCCTGGAACGACAGCGACGACGGCACCAACACCATCTCCGGCACGTCCATGGCGACCCCGCACGTCGTCGGGGCCGCCGCCGTCTACCTCGGCGGGCACCCGGACGCCACCCCGGAGGCGGTCGCCACGGCGCTCACCGACGGGGCCACCCCGGACGCGATCTCCAATGCGACCGAGGGAACGGCGAACAAGCTCCTGAAGATCGTCGAGTAACAGGTACGCAGGCCGCCGCGCCCTCCCCCACGGGGCGCGGCGGCCGTCACCGGCAGGATGACCGAATTAAGGTGGGGGCATGAGCACGATGTACGCGGCGCTGCTGCGCGGGATCAACGTCGGCGGGCACCGGAAGGTTCCGATGGCGGAACTCCGCACGCTGCTCACGGAACTGGGGCACGGCGACGTCGCCACCTACCTGCAGAGCGGGAACGCCGTCTTCAGCAGCGCGTCGGGTGACGAGACGACCCTGGCCGCCGAGCTGGAGAAGGCCATCGAGTCACAGTTCGGATTCGCGGTGTCCTGCCTGGTGCGCCCCGGTCCCTATCTGGCCGCCGTGGCCGACGCCTGCCCGTTCCCGGCCGCGGAGCTCGAGGGCAAGCAGCTGCACGTCACCTATTTCGACGGGCCCGTCGACCCCGCCCGCTTCGCCGGGCTCGACGCGGCCGCGTTCCGCCCCGAGGAGTTCCGGCTCGGCGAGCGTGAGCTCTATCTGTACGCCCCCGAGGGACTCGGCCGCTCCAAGCTGGCCGAAGCCCTCGCGCGGCCCGCCCTCAACAAGGGCCTCATCGGCACCACTCGTAACTGGAACACAGTGGTCAAACTCGTGGAGATGACGCGTGACTGAGCCTTCGCCCGCCGTGGCCGCTGCCATCGAGGGCGAGCTCCGCCTCCTCGATCCGACGGTACGGGCCTCCGCGGATCTGATGGCGACCCTGCTGCACCCCGGATTCCGGGAGATCGGCACCAGCGGCCGGCTGTGGGACCGTGACACGATCATCGCGGCACTGACCGCCGACGACGCGCCCACGCCCAGCCCCCTGACCGCTTCACGGATGCAGGGGGAGCAGCTCGCCGCGGATCTGGTGCAGCTCACCTTCGACACGGAGTCCAAGGGGTTGCGCTCCCACCGCAGTTCGCTGTGGAGGCTGACCGGAAACGGCTGGCAGCTCTACTTCCACCAGGCCACCCCGTTCATCGACGACCCCTTCGCCGAGGTCTGAACCCACCGAGCTGCCGCACAGCACAGGCCGGGCGGGCCCGCAAGAGTGCCGCCCCGGTCTGATGTCTGCGCCAGAACCGGCCGATTTTCGCCGGAGGGGAAGATTCCGGCCACCTGGATCGCCTGGGCAATTCGGCGGTAAGCCGTCCGAACGGGCGAGGCCTGTCCGGGGTCCGGTCCGGGTCCCGGAGCCGTGCGTCCACCGGCTCCGCGGACCTTGGCGGTGTGTGTGATCGTGACGCCCGCCACTGTGAGCAGGGTGCGGCCCATGGTTCACGGTTTGCTGCAATTCGCTGCGGGCGTCCGTTCGGTGAGCGGACGCGGGCGTTCGGAGGTCTCCTGGTCGCGTACCGGGGTTCACTGCCCGTTCTCCGGTGCCGAGTCCGGAAGGCGACCTTGCCACCGGGCCAAGTGGAGTCAAGGATTCAGGGCGTGCGGTTGGCAGGTCCACGACCAGAACCCACTGGTCCAGGACAGTCGCACGCTGTCGGTCCGCCCACCCAGCGGGCCGTGGATCCCCCCATCAATGGAGGATGTTGTGACCTTCAAGCGCTTCGCCCCCCTCGGCACCATCTCCAGACACGCCCGGCTCATCGCCGTGACCTCCGGTCTGGTCACCGCCGTCGCGCTTGCCGCACCGACCGCGGTCGCCCAGGCGACGCCGGACACCACCGTGACGAAGGCCGAGCTCGCCGACGCCAGTTCCGCCGTACGCGGCGCCGACGTCGCCGGTACGGCCTGGTACACCGACGCGAGCACCGGCAAGGTCGTCGTGACCGTCGACAGCACGGTGAGCGCCGCCGAGATCGCCACGCTCAAGGAGACGGTCACCGACTCCGGCGCCCGGATCTCGGTGAAGCACACCGAAGGAACCTTCAACAAGCTCATCGCGGGCGGTCAGGCCATCTACACCGGCGGCGGCCGCTGCTCCCTCGGCTTCAACGTCCGCAGCGGCAGCACGTACTACGCGCTGACCGCCGGTCACTGCACCAACATAGGCAGCACCTGGTACACCAACTCCGGGCAGACCACCGTCCTCGGTTCCACCGCGGGCTCCAGCTTCCCCGGCAATGACTACGGGATCATCCGGCACTCCAACTCCGCCAACGCCGACGGCCGGGTCTACCTCTACAACGGCAGCTACCAGGACATCACCTCCGCCGGCACCCCCACGGTCGGCCAGGCGGTGAAGCGCAGCGGCTCCACCACCGGTGTGCACAGCGGCACGGTCACGGGCCTCAACGCGACCGTGAACTACGGCGGCGGCGACGTCGTCTCCGGCCTGATCCAGACCAACGTCTGCGCCGAGCCCGGCGACAGCGGCGGCTCCCTCTTCGCGGGCACCAAGGCGCTGGGCCTCACCTCGGGCGGCAGTGGCAACTGCTCCTCGGGCGGCACCACGTTCTTCCAGCCCGTCACCGAGGCGCTGAGCGCCTACGGCGTCAGCGTCTTCTAGGACCGTCACAGGCGTCCGGACCGGCGGACGTACGCACCACCGACCCGGCTCACCCGACGGGCCGCGCCTCCCGGCGCGGCCCGTTGCCGTGTCCGCTCCCAGCAGCCGCCGGGACGGCGCGCCGCAGTGGCCCAGCCTGCCGATGGCTGAATGGCCCAGGAGAGCGGGCCACTCGCTCCTTAGGCTCGTTCCATGAGCACACACACAGACGCCGCGACGGGCGGAACGGCCGTCGACTTCTACTTCGATCCTGCCTGCCCGTTCGCCTGGATCGCCTCCCGCTGGATGCTGGAGGTCGAGCGGGAACGCGACATCGAGCTCCGCTTCCATGTGATGAGCCTCTACCTGCACAACGTCGGCAACGAACTCCCCGGCTGGTACCGGGAGCTGGTCGACAGGTCGATCGGGCCGGTCCGGGTCGCGGCCGCCGCCGCGGCGGACCACGGGGACGGCGTCCTGCGCAACCTCTACACCGCGCTGGGCACCCGTATCCACCAGCAGAAGAACGAGGACTTCGACGCGGTGACCGCCGAGTCGCTGGCCGAGCTGGGGCTGCCCGCCGACCTCGCGTCCGCCGCGCACTCCCCGGTACACGACGAGGCCGTGCGCCGCAGCCACGACCGGGGCAAGGACCCGGCTGCGGACTCCTACGTCGGAACGCCCACGATCCACGTCGACGGCACGGTGTGGTTCGGCCCGGTCCTCAACTCGATCCCGCGCGGCGAGGAAGCGGCGCGGCTCTTCGACAGCTTCCGCGTCCTGGCCGGCCACTCGGACTTCTTCGAGCTCAAGCGCACCCGCACCGGCAGCCTCGACTGCGGCTGAGCCGGACCCGCTACGCGCTCAGCGATGTCACCCGGGCCGCCGGGACGGACGCCTCGTCGTACCGGTTCAGCAGCAGCCGGGCCAGCGTCGGCGAGGGGCCCAGCACACCGGACAGCACATCGGCCCCGGCTTCCTCGGCGCCCGCGGCGATACGGTCAGGGAGCCGGCCGGGCGCGATGACGTACGGGGCCACCGCCACCCGCCGTACACCGTCGGCCCGCAGGGCCCGCACCACATCGGCGGTGCGGGAGAAGCCACCGGCAGAAACAGCGGAGGCGAACGCAGGCCGCACGGCGCACCAACCGGTGTGCCGCAGCTCCCGCGCGATTTCAGCGATCACTGCGATCGCCTCCGGGTCTGTGGAGCCCGCCGAGGCCAGGACGAGCCCGGTCGAGCGCCTGTCGGCGGGGGAGACCCCGGCCTCCTGCAGCCGCTGCTCCAGCGCCGCGTTCAACAGCGGCGACGGTCCGAGCACCTCGGCCTGACGGATACGCAGCTGCGGCAGCCGGGTCCTGGCCTCGTGCAGCACCGACGGGATGTCGGACTTGGCGTGGAAGGCCCGTGTCAGCAGCAGGGGAAGCGCGACGACCTCGCCCGCCCCCTCCGCGACCAGGCGTTCCAGCACCCTGGGCACGGACGGGGCGTTGAACTCCAGGAAGCCCGTCTCCACGCGCAGCCCCGGCCGCAGCGACCGCACCCGCGCGGTGAGCGCGTGCACGGTCGCCGCGTGCCGCGGATCGCGGCTGCCGTGGGCGATGACGAGAAGGACAGGGGCAGACATGGAGACTCAGCTCTTGACGAGGAGACCGCGGCTGCGCAGCACCCGCCGCTCCAGCGGACTGAAGATCAGCAGGTCGATGGCGATGCCGACGAACAGGATGAGGAGGATCGCCAGGAAGATCCCCGGCATGTCGAAGTTGTTGCGGCCGTTCTCCAGCAACTGGCCGAGTCCCAGACCGAGATCGGGCGACGACGCGATGATCTCGGCGGCCATCAGCGAACGCCAGGAGAACGCCCAGCCCTGCTTGAGACCCGCCAGATAGCCCGGCAGAGAGGCCGGCAGGACGATGTGCCAGGTCCCGCGCAGCCCGGTCGCACCGATCGTGCGGCCCGCGCGCAGGAACAGCGGCGGCACCTGGTCGACGCCGGAGACCAGTCCGTTGGCCACGGACGGGACCGCGCCGAGCAGGATCACCGCGTACATCGTCTTGTCGTCGAGGCCGAGCCAGATGATGGCCGGCGCCACCCACGCCACGGAGGGCAGGGACTGCAGCCCGGACAGGATCGGTCCGATCGCCGCCCGGACCACCTTCACCCGCGCCACCAGCAGACCCAGCGGGGTGCCGATCACGACGGCCATCACGAAGCCCAGCAGACCGCGCGACACACTGGTCCAGATGACCTCCAGCAGCGTCCCCTGCGCCCACATGTCGGTCAGGCTGTGCCAGACGGCGGAGGGTGGCGGCAGCTTGTAGTCGTCGGTGACCTTCGCCCAGACCAGCAACTGCCAGACGAGCACCACCAGCACGACCGCGAGGACCGGCGGCAGGACCTTGTTGAGCAGGATCTCGCGGGCCGGAGTCCTGCGCACCTGTACGGCGTCGAGCGCGTCCAGGCCCGCCTCGAGACCTGCCAGGTCGTCGGCCTTCGTTTCAGTGCTGGCCATGACGGCGGATCTCCCCACGCAGTTGTTCGGTGATCTCGACGGACAGCTCCGCCACGGCGGTGTCCTCGATACGGCGCGGCTGCTCGATGTCGACCGTCCACTCACGGGCGATCCGGCCGGGCCGCGACGACAGCAGGATGACGCGCTGCGCGAGCCGTACCGCCTCGCGCACGTTGTGGGTGACGAAGAGGACCGAGGCGTTCGTCTCGCGCCAGATCCGGGTCAGTTCGTCGTGCAGCACATCGCGGGTGATGGCGTCGAGCGCCGCGAACGGCTCGTCCATCAGGAGCAGTTGGCTGTCCTGGGCGAGTGCCCGGGCCAGGGCCACACGCTGGCGCATGCCGCCCGAGAGCTCGTGCACCCGCTTCCCGTACGCCCCGCCGAGCCGCACGAGTTCGAGCAGGCGCTCCGCCTCCGGGCGGCGGTCCGCCTTGGCGACCCCGCGCAGGCGCAGGGCCAGTTCGATGTTCCTGCCCGCGGTCAGCCACGGGAAGAGGGCGTGCTCCTGGAACATCAGGGCCGGCCGCCCGCCGGGGGTCTCGATGGACCCCGCGGTCGGGCGGTCGAGCCCCGCGACCAGGTTGAGCAGCGTCGACTTGCCGCACCCGGAGGCTCCCAGGAGGGTGACGAACTCGCCCGGAGCGACATCGAGCGTGATGTCGTCCAGGACGAGCTGCTGCCCCGTCGGTCCGGCGAAGGACTTGGAGACGTGCGTGATACGAGCGGCGTGCTCGACCGCTGCACGGTCCTCGGCCTTGGTGAGGGTGGTGGTCGCCATGGTCGTCACCTCCTGGGGAATCCGGGTACGGGTCGGGTTACTTGACGCCGAGACCGGCGTCGGCGACCTCGGGCTGGCCCGCGGCCTTGAGGATCTTGTTCAGCGGCTTCAGGTCGTAGATGCCGTTGAGCTCGGGCTTCTCCAGGAGACCGGCCTCGACCGCGTGGTCCGCCTGCGCCTGGAGCGTCGCGGCCAGCGGGTCGTTGGTGATCTGGATGGACTCCCACGCGGGGTCGAGGACCTCGGCGGGCAGCGCCTTGCCGCTGAGAGTCTTGAGCGCGGCGTTGGCCGAGGCCTTCGCCTCGGCCGGGTTGGCGGTGATCCACTTGTTGGTGTTCACGGTGCCGCGCAGCACGGCCTCGACGACATCAGGGTGCTCGGTGAGGAACTTCTGCGACACGATGATGTTCGTGATCACGAACTTGTTGTCGGGCCACAGCGTCGACTCGTCGAGCAGGACCTTCCCGCCCTCGGCGACCAGCTTGGACGCGGTCGGCTCCGGGACCCAGGCGCCGTCCAGGGCGCCCGACTTGTAGGCGTCGGGCGTCACCTTGTTGTCCGAGCGGACCACGGAGACGTCGCCCTTGCCGCTCTGGGCGTCGACCTTCCAGCCCTTCTCGGAGATCCAGTTGAGGAACGCGACGTCCTGGGTGTTGCCGAGCTGCGGGGTGGCGATCTTCTTGCCCTTGAGATCGTCCAGCGTCTTGATCTTCTTCGGGTTGACGACCAGCTTCACTCCGCCGGACGCCGAACCGCTGATGATCCGCAGGTTCTTGCCCTGGGACTTGGCGAAGCCGTTGATCGAGGGGGAGGGGCCGATGAAGCCGATGTCGATCGAACCCGCGTTGAGCGCCTCGATCTCGGAGGGCCCGGCGTTGAACGTCGAGGGCTTGACCGTGGTGCCGCCCAGCTCCTTGGCGATCAGCCCTTCCTGGATACCGACCAGGGCGGTGGCGTGCGTGAGGTTCGGGAAGTAGCCGATCTTCACAGTGTCCGCGGAGAGCTTCTTTCCGTCGGCGGAGACGTTCGACTTCTTGGCGTCGTCGTCCTTCGCCTCGGAGCCGTAGCCGCAGGCGGTGAGCGCCACGGCGAGCAGCGGCAGAGCAGCGGCAGCGGCGAGGCTGCGGCGGAGAGTGGTACGGGGGGCAGACACGGGAGGCTTTCCTCTCGTTGGCCCGGTACTCACGTCCCCCGGAAGTCCGGGGACGCGGCCGGGAGGTCGGCAGGTCTTCGTCTGAACGGGTGGTGCGGGCGGAGCAGTTGGTGCGAGCGGGCGCGCAGGCAGTGCGCGTACGTCATCACGCACATCGCCCGACCCCGCCCTGGCCGCTGCCGAGGGCGCCGCTGCCGACCCGGCCGCCCTCCTTCGCGAAGGTCGAGAAGAAGTCAGTGATCATCAGAAGTCCCATTCCGCGTCCTCGGCGGCGGCGTCCGCGTCCGCTGCCGCGTCGGTGGCGGCGGTGAACGAGGCGCCCGCCATGCCGGCCGTCAGCGTCGTGCCGTCCGCGGGGTCGATCAGCAGGAAGGAGCCGGTGCGCCGGGAGTCCGCATAGGCGTCGAGCGCGAGCGGCTCGGCCGTACGGACCACCACCCGGCCGATGTCGTTGGCCACCAGCTGCCCGGGAGCCGGGTGCTGGGAGAGGTCGTCCAGCGTGAGCCGTGACGGGATGTCCTTGACGATCGCCTTGACCGTACGGGTGGTGTGCTTGAGCAGCACCCGCTGACCCACGGTGAGCGGCCGGTCGGCCACGTGGCAGACGGTGGCCTCGACGTCCTGCGTGATGGCGGGGGCGTCGTCCGCGGGGGCGAGCAGGTCGCCGCGCGAGACGTCGATGTCGTCGGCCAGCCGGATCGTCACCGACTGCGGGGCCCAGGCGATGTCGACGCTCTCGCCGAGCGCGTCGATCCCCTCGATCGTCGTGGTGCGCCCGGACGGCAGCACGGAGACGGTCTCACCGACCCGGAAGACCCCGGCCGCGATCTGACCGGCGTACCCCCGGTAGTCGGGGTGCTCGGCGGTCTGCGGGCGGATCACGTACTGCACGGGGAAGCGCGCGTGGCATGCCGTCAGGTCGTGGCTGACCGGCACGGTCTCCAGGTGCTCAAGGACCGTCGGGCCGCCGTACCAGTCCATGTGGGCGGACGGTTCCACGACGTTGTCGCCGGCCAGTGCGGAGATCGGGATCGCGGTGATCTCGGGGACACCGAGAGAGGCCGCGTACGCGGTGAACTCCTCGGCTATGGCGGCGAACACGGGCTCCGCGTACTCGACCAGGTCCATCTTGTTCACGGCGAGCACCACGTGCGGGACACGGAGCAGCGCCGCGACGGCGGCGTGCCGGCGGGTCTGCTCGACGACGCCGTTGCGGGCGTCGACCAGGACGACGGCCAGCTCCGCCGTGGAGGCGCCCGTGACCATGTTGCGGGTGTACTGCACGTGCCCCGGGGTGTCGGCGAGGATGAACCGGCGCCGGGTGGTGGCGAAGTAGCGGTACGCGACGTCGATGGTGATGCCCTGCTCGCGCTCGGCGCGCAGACCGTCGGTCAGCAGCGCCAGGTCGGGCGCCTCCTGGCCGCGGTTGGTCGAGGCCAGCGCGACGGCCTCCAGCTGGTCGGTGAGGACCGACTTGGAGTCGTGCAGGAGCCGTCCCACGAGGGTGGACTTGCCGTCGTCGACGGACCCCGCGGTGGCGAACCGCAGCAGGGTGGTGGCCGACAACTGCTCAGTAGTGGTGGTCATTTAGAAGTACCCCTCGCGCTTGCGGTCTTCCATCGCGGCCTCGGACATCTTGTCGTCGGCGCGGGTCGCGCCCCGCTCGGTGAGCCGGGAGGCGGCGATCTCGGTGATCACGGCGTCCAGCGTGGTGGCGTCGGAGTCGACGGCACCGGTGCAGGACATGTCGCCGACCGTGCGGTAACGGACCTGACGGGTCTCGACCGTCTCGTGGTCCTTGGGGCCGCCCCAGTCGCCTGCGGTCAGCCACATGCCGGAGCGGTTGAAGACCTCGCGGTCGTGGGCGAAGTAGATCTCAGGGAGCTCGATCCCCTCGCGCTCGATGTACTGCCAGACGTCGAGCTCGGTCCAGTTGGAGATCGGGAACACCCGGACGTGCTCACCGGCGGCGTGCCGGCCGTTGTACAGCTGCCACAGCTCGGGGCGCTGCCGGCGCGGGTCCCACTGGGAGAACTCGTCGCGCAGCGAGAAGACCCGTTCCTTGGCCCGTGCCTTCTCCTCGTCGCGCCGGCCGCCGCCGAACACGGCGTCGAAGCGGTGCTGCTGGATGGCCTCGGTCAACGGGACGGTCTGCAGCGGGTTGCGGGTGCCGTCGGGGCGCTCGCGGAGCTTGCCCGCGTCGATGTACTCCTGGACGGAGGCGACATGCAGGCGCAGCCCGTGCTTCTCGACGGTGCGGTCCCGGTATTCGAGGACCTCCGGGAAGTTGTGCCCGGTGTCGACGTGCAGCAGCGTGAAGGGGATCGGGGCCGGGGCGAATGCCTTGAGGGCCAGGTGCAGCATGAGGATCGAGTCCTTGCCGCCGGAGAAGAGGATCACCGGCCGCTCGAACTCGCCCGCCACCTCGCGGAAGATGTGCACCGCCTCCGACTCCAGGGAGTCGAGGTGGCTGAGCGCGTACGGATTGACGGTGCCTTCCGGCACGGTGGCGACAGTGCTCACGCCAGGCCCCTCTCGGTGAGCAGCGCACGAAGCGCCGCTGCGGACTCCTGCACGGTCTGCTGGTGCGACTCGATCCGCAGATCCGGCGACTCGGGTGCCTCGTAGGGGTCGTCGACCCCGGTGAGGCCACTGATCTCGCCCGCCGCCTGCTTGGCGTACAGCCCCTTCACATCACGTACGGAGCACACCTCGACCGGCGTCGCGACGTGCACCTCCAGGTAGGCGGTGCCCTCCGCGCCGTGGCGCTTGCGCACCGCGTCCCGGCTGTCGGCGTACGGGGCGATGACCGGCACGAGCACCTTCACGCCGTTGGCCGCCAGCAGTTCGGCGACGAAGCCGATCCGCTGGACGTTGGTGTGCCGGTCCTCGCGGGAGAAGCCGAGGCCCGCGGAGAGGAACTCCCGGATCTCGTCGCCGTCCAGGACCTCGACCCGGTGGCCGTCACTGCGCAGCCGGCCGGCCAGCTCGTACGCGATGGTGGTCTTGCCCGCGCTCGGCAGACCGGTGAGCCAGACGGTGGCTCCCGTCTCCGTCACGCTCATCGAAATCTCCTGATCAGTCGTCATCAGCCGTGCAGCCCGCATTCGGTCTTTCCGCGCCCGGCCCAGCGGCCGGCCCGTGCGTCCTCGCCCTCCAGCACCCGACGGGTGCAGGGCGCGCAGCCGACGGAGGCGTAACCGTCCATCAGCAGCGGGTTGGTCAGTACGCCGTGCTCGGCGACGTACGCGTCCACGTCGTCCTGGGTCCAGCGGGCGATCGGCGAGACCTTGACCTTGCGGCGCTTCTCGTCCCAGCCGACGACCGGGGTGTTCGCCCGGGTGGGGGACTCGTCGCGGCGCAGGCCGGTCGCCCAGGCCCCGTACGCGGTCAGGCCCTCCTCCAGCGGCTTGACCTTGCGCAGCGCGCAGCACAGGTCGGGGTCGCGGTCGTGCAGCTTCGGTCCGTACCGGGCGTCCTGCTCGGCCACGGACTGGCGCGGGGTCAGCGTGATGACGTTGACGTCCATCACCGCGTCCACCGCGTCCCGGGTCCCGATCGTCTCCTCGAAGTGGTAGCCGGTGTCGAGGAACACCACGTCCACGCCCGGCGCGACGCGGGAGGCGAGGTGTGCGACGACCGCGTCCTCCATGGAGGAGGTGACGCAGAACCGCTTGCCGAAGGTGTCGGTGGCCCACTTCAGGATGTCGAGCGCGGAGGCGTCCTCCAGCTCGCGCCCCGCACGTTCGGCCAGCTCCTTCAGGGCCTCGTCGGTGAGCTCGCCGGCTTGCAGCGTGTCCGTCATGTCCCGTCCCCTTCCACGTCGTTGCGCTGGAGTCCGTGGGCCAGCAGGCCCAGGAACTTCAGCTGGAACGCGCGATTGCAGGAAGCACATTCCCAGGCGCCGTGCCCCGCCTCGTGCGGGCGCAGGTCCTCGTCGCCGCAGTACGGGCAGTAGAAGGGCGCAGCTCGTTCGCTCATGACAGCGACTCCGCACTGGCCCGCGCGGCCCAGGTCGCGAAGCGCTCGTCGTCCTCGCGCTCCTCCTGGAACCTGCCGAGGACCCGCTCGACGTAGTCGGGCAGTTCGGCCGAAGTGACCTTCAGTCCACGGACCTTGCGGCCGAATCCGGCCTCCAGGCCGAGCGCGCCGCCGAGGTGCACCTGGTAGCCCTCGACCTGGTTGCCGTCGGCGTCGAGCATGAGCTGGCCCTTGAGACCGATGTCCGCGGTCTGGATGCGGGCGCAGGCGTTGGGGCAGCCGTTGATGTTGATGGTGAGCGGCTCCTCGAAGTCCGGCAGGCGGCGCTCCAGTTCGTCGATGAGCGCGGCGCCGCGCGCCTTCGTCTCGACGATCGCCAGCTTGCAGAACTCGATGCCGGTGCAGGCCATCGTGCCGCGCCGGAAGCTGGAGGGCTTCACCTGGAAGTCCAGCGCCTCCAGCCCGGCGGAGAGGGACTCGACCTGGTCCTGCTCCACATCGAGGATGATCATCTTCTGCTCGACGGTGGTGCGGACCCGGCCCGAGCCGTGCGCCTCGGCCAGCTCCGCGATCTTGGCCAGGGTGGAACCGTCCACCCGGCCGACGCGCGGGGCGAAGCCCACGTAGAAACGGCCGTCCTGCTGCTGGTGGACACCGATGTGGTCGCGCCAGCGTGAGGAGGGTTCGGCGGGGGCGGGGCCGTCCAGCAGCGGACGCTTCAGGTACTCGTCCTCCAGCACCTGACGGAACTTCGCGGGACCCCAGTCGGCCATCAGGAACTTGAGGCGGGCACGCGTGCGCAGACGGCGGTAGCCGTAGTCGCGGAAGATGCCGACGACACCGGCCCAGACATCGGGAACCTCGTCCAACGGCACCCAGGTGCCCAGGCGTTCGGCCAGCCGCGGGTTGGTGGACAGGCCGCCGCCGACCCAGACGTCGAAGCCCGGACCGTGCTCGGGGTGGTCGACACCGACGAAGGCGATGTCGTTGATCTCGTGCACCACGTCCTGGACGGGCGAGCCGGAGATCGCGGTCTTGAACTTGCGCGGCAGGTTGGAGAACTCCGGGCTGCCGATGTACCGGTCGTGGATCTCGTCCACCGCGGGCGTGCCGTCGATGATCTCGTCCGCGGCGATGCCGGCGACGGGCGAGCCGATGATCACGCGGGGGCAGTCGCCGCAGGCCTCGGTCGTGGAGAGCCCGACGGCCTCCAGCTTCTCCCAGATCGCCGGGACGTCCTCGATGCGGATCCAGTGCATCTGGACGTTCTGCCGGTCGGTGATGTCGGCCGTCCCGCGCGCGTACTGCTCGGAGATCTCACCGATCACCCGCAGCTGCGCGGTCGTCAGCCGTCCGCCGTCGATGCGCACCCGCAGCATGAAGTACGAGTCCTCGAGCTCCTCGGGCTCGAGCACCGCGGTCTTGCCGCCGTCGATGCCGGCCCGGCGCTGGGTGTAGAGACCCCACCAGCGCATACGGCCGCGAAGATCGTTCGGGTCGATCGAGTCGAAGCCGCGCTTGGAGTAGATCGTCTCAATGCGTGTCCGCACGTTGAGACTGTCGTCGTCCTTCTTGAACTGCTCGTTCCCGTTGAGCGGGGTGTAGTGACCCATGGCCCACTGACCTTCACCACGGTGACGTCCGGCCTTGCGGCGGGGCGTGGCGGTAGCAGGCTGTTCGGGGGTGGCGGCCATGGCAAATACGTCCTTCGGGACTGCAGGAGGGCGGCTCTGAACTGCACACTCGCGTGAAGCGCGGCGGTGCGCAGGGATGAAGCGTGATCAGGGGGGCGCGGCGGTGCTGGAGACTCTCAGCGTGCCGGACAGATGGCGCTGGACATGCGGCCGAGGTCGACGTGCCGCCGACTCACCAAGGCAATTCCAGTTCCAGACATGAAGGAAGCGTGTCACGCGGATCTCGGGGCAGTCCACCACGATCCAGTATGTGGACGAGATGGTCCCGGAATGTGAGACGCTGTGGCATCCGTCACTTCCGGGACATCGACAAAGCGACTTTGTCAGGCCGCGGAGTCGTCGTACGCGCCGGGCCAGGGGCCGGGGTTCACGGCGTCGGGCTCCCGCTCGGTCCGGGTGTCGAACAGCCGGAAACCGCGGCGCAGGTAGTTGTCCATGGCGTGCGGGCCGTCGTTGGAGCAGGTGTGCACCCACACCCGCTCGGTGGGCATCCGGTCGGGGTGGCGTTCGGCCAGATCCCAGGCGCGCGCGACACCGTACGACAGCAGGTGGCCGCCGATGCGGCGCCCCCGGAAGGCCGGGATCAGCCCGAAGTAGCCGATCTCGACCACACCGCCCTCCTGCGAGTCGAGCTCGATGAAACCGGCGGGGGTCCCGTTCTCGTACGCCACCCAGGTCTCCGCGCCCGGACGGTCCAGGACCTCCTGCCACTGCGCGTACGTCAGTCCCAGCCGGTCGGTCCACCGGATGTCCCCGCCCACCGCCGTGTACAGGAACCGGCTGAACTCCGGCAGTGCCGTCTGCGACCGGACGATCCGCACATCGCCCGTGGGAGCGGCCGCGGGGCGCAGATCGTCGGGCGAGGTCTGCTCCAGGGACCAGATGGTCACCTCGGAGGTGGGAGCGGCAGGGGCGGCGGGAAGGGTGGGGTTGCTCATGGCCGCCAGAAAACCACGCCGCCCGCGCCGCGCCAAACCCGGTCCACGCAGGACCCGCGCCGCCCCGGACCTGCGGCCCGATGCCGGGCCACCCCTGCCCGGCCCGTCCGGGAGTCCGCCCACCGCTGTCCGGCCGGTCTCAGACCGTACCCGCGGACGTACGCGTCCTGACCACCACCGGAGCCGTCGAACGGGGCAGCAGGTCCGCCGGCAGGTCCGGATGGATCACCTCCACCTCCACCCCCTCACCGAAGCGGTACGGGCGATGGGCGAGCACCTCCGCCAGATGGCGCCGTATACGGGAGATCTCCGCCCGGACCGTCACCGTCCGGGTCGGGTCGCCGAAGATGTCCTGGGCCAGCTCCGCCGCGGTGCGCCCCTCCCGGTGCAGGGCCAGGGCGTACAGCAGCTCCGCGTGGCGGGGGGAGAGCCGCTGGGTCCAGGCGCCCACCGGACCCGCGACATGCACCGCGAGCCCACGCTCCCGGCTCAGGTCGAGCACCACGCGGCGCGGCGGCCCGTCGGCCCGGCCGTCCGCCACCTGCACCAGCCAGCCCCCCGGCAACGGCTCCACGAGGCACATCCCGAGCGACGCCAGCCACACCCGGCCCGGCTGCAGCGACTTCGGCAGCGGCAGCCGGTCCACGGGCGGCATCCCGATGACGGCGGCCAGCCAGCCATGGGTGTCCACCACCAGCGCACGGCCGCCCAGCCGGCACAGGATCGGCGCCGCCACCGACCGCAGCCGCTCGATCGCCACCAGGTGCCGTGTCCGCAGTTCGCTCTCCGCCAGCGAGGCCACCGAGCCGACCAGCGCCAGTGTCGTCGGATGGAACGTGGACGCCGGGCCGCTGATGTCGACGATGCCCATCAGCCGTCCGTCGCGCGGATCGCGCACCGGGGCCGCCGCACACGTCCAGTTGTGCAGGGCGCGGATGAAGTGCTCGGCCGAGTGGACCTGCACCGGAGTGCGGGTGGCGAGCGCCGTGCCGATCGCGTTCGTCCCGGTCGTCGACTCCGACCAGGCGGCGCCCTCCTCCAGGCAGATGTCCTTGGCGAGGCGCATCACGGCCGTGTGGCCCTGGCGCCACAGCACCCGGCCCTCGTTGTCCGTGACGACCAGGATCTGCTGGGCGGCGTCGGCGATCGCGGCCAGCCCGTCCCGCAGCATCGGCATGACGTCGCCGAGCACCGTGCTCCGGCGCCGGTGCTCGATCTCGTCCGCCTCCAGCAGCTCGCTCTCCGGTGACTGCTCGGGATCGATGCCGCTGCGGAGCACCCGGTCCCAGGACGCGTCGATCTCCGCGCGCGGGACCGGCACCCCGCGCGCGCCCGCCAGACGGGCCTCCCTGGCCCGGTGCACGAGGCGGGTGGCGGTCACCACCGGACGCGGGTCTGCTGGCCGTCGCGTTGCCACGGCAGGGCTTGTCTTCATGACGGGTTCCCCCAAAAACAAAGCGTGGACCCGGTCCGGACGGGAAAGCACCGGGTCCAGAAGACCCATCCTGCCGTGCCCGGGTCCGCGGTGCGGCGCACTCGCCACAATGGTTGCAACCCTTTGCAACTCTGGTGACAGGCCGCAGATCGTATGAGAGTGGCAGAACACCGGACTGGGAGTCCTCGGCTCCGCCGTCCGGTGGTCCACAAAGGTGGAGGGTGGTGCCGTGTCGGCGCAGCACCACCTTCCATCGTTGGCCGTACGCCGGAGAACTACCGGTCCTGGGCCCGTGCCCGCTCCACGATCGACGCCAGGTCCAGGCTGTGCGGCAGCGTCCCGAACGCGGAGCCCCAGTCCCCGCCGAGCCGCGAGGCGCAGAACGCGTCCGCGACCTCCGGAGGAGCCCAGCGCAGCAGCAGCGAGCCCTGGAGCACGAGCGCCATCCGCTCCACCAGCCGCCTGGCCCGCGCCTCCACGGCATCCAGATCCGCCAGCTCGGTCAGCAGGTCCTTGATCGCGGCATCGAGCCGGTGATCGGCGCCGCGCGCCTTTCCGACCTCCAGCAGGAACGCGTTGAGCGCCTGCGGCTCGCGCTGGAGCGCGCGCAGCACATCGAGCGCCTGCACGTTGCCCGAGCCCTCCCAGATCGAGTTGAGCGGCGCCTCGCGCAGCAGCCGGGGCATCCCGGACTCCTCCACGTACCCGTTTCCGCCGAGGCACTCCAGGGCCTCGCCGACCACCGCGCTGCACCGCTTCGTCACCCAGTACTTGGCGGTCGGCACCGCGATCCGCAGGAAGGCGCGCTCCGCGTCCGTGTCCGCGTCGTACGCGGCGGCCAGCCGCAGCGCCAGCGTCGTGGCCGCCTCCGACTCCAGCGCCAGATCGGCCAGGACGTTGCGCATCAGCGGCTTCTCGATCAGCAGGCCGCCGAACGCGCTGCGGTACGCGGTGTGATGGATCGCCTGCGCCACCGCCTGCCGCATGAGCGCCGACGAACCGACCACGCAGTCCAGCCGGGTCGCCGCCACCATCTCGATGATGGTGCGCACCCCGCGCCCCTCCTCGCCGACCAGGCGAGCCCAGGTCCCGTCGAACTCGACCTCGGCGGAGGCGTTGGACCTGTTGCCCAGCTTGTCCTTGAGGCGCTGGATCGCGAACGCGTTGCGGGCTCCGTCCGGCAGGACGCGTGGCACGAGGAAGCAGCTCAGCCCGCCCGGCGCCTGCGCCAGCACCAGGAAGCCGTCGGACATCGGTGCCGAGCAGAACCACTTGTGGCCGGTGAGCAGATACTCGCCGTCGCCGGCCAGCGGCTCGGCGCGGGTCGTGTTGGAGCGCACATCGGTGCCGCCCTGCTTCTCCGTCATGCCCATCCCGAAGAGCACACCGGCCTTCTGCGACGGGGGCCGCAGCCCCTCCTCGTACACGTGCGAGGTCAGCAGGGGCTCCCACTCGCCTGCCAGCGCGGGATCGGTCCGCAGCGCGGGGACGGCGGCGTGCGTCATCGACAGCGGGCAGCCGTGGCCGGCCTCGGCCTGTGTCCACACCAGGAACCCGGCCGCCCGCCGCACATGTCCGGCCGGGCGGCCCCAGGCGTCGGTCAGACCGGCCGAGACCGCATGCCCCAGCAGCCGGTGCCAGGCCGGATGGAACTCCACTTCGTCGACGCGGTGTCCGTAGCGGTCGTGCGTATGCAGTCCGGGCGGATTCTCGTTCGCCTGAGCACCCCACAGCTGAGCCTGGACGGAGCCGGCGGACAGACCGAGCGCCCCGAGTTCCCTCTGCGCCTCGGGGAGGATCTCGGGCGCGATGTGTCTCCCGACCGCTTCGGTGAGGGCGCGGTCGGTGGCGAAGACGTCATAGCCGACCAGCGGCGGGACCTGGTTGGTCACTGTGTGGGTGCTTGCTGCCATGCCGATACGGTAAGGACGTGCAGGCAGCAAAAGAAACACCCGAGCGGCCACCGGGTCGGCTCCACCGGGCTCGAGTCCTCTACCGCAACGTATCCAAGCGGCAGATGGCGTGGCAGTTGCTCAAGGACACGGTCAACTCGTGCATGGAATACCGCATCCTCGGTCTCGCGGCCGAGGCGGCGTTCTTCACCCTGCTGTCACTGCCGCCGCTGCTGCTCGGGCTGATCGGCCTGCTCGGCTACGTCGACGACTGGACCGCCACCACCACGGTCGCCTCCATCGAGCGCAACATCCTCGGTGCGGTGCAGACGGTGCTGTCCGAGCGGGGCGTGAAGGACATCGCCAGGCCGCTCATGGACGACGTGACGACCGGTGCGCGCCCCGATGTCATCTCGCTCGGCTTCGCCATCGCCCTCTGGTCGGGTTCCCGTGCGGTGAACGTCTTCATCGACACCATCACCGTGATGTACGGGCTCGACGGGCACCGGGGCATCGTCAAGACCCGCCTGCTCGCCTTCCTGCTGTACGTGGTCGCCCTGCTGCTGGGAGCGGTGGTGCTGCCGTTGCTGGTGGTCGGTCCCGACCGGGTCGTGGAGTTCGTCCCGTGGGGCACCGAGGTACTCGCCGTCCTGTACTGGCCGTTGGTCATCGTGCTGTCGATCGCGTTCCTGACGACGCTCTACCACGTCTCCGTACCCGTCCGTTCGCCGTGGATCGAGGATGTTCCCGGTGCGCTGGTGGCGCTCGGGATGTGGGTGGTGGGCTGCTTCCTGCTGCGGATCTATCTCACGAACACGGTCGAAGGGCCCACGATCTACGGTTCGTTGGCCGCGCCCATCGCTGTCCTGCTCTGGATAGGTATCTCAGCATTCGCCGTACTTGTCGGTGCTGCCGTGAATGCCGCGATCGACCGGGTATGGCCTTCGCTTGCCACCGCAGCGGCCCGTGCGGCCAACGAGCGGCTACGGGCGGCCCAGGCGGCCGAGCTCGTGGCCAGGGCCCAGTCGGCGAACTGGGACGCCTACGCGGACGACGAGGACGAGGACGTGTACATGCCGTCCGAGTTCCCCGAGCGCTGGTCCCGCTTCCTGCCGCCGGACGACGTGAAGTCCCGGCTCCACGGGAACCGGGACAAGGACGCCAAGGAGCAGTGACGCCGTAGCGTGGTGCCCATGGGTGCGGACGGACGGTATGAGGAGCGGTCGTCGCGCTTCGGCGGTGCGACGGTCTGGAACTGGAGCGGGCCGCGTGACCCGGCACGGGCCGTCCTGCCCGACGGTTGCATGGACCTGCTCTGGACCGGCGGCCGGCTGCTGGTGGCGGGCCCCGACACCCGTGCGTTCACCGCCACTGAGGCCGCCCCCGAATCCTGCACCGGAATCCGCTTCGCGCCCGGAACGGCGCCCGCACTCCTCGGCGTGCCCGCGCACGAGCTGCGTGACCGGCGGGTCCCCCTCGACGCGGTGTGGCCGGGCGCGGAGGTCCGCAGACTGGCCGAGAGGATCGACGGGACCGCCGACCCGGCCGCCGCGCTGGAGGACATCGCCCTGCGCAGGGCCGCCGACGCGAGCCCGCCGGACCCGCTCGCGGTGTCCGTCGCGGAGCGGCTCGGGCAGGGACTCTCCGTCGCCGACACGGCCCGGTCGGTCGGGCTGGGAGCACGCCAGCTGCACCGGCGCTCCCTGGCCGCCTTCGGGTACGGGCCGAAAACCCTCGCCAGAATCCTGCGGCTGCAGCGCGCCCTGGCCCTCGTACGGGCCGGAACGCCGTACGCCGAGGCCGCCTGCGCCGCCGGGTGCACCGACCAGGCCCATCTGGCCCGTGAGGTGAGGGACCTGGCCGGTACGACGCTCGGCGGCTACCTCACCGCGCTGGGCGGGGCCGGTCAGGCGCCGGCGAAGAGCGACACCGCGCTGCCGTCCGGATCGAGCACGACGGCATAGCGCTGCCCCCACACGGCGTCCCAGGGCTCCAGGTGGCCCTGGTAGCCGGCACCGGTCAGTTCGGCGTACACCGCGTCGACCTCCGCCGGGCTGTCGCACAGGAAGGCGAGGCCGACACGCTCGCCGCCCTTCGAACCGGTCCACTCCGGATCGAAGGTACGGACGACGTCCTCCGTGTCCCACAGCAGACGCTGCCCGCCGGGCAGGGCCACTTCGACATGGGGTGCGGATTCCGCGCCGGCGGGGATGTCGAGTCCGAGCCGGCGGTAGAAGGCGAGCGATGCGGCCAGGTCCGCGGTCGTGATGCTGATCGCGTCGAGTCGTGGAGTCATGGACCGAAGGTATGCGGGTCACCGTTCGCAGGTCTTGTACGAAACGGTCACCGCCGTCATCCGGTCGTGCAGGCGGCGGGCGAGGTGCCCGGGTCCGTCAGCGGAAGGCCGAGCTGGGCGCGTTCGGTGAGCCAGCGGGTCGGCCGGTGGCGGGGGTCGCCGGTCGTCGCGTGCAGGGCCCGCTGCAGCTCCAGCATCCGGGCGGCACCGATCCGGTCGCCCCAGGCGAGTGGTCCCACCGGGTAGCCGAGCCCGGCCGTCACCGCCAGGTCGATGTCCGACGGGGTGGCGAGCGAGCGCTCGGCGATCGACGCGGCGACGGACACCACCGAGGCGAGCAGCCGTTGCGCGACCGAACCCGCCGTGTCCCGCACCACCGACACGGCGTACGGCTCCTCGCCGTCCGCCGCGCGGGCCAGTACCGCGCGGGCGTCCCGCGCGGCGTCCGGGCCGGCCGCGGGCGTCACCGCGAGCACGCGGCGGCGGCCGGCCGCGGGCAGCGGGTCCACGCCGAAGGTGCGCCCGGCGGGCAGGCCCAGCGAGGCCACCGCGGCGGCCACCGTGGTACCCCAGACCGGAACCAGGACGACGGCGTCGGCGGAGGGCGCGGAACCGCTCTCGACGGTGGCTCCCGCGGCGGTCAGAGCCGCGCGGAGGGCGTCGGCGCCGGACGCTGCGCCCGTGCCCGTGTGCACCACGAACACCGGCCGGTCGGCATCGCCCGTGACCGGCGCCTCCGCGGCCGGGGCGGGCGCCTCGGAGCCGTACGCGAACCAGCCCTGCCCGGTCTTGCGGCCGTGCAGGCCCGCCGCCACCCGGTTCGGGGTCAGGTAGGAGGGGCGGAGCCGGTCCTCGTACCGGAAGCCCTGCCAGATCGAGTCGATCACGGCCGCGGTGACATCGAGTCCGGTGAGGTCCATCAGCTCGAACGGGCCCATCCGCAGCCCCAGCACGTCCCGGGCGATCCGGTCGATGCCCGCCGGGTCGGCGACCGACTCCTCCAGCAGCGCGAGCGCCTCGGTCACCAGACCGCGCCCGGCGTGGTTGACCAGGAAGCCGGGGGTGTCGGCGACCGTGACCGCACGGTGGCCGCAGCTCTCGACCAGCTCGGTCAGCGCCGGCACGATCTCGGGGCGGGTCGCGGCTCCCGGCACGACCTCGACGATCTTCATCAGCGGTACGGGGTTGAAGAAGTGCAGCCCCGCCAGCCGCGTGGGGTCCTTCAGCGACGCGGCGATCCGGGTCACCGACAGGGACGAGGTGTTGGTCGCGAAGACGGCGGAGCCGGGCAGGGCCTGCTCCAGCTTCCCGAACACCTCCGCCTTGGTGTCCAGGTCCTCCCGTACGGCCTCGATGACCAGGTCGACGTCAGGTCCCTGTGCCCAGGGATCGTCCAGGGGGACCAGCCGCTCCAGGGCGGCGGCGCAGCCCCCGGCGGAGATCCGGCCCTTGTCCACGGCGCGTTCCAGCATGGACCGTACGAAGTCCACGGCCGCCGTCACCGCCTCCGTACGGACGTCGCACAGCTCGACGGTGTGTCCTGCGGACGCCGCCCACTGGGCGATACCGCGGCCCATGGCTCCGGCGCCGACGATCCTGATACGCATGGAAGATGGGGTCCTCTCGGGGTTCGGGACGGTGAGTCGTCTCAGCGAAGATAGACGCGGTCGGGATCGACGTCCTCCCGCAGGAGCCGCAGCTCCGCGGCGGTGGGTGGCGGCACGGTGGCGACCGAGTCGGCCACCTTCAGGTCCCAGCCCGTCGCCGCCCGCACCTGCTCCACCGTGACGCCCGGGTGCACCGAGACCAGCCGGAGCTCCTCGCCGATGCCCTCGCGGGCCAGGATGCCCAGTTCGGTGATGACGCGGGTGACGCCGACCCCCAGCGGCCGGATGCCCTCGGCGAGCGCGCGGTCCGGGCCCGGTGTGGTGCAGAAGTCCAGGGCCTCGGTGAAGGAGCGCGGATTGTGGCGTCGCATCACCACGAAGACCTCACGGGAGTTGGCCATCACCTCGATGCCGCCGCCGGATCCGGGCAGCCGCACCGAGGGGCTCTCCCAGTCGCCGATCACGGACGTGTTCAGATTGCCCCACCGGTCGATCTGCGCCGCGCCCAGGAAGCCGACGTCGATGTGGCCGCCCTGCAGGACGTTGCCGAACAGGGCCGGCATCGACAGCACCGCCTCCGCGCCGGAGATGAGCACGGCGTCGGCGATGGTCTCGGGCAGGTGCGAGGGGTGCGCCCCGCAGACCCCGGACTCGTACACGACCTCGATCTGCGGGGCCACCGTCAGGTGGGCCAGCTCGGTGGCGAGCGTCGGCAGTCCGATTCCGGCGAAGACCGTGCGGCGCGCGGCCAGTTCGCGGGAGGCGACGACGGAGAGCAGCTCCGAGGACGTGACGGTGCCCGGCTCGGTGGTGGTGGTCATGACCAGCTCCTTCTCGTGTTCCGCGCTCACAGCCGACGTCCGTAGTTCACCGGTTCGCTGAGCGCCTCGCCGACCGCGAGCCCCGCCCAGAAGTCCTCGCCCAGTCTGGCGACGTACTCGGAGTGGTCGGCCGTGCCGTACACCCACTCCCGCAGCCACTCCTGCAGCCGCTCCGGGTCCTTGCTGATGTGGGACCAGGCCCGGTAGAAGTCGTTGTCCCGGTCGTAGTAGCCCTGTGCGAACGAGGGGTGCGCGCCGCGCGGGCAGACGACGACGGCGTCCACCGCGTGGGCGGGGACGAGCGTGCGGTTCGGGTCCGAGCGGACCACCTCGTCGCCGACGATCTCCTCCACGACGACGACGGCCTTGCCGGCCGCGTACACGGCCTCGGCCTGGATGCCCGTCAGGCCCCACATCTGCGTGTTGCCCCTGCGGTCGGCCCGCTGGGCGTGGATGAACGTCACGTCCGGGTTCACGGGCGGCACGACGTAGATCTGCTCGGTTTCGCCGTCCGGCCCCGGATAGGGCGAGGCGACCTTGCGCAGATCGCTGTTGACGGACGGCAGGTCGCTGCCCCCGTAGCTGCGCAGCGGATAGAACGGCAGCCGCTGGGCTCCGGCGAGATAGCGGCAGATCATGCCGTAGTGGCTGTACTCCTCGAAGGCGAGGGGCGCGGGGTCGCTGCTCTCGATCCGGCGCCGCAGTTCACCGAGCGAACCGGCGGAGGAGTTGCCCACGAAGGAGGAGACCAGCCGCGAGACGCAGCCCGCGGCGATCATCTGGTCCACCACGATGTCCGCGGTCATCCGCACGACCGTGAGGTCGCGGCGGCCCTGGCGGATGATCTCGTGCCCGGCCGCGGTGGGGATGAGGTGGGTGAAGCCTTCCAGGCAGACGGTGGCGCCGTCCTGGACGAAGGCGGCGACGGCCGCCTTCATCGACATGGTCTTGTCCGGCCCGTCGTCGGTCCTGTCCGTCCGGTCCACGGTGCTCCTCGGCGAGTGTGTGCTGGTCGGCCTACCGTGTCAGCGGCCATTGATTGCTGTCCAATACCAAATTAAGGTCGGATCAAGACCGCTGATTAATGAATGGGTGTTCCGTATGGAACTGCGTCATCTGACCGCCTTCACCGCCGTGGCCGAGGAGCTGCACTTCGGCCGGGCCGCCAAGCGGCTGCAGATGGCGCAGCCGCCGCTCAGCCAGCAGATCCGGCAGCTGGAGAAGGAGCTCGGCGTCCAGCTCTTCGAGCGCAACACCCGCTCGGTGCGGCTCACCAGCGCGGGGGAGTCCTTCCTCGAACCCGTACGGACCGTGCTCGACGACCTCGATACGGCGGTACGGGCGGCCAGGGCCGCGGGGCGGGGCGAGTACGGGCGGGTCACGATCGGCTTCGCCGGTGCCTCCAGCCACGAGACGCTGCCGCAGCTGACCCGGGCCGTCCGTGCGGCCCACCCCGCGCTGGAGCTCGTCATGAAGGGGCAGACGTACGCCAACGTCGCCCTGTCCCGGGTCGCCGACGGATCGCTCGACCTGGGCTTCGTCCGCCTCCCGGTGACCCAGCCGGGGGTGGCCTACCGGGTGATCGACGAGGAGGAGCTGCTCTGTGCGCTGCCCTCCGACCACCGGCTGGCGCACCTGGAGAGCATCCCGATCGGGATCCTCGCCGACGAGCCCTTCGTCTCCTTCCCCGCCAACACCGGGTCCACCGTGCGCGACGCGATGGTCGAGGCCTGCGAGGCCACCGGCTTCAATCCGCGTGTCGTCCAGGAGGCGCCCGACTCGTACACGATCCTGGCCCTGGTCGCCGCGGGCGTCGGTGTCACCCTCACCGTCTCCTCCTGCCGGCACATCCAGCAGAACGGGCTGGTGTACCGGCCCCTCGCCGGCCCGCCCATCCGGCGGCAGGCGGCGCTGGCCTGGCGTGCCGACAACCCCTCCGCGGCGCTCCGCGCGGTGCTGGCGGTCGCCGAGGAGGCCCTGCCGACGCCGTAGGGGCACGCCCCGGGGGCGATTGAGACGCGCTGCGTCTTGAAGAGGGGGCAACTCGATATTGGACCGACTCAGTGGTCGGGTGCGAAGGTCGCCCCACACACCCGAACCGCCGAAAGGTGTCCCCCGTGCCCGACCAGACCGATGTCGTCATCTGCGAACCGCTGCGCACCCCCATCGGACGTTTCGGCGGAGCCTTCGCCCAGCAGACGCCGGCCGCGCTCGCCGCACGCGTCATCGCCGAGGTCGTCGCCCGTACGGGGATCGACCCGGCCCGGGTCGACGAGGTGATCCTCGGCCACGCCTACCCCACGTCCGACGCCCCGGCCATCGGCCGGGTCGCCGCCCTCGACGCCGGACTCCCCGACTCGGTCACCGGCGCCCAGATCGACCGGCGCTGCGGGTCCGGCCTCCAGGCCGTCCTGGACGCGGCCATGCAGATCCGGGCCGGATTCAGCGACGTCGTCATCGCCGGCGGTGTCGACGTGATGAGCGCCGCCCCCTACTACACGCACGACGGGCGCTGGGGCATCAAGGGCCCCGGACTGCAGCTCCACGACTCACTGGCCCGCGGCCGGGTCACCGCCGGGGGCGTCAACCACCCCGTACCCGGCGGCATGATCGAGACCGCCGAGAACCTGCGGCGCGCCTACTCCGTCAGCCGCGCCGACCAGGACGCCCTGGCCCTGCGCTCGCAGGCCCGCGCCGCCCGCGCCGCCGCGGAGGGCCGCTACGACGCCGAGACCGTTCCCGTCACCGTACGGAATCGCAAGGGCGAGACGGTCGTGACCGCCGACGAGCACCCCCGCCCCGACACGACCGCCGAGCAACTTGCCGCGCTGCGCCCCATCATGGGCAAGTCCGACCCGGAGGCGACCGTCACCGCGGGCAACGCCAGCGGCCAGAACGACGCCGCCGCGGCCTGCCTGGTCACCAGCGCCGCCACCGCCGAACGGCTCGGGCTGACCCCGCTGGTCCGGCTCGTCTCCTTCGCCCGGGCCGGAGTCCCCGCCGCGACCATGGGCATCGGTCCCGTACCGGCCACCCACGCGGCCCTCGGCCGCGCCGGTCTCACCCTCGCCGACCTCGACCTCATCGAGATCAACGAGGCCTTCGCCGCGCAGGTCCTGGCCTGCACCCGGGAACTGGGCCTCGGCGAGAAGGACCACGAGCAGCGGATCAACGTCAATGGTTCCGGCGTCTCGCTCGGCCACCCGGTGGGCGCCACCGGGGCCCGCATCCTCGCCACGCTCACCCGCGAGATGCACCGCAGCGAGGCCCGCTACGGCCTGGAGACCATGTGCATCGGCGGCGGCCAGGGCCTCGCCGCGGTCTTCGAGCGCATCACCGTCTGACCGTCCCCCGTCCCCGTCCCCTCTTCGAGGACTCTTTCCCTTCCCCAACGCGTGACACCGGGCGTCCCGGGAGACGCCCCTGTCCGCCATGCCCCCATCCGCTTGATCAACGATGTTCACGGGAGCCACCTATGAGTGCGTCCACCGCAACCGCACGCGAGAAGACGAAAGCCGCCAACCGCGCAGGATTCGGAGCCTTCATCGGCTCCACCATCGAGTGGTTCGACTTCTACATCTACGGAACCGCGGCGGCGCTCGTCTTCGACAAGGTGTTCTTCCCCGAACTCGAAGGCCCCATAGGCACCCTGGTCGCCTTCGCGACCTTCTGGGTCGGCTTCCTCGCCCGCCCCATCGGCGGCATCATCTTCGGCCACTACGGCGACCGCCTCGGCCGCAAGAAGACCCTCGTCATCACCCTCCTGATGATGGGCATCTCCACCACCGCGATCGGTCTGCTCCCCGGCTACGCCTCCATTGGCATCGCCGCCCCGATCCTGCTGGTCTGCATCCGCATGATCCAGGGCATCGGCCTCGGCGGTGAGTGGGGCGGCTCCGTCCTGATCGCCTCCGAGCACGCCCCCAAGGGCAAGTCCGTGCTGTACGGGGCCTTCGCCCAGCAGGGCTCGCCCGTCGGCAACACCCTCTCGACGGTGAGCTTCCTGGCCATCAGCCAGCTGCCCGACGCCGCCTTCGTCTCCTGGGGCTGGCGGGTGCCGTTCCTCGCCTCCGCCGCACTCGTCATGGTCGGCCTGCTGGTCCGGCTGAAGGTCACCGAGTCCCCGGCCATGGCCAAGCTCATCGAGAAGAAGGAAGTCGTCAAGCTCCCGCTGACCGAGGTCCTGCGCAGCCACCCCATGCTGATCGTCCTCGGCATCGGCGCCTGCACGATCGGCCTGTCGGCGACCTACTTCAAGTCGACGTTCGCCCTGTCCTGGGCCACCACGTCGCTCGACTTCGACCGCAGCTCGTTCCTGACGATCATCCTGGTCGCCAACATCACCCAGATCATCGTCCAGCCCTTCGGCGCCGTGATCGCCACCCGGATGAAGAGCTGGTCCCGCGCCGTGATCGTGATGCTGGTGCCCGAACTGGTCCTGATGCCGGTGATGTTCGTCCTCATCAGTACCGAGAACTACGGGCTCGCGATGCTCGGGGTCGCCGTCGCCACCATCCCGCACTGCCTCTACTACGCGGCCCTCGCCGGCATGCTCGCCAGCCGCTTCCCCGCCCATCTGCGCTACACGGGCATCTCGCTCTGCTACCAGCTGTGCGGCACCCTGCTCGGCGGCACGACCCCGATCATCGGCCAGTTCCTGCTCAACCGGACGGGCTCGATCACCGCGGTCATCGCGTACGCCGTCTTCCAGGTGGCGCTGACGCTGGGCTGCATGCTGCTCCTGCTCAAGCGCCCCAACCACGACGAGCAGGCCGCTGAGCCGGTCGCCGCCCGCCGCACCGCCTCCGTCACCGCCTGACCGCCCCGTACGAAGAGAACGGAGTACCGCCCCATGCCCCTGACCGTGCACGGCATCCAGGAGATCCTCGCCCTCGGCGGGCGCGACCTCGGGCACTCCGCCTGGAAGGAAGTGACCCAGGAGCTCATCGACACGTACGCGTACGTCTCCGGTGACCACCAGTGGATCCACACCGACACCGAACGCGCCGCGGCCGGCCCGTACGGGCGCACCATCGCCCACGGCTACATGGTCCTGAGCTGGGGCATCCCGATGTTCGGCGAGCTGCTCCAGGTGAGCGGCGTGGGACGCGCGCTCAACTACGGGGTCAACCGGGTCCGATACCCGGCGCCCGTCCCCGTCGGAAGCCGCGTGCGGCTGCACGCCTCCGTCACCGAGGTGAAGGAGGTCCCGCGGGGCGGCGTACAGATGACGCGGGCCTTCACCTTCGAACTCGAAGGGTCGCAGAAGCCGGCCTGCGCCGCGGAGTCGCTGACGCACTTCTACCCGTGAGGACCGCCTCCCGGCGGTGAGGACCGTCGCCCCGCCGTGAGGACCGTCCTGTCCGGGCACCCGGCAGGGGCACTAGCGGGTGGCGAGCCGCTCCAGCAGGGCCGCGCTCCGTGCCAGCAACGCCCGCTCCTCATCGGTGAGTTCGGCCTCGATGGCCTGCGCGAGCCAGCCGGCCCTGCGGCCGCGCTCCGCTTCGAGCGCGGCCCGGCCCGCGTCGGAGAGCTCGACCAGGGACTTGCGGCCGTCCGTGGGGTGCGCCCGGCGCGTGATCAGGTTCTGCTCCATGAGGAGGCCCACCGCCCGGGCCATCGACTGGGGGCGTACGCGCTGATCGGTTGCGAGGTCGCTGGTGGTCATGGCGCCGTCGCGGTCGAGTGCGCCGAGGACGGCGACCTGGCCCAGCGGGATGTGGTCCTCGTGTGTGACGCGTCGGGTGAGCTTGCCCATCGCGGTGCGCAGTTCGGCGGCGATGGCGGCGGCTTCCGGGGTGGGCATAGGGCACTTTACCCCGTTGTCCGCAGGGCGGTGCCGTTGACCTGCACAGCAATGCTGTACAGCAAAACTGAGCAGCATTGCTGTATGGTTTTGCTTGTCGGGCTCAGCGCCAGCGTTGTCGCAGCCGGGCCACGGCACACGACAACGGGGAGGAACTCCCATGTCCGCAGAGGCAGCCGGAACCGTCGACGCCACCATCGAGACCGTCACCGCCCGCAGGATCATCGACAGCCGGGGCAACCCCACGGTCGAGGTCGACATCGTCCTGACGGACGGATCCCTGGGGCGCGCGGCGGTTCCCTCAGGCGCCTCCACCGGCACCCGGGAGGCCGTGGAACTGCGCGACGGGGACACCACGCGCTGGCACGGCAAGGGCGTCGACCGCGCGGTGGCCCATGTCAACGGGGAGATCGCGGCGTCCGTGCGCGGCCGGGACGCGGCGGACCAGGCGGGTCTCGACGCCGCGCTGGTCGCCCTCGACGGCACCGCCACGAAGGCCCGGCTCGGCGCCAACGCGATCCTCGGCGTCTCCCTCGCCGCCGCCAAGGCCGCCGCGGCGGCCCACCGCCTGCCCCTCCACCGCTACCTCGGCGGCGCCGACGCCCACCTCCTGCCGCTGCCGATGATGAACATCGTCAACGGCGGTGCCCACGCCGACAATCCGCTGGACTTCCAGGAGTTCATGATCGCGCCCGTGGGCGCGGACACCTTCGCCGAAGCCGTCCGCATGGGCAGTGAGGTCTTCCACACCCTGCGCCGCGACCTGCTGGCCGCCGGGCACTCCACGGGCGTCGGCGACGAGGGCGGCTTCGCGCCCGCGCTGCGTACCGCCGAGGAGGCGCTCGACTTCGTGATGGCCGCCATCGAGCGCACCGGCTACCGCCCCGGTACGGACATCGGCCTGCTCATGGACCCGGCGTCGTCCGAGTTCTTCCGCGACGGGGTGTACGACTACGCGGGCGAGGGCGTGCGCCGCACCCCCTCCGAGAACGTCGACTACCTGGCCGAGCTCATCGACGCCTACCCGGTCGTCTCCATCGAGGACCCGATGGCGGAGAACGACCTGGACGGCTGGCGCGAGCTGACCGCCCGCGTCGGCGACCGCTGCCAGCTCGTCGGCGACGACGTGTTCTGCACCGACGAGACGCTGCTGCGCGAGGGCATCCGCACCGGCGTCGGCAACTCGGTCCTGGTCAAGGTCAACCAGATCGGGACCCTGACCGAGGCGCTGGCCACGGTGGCCACGGCCCACCGGGCGGGCTGGACGGCTGTCATGTCGCACCGCTCGGGCGAGACGGAGGACACCACCATCGCGGATCTGGCGGTCGCGACCGGCTGCCGTCAGATCAAGACCGGATCGCTCTCCCGCTCGGACCGCACGGCGAAGTACAACCAGCTGATCCGGATCGAGGAGGAGCTGGGCGACTCGGCGCGCTACGCGGGCCGCTCCGCACTGCGCCGGGCGTGAACCGCAGGCAGACCGGGGCGGCGCCCGGGGGGTGAGGCGGCTGCGGAGCCCCTGCTACCGGACGCCGCCGTACAGATAGCTCGTACTGCCGGCAAGGGTGGCGCGGCACCAGGTGTCCACCGCTTCCTGGTCCATCGCGGTCCAGTCGGGAGTGCGTTCCACCTGGGCACCGCCCAGCCTGCGGCCGAGCTCCATCAGCCGCGCGCCCTCCGCGGTGCGCTCCCGCGCATAGTGCCGCAGCGCTTCGGCGGGTGAGGCGGACCCGCGCAGTGCCTCCTCCAGACACAGGGCGTCCTGCAGCGCCTTGACCGCGCCGCTTGCCGTGTGCGGCCGGGTGACGCCTGCCGCGTCCCCGGCCAGCAGGAACGGCGGATCCGCCGACCGGGGTGCGTGGAGATCGGTCACCGGGTGGCAGACCATGGACGTGTGCTCGCCGCGGGCGACGATGTCCGCCCACTCGGGAGGGAAGTGCTCATCGGCGATCTCCCGTACGTACGGGGCCAGTTCCTGTGGGTCTCCGGGTTCCGGCGCGGGTGGCTTCGCGTAGACCGCATAGGCGAGCAGACGCTCATCGGGTCCGGCCCCGCCGCCTCTGGGGATCAGGTAGAAGATGCCGTGTCCGCCGGGGTAGCCGATGGTGATCCAGGCACTCCGCAGGAGTTCGAGCTGGCGCTGATGCCCGTCGAGCGCGCTCAGCGGGAGCGCGCCGCGCCACACCATGTACCCGGCGGGCGACGGGCTCAGCCCGGGGGCGAGGACGTGCCGGGTGAGCGAACGGTGCCCGTCGGCGCCCACCACGATGTCGTACGACTCCTCCGCCCCGGCCGCACGGACGAGGGCGTGCCCCGACGCGGTCCGTTCGACGGAGGTGACGGGCCGCCCCCGGTAGTAACGGGCCGAGTCGGCCTTCGCGCGCAACGCCCGCCACAGCAGTCCCCAGTTGCACGGCGTGACCGGGCTCGGCTGGCGCGCGAACTCGCGGGCCGACCGCTGCCCCGGCTGCCGGGTCAGCCAGACGCGCGTGGCCACCGGCGCCGTGGGCATCGCGGCGTCCAGGTAGCCCGTGGCGACGAGCTGTTCGTGCAGGGGAGGCGGGATCACGATGCCCAGACCGCGGTCCTGGAGTTCGCCGGTGCTGCGCTCGTACACGGTGACGTCCGCCCCGGCCCTGGAACCCGCGATCGCCATCGCGCACCCGGCGATGCTGCCGCCGACCACGCCCATCCGTAAGCCTGTCGCTGCCACGCCGCTGCCGCCCGTCCGTCGTCCCGGTAGGTGTCGTCCCCATGGTCGCAGTCGCCCGGTGCGGTCGGGGGAGCAACACCTGCTCGGCACAAGGGCCGCCCGCACAGCAATCGATGCTGTGCGGGCGGCCCTTGTGCGTGCGTGACAGCTGGGGAACTAGCGCTGCGAGCCGCGGGTGCGCCGCAGCAGCACCGCGCCGCCCAGGAGCAGCGCAGCACTCGCACCGGCGGCCAGGCCGATGTCACCCGCGCCGGTCTCGGCCAGTTGCGTGTCAGGGGTGTTCGGGCCGGGGTTGCCGGCCGGCGGCTGGTCGACCGGGGGCTTGCTCACCGGCGGCTCGGAGGCCGGGGGCTCGTCGACGGGCGGCTCGTCCACCGGCGGCTCGTCCACCGGCGGCTCGTCCACCGGCGGCTCGTCGACCGGCGGCTCGTCCACCGGCGGGTGCTCGTGGTCGGGACCGCTCACGTTGGCGCAGGAGTTGCCGCCCGTGGGGTTGAGCGCACCCACGATGTCGACGGTGTTGCCGCAGGCGTTCACCGGGATGTCGAGGGGTACCTGGGCCAGGTTGCCCGACAGCACGCCGGGCGAGCCGGTGGCCACGCCCTCCGCGCTCGCACCGGAGCCGTGACCGCCGTGACCGCCGGACCCGTGTCCACCCGAGCCGTGACCGCCGGAGCCGTGACCGCCGGACTCGTGTCCGCCGTGGCCCTTGTCGGAGCTGACGTTCGCACAGGTGTTGCCGAAGGCGGGGTTCAGCAGGGCGATCACATTGACGGTATTACCGCAGAGGTTGACCGGGATGTGCACCGGCACCTGCACGGCATTGCCCGAGCCCACGCCAGGAGAATTGGCGGCAACGCCGTCTGCCGAAGCGTCGGCGTGCGCATAACCGCCGGCGGCGGTCAGGATGCCCGACGCCGCCGCCATGACGATCATGCTTTTATTCAGAACCTGTCGCATTACTTGCCCTTCTTCGGGATATTCACGTGGGCAGTGAGCCCGCAGAATCATCGCGCGGTGCCGCTTGCGTACCGGGGCGGTGGCCCCGGCGGCAACTCATTCCATCTACGCGGACTACTTCATAACGACAGGGGAGTTGCGTGGGAAACTTGGAGAGTCGTGGAAATTGTGTAACCACTCGAAGGGGTCACGCACATACGTTCACTTGACGGGGGGTGCCTGGGGATTTCCGGCATTCGGGTGAACGGGGAGAACCAAACCTCGGGCGGAGAGTTGGGCAGTGTGCTCCGCCACGGGGCAATCAGTACGAGAAGGGTTCATCGTGATCAAGAAGGTTCTGGCTACGGGTGCCGTCGCCGCCTCCATCCTCGGTCTCTCGGCGACGAGCGCCATGGCGATCGGTGACGACACCGGTACGACGTCGATCAACGGCAACGGTGCCGTGTCGGAGTTCGGCAACAGCGTGACCAAGGGTGACCAGAGCCCGCAGCTCAGCCTGGTCCAGGGCTCGCTGAACAAGCCCTGCATCGCCCTGCCGCTCAAGGCGAACGTCGGCGGGCTCCTCGGCGCCCTCGCGGTCGGGGTCCAGGACATCAACGTCCTGTCCAGCCCGCAGAACCAGCAGTGCACCGAGAACTCCACCCAGGCCAAGGGTGACGAGGCGCTGTCGCACATCCTGTCCGACATCCCGGTCCTCTCCGGAAATGGCGCCGGCAACGGCTGATTCGGGCCGCACCAACCGGCCCGGGCCGCCGACACTCCTCCATCGTGCGGCCCGGGCCTGCGTCATTCGGGGGGTTTTTCAGGAAACTGCTTCCATAGAGTTTCGATAACGCCCGCCGATCGTTACGGATTACAGAACCGGAGCCACGAGCGCATTCTCAACAGCGTTCGTGCGGCACGAAAGACGTGACCGCCCAGGGCTCCGCTGCAGAAAGGGATGAAAGTGAAGTACACCAAGGTTGCCGCCATCGCCGCCGGAACCCTCATGGCGCTGGGCTCCGCCGCACCGGCCATGGCCGACTCCGAGGCCGAGGCCATCGCGGCCCACTCCCCGGGTGTCCTGTCGGGCAACGTCATTCAGGCCCCGATCCACATCCCGGTGAACATCTGCGGCAACACCGTTAACGTCATCGGTCTGCTCAACCCGGCCTTCGGCAACGTCTGCATCAACGACTGACGTTTTCCCGGTCGAGTCGATGGCCAGTCATCGGCAGGCCCCGGACCGCATAACCGCGGTCCGGGGCCTTCTCGTTTCCGTGGACGAGAAAGTGTGCCCTGTGCAGTTGCCCGCTCGCGGGCTGATCGTTATGCCTGGTGAAAGCGGCGGAAGTCACAGGTAAAGAAGACTTGTGCGGCGCGGGGACGCGACCGAAGCAGACGCCGCACCAGAAGGGAACCGAAAGTGAAGTACGCGAAGACTGCCGCCCTTGTTGCCGGTTCCGTGGCCGCTCTCGGAACGGCCGCTCCGGCCTTCGCCGTTACCACCGCCACGGCCCCCCACTTCAGCCTGACCAGTGGCGTGAACGAGATCACGTCCACCACGCCGCAGCTGGCCGACCAGGTGGTGAACCCCGTGGTGGGCGCGGTCGGCGACACCACCGAGGCGGTCCAGGAGGACGGCACGGTCAGCAAGCTGGCGGACGGTGCGACCGGTGCGGCCAGGAGCGCGGGCCCGCTCCTGGGCGGGCTGCCCCTCGGCGGCTGATCCGTTCGCGGGACGCGTTCCCTCCCGGTGCGCGTCATTCCCGTTGCCCTTTCCGCGTAATCCTGCGGTGACCTGGACGAATTAAGAATCGTTCGAGTGAAACGGCACAACCAAACCCGCCGCAACGAGTTGTTCACCATGCTCCGGACAGGCGGGCAACAGAAGAATCAGAAGGGCTAGTTCCATGATGAAGAAGTTTCTGGCGTCGGCGGCAGTCGCTGCCTCCGTCGTAGGCGTTTCCGCCGCTGCGGCCCCCTCGGCCATGGCGATCGGCAACGACCACGGCACCACGTCGGTCAACGGCAACGGCGCCGTGCAGTCCTACGGCAACAGCAGCACGTACGGCGACATGAGCCCTCAGATCGGTCTCATCCAGGGATCGTTCAACAAGCCCTGCATCGCCCTGCCGGCCAAGGCCAACATCGGGTCGCTCCTCGGTGCCGTCGGGGTCGCGGTCCAGGACGTCAACATCCTGTCCAGCCCGCAGAACCAGCAGTGCACCGAGAACTCCACCCAGGCCAAGGGCGACGAGGCCCTGTCGCACATCCTGGACGACATCCCGATCCTCTCGGGCAACGGTGCGGGCAACCACTGACCACCGATAACTCCCGTCCTGCCCTTTAGCAGTTCATGACCTGAGGGGCCGGCTCGTCCGTGCGGCAACCGTTCGTCGGGAGCCCGGATGAACCGGCCCCTCAGGGCTGCCCGCCCCTCGTGTCCGCCGTTGGTCTGCAGGTCGGGTAGCCCGATAGTGCGGGAATTGGGCCGGTTGCCCCGATCGCGGCCGACGCGGACCGTCCGGTCGGGTAGATGCCCCTCATGGACCAGTACGACAGTCATCATCCGCCCGGCCGTGAACCCCGGCCGGAGGGCGCCACGCCCATCTACGACAGGCTGCTCGCCGAGTGGTGCGAGGCGGCCCGGCGCGAGGCCGTGCGGCGCCCGCAACGCCCGTCGTCCGGCGGGCCGGCGCGTGGCGGGGGGAGCGCCTTCGTCCCGGCCGCGCGTACGGCGGAATCCACGGGAAACGGCAGGTAGCGGAACGTCGACCCCGTGCCGCGTTCAACCCGTTTGAGTGGTGTAGCGGAACCGAAACCTCCGCTTGGGGTTAGTCAGTACGTTCCACAACGGGACGCTCCGAAAGGTGAAGCTTGATGAAGAAGATGATGGCCGGCGCGGCTGTGGCAGTGTCCCTGGTCGGTCTGTCCGCCGCCGCGGCCCCCTCGGCCATGGCGATCGGCAACGACCACGGCACCACCACGGTCAACGGCAACGGCGCCGAGTCGAAGTTCGGCAACAGTGCCACGCTCGGCGACCAGAGCCCGCAGCTCAGCCTGGTGCAGGGCTCGCTCAACAAGCTCTGCGTCGGCCTGCCGGCCAAGGCCAACGTCGGTGCGCTGCTCGGCGTGATCGCCGCGGTCGCGGTCCAGGACGTCAACGTCCTGTCCAACCCGCAGAACCAGCAGTGCGCGGACAACTCCACCCAGGCCAAGGGCGACGAGCCGCTGTCGCACATCCTGAACGACATCCCGGTGGTCTCGGGCAACGGTGCGGGCAACAACTGACGCCACTGAGCGCGACGATGCCCACCACTCCACGGGGGGTGGTGGGCATCGTCATGTCCCGGTGCGGTGCGGCGCGGGTGCCGGTTCAGGTCAGGCTGCGTACCGGCAGGAGGCAGTGGGCGGAGGTCCCGATGACCTCCGGGTCACCCACGAAGGACCGCAGCAGCTCCTCGTCGACCGGCAGTCCCGGAGCGGCCGCCGGCCACGGGCGCGTGGCGAACATGCCGTGCACCTGGCCCTCGGCCTGCGCCACCGCGAGCCACTCGCGCGGGACGGTGTACTGCGCCTTGAAGTGAGGCATCGTCAGGACGGCCTGGCCCGACTGGATGAGGAGCTTGACCGGAAGGTTCGGCTTCTCCGCGGCGTCCAGGGTCTCGCCCCCCACCCGCAGTCCGCTGCGCTCGAGAGCCACGCGCATGGCCTTCTCGCCCGCCTCCGGCCCGTCCTGCCCGTCGCCGAGCGAATAGGTGAGGAGAAAGGCGACGTCACGGCCGGTCGTGACGTTCCCGCCGCTCCAGGCGAGGAGGATCTGTGTGCCCAACTGGGCTTGTGCGAACGTGCCGGTGGCGGTCTGGGGTGAGGTCATGTCCGGCACCCTAATGGCCTGAGACCGGTAGTTGTGCATGCGTATCACCTGATCGAGGGAGATCTCGTGCCAAGCCGGACGAGGGCTGCGGCTCGGTGACCGTGCTCGAAAAACCCGTTGACGCCCCGGGGCTGCCCCGCGCTAGGGTGTGCGGAGTTCAAGGAATCAGGAGGTGAGGACATTGATGACTGTCGTTGCGATGGGCGCTGCCCACAACCAGAAGAGCATCGTTCTCACCCCCGTGGCCTCCGGCTGACCTTCACCTTTCTTCTCCGCGCCCGAGCGCGCGGTGCCGGGGCCACCCTTGTGAAGGGTTTCCCTTGTCTTTCCCCATTCTTCCGGTTTCCGTTTCGTCGCACCCGCTGGCTCCGTACGGCTGGGACGACGACTGGGCCGCCGCCTTCGCCCCGTACGCCGAGCAGGGACTCCTGCCCGGCCGCGTGGTCAGGGTGGACCGCGGGCAGTGCGACGTGGTCACCCCGGACGGCACCCTGCGGGCGGACACCGCGTTCGTGGTGCCCCGCGATCCGATGCGGATCGTCTGCACCGGCGACTGGGTGGCCGTCGACCCCGACGGCGACCCGCAGTTCGTCCGCACCCTCCTTCCACGGCGCACCGCCTTCGTACGCTCGACGTCCTCGCAGCGTTCCGAGGGCCAGGTGCTCGCCACCAACATCGATCACATCGTCATCTGCGTCTCGCTCGCCGTCGAGCTGGATCTCGGACGGCTGGAACGGTTCCTGGCGCTGGCCATGTCCAGCACCGCCGGTGCCGCCCTGCTGGGCGACGGGAATCAGGCCGAGGAGTACGAGGCGCACCCGCTCGTGGTGCTCACCAAGGCCGATCTCGTCCCGGACGCCGCCACGCTCGCCCACCTGGTCGAGGACATCGAGCGCATCGCCCCCGGAGTACAGGTGCTCCCCGTCAGCTCCGCCACCGGCGAGGGGGTCGACGTGTTCGGTGCCATCGTCTCGGACGGTACGAGTGTGCTGCTCGGGGTGTCCGGCGCGGGCAAGTCGACCCTCGCCAACACGCTGCTCGGCGAGGACGTCATGGATGTCCGGGCGGCGCGAGACGTGGACGGCAAGGGCAGGCACACCACCACGACACGCAACCTCCTCGTGCTGCCCGGCGGCGGCGTGCTGATCGACACCCCCGGGCTGCGTGGGGTCGGGCTCTGGGACGCGGAGGCCGGCGTCGGCCAGGTCTTCTCGGAGATCGAGGACCTGGCGCGGCAGTGCCGTTTCCACGACTGCGGCCACGAGGCCGAGCCGGGCTGCGCCGTGCTCGGCGCGATCGAGGACGGGACGCTGCCGGAGCGGCGTCTCGACAGCTACCGCAAGCTGCTCAGGGAGAACCACCGGATCGCGGCCAAGACGGACGCCCGGCTGCGCAGCGAGACCATGCGCGAATGGAAGCGCAGGGGCGCCGAGGGCAGGGCTGCCATGGCGTTCAAGCGGGAGGGCCGGATGCGGTAGTGCGGGCGGGCCACCTGGTTCGACGTCCGAAAACCGCGAGTGCGCCTTCGGGAGGGGGCGCACACTGGACGGTGTGATGGACGAACAGACCAGGTACGAGGCGGTGAGCAGCCGCGACGCGCGCTTCGACGGAGAGTTCTTCTTCGCCGTCGCGACCACCGGCATCTACTGCCGGCCGAGCTGCCCCGCCGTCACCCCCAAGCGGAAGAACGTGCGGTTCTACCCGACCGCGGCCGCGGCCCAGGGCAACGGCTTCCGGGCGTGCAGACGCTGCCGCCCGGACGCCGTGCCGGGCTCCGCCGAATGGAATGTGCGGGCCGATGTCGTCGGCCGCGCCATGCGGATGATCGGCGACGGCGTCGTGGACCGGGAAGGCGTCCCCGGGCTCGCCGGGCGGCTCGGCTACAGCGCACGTCAGGTCCAGCGCCAGCTCAACGCCGAGCTGGGAGCCGGCCCCGTCGCCCTCGCGCGCGCCCAGCGCTCCCACACCGCCAGGGTCCTGCTGCAGACCACCGACCTGGCCGTCACCGAGATCGCCTTCGCGTCCGGCTTCGCCAGCGTGCGCCAGTTCAACGACACCATCCGGCAGATCTACGCCCGTACCCCCAGCGCTCTTCGGACCGAGGCCGGCACGGGTACCGGCGGGGGGCTGCGCGAGGGGCGAAGGGCCGGAGTCCCGCTCCGGCTCGCCCACCGCGGCCCGTACGCAGCCCGGGAGGTCTTCGACCTCCTCGGGGCCGAGGCCGTGGCCCGGATCGAGGAGATCGGCGGAGCCCCCGGCGCACGCACCTACCGGCGCACGCTGCGGCTCCCGTACGGCACCGGAGTCGTCGCCGTCGACGAGGCCTCCGCCGGGCCGTGGCTGGAAGCCCGCATCGCGCTCACCGACCTCCGCGACCTGACCACCGCCGTACAGCGGCTGCGCCGGCTCCTCGACCTCGACGCCGATCCGTACGCCGTCGACGAGGCCCTCGGTGCCGATCAGCGGCTGGCGCCCCTCGTCGCGGCCCGCCCCGGCCTGCGCTCGCCGGGCGCCGCCGACCCGGAGGAGCTCGCCGTACGCGCGCTCGTGGGCACGGAAGCCGCCGAAGGGCTGGTGGAGCGGTACGGGAAGGTCCTGGACGTGCCGTGCGGCGGCCTCACCCATGTCTTCCCCGAACCGGGGGTGCTGGCCGTCCGGGCCGAGGATCCGGCCCTGCGGGAGCTCGCGGGCGCCCTTGCCGGGGGAACCGTACGGCTCGAAGCCGGAGCGGACCGGGACGAGGCGGAGCAGGCGCTGCTGCGGCTGCGGGCGATCGGACCCGCGACCGCGGCAGTGATCCGTATGCGGGCACTGGGCGATCCCGATGTGGACCCGCACGGGACACCCGCGACGGAGGGTCTGCGGCCGTGGCGGTCGTACGCCGTACGCCACCTGGAGCTCGCGGGCCGAGCAGCACCCTCAAAGCGGTAGGTGCGGGCCGTCAGCCCCAGATCACGGAGCCCAGCCACGCCCCGACCACGAGCAGGCAGACGAAGAGCTCCAGGAGCACCGAGTAGCCGGTCGCCCGCATGACCGACTTGAGCGAGGTCCAGCCCGCCCTGCGGGTGCCCAGCCTCAGCCGTTCCGCCCCGTAGATCGCGCCCACGTAGCCCAGCAGCCCGCCGATCACCGGCACCACGAAGAACCCCGCGATCGCAGCGACCCCGCCGATCATCAGTGTCTTGCGGGGGGCGCCCGACTCCTGCGGGCGGCGTGACGGCAGCAGAGCCTTCAGTGCCTGGTTCAGCAGGAGCAGACACGTCGCCCCGATCAGAACCCCCCAGGCGAGCGGCGTCGTGTCCGTCAGCGCCCACCACAGCACGGCGGCCCAGATCATCGCCTGCCCGGGCACACCCGGCACCAGCACACCGACCAGTCCGAGCACCATCACCGCGCCCACGGCAACGAGCTGCCAACCACTCATTCGACCAGCCTGCCGGAGTCCGCCCGGTCCCGCCCGTCAGCGCAGGTCCGACAGGGGGGCGAACCCCCGGCCGGTCAGCGTGGCGCCCGCGCCACCCAGCCGCGTTCGTACGCGTGCCAGCCCAGCTGCAGCCGTGTGGACACCCCGGTCAGTTCCATGAGCCCCTTCACCCGCCGCTGCACGGTCCGCAGGCCCAGTTCCAGCTGTTTCGCCACACTCGCGTCCGTCAGACCGGACAGCAGCAGGGACAGGATCTCCAGATCGGTGGGGTCCGGCCCGGGGCCTTCCTCCTCGCTGACGCCGCTCTCACCCAGCCGCAGGGGCATCGCATCGCGCCACACCGCCTCGAACAGTCCCATCAGCGACTCCAGCAGGCCACTGCCATGGACGACCAGGGCGGCGGGCTCGGCCCCGCGCCCCGTCAGCGGCACCATGGCCAGCGAGGCGTCGGCGACCACCAGTTTGGTCGGCACCCGGTCGACCACCCGGCACTGCTCGTCACGGCTCAGCGCCGCCGAGAGCTCCACGATCCCGGAGGGCAGCGCGAGCACATCGCGCTCGACGACGACCCGGTAGGACACTCCGCGCATCGCCGCCCGTTCCTCGGACTCGTTCTCCATGCCCGTGACCGCGATCGGCTTCCCCGTGACCAGTGCGCAGACTTCCGAGACGGCGCCCAGCTGCAGCTGATGGAAGCGATGCGCGACCGCACTCGCACCGGTCACCACCTCCACCAGGTCGTGCACCGCCGGCTCGGTCGCCTCCGCCCGGTACTCCTCGGCGAGCAGTGCCGACGCGAGCTCGGCCTGCTCCAGTTCGTGCCGCTGCTGAGTCAGCAGCGCGCCCAGCGCGACCCCGGGCGGCGCGGCCACCCAGCGGTCGGTCCGCGACGACGACTGGGCGGCGAGGCCCTGCTGTTCCAGCCGGCGCAGCGCCCGCTCCGTGTCCGCCTCCGGCAGCGCCAGCCGGCGCGCGAGATCGGAGAGCTCTGCGGCGCCCGCCGCGACAAGCGCCCGGTAGGCCGCTTCCTGTCTCTCGTCGAGACCTATCGCTGCCAGCATCTTCCGACCCTCCCCGGGATGGTGTGCGCGAGTCTCCGCGCCTGTCCGGCCGACCGGCCGTGGCGGGAAACAGCCACGGCGCAAACCCGCCGGACACATCATCCCCCGTACCACCGGAGCCTCTGCCAATGTGGCGCCACCGCAGCACCAACAACCTTTCGAATGTGGCGCCTTGTGCTGCTACGTTCCGGAATGATCTGGGGAGAGCGATGCGTCCGATATCGCGCACGGCGCTGGGAGCGGCCACCGCCGCCGTCCTGGCCGTCACCGCGATCGCACCGTCCGCGGCAGCGCCGCAGGACGGCTCGACCGCAATGAGACCGCTGACCGGAAGCGCCGCAGCGACCGCCGAGGACGCCCCGGTCACCGTCACCCTCGTCACCGGCGACAAGATCCTGGTGAGCACGGACGGTTCGGGCGCCGCGTCCGCCACCGCCCTGCCCCGCGAGGACGGCAGCGTGCCCCTCGTCCAGACCCGGCAGTCCGGCAAGGACCTGTACGTCTACCCCGAATCCGCGGTCACCGCCCTCGCCTCCGGCACGGTCGACGAGGAACTCTTCAACGTCACCGGACTGATCCGCCAGGGCTACGACGACGCCCACTCCACGACCGTCCCACTGATCGCCACATACACCGTGCAGGCCGCGCGCAGCACTCCCGTCACCCCGCGCGGCGCCGAGCGCGGACTCGACCTCGCCGCCGTCGACGGCGTCGCGCTCAAGGCCGACAAGAAGCAGACCGCCGCCTTCTGGGCAGACGTCACCGGCACGCGCGCCCGCTCAGCCGCCGGTCTGAAGAAGCTCTGGCTCGACCGCAAGGTCCAGGCCACCCTGGACCGGTCGACCAAGCAGGTCGGGGCCGACCTGGCCTGGGCCGCCGGATACGACGGCAAGGGCACCAAGGTCGCCGTCCTCGACACCGGTGTCGACGCCGAACACCCCGACCTCAAGGGCCGGATCGCCGACTCCAAGAACTTCACGGACTCCGACACCACGGACGACCGCCAGGGCCACGGCACCCACACCATCTCCACCGTGGGCGGCTC
This sequence comes from Streptomyces sp. NBC_00683, assembly GCF_036226745.1. NCBI lineage: Bacteria > Bacillati > Actinomycetota > Actinomycetes > Kitasatosporales > Streptomycetaceae > Streptomyces > Streptomyces sp. NBC_00683. The sequence goes on along the minus strand of NZ_CP109013.1, from coordinate 1,906,746 downwards.
CGGTGCGGCCGGCGACGGAAAGACGAAGGGCGTCGCCCCCGGCGCCGACCTTCTCGCCGGCAAGGTCCTCAACGACAGCGGTTCCGGCGCCGAGTCCTGGATCATCGCCGGTATGCAGTGGGCCGTCGACCAGAAGGCCGACGTCGTCTCCATGAGCCTCGGCAGCCAGACCCCGACCGACTGCACCGACCCGATGAGCGTCGCCGCCGAGGAGCTCGCCCGGAGCAAGGACACCTTGTTCGTCATCGCGGCCGGCAACTCCGGTCCGACGCTGAACACCGTCTCCTCGCCGGGCTGCGCGCCCGGCGTGCTGACCGTCGGGGCCGTCGACCGCGACGACTCCACGGCCCAGTTCTCCAGCCGCGGACCCGCGATCGGCTCGCACACCCTCAAGCCCGAGATCTCCGCCCCCGGCGTCGACATCTCGGCCGCGGCGGCCGGTGGCCGCGGGGTGTACGCGTACCGGACGATGTCCGGCACGTCGATGGCCACCCCGCATGTCGCGGGCGCCGCGGCCATCGTGAAGCAGCGCCACCCGGACTGGACAGCACAGCAGATCAAGGCCGCTCTCGTCTCCTCCGCGAAGAGCGACATCCCCGGCGACGTACGGGAGACCGGCGGCGGCCGCCTCGACGTCAAGGCCGCCATCGACACCACCGTCGTCGGCGCCCCCGCGCTCCAGGGCGGCACGTTCAACTGGCCGCAGGACAGGAGCGACCGCACCACGGTCGACGTCCCGTACACCAACTCCGGTACCGAGCCGGTGAAGCTGTCGCTGAAGGTCCAGGGCGTCACCGGCAACGACGGCTCGGCGGTCCGCTCCTCCGTCGCCAGGCTCGACGCGAGCAGCGTCACCGTCCCGGCCGGAGCGACCGTCAAGGTCCCGCTGGACATCGACCCGACAGCGAGCCTGAAGGCCGCCCAGTACGGAGATGTCACCGGGCGCGTGCTGGCCACCGGTCCCGGCGGAGTCAAGGTCTCCACCCCGTTCTCGCTGTACGTCGGCCCGGAGACCGTCACCCTGCGGGTCAAGCTCATCGACCGCACCGGCAGGGCTGCCGCCGGAAACTCCTCCGTGGATGTCATCGGCACCGACACCGCCTCCGGAGAGCGCCGCTTCAACGACGGTTCGACGGACCAGGTCTACGAGGTGCGCCCCGGCGCCTACTTCGTCTCCAGCTTCATCACCTCGCCGGACCCGAAGGACGCCACCGGCAGGATGGTCGAGTCCGTCGGCTACCTCGCCAGGCCGCAGCTGAACGTCACCAAGGACACCCTCCTGGTACTGGACGCCCGCAAGGCCCATCGGGTCCAGGTGCGGACGGAGGACCACCTGTCGGAGAACCGTTCCGCGACACTCACCTTCGGCCGCAGCTGGGACGATGTCTGGCTGCACTCGGGTTCCATGGCCGGCGGTCGCGCCATCAAGAACTACCTGGTCGACGTCCAGGGCAGGGCGAGTGACGGCGACTTCGAGTTCGCCAGCTTCTGGCGTTCCTATGCTCCGCAGATCGAGAAGCTCTCGGTCGTCGGCGGTGCGGCACTGCACCCGCTGGTGGCGAGCACCGGCTCCGTCAACCTCGACGGTACGGGCGAGGCGGCGCTCGTCGACGCGGGCACCGGCACCCCCGACGAGCTGAAGGCCGCCGATGTCACGGGCCGGATCGCCCTGGTGAAGGTGGCCGACGACGGATACATGACCGTCCAGGCGCGGAACGCCAAGGCCGCCGGCGCGAAGGCGATCATCGTGCACCGGCCGTCCGCCGGCCCCTGGCTGCCGTCCGTCGGCTACGGCCAGGCGCCGCTGCCCTCCCTCGGGGTCGAGGCGAGCGAGGCCGCCGGCCTGACCGCCGCACTCGCCGACGGTCCCGTGACGCTGCGCTGGAAGGGCACTGCCGTCAGCCCGTTCGTCTACAACCTCGCTTTCCCCGAGACCGGCCCGGTCACCTCGGACCGCACGTACAAGGTCCGTGACAACAAGCTCGGCAAGTCCACCGCCACGTACGAGGCAATGGGCGTCGCGGCCGACTACGTCGACTCGATGGTCGTCTCCCGGCCGTACGGCACACGCTTCTCCGTCGGAATGTTCGACACCGTCGCAGCCCCCGGCAAGCGAACCGAGTACTACTCGGCGGGCGACAGCGGGTACGAGCGCTACCTCTCCTCCAGCTTCCCCTGGGGCGAGACCTTGTTCGACAAGCCCCGTACGTACAAGGCGGGCCAGCAGCGTACGGAGAGCTGGTACCGAGGCATCCTCGGCCCGTCGACCCCGCTCAGCACGCAGGGCGAGCAGCAGCTCGCCGCCGAGCGTCAGGACAACCTGATCGGCGTCGCCCCGGGCTTCTGGGCCGACACCGAACACGGCGGAATGCAGGGCTCCTTCGGAGACCTGGGCGGAATGAAGCTCACCAGCGGTGGTGAGGTGCTCGGCGAGTCCGGGTGGCCTTCCGGGGTGTTCACCGTCCCGGCCGGGGACGCGGCGTACGAACTCACCATGGTGACGTTCAAGTCCGGTCAGCCGGCCGCCGTCTGGAAGAGGTCGACCCACACGGAGACCACCTGGAAGTTCCGCTCGCACCGCGAGGAGAACACCTACTCCCAGGGGATCCCGCTGCTCTTCCCGGGCTACGACCTGGCGACGGACGGGCTGAAGACCCTGGCGGCGCAGGACGGTCAGAAGATCGAACTGAGCGTCACCGGCCACGCGGGCTACACGCCCGGCAGGCTGACCGCCGCCAAGGTCTCCTACTCGTACGACAACGGTGAGACCTGGACCGCCGCCACCACCGCGGAGAAGCGCGGCACGTGGACCGCGACCGTGAACCACGCGGGCGCGGCGGGCAAGCCCGTCACCCTGAGGACCGAACTGACGGACGCCAACGGCAACTCCGTCATCCAGACCGTGACCGACGCGTACGCAGTGCGCTGACGACACCCTGACCGGTCCGCCGGGCGTCCTTCCCGTGGGGGGTGGGGCCGCCCGGCGGACCCTTTTCCGGCCGTCAATTCCAGGCCTCTTTTCCGGATGAACCGTTTTCGCACGGCCCGCGCGGTGGACAATAAGGGCATGAGTCAGCAGGGGGAGACGCCCGCCGCCCACGAGGACGACTGGTGGCGCAGGCTGTACGACGAGACCGCGCCGGACACGGGGCCCAGCAGCGCGGCCGACAGTCTCGACGACCGCTTCGACTCCGCATCGGACGCGGTGGGTCCACCGGAGGACGACCGCACGGACACAGGAACGAACGAGGGCGCCGCCGTCCCCGTGCCCGACCCCCGCGTACCCGCAAGGCCGTCGGTTCCCGGTGCGCCGCCCGCCGGCGCACACCGGATGCGGCAGCCCCCACCGAAGGCGCCCCCTGTGCCTCAGCGGTCCGCCGCGGACGGCGTGCCCGCGCCCCAGCGAGCCGTACCGGCCGTGCCGCGGACACCCGCCGGGCCGCCTCCTCCCGCGTCGACGCGCACCGTGGCCTGCCCCGCTCCGTGGGAGTCTCCGGCCGGATCCCCGCAGCCGCGGACCTTCGCCGCCCCGCCGCCGCCCGAGCAGCCGCCCGAGCAGGCCGCCGGGCCCGCCGATGCCACGGCGGCGCAGCCGGAGTTCACCCGCAACGGCGCCCCCGAACAGCCCGCGGGCCCTGTCACGGCGTCCCGCCCCGTCGTCGGCCACATCGGGGACCGGCCGCCCACCTACGATGCCGAGCCCGTCGCCCTGCCCGTATCCGGCCCCGGTGACCTCGACGGGCTCGTCGCCGACACCGTGCTCGACGGCGCCCGGTACGGGACGTACACCCTGCGGGCCGCCTCCGTACGCGGGGACTCGGCGCGCTTCCGGGGCGAGCCCCGGCGTGACGCCCTGCTGACGGCACGCTTCGGTGCCGGTGACGGTTCCCTCGTCCTGGTCGCCGTCGCCGGCGGTGCCCGGGCCGCCGAGTACGCGCACCTCGCCGCCGCCGACGCCTGCCGCTGGATCGGGGGCGCCGTGGGCCGCAGCCACACCCGGCTCTCCGACGACATAAGGGCGGGACGCCGGGGCGAACTCAAATCGGGTCTGCACCGTCTCACCGACCGGACCTACGGCAAGCTGCGCGCCCGCGCGGCGGAGCTGGGCATCGAGGCCGACGCCTACACCGTGGGCCTGCGCTGCCTGCTCCTGTCCGCCGACCCCGAGTGCCGCACCCGGGTCTTCTTCGGCACCGGCGACGGGGGCCTGTTCCGGCTCCGTGACGGTGCCTGGCAGGACCTCGAACCGCCGGTACCGCCCGCCGGTGCCCGTCGGGGGGAACCCGTCGTCGGTTTCGGCTCGGCCCCCCAGACCGGTGCGGAGAGCGAAGAGGGGCCGGGCGGCGACCGGCTGACGATGGACCTGCAGATCACGACGCCGCCGTCCCCGTACATCGAGAGTCCTGTGCCGCCGCCCGCCGAACCGTTCCGTTTCCGTGCCTCGGTCGCCCGTCCGGGGGACACGCTGCTGCTCTGCAGCAACGGTCTGGCCGAACCGATGCGGGGCGAGCCCGCCCTCTCCGAGGAGCTCGCCGAGCGCTGGAGCGCCACCGGGCCCCCTGGACTGGCCGCATTCCTCGCGGACATCCAGACGAGGGCCAAGGGGTATGCCGACGACCGCACGAGCGCCGCGGTCTGGGAGGCGTAACGCCGCACGCCATGGGTTGATGGACTCCGGAGTCCGACGGCCGGCTGTCCCGGCCCCGGAGCCCGGACAGCCGCATGTGCGCCGAGCACACGCAGAGAGGGCGCACACCCATGGCCAAGCAGAACGTGTCGGAACAGTTCGTCGACATTCTCGTGCGGGCGGGGGTGAAGCGGATGTACGGCGTCGTCGGTGACAGCCTCAACCCCGTGGTCGACGCCATCCGGCGCAACGCGGCCATCGAATGGATCCAGGTCAGGCACGAGGAGACCGCCGCGTTCGCCGCCGGTGCGGAAGCCCAGATCACCGGCACCCTGGCGGCCTGCGCAGGGTCGTGCGGCCCCGGCAATCTGCACCTCATCAACGGCCTCTACGACGCCCACCGCTCCATGGCCCCGGTCCTCGCCCTCGCCTCGCACATCCCTTCGAGCGAGATCGGGCTCGGCTACTTCCAGGAGACCCATCCCGAGCTGCTCTTCCAGGAGTGCAGCCACTACAACGAGATGATCTCCAACCCGCAGCAGATGCCCCGGCTGCTCCAGACCGCTGTCCAGCACGCGATCGGACGCGGCGGGGTCAGCGTCGTCTCGATGCCCGGCGACATCGCCTCCCGGCCGGCCCCGGAGAAGTCGATCGAGCATGCTCTGGTCACCACGCGGCCCTCCGTACGGCCCGGTGACGAGGAGATCGAGAAGCTCTGCCGGATGGTCGACGAGGCCGAACGGGTGACGCTGTTCTGCGGCAGCGGCACCGCAGGCGCGCACGCCGAGGTGATGGAGTTCGCCGGGCGCGTCAAGGCCCCGGTCGGGCACGCGCTGCGCGGCAAGGAGTGGATCCAGTACGACAATCCGTACGACGTCGGCATGAGCGGACTGCTCGGCTACGGCGCCGCCTACGAGGCCACCCACGAGTGCGATCTGCTCATCCTGCTCGGCACCGACTTCCCGTACAACGCGTTCCTCCCGACCGATGTGAAGATCGTCCAGGTGGATGTGCGTCCCGAGCACCTGGGCCGTCGCTCCAAGCTCGATCTGGCGGTCTGGGGCGACGTACGCGAGACCCTGCGGTCGCTCACACCGCGCGTGAAGGCCAAGACCGACCGCAAGTTCCTCGACCGGATGCTGAAGAAGCATGCCGACGCGCTCGAGGGCGTGGTCAAGGCGTACACCCGCAAGGTCGAGAAGCACGTTCCGATCCACCCGGAGTACGTCGCCTCGGTGCTCGACGAACTCGCCGACGAAGACGCCGTGTTCACCGTCGACACGGGCATGTGCAACGTGTGGGCCGCCCGCTATCTCACGCCCAACGGCAAGCGCCGGGTGATCGGTTCGTTCAGCCACGGCTCGATGGCCAACGCGCTGCCGCAGGCGATCGGCGCCCAGTTCACCGACCGGAACCGGCAGGTCGTGTCGATGTCGGGCGACGGCGGATTCACCATGCTGATGGGCGACTTCCTCACCCTGGTCCAGTACGACCTGCCGGTGAAGGTGGTCCTGTTCAACAACTCCTCGCTCGGCATGGTCGAACTGGAGATGCTCGTCGCGGGACTGCCCTCGTTCGGCACGGCGAACAAGAATCCGGACTTCGCGGCGGTCGCCCGTGCCTGCGGGGCGTACGGGGTGCGGGTGGAGAAGCCCAAGCAGCTCGAAGGCGCCCTCAAGGACGCCTTCAAGCACAAGGGCCCCGCACTCGTCGACGTGGTCACCGACCCGAACGCGCTCTCCATCCCGCCGAAGATCAGCGCCGACATGGTGACCGGCTTCGCGCTCTCCGCCAGCAAGATCGTGCTGGACGGCGGAGTGGGCCGGATGCTCCAGATGGCCCGCTCCAACCTCCGGAACATGCCCCGACCCTGACCTGGGGCACGCTCAGGCGGGTGTCAGCCGCACCGTCAGGATCTGGAAGGGCCTGAGCGACAGCGCAAGACCGTCCTCGCCGGCCACGGCCTCTTCCACCGGCCGCTCCAGGAGGTCGGTGATCTGCGCCCGCACCACGGGGAAACCGACCCGCAGAGTGGTGTCCGCCCGCCCTCCGGCCGACTCGTACAGCCGCACGACGACATCACCGCCGCGGTCCTCGGCGAGCTTCACCGACTCCACGGTCACGGCCGGATGCCCCGTCGTCACCAGCGACGGCACGGCCGGGGCCACCGCCGCCCGCAGCGGCAGGTTGAGCGCCAGCCCCTCCCGCACCGCATCGGTGACCTGCGCACCGGGCGCCAGGGCGTAGCGGAAGCGGTGCGTCCCGAGATCGGCGTGCGGGTCCGGGCTGTGCGGTGCGCGCAGCAGCGACAGCCGTACGGTCGTGCCGAGCCCGGCCTCGTGCGGGGTCCGTGTCACCTCGTGGCCGTAGGTCGAGTCGTTGAGGACCGCGACGCCGTAGCCCGGTTCGGCGACGCGCAGCCAGCGGTGTGCGCAGATCTCGAAACGCGCCGCGTCCCAGCCGGTGTTGTCGTGCGTCGCCCGGTGCACATGGCCGAACTGGATCTCGGCCGTGGACCGTTCGGCGTGGACGTCCAGCGGGAAGGCCGCCTTCAGGACCTTCTCCGACTCCTGCCAGTCCACCTCGGTGTCGATGTCGAGCTGCCGGCTGCCCGCGGAGAGCCGCAGCTCCTGCACGATCCGGGACGCTCCGAAGGAGCGCACCACGCGGACGGCGGCCCGCAGCGGCCCGGCCTCGACCGTCTCGACGGAGTCCGCGTCCGTCAGGTCCGTGCGCGAGCGGCGGTAGTGCCGGTCGATGTCCCAGGCGTCCCAGTGGTTGGGGTGATCCGGGTGCAGCTGAAGGAGGTTCGCCCGGTGGCCGGGGGCGAGGACGTCCCGGCCGGCCACCAGGTCCCGCACCGAGGCGATCAGCCCGTCCCGGTCGACCGTGACCCGCAGGAGCCCGTTGTCCAGAACGATTCCGCCGTCCTCCGCGGTGCCGGTCGCCGTGGCCGCGTGGTCCGGCACCACCGAGCCGTCCAGCAGCCCCGCACCCAGGGCCGGCGTCCGTGCCGCCACCGCCGTGCGCCCTTCGCCCAGTGCCTGCACATGGGCGCCCGACGGCAGCACTCCGCTCGCATCCGCGTCCAGTTCGAGCACATGACTGCGGTCGTACGGCGAGGCGTTGAGCGCCACGAGACCTTCCGGCGGGCCGAGCGCCGTCACGGCCTCGGCCACCACGTCGGCGAGCTCCGCCCGCACCGCCTCGTACGTGTCGCGGGCCTCGCGGTGCACCCAGGCGATGGACGAGCCGGGCAGGATGTCATGGAACTGCAGCAGCAGAACGGTCTTCCAGATCCTCTCCAGCGTCTCGTACGGGTAGTGGTAGCCGGGGTCGCGCAGGGCCGCCGCGGTCGCCCACAACTCCGCCTCACGCAGCAGGTGTTCACTGCGGCGGTTGCCGCGCTTGGTGGCTGCCTGGGAGGTGTACGTCCCCCGGTGCAGCTCCAGGTACAGCTCGCCCGACCAGACCGGTGCCTCGGTGCCGTACTCCTCCTCGGCCGCCGCGAAGAACGCCGAGGGCTTCTCGATCTCGACCCGGGGCGAGCCCTCCAGATCCCGGAGCCTGCGGGCCTTCTCCAGCATCTCGCGGGTCGGCCCGCCCCCTCCGTCGCCCCAGCCGAACGGCACCAGGGAGCGCGAGGCGCGGCCTTTCTCGGCGAAGTTCTTCTCCGCGCGGGCGAGTTCGCTTGCGTGGAACTGCGCGTTGTACGTGTCCACCGGAGGGAAATGCGTGAAGACCCGGGTCCCGTCGATGCCCTCCCACCAGAACGTGTGGTGCGGCATCCTGTTGTGCTGGTTCCAGGACAGCTTCTGCGTCAGGAACCACCGGACCCCGGCCAGCCGGGCCAACTGCGGGAAGGCCGCCGTGTAGCCGAAGGAGTCCGGCAGCCAGATCTCCTCCGTCTCGACCCCGAGCTCCTCGGTGAAGAAGCGCTTGCCGTGCACGATCTGCCGGGCCAGCGCCTCACCGCCGGGCATGTTGGCGTCGGACTCCACCCACATCGAGCCGACCGGTGCCCACCGGCCGTCCGCGACCGCCTGCTTGATCCGCTCCCAGATGTGCGGCTGATGCTCCTTCACCCAGGCGTACTGCTGGGCCTGGGAGCACGCGAAGACCAGCTCCGGATAGTCCTGGGCCAGAGCGGTGACGTTGGCGAAGGTGCGCGAGGCCTTGCGCACCGTCTCGCGCAGCGGCCACAGCCACGCCGAGTCGATGTGCGCGTGCCCGGCCGCCGACACGCGGTGTGCGCTCGCGGAGGCGGGCCTGGACAGGGCCTCGGCCAGCTCCGCCCGGGCCGCCGCCGCCGTGCCTGCCACATCGTGCAGATCGAGGGCGTCCAGCATGCGTTCCAGCGCCCGCAGGATCTCGTGGCTACGGGAGCGGTCGGCGGGCAGCTCGCCCATCAGCTCGGACAGCACCTCGATGTCCAGGACGAGATGCCAGACGTCCTCGTCGAGGACGGCGAGGTCGGCGGAGGCGAACGTGTAGAGGGGGCGGTCCCCGGCGGTCAGTACGTCGCCGAGCGGGGTCGGTTCGAAGCCGTGCTCCAGCACGGCGGGGTTGGCCGCCGCCTCCAGGAGCAGGGAGACCGGCTCACCGCCCTTCGCCGCCGCGGAGACCGTGAGGTGCCGGTTGCGTGGATGGATGCCCTTGAGGGGGACGCCGTCGGTGCCGTACAGCATCCCCTCCGCCTGGAAACCCGGGCCCTGGCCGGAGAACCCGGGATCGACGACCACCTCCACCCGGCGTCCCGACCACTCCTCGGGCACGCTGCCCGTGAGCCGGAACCAGGTCGTGGACCACGGCTTCCCCCATGCCGTACCGGTCACGAAGGGCTCGTACGCCTGACCGAGCGCGTCGGCCACCGGCACGGGTTCGCCGGGGGCGTGCCAGGCGGAGAGGGCCAGAGGGGTCCGGGCCGCGTACTGGGCGGGGCGGACGAACTGCTGGAGCGCCCGCTCCAGGCGGCCCTCCACCAGTGTGCGGTCGTCGTGCATCACGGCTCCTCGGGGTCGGTGCCTGCGGGGTGTTACAGGGCTTCACTTCCCCGTACCGCGCCCGTGATCACCTCAGCCGCAGGGTCCCGGGCGCGGTCCGTTCCGTGATGATCTCCACCAGCGTGTCGAAGAGCGTCGGGCCCCGGCCGGCCAGCGCATCGGCCAGCGCGTGCTCGGCAGCCGCCCTCCCGGTGGGGTGCACACGGGTGAGCGTGCGCCGCAGATGGCGTGCGGTCTCCTCGTGGCCCAGCGCACGGGCGGAGAGCGCGTGGTCGCGCCATTCGACGGCGAAGTCGGCGTCGTCCGGGGTGCCCATGCCACCGCTCAGACAGTCGGCGAACGAGTCGAGACTGCGGCCGAAATAGCCGCCGGGGCCGTTCACCGCCTCGCCGACCACGTCCCAGAAGCGCTCCAGGCCGGTGACCTCGGAGCCGTCGATCACATAGATCACGGTCATGCGTGGAGGGTACAAGCGCGGTTCTCCCGCCGCCGGTCCGGTGATCCGCGCCGCAGGTGGGGGACGACGGCGCGGACCGGACCGGGGGACTACTGATCAGCAGTCGTGGTCGACCAGGTCGAAGGACTCGTAGTGGTCAGCGGTGTAGTAGTCCTCCTGGACCTCTTCACCCGTCACGATCCGACGGGCACCGCGGGTCGAGGAACCAGGCGTGATGACCGTGTACTCGTGGTAGTAGCCGGTTCCCTGGCTCGGCAGGATGCCTTCCCGGTTCTGGAAGACGGTGCCGTCCTGGTCGTACGGGAAAGGACCTCCCGCGTCGATGAGATCGAGGGTGTCGTGCGCCTGCGACGGCAGAGCGGAGTAGCAGATGCTGCCGACCGCGGTGACCGAGGGGACGGTCGCGGCCGTCGCGGTGACCGGGCCGCCGACGAAGAGGACGGACAGGAGGGCGGCGATGCCGCCGAGCGTGGTGATGCGTGGGGGGATTCGCATGGGCACCATGATGACGCGCGTAGATCCCTATCCGTCAACGCCGACTCATGTGAATTTTTTGGAAGTTAACCGTGGGTACGGAAACGTAACGCACTGGCCTTCCGGCCGGGGTTGCGCCGGTGTCCGTTCACCTGTTGACGCCCGTAAAAGCGTGAGTGCCCGTCTGTGGGGCATGCATCCCGTGAAGGTGTTCGAGGGATGACGACTCGAAGGAGGTCGATTCACTGTGCGCGCGGGGGACATGACGAAGCGACAGGAGAGCCGTCCGGTGCGGCTGCACCGGAGACTGGGGCACGCGGATCTGTCGGGCGTGGGGGAAGTGAGAGGCGCCTTGCGGGAGTTCCTGCGCTACCGCTCACGCCCCGAGGACACCGACGTGGCGGAGCTCCTGCTGAGCGAACTCGTGACGAACGCCCTGATCCACACCCGCACCGGCGCAGTGGTCACGGTGACGGCGGCGCCCAGGCGATTACGGGTGGAAGTGCGCGACTTCCTGGCGGGGCAGGAGCCCGAGCCGTACGTACCGAACGCCGACGACGGTACGCACGGCAGGGGACTGCTCCTCGTACAGAGCCTGGCCGACTCCTGGGGAGTCACCGCACAGGCGCTGGGCAAGGTGGTCTGGTTCGAGCTGAACAGGGAGAAGCCCTGAGGCACAGGGCCTCGCGTCCGGATCCGTCCGGATCCAAACGAAAGACCCTAGCCGAACTGCTGCTCCAGATCCTTGAGCTTCTGCTCCAGCGAGTCGAGCCGGGGCAGTGTCTGGGTGTCGTCCTCCGCTGTGAGGTCGACGGTCACGGGTTCACCGTTCGGGTTCTGTGCCGAAGTACTCCTGGATTTCTGGCCGTTGACGGCTTGAAGGGATGGCCGGGGACGCAGGGGCAGCTGTCCCGGCTCTGTTATGGCAGGCTCCGCGACGGCCGGTGTGCCGCCGCCCGGTGCGGGGGCGATGGCCTGGACGTCCACTTCGTGGGCGTTCCTGCCGACGCGTCCCCAGGCCCGGTTCTGCCGGTTCAGGGCCTTGATCTGGGCCCGGTCCAGCTTCGCCTGGTCCTTCCTGCGGTGCCGGTCCTGTTCCTTCTCCCGGCGGTCCTCGCGTACCTCGTCGACCGCCTCGTCCAGGGTGCGTACGCCCTCGAGGAGCATCAGCGACCAGGCGCCGAAGGTCTCCCTGGGGGCCCGCAGCCACCGGACGATCCGGATCTGCGGCAGGGGCCGCGGTACCAGCCCCTGCTCCCGCAGGGCGGCCCTGCGGGTCTGCTTGAGCGCCCGGTCGAACAGCACGGCTGCCGAGAGGGACATCCCCGCGAAGAAGTGCGGGGCGCCCGCGTGGTCCATCCCGCGCGGCGCGTGCACCCAGTTGAACCAGGCGGCAGCGCCGGCGAACGTCCACACCAGCAGCCGGGAGCCCAGCGCCGCGTCACCGTGGCTGGCCTCGCGCACCGCGAGCACCGAACAGAACATGGCAGCCCCGTCGAGGCCGAAGGGGACGAGATACTCCCAGCCCCCGGAGAGGCTGAGGTTTTGCCGGCCGAAGCCGACGAGTCCGTGGAAGGAGAGAGCGGCGGCAACCGCGGCGCAGCAGAACAGCAGGACGTACGAGGCGGTCGCGTAGAGCGCCTCCTTGCGCCTGCGGCGGTCCTCGCTGCGTTCCCAGGTGTCGTCGGCCGCGGCCTTCTCAGCGGCGCGCTTGCCGCGCGCGACCACCGTCACCGCCGCCATGACCCCCACGAGCAGTACGGCGCCCGGAAGCAGCCAGTCAAGCGATATGTCGGTCAGTCTCATGCGCGGTCCCTTGCGTCGCGTAGGGCGTTTCGGGCGCCATCGTGACGGAAATACCGGACCGCTCAGGGGGGTTTCGGGGCAAGTGAACGCCATTGGGGTGGCAGGGCTCACCGTTGGACGGAATCTTCTCGAACATCCGCATAGGGGAAGCGAGTTGTGTTCGAATTCGGGTCGCCCGGACGGGCGGTGTGAGCCGACGCCCCTCAGGGGGCGGGTGTCAGCTTCCGGACGCGGTCGGCATCGCAGGTGCGCGGGCAGGTGACGCAGGTGTCCTCGGGCCGCAGGGTGTAGAAGAGGCAGCAGCTCGCCCGGTCGCGGGTCGGCAGCGCCTCTCCGTCGGGTCCGGTCAGCTCGCGGAAGCCCGCGGTTCCCACGTACGGCTTGGTGGTGCCGGGCAGCAGCAGCTCCAGCTCGTCCATCGCGCGGCGCTCCTCGCCGAGCAGATGGGCGATGTACCAGAGGCCCTCGACGATCTCGTCCGTCGCCATGCCCCACAGGGCGCGCTTGCCGCGCCGCATGCGGGGTCCGAAGCCGTCGAGCACGGGGCCGAGGTGCTCCGCCACGGCCTCGCGGACCTCGGCCCGCAGTGCCGCGTCGTCAGGGACGATCCGGGCGCCCGGCAGCGTCGCCGCCGGATCGTCCGGAAGGCAGGCGAACTCGCGCACCCGGACGGTCAGATGTCCGAGGGCCCGCTGGAAGGAGACGTCCCGGACGGGAATCCGCGGCACCCGGCGGTGCAGGAACCACGGAACGGTCACCAGCAGACACGCGGGCCAGGCGTAGCGGTGAAGTCCGAAGCTGGCCACCACGTCGGGGCGTGCCTGCGTGCCGTAGTCCCGGAGTACCTGCTCGTCGTCCCAGGCCAGGAAGGCGTCCAGGGCGGCGCCGCCCTCGGCGAGCTCGGCGGCGCCCACCCAGCCGGTGCCCGACGGCGCCGCCGCGTCGTCGGGGAGCACCTCGGCCCGCAGCCCGGGGAAGACCTCGGCCAGGCGTACGTACGCCGCCGTCACGGGGGACGGGGCGGGGGCGGTGAGCAGGGTGGGGACGGTCATGCAGGGACCACCGAATCACGATCGTTTGCAGGTAAGCCTTACCTTACCCGAATTGATCGATGTTTGAACTGCGGCCTCCTCCGCCTATCGTGCACAGAGGGCAGGCCACGTGCGAGCCGGCCCCACGGCAGGCCGAGGAGGTCCGGGTGGAGCAGGGCAGAGCGCGCGAAGGCGTACGCCCGCCGTACGCGTCCGCGGGGACCCCGCAGGACGTCCGGGTGCCCGAACAGGCACGCGGCGAGCACACCCACAGCGAGCCGCCCGCCCCCCGCGTGGTGCAGCGGCACTCCGTACGCGGCCAGATCCTGGACGCCCTGCGCGCCGCCCTCGTCGACGGCGAGCTGGCACCGGGGCAGGTCTACTCCGCCCCGGCGCTCGGCGCGCGGTTCGGCGTCTCCGCGACGCCGGTGCGCGAGGCGATGCAGCAGCTGGCCATCGAGGGCGCCGTCGAGGTCGTACCCAACCGGGGCTTCCGGGTCAGCGAGCGGGGCCCGCGCGAGCTGGCCGAGCTCGCCGAGGTGCGCGCCCTGATCGAGGTCCCCGTGATGCTGCGGCTGGCCCGTACCGTGCCGGCGGGCAACTGGTGCGTGCTGCGCCCGCTGGCCGACGCCACGGTCGCCGCGGCGGCCGTCGGCGACCGGGCGAGCTACGCCGAGAGCGACCGGGCCTTCCACCGTGCCGTTCTCGCGCTCTCGGGCAACCAGCAGCTCGTGACGGTCGCCGACGAGCTGCACCGCCGCTCCCAGTGGCCCCTGGTCAGCAACCCCGCCACCCGGCGGGCCGACCTTCTCGCCGACGCCTCCGAGCACACCGCGCTGCTGGACGCACTCATCGCGAGGGACCTCACGGTCGTGCAGTCACTCGTGCGCGAACACTTCACGGGCGCTGAGGGCTGACCCCGCGCCGTCCCCGGCCGGGGACGGCGCACCGGCCGCGTGCGTCAGTTTGCCTCCACGGTCTCCGGGGCCGGTGGCTCGAGCCGGGGGGCCAGCCACGTCGGTACGCCACCGAGCAGCCGGAACAGCCGCCCCGCCTCGGCGCGCAGCCGCCCCGCCTCGGGTTCCGTCTCGGCGTCCGCGAGCGAGAGGAGGGCCGGGGCGGTACCGACGAGATAGCCCAGCTCCTCCCTTATCCGCAGCGATTCCGCGAAGCCGTGCCGTGCCTCCGCGAGCTCGCCCTCGCGCAGGGCGAGCGAGGCCAGGTGGCGCCAGGTGAAAGAGAGCAGCAGCTCGTCGCCCTGGGCCGTGGCCCCGGCGTGGGCCCTGCGGTACGCGGCCCGGGCGGACTGGGGGGCGTCGGAGATGTTCTGGGCGATCAGGCCCCGGCGGAAGTCCAGCAGGGGGCGGCCCGGGGCCCCCGGGGCGAGCAGGGCCGCGGCCCTGCTCAGCGCCACGCTGGCCTCGTCGGCCCGGTCCCGTACCCCGAGCAGCGTCGAGGCGTACGCGAGGTAGCCGCGCTCGCAGGCGGCCGCCCCGCGCTCGGTGTCGTCGTGGGCGAGTGCCTCGGCCGTACGCAGCGCGTCCTCGGCCTCGGTCCAGCCCGTACCGGTGTAGAGGCACTGCTCGGTCAGCAGAGAGGTCCGCTGGAGAGCGGCTGCGGCATCCGTGGCCGCGTGGTGTTCCAGCAGTGCGGCCGCGTCCGTCCAGCAGGCGCGTGACCGCAGCCGCCATACCGCTGTCTGGAGCGGCGGATCGTCATCTGCTGTCGTTCCGGAACCAGACATGGCGGTATGCGCCACGTTGCCCTCCCCGAGCGCGCCCTTGAGCTGTTGAGTGTGGCCGCATCTCAGCACGGAATGGCACGCCGGGCCAAGGGGTGGGATCAATGTCAGGTGAAAGATTTCACAATCGACCGGACCGAGGAGGTGCCGTGGCGGCGCCCGGAAGTCAGCTCATACGCAGGGCGAGGAAGAAGTCGAGCTTGTCCTCGAGGCGCGAAAGGTCACGCCCCGTCAACTGCTCGATCCGGCCGACGCGGTAGCGCAGCGTGTTGACGTGGAGGTGCAGCCGGGCCGCGCAGCGGGTCCAGGAACCGTCGCAGTCCAGGAAGGCCTCGAGCGTCTCGATGAGCTCCGCGCGGTGCCGCCGGTCGTAGTCGCGCAGCGGGTCCAGCAGACGGGCGGTGAAGGCCCGGCGGACGTCGTCGGGGACGAAGGGCAGCAGCAGGACGTGCGAGGCGAGCTCGTGGTGGCCGGCCGCGCAGACCCGGCCCGGGCGTGCCGCCGCGACGCGGCGGGCGTGCCGGGCCTCCTCCAGTGCGCCGCGCAGTCCTTCGGCCGAATGCACGGCGGCGCTGACACCCAGTGTCAGACGGCCGTCCTCCGCGAGCCCCGCCGAGAGCGGCTCGCGGACGGTGGCGAGGAGGGCGTCGGCGTGCAGCGCGTTGTCCCGCCGCTCCGGGGCCTCCTCCGGCGCGTCCGGGCCGGAGCCGGGAGCGGGCTCCGCGGCGGGCGCGGAGACGGCGGGCAGCGGAACGAGGGCGATGGCCTCGTCACCCGTGTGGGCCACGGCGATCCGGTCCGCGGAGTCGGGTCCCGCCACGGCGGGGTCGACGAGGATCTCCTCCAGCAGCGCCTGGGCGACCTGGCCGCCCGGCAGCTCCGGGCCGGAGTCCGTGCCCTCGCCCGCCCACTCGACCCGGGCCACCACGACCTGCCAGTGCGGGGCGGTCCCGAGGCCGGGCAGCAGGACCGGGGCCGCGACCCGCAGCCTGGCCGCGATCTCGGCCGGGGGCGCGCCCGTCTGGACCAGCTCCAGCACCTCCTGGGCGAGCCTGCGGCGTACCGTACGGGCCGCGTCGCGGCGGTCCCGCTCGACCGCGATCAGCTGCGTGACGCCCTGGAGGAGATCGAGCCGCGCCGCCGGCCAGTCGCTCGCGTCGGCCTCCACGGCCAGCAGCCAGTCCGAGAGCACCGACTCCCGCGCGTCGCGGGACGGGGCCGGGACGGTACCCCGGCCGTTGTTCCGGATCGGGAACAGCGAATAGGTCGTACCACCCACCTCGGCGCGGTGCGGGCCCCGGCGGCCGGTGCGGGTGGCCGCGAGGTGCTGCGCGGCCAGTGCCGCGCACACGGGACCGGCCAGGGGTTCGCCGGCCCCGGCGATCCGGCGGCCGGTGGGGGAGAGGACCCAGGCGCGCAGGTCCAGGTCGGAGGTGAGCAGGTCGAGGACCACCTCGGGGCCGCCGCCCGCCGGGCCCGAGGTCATCAGCCGGCGGTGCCGGTCCACGACGGCGGCGAGATCACCGGCGCGCTCACCGGAGACCTGGCGCACCACGTGCTCGGTGATCGTTGCAAATGCGACAATTTCATTGACCGCGAAGAGCGGAAGCCGGTGGTGCAGGCATGCTTCGACGAGATCGTCGGGAATGGCCCCGAGCTCCGCCTCGCCCGCCGCGAGACCGGCGACGCCGGCACCCGCCAGGATCCGGACGAACGGTTCCGAGTCCGCCGCGTCCCGGCGCCAGGCCAGGCCCGTGAGGACGAGCTCCCCGCCGGAGAGATAGCGGCTCGGGTCGCGGAGATCGGTCGTCATCACGCCCCGGACCGAACGGTCCAGCTCGTCCTCGCCGCCGAGCAGCCGCAGGCCCAGCGCGTCGGTGTCCAGCAGTGCGCGCAGCCGCATCTCGATTGCCGCCGATCTTTCTCGTTGGTCCGGGGGACAACTGGGGATACCTGTGAGTTGCGGTGAGGTTCATGTTCCCCACCATTCGTTCGAATCTACAAGACAGGGATGAGGACCAGCCAATTCCTTCATGGTTTCGGTGACTGCACCGAGTGGAGCAAGGCTTGTGTACTGGGTCACACACCGCGTCAACAACACAGGAACGACCAGTCGAGGGCCGGCCGTCCCCCAGCCCCCAGCCGAACGACCCGATTGAGAAGAAGAGAGCCACTCATGGACTTCCTTCGCCCCGCCAGCTGGGAGGAGGCGCTCGCCGCCAAGGCCGAGCACCCGACGGCTGTACCCATCGCGGGTGGAACCGATGTGATGGTCGAGATCAACTTCGACCACCGGCGGCCCGAGTACCTCCTGGACCTGAACCGCATCGGTGAGCTGTCCGAGTGGCAGGTGGGCCAGGACGACGTCCGGCTCGGCGCCTCCGTGCCGTACAGCGCCATCATGGAGCACCTCAGGGCCGAGCTGCCCGGCCTCGCCCTCGCCTCGCACACCGTCGCCTCGCCGCAGATCCGCAACCGCGGCGGCGTCGGCGGCAACCTCGGCACCGCGTCACCCGCCGGTGACGCCCACCCGGCCCTGCTCGCCGCAGGCGCCGAGGTCGAGGCCGAGTCCGTACGAGGCACCCGGATGATCCCCATCGACGCCTTCTACACCGGCGTCAAGCGCAACGCCCTCGAACCGGACGAGCTGATCCGGGCCGTGCACATCAAGAAGGCCGACGGCCCTCAGCAGTACTCCAAGGTCGGCACCCGCAACGCGATGGTCATCGCGGTCTGCGCGTTCGGCCTCGCCCTCCACCCGCAGACCCGCACCGTCCGGACCGGCATCGGCTCCGCCGCACCCACGCCCGTGAGGGCCAGGGAGGCCGAGGAGTTCCTGAACGCCGCGCTGGAAGAGGGCGGGTTCTGGGAGAACGGCAAGATCATCACCCCGTCCGTCGCCAAGCAGTTCGCGCAGCTGGCCTCCGGCGCCTGTAACCCCATCGACGACGTACGGGGCACCGCGGCCTACCGCAGGCACGCCGTCGGCATCATGGCCCGCCGCACGCTGGGCTGGACCTGGGAGCAGTACCGCGGCACGGGCCGCACCCTCGAAGGAGCTGCTTAACCATGCGAGTGAATTTCACGGTCAACGGCCGCAAGCAGGAAGCCGACGACGTCTGGGAGGGCGAGTCCCTCCTGTACGTCCTGCGTGAGCGCATGGGCCTTCCGGGTTCGAAGAACGCCTGTGAGCAGGGCGAATGCGGGTCCTGTACGGTCCGCCTGGACGGTGTGCCCGTCTGTTCCTGTCTGGTCGCGGCCGGACAGGTCGAGGGCCGCGAGGTCGTCACCGTCGAGGGCCTCGCGGACTATGCGAAGCACCGCGAGGACGCCCACCCGGGCAACGGCTGCGCCTCCGGCGCCTGCGGCACGACGCTCGACGCCGCCCAGCGCTGGCAGGCCAAGCCCGCCGACGGACAGAGCGGCGAGGCGACCGAGCTCTCGCCGATCCAGCAGGCGTTCATCGACGCCGGTGCCGTGCAGTGCGGTTTCTGCACCCCCGGTCTCCTGGTCGCCGCCGACGAACTGCTGGAGACCCACCCCTCGCCGTCCGACCAGGACATCCGCGAGGCGCTCTCCGGCAACCTCTGCCGCTGTACGGGTTACGAGAAGATCCTCGACGCGGTCCGCCTCGCGGCCGCCCGTCAGGAAGAGACGGTGCGATAGCCATGGCTCTGCATCCACGGGCCGCCTCCGTGCCGGCCGGTACCCCCACCAAGATCACCCAGGGCTCGCAGACCAGGGGCGGCATCGGCGAGTCCACGCTGCGCCCCGACGGCACCCTGAAGGTCACCGGCGAGTTCGCCTACTCCTCGGACATGTGGCACGAGGACATGCTGTGGGGCCACACGCTCCGCTCGACCGTCGCCCACGCCGAGATCAGGTCGATCGACATCGGGGAGGCCGTCGCGACGCCCGGCGTCTACGCCGTGCTGACCTACGACGACCTGCCCGCCGCGATGAAGAACTACGGCCTGGAGATCCAGGACACCCCGGTCCTCGCCCACGGCAAGGTCAGGCACCACGGTGAGCCGGTGGCGCTCGTCGCCGCCGACCACCCGGAGACCGCGCGCCGCGCCGCCGCCAAGATCAAGATCGACTACGTCGAACTGCCGGTCATCACGGACGAGGCGTCCGCGACCGCACCTGACGCGATCCTGGTCCACGAAGGCCGCGACGACCACCACATCGGTCATGTCCCGCACCCGAACATCGTCCACCGCCAGCCGATCGTCCGCGGTGACGCCGACGCCGCCGCGAAGCGCGCCGATGTGATCGTCCGGGGCGAGTACACCTTCGGCATGCAGGACCAGGCGTTCCTCGGCCCGGAGTCCGGCCTCGCCGTGCCTTCCGAGGACGGCGGCGTCGAGCTGTACGTGGCCACCCAGTGGCTGCACTCCGACCTCAAGCAGATCGCCCCGGTCCTGGGCCTGCCCGAGGACAAGGTCCGGATGACGCTCTCCGGTGTCGGCGGCGCCTTCGGCGGCCGCGAGGACCTCTCGATGCAGATCCACGCCTGCCTGCTCGCGCTGCGCACCGGCAAGCCGGTCAAGATCGTCTACAACCGCTTCGAGTCCTTCTTCGGACACGTCCACCGGCACCCGGCGAAGCTCCACTACGAGCACGGCGCCACCAAGGACGGCAAGCTCACCCACATGAAGTGCCGGATCGTGCTGGACGGCGGGGCCTACGCCTCCGCCTCCCCGGCGGTCGTCGGCAACGCCTCCTCGCTCTCGGTCGGCCCTTATGTCATCGAGGACGTCGACATCGAGGCACTCGCGCTCTACTCCAACAACCCGCCCTGCGGCGCCATGCGCGGCTTCGGCGCCGTCCAGGCGTGCTTCGCGTACGAGGCGCAGATGGACAAGCTCGCGGCGAAGCTCGACATGGACCCGGTCGAATTCCGCCAGCTCAACGCCATGGAACAGGGCACCCTCCTGCCGACCGGACAGCCCTGCGACTCGCCGGCCCCGGTCGCCGAGCTGCTGCGCCGGGTCAAGTCCCGGCCGATGCCGCCCGAGCAGCAGTGGCTGGCGGTGGACGCCGAAGGCAGCAGCGTCGACGTGCGCGCCCTGCCCGGCGGGCTCTCCAACACCACCCACGGCGAAGGCGTCGTCCGCGGGGTCGGCTACGCCGTCGGCCTCAAGAACGTCGGCTTCTCCGAGGGCTTCGACGACTACTCCACCGCCCGGGTGCGCATGGAGGTCATCAACGGCGAGCCGGTCGCGACCGTGCACACCGCGATGGCCGAGGTCGGACAGGGCGGCGTCACCGTCCACGCCCAGATCGCCCGTACCGAACTCGGCGTCAACCAGGTCACCATCCAGCCCGCCGACACCCGTGTCGGCTCGGCGGGTTCGACCTCCGCCTCCCGCCAGACGTACGTCACCGGCGGCGCCGTGAAGAACTCCTGCGAAGCCGTCCGGGAGAAGGTGCTGGAGCTCGGTCGCCGCAAGTTCGGCACGTACCACCCGGCCTGGGCCACCGCCGAACTCCTCCTGGAGGGCGGCAAGGTCGTCACCGACGGCGGCGAGGTACTGGCCGACGTGGTCGACGTACTGGAGGACGAGGCGATCGACATCGAGCTGGAGTGGCGCCACCGGCCCACCGAGCCGTTCGATCTGCGGACCGGCCAGGGCAACGGCCACGTCCAGTACTCCTTCGCGGCCCACCGCGCGGTCGTCGAGGTCGACACCGAGCTCGGCCTGGTCAAGGTCATCGAACTGGCCTGCGCCCAGGACGTCGGCAAGGCGCTCAACCCGCTGTCGGTCATCGGCCAGATCCAGGGAGGCACCCTCCAGGGCATGGGCATCGCCGTCATGGAGGAGATCGTCGTCGACCCGAAGACCGCGAAGGTACGCAACCCGTCCTTCACGGACTACCTGCTGCCCACGATCCTCGACACCCCGACCATCCCGGTCGATGTGCTCGAACTCGCCGACGACCACGCCCCGTACGGGCTCCGCGGTGTCGGCGAGGCCCCGACCCTGTCGTCCACCCCGGCCGTCCTCGCGGCGATCCGGAACGCGACGGGTCTGGAGCTGAACAGGACACCGGTACGACCCGAGCACCTCACCGGGACCTGACGGCCACCCAGAACCCTCCGGGCGGTGCGCGCCTGCCGTGAACGTCACACTTCCCCGCGCCGCGCACCGTCCGGAGTCCACGCACAACCGCTCCACCTGCAAGAAGAGTTCGTCCTGGGCCGTCCCCCGGGTCGTGCCGCCGAGCAGCATCCCAAATCCCGCAGTCACGAAGCTCCACGCGGGTGCCCCTGTGAACCTTGGGAGTCAGGCAACATGACCCAGCAGACAGTGCAAGCCAAGACAAGTGCGGAGGACGCGGGCCCCGGCTCGCGCGTCCCCGCCGGACGGTCCTGGCTCGACCGCTACTTCCACATATCCGAACGGGGATCGACCGTCGCGCGCGAAGTGCGCGGCGGCGTCACGACCTTCATGGCCATGGCGTACATCCTCCTGCTCAACCCGCTCATCCTCGGCGGCAAGGACGTCGACGGCCAGCTGCTCAGCCAGCCGGGACTCATCACCGCCACCGCGTTCGCGGCGGCTGCCACCACCCTGCTGATGGGCTTCATCGGCAAGGTGCCCCTCGCGCTCGCCGCCGGTCTCAGCGTCTCCGGCGTGCTCGCCTCGCAGGTCGCCCCGGCCATGTCCTGGCCGCAGGCCATGGGTATGTGCGTGGTCTACGGGCTGGTGATCTGCCTGTTGGTCGTCACCGGCCTCCGCGAGATGATCATGAATGCCATCCCGCTCGCGCTGAAGCACGGCATCACCATGGGCATCGGCCTCTTCATCGCCCTCATCGGGCTCTACAAGGCCGGCTTCGTCCACAAGGGCACCGCGACCCCGCTCTCCCTCGGCCCCGCCGGTGAACTGGCCGGCTGGCCCGTCCTCATCTTCGCCGTGACCCTGCTGCTGATCTTCATGCTCCAGGCGCGCAACATCCCCGGCGCGATCCTGATCGGGATCGTCGTCGGCACCATGGTAGCGGTCGTCGTCAACGCCGTCGGCGACATCGACGCCAAGTCCTGGAGCAGCGGCCCGCCCGAGCTGGCCGGCAGCGCGGTCTCCTCACCGGACTTCTCGCTCTTCGGGGACGTCGAGTTCGGCGGCTGGGGCGACGTCGGGGTGATGACCGTCGGCATGATCGTCTTCACCCTGGTGCTGGCCGGCTTCTTCGACGCCATGGCCACCATCATCGGAGTCGGTACGGAGGCGAAGCTCGCCGACGACAAGGGCCGGATGCCGGGCCTGTCCAAGGCGCTGTTCATCGACGGAGCGGGCGGAGCGATCGGCGGCGTCGCCGGGGGCTCCGGCCAGACCGTGTTCGTCGAGTCGGCGACCGGGGTCGGGGAGGGCGCCCGCACCGGGCTGGCCTCCGTCGTCACCGGGCTCTTCTTCGCCGCCTGCCTCTTCTTCACCCCGCTCACGGCCATCGTGCCGGCCGAGGTGGCCTCGGCCGCCCTGGTCGTCATCGGCGCCATGATGATGCAGAACGCCCGGCACGTGGACTGGAGCGACCGCTCCGTCGCCATCCCGGTCTTCCTCACCGTGGTCCTGATGCCGTTCACGTACACCATCACCACAGGTGTCGCGGCGGGCGTCATCTCGTACGCCGCCATCAAGCTCGCCCAGGGCAGGGCCCGTGAGGTCGGTGCCTTCATGTGGGTCCTGACGCTCATCTTCGTCGTCTACTTCGCCCTGAATCCGATCGAGAGCTGGCTGGGCGTCCACTGACGCCACCGCCCTCCGCACCCCTGTCAGAAGGAGACACGCCATGCTGGACATCGCCGAGGAACTGCACCGGTGGGTCGGGCAGGGACGCGCGTTCGCCGTGGCCACCGTGGTGGCCGTCGGCGGCAGCGCGCCCCGGCAGCCGGGCGCCGCGCTCGCGGTCGACAGCGAGGGCACGGCCATCGGATCGGTCTCCGGCGGATGTGTGGAGGGCGCGGTGTACGAACTGTGCCGACAGGCGCTCGAGGACGGCACCACCGTGCGCGAGCGCTTCGGCTACAGCGACGACGACGCCTTCGCGGTCGGCCTGACCTGCGGCGGCGTCATCGACATCCTGGTCACCCCGGTGCGCGCGGAGGATCCCGCGCGCCCGGTGTTCGCCGCCGCGTTCGCCGCTGCCGCCGGGGGTTCGGCGGCGGCGGTCGCCCGGATCACCGACGGGCCCGCGGAGATGCTCGGCCGCCCGCTGCTCGTCCACCCCGACGGCAGGTACGAGGGCGCGCTCGGGGGACACCCCGAGCTCGACCGCACGGCCGCCGCCGAGGCCCGGGCGATGCTGGACGCGGGCCGCACCGGCGAGGTCACCATCGGCGCCGACGGCTCGCGCTGCGGCCGGCCGCTCGCCCTGCTCGTCGAATCGAGCGTCCCGCCGCCCCGGATGATCGTCTTCGGGGCCATCGACTTCGCCGCCGCCCTCGTCCGAGCCGGCCGCTTCCTCGGCTATCACGTCACCGTCTGCGACGCCCGGCCCGTCTTCGCGACCGCGGCACGCTTCCCGGAGGCCGACGAGATCGTCGTCGACTGGCCGCACCGCTACCTCGCGGACACCGAGGTGGACGCGCGCACGGTGCTCTGCGTACTCACGCACGACGCCAAGTTCGATGTACCGCTGCTGGAACTGGCGTTGCGGCTGCCGGTCGCCTATGTCGGCGCGATGGGTTCGCGCCGCACCCATCTGGAGCGCAACGAGCGACTGCGCGAAGCGGGCGTGACCGAGCGCCAACTGGCCGCCCTGCACTCGCCGATCGGCCTGGACCTCGGGGCCCGTACGCCCGAGGAGACGGCCCTGTCGATCGCGGCCGAGATCGTCGCCGACCGGCGCGGCGGCAGCGGTGTGCCGCTCGCCGGCGCCCACACCCCCATCCACCACGAGGACGGACCACCGCTCGCCTCCGTGGCCTGAACCCGGCCGCCCGGCCGCGGTCATCGGCGGGGCGGATTACCGCCACGGCAGGTTCACGCCAGGTGTGAACGCGCCATCGGTGTGTCCCGGCCGGTAGATCTTCTGCATGACATTCCTCCCCTCCTCCGTTTCCGGCCGGGCGAGACCCGCTCGCGCGGGACGCAGGGCACTGCTCATAGCGACCTCGGTCGCCCTCGTGAGTGGCGTCATGCTTCCCGCGGCGGGCTCCGCCACCGCCGCTCCGCAGCCGTCATCCACCGGCGGCCGCTCCGAGGCCCCGGCCCGGAGCTACGACATCACCCTCGTCACCGGTGATGTCGTCCACTACACGGACGGCGCCGGCAAGCAGGACACCGTGACCGTGGACCGCCCCGACGGAGTCTCGGGCGGCGTGCACATGCAGCAGGCGGGCGACGACATCTACGTCCTGCCCGACGAGGCGACCGCCCTGATCGCGGCGGGGAAGCTGGACCGCCGGCTCTTCAACGTCTCCGCCCTCGTCGAGATGGGGTACGACGACAAGCGCTCCGGCGGCATCCCGCTGATCGCCACCTACCCGGCGGGCTCGGCACGTTCGCTGCCCGCGGCACCGCGCGGCAGCAGGACGGTCCGCACCCTCGAATCGATCCACGGTGCGGCGCTGAAGGCGGACAAGGACGACGCCCGCGCCTTCTGGAGCGACATCGCCCGCACGGAGAAGAGCCGTTCGCTCGACAACGGCATCGCCAAGCTGTGGCTCGACGGCCGGGTCGAGGCGTCGCTCAAGGACTCGGTGCCGCAGGTCAACGCCCCGCAGGCATGGGCCGCAGGCTTCGACGGCAAGGGCACCACGGTCGCCGTCCTGGACACCGGCATCGACGCGACGCACCCGGACGTGAAGGACCGCATCCTGCAGTCCAGGAGCTTCGTACCCGGCGAGGAGGTCGTCGACAAGCACGGCCACGGCACGCACGTCGCGTCCACCATCGCGGGCTCGGGCGCCGCGTCGGACGGCGCCAACAAGGGCGTCGCCCCGGGAGCCGACCTGATCGTCGGCAAGGTCCTCAGCAACGAGGGATCCGGCGCGGACTCCGGCATCATCGAAGCCATGGAGTGGGCGAAGGCCGAAGGCGCCGACGTCGTCTCCATGAGCCTCGGATCCAGCATCCCCGACGACGGCACCGACCCGATGGCGCAGGCAGTCGACGCGCTCTCGGCCGACGGCGGCCCGCTGTTCGTGATCGCCGCCGGCAACGCGTACGGCGCGGGCACGATCGGCGCTCCCGGCTCCGCGGCGAAGGCACTCACCATCGCCGCCGTCGACAAGCAGGACAACCGCGCGGACTTCTCCTCCATGGGCCCGCTGGTGAGGTCGCACGGGCTGAAGCCCGACCTGTCCGCCCCCGGCGTCGACATCAACGCGGCCGCCTCGCAGGCGATCCCCGGTATGACCGAGATGTACCAGCAGATGTCCGGTACGTCGATGGCGACCCCGCACGTCGCCGGCGCCGCCGCCATCCTGAAGCAGCGGCACCCCGACTGGTCGGGCCAGCGCATCAAGGACGCGCTGATGACCTCCTCGAAGCAGCTGCCCGACTACACGCCGTACGAGCAGGGCACCGGCCGCCTCGATGTGAAGGCGGCGATCGACACGACGATCGAGGCCACCGGCTCCGTCGAGGTCGCCTCCTACGACTGGCCGCACGCCACGACCGACCCGGTCGCCGAGCGGAAGATCACCTACCGCAACTCCGGTGCGCAGGACGTCACTCTGGACCTGGCGACCGGCACGGACTCGGCCGCCTACAAGCTCTCCGCGTCCACGGTCACCGTCCCGGCCGGTTCCACCGCCGACGTGGTCCTCTCGATCGACCCGGCCCAGGTCCCGAACAACACCCAGTTCTCCGGCCAGGTGGTCGCCAAGGACGCGGCCGGCACAGTCGTCGCGCACACCGGCTTCGCGGTGAACAAGGAGCAGGAGCTCTACGACCTGACGCTCGAGCTCCGCGACCGCGCGGGCAAGCCGATGGACGGCTACGTCGTCCTCGGTGAGCTCGGCAGCCCGGACCTCGGCGTCGTCGCGGTCTCCGGCGAGACCACGCTGCGCCTGCCGCCCGGCAACTACTCCACCTGGGCCTCGGTCGACGTCGAGGGCGACCGCGCCGACTCGAAGGCCGTCGCCTTCCTGGCGGACCCCGAGACGGTCCTGGACAAGCCCACCACCGTCACCCTGGACGCCTCCAAGGCTCGCAAGGTCAGCGTGCGCACGCCCAGGGAGACCGAGACGCGGCAGCTGCGCTACGACATGGCACGCACCGCGCCCAACGGGGTCGTCCTGCGTGACGCGTTCCAGATCCCGCTGATGTACGACCAGTTGTGGGCGAGCCCCACCGAGAAGGTCACGCAGGGCAGCTTCAGCTTCCTGACCCGCTGGCGTCAGGGCGAGAAGATGATCGACCTGTCGGCCGACGGCCGTGATGTGCCGGTCACCGTGCAGTCCGGCTCGCTGCTCGCCGAGAACAGCGAGCAGAAGCTGACCGGCTTCTTCGCCGGCAACGGTGCCGCGGCCGACTACGAGGGCCACAACGTCAAGGGGAAGGCCGTCGTGGTCACCCGCAGCGATGCGGTCAGCCCCGCCGACCGGCTGGCGAACGCGCTCGCCGCGGGCGCCAAGGCGCTGTTCGTCGTCAACGACGGCAGCGGCGTCCTGATGGAGAGCTACGTCCCGTACGGCACCGAGACCACGATCCCGGTGGCCACCGTGCAGCGGATCGCGGGCGGGACGCTGATCAAGGCCGCTGAGCGCGGCCGGAAGCTCGACATCGACCAGCGCAAGTACACGAGCTTCGTGTACGACCTGGTCGACCGCCACAACGGCACCATCCCCGACCGCTCACTGGCCTTCGCGCCGTCGACCGGTCAGCTGGCGAAGGTGGAGAACACCTTCTACGGCCACAAGGCGATGCTCGGCGGCGGCTACCGCTACGACATCCCGGACTACGGACCGGGGCTCGGCTTCGCGGAGTACGAGAAGTTCCCGGGCGTCCGCACCGAGTGGGTCACCCCGCTGCCGGGCGACTCCTTCTGGTACGAGAACCACTCGGTTCTGAACGCGCAGGCGACGGATTTCGCCGCCGAGATGCGCAGCGGCGACCTGGACTACACGGCCGGCCGCAGCTACGAGGCCGAGTGGTTCGCGCCGATCACCCGTCCGCGGCTCGGCACCGGCTACTGGGGTCCGTTCCGGACGACGTACAACGACATGCAGTTCAACATCCCGATGTGGAGCGACTCCGGTGCGGGCCACTCCGGTTCGATGCCCGAGGACGAGTACGACACCACGTCGTACGCCTTCTACCAGGGTGACACGCTGCTCAGGAAGGGCGCGGGCCGCGCCGGATACGCGGGCGACCTCTCGTCGGAGAAGCTCCCGTACCGGCTGGTCCTCGACTCGGTCCGGGACGGCGACGTGTGGAAGACCTCGACCCGGACCCACAGCGAGTGGAGCTTCGTCTCGGGCGCCCTGGACGAGAACACGTACCAGGCCGACATCCCGATGCTCCAGCTGGACTTCGACGTCGACACCGACCTGGCCGGTGACGTCAAGGGCGGCCGGTGGACCGAGGTGGGGCTCGCCTCCGGCACGCAGGAGTGGATGGACGGCGCGGTGAAGGCCGACAAGGCCTCGCTGTCGGTCAGCTACGACGACGGCAAGACCTGGGCGGCCGCGCAGCTGCACAAGGACTCGGCGGGCAGGTGGACAGCACGGTTCAGGACCCCGGCGAAGTCGGGCGGCTTCGTGTCGCTGAAGGCGCACACCGAGGGACCCGGCGGCCTCGCCGTCGACCAGGAGATCATCCGGGCCTTCGGCCTGAAGTGATCTGCTGAGGGACCCGTCCGAGGTGGCTCCGCACCCTGCTCAGGGGGCGGAGCCACCTCTGTTCTCACTCTCTCCCGCCGGTGGCGGTCCGCCCGAACCGGGCCAGACAGTGCCAGACCTTCTTGAGGTCCTGCCCGTCGTGGCGGCCGGAGCGGGCCGCGTCCCCGATCAGCCGCGGGTCGAGCCGGCCGTCCACCGCGAGCGCGGCGCCGAGATCGACGTACTCCTGTCCTCGGTAGCCCGGCCGGCGCCGCAACTCCTCGACGCTGATCCGGAACCCGTCGTGCCACTCGACAGGACAGGGAAGTCTCCGTGCGGCGGAGTCCACCGGCGTACCGCGGTAGGACGGGTCGAGAACCAGCGCCTCCACATGGCGGTCGAGGCGGACGGGCCCGTGGACCTGGGCCTCGATGTAGTCGTCGAGCGCGTCCTTGCGGTCGGCCTCGGCCAGTTCGATGAGCCGCATACGCGCCGCCACCCCGAAGTCCGCAGGCTCCAGGAAGCTGTCGGGATAGCAGAACGTGGTGCGGTCGAGCGCCTCGGAGGTCAGCCTGAGGTGCGCGGAACCGAACCGGGGCGCCGCACCGACGGTCGAGCGTCGGAAGTTCAACGCGCCGTAGACGGGGCGCTCATGGGCGTGCGCGTCGTCGTAGGCACCCCCGAAGATCCGGCTCTCCCAGCGCCACCGGTCACCGCCGGGGTGCGCCGTGAGCCCTCCGTTGCTCGTGCCGGTGACGAACTGGGACACGTACACGCCGTCATCGGCCAGCAGATCCAGAACCGTACGGCCGTCGGGGCCGGCCCTGTCCGGGTGGAAGTTCAGCGTCACAGCCAGTGCCGGATCCAGCGGCGATCCTGTCGACAGGGAGGCCACATGGTGCAGGGCGCGCTCCGGTGCCCGCGGGGTGTCGGTACTCACCGCCCCAGTCTGCCCGGTCGCGCCGCCGCCCTTCCGGCCGGTCCGGGCAGGACCATCAGCGCAGCGGGTGTGCGCCCGCATCGCCGTCGGCTGCCCGGAGCAGCCGCAGGAACGCCTTCAGGCCGCTGATGATCTCCTGGTTGTCCGTCAGGCGGTTCACGGTGGCTTCGAACTCCCGGGCCAGCGCCGCGATCTTCCGGTCGGCCTCGTCCGCCCGCTCGTACACCGAGGCGCCCAGCGCGTCCACGGTGCCGCGCAGTGCGGCGAGGGCGCGGTACTGCTCCTCCGCCTTCTCCTCCAGGACCCTGGTCCCGCTCTGCACCCGCTCGACCTGCTTGCGCAGTTCCAGGACGTCGTCACGCGGGAAGGTGACGTCCTCGACGAGGGTGCCCAGCCGTCTCCGCAACTGCCCGAAGTAGGCGCCCGCCGGCCTGAAGACGGTGCTCAGCAGGAAGAACCCGGCGAACCAGTATCCCGTGACCGCTCCCGTCGCCACCGTGACCGCGACGACCAGGGCAGCCGTCAGGACGTGACCCCCCACTGCGACCCGCAGCATCATCCGGGCGATCCGCGCCGCTTCCGCATCGCGTGCCTCCGGCACGTCCAGGCCCTTGCCGCGGCTGACCCCGATCTCGGCGAGGACCGCCCGGGCACGGAAGTACAGGTTCCATGGCACCGTCAGCAGGAGGAGCAGCCACAGCAGGCTCAGCACACCGGCCGCCGCTCCCAGCAGCAGCGACAGTGACATGCCCGACGTGTAGGCCAGTGCCAGTGCTCCGGCCAGTGCGGCTGTCGCCAGCACCGCCCCCGCGAACCGTCCCATGCCGTCCCCCCGACCGAGCCGCGCGTCCGTCCGCCCGCTCTCCCGTCATCGTCCCGGGGGAGCCGGGTCCGGGCATGAGTACCGGTACTCAAGGGGACCCGGTACTCAAAGGGACGGGCGGGCCCGTGCGCACCGCGCACGGGCCCGCCCGCAAAGCTTTGGTGACGGGGAACCGGGGAATCAGAGCCCGGCCTGCAGTGCCTTCCATGTGTCGGGTCCCACGCTGCCGTCCACGTCCAGACCCCGGCCGTCCTGGTACAGACGCACGGCCGTGTCGGTCGCCGTGCCGAAGCTTCCGTCTGTGGCGACCGTCGAACCGAGCGCCGCGGTCAGCGCCCGCTGCACCCGCTTCACGTCATCGCCGTTCGCACCCTTGGTGAGCGTCGGTGTGGTCCCGGCCGACAGCAGCGCGGTCCACGTCTTCGGGTCCACAGTTCCGTCGGCGGACAGCTTGCGGGCCGTCTGGAACGCCTTGACGGCGTTCTGCGTGGTCTGTCCGAAGATGCTGTCCTCGGCACCCGCGCTGTACCCCTGCTTGTTGAGCAGGTGCTGGATCGCCTTCACCTGGGGACCCGTCGAGCCCGACCGTTGGGTCGCGTACGAGGTGAAGTCCAGCCCGACGCTGCTGCTGCCCCCGCCGCCCCCGACCAGCTGCATGTAGTAGGTCCAGTTCCAGTTGACGCCCGGGTCGGTGTGGTCGTTCCCGGGTGCCTCGCTGTGCCCGATGATGTGGGCCCGGTCCTTCGGGATCCCGTACCGGTTGCACAGGTAGGCGGTCAGCGCCGCCGAGGAGCGGTACATCGAGTCCGTGAACCACGACGCGTCGTCGATGAAGCCCTCGTGCTCGATGCCGAGCGACGAGGCGTTGGCAGTCTTGGCGTGCCAGCCGGTGTCCTTGTCGCGCACCATCTGGGTGATCTGACCGTCGGAGGAACGGACCACGTAGTGGGCGCTGACCTGCGAATCGGGGTTCTGGAACCAGCTGATCGTGCCGGCGTACGAGCCCTGCGTGACGTGGATGACGACCTTGTCGATGGCCGCCGTCCGGTTGACCGCGTAGTTGGCGGCATTGGCGGGGACCCACAGCGCCGAGGGGTAGTCGGGGCTCTGGGCGGTCACGCCGACCGCGGCCAGGGCGCCCTTCTGCGGGGCGACCGGACGGGAGGTGACCGAGATCCGTTCGCCACCGGGAACCGTCGCCCGCAGCCCCTGCGCGAGGAAGGTGTAGACGTTGTCCGCGTAGAGCGCGGACACGCCTCCCTTGGCCCCGCTGTAGCGGGCGACGGCCGGGTACCAGGCATCGATGTCTCGACGCTCGGCGCTGTCCAGGCCGAGTGCGTCGGCGTGGCTCCGCAGGAGGGCCGCGCCGCCCAGGATGTTGGTCTCGGTGTCCTGGCGCAGGTCGGCCGCGGATTCGCCGGTCAGGGCGGAGGCCTTCTCCAGGGAGCGGTTCGTGGGGTTGCTGATGAGGTGCATCACGCCGTAGCCGCCCGCCTGGCTCGGGCGTCCGTCGTGCCCGTCCAGGTGGGTTTCGCCGTAGCCCACGGCGGCGAGCAGATCGCGCGGTACGCCGAACTTCTCGGCTGCCCGGGTGAAGGCCTGGTTCATGGGATCCGGCGCGGCTGCCGCGGGGGCCGGGTGGCCGGCGGCGACGACGGCAATGACGGTGAGAGCCGCCAGAACAGCTGCGCGACCCCGGGTGTGGCCGGCGGGGCTTCTGGGCATACCTGCTCCTGGTCTGTGGGGGAGGACGGACCCCCGGGCCCGGGTGGGGTGGGCCGAGGGCGCGAGCCCGCACAGGCTATCGACCGGGTCAGGACATGCCAACGCGGCGCGAGCGTGGTCAAATCCCTTTCACTCCAATGGAGTTGGGGTGATTCCGGCACCCCCGTCGGGGGCGCCGGAGCCCCGTGCTGCTACCAGCGGTCCCGGTGGATGACGTCCGCCACCGGACGGCGCCGGACGGGCCCGAAGTTGCCCTGCGGCCACCCGACGGGAATGGCGGCGAAGGTCTCCATGTCCTCGGGGATCCCGAGCGCCTCCTTCCACTCCTGCTCCAGCATCAGGTGCCAGATGGTCAGGTTGGCGGCGAGCCCCAGGGCCCGTGCGGCGAGCAGGATGTTCTGGACGCCGGGATAGACGCAGGAACCCTCGGCGAGTGCCTGGAAGCGCGTCTGCGTGTCCGTCATGTGCGCAAGCCCCGCCGGGCCGAGCGACTCGGCGTAGACCTGCAGGCCCTCGTCGTCGAACTGCGGCTCCGGGAACCGGTAGCAGGGGATGATCAGCGCCGGTGTGTCCGCGAAGTGGTCGCGCTGGTACTCGATGGCCGCCACCATCCGGCCGTACGCCGCGTCGTCCATGCCCTTCGGCGCGTACTTGCCCGTGGTCGCCAGATACGCGTCGACGCAGCGCTTCCACAGCGGGGCCAGGCGGGCCATCACCTCGCGGTCGGTGACGACGACGTACTCGTAACACTGCATGTTGCCGCCGCTGGGTCCCCAGACGGCGGCCTGTATGAGCTTCTCGATCGTCTCGTCCGGCACGGCGTCCGGCTTGAGGCGGCGCATGGCGCGCATGGTGGACATGGTCGGGAAGAGTGCGGGTCCGTCGAGGGCGGACGGGTCGGACTGAACCGTTTCGAAGGTCATGATCGCGGAGTTTACGCATCAGGAAGCCCTGCAGGGAGCCCCGTTGGGGGCAGGCTCGGCCGGGCTGCCCTGCCGGACCGTCCGGGCAGGTCAGCGGCGCCGGAGCCGTACCACGGGGATGTCGCGGCCGGTGCCCTGCTGGTACTGCGCGTACCGGGGGAAGACCTCCACCAGATGCGGCCACACCCGGGCCTTCTCCTCGGGCGTGAGGGTCTCGGCGAGCGCCGGGAAGCGCTCCGTGCCGACCCGGATGTCGACGGCGTGTTCGGACAGCAGGTTCAGGTACCAGAGCGGATGGCTGTCCGAGCCGCCGTTCGACCCCACGATCAGGTAGTCGTCGCCGTCGCGGCCGTACATCAGGACCGTGCGCCGTACCGCCCCGCTGCGCCGGCCCACGCAGTCCAGCAGCAGGCACGGGACGCCGAGCTGGGTGGTGCCCTTGGTCCCGCCGGACGACTCGTACAACTCGGCCTGCTTCGCAACCCAGTTCGTCGGGCTGAGCTGTACCGGACCGTCGTGCTGCTCCGCCGCCATGACCGCTTCTCCCTCTCGTTGCCCCTGTGTGCACCCATCGTGTCACCCCTCCCCGCGGCACGTCGGATTCGCACACCTGGTCGTCCCCCCTCCTCACGGGGGAACGGGGGCCGGAATCCCGGCCGCGAAGGCGTATAAAGGGTGCCTCCGGAGCAGCCGGCGTCCCCGATGGCCGTCCCACCCCCACGCGGCCGGCGTCACCGCGTACGAGAGCGGAGGAGCGTCCCCATGAGCACCTCGGAAGAGATCAGCGCCTTGCTCGTCACCACATTCGGAGCGGATCCCCTGGCCATCCGGCCGGAGGTGCCCCTCCGTCAACTGCGCCTGGACTCGCTCGCCCTGGAGGAACTCCGGCTCCTCATCGAGGACCGTATGGACATCGACCTCGAGGATGTCGTCCTCTCGTCGCGCGACACCGTGGGCCAACTGGTCGCGGCAGTGTGCAGCAAGGCCGGCGCGTGACGGCCCGGCGGCCGTTCGCCCGCACGTCCGCCCGTCCGGGGACCGAGCCGTTCAGTGCCGCTGTCACCGGGATCGGTCTGGTGACCGCCGCCGGTGTCGGGGTCGAGGCGGCATGGCGCGGGGTGTGCGACACAAGCGTCGCCCCCTCGGTCATGCACCGGCCCGAACTGGCCGGTCTGCCCTGCGACTTCATGTACTCGATCACGGACCTCGACACGAGGGCCGTCCTCGGCGTCGCCGCCCAGCGGCTGATGGACCGCTTCTCGCAGCTCGCCGTGATCGCCGCACGCGAGGCGGTCGCCGACGCCGGTCTCGACCCGGCGGTCTGGGACAGCGGCCGGGTCGCCGTCGTCATCGGCTCGGCGCACGGCGGGCTTCCCTTCTACGACGAGCAGCACACGACCCTCACCGAGCGCGGCGCGCGACGTGTCTCCCCGAAGCTCGCCCCGCTGTCCGTCGTCAACGGCGCCGCCAGCAGCGTCGCCATGGACCTGGGCGTCCACGGCCCCAGCCAGGCGGTCTCCACCGCCTGCTCCTCCGGCACCGTCGCCATCGGCACCGCCCATCAGATGCTCCGCACCGGGGCCTGCGACATCGTCGTCGCGGGCGGCGCCGAATCGGTCTGCTCCCGGCTGCTCATCGCCAGCGCCTGCCAGATGCGGGCCGTCTCCACCCGCCGCGACGACCCTCAGGCGGCCTGCCGGCCCTTCGACACCCACCGCGACGGCTTCGTCGTCGGCGAGGGTGCGGGGCTCCTCGTGCTGGAACGCCCCGAGCACGCACGGGCCCGCGGGGCCACGGTCCGCGCCCGCGTGGCCGGCTACGGGGCATCGAGCGACGCACACTCCGCCGTCGCCCCGGACCCGGACGGCCTCGGCATCGAACGGGCGCTGCGCACCGCCCTGGCCGACGCGGGCCTCGACGCCTCCGACATCGGCCACGCCAACGCCCACGGCACCTCGACCGTCGCCAACGACCTCATCGAGGCGACCATGCTGCGCCGGGTCCTCGGCGAGCACCCCCTGGTCACGTCCACCAAGGCGATGACCGGTCACACCCTGGGAGCCGCGGGCGGCATCGAGACCGCGCTGACCGTCCTGGCGCTCCAGCACCAGCTCGTACCGCCGACGGCCAATCTCGACGCACCCGACCCCGCGATCCCCCTCGACGTGGTGAGCAAGGAGGCCAGGCGGGGCGCGTTCGACTGCGCGGTCAAGACCTCGCTCGGTTTCGGCGGTCACAACGCGGCGCTCGTCCTCACCAGGGCCTGACGGGAAGGAGCACCATGCCCGAGGAGATCATCCGGTCCCTGTCCGTCCACGGGCTGCGGTACGGCTACCGCATCCTGCCCCGTGCCGAACCGGCGCACGGCCCGGGCACCGAACCCGTACTCGTCCTCGGCGGCGCGCTGCAGGGCATGTTCGGCTGGCCGCAGATGGACGATCACCTGGGCCCGGTGGCCGATGTGGTCACCGCGGACCTGCCCGGCATGGGTACGGCGGACCCGCTGCCGCCCGGCGACTGCGCGGGCATCCTGCGTGCCGCGGTCACCGGGATCATCGACGACATCGGCGCGCCCCGGGTCAACCTGTTCGGCTTCTCCTACGGCGCGGCCATCGCCTTCGGCTGTGCGCGGCACGACCCCGGCCGCATCGCCCGGCTCGTCCTCGGCGGCGTTCCCGCGCACATCGGCGCCGCCCAGCGGAGCTACTGGCACCGGGCCACGGAGCGGCTGGCAGAAGGTGACGCGGAGGGTTTCGCGGAGCTGGCCGCCGACGGACTCATGTGCCTGGACCCGGACCGTCCGGTGCACCGCAGGGAACTCGCCAGGCGCTACGTACGCCGCTCGTTCCTGCACGCACTCAGCCACTCGCCGCACGCCGCGGACTCGCTGCACCGGGCGCTGGGGGACCGGCCCGACTTCTCCGGGGGACTGTCCGGCGTACCGGCCCTGGTCTTCGCCGGGGAGCACGACACGGTGACCTCGCCCCGGCGGCAGCGGGAGTTCGCCGCGACGATCGAGGGAAGCCGCTTCCTCACCCTGCCGGAGTCCGACCACTGGGTGGTCCTGGAACGCTCCGACGAGGTCGCCGCACTCGTCACCCGCTTCTTCACCGACGAACCGGCGGACGGGCCACCGGATCCGCCGCCCGCCGCCCACGCACTTCCGCGCCAGGCCACGGTCCCGGGCGGCAAGGCAGCGACCCGCGCGGACGCCTGAACGCGGTCTGCCGAACGGGATCCGGGGACGGCCGGTGCCGGCCGTCCCCGGAGGCGGTCAGTGCTTGTGGCCGCCGTTGCCGCTCACGTCGACCCGCACGATCTGCGGGTCGTGGTCGCTCGCCTGGTCGGCGAACTCCGCGTTGATGTGCACCACGTCGTAGTCGAAGCGGCGGATCGCGGGGCTGGTCAGAATGTGGTCCAGCGTCTGCGAGTTGCCGTCGTACACGTAGCTGTACTGCTCGCTCCTCGGCAGCGTCGTGATCAGCGGCTTGAGCACCTTGCCACCGGTCAGCGCGTCCATCGTCGGCGAGAACGCGAAGTCGTTCAGGTCGCCGAGCGTGATCACCTGCGCCGACCTGTCCGCCGTCAGCAGCGAGCGGACGAAGGTGTTGACCTCCGCCCCCTGCTGGACCCGCTTCGTCTCCGAGCTGCGCACGGGCTCCTGGTACCGCCCGTGCAGGGGCTGGTCGCCGCCCTTGGACGCGAAGTGGTTGCCGATGACGAAGACCGGCTTCCCGCGGAAGCGGAACTCGCCCACCAGGGGCTTGCGGCTGTCGTCCCAGGCGGCGCTCGTCGGGTTGATCCGGCCGGGCGAGACGGAGAGCGTGGCACCCTTCTTGGTCTTCACGGCCGTCACGGCGGTGGTCGCGTCGCCGCCCGCACGGTCCACGAAGTCGACCCGCTGGGGGTTGAAGAGGAAGACGTTGCGGATGTTGCCGCCGGGCTCGCCGCCGTCCTTGCCGTCCTCGGGTGCGACGTAACGCCATGCGTACCGCGGTCCGCCCGCGGCGACGATCGCGTCGGTGAACCGCTTCAGCGTGGCGTCGGAGCCGACCGTGCCGTCGTTCGCCGCGCCGTTGTCGTCCTGGATCTCCTCCAGCGAGACGATGTCGGGGGAGGCGAGGCTGACCGCGACACCCTCGGCGAGCGTGTCGAACTTGGTCTGCTCGTCGAGCGCGTCGAGGTTCTCCACGTTGTACGTGGCGACGGCGAGCTCCTTGCGCTTCTGCTTCCGTGTCACCTCGCGCCGCAGCCCGTTGTCGGTGAGCGTGCCGAGCTCGGTGGCCTGGAGGTTGTACCCGCCGAACGAGGCGTAGTCGATGACGCCCGTGGTGGAGCCGGAGAGCTCGTCGCCCACGTCCGCCACCGGGACCGGCTGCGCGGCGTTCAGCGACATCACCTTGATGCGGCCGGTGTTCTGGTCCTCGTACGAGGCGTAGAGCGTGCCGCCGCGCCGGGTGCGGTTCTCCTCCGGCTTGACCGTCACCCAGACCTCGTCGTACGCGGTCGTCGCCCCCGTCACCCGGGTGTCGGCGATCGTGGCACGGGCGCCCTCGACCGACTCGTACAGGTCCAGGGCGTACGTGGCCGGGTCCAGGGCCAGTGCGTCGATCGAACCGCCGCCCGCCGACGGTACGTAGGCGTCGGGCACCGAGGCCGCGTCGAGGACGACGGGCGCCGGAAGGGCGTTGCCCGAGGACAGGACCGTGGTGCTCGGGGCGGTGAGCTGGGTGAGCGACTGGGTGGTGGCGGACGGGTAGTACTCGGCCACCTTGCCGCTGACCAGCACCGAGTCGCCCACGGCGACGGCCGGGGCGGCGGAGCCGGTGTACACGAACAGGCCCTCGCTCGTACGGGCGTCGGCGTCCGGTGCGGTGTCCTGGATCCAGAAGCCGCGCGAACCGCTGGTCCGTACGCCGGTGACGACGCCGGGGACACCGGTGACCGCCTGGCCCACGAGCGGGGAGACACGGGTCGTGCCCTGGATGTCGTGCACCCGTACGGTGCCGGGCTCGGTCGGTCCGCCGGGCTCGCCCGGCCCTGATCCGCCCGAGGTCTGGCCGGCCGCGTTGACCGGCGTCGGGGTGCCCGCGGCCAGGTCCGCCGCGTTGTCGTCGGTGTCCGCGAGGGACGTACCGCGTGCCACGGAGGCGGTGGCCGAGGTGCCCGTCGCCGGGCCGGTGCCCTCGCGGACGACCGCCGAGCCGTAGCCGACGAGGTCCACGATCCGGGTGTCGACGGCGCAGTCCGCGGCTGTCTTGCAGGTCAGCGGTGTCGTGCCCGAGACCAGCGCGACGGTGCCGCTCGCCGCGGACATCGCGACCGTGCCGGTGGCGTCGGCGGTAGGCAGGGCCACCGTGCCGCCGGTGCCGGCGGCCTGTGCGACGAGGTAGCGGCCACCGGGCGCGACGGCGCCGGACAGCTCGGAGACCTGCCACAGCGAGCCGGCGGACGGGGTGCCCGGCAGGTACTGGACGCTGAAGCCCGACAGTCCGAACGGGCTCGAGCCGGCATTGGCCAGCTCGATGAAGTCGCGGGTGAGCGTCGCACCGGAGTTGCCGCCGCCCCCGTACACCTCGGAGATCACGGCGGTGGAGGACGGGGCCGCGAAGGCGGCGGGCAGCGCGGTCACCGAGAGGGTTACGGCGACGGCGCCGGCCAGCAGGGCGGAGCCGGGTCTGGCTATGTGCACGGGAACTGCCCCCAAGTTGTAGTGAGGTGGCAAAAGCTATGCGCGTAGACAGGGAGTGACAAGGCATCAAGAGGTTAATTCCTGGAAACGCCCGGGTTCGGGCAAGCCTCGGCCGGTCTGTGTCAAGCGCGGAAACGGTGCCGCCACACGCTCTCAACACCCGTTCAACGCGGCGCAATACGCGCGCAACACACGTCCGTGGACAGGTGTCCCAGCATGCGGGCAGTGGTTTGACCGGCTTACGCCGTTCCGGCTACGTTGCGCGGCATGCAGCGATCCGCACACCTGACGACGCGAGGTCATGTCGACCTGAAGCGCGTGTGCTCCGCGGCGTGTCACCGGGCCTGAACACACGGAGCCCGCGCGAACCGCCCACGGGGACACGCTCCCCCTGCGCGCCGCGGGCGCCCCGCCGCACGGGACAAGCGGAATCCGGACCGGACCGATACCGGCCGCATCCGCCACCAGGAACCGCCCCGCACCATCGCCGGGGCGGGACCGCACCCGTACCGCCCGCTGCCACCGAGGACCTGGAAGACACCTGTGAAGAGTCTGCCTGCGCCCGCCCGCCGCACCGGTCCGCTGCGCCGCTCGGACATCCCCGCGGCCGCAGCCGCCCGCCGTGTCTCCGGCACGGGAGCCGTGCTGAGCGCGATCCTCGACCACGGCCCGGTGGCCCGCTCCACCGTCGCCCGCGTCACCGGCCTGTCGCCCGCCTCGGTGACCGGACACGTGGGACACCTCCTGTCCCGCGGACTGGTCCGTGAGAGCCAGGAGACCACCGGACCGCGAGGCCTCGGACGCCCCCACATACCGGTAGAGATCGACACCGGCCGGTTCCTGGTGGCGGGGGCCCACATCGCCGTCGCGCACTCGACGGTCGCCCTGATGGATCTGCGCGGCCGGGTGGTGGCCGAGGACCGTCGGCCGCACCGCAGCACCGAACCCCGCGGCATCCTGGCCGACCTGGCCGCCCGGCTGCCCCGGCTGACGGCCGCTCACGCGGCCGGCCGGACCGTGCTGGCCCTGGGTGTGGCCACCGGCCACCGGGTGGACTCCGCCGCCGGAGTGGTCGTGGAACATCCTCATCTCGGCTGGCGCTCCGTGCCCGTACGGGAGATCCTGACCGCCGCCACCGGGCTGCCCGTCCATGTGGACAGCCACTCAAGAGCGTTGGCGCGGGCCGAGCAGATGTTCGGTGAGGTGTCGACGCGGGCCAGCACGGTGCTGCTGTTCATCGGCGCGGTCGTCGACGCCGCCTTCGCCACCGCGGGCGAGCTGCACCGGGGCCCGCGCTCCGGAGCGGGCAGCGTGGCCCATCTGCCGCTGGGGCCGGGCGGATCGGGTGACGCGGAGCCCTGTAGCTGTGGCCGTACCGGATGCCTCCAGTCCGAGGTCTCCGAGCGCGCGATGATCCGCCGGGCCGCCGAACAGGGCCTGCACGTCGCCTCGTTCGGTGAACTGCTGGACCACGCGATGGCGGACGAGCCGCGCGCCGTGGCGCTGTTCCGCCGCCGCGCCCGGCTGGTGGGCCGGGCCGCGGCACTGCTGCTGGACATGTTCGACCCGGAGTGCCTGGTGGTGGTCGAGCCCGGAGCGGGCCGGCTGCCGCAGTGTCTCGCCGATCTGCGGGCGGAGGTGGCCGAACGCTCCGGTGTGTGCGACGACCCCGAAAGCGCGGTGGTGCCGAGCAGCTTCACCGGATCGGTGCTGGCCACCGCGGGTGGCGCGGTCGCGCTCGGCGCGCTGTACACCGA
Source organism: Streptomyces sp. NBC_00683 (assembly GCF_036226745.1). Lineage (NCBI taxonomy): Bacteria > Bacillati > Actinomycetota > Actinomycetes > Kitasatosporales > Streptomycetaceae > Streptomyces > Streptomyces sp. NBC_00683. The sequence goes on along the minus strand of NZ_CP109013.1, from coordinate 1,866,972 downwards.
CCCGCTCGGGCCGTGGCCCGCACTGCCCGCGGTGTCCTGACCGCCCCGGCGAATACCGACTTAATTCAGATCGTTGCATTGTTGACCCGCCCTCGCCCCGAACGGGAAGATGGATTCATGACCAGCCGACAGCGGAATTCGAGGAATGTGCCCCAGGCGGCACGTTCCTGCCGCGCGGCTGCGCCGGTGAGCGATATCGCCCGGCGTTCCTGTTGTCGCCCCTGTCCGGGTAACCGATAACCCTCAGCAGAATTTCCGGGCGGTCCGCACCCTGTGCGTGTTTTCTCTCCGCCCGTCTGTCCGCGCACCCATTTTCCGCCTTTCCGACCGGGGAGAGACGTTGACCGTCACTGTGTCTTCGTATGCCGCTGTCCAATCAACCGAACCCGCCGCGCCCGGCATTGCCCCGGAACGTTTCAAGCAGGCATTCCGCAGGTACCCCGCAGGCGTGGTCGTCGTCACCGCCGACGCCGGCCACGGGCCGGTCGGCTTCACCGCCACCTCGCTCACCTCGCTGTCGCTCGCCCCGCCGCTGGTCTCCTTCGGCATCGGGACATCGGCCTCGTCCTGGCCGCACATCGAGCGGGCCGCCACCGCGGTGGTGAACTTCCTCGGCGTCGAACAGGAGGCGCTGGCCACCACGTTCGCGACCAGTGGCATCGACCGCTTCGCCGCGCCGACCCGGTGGAGCCGGCTGGCGGGCGGTGAGCCCGTGCTCGACGGGGTGACCGGCTGGCTGCGGCTCACCGTCCAGCACATCATCCCGGCCGGTGACCACCGCATCGTCGTCGCCCGGGTCGAGGAGTCCTGGCTCGACGAGGGGCGCAGCCCGCTGCTGTTCCACGACGGCTCCTACCACTCCATCCGCCCCACGCACGACCAGTGATCAGGAATTCACCATGACACGCAAAGACACCCAGCGGACCCTTGCCCGACGGTCGTTCCTCGCACTGGCGGGCGGAACCGTCCTGAGCCTCGCTGCCTGCTCCCCGCAGACCAAGGCCGTGGCCGGCGCGGAACCGGCCGGCGCCCTGCCCACGGGAAATCCGCCGGCAGGCACGAAACTGACCATCGCAGTCCGTACGGCCCGACTCCAACTGGAGCCGGCCGGGCTCGCCGAAGAACTGAAATTCACCGTTACGGAATGGCCGAACCTCTCTGCGGGCCCCGACATCATCCAGGGATTCCGTGCGAAATCGATCGACCTGGCCACCAATGCGGGAATTCCGCCGATCCAGGCGCACGCCATCGGTGTCGGAGCGAAAATTGTCGGAGTGCAGGTCCGCAAGAAGCCGACGTACGTCTTCGCCACGGCACCCGGATCGTCCATCAGGAATGTGGATGACTTCCGGGGCAAGAAGATCGGGTTCTCCCAGGGACAGGCCCAGGGCGTAGTGGTCCTGCGCGCACTGAAGGCGGCGGGTCTGAGCAACAGCGACGTCGAGCTCGTCGCCCTGCCCAGCACCCAGTTCCTGACCGCCCTGCAGTCCAAGCAGGTGGACGTGGCCCCGCTGGGCGAGCCGACCATCACCAAGTACCTCAGCCAGTACGCCAAGGACGGCGCCCGCGGGGTGAAGACAGAGGTGGTGGACCTGCTGACCGTGCTCTGGGCGCCGAACGAGGTCCTCAACGACCCGGCGAAGGCGGCGGCGGTGCGCAGCTTCATACCGCTGTGGGCGCGGGGCCAGGTATGGGCGTGGGAGAACAGCGACGAGTGGATCGACACGTACTACGTGAAGGACCAGGGCGTCACCAAGGAGGACGGCAAGCGCATCGTCGCCGCCCTCAACAAGCCTCACTTCCCCGCGAACTGGGACGAGGCCATCGCCTGGGAGCAGGAGACCGCCGACCTGCTCGCCGAGGGCGGATTCGTACCCGAACAGAAGGCGTCCGAGCTGTTCGACCGCCGCTTCGAAGGGCTGGCGGCCGCGGCCGTGGCCGCCGAGTACCGGGAGGGGTCATGACGGATCTGCTGTCCAAGGCACGCGAGGCCCGGCCGGAGGCCGTGGAGGCTCCGCGGGCAGCCGCGGAGGCCGCCCCCGCATCCCGCGGCACCCGGCGGCGGCTCGGCCCCGGCCGGTCCCTGCCCTTCGGGCGGCTGATCGGGCCCGTGCTGCTCGTCGCCGCATGGTGGGCGGCGTCCGCATCCGGCTATCTCGACCCCCGCATCCTGTCCTCGCCCGGCACCGTGCTCGCCACCGCGGGCGACCTGGTCTCCACCGGCCGGCTCCAGGACAACGTCCTGATCTCCCTCCAGCGCGCCGGACTCGGACTGTTCTTCGGGGTGTCGGCCGGGGTGATCCTGGCCGTGGCGGCCGGACTGAGCCGCAGCGGAGAGTACCTGCTGGACGGCCCGCTCCAGATCAAGCGGGCGATCCCGTCCCTGGCCATGCTCCCGCTGCTGATCCTCTGGCTCGGCATCGGCGAGCAGATGAAGGTCACCGTGATCGCGCTCGGCGTCGCGGTGAACATGTACATCAACACGTACGCCTCGCTGACCGGCATCGACAGCAAGTACGTGGAACTCGCCGAGGGACTCGACCTGGGCCGCTGGCAGTTCATCCGCAAGGTCGTCGCCCCCGGCTCGCTCCCCGGCTTCTTCGTCGGCCTGCGCCTCGGAGTCACCTCGTCCTGGCTCGGCCTCATCGTGGTCGAGCAGATCAACGCCACCAGCGGTATCGGCTACATGATGTTCCAGGCCCAGCAGTACGCCCAGTCCGACGTGATCATCGTGGGGCTGGTGGCCTACGGGATCTTCGGCTTCGCCTCCGACGCGGCGGTACGCGCAGTCGAAAGGAGGGTCCTGTCATGGCGACGCACACTGGCGGGCTGACGGAGGTCCTGCCCGGCACCGAGGGCGAGCGGCCCGCGGTACGCACGACCGGGCTGGTACGCAGGTTCGGCGACCGGGTCGTCCTGAAGGACCTCGATCTGACCGTGGCGCCGGGGGAGTTCACCGCGCTCCTCGGCCGCAGCGGCTCCGGCAAGTCCACTCTGCTCCGGGCCGTGGCCCGCCTCGACCACACGGTCGAGGGATCCGGTGAGCTCCTCGTACCCGAGCGGGTGTCCCTCTCCTTCCAGGACTCCCGCCTGCTGCCCTGGCTGCGCGTGCTCGACAACGTCATCCTCGGTCTGCGCGGCCCGAAGGCCCGTGAGCGGGGCCTGACCGCGCTGGCCGAGGTCGGCCTCGAAGGCCGCGACCGCTCCTGGCCCCACGAGCTGTCCGGCGGCGAACAGCAGCGCGCGGCCCTGGCCCGGGCCCTGGTCCGCGACCCCGAACTCCTCCTGGCCGACGAGCCGTTCGGAGCACTGGACGCGCTGACACGGATCAAGATGCACGGCCTGCTGCGCGAACTGTACGAACGCCACCGCCCCGCCGTCCTCCTGGTGACCCACGACGTCGACGAGGCCGTCGAACTGGCCGAGCGCGTGCTGGTGCTCGAGGACGGCCGGATCTCGGTGGACCTCAGGATCGACCTGCCGTCCCCGCGCTCCCGTCGCGACCCGCGCTTCCAGGAGTACCGCGACACGCTGCTCGGCGCCCTCGGCGTGGCGCAGCCCCAGCTCACGAACTGATTCCCGAGGAGAAGACACCATGCCGCGCAAGCAGCTCCATCTGAACGCCTTCCTGATGTCCACCGGCCACCACGAGGCGTCCTGGCGGCTCCCCGAGAGCGCCGCCGAGGCCAACTCCGACCTCGAGCACTACAAGAACCTGGCCCGCATCGCCGAACGCGGCCGTCTGGACTCCCTGTTCCTCGCCGACAGCCCCGTCCTGATGGGCGACCCCGGCCGCCGCCCCGCCGCCAAGCTGGAACCCACCGTCCTGCTCACCGCACTCGCCGGGGCGACCGAGCACATCGGGCTCATCGCCACCGCCTCCACCAGCTACAACGAGCCGTACAACCTGGCCCGCAGGTTCGCCTCGCTCGACCACGTCTCCGGCGGCCGGGCCGGCTGGAACATCGTCACCACCGCCGGGGCCGACGCGGCCCGCAACTTCGGTCTGGACGACACCCCGCTGCACCGCGACCGCTACCGGCGCGCGGGTGAGTTCGTCGAGGTGTCGACCAAGCTCTGGGACAGCTGGGCGGACGACGCCGTCGTCGCCGACAAGGAGAGCGGCGTCCACGCACTGGCCGAGCGGGTCCGCGCCATCGGCCACACCGGCGAGTTCTTCCGGGTCGACGGTCCGCTCAACGTCCAGCGCCCCCCGCAGGGCTACCCGTTGCTCGTCCAGGCCGGATCCAGTGAGGACGGCAAGGACTTCGCGGCCCGCTACGCGGAGGCGGTGTTCACCGCACAGCAGACGCTCGAGGAGGGCATCGCCTTCTACAAGGACGTCAAGCAGCGCGCCGAAGCCCTCGGCCGCAACCCGGACGGCATCAAGATCCTGCCCGGCATCGTCCCCGTCATCGGGGACACCGAGGCCGAGGCCCTGGAGCTGGACGCCGAGCTCGACCGGCTCATCGTCCCCGAGTACGCCAAGCGCCAGCTGGCGCAGAAGCTGAAGCTCGACCCCTCCGAGCTCCACCTCGACAGGGAACTCCCCGAGTCCATCCCCACCGAGGACGAGATCGAGGGCGCCAAGAGCCGCTACACCCTCATCGTGGAGCTCGCCAGACGCGAGAAGCTGACCGTGCGCCAGCTCATCGGCCGGCTCGGCGGCGGGCGCGGCCACCGCACCTTCGCCGGAACGGCCGAGCAGGTCGCGGACACCATCGAGCACTGGTACGACAGCGGGGCGGCCGACGGATTCAACATCATGCCCGCCGTGCTCCCCTCCGGTCTGGAGGTCTTCGTGGACCGGGTCGTCCCCATCCTCCAGGAGCGGGGCCTGTTCCGCACCGAGTACACCGGCGCCACCCTGCGCGAGCACTACGGTCTGCCGCGCCCCGCCAACCGGCTGTTCGACACCGTCGACACCTCCGAGGGCCACACCGGCATCGGCCTCGCGGCGGCGGCCCGGTGACCGACTGTCCGCCACCGCAGACCGGCACGTCCCCGCAGCCGCCGCCCGGCTGGGCGCGGCGGCTGCTGGGGTACTGTCTGCGCCACCGCACCGACCTGCTCCTCGCGTTCGGAGCGGCCCTGGTAGCGGCCGTCGCCACCGCCACCCTGCCCCTCGTCCTGCGCCATGTCGTGGACGGGGTGGCAGGGGGCACCACCGGATCGCTCCTCCCCTGGACCCTCCTGCTCGCCGGCCTCGGCGCGATCCGCTTCGCGGCGAGCTTCACCCGCCGCTACCGCTCGGGCCGGCTCTCCCTCGGTGTCCAGTACGACCTGCGCAACGACGCCTTCGCCGCACTGCTGCGGCTCGGCGGCGCCCAGCAGGACGACCTGCGCACCGGACAGGTCGTCAGCCGGTCCATCTCCGACATCACCCTGATCCAGACGCTCCTGCAGTTCCTGCCCAACCTCACGGGCAACGTCCTGATGTTCCTCTGCTCCGTGATCTTCATGGCGGTGCTCTCGCCGCTGCTGACCGTGGTCGCCCTGGTCGTCGGACCGCTGCTCTACCTCATCGCCCTGCGCAGCCGCCGCGACCTGTTCCCCGCCAACTGGCACGCCCAGCAGGAGGCCGCCGAAGTGGCCTCCTCCGTGGAGGCCACCGTCACCGGCGTCCGCGTGGTCAAGGGCTTCGGGCAGGAGACACGGGAACTCAACGGCCTGGAGGAGCGCGCCCGTACCCTGTTCGCCTCCCGCCTGCGGGTCGTCCGCTTCACCAGCCGCTACAACCCCGCCCTCCAGGCGGTGCCCGCACTCGGCCAGGTCGCCGTGCTCGCCCTCGGCGGCTGGATGGCCCTGGACGGCCGGATCTCGCTGGGCACCTTCCTCGCCTTCACCACCTATCTCGGCTCCTTCGTCACCCCCGTACGCCAGGTGGCGACGCTGCTCACCGTCTGGCAGCAGGCACGGGCCGGCGCCGAACGCGTTCTGGAGGTCGTCGACGAAGCACCGGTGATCACCGACGCACCGGGCGCCCGCGACCTCCCCGACCGGCCACCGGCCCTCTCCTGGCAGGACGTCACCTTCGGCTACGGGGACGGTGCCCCGCTGCTGGACGGCTTCACCCTCGACGTGGAACCGGGCGAGACCCTCGCGCTGATCGGCTCCGCCGGCTCCGGCAAGTCCACCGCGGCCGCCCTGCTGCCCCGGTTCTACGACGTGCCGTCCGGATCCGTACGGGTGGGCGGCACCGACGTCACCGAACTGACCCTGGCCTCACTGCGCTCCCGTATCGGCTTCGTCTTCGAGGAGAGCCTGCTGCTCTCGGACACCGTGCGCGCCAACATCGCGTACGGCGTCCCGGACGCCACCGACGAGCAGATCCGCCGGGCCGCCCGGACCGCCCGCGCCGACGAGTTCATCGAGCGGCTGCCCCACGGCTACGACACCGTCGTGGGCGAACAGGGGCTCACCCTCTCCGGCGGCCAGCGCCAGCGCCTCGCCCTGGCCCGCGCCCTGGTCGGCGACCCCGCCGTCCTCGTACTCGACGACGCCACCTCGGCCATCGACGCCCGGGTCGAGGCCGAGATCCACGCGGGCCTCCACGAGGCCACCCGTCGCCGCACCACCCTGATCGTCGCGCACCGCCGGTCGACCCTGGAGCTCGCCGACCGGATCGCCGTACTGGACGGCGGCCGGATCACGGACACCGGCACCCTGGACGAACTCCGCTCGCGTTCGGCCCTGTTCCGCACGCTGCTGTCGACCGCCGAGAGTCCGCAGGCAGCGGAGCAGGCGGCCGACGCACCCGAGGGCCCTGTGGCCGACGGGGTCACCGCGCACCTGTGGCACCGCGCAGAGAGCGCCGACACCGCCACCGAGGAAGGCACCGCTGTCCGGGCCGCCCAGGCCCTCGCCGAAGCGGCGGCCACCTCAGGACCCGGCCGGGCCGGGCCCGGCGGCGGAGTGCTCGGCTCCGCCCCGCCGAGCGCCGAACTGATGGCGGGCCTCGCCAGACTGCCGCTGCCCGCGGCCGACCCGAAGGTCCCCACCGCCCAGGCGGTCGCAGCCGACCCCGACTTCCACCTGGGCACCCTGCTGCGGCCCTTCCGGGTGCCGCTGCTGCTGGGGCTGCTCCTCGTCGCCCTGGACGCCGCCGCACAGATCGCGGTACCCGTCCTCGTACGGCACGGAGTGGACCACGGCGTGGCACGCCAGGCCGGAGGAGTCCTGCTCGCCGCCGCCGCGGCAGCCGCGCTCGTCGTGGCGGTGAACTGGCTGATCGGAGTCGCGCAGGTCCGCACGACGGGGCGCACCGGTGAACGCCTCCTCTACACCCTTCGTGTGAAGACCTTCGCGCAGCTCCAGCGTCTCGGCCTCGACTACTACGAGCGGGAGCTCGGCGGCCGGATCATGACGAGGATGACCACCGACGTGGACGCCCTGTCGAACTTCCTGCAGACCGGGCTGATCACCGCCGTCGTCAGTCTGCTCACCATCCTCGGCGTCCTCGTCGCGCTCCTCGTCATCGACGCGGGCCTGGCCGTCGTCCTGCTCGTCGCGCTGCCCGTACTGATCGGCGCGACCGCACTGTTCCGCCACCACTCCGTACCCGCCTACCGGGAGGCCAGGGAGCGCATCAGCGCCGTCAACGCCTGCCTCCAGGAGAACGTCACCGCCATCCGCGTCACCCAGGCCTTCGGGCGCGAACAGCGCAACGCGGCCGACTTCGCCGAACTGGCCTGGTCCTTCCGCACCTCGAGACTGCGCGCCCAGCGCTACATGGGCACCTTCTTCCCGTTCGTCGAATTCCTCGGCACCCTCTCCACCGCAGCCGTTCTCGTGATCGGTGCGGGACAGGTCAGGGCGGGTGAGCTGAGCGCGGGAACCCTCATCGCGTTCCTGCTCTACGTCGAGCTGTTCTTCTCACCGATCCAGCAGCTCTCCCAGGTGTTCGACGGATACCAGCAGGCCGTCATCGGCCTCGGCAGGCTGCGCAGCCTGATGCGGACCCCGGCCGGCACCCCGCCCGCCGAGAGCCCCCGGCCCGTCCGGGAACTGCGCGGGGACGTCGAGTTCGACGGGGTCTCCTTCGGATACGCGGGCGGCGGCGGCCAGGAGGTGCTGCACGGGCTCTCCCTGCGCATCGCCCCCGGTGAGAGGGTCGCCCTGGTCGGCGCCACCGGCGCCGGGAAGTCGACGGTCGTCAAGCTCCTCGCCCGGTTCTACGATCCGGCGGCCGGCACGGTCCGGGTCGACGGCCAGGACCTGCGCGACCTCGACCTCCCCGGCTTCCGCCGCAGGCTCGGCATCGTCCCGCAGGAGGCCCACCTCTTCAGCGGCACCGTCCGGGACGCCATCGCCTACGGGCGCCCCGACGCCACCGACGCCGAGGTGGAGGCGGCGGCCCGCACGGTCGGAGCGCACGAGATGGTCGCCGGGCTGCGGCTCGGCTACCTCCAGCCGGTGGGGGAGCGGGGCCGGGGCCTGTCCGCCGGGCAGCGCCAACTCCTCGCGCTGGCACGCGCCGAGCTCGTCGACCCCGACATCCTGCTGCTCGACGAGGCCACCGCCTCGCTGGACCTGGCGACCGAGCGCCGTGTCGTGGCGGCGACGGAGGCCCTGGCCAGGCGGCGGACCACCGTCGTCGTCGCGCACCGGCTGACGACCGCCGCGCGCGCCGACCGGGTCGTCGTCATCGACGCCGGAACCGTCGTCGAGTCGGGCACGCACACCGAACTGCTCGCCGCGCGCGGCGCCTACCACCGCCTCTGGGAAGCCTTCCGGCAGACCGGGAACCCCGCACCCGCGGACCACCTCACCACCGATGAACTCGTCAAGGAGAACGCAGGATGACCGACTACCGCACCCTCGGACGCACCGGCGTCAAGGTCAGCCCGCTGGCCCTGGGCACCATGATGTTCGGCGCCCGTGGCAACACCGACCACGACGACAGCGTCCGGATCATCCACCACGCCCTGGACTCGGGCATCAACTTCGTCGACACCGCCGACGTGTACTCCGCCGGTGAGTCCGAAACCATCGTGGGCAAGGCCCTGGCCGGCGGGCGGCGCGACAACGTGGTGCTCGCCACCAAGTTCCACGGCAGCCTCGGCGAGGACCCCAACCAGCAGGGCAACAGCCGCCGTTGGATCATCCGCGAGGTCGAGAACAGCCTGCGCCGGCTCGGCACCGACTGGATCGACCTCTACCAGGTGCACCGCCCCGAGCCGGACACGGACTTCGACGAGACACTCGGCGCGCTCTCCGACCTGGTGCGCCAGGGCAAGATCCGCTACATCGGCACCTCCACCTTCGAGCCCTCCGCGATCGTCGAGGGCCAGTGGATCGCCGAGCGCCGGGGCCGCGAACGCGTGGTCGCCGAGCAGCCCCCGTACTCCCTGCTCGCCCGGGGCATCGAGCGAGAGGTACTGCCCGTCGTCCAGCGGTACGGACTCGGAGTCCTGTCCTGGAGCCCGCTGGCCGGCGGCTGGCTCTCCGGCCGCTACCGCACGGGCGCCGACCAGCCCGCCTCCAGCCGTGCCGCACGCCAGGCAGCCCGCTTCGACATCACCGCACCGGAGAACGCCGCCAAGCTGGCCGCCACCGAAGCCCTGGCCGAGCTCGCCGAAGAGGCCGGACTCACCCTCGTACAGCTCGCCCTGGCCTTCGTCCTGGAACACCCGGCCGTGACCTCGGCGATCATCGGGCCGCGCACCTTCGAGCAGCTGGACAGCCAGCTGGGTGCGGACAAGGTCCGGCTCAGCCGGGACGTCCTCGACCGGATCGACGAGATCGTCCCGCCCGGCACCAATCTGTCCGTCCGCGACTCCGGTTACACCCCGTCCGTGCTCACCGACTCCTCGCTCCGCCGCCGTTCGGGGCTGAAGGAGGGGTAGACGGCCAGGGAGAACGAGTGCCCGGCCGGATCCGTGTAGACGCGGACATCGCGCGGACCGCTGTTGCTGTCCTTCGTGTCCACCGGCCGGGCGCCCAGGCCTATCGCCTCACGCTCGGCCTCGTCCATGTCCCCCACCTCGACCAGGATGCGCAGATGCGCCTGCTGGGAGTCCTCGGGGCGGGGCCAGCTGGGGGGCGCGTAGCCGTGGTCGCGGCGAACGGCCAGGTGCACACCCGGGTTGCCGACCACCTCGACGAAGTCGGGATCGCTTCCCACCCGCATCTCGGCACCCAGCAGATCGGCGTAGAACCCGGCGAGCTCCATGGGCTCGGCACAGTCCAGGACCAGAACACTCGTTTTCCCGACAGTCATGTCCCGCGAGTACCCCCGGTAGGGCGGAACACGCCGGACCCCACCGACGGGTCCGCCGGAATCAGGAGCCGCGGCCTAGGGTTCGGACCATGGCAGAGAGCGTGGCGCACCGGGATCCTGGCTCTCCTCCCGGACCTTCCGATCCCCGTCGTTGGCGCGCCCTCGCCGTCTGCCTGGTGGCGGGCTTCATGACGCTCCTCGACGTGTCCATCGTCAACGTGGCGCTGCCGTCCATCAAGGAAGGCCTCCACACCCCGGAGTCCGACCTCCAGTGGGTCCTGTCCGGCTACGCGCTCGCGTTCGGGCTCGTCCTCATCCCCGGCGGCCGGCTGGGAGACGCCCGGGGCAGGCGCACCATGTTCATGTGGGGCCTCACCCTGTTCACCCTGGCCTCCGCCGCGTGCGGAGCCGCCCAGTCCAGCCTCTGGCTCGTCGTCGCCCGGCTGCTCCAGGGTGCGGCGGGCGGGCTGCTCTCGCCCCAGATCTCCGCCCTGATCCAGCAGATGTTCTCGGGCCGCGAGCGGGGCCGGGCCTTCGGCATGTTCGGCACCGTCGTCGGCATCTCCACCGCCGTCGGCCCGCTCCTGGGCGGGCTGCTGATCCAGGGTGCGGGGGCGCAGGAGGGCTGGCGCTGGATCTTCTACGTCAACCTGCCGATCGGAGCCGTCTGCCTCCTGCTGGCCCACCGGCTCCTGCCGGACACCCCGTCCGCGGGCCGGGTCGGGCCACGCGACCTGGACCCGGTCGGGGTGCTGCTGCTCGGCGCGGGGGTGCTGGCCCTGCTGCTTCCGTTCGTCCAGGCCCAGCAGTGGCCGGGCAACGGGAAATGGCTGCTCGTCCTGGTCGCCCTGGTCCTGCTGGCCGCCTTCGTCGGCTGGGAGTCCCGCTGCGCGAAGAAGGGCGTCCAGCCCGTGCTGAACCTCGCGCTCTTCCGGCTCCGGTCCTTCTGGCTGGGGTGTCTGATGATCCTGCTGTACTTCGCGGGCTTCACCTCGATCTTCTTCATCAACACGCTGTACCTGCAGTCGGGCCTGGACTACAGCGCCCTGGAGGCGGGCCTCGCGATCACCCCGTTCGCACTGGGCGCGGGTGGTGCGGCGACCATCGGCGGCCGGCTCGTCGGCAGGTTCGGCCGGCCCCTGATCGTCGTCGGACTGGTCATGGTGGCCGTCGGACTCGGCCTCACCGCACTGGCCGCACACCTGGTGCCGGGCAGGGGCGCCGGACTGGCGATGGCGGCTCCGCTGCTCCTGGCCGGACTCGGCAGCGGGCTCGTCATCGCCCCCAACCAGACCCTGACCCTCTCCCAGGTGCCGGTGCAGAACGCGGGCAGTGCCGGGGGCACCCTCCAGACCAGCCAGCGGGTCGGATCCTCCATCGGGATCGCCGCGGTGGGCTCGGTCTTCTTCGCCCAGCTGGGTCCCGACGGCTGGGCGGACGCGTACGACCGCGGGCTCCTTGTCTCCATCGTGTTCGTCCTGGCCGCGCTCGTCGTGGCCCTGGCCGACGTCGGAGCGGGCCGCCGGGGAAGAAGAAGCCAGGAGACATCCGAAACACCCGACGCACAGAGGGGAACACGATGAGCGGCGAGGAAGCGGAGCCGGGCGGGAACACCTCGTACGGCCACAAGCCCTTCAAACGGTCGCGCAGCCACTTCGCCGACCGCATCACCGCCGACGGCCGCGACGGCTGGCCCGTCGAGGCGGGCCGCTACCGGCTGGTCGTCAGCAGGGCCTGCCCCTGGGCGAGCCGCGCCCTCGTCTCACGGCGGCTGCTCGGACTGGAGGGCGCCCTCTCGCTGGCCGTCGCCGACCCCATCCAGGACGACCGCAGCTGGCGCTTCACCCTGGACGAGGGCGGCCGCGACCCGGTGCTCGGCATCCGCTACCTCAGCGAGGCGTACGACGCGCGCGAGCACGGCTACCCCGGCGGGGTCAGTGTCCCCGCGATCGTCGACGTACCGAGCGGCAGGCTCGTCACCAACGACTACCAGCGGATCACGCTGGACCTGGCCACCGAATGGACGGCGCTGCACCGCCCCGGCGCCCCCGACCTCTACCCGGAACGGCTGCGGGAGGAGATCGACGAGGTGATGGAGGGCATCTACCGCGACGTCAACAACGGTGTCTACCGGGCCGGATTCGCCGACGGCCAGAGCACGTACGAGGCCGCGTACCTCGATGTCTTCCGCCGCCTGGACCACGTCTCCGAGCGGCTCGCCGACCGTCGATACCTCGTCGGCGACACCCTCACCGAGGCGGACATCCGGCTCTTCACCACCCTGGTGCGGTTCGACGCCGTCTACCACGGCCACTTCAAGTGCAACCGCTCGAAACTGGCCGAGGACCCCGTCCTGTGGGCGTACGTACGCGACCTCTACCAGACCCCCGGCTTCGGCGACACGGTCGACTTCGACCACATCAAGCAGCACTACTACCGCGTGCACACGGGCATCAACCCGACCGGCATCGTGCCGCTGGGCCCCGACCTGATCGGCTGGCTGACCCCGCACCACCGGGAGCAGCTCGGCGGCCGCCCGTTCGGCGACGGCACCCCGCCGGGCCCGGTGCCGCCCGGCGAGGGCGTACCGGCCCGCGGGCGCCCCTGACCCGTCCTCACTCCACCCGCGGCGCGGGGGCGGTGTCCCCCGCGTTCGCCGCGGCCAGCGGGGAACGGGCCAGCACCACACAGCCCACGGCGATCAGCGCCACACCGGCCAGCTGCGGCAGCAGCCACCAGCCGGTGCGCAGGACCTCCCCGAACAGCGTCACCCCGAACGTGATGCTGATCAGCGCGTCCCCGAGCGTCAGCATCGGCTGTACGGCCGCCAGACTGCCGGCGTGCAGCGCGTTCTGGAGGAGGAACAGCGCCCCCACACCGGCCGCCGCCGTGGCGTACAGCTGCCAGGCCGTCAGCAGGGCGGTCACACCCCCTTCGTCCAGCCGCGCCATGGCGTCCTTCATCAGGGCAGCCGTCAGCGCGTACCCGCAGGCCGCCGCCAGGCCCAGCAGCGCGGCCCTCGCGTTGCCGCCGGTGCCGAGCGCGGCGGTGATCAGCGCGGCCTCGAACAGGCCGGTGACCACGAGAGCCGGGATCCAGTCCTCGCCCGGCACACTGTCACTGCCGCCGACCGGTGCGGCGGCGGCCATACCGACGGCCAGCCCCAGCGTCACGGCGGCCACGCCGTACCAGACGGTCCGGGACACCCGGACCCGCATGACGACCCCGGCGAGCAGCAGCGTCGCGGGCAGCTCGATCACGAAGATCGGCTGGACCACGGCGATCGGCCCGGTGGCCAGCGCCACCGCCTGGCAGACGGCGGCGACGATCACCAGGGCGATCCCGCACAGCCACACCTTCTGACGCAACAGATGCGCTATCAGCGACAGCCGCATGGCCTCGCTGTCGGGCACGTTCAGGGCGGCGCGGCGCTGGAGGACCGAGGCGGCACCGTTGCTGAGTGCTGTCAGAACGGCGAAGAGGACACTGATCACGGGCACCATCATGCGGGCGGGCGGCCCCCGGTCCGTGGTGCCGCCGCCCGGCACGAGTGTCGGATTCGAGCGCCGGTGCAGAGCCTGCCGCGTAGCGTGCGGTCCATGGTCGCGAAGAATGCTCCCGTGCTCTCCAGCCGCGCACTCAACCGGGCAACCCTGGAACGCCAGTTGCTGCTCCGGCGTACCGCCGTGCCGGCGAAGGACGCCGTCACCCGCCTGGTGGGGCTGCAGGCGCAGAACACCAGGCCGCCGTACTTCCAGCTCCTAGCCCGGCTCGAAGGCTTCGATCCCGCCGAACTCTCCGCGCTCATGGAGTCCCGCGAAGTCGTCAGGATCGTCACCCTGCGCTCCACCATCCACACGCACACCGCCGATGACGCCCTCACCCTGCGCCCCCTGGTCCAGCCGGCCCGCGACCGGGAGCTGAAGGTGTTCCGGCGCGGGCTCACCGGGGTGGACCTGGACCGGCTCGCCTCCCTCGCCAAGGAGCTCGTCGAGGAACGGCCCCGCACGATGAAGGAGCTGCGGGAGGAACTGATCGTGCACTGGCCGGACGCGGACCCGCGGGCCCTGTCGGTCGCCGCCCGTTGCCTGTTGCCGCTCGTCCAGGTCACCCCGCGCGGAATGTGGGGACGCAGCGGACAGGTCGCACTGACGACGGTCGAGCACTGGCTCGGCAGGGCCTCGCAGCCGGCGCCCGCGCCCGACGGGACCGTGCTGCGCTACCTGGGCGCGTTCGGACCGGCCTCCGTGAAGGACATGCAGATGTGGGCGGGCCTCACCCGGCTGAGCGAGGTCTTCGAACGGCTGCGGCCCCAGCTCGTCACCTTCCGCGACGAACACGGCGTCGAGCTCTTCGACCTGCCGGATGCCCCGCGCCCCGGCCCGGACGTACCGGCGCCGCCCCGCTTCCTGCCCGAGTTCGACAACGTACTGCTCGGCCACGCCGACCGGACACGGATCATCCCGGCCGCGTACAAGGGGCGCAACGGCGTCGGCAACCAGGCCTACGGAACGGTCCTGGTGGACGGCTTCCTGGCCGCGCTCTGGCGCCTCGACGAAACGGGCGACGACGCGACGGTCACCGTCCAGGCCCTCGGCGGACTCGGCCGGGAGCAGCGCGAGGAGATCACGCAGGAGGCCGTGGACCTGCTGACGGTGATGTCACAAGCATCCGCGTACGACGTCAGGTTCGCCCCGTTCGTCGACTTCGGCGACTGAGGGCGTCGGTCCGCCCGGCCGGTGGCCTCCACCGTCACGACCGGGCCGCGCCAGGATCTCTACGGCAGCAGCCCCGCCCGGCGCGCGGCCACCACCGCCTCCAGCCGGGTGTGCGCCCCCAGCTTCCGCATCGCGGAGCGCAGGTACCCCTTCACGGTCTCCGGCCGCAGCCCCAGCCGCTCGGCCGCCGCCGCGTTCGTCGCCCCCGCCGCCACACAGGCGATCACATCCGTCTCGCGCGGCGCCAGCCTCACCTGCCGGGCCGCGGCCGACCGGTTCGTACCCGCAGCCGAGGCGAGCCGCCCGCACACCGCGAGCAGCTCGTCGCGCAGGGCAGGGTCGACGATCCTCGGGGCCAGGGCACGCAGTTCGCGGTGCGCCTCGCGGACGTCCTCCCAGGTGCCGGGATCCGCGTGCGGACCGGTCATCTGCTCCCGGGTGGTCGCCAGGAGCTGCTGCACCTCGTCCCGCACGGCCAGCGCCTGCTCCACATCACGGGCCGCGGACACCGCCGCGTCGAACGTGCGGTCCCCGAGTGTGAGCGCCTCGCGCAGCGCCCCGTACAGCACGCCCCGCACCTTGCGGCGCACGACGACGGGCACCGCGACGACCGAGCGCAGACCCTCCGCCGCGACAGCCGTGTCGTACTCGTGGCTGATGTGGCGCGAGGAGGCGTAGTCGGTCACCGCGCACGGCCGCGACAGCGCGATCGCCTTGCCGCCGAGCCCGCTGCCCGCGGAGATGACGAGCCCGCGCAACGCACCCGTCTGCGCCCCGTTCAGCTCGGCGATCCGCGCGTGCCGCGCGTCGGACAGCAGCCCGCCGAAGACCACCGGCAGCCCGCTCGTGCGGCGCAGCCTCAGCAGAGCCGCCTGCATCTCCGTCGCCTCAGCCGGTTGTGGCACGCCGATGCCTCTCCGCCCCGTGGGGTCCTGCCCGCACCACCCCCGTTCGGGGGTGGTGAGATCCGGGTCACTGTTTACATGATGTTAAGGGACGGGTCCGCAATGAGGAGGGCACATGCCGGCAACCAGCGCGACGGAGACGTTCCGGGCCGCTCGGGACTTTCTGCTGGAACACCGCGAGGACTATGCGAAGGCCTACGCCGGCTTCGAATGGCCCAGGCCGGCCCGCTTCAACTGGGCACTGGACTGGTTCGACGTCATCGCCGAGAACAACGACCGGACCGCCCTGCACATCGTGGAGGAGGACGGACGGCGCACCGAGGTGTCCTTCGCCAGGATGGCCGCCCGTTCCAACCGGGCCGCGAACTGGCTGCGCGCCCAGGGGGTACGGGAGGGCGACCGGATCCTGGTCATGCTCGGCAACCAGACCGAGCTGTGGGAGACCGCCCTCGCCGCGATGAAGCTGCGTGCCGTCGTCATCCCCGCGACGCCGCTGCTCGGCCCCGTCGACCTGCGCGACCGGGTCGAGCGCGGCAAGGTCCGCCACGTTCTCGTGCGGTCCGAGGACGCGCCGAAGTTCGACGAGGTGCCCGGCGACTACACCCGGATCACCGTCGGCGAGGACGTGGCGGGCTGGCTCCCGTACAGCGGGGCCGACGAGGCGCCCGATACCTTCACCGCCGACCGTGAGACCGACGCGGACGAACCGCTGATGCTGTACTTCACCTCCGGTACGACGGCGAGCCCCAAGCTGGTCGAGCACACCCATGTCTCGTACCCGGTGGGGCACTTGTCGACGATGTACTGGATCGGCCTCAAGCCCGGCGATGTGCACCTCAACATCTCCTCGCCCGGCTGGGCCAAGCACGCCTGGTCGAACCTCTTCGCGCCCTGGAGCGCCGAGGCCACCGTCTTCATCTTCAACTACACACGCTTCGACGCGGCCCGGCTGATGGCGGAGATGGACCGCTCCGCGGTGACCAGCTTCTGTGCGCCGCCGACCGTGTGGCGGATGCTCATCCAGGCCGACCTCGCGCAGCTGAAGACACCGCCGCGGGAGGTCGTCGCGGCCGGGGAGCCGCTCAACCCCGAGGTCATCGAGACCGTCAGGCGCGCCTGGGGCGTCACCATCCGGGACGGCTTCGGCCAGACGGAGACCGCCGTCCAGGTGGCGAACACGCCGGGCCAGCGGCTGAAGACCGGCTCGATGGGGCGCCCCAGCCCCGGCTTCGAGGTCGAGCTGCTCGACCCGGTCTCCGGGCGGGC
This sequence comes from Streptomyces sp. NBC_00683, assembly GCF_036226745.1. Classification (NCBI taxonomy): domain Bacteria; kingdom Bacillati; phylum Actinomycetota; class Actinomycetes; order Kitasatosporales; family Streptomycetaceae; genus Streptomyces; species Streptomyces sp. NBC_00683. The sequence continues at coordinate 1,849,861 of NZ_CP109013.1, read as the reverse complement.
GGGTGTGGCGGAGGGCGAGATCGCCCTCGTCCTGTCGTCCGCACCCGTCGGCCTGATGACCGGCTACCACGGCGACCCGGAACGTACGGCCGAGGCCATGGCGGGCGGCTACTACCGCACCGGTGACATCGGCGCCCGGGACGAGGACGGCTACATCACGTACGTGGGCCGCGCCGACGACGTGTTCAAGGCCTCCGACTACAAGATCTCGCCGTTCGAGCTGGAGAGCGCCCTGCTGGAGCACGAAGCGGTGGCCGAGGCCGCGGTCGTGCCCGCACCCGACCCCGTGCGCCTCGCCGTACCCAAGGCGTACGTCGTACTCGCCGAGGGCTGGGAGCCCGGCCCGGAGACGGCGAAGGTGCTGTTCGAGCACTCCCGGGCGGTCCTCGCCCCGTACAAGCGCATCCGCCGGCTGGAGTTCGCCGAGCTGCCCAAGACCGTCTCCGGCAAGATCCGCCGGATCGAACTGCGGGAGCGTACGGCCCAGGGCGCGGGCACCGAGTTCGACGAGGGGGACCTGCGATGAGCGAGCTGTCCTACGCGCACGGCACCGGCGGAACCGCACTGCTCGGCGACACCATCGGCCGCAACCTCGACCGGGCGGTCGACGCCTTCCCGGAGCGCGAGGTCCTGGTCGACGTGGTGTCGGGGCGCCGCTGGACGTACGCCGAATTCGGCGCCGCCGTCCAGGAACTGGCCCGCGGACTGATGGCATCCGGGGTGGCCAAGGGCGACCGTGTCGGTATCTGGGCGGTCAACTGCCCGGAGTGGGTGCTCGTCCAGTACGCGACGGCCCGCATCGGCGCCGTCATGGTCAACATCAACCCGGCCTACCGGGCACACGAGCTGGAGTACGTGCTCAACCAGGCCGGGATCTCCCTGCTGATCGCGTCGCTCGTCCACCGCACCAGCGACTACCGCGCGCTCGTCGGCCAGGTCCGTGCCAACTGCCCGGACCTGCGCGCCGTCCACTACATCGGCGACCCGACCTGGGACGAACTGACGGCCACGTCGGCAGCTGTCACCGCAGAAGAACTCGCCCTCCGTGAGGCGGAGTTGTCCTGCGACGACCCGATCAACATCCAGTACACCTCGGGTACCACCGGCTTCCCCAAGGGGGCCACGCTCTCCCACCACAACATCCTGAACAACGGCTACTTCGTGGGGGAGATGGTCGGCTACACCGAGGAGGACCGGGTCTGTCTGCCGGTCCCCTTCTACCACTGCTTCGGCATGGTCATGGGAAACCTGGGCATCACCTCGCACGGCGCCTGCATCGTGATCCCGGCCCCGTCCTTCGAGCCCGCCGCCGTGCTCTCGGCGGTTCAGCAGGAGCGCTGCACCTCGCTCTACGGCGTCCCCACCATGTTCATCGCGGAGCTGAACCTCCCCGGCTTCGCCGACTACGACCTCTCCTCGCTCCGCACCGGGATCATGGCCGGATCGCCGTGTCCGGTCGAGGTGATGAAGCGGGTCGTCGCCGAGATGCACATGGAGGAGGTGTCGATCTGCTACGGCATGACGGAGACCTCACCGGTCTCCACCCAGACCCGCAGGGACGACGACCTGGAGCGCCGCACCGGCACGGTCGGCCGGGTGCTGCCGCATGTGGAGGTCAAGGTGATCGACCCGGTGACGGGCGTGACCCTGCCGCGCGGAGGGCCCGGTGAGCTGTGCACCCGCGGGTACAGCGTGATGCTCGGCTACTGGGACCAGCCCGGGCGGACCGCGGAGGTGATCGACGCGGGGCGCTGGATGCATACGGGGGATCTCGCGGTGATGCGGGAGGACGGATACGTCCAGATCGTCGGCCGGATCAAGGACATGATCATCCGAGGCGGGGAGAACGTGTACCCGCGGGAGATCGAGGAGTTCCTCTACGGTCATCCGAAGATCGCCGACGTCCAGGTGGTCGGGGTGCCCGACGCCACGTACGGCGAGGAGATCCTGGCCTGCGTCATCCCCCGCGACCCGGCCGATCCGCCGACGCTGGACGAGGTGACCGCGTACTGCCGCGAGCAGCTGGCGCACTACAAGATCCCGCGCCGACTGCAGATCCTGGAGACCTTCCCGATGACGGTCAGCGGGAAGGTCCGGAAGGTCGAACTGCGGGAGAGCTACGGGGCGTAGCGCATGGCGCGGTGCGCATGGCGTGGCGCGTGGCGCCGGGTGGGGCGGTCGGGCGGGGTCAGGCGGCTTCGATGATGTCGCAGTCGATGCCCTTGGTCGCGGCCGCCCACTCGATCAGAAGCACCTCGTACGTCGCCGACTCCACGGACGACCAGTCCTGGCCCGCGCGGGCGTCCACGAGCGCGCGAATCGCCTCGTTCGCCTCGACGGCGGACGGGTGGGTGGGCTGGGTCGCGAAAACAGGGGTGGAGGGAGGTGAAAGCCGAGGAGTTAAGACCATGCCTTCACTGTACGTCCCCATACTGACAACAGTCCGAACATATGAGGCTCGCGGGGCACACGTGACCGAAATCATTTCGATGTGTCGGTGGGGAGATCGCGGCGCATGCACACGCGCGGCCAGCGGTCCAGGCCGTGTTCGGCTTCCTGCGACCTGATCCCGCGGAGCCCGTCACCGAGCTCGTCCTCCGCCAGTGTCCGAAAACCGAGGCGCGTGTAGTAGGGCGCGTTCCAAGGAACTTCGGCGAAGGTCGTCAGTGTGAGAGCGGTCAGTCCCTCCGCCTCGGCCCAGCCGGCGAGATGGTCGATGAGGGCCCGGCCGACACCCCGGCGGGCGGCCACCGGGTCGACGGAGATCTGCTCGATGTGGGCGGCGCCGTCCACGCGGTCGGCGATCAGATAGCCGACCGGGAGGTCCGAGGTCTCGTCCGTGGACACCCAGCAGCGCCCGCTGCGACGGTAGTTCTCCAGCAGGGCGAGCGGTGGCGGCTCGTCGTCGGCGACGGCGGGCATGCCGACCGCGCGGAACGGCTCGCCCGCGGCGCGCTCGATGGCCTGGAGCAGCGGGAGTTCCGGGCGCCGGGCGGGACGGATGCGCATGGGACCAGTATGACGGGTGGTCAGGGTCCCGTGCTGATCAGTTCGTCCGCAGGGCTGTTCACCGGCTGCGGCGTCCCCGTGAGGTCCATGACGAAGAGCGGGATGGCGAGACCGTCGGCGCGTGAGCGCGCGTCCTCCGCGTAGCCGGCCAGCGAGAAGAGCACGCCCGACACCGAGGTGTTGAGGGCGTTGAGCCAGAGGCACTCGACGTCGCGCAGCGCGGTCGGCCGGGTGGTGGAGTCGACCTGTGCGATGAGCCCGGAAGCCCGGAGGTCTATCCGGGACGCGGGGCGCACCTCGGGCTGGACGACCTCGCGGTAGCCCAGCCACTTCAGGTAGAGGGCGGCGGCGCTCACCGCGTCGCGCGCGGTCCGGATCACCATCGGCCGGAACGAGGGGCGCGGGTGCGCGGCCGTGCGGGGCAGCGGGATGTGCGAGGGCCCGGGCGGCCGGGCCGCGGCGGACGGTGCCGCGCCGTGCGGGGTCACCGGGCGGACGGGTATCCGCAGTACGGCGCCGCAGGGGCAGCACAGCTCGGGGTGCGGCCACTGGTCCCGCCGCCCGCAGGCGGTGCAGCGAACGCTCACCCAGTCGTCGTTCCAGGTGCGGTGGGTGATGGGTTCGACCGGTGTGCCCCGCATCAGCGGCGGGGCCGTCGGGGAGCCGCACGGGCAGGGATAGACGGGCGTGATGTACGCGTGGTCCCGGCCGCAGGCCGGGCAGTGCACCGGTAGGGAATCCACCGTCCGCCCCTCCTGCCGTGATTGCCGCGGCGACTGCGCTCCGTACCCCCATGGTCCACCAGGAGCGAGGTTCTGGGGAGGAGGTTGGCGTACTTCGTCCCGGCGTCCTCCCTTGACGGCCGTACGACTCCGCCTTAGATTGATTCCACATAGCAGAACAGAATTTCCGTAATGCGGAATTGGTGCTCTCAGGTGGCGCGACAGAGCCCGAATCCACCAGGTCCGAGCAGGAGCACTCAATGCCTCGTATGACCGCTGCCCGAGCGGCAGTTGAGATTCTCAAGCGCGAAGGCGTCAGTAACGCGTTCGGTGTGCCGGGTGCGGCGATCAACCCGTTCTACGCGGCACTCAAGGCATCCGGCGGGGTGCACCACACCCTCGCCCGCCATGTCGAGGGCGCCTCCCACATGGCCGAGGGCTACACCCGGGCCGCGGCAGGCAACATCGGTGTCTGCATCGGTACGTCCGGTCCGGCCGGCACCGACATGATCACGGGCCTCTACTCCGCCATCGCCGACTCCGTCCCGATCCTCTGCATCACCGGCCAGGCCCCCACGGCGGTGCTCCACAAGGAGGACTTCCAGGCCGTCGACATCGCGTCGATCGCCAAGCCGGTCACCAAGGCGGCCACCACCGTCCTGGAGGCCGCCCAGGTCCCCGGCGTCTTCCAGCAGGCCTTCCACCTGATGCGCACCGGCCGTCCCGGCCCGGTCCTCATCGACCTGCCGATCGACGTGCAGCTCACCGAGATCGAGTTCGACCCCGATCTGTACGAGCCGCTGCCCGTCCACAAGCCCGCCGCGACCCGCAAGCAGATCGAGCGCGCCGTCGAGATGCTGAACGCCTCCGAGCGTCCGCTGCTCGTCGCGGGCGGCGGGATCATCAACGCGGACGCCTCCGAACTCCTGGTGGAGTTCGCCGAGCTGACCGGTGTTCCGGTCGTGCCGACCCTGATGGGCTGGGGCATCCTCGCCGACGACCACGAGCTCAACGCGGGCATGGTCGGCCTGCAGACCTCGCACCGCTACGGCAACGCGAACTTCCTGGAGTCCGACTTCGTCCTCGGCATCGGCAACCGGTGGGCCAACCGCCACACCGGCAAGCTGGACGTCTACACGCAGGGCCGGACGTTCGTCCACGTCGACATCGAGCCCACCCAGCTGGGCAAGATCTTCGCCCCGGACCTCGGCATCGCCTCCGACGCCAAGGCCGCGCTGGAGCTCTTCGTCGAGGTGGCGCGCGAGCTGAAGGCCGCGGGCACCCTGAAGGACCGGTCGGCATGGGCCGCGTCCACGCAGGAGCGGCGGGCCACGCTGCAGCGCCGCACGCACTTCGACAACGTGCCCCTGAAGCCGCAGCGGGTGTACGAGGAGATGAACAGGGCCTTCGGGCCCGAGACCCGGTACGTGACGACGATCGGCCTCTCCCAGATCGCGGGCGCGCAGATGCTGCACGTCTACCGGCCGCGCCACTGGATCAACTGCGGCCAGGCCGGCCCGCTGGGCTGGACGATCCCGGCCGCGCTGGGCGTCGCCACGGCCGACCCGGAGGGATCGGTCGTCGCGCTCTCCGGCGACTACGACTTCCAGTTCATGCTGGAGGAGCTCGCCGTCGGCGCGCAGCACCACATCCCGTACGTCCATGTGCTGGTGAACAACTCCTACCTGGGGCTCATCCGCCAGGCCCAGCGCAACTTCGACATCGACTTCCAGGTCAACCTGGAGTTCGAGAACATCAACTCCCCGGAGCTGGGCGTCTACGGCGTCGACCACGTCAAGGTCGTCGAGGGCCTCGGCTGCAAGGCGATCCGGGTCACCGAGCCGGACCAGCTGCTGCCCGCGTTCGAGGAGGCGAAGAAGCTGGCGGCGGAGTTCCGGGTGCCGGTGGTCGTCGAGGCGATCCTGGAGCGCGTCACGAACATCTCGATGAGCGGGACGGACATCGCGTCGGTCAACGAGTTCGAGGATGTGGCGACGGAGCCCGGCCACGCGCCGACGTCGATCCGTGCGCTGACGGTTTCCTGACCACCCGGCCACCGTCCGGAGCTCCGGCCCCGGGATTCCCGACCCTGTCGGCGAATCCCGGGGCCGGCGTCGTCCCTCTAGCCGTCCCTGAAGACCTGGTAGTAGTCGGGGGCCGACATCTCCAGCTTGAAGACCATTCCGTACCGCCTGCGCAGGTCTGCGACCGTCGTCGATGCGGGCTCGCGCAAGCACCGGGTGACAGGCGGATCGTTCTCCGTACACGGGCCCGTCTCCTGGACCGGCGTCTTCGGGCTGCTGCGCAGGGTGTCCCAGGACAGGGTCTGCGAAGGGTCGGAGAGCTGGAACGGTTCCGGGGTGTCCGGGCCCGTCGGGTTCGGGCCGCGTCCCCGGTAGTAGGAGACGAGGCGGGTGCGGTAGTCGTCGTGACCGAACGGGATCGGGCCCGTGGGAGACGCGGAGACGTCGTGGTCGCCGGCCGTGAGGACGGCGTCCAGGGTGTCACCGATCCGCTTCGGGTCGGCGCCGTAGTAGGCGGTGATCCTCAGGGAGCAGCGGATCCTGTACCGGTCGTCGCCGGACGGGAAGAACCACTCCCTCGCCGCCCCGCCGACGCACAGGTCGTTCACCGTGGTCAGGCCGAGGACCAGGGGAGTGTCCTTGTCGTAGGCGCGCACGGTGGTCCGGAGATAGTCCTCGGCCACGTTCCGGGTCTCCTGCGCCTCTGTACCGCCCGCCAGTTCGCGCAGCTCCTCGGGGCTCGTGGCGCGGTCCTCTGCGGAGCAGGCGGGGACGGCGAGGACGAGGAGGAGGCCGAGGAGCCCTCTGAGGGACCTGCGCCCGCCGGATGCGGCGCGCGGTAACCGCGTCGTAGTCATAGCGCCATTGTCGGGACGCCGTCGGCGGCATCCATCCGTACCCGTACTCAGATGCGTCGTCCGGAGACGTCGAAAAGGGGCGCGGCGCACGGAGTCGTCCGTGCGCCGCGCCCCTCGGAACAGGGGGCCGCGGCGGCGGTGACCGGGCCGGCGCCCCGGCTTCTTCAGGTCAGAAGCCGGGCCGTCCGGGCCCTTCGCCACCGCACTGGCGTCGTCCGCCGCCGCGGCCTCGTCCTGCCCGCGCCCCGCATGACCCCTCATCCGGGTGTGCGCGGCACGGGCAGGGCCCATGGGGGAGGGAGGGTCAGTCCTCGCGCAGCGCGCGGACCGCCTTCTCCACGCGGGTGCCGTAGTCGGCGTCCGCTGCATGGAAGTGGGCCAGGTTCTTCTCGATCACGTCGTCGCGGGTGACCTGCGAGAGGCCGCCGGCGATGTTGGCGATCAGCCGGTCCTTCTCGTCCGCCGACATCAGGCGGTAGAGCTCACCGGCCTGGAAGAAGTCGTCGTCCTTCGTGTGGGCCGGTGCCTCGTGCGTACCCGTCCAGCCGTGGACGGCGAGCGGCGCGGCCAGGGCGGCGCCGGTCTCCGCGGGACCGGAGTACGAGTTGGGCTCGTAGTTCTTGTCCTGGCGCGAGCCGTAGCGCGTCGCGTGCAGGCCGTCGCGGCCGTAGTTGTCGACGACGGCCGCCTTCGGCGCGTTGACCGGGAGCTGGGTGTGGTTGATGCCCAGCCGGTAGCGGTGCGCGTCGGCGTACGCGAACAGCCGGCCCTGCAGCATCTTGTCCGGCGACGGGCCGATGCCCGGCACGAAGTTGTTCGGGGAGAAGGCGGCCTGCTCGACCTCGGCGAACACGTTGTCCGGGTTGCGGTCGAGGACCAGGCGGCCCACCCGCTGCAGCGGATAGTCGCTGTGCGGCCACACCTTGGTGACGTCGAACGGGTTGAAGCGGTAGTCGGCGGCCTCCGCGGCCGGCATGACCTGCACGTGCAGCGTCCACGACGGGTTGACCCCGCGCTCGATGGCCTGGAGCAGATCCGTCTGGTGCGAGGAGGCGTCCTTGCCGGCGAGCTCGGCGCCCTGGTCGGCGGAGAGGGAGCGCACGCCCTGGTTCGTCTTGAAGTGGTACTTCACGAAGAAGGCCTCGCCCGCCGCGTTCGTCCACTGGTAGGTGTGCGAGCCGTAGCCGTTCATGTGGCGGTACGAGGCGGGGATGCCGCGGTCACCCATCAGCCAGGTGATCTGGTGCGTCGCCTCGGGGGAGTGCGCCCAGAAGTCCCAGACGTTGTCCGGCTCCTGGCGGCCCGTGAACGGGTCGCGCTTCTGCGAGTGGATGAAGTCGGGGAACTTGATCGGGTCCTTGATGAAGAACACCGGGGTGTTGTTGCCGACGAGGTCGTAATTGCCCTCGTCCGTATAGAACTTGAGGGCGAAGCCCCGCGGGTCGCGTACGGCGTCCGCGCCGCCGAGGGAGTCGGCGACCGTCGAGAACCGGATGAACGTCTCGGTGCGTCGGCCCACCTCGGAGAGGAAGTCGGCGCGGGTGAAGCCGGTGACGTCGTCCGTCACCTCGAAGTAGCCGTACGCGCCGGAGCCGCGGGCGTGGACGACGCGCTCCGGGATGCGCTCGCGGTTGAAGCGGGCGAGCTTCTCCAGCAGGTGCTGGTCCTGGAGGAGGATCGGCCCACCGGCGCCGGCCGTGGCGGAGTTCTGGTTGTCGGCGACCGGGGCGCCTGACTCGGTCGTGAGCACACGCTTCGACATGGAGACCTTCCGTACTGGGGCTGCTGACGGCCCCAGGAGCGTAGATTCGCCGGGAACGGAACGTCAACAGTTTGTTGAAATTGGAGGAGATGATTCCGGGCCGCGGCGGCGCCTGGGCGCGACAGGACAGGTGTCAGCGCCACCGCGACCCGGAGTTCGGGGGGCCCTGCGGGGCAGGGCCGGGGGTGTCAGACCTGGGAGCCGGAGAGGCGCTCGACGGCACGCAGCAGCGCGGAGTGGTCCAGCCCGCCGTCGCCCTGCGTGCGCAGCGAGGCGACCAGCTGGGCCACGACCGCGCCGACGGGCAGGGCGGCACCGACGTTGCGGGCGGCGTCCGTGACGATGCCCATGTCCTTGTGGTGCAGGTCGATCCGGAAGCCCGGAGCGAAGTCCCGCTTGAGGAAGTTGTCCTTCTTGCGGGTCAGGACCGTCGAGCCGGCCAGTCCGCCGTTCAGGACGTCGAGGGCCGCGGCCAGGTCGACGCCGGACTTCTCCAGGAAGACCACGGCCTCGGCGCACGCCTGGATGTTGACCGCGACGATCAGCTGGTTGGCGGCCTTCACCGTCTGGCCCGAGCCGTGCGGTCCGCACAGCACGATCGTCCTGCCCAGAGCGTTCAGGAGGGGCTGCGCGGCGTCGAAGTCGGTCTGCTCACCGCCGACCATGATGGACAGCACGGCCTCGATCGCGCCGGCCTCACCACCGGAGACCGGGGCGTCCAGTACGCGGATGTCCTTGGCCTTCGCGTTCTTCGCCAGGTCCACGGAGGTCTGCGGCGTGATCGAGGACATGTCGATCAGCAGAGCACCGGGCCGCGCGTTCTCCAGGATGCCGTCGGGGCCGTACGCGATGGCCTCGACCTGCGGCGACGCGGGCACCATCGTGATGACGACGTCGGCGTCGCGCACCGCGTCCGCGATCGAGGCGGCACCCTTGCCGCCCGCCGCGACCAGCCGGTCGATCTTGTCCTGCTCCAGGGTGTAGCCGGTGACGTCGTAACCGGCCTCGATCAGGTTCTCGGACATGGGCGAGCCCATGATGCCGAGCCCGATCCACGCGACCTTGGGGAGGTTGTTGCTCATGAGGGTGCCTTCCGATAAGCGTGTGTACGAGGGGGCCGGGGCCTCAGCGGGCCGGCCGGGCCGCGGCCGGGAGCCAGTCGAAGGACTCTGCGCTCGGCCGGTCGCCCGGCTTGTACTCCAGGCCGACCCAGCCCTCGTAGCCGGCCTGCGCCAGCTCGTCGAGGAGCTGCTCCAGCGGGAGTGAGCCGGTGCCCGGCGCGCCGCGCCCCGGGTTGTCGGCGATCTGGACGAGGCCGGTCTTGGCGGCGTACGCCTTGATCACCTGGCCGAGGTCCTCGCCGTTCATCGACAGGTGGTAGAGGTCCAGCAGGAAAGCGGCGTTCCCCAGTCCCGTCGCCTCGTTGACCCGGTCGACGACCTCGATCGCCGCCGGTGCGCTCACCAACGGGTAGAGCGGCGACTCCGGCTTGTTGAGGGTCTCGATCAGGAGGGTGGCCCCGATTCCGTCGGCCGCGCGGGCGGCGGCGGTCAGGTTCTCCAGGGCGAGCGCGTCCTGTGCGGCCGGGTCCACGCCGTCGACGCGGTTGCCGTACAGCGCGTTGAGCGCCCGGCAGCCGACCGAGGCGGCGAATTCGGCCGCCACCGCGATGTTGGCGCGGAAGCGGTCCGACTCCGCGCCGGGCACGGACAGTGCGCCACGGTCGGGGCCGGGCAGCTGGCCCGCGTAGAAGTTCAGCCCCACCAGCTGCGTGCCCGCTGCGTCGAGCGCCCCCTTCAGGGCGTCGAGCTCGGCCTGCGCGGGGGTGGGGGTCTCCGTCCAGGGCCACCAGAGCTCGACCGCGGTGAAGCCCGCGGCGGCGGCCGCCGCGGGGCGCTCCAGGAGCGGGAGTTCGGTGAAGAGGATCGAGAGGTTCACATCGAAGCGCTGGTCCGAGTAACCCATAGTGCGCTCCTTCCGTATTGCGGAAGTTAGTTTCTGCTTAACGGAAGATTGCCCGGAAGGAGGTGGGGCTGTCAAGAGGCGTCCTGACTTCCGGACGTGCCGAAGCGGGGTGGAGGCCGCCCGCCTCCACCCCGCCGCCGGTCACACCCGCCGGGTCAGCCGGCCGGCACCGTGTCCTGGAAGGTCGTGCCCGCCGCCCGGTACTGGCCCACCAGTGCGGACACCTGGGCCGGGGACAGGACCTGGTCCTTCACATGCAGGACGTAGTCCACCTGCTGGTCGTAGGACCGGGGCGTGGTGCTGCTCTGGCCCGCCAGGTCGATCAGCCACTGGTTGAAGTTGATCGACATCGGCCGCTCCGGCAGGTACGCCGCCCCGTGCGTGCCGAAGTGCTGCCCGTCGACGTAGTACGTGATGGCGCTGTTGTCGATGGTCACCACCAGGTCGTGCCAGCCCGCATAGCTCTGCCGCGCCTCGCTGTGCTGGTTGACGGCCTCCCACGGGTCGGGGCGGTAGGTCTCCCACGACGTCGTGTAGAGGATGTTGGCCGGCTCGCCCCAGCCGCCGTTGGGCAGGTACTCGAAGTCGTACTCCGCGTAGTCGTCCGCCATCGGCGCCTTGAGGTCGTTGATGGTGAAGAACGTCTGGACGAGGTGGTCGCCGTCGGGCCCGGACCGGGGGGCGTCGCTGAACTTCACCCGGGCCGCATAGGTGCCGTTACGGAACTTCGTGGCCTGCGTGAGGATCTCCGTGTGCTCCGTCGAGGCGCCGGTACCCGCCGTGGACGTCTCCAGGTTCATCACCGAATTGCCGCTCTGGCTGCTGAAGGTGACGTTCTCCGGAGCCCACACGGCACCCGGCACACCCGGACCGCCGGAGTTGGAGCGGACGCTCCAGCCGTGCGCGGCGATACCCGGGTCCGTGTGGCCGCTGTAGTTGAAGTCGTCGAACAGCCTGGGCCCGTCCGCCGGCGGATCGGTGGGGGGATCCGTCGGATCCGTCGGGCCGTTGCCGCCGGGAGCCTCGCCCCAGGCCGTGACCCCGCCGAGCTGCGCGGTGATCCGGGGCCAGTCGCCGTACGCGGTCCGCTCGGCGCCGAAGGAGTAGTCGTCGCTCTGCCGCAGCGACTGCCAGTCCGCCCGGTGGAAGCGCAGCTGCATGTCCCCGGTGTCCGCACCGGGGGCCAGGGAGCCCGCGCCCGAGGTGAACGCGATCTCCAGGTAGCGGTCGGCGTCTGCCGTCGGGTTCGCGAGCGTCCCGAACGTACCGGTGATGTTCCCGCAGCCCTTCACCGCCCAGGAGCAGGCGAACCGGTAGGCCGTAGAGGCCGAATCGGCCTTGAAGTAGTACCGCACCTTGACGTTGCTGAGCGGGACGCTCGTACTGCCGGTGTTGCGCACCTTCAGCCAGGGCTCGCTCTGGTCGGCCGTCGCTCCGGACGCACTCGTGCGGTACTGGACGACGAGCCCGTCGGCAGCGGCAGCGGCGCCGGCGGTCGAGGGGACGGCGGCGAGGGCGGTGCAGCCCAGCGCCACGGTGACGGCGGCAGCCGCGGCCGAACGGAGCCGGCTCCTGTCGATCTTCCTCATGGGATGTTCCTCTCCGGAACAGTGGTGGGGGATTGAGCTACCGAGGGGATGGCGCTGTACCTGCGGAGGCGGTCATGAGGGACCGCGGGGTCAGGGGGTGGTAGGGGACACCGAGGGCGTCCAGCCGCGCGGTGTGGTGGCGCAGGCGCTCGACGAACCCCGGCCAGTCACCGCCGCTGCCGGACCAGGCGCGGTCGGCCAGGGCGCACAGGCGGGGGTAGGTGAGGTACTCGATCCGGTCCTGCGTCCGCACGTACTCGGTCCACAACTGCGCCTGGGTGCCCAGGACCAGCTCGGCCTCGCCGGCCTCCCAGTCCTCCGGCGCCGGCTCGTTGCCGTACACGGTGTGCAGACCGACGGGGTCTCCCGGCTGCGCGGGCGGCTCGCCCGGATCCGTGGACTGGGCGTAGTCGAGGTACGTGGCACGGTGATGCGCGCTCACCACCCGGTGGCCGCGGCGGGCGGCGGCACGGGCGTGGGCCGGGTCGCGCCAGGTCATCACCGTGAAGTCGAGGGGGAGTTCGGTGCCGGTCTCGGCCCAGCCGGTGGGCCTGCGCCCCCGCTCCACGAGGAACGACCCGATGCGGCCCATGAACCAGCCGTGCAGCGCCCCGGGACCGGCGAGCCCCTCGGCCGCCGCCCGGTCACGGGCCGCGGGGCTGTTCTCCCATTCGGTGGTCGGGCACTCCTCGCCGCCGATGTGGATGTACGGGGACGGGAAGACGTCCATGACCTCCTCCAGCACCGTCCGGCAGAAGTCGAAGACCTGCTCGTGGACGCCGAGCACGGTGTCGCAGACGCCCCATTCGGTCCAGACATCGAGACTCCGGCCCGGGTGGTTGCCCAGCTCGGGGTAGGCGGCGAGGGCCGCGCGCACATGACCGGGCATCTCGATCTCGGGTACGACCGTCACCCCGCGGGCCGCGGCGTGGCCGACCAGGTCCCGCAGCTCCTGCTTGGTGTACGCCCCCGAGTGCGGGACACCGTCGGACAGCGACTCGGCCCGGTGGCTCCCCACCGAGGTCAGCCGCGGAAAGGCGTCCACCGGCATGCGCCAGCCCTGGTCGTCGGTGAGGTGCAGATGGAGCGTGTTGAGTTTGTGGAAGGCCAGGAGGTCGACGTACCGGCGCAGATACGACACGGGCTGGAAGTGCCGGGCCACATCGAGCATCGCGCCGCGCCACGGGTAGCGCGGCACATCGCTGATCTCGACGCACGGCAGCTCCCAGGACGCGGCCCGCGCACCGCCCGAAAGGGCTTCGGGGGGCAGCAGCTGACGGATCGTCTGCACCCCGCGGAGCAGTCCGGTCGGCCGGGCGGCGCGCAGCAGAAGCGCCTGCGGTCCGACGGTGAGGCCGTACCCCTCCTCGCCGAGCCCGCCGAGCTGCGGGTCGAGCGCCAGGACGATCCGGCCGTCGGCCGCGGGGGCCAGCGGCAGGCCGGTGGCCGGGCCGAGCAGCGTACGCAGCAGCTCGGCCGCCGCTTCGGTGCCCGGCAGGGCACGGACGCAGGTGCCGGCGTCGAGGACGAAGCGGCCGGGGCGGGGCGAGACCTTGCGGGGCCGGGGTACGAGGGAGAGCTCGGGGCGTGATGCGGGCATGGGGGCCTCCGGATTCGGATCTCGGGCGGTTCGCGGTACGGCGACGGGGGTCAGCCCTTGACGGCGCCGGCCGCGAAGCCGGAGGTGACATGGCGCTGGAGGAGCAGAAAGATGACCAGCGCGGGCAGGGCGAAGAGCGTGGAGGCGGCCATGGTGGCGCCCCAGTCCGTGCCGAAGGTGTTCTGGAAGGACGACAGCCAGACCGGCAGGGTGCGGTTGTCCTGCTGCTTGATGATCAGGAAGTTGGCGTACGCGAACTCGTTCCAGGCGGTGATGAATCCGAAGAGCGAGGTGGCCATCAGGCCGGGAGCGAGCAGGGGCAGCGCCACTCGCCGAAAGGCGCCGGTCCGGGTGCAGCCGTCGACCTGCGCCGCCTCCTCCAGCTCGGGCGGGATGGTCGCGATGAAGCCCCGCAGCACCACGATCGTGAACGGCAGCGTGATCATGAAGTAGACCAGGGTCAGCGTCGGCAGCCGGTCGAGCATGTCCGTGTCGCGGGAGATGATGTAGATGGGGATGATCAACGACTCCCAGGGCGCCATCTGGGCGATGAAGACCAGCAGCATGAACTGGCGCCGGCCCTTCCACCTCATCCTGGCCACGGCGAACGCCGACCCGAGCGCCACGACCAGCGCCAGCAGCACCGCGCCGAGCGTGACCAGGATGCTGTTGCGCCAGAACAGCTCGAACCCGTCGGCCTGCACGGCCCGTCGGAAGTGGTCCAGCGTCCAGGTGTACGGAACGAGCTGCGGGTCGGCCGACTGGATGTCCCGGGACGGCTTGAAGGCCGTCGAGATCATCCAGTACACCGGGAAGAGGCAGACGACGACGGTCACGACAGCGGCGGCGTTGAGCGGGATCCGCCGGATCCGGGGGCGTAGCAGGGTCATCGGAGTTCGTCCTCCTGGCGGAACATCTGGCGGAAGTAGAGGACGAGCACCCCGGACATCAGCACCACGGTGACCATCGAAGCGGCGGACCCCAGGTCGTAGCGCTGGCTGGAGAGCGCCGTCTGGACCGCGTACACGGGCAGGATCGTGGTGGAGTCGCCGGGACCGCCGCGGGTCATCACCCAGATCTGGACGAACGCCTTGAACGTCCAGATCACCTCGAGCGAGAAGACCAGCATGAAGATCGGCCGGAGCATCGGGAAGGTGACCGAGCGGAAGATCCGGACGCCGGACGCACCGTCCAGCCGGGCCGACTCGTAGAGCTCGGCCGGGACGGTGGTGAGCGCCGAGTAGAGGGTGATCGCCGCGAACGGCACGGACTGCCAGACGATGAGTACCACCAGGATCACGAAGGCCGCCGTACCGTTCGCGAACCACGGGTAGCGGTCGAACGAGCCGAAGCCGAGCGAGGTCAGCAACCAGTTGACGATGCCGAACTCGGAGTGGAACAGCCACTGGAAGACCGTGGTGGCCGCGACCACCGGCATGGCCCAGGCGAGCACCAGCGCACAGAGCACCGCTGTGCGCCCCGCCCGGCCGAGCCGCTCCGTCATCAGCGCGACCAGGGTGGAGATGACCATGATCAGTACGACGTTGACGGCCATGAACACGAAGGTGCGGCCGACCACCTCCCAGAACCGCGGGTCGGACAGCAGCGTCCGGTAGTTCCGCAGTCCGACGAACTCCGCGTCCCCGCTGATCAGCTGGCGGAGCCGGAAGTCCTGCAGCGAGATCAGCACGGCCCGCGCGAGCGGGTACACGAGCAGGTAGAGCATGCCGCCGATCGCGGGGGCGATCAGGGCGTACGGCCAGAGGTTGCGCGAGGGGCGGGGCCGCCGCCCCGGCGGTGCTCCCGCGGGATGATGGACGCGTGGTGCGGTCCGTTCACGGACGACCGGCACGGCAGGCCTCCTTTCGGTGAGGGGAAGGGCAGGGCGGAAGCGGGCGGGGTCAGGAGCCGGCGTTCATGGCCCTGGTGATGTCCGCCGAGGCCTTGGCGGCCTCCGCCGCGGCGTTCTTGCCGGTGAGGACCGCGGTCATGTAGTCCTTGATCGGGTTCTCGGCCTCGACCGCTGCCCAGCCGGGCGTGTTGGGCGTCGCATGGCCGTTCGCCGCGCCGACCGCCATCGCGGAGGCGCCCGGGTCACCGGCCACGGACGAGGCCAGCGTGGTCCGGTTGGGCACATAGCTCATGGCCACGGCGAGCTTCTTCTGCCAGGCGTCGCCCGTGAGTTCCTTGATGAACGTCAGCGCCTCGTCGGGGTGGCCGGCCGCGGCGGGCACGACCAGATCGGATCCCCCGGTGAACACCGCGCCCGGAGTGCCGGCCGTCTTGCCCGGGATCGGGAAGAAGCCGAGCTTTCCCTTGAGCTCCGGGTTGTTCTCCATGACCACGTTCGCCCCGCCCGGAGTGGAGATCACCTGGGCCACCTGCCCCTGCGCCATCACCTCGGCCTGCGGCGGATCGTCCTCGTCGGAGTCCTTGGGACCCTTGCCGAGTGCCTGGAGCTGGGCGTAGAACTCCATGCCGCGCAGCGCCTCGGGCGAGTCCAGCGCGCCCTTCCAGCTGCCACCGGACTCGGTGGCGAAGTCGCCGCCCTCGTCCCAGATGAAGCCGCCCAGCGCGTACCAGAGCTGTCCGGGCAGGTAAATGCCCTGCGTGCCGCCCTTGTTGAGCTTGGTGGTGGCAGCGATCCACTGCTCACGCGTGGTGATGGAGGCGGCGTCGACCCCGGCCTTCTCGAACAGGTCCGTGCGGTAGATGACGACCCGGTTGGCCGCGTAGTAGGGGATCCCGTACTGCTTCCCCTTGTACGAGCCGGGCTCGGCCAGGCCCTTCAGCCAGTCCTTCCCGTTCAGCTCGTCCTTCTTGTCGCTGAGGTCCAGCAGCCCGCCGCTCTCGGCGAACTGAGCCACCTGGGTGTTGCCCGCCTCGATCACGTCCGGGGCGTCGTTGCTGGCCAGCGCCGCGGTGATCTTCTGCCCGATCCCGTCCCACTCCTGGATCTGGACCTTGACCTTGATCTCCGGGTGCTGGGCCTCGAAGCCCGCGACGAACTCCTTCTGGAAAGCGGCCGAGACGCTGTCGCGCATCAGCCAGACGTCGACCGTCGTCACACCACCGGCCTCACCGGCGTCGTCCGAGGAGGAACTACAGGCACTGAGGGCGGCGGCCATCACAAGCGCGCAACCACCGGCAAGCAAGCGGTACTTCACGGTTCACCTCAACGAGAACAGGACCTGACCACCTGACCAGTGAAGCCCACTGGACAGCTCACCTCTTGGTGGTGGATGAAGGTGGCATAGACCAATGGGGCCGTCAACCCCTTGTGTACAAAGGGGTCTTGATGATCTCTGAGTGCCGGAGTCCTCTGTCCTTCTCGTAAAGGGCGGCTACACTGCCCTGACCAGTGAGAGCCTGTTGGTCAACTGGTCAGGTGAAACCTGACGTCAGGAGGGTGAAGGCATGGCAGACGACGTACCGGGGACGGTGCTCAAACGGGAGCGGGCCCGCGACGCCGTCCTCGAGCTCATCGAGTCGCGCAGTCCCGGGGACGCCATTCCCTCCGAGCGCGCCCTCTGCACCCTGCTCGGCGTGTCCAGGCCCACGGTGCGCGCCGCGATCGACGAGCTCGTGGCCGCCGGGCTCCTGGTCCGCGAACACGGCCGCGGCATGTTCGTCGCACCCGAGAAGATCACCCAGGAGCTCGTCTCCGCCGACCTCGCCCTGGGCGTCCCGCAGGCGGCCGGGGCGTGGTCGAGCCGCCTGCTGGAGTTCACCACCCTCCAGGCCGGCGCCCGGGTCGGCCGCAAGCTGCGGATGTCGCCCGCCGAGGAGATCGTGTACGTCGCCCGGCTGCGCCTGGTCGACGGGGCGCCGATGGCCATCGAGCACCTGCACATCAGGGCGGCGTTCGTCCCCGGCCTGTCGGCCCACGAGCTGGAGAGCGGCGACCTGTACGAGCACCTGCGGGACACCCACGGAGTGCACGTCCACGAGGCGGTCCAGGCCATCGAGCCCACCGTCGTCACCCGGGCGGAGGCGCGGCTCCTGGAGGTTCCGGAACTGTCCCCGGCGCTCCTCTTCGAGCGGCTGACCTCGGACACCGCCGGCCGGCCCGTGGAGTACGTCCACTCCGTCTACCGGGGCGACCGGTACCGGATCGTCTCCCGGCTCGCGCTCGGTCCGGCGGCCGCCGCCGCGGGGCTGGTCAGGGACGGGCACCACCCCGGCATCCCGCCCGGCGACTTCGCGCACGGCGACCCGATCAGCTCCTCCACCCGCGGGGACATCCAGTCGGGCTCCTGACCGCCGTGCCTTAGGGTCGGGAGCCAGCCGTGCGAGCAGACGACCGCGGCGGGGACATGAGGGAGGCACAGTGCGCTTGAGGGTGGAATTCACCACCGAGCCCTTCGATCTCGACGAGGCGCCCGCCCATGCGGTGGTGGCCCGCGAGGTGATCCGGACGGCCGAGCTGGACTCGGTGGATGTCGGACCGTTCGGCAACACGGCCGAGGGCGGCGCCGACCAGGTCCTCACGGCCGTGGACTCCCTGCTGCGCAAGGCCCTGGCCTCGGGTGCCACCCGGGTGTCGCTCCAGGTCAACGTGATCGGGGAGGACACCCCGTGACCGGACAGGGGGAGCACCCCCTGGTCGCCGCGGTGAAGCCGCTCGTGGACGCCATGGGCGCCGAGCTGCTCGGCCCCGAGCAGGCGCAGGCCGACGATGTGGTGCTCGCCTGGGAGGGGGAGGACGTCATAGCCGTGCGGCTCCCGCAGCTCTCCGACTCGCTCGACCACATCCTGGCCGGAATGGAGCGGCGGCACGGGATGCCGCTCGCCGACCTGGACCGCAAGACCAAACAGCGGATCGTGCGGACTCTGGAGGCACGCGGTGCCTTCGCCGTACGGCACGGCGTGGAGACCGTGGCGGGCGCCCTGGGCGTCAGCCGCTTCACCGTCTACAACTACCTCAACCGCGAAGACGGTACCAAGGGTGAGTAGTTGACCGAGGGGTGAGCCGTGCGCACCGAGAGCCGCTGTCCGGATGCCGGGACGGCGGCTCTCCGCGTTCGCGGAATTTCAACAAACTGTTGACGTGATGTTGTGAAAGGCGTTAGCTATCCGCAGCCCGTACAACGCACAGCGAAAAACAGCCACGGAGGCTCCCGTGACTTCGAGCTCCACACCGGGCCTCGCCCGGTTCAACACCCTGGCGGCCGTAGAGGCCACTGCCGCGCTGCACGAGGTGTGCGCCAGCGCGGCATGGGGGAGCACGGTCCTCGCTCACCGGCCGTACGCCACCGCAGAAGCCCTGTTCTCCACGAGCGACGCCGCCACGGCCGAGCTCTCTGTGGAGGACCTGGCCGAAGCGATGGCAGGCCATCCGCCGATCGGCCGCCCGAAGCCCGGGGATCCGGCCTCCGCCCGCGAACAGCGGGGGATGGCCGGAGCGTCCGAGGAGCTCAGGACCGAGATGCTCGAACTGAACCTGGCCTACCAGGAGCGGTTCGGCCACGTCTTCCTGATCTGCGCCACCGGAGCAACCGGTGAGCAGATGCGCGACGCGGTGAAGTCCCGGATCGGGAACTCGCCCGAGCAGGAGCGTGAGATCGTGCGCACCGAACTGGGCAAGATCAACCGTATCCGGCTGACCCGCCTCGTACAGGAAACCCCAGAACAAGGAGCGTGACGGCCTTGAGCACCGACACCACCGCATCGGTGTCCACCCACATCCTGGACACCAGCATCGGCCGCCCCGCCGAAGCCGTCACCGTCTCGCTCGCCGCCCGCGGCGGCGACGCGCAGTACGTGACGCTCGGCGGATCCGCGACCGACGCGGACGGGCGCTGCAAGGACCTGCCGGCCCTGCCGGAAGGCACCACCCACGTACGGCTCGTCTTCGACACCGAGTCGTACTTCACCAGCCAGAAGCAAGCCGAGGCGCAGCAGGACGCCCCCCGCGTAAGGGACAGCGGTGCGTTTTTCCCGGAGGTGGCGATCGCATTCGCCGTCACGCCGGGCGAGCACTATCACGTACCGCTGCTGCTCAACCCGTTCGGCTACTCCGTTTACCGAGGGAGCTAGCAGACAATGCCCACGATTCTCGGCCAGAACCAGTACGGCAAAGCAGAGAACCGCGTCGTCAGGATCACGCGGGACGGCGACACCCACCACATCAAGGACCTCAACGTCTCGGTCGCCCTCTCCGGCGACATGGACGAGGTCCACTACTCCGGTTCCAACGCGAACGTCCTGCCGACCGACACCACCAAGAACACGGTGTTCGCCTTCGCCAAGGAACACGGCATCGCGTCCGCCGAGCAGTTCGGCATCCACCTCGCCCGGCACTTCGTGACCTCGCAGGAGCCGATCAAGACGGCGCGGATCCGGATCCAGGAGTACGCCTGGGAACGCATCGCGACCTCGGACGGCAACTCCAAGTTCATCGGCGCCGACGAGGTCAACCACTCCTTCGCCCGCAAGGGCCAGGAGCTGCGCACCACCCAGATCACCTTCGACGGCGAGAACTGGGAGATCATCTCCGGTCTCAAGGACCTCACCGTCATGAACTCGACCAACTCGGAGTTCTGGGGCTACGTCAAGGACAGGTACACGACGCTCAAGGAGGCGTACGACCGCGTCCTGTGCACCGACGTGTCGGCCGCCTGGCGTTACAACTGGACCAGCGACGACGAGCGGATGCCCAACTGGGAGAAGTCGTACGAGCAGGCCAAGAAGCACATGCTGCAGGCCTTCGCCGAGACGTACTCCCTCTCGCTCCAGCAGACCCTCTACCAGATGGGTTCGCGCGTCATCAACAGCCGCAGCGAGATCGACGAGATCCGCTTCTCGCTGCCGAACAACCACCACTTCCTCGTGGACCTGGAGCCCTTCGGACTGAAGAACGATACCGCCGACGGTGCCGTCTACTTCGCCGCCGACCGGCCGTACGGCCTCATCGAGGCGACGGTGCTCCGGGACGGTGTCGAACCGAGGATCCCGGTCGACATGACCAACCTCTGACACAGCACCGAGCCGGCCTCCCGCCACCCCGCAGTCGTGCGGGGGGCCGGACGTCCTCCTCACACCTCGGCACCCACGGCCTCGACGCTGTGGCACTCAAATCCTCCTAGGGTCCTGCCGTGCCCACATCGCCAGAGACAGAAGAAGGAAGCACCATGGCAGCTTCGGCGGACCCCAGGCCCACAGAGCGCATCGTCATCGAGAACTGTTCGATCGCGACCGTCGACGCCCACGACACCGAGTACGCCTCGGGCCATGTCGTCGTGGCGGGCAACCGCATCGAATCCGTCGGCGCGGGCAAGGCGCCCGAAGGCCTCACCGATGTCGTACGACGCATCGACGGCACCGGCCACCTCGTCACACCCGGACTGGTCAACACCCACCACCACTTCTACCAGTGGATCACCCGGGGGCTCGCGACCGACCACAACCTCTTCGACTGGCTGGTCGCCCTGTACCCGACGTGGGCGCGCATCGACGAGCGGATGGCCGGCGTGGCCGCGCAGGGCTCGCTCGCCATGATGGCCCGCGGCGGTGTCACCACCGCGATGGACCACCACTACGTCTACCCGCAGGGCGCGGGCGACCTGTCCGGCGCGATCATCGGCGCCGCACGCGACATGGGCGTACGGTTCACCCTCGCCCGCGGTTCCATGGACCGCAGCGAGAAGGACGGCGGACTGCCGCCGGACTTCGCGGTCGAGACCCTCGAAGGCGCCCTCGCCGGCACCGAGGCGACCATCGACGCACACCACGACGCTTCGTTCGACGCGATGACCCGGATCGCCGTCGCGCCCTGCTCACCCTTCTCCGTGTCGACCGAACTCCTCAGGCAGGGGGCCGAGTTGGCCCGCCGACGCGGAGTGCGGCTGCACACGCACGGATCGGAGACCGTCGAGGAGGAGCAGTTCTGCAAGGAACTGTTCGGCATGGGCCCCACCGACTACTTCGAGTCGACGGGCTGGCTCGGTGACGACGTGTGGATGGCGCACTGCGTCCACATGAACGACTCCGACATCGCCGCCTTCGCCCGCACCGGCACCGGTGTCGCGCACTGCCCGTCCTCCAACGCCCGCCTCGCCGCAGGCATCGCCCGTGTCCCCGACATGCTCGCCGCGGGCGTCCCCGTCGGTCTCGGCGTCGACGGCACCGCGTCCAACGAGTCCGGCGAACTCCACACCGAACTGCGCAACGCCCTCCTCATCAACCGTCTCGGCGCCCACCGCGAGAAGGCCCTCAACGCCCGACAGGCCCTGCGCCTGGGGACGTACGGCGGCGCACAGGTCCTCGGCCGCGCCGAGGAGATCGGTTCCCTGGAGGCCGGCAAGCTCGCCGACCTCGTCCTGTGGAAGCTCGACACACTGGCCCACGCCTCCATCGCCGACCCGGTGACCGCGCTCGTCTTCGGCGCCGCGGCACCCGTCACCCTCTCCCTCGTCAACGGCAGAACCGTCGTCGAGGACAACCACCTCATCACGGTGGACGAGGACGCCATCGCCCGCGCGACCCGCGACGAGGCCAGACGCCTGGCGCAGATCGCCGCCGGAGCCTGACGCATGGCCGCCGGAGCCTGACGCTCCGCGCGCTTCCCCCGACTGGCCGGCCGAGGGGGACGGCCCTGGGCCGGCCGCCGTGGCCCGAACCGGGTCCACGGCAGCCGTTGCGAGGGCGCGTACCCATACGTACGCGCCCTCGCACCGGTGACGAAAGCTGCCGCATCAGCTGCACGACCTGCACCAACGCACCACTCAGCACCACCTCCCTGACACCCGCGTCCCCGACGCGTACCCGACCGGAGGAAGCCGTGGCAGCTACGCCCAGGTTTCGCACAGAGATATCCGAAGGAACCGACCGGAAGCACCCGGTCGACGAGACACTTCCCCCACTGAAGATGTTCACCAGCGGTCTGCAGCACGTGGCCGCCATGTACGCCGGTGTCGTCGCCCCGCCGATGATCGTGGGACCCGCCGTCGGCCTCACCGCGAAGGAGACCGCCTTCCTGATGGGGGCGAGCCTCTTCACCGCGGGCATCGCCACCCTCCTGCAGACCCTCGGCTTCTGGCGCGTCGGCGCCCGGCTGCCGTTCGTCAACGGGGTCTCGTTCGCGGGGGTCACCCCGATGATCGCGATCGGCAAGGACCGGGGGCACGACGGCATCGCCGTCATCTTCGGCGCGATCATCGTCGCCAGCCTCCTCGGCTTCGTACTCGCCCCGTACTTCTGCAAACTCGTCCGGTTCTTCCCGCCCGTCGTCACCGGCACCGTCATCACCCTGATCGGCGTCTCGCTGCTGCCGGTCGCCTTCAACTGGTCCCAGGGCGGCAACGCGGGTGCCGACGACTACGGTTCGACGACCAACATCACGATGGCCGCCGTCACCCTCGTGATCGTGCTCGCCCTGCGCAAACTCCTGCGCGGCTTCCTCCAGCAGATCGCGATCCTGCTCGGCCTGGTCATCGGCACGCTGATCGCGATCCCGGTCGGCATCACCGACTTCGGGACCCTCGGGGACGCCGACCTGGTCGGCTTCCCGACGCCGTTCCACTTCGGCGCCCCGCAGTTCGAGATCGCCGCGATCGTCTCGATGTGCATCGTGATGCTGGTCTGCATGACCGAGTCCACCGCGGACATGCTGGCCCTCGGCAAGATCGTCGGACGTCCGGCGGACGAGCGGACCATCGAGGGCGGTCTGCGCGCCGACACGCTGGGCAGCGCCATCAGCCCGCTCTTCAACGGCTTCATGTGCAGCGCGTTCGCCCAGAACATCGGGCTGGTCGCGATGACCAAGGTCCGCAGCCGCTTCGTCGTCGCGGCGGGCGGAGCGATCCTCGTGGTGCTCGGACTGGTCCCGGTCGCCGCGTCCGTCATCGCCCTCGTACCGCTGCCCGTACTCGGCGGCGCCGGCATCGTCCTCTTCGGCTCGGTCGCCGCGAGCGGTATCCAGACGCTGGCCGCCGCGGCCCTGGAGAAGGGCGAGAACGCGCTGATCGTCGCGACCGCCGTCGGCATCGGCCTGATCCCGATCGCCGCGCCGGACTTCTACCACGCCTTCCCCGAGGACCTGCTCGTCGTCCTCGACTCGGGCATCTCCACCGGCTGTGTTGTGGCGATCCTGCTGAACCTGGCCTTCAACCACCTGGGCCGGAAGCCGGCGGGCGACGAGGAGGCCGCCGGAGGCGAACCGTCGAAGGATCCGGTGGCCCTGCCCGTCGCCCACTGACCGGGCGGCTTCGGCGCCCGAGGCGCGTACGACGGCCCCTTGCGGGAACCGCCGTACGCGCCATGGGTGTTGGCGGGGTCAGCCGATGTGGAAGCTGTCGCCGTACACGTGCCAGTCCAGCGGCGGATCCAGATTCAGATTGCCGTTCCGAAGGAACACCCGCTGGGCGGTGTCCACCCGGCTGGTGTCCGAGTGGGCCTCCTCCTGCTTCATCGCCCAGACCCGCGCGTCCAGGAAGGCGTCAAGGTAGGCCACCTCGTCGCCGCCCTGCGACGGCGGTCGTGCCTGCTCCAGAGCCATCCGGCGGATGGAGCCGAAGCTTGTGCTGTCACTGCCGCCGCCGTGCATGACGATGGCGTCGTAGTACGCGAACTGGCCGAGCGTGCCGAGGCCGTCGGACTTGCCCTGGCTCACGGCCGGATCGAAGTACACCCGGTCCCGCTCGTCGTTCTGGGCCTGTTCGAAGGCGGGGTCGGACGCTGCCTCGGCCCAGTCCCCGGTGAAGCCCGGGTCGAGCCCCTCGTGCGAGTCGGAGCCGTCCACCGCGCGCAGGGCGGGCAGGTACTTCGCGAGTACGTTGCCCGGCTTGCGCTCCGTGTAGAGCTCGACCAGACCGAGCATGTCGCCGGTGCCGGAGCAGAATCCGATGATGCCGGCGGTGTAGCCGCGGCCGTCTCCGATGTCCTCGATGTAGCCGTACTGGGCCTTCCAGTCCAGTGAGGAGTTCTCCGCGCTGGACACCAGTTGCATGGCGATGTCCTTCTTCGCGGGGTCGTCGAGCCCGGTCGCGGCGGCCTCCAGGTGATGCGCGGCCGACGGCGTGGGGGCGCCGGCCTGAGCGGTGAACGGAATCGCCGTGAGCGTCAGCCCGAGGGCCACTGCGGCGAGACCGAGGGGTCGGGTGAGGCGGGGGAGACGGGTTCGGCGGGTGAGACGGGTGGTGCGACGTGCGGTGCCATTGTGGGGGTAGTGCACCAGTCCTCCAAACGGGAGTTCGTCGTTCCGATGTTCTGTTAGGAAGCTTTCCTATCAGGTAGTTGAGCCTGCGGTACAGACCCCGGACACGGATGTGCGGGGCTCTTTTTCCGTACACGCAAGAGCCCCGCACTGCGTGCAGACACGCGGTACGGGGCCCGGAACGATTACGCTCAGTAGTCGATGTGGTAGCTCTCGCCGTACACCTTCCACCGCAGCGGCGATTCCAGCTGAAGCTTTCCTTCGCGTACGAACACGCGTTGGGCGGTCTCCACGCGGCTGGTGTCGCTGTGGGAGGGCTCCTTGCGGATCGCGGCCACCCGGGCATCGAGGAAGGCGTTGAGATAGGCCTCCTCGTCCCCTCCGGCGGAGGGTGGCTCGGCAGTCGCGAGGGCCTGGGCACGCATCGTGCGGAAGCCGACCGTGCCCTCCGCGTCCTCGTAACCGTGCATCACATAGGCGTCGTAGTAGATGAACTGGCCCAGGGCGCTGAGTCCGTCGGCCTCGCCCTGACCGACTGCGGGATCGAAGTAGGAGCGGTCACGCTCCGTGTTCTGTGCGGCCCGGAACGCCGGGTCGGACGCGGCCTTCGACCAGGCCTCGGTGAACGGGTCGCCGAGCCCAGCGTGCGAATCGCTGCCCTTCACCGCGCGCAGCGCCGGCAGGAAGCGTTCGAGCGTGTTTCCGGGGCGCGCCGCCCCGTAGCGTTCGACGACCTTCAGCATGTCGCCGGTGCCGGAGCAGAATCCGATGATGCCGGCGGTGTAGCCGCGGCCGTCGCCGATGTCCTCGATGTAGCCGTACTGGGCCTTCCAGTCCAGCGAGGAGTTCTCCGCGCTGGACACCAGCTGCATGGCGACGTCCTTCTTCGCGGGGTCGTCGAGCCCCTTCTCCGGGGCGTCGGCGTCCGGTCCGGAGCAGCCCGACAGGGCGAGGACCACGGCGACGGCGAGGGAGCTGCACAGGTGCTTCACGCGACAAGCCTGCCAGGCACGTGCCCGGGACCGGACCACGTCCTTCGGCTGTAGCGTTCGGGGCATGGAAGATCGGTCTGTTGTCGATGTCGGCGAAGTGCGGCTGGCGTACCGGACCTGGGGTGACCCCTTCGGCTCGCCGGTGGTGCTGCTGCACGGCCTCGGCGGCTCCGCCGCGAGCTGGGAGCCGGTGGCGCGGCTGCTCGGCGAGGAATGGCGGGTGTACGCACTCGACATGCGCGGACACGGCGAGAGCGACTGGCCCGACGCGTACGCGCTCGAGGAGATGCGGGACGACGTCCTCGGCTTCCTCAACGAGTGCGACCTCGACCGGGTGGGCGTCGTGGGCCACTCGATGGGCGGAGTCGTCGCCTACCTGCTCGCCGAGGAGTACGCGGACCGGGTCGAGCGGCTGGTGCTGGTGGAGACCCCGCCGCCGTTCCCGGGGCAGGCGCTGGACGGTCGCCCCACCGGACCGGTGGACTGCGACGAGAACGCCCTCCCGGCCGTCAGGGCGCAGATCGCCGCGCCCGACCCGCAGTGGGAGGAGGAGCTGGGACAGATCGTCGCACCGACACTGATGATCGCCGGCGGGCCGGAGAGCGGTATGCCGCAGGAGCGTCTGCCGGACATGGCCTCCCTCATCCCCGACTGCCGGCTGATCACGCTGGGCGGCGGGCACCAGGTGCACCAGCGGCACGCGGACGAGGTGGCCCAGCAGATCACCGAGTTCTTCACCAGCTGAGCGGCCCCGGACTCCCGCTTTCCGTCCCGGACTCCCGCCTGCGCCCCGAACTCCCGCTTGCGCCCCGGGCTCCCGCCTCCGTCAGTCGCCCGGCTTCCAGTCCGGCCGACGACCGCTCAGCGCGATCACGCGGTCGAGCAGCGGCGCGTCCTGCGCGACCGGGACAGGCGGGCCGAAGATCGCGTCCGGACCGGACCTGTCGTCGTCCCCGGGCGCCAGCAGCGCCTCCGACGAGCGCAGGCTCGCCTCGTCGGCCCGGAATTCCTGCCCGGTCGACCGGGCCAGGTCCCAGCCGTGCACGACCAGCTCGTTCGACACGACCATGGCGGCCACCGAGCCGGGCAGGTCCACCCCGCCGGCCTGGGTCATCCCCTCCCGGGCGGCCGGGTCGCGCCACGCCGCGACGAGCTCGTCCAGCAGGGGAGGCAGCGACTTCCGCCAGTCGTCGGGGAGGACCGGCAGACCCGAGGACGGTGAGGTGCCCGTCGTCGGCCCCAGGTCCTTGCGTGCCGCGTCGCGGAAGGCGACGGACAGTCCGAGAATGTGGGCGAGCAGGTCGCGGACCGAGTACTTCGGGCAGGGCGTGGGTCCGGAGAGCTGCCGGTCGTCGACGGAGCTGATCAGTTCGGCGATCTGTCCGGCCGCCGGTTCCAGATCGAGGTCGGGTGTGGTCCCGCTGAGCGTATCCATACTCCTCTGACTGCTCGGGCGCCCGGAACTCATCGCACTCATCGCAGGACATTGCGGAACGTTCTGATCCACGCCCTTGTGGACACCCCCACCTGCATGGCATACAGGTCTGGACCAATTGCCGCCGGATGGAAGGCATCACCGTGCAACGCCCCCACGCACGCACCGCGTTGGCCTGCTCCGCCACCCTGCTCCTCGCCTCTCTCACCGCCTGCGCGGGCGCCGCGGAAGCGGACACCCAGAAACCGACGGCACCCCAGGGGGTGACCGCGCAGGCGGGCAGCTCCACGTCCGTCCACGTCATGTGGGAGCAGGCCACGGACAACAAGAAGATCACCGGCTACGAGGTCTACCGCGAAGGGAAGAAGGCGGCATCCGTCCCGGCCACCAAGCAGATGACGGACATCGTCGGCCTGACCCCGGCCACCGCCTACACCTTCACCGTCCGCGCCCGTGACGGCGGCGGGAACCTGTCCGCGCCGAGCGCGGCCGTCCCCGTCACCACCCCCGCCCCCACCCCTGCCGACGAGGAGCCCCCGACCCGCCCGGTGAAGCTCCGCGGCACGGCCGACGGCAGCCGGACGGCCACCCTCTCCTGGGGCGGCTCCACGGACAACGTGGGCGTCACCGCGTACGACGTCTACCAGGAGGACGCCAGGATCCACACCGTGCCGGGCACGCAGACGACGGCCCGGCTCACCGGACTGCGCCCCGGCACCGTCTACACCTTCACCGTCCGGGCCAGGGACGCCGCCGACAGGTCCTCACCCGACAGCAACGCGCTCGACCTGACCACCGCCTCCGCCCCCGGTGCCCCCGCGAGCACGGCACCCACCGGGCTGCGGACCAGGACGACCGCCGGGAGCAAGGAGTTCCTGGTCGACCTCTCCTGGGACCAGCCGGACACCGGCGGCACGATCCCGGCGTACGAGCTGTACCTGAACGGGAAGCTGACCACCACGATCGTCTGGGGCGGCACCCCACCCGCAGGCCGAGCGACGTACCGGCTCACCCTCAGCGATCCGCCCGGCACGCGCTACTCGCTCAAGATCCGGCCGAAACTGCCCGACGGGACGTGGGGCGACTTCTCGGCCCAGCGCACGGTCGTGCTCACCGGCTGAAAAGGCACGGCCCGGGCGGGGGCCGCGCGCGGTAAAGTACCGGCCCCCGCCCCCGGGCCGCCCGGGGCGCCGGCCCAGGAGGAGGCGAGCCCGCCATGCCGGGTGCGGCACCTGCCCGACGCGTGGTGAGCCGGGGCCACGTCGTGCACAGCGCCTGCCGGTACTTCCTGCGGCACGGCACGGTGGACATGGACGCGCTCGCCCAG
The DNA here is from genome assembly GCF_036226745.1 of Streptomyces sp. NBC_00683. Taxonomy (NCBI): domain Bacteria; kingdom Bacillati; phylum Actinomycetota; class Actinomycetes; order Kitasatosporales; family Streptomycetaceae; genus Streptomyces; species Streptomyces sp. NBC_00683. The sequence continues at coordinate 1,821,424 of NZ_CP109013.1, read as the reverse complement.
GACCTCGCGATCAGCCGGGCCACGCTCTACCGCGTGGTGGGCAGCCGGGACGGCCTCCTGGCCGACGTGCTGTGGCAACTGGCGGACCACCTGCTGGACCGGGCGCGGCGCCGGCGTACCAGCGCGGGCGTGGACGGAGTCCTGGAGATCACCCGGTACTTCGTCACGGCCCTGCGGCGGTCCGCCCCCTTTCGGGACTTCCTCCGTGCCGAGCCCGAGACCGCCCGGCGTCTGCTGACGGGCGGGGGCGTGCACCGGCAGGCCGTGCTGGCCCAGCGGGGCATCCTGCTGGAGGAGTCGGGGGAGAGCGGACCGCTCTGGCCCGCGTCGGGCATCGACGAGCTGGCCTACCTCTACGTCCGGGTGGTCGAATCCGCCCTGTACGCCGAGCTGCTGAGCAGCCGCAGGCTCGACCCCGCCCTGGCCGAACGCACTGCCCGTGCCGTACTCCACCAAACCCTCCGAACGGTGCCGGGCCGGATCTGAGACCGCTGTCTCACGCTCGCGGCGGCGACTGGTGGGCCGTCGGCGCCGGCCGTAGTTTCCGACTCCGACGGCGCAACGACCCCGCACACGCCACCCGGAGGAGATCATGACCGGTTCCTTACCGGCCCGGACCATCCTGCTCGCTGTGTTCCTGGCCATCGCAGGGACGCTCACCGCCCTGACGACCCCGACGCAGTCCGCGGCCGCACCGCGCACGACGCCCAACCCGGTGATCTTCGTCCACGGTCAGCAGGGCTCGGCGCAGCAATGGCAGTCCCAGGCCAAGCGGTTCTCCGGCAACGGCTACCGCGACGACCTGTTGTACGTCCACGAGTACGACACCTCCATCGCGACCGACGACCACGCGATCGCCGGTCTGGAGGCACTGGTCGACTCCGTCCGGGCACGCACCGGAGCGGCGCAGGTCGACATCCTGGCGCACTCGCGGGGCACGAGAGTCCTGCACGCGTACCTCTCGGTGCCGGAACGGGCGGCCGAGGTCGCCAAGTACGTTAATCTGGACGGCCGTACGGCAACCGCGCCTCCCGGCGGGGTGCCCACGCTCGCCATCTGGAGCAGCCTCCAGCCGAACGGATCGATCGGCGGAGCGGTCAACGTCCACGAGCCACAGGCGGGACACACGGAGAGCGCCACATCCGCCGAAAGCTTCGCGCACATCTACGAGTTCCTCCGCGGCAGACCACCGCTCACCACCCGTGTGCTGCCCGAACTGCCCGGCCTCGTGAAGATCGCCGGCCGCGTCGTGCACTTCCCGCAGAACACCGGGCTCCAGGGCCGCCTCGAGGTCTGGAGGCTGGACCCCGCCACCGGTGCACGTGCCGGCTACCTGCCGCAGCACATCGTGCGGGTGGGTGCCGACGGCGCCTTCGGCCCGCTCGGCGTCAACGGGCGCGGACACTACGAACTGGCCCTCATCCGCAGCGGCGAGCGCACCAGCCACTTCTACTTCGAACCGTTCGAACGGAGCGACCGCTTCGTACGGCTCCTCGTCTCCCCGCCCGGCGGTGTCGCGGACAACATGGACACCTGCCCCGGTCACACGGCACTCACCATCGTCCGCGCCCGCGAGTGGCGGTCGGGCACGGCGGACGACGACCGGCTCCGCATCGCCGGGACCGACGTACTCAACCCGGCCATCGCACCCCAACTGCGGCAGATCCTCGGTGTGTTCGCGTTCGACAAGGACTGCGACCGCGCGAGCCACCTCGACGCGCCCCTGCCGCCCTTCGACAAGGTCCCGTTCCTGACGGCCACCGACCTCTACCTCCCGGCCGACGCCCAGGCCGGCGGGACGATCCCCGTCACCCAGACGATGCGCGGGACCGGCGGGACGGACGAAACCATCACGGTGCCCAACTGGCCCTCGGACGAGCACGCGGTGTCGCTGCAGTTCAAGGACTACGCGGACACGCCGTCCGCCGAAGGCGCCGCACCGCGCTGAGCCGGAGACCGTACGCACGGCTGCGCTGCTCCCGGACCGGCCGGGGGCGGCGCAGCCTGTTTCCGGGCTGCGGCTCAGCGCGGTGATGCTCACCGACCCTCCTCTCGGAGATAATTCGGTCCCTCTGGGTGGCCAGGAGCGGGGGCTGAGGCCGGCCGACGTGGGGGAGAAGGGTCATCCGAGGACATCAGGCGAGGAAGGCATGAAGCGCAACGAGCGGGCAAGGCAGGTTCTTGGGCGATTCGGGGATGTGGTGTGGTTCAGGTCGCCGGTGGAGCGCCACCCCATCTATGGCTACCGTCAGGTCGCGTTCGTCGGGTGGCGTTTTGCCGAGCCCCACGAAGAGCTGAAGGAAGTATTTGAATCAGCAGTGCGGCAAGCATCGACGCAGGTCGAGTGGACCTTCAGGCCGGTGAGGAACTGGATGATCGTTCCCACTCGTCTGATTCAAGAGGCCGGACCGAACGCTCAACATTTCAACGAGGCGATGGATGCGATCCGGGAAAGCGACCAGGATTTCTGTGCAGCAACAGCTGTAGATCTCGAAGGGATTTTCCGGGTGTTGTCGGGCAATCCGGCAAGGGAGGGATCTCCTAGTGGAAAGAGCAAATGCCCGATCAAGTAGAAGTCTCTGAAGTGTCGCTGGCGCGCGAAATCTTTGGTCCGCTCGGGGGAATCGTAGAAATCGGGGCCGTAGTCGACGCAGGGGCAGGTGCAGCACTTGCTCGTATTTCAGTTGGCGACTTCACTGCTCGAAACAAGTCCGAGCTGACTCATATTCTGCGGACGGTGCAGGCGGTCGGAAATTTTCATCCCTCAACCATGAATCTCGTGGACGAGCTCGGCTGGCACGCTGATCACGAAATTACCGCTGCGTCCCTGTTGCTGTGGTCCCGTGGAATCGAAGAATTCTCGTCGCATCTTGGCAGTCCTCGATCGGTGCGGCGAATGGTCAGTGCAGGTGCCGACCTTCACCTCGTGCACTTCACTCACGCTTTGGTAGGAGCGGCTGTTGCCCTGGGGAAACCCGCCGCCGCATCGTCCGAACGGATTGTCGAGACAGTGCGTCGTGCTGCGAGACTGACTGGCACGGATGCGCCTGGGGCCCCCTGGGATGTCTACCGCATGTGGCGGGCTTCTCTGCTGCCCACGGTCCTGATGCCGGCATCGGGATCCCCGAATTCCGTAAAAATGGGCTACAGGTCGTTCGCTCACGCTCTTGAGCTGTCAACTACCGCGAAAGCGATTTGAATGGACTTGGTGGGCTCACCGGGACTGGATTTCTGGAAGCTGAAGATATTTGTCGCTTCGTCAACTTCAGCGCAGCAAGCTGGGGGCATCAGGAGTGGAGTGCATCGACTATGTGGAGAGCGAGTATTTTCGACCTTGATTAATCCAGTAAACGTGATCGAGCCCGGCAGGTTGCAGATCTACGAGGTTGAGCGTTCTAGCGACCTGGAGGGAGTCTGCATCGTCAGGTGCATCGGTGGAGTCGTTCGGCGTGGGCAGATCTTCGTGCCCGAGGGCATCACCGAGAAGTTGGCTACTGATGTTCACCTCACCATCGCCGAGATCGAATGGTATGGGAAAAATGTAGATTTCATCGATCCGCCGCATGCAGCCAGAGTCTATTTTTCCGGAGGGTCGGTGGGGAATTTGACCCGGGGATCGGTGCTGACTGGACCTGCTTCCTGACACTCGCGAGCAGCCACGGTCGACGGCCGGTGCGCGCTGTGCGGATTCCAGGCGACGGTCCGAGACCGCTTCTGGGGCGAGTCAACTCCGCCCCGGCGACAAGGTGATAGGTTTCGAACGTGTTCAATAACGATGGTGTGGTCGGTCGAACCGAGTGGCCGCTCTCCGGTGCGCCGTGACGAGAGGACCGCAGTGATGGGCCGTTCCAGCCGTCCCCGTACCGCCCGGACCGTGGCCCTCGTGTACGTCGTCGCCATGATCGTCGGCGGGTTGGTCATGGGGGTCCAGGGCTCCTCGCACGTCGGTCCGTTGCTGTTCTGGTTGTCGCAGCCCGGGCTGAACTTCCTGTACGTCTTCGTTCTCATGCCGCTCACCGCGGTGTTCGGCGACCTCGGTGGGGGTGGGGGCGACGCCGGTCCGTTCAGTCTGGCTCTCTCGTGCGGGCTCGGGGCGGTCGTGAATGTGCTGCTCGTCCGGGCCGTGGTGTGTCTCGGGCGCATGGTCGCCGCCGACCTGCCCGTATGCCGGAAGCGCCGTACCCCGGCGCGGTGACCGTCCCGGAACGTGCGCGGTCGGAAAGCCAACCAGTGCGTGCTGATCTGCCGCCCGCTCCCGAGTGGAGCTCGCGGGCGTCGTGTACGTGCTGCGAACCGGTGTCGCGTGGTCCCTGCGGAGACGGTGGGCCGAGATCGGCGTCCGGTCCTCCTGCATGCTGCCCCGCCGGGGAGATGCATAAAGGATTCATATAAATCTGTTATGCTTCAAGCATGAGCCGCCGAGACGCCGCGCACGGCGCTTCCGATGCCATCGGGTCAGCCCTCTACGGTCTGGCCACCAGGGCCGTGAGACGCCTTCCCCGCGACATGAGCCTGACGTCCGCCGCCACCTTGGCCACCCTGGACAAGACCGGCCCGCGCCGGATCACCGATCTGGCGGTGGCCGAGGGCGTCACCCAGCCCGCGATGACCGTCCTGGTCCGCGTGATGGAGGAATCCGGGCTGGTCGAGCGGAAGGGCGATCCGTCCGACAAGCGGGTCACGCTGGTGTGCCTGACCGAGGCGGGCGCGTCGTACGTCCGGACGCGACGCCAGGCGGGCGTCGACGCGTACGCGCGGTTGATCGACGAACTCACCGGTGACGAGGTCGAGGCCTTGGCGGCAGCCCTTCCGGCGCTGCAGCATCTGGCGGAGCTCGAAAGCAACGCCCGAGAGGAGTCGGACCGGTGACCGCGGCCCAGGCTCATGACCAGCCCATGAGCACTGCCCCGATACGTTCCGAGGCACGTCTGCTGGTCCCCGCCCTGGTGTTCATCGCCCTGGTCGTGGCGGCGGTCGCCAGCCTCGGGACGCCGCTCATCACCAGCGTGGCGACCACGTTCCACGTCTCCCTCGACAGCGCGCAGTGGACGCTGACCATCGCCCTGCTCAGCGGCGCCGTCGCCACACCCGTCCTCGGCCGGCTCGGAGCCGGTCCGCACCGGCGGGCCACGATTCTCGCCACGCTGGCGATCGTCGTCGTCGGCAGCGCGCTCACCGTGCTGCCGCTGCCGTTCGCCTGGCTGCTCATGGGCAGAGCGGCCCAAGGCGTCGGACTCGGTCTCACGGCGCTGATGATGGGCGTGGCCCGCGACCACCTTCCCGAGGAGCGCAGCGCGGCCACGATCGCCCTGATCTCAGTGGTCTCCATCATCGGAGCCGGCGTCGGCTACCCGCTGGCCGCGTTGCTCGCCGAGTTCGGCGGACTGCGGGCCGCCTACGGCCTCGGCCTGCTCGTCACCGCCATCGCCTTCGTGACCGCGTGGCGCTCCATGCCCGCAGCTCCCGAAGGCCGCTCCGCTCACGTGAACGTGGCCGGTGCGCTCGTCCTGGCGGGCGGATTGCTCCTCGTCCTGTTCCTGGCCGGCGAGAGGAGCCTGTGGAGCCGACACCTCGCCGTGGCGGTGACCCTTGCCGTCGCCGCCGTACTCCTGCTCTGCGTCTGGACCGTTTCCGAACTGCGAACCAAGACGCCCCTGGTCGACGTCCGGGCGGTACGGCACCCGGCGGTCGCCGGGGCGAACATCGCCATGTTCGTCGGCGGGAGCGGCATGTACCTCCTGCTCACGCTCATCACCCGCTACGCGCAGACGCCGCACAGCGCCGGCTACGGCTTCGGACTGACCACCTTCGTGGCGGGGCTGGTCCTCATCCCGTTCTCCGTCCTGGGGTTCGTCGCCGGCAAGCTCACGCCGTGGGTCCGCGAACGGATCGACGGCCCCTTGCTCCTGGCCGGCAGCGCCGCGATCGTCGGCGGCGGGTTCGTCCTGTTCGCCACCGCCCGGTCCAACCTGGCCGAACTGCTGGCGGCCATGGGCGTGCTGGGCTTCGGCGTCGGCAGCTTCTCGGCCGCCATGCCCGGCGTCATCCTGGCCGTCACCCCCAAGAGCGAGACGTCGAGCGCCATGAGCTTCAACTACGTCGTCCGCAGCGTCGGGTACTCCCTGGGCAGCGCCATCGGCGGTCTGGTCCTGGCCGCCGGCACCGCCACGGGCCGCCTCTTCCCGAACGACGACGCCTACACGACCGCGGCACTGGTCGGCGTCGCCGCGATGGCGATCACGACGATGGCCGGCCTCGCCCTCGCCCGTCGACGCTCACCCGAGACCAACCCGGTCACAGCCCCAGTCGGTGTGCCGGGCCCGGGCCGGTCGAGTCGAACCGGAAGCTGAGGATCGAAGCCGTCCGACTTCGAAGCTTCTGAGCATCAATTCCGAACACAGGAGGAACCGTGGTCAAAGGCTATTGGGTCAGCGCCTACCGCACCATCGCGGACCCCGAGAAGCTGGCTGCCTACAACAAGCTGGCTGGTCCAGCCGTCGAAGCCGCGGGCGGGCGGCTGCTCGCCCGCGGCAGCCGGGTCGTCGCACACGACGCCGGAATCGCCGAGCGCACAGTCCTGATCGAGTTCGACAGCTTCGAGCAGGCGGTCGCCGCACATGCGAGTGCGGCCTACCAGGAGGCGCTGGCCGCACTCGCTGACGGCGTCGAGCGCGACTTCCGCATCATCGAAGGCCTCGACTGACGATCGAGGCCGCATCGGCGACGAACACGAAGGCGACTACGGGAATCGTCACACCGGCAACGCCCCACCAATGCAATCCGACAAGATCGTGTGCCGAGCTCTACGGACCCGGACCGGCAACGCTCCAAAATGTGTTACGCGCTCTTGCCGCGGCCCCGGCCCAGGTCCCAGGGCACGTCGGTGTACTTTCCCGGGGCGAATCGCTCGACCGCATCAACGATCAGGTCGTGGTGAGCCGGCCTCAGTCGGCGCCAGAAGGAGTTTCCGAGCGAGTAGTAGGGCACAGCCGCCGTCTGCCCGCCTACGGTGTTCGGCTTCCCCGGGCGGGAGCCTGCCTTCACCACCAGGACCAGGACGGCCCCTTTCCTGCTGAACTGAACCTTGTCGACATCAGCCCACCGCACGGTCTCCGTACCGCCAGGCCGCACCTTGCTGATGCCCGTTGAATCGATGCGCAGGGACGGATGCCGCCACACGACCGCGAGCAGAGGCAGGCACACCAATCCCTGGATCACCGGTAGTCCCGCATATCCGCCGACGCCCGGTGCGCCCATGATCTCCATGTCATCACCCGCGACCAGCACGCAGATCACATAGATCAGCAGGGCTTCGAGGATCAACAGGCACAGCATCGCCGTGAGGATGAGGCCGAGGTAGGTCACGCCTCGGCGCGCCCGCTCAGCGGGGAGCAGTATCCCTTCACCGGCTGTACGGGAGGGTATGGACAAGGCGTTCCCTTCGTCAGGTTCCGGGCGACTGTACGTCGCCAAGGAAGATCGTGTTACGAGCTCCTGGCGGCATGGCACTGCCCCCGGTGCCGACGGCGCCGGGGGCAGTCGCGTATGCGGGAGGGGGTCAGCGCAGCTGCTCGTACGCCGGCAGTGTCAGGAAGTCCGCGTAGTCCTGGTCCAAGGAGACCTGGAGCAGCAGGTCGTGGGCCTGCTGCCACTTGCCCGCGGCGAACGCCTCGTCGCCGACTTCCGCGCGGATCGCGGCCAGTTCCTCGGCGGCGACCTTGCGGGCCAGGTCCGCGGTGGCGTGTTCGCCGTTCTCGAAGACCACGTCCGCGTTGATCCACTGCCAGATCTGCGAGCGCGAGATCTCCGCGGTGGCCGCGTCCTCCATCAGGTTGAAGATGGCGACCGCGCCCATTCCGCGCAGCCACGCCTCGATGTAGCGGATGCCGACCGCGACGGCGTTGTGCAGGCCGTCGTACGTGGGCTTCGCGTCCAGGGTGTCGATGGCGATCAGGTCGCCCGCCGCCACCGAGACGTCCTCGCGCAGCCGTTCCTTCTGGTTCGGCTTCTCGCCGAGCACCGCGTCGAACGAGGCCATCGCGATCGGGACGAGGTCGGGGTGTGCGACCCAGGAGCCGTCGAAGCCGTCGTTCGCCTCGCGGTCCTTGTCCGCCTTGACCTTCTCGAAGGCGACCTTGTTGACCTCGGCGTCGCGCCGGGAGGGGATGAACGCGGCCATGCCGCCGATGGCGTGCGCGCCGCGCTTGTGGCAGGTGCGGACCAGGAGTTCGGTGTAGGCGCGCATGAACGGGGCGGTCATCGTGACGAGGTTGCGGTCCGGCAGGACGAACTTCGAGCCGCCGTCGCGGAAGTTCTTGACGATGGAGAAGAGGTAGTCCCAACGGCCCGCGTTCAGCCCGGAGGCGTGGTCGCGCAGCTCGTAGAGGATCTCCTCCATCTCGTACGCGGCGGTGATCGTCTCGATCAGGACGGTCGCGCGGACCGTTCCCTGCGGGATGCCGACGTAGTCCTGGGCGAAGACGAAGATGTCGTTCCAGAGGCGGGCCTCCAGGTGCGACTCCGTCTTCGGGAGGTAGAAGTACGGGCCCTTGCCGAGGTCGATCAGCCGCTGCGCGTTGTGGAAGAAGTACAGGCCGAAGTCGACCAGCGCGCCGGGCACCGGGGTGCCGTCCAGCTGGAGGTGGCGCTCGTTCAGGTGCCAGCCGCGCGGGCGCGTGACGACGGTCGCGAGCTCCCCGGCGGGCTTGAGGGCGTACGACTTGCCGGACTTCGGGTCGGTGAAGTCGATGTTCCGGGTGTACGCGTCGATCAGGTTGAGCTGGCCGGTGATCACGTTCTCCCACGTGGGGGCGGACGCGTCCTCGAAGTCGGCGAGCCAGACCTTGGCGCCCGAGTTCAGGGCGTTGATGGTCATCTTGCGGTCGGTCGGACCGGTGATCTCCACCCGGCGGTCGTCGAGCGCGGCCGGGGCCGGCGCGACCTTCCAGGAGTCGTCCGCGCGGATCGCCGCCGTTTCCGGCAGGAAGTCCAGCGTGGAGGTGCGGGCGATCTCGGCGCGGCGCTCGCCACGGCGGGCGAGCAGCTCGTCACGCCGGGGCGTGAACTGCCGGTGCAGCTCCGCCACGAACGCGAGAGCCGCGTCGGTCAGGACCTCGTCCTGCCTCGGCAGGGGCTCGGCATCGACGATGGCCAGCGGGGACGGCGCTGGTGCGGACATGAGCTGTCACTCCTTCAGCGGGTGGTGCGGGCGGCGGCCCACAGCCGCCGGGTCGCCTGGGACGGCACTGCGTGCCATGGCTCCGGGATGCGGCCGTGGGTGCCGTCCGGGTGCGGAAGTGGTACTCCGCGCTTCTGATCAGTGGATATTAGTTTCCTCATGGTGGAAGTTCAATGGTTTGTTGATATCGAGATTCTCCGGGTCGACAGAAGTGGGGAGGAGATGGCGCACCGTGCCAGGGTGGGTACCCTCCGTTCATTCCAGGTGCCCCAGGTCCTCCGCCGTGTCGATGTCGTACGCCTGAGCCACATCGGAACACTCGACGAGCGTGATCGCATCGCGGTGCGTCCGCAGATACGCCCGCGCACCCTGGTCGCCGACCGCGCCCGCCCCGACGTCCGCCCACCGCTCGGCGCCGAACATCACCGGATGGCCCCGTTGCCCGTCGTACGTCGCCGCCACCAGGCTCGTCCGGGACCGGTACGCCGACCGCACCCGCGCCACCGCCTCCGCGCCGATACCCGGCTGGTCGACAAGCAGGACGAGTGCCGCGTCCGCGTCCGAACCGGTGAGCGCATCGAGCCCCGCACGCAGCGAGGAGCCCATGCCGTCCTCCCAGCGGGGGTTCACGGTCACCGTGCACCTGGAGAGGTCCGCCCGTGCCCGTGCCTCGTCGGCCGAGGCGCCCAGCACCACATGGACCGGGCCGCACCCGCCGTTGCGCAGTGCCCGGACCGCGTGTTCGACCAGGGGGCGCCCGCGGTGTTCCAGCAGGGCCTTCGGCCGGCCGCCGAGCCTGCGGCCGCCGCCTGCGGCGAGCAGCACGCCGGCGACGACGGGGATCCTTTGTTTGTCAGCCATGCGCTCTGGATACCACTGCTCTGTTCGCACTGGCGAAATGGAGGTCACTCTCAGGGAGTACCCTCATTTTCCGGCCGCGGAGTGGCGCACGCCACCTTTCATGGCGTTAACTTGACGACGGACCCAGGCACTTGACCGCCGCCCGGGACCTGGTCGGTACACCGGCACAGAACGTGCGAGGGGGAGTGCTTTGTTGCGAAGCGTGGGGCAGAAGCGGTTGACCGGCAGTGATGAGGATCCGAGAGTCGCGGAGTTGCGTACGGCCGTGTCCCGGCTCCGCCGTGAACTGGCCGGGCACCCCGTGGAGTTCCCCGACCGCGGAATCGCCGAGGACGAGCTGGCCGCGCTGGACGCCATGGCGGTCAGCGGAACGCCCGAGATTCCCCGGCTGCGACGCTCCCTCCTCCTGGTGGCGGGGGCGATCGGCTCGGTCAGCGCACTCGCTCCCGGCCTGCGGGACGTCAGGATCGCCGTGGACCTCTTCGGGGAGCCGCCGCGCCCGTGAGGGCGCCGTGACGGGCCGGTCCGCCGGAGCTGCCGCCGCGCCCGTGGGGGAAGCGCGTCCGGTCAGCGGCGGATCAGGCGGCGTGCGGTCGCCGCGGCGACGGCCGAGGTGCGTGAGTCGACGCCGAGCTTGGCGTAGATGTGCACCAGATGGGACTTCACCGTTGCCTGGCTCAGGAAGAGCCGCTTGCTGATCTGCTGGTTCGACAGGCCCTCACCGACCAGCTGGAGCACTTCGAGTTCACGTTTGGTCAGGGCCTGGGCAGGGGTCCGCATCCGGTCCATCAGGCGGTGCGCGACCGCCGGGGCGAGCGCCGAGCGGCCGGCAGCCGCCGTGCGCACCGCTGCCGCCAGCTCCGTGGGCGGGGCGTCCTTCAGCAGGTAGCCGCCGGCCCCCGCCTCGACCGCGGCCAGGATGTCCGCGTCCGACTCGTACGTGGTGAGGATCAGCACCCGGGGCGCGTCCGCCGCCGCGGTGATCGCGGCCGTGGCCTCCGAGCCGTGCATCCCCGTGCCGAACTGCAGGTCCATCAGGACGACGTCGAACTGCCCGGTCGCGGCAAGGGCCACGGCCTGCTCCGCCGTGGACGCCTCGGCGACGACCCGGAAGTCCGGCTCGGTGTCGAGGAGGGCGCGCAGGCCTGCCCGGACCACCGGGTGGTCGTCGGCGAGCAGCAGCCTGATCGGGTCGGTCATGCGGCGGCGCCCTCCGGCTCGGCGGACGGCAGCGGCAGCGTGACGGCGACGGCCGTACCCTGCTCCGGCGCCGACTCGACGCTCAGCGTGCCGCCCAGCGAGCGGGCCCGCGAGCGCATGGCGGGCAGCCCGAAGCCCCCGCTCTCCGTGCCCCCGCGCTTCCCGTCAGCCGCCGGGTCGAAGCCCTTCCCGTCGTCCACCACGTCCAGGGCCACCGACGTCCCCATGAAGCTGAGGGTGATCTCCGCCCGCCGCGCACCCGAGTGGCGCACCGCATTGGCCAGCGCCGACTGGGCGGTACGGAGCAACGCCACCTCGTACGGAGTGGGCAGCTCCACCGGCGTACCGCTGACCGCGAACTGCACGGTGAGCTCCGGTGCCGAGGTGCGCGACGAGAGACGGGACAGGGCAGCGGCCAGCGAACCGTGCTCCAGGTCCGGCGGGCTAAGGGCGCGCACGAAGCGGCGGGCCTCGGCCAAATTCTCCTGTGCCGCCTCACGGGCCCGGCGGACATGGGGGGTGGCCGGAGCATCCTGGGGGAGCGTGCGTTCGGCGGCCCGCAGGAGCAGCTGGATGCTGGACAGGCCCTGGGCGAGCGTGTCGTGGATCTCGCGGGCCAGCCGCTCCCGTTCGGCCAGGGTGCCCGCGGTGCGTTCGGCGTCGGCCAGCTCCGCCCGGGTGGAGACGAGCTCCTCGATGAGCTCGCGGCGCTGCTCGCTCTCCCGGAACAGCGCGTCGTACCCGAGCACGGTCGCCACGGCCACCGCCGCACCGAGCAGCGGCCCGATGAAGGTGCCAGGTGTGACGGCGTCGCCGTGCACGACGAAGCTGGTGATCGCAGCCGCCGCCGTGGCCGCCACGGCGGGCAGGCCCCACCGCACGGGGAGCAGGTGCAGCTGCAGGAAGTAGAGCGGGAAGGCCACCCACAGGGCGTCGGACGACAGTGCGAGCAGGGCGAGCCAGACCGCGCCCAGGGCGGCGAGCCAGACGGCGGCGGCACGGGTCTGCGGCTGTACGAGGGGGGTGAGCGCGCCCGCCGCGTACAGGGCGGCCATCACCCCTGCCACGACGACGACGGCGGTGGAGTGCGCCGTGCCGTCGCCCGTCGCGCGTGCGGCGGCCAGCGCCAGCAGGCCCAGCAGCAGCGCGTGCAGGCAGAGCCGCAGCGCGGCGGTTACTGGGGTGTGCGAACGCGAATCCATGGTCGTTCCAGCGTAGACGCGCCGGACGCGCGGCCGGTCAATCGAAAGGTTGATGTCCGCCCCCTCCGGCGCGCGATGTCTCCCGAGGCCCGCGGCCCGAGTCTGGAGTCATGTTCGTTGCATGGAGAGACCTGCGGTTCGCCAAGGGACGGTTCGCCCTCATGGGCACGGTCGTGGTGCTGATCACGCTGCTGGTGGGCCTGCTGTCCGGTCTCACGGCCGGCCTGGCCAGGGAGAACACCTCGGCCGTGACAGGGCTGAACGCCGACCGGCTCGCGTTCGCCGCCCCGCCGGACGGCCAGTCGGAGTCGTTCACGGATTCGACCGTCGAGGAGAGTGCCTGGCGTACCTGGGCCGGCCGGCCCGGGGTCACCGCCGCGGAGCCGCTCGGGATCCGGACGCTGAACGCCGGGACGGCCGACGGCGACCGCACGGCCGCGGTCTCGGCGTTCGGAGTCGACCCGCACGGAGGGCTCGCGCCCGGCACCGTGGGAGCAGGCCGGGTCGTGCTCTCGGAGAAGGCCGCGGACGACCTCGGCGCCGGGGCCGGCGACACGGTCCTGCTCGGCGCCGTCGAAGTGACCGTGGACGCGGTTCGGGGTGACGCCTCGTACAGCCATACGCCGGTGGTGTGGACGTCCCTCGCCGACTGGCAGCGCATCGGCGGCACAGGGAATCAGGCCACCGTGGTCGCCCTGACCACGACCGCCGACGCCGATCCGGCCGCCGGTGACAGGGCGGCGGGCACGAGCACCCTGACTCTCGACGGCTCCCTGCAGGCGATCGGTTCGTACCAGGCGGAGAACGGCTCGCTCCAGTTGATGCGCGGCTTCCTCTTCGCCATCTCCGCGCTGGTCATAGGCGCCTTCTTCACCGTCTGGACGATCCAGCGCGGCGGCGACGTCGCCGTACTCAAGGCCCTGGGCGCCTCCACCCCGTACCTGCTGCGGGACGCGCTCGGACAGGCCGTGGTGATGCTCGCCCTCGGTACGGGGGCGGGCGCCGGGCTCGCCGCGGGCATCGGTGCGCTGGTCGGGGGCCCGGACGGCACCGTGCCGTTCGTCCTCGACGCGTCGACCGTCCTCGTGCCGGCCGCGGTGATGATCGCCCTCGGCGTGCTCGGGGCCGCCCTGTCCATCCGGCGGATCACCGCCGTCGACCCGCTCACCGCACTCGGGAGTGCCCGATGACCCTCACCCTCAGCGACGTCACCCTGACCTACCCCGACGGGGACGGCCGGCTCACGGCGCTCGACCAGGTCTCGCTGGACGTCGCCGCGGGCTCGCTGACCGCGGTCGTCGGACCGTCCGGCTCCGGCAAGTCCAGCCTCCTCGCGGTGGCGGCCACGCTCGTCACTCCGGACCGTGGACGAGTCGTCGTCGCGGGTACGGAGACCGCCGGGCTCAGCCGCGCGGACAGGGCGGCGCTGCGCCGGGAGCGCATCGGCATCGTCTTCCAGCAGCCGAACCTGCTGCCCTCCCTGACCGCCGCGGAGCAGTTGCAGGTCATGACCCACCTGTCGCGCGGCTCGGCACGGGCAGCAAGGCGCCGGGCACTGGAGCTCCTGGACGCGGTGGGTCTGGCGGACAAGGCCGACCGCAGACCGCACCAGCTGTCCGGTGGTCAGCGCCAGCGGGTCAACATCGCGCGGGCCCTGATGAACGAACCTGCGGTGCTGCTCGTCGACGAACCGACCAGCGCGCTCGACCACGAACGGGGCGCGGCGGTCCTCGACCTGCTGACCGGGCTGACCCGGCAATGGTCGACGGCGACGGTGATGGTCACCCACGACCGGGCCCACCTGGACCGGGCGGACGGGACGGTGGCGATGGGGGACGGCTGCCTGTCGGTGCCGTTGCGGGTCTGACCGCGGGGGCCGTCCCGGCCCCGGTGGTTCAGCCCGTCGAGCCGTTGCTGGCCAGGGCCTCGGAGAGCTCCTTCGAGATCTGCTGGAGGATCGGCACGATCCGCTCCGTCGCCGCCTCCGTCACCCGTCCCGCCGGACCCGAGATGGAGATGGCGGCCGAAGTGGGGGAGTTGGGCACGGACACCGCGAGGCAGCGGACCCCGATCTCCTGCTCGTTGTCGTCCACCGCGTAGCCGGCCCTGCGCACCTGTTCGAGCGCGTCGAGGAAGCCGTCCGGTGTGGTGATCGTCTTCTCGGTGGCCGCGGGCATTCCCGTACGGGCCAGCAGTGCCCGGACCTCGTCCGCCGGCGTGTTCGCGAGCAGGGCCTTGCCCACCCCCGTGGAGTGCGGGAGAACCCGGCGTCCCACCTCGGTGAACATGCGCATCGAGTGCTTCGAGGGCACCTGTGCGACGTAGACGATCTCGTCCCCGTCGAGCAGCGCCATGTTCGCCGTCTCGCCGGTCTCCTCGACCAGGCGCTGGAGATACGGACGCGCCCAGGTGCCCAGCAGCCGGGACGCGGACTCGCCGAGTCTGATCAGCCGCGGGCCCAGCGCGTAGCGGCGGTTGGGCTGCTGGCGCACGTAGCCGCACACGACCAGCGTGCGCATCAGCCGGTGGATGGTCGGCAGCGGAAGGCCACTGCTCGCGGAGAGTTCGCTGAGCCCGACCTCGCCCCCGGCATCCGCCATGCGCTCCAGCAGATCGAAGGCGCGCTCGAGGGATTGCACCCCGCCACTGGGACCGGCGGGCTTGGAGTCGGAAGTGCTGGCGTGGGACGGCGGCACGTCAACGGTCCTTTCGAAGCGGAGGCAAGGCAGCAGCCTACCGGGCTGCTCCCGATCGGCCCACTGCTCCCGGTGCGGCGTCCTTGCCGGTCAGAACCTGTTTTGTCCCGGTGTCGACAGTCCGGGCCACGGTCTGTCCGGAGTGTGGTGGTGCCGCTCCTGGCCCATTCTACGTTCCGCCTGGCGAAATTGGACTTCTACTTTGTGGAATTCTCCAATCTGCACCGTTCCGGGGCCGCCGGTGGCCCGCTCGTCGCCCCGCGGGGAAAGTGAGGTCTTGACGGGGTGCTTTCCCGAGTGAAGACTCCTTCAACAATTCGTTGAAATTCTGAGTGAGGAGCACGGGTGCCCGGTGCGGACGTGAAGGCGGACATGAAACTGGTACTGCGCTCGACGCGCGTCGTCACCCCCGAGGGGACCCGCGCGGCCGCGGTCGTCGTCGCCGGCGGGACGATCGAGGCGGTCCTGCCCTACGACACCGAGGTGCCCGACGGGGCACGTACCGAGGACTTCGGCGACGACGTACTGCTGCCCGGCCTCGTCGACACCCACGTCCATGTGAACGACCCCGGCCGCACCGAGTGGGAAGGCTTCTGGACCGCCACCCGGGCAGCCGCGGCAGGCGGCATCACCACGCTGCTGGACATGCCGCTCAACTCCCTCCCGCCGACCACCACCGTCCCGCACCTGCGTACCAAGCAGCAGGTGGCGGCGCCCAAGGCGCACGTCGACACCGGATTCTGGGGCGGTGCGATCCCGTCGAACACGAAGGATCTGCGTCCGCTGTACGAGGCCGGGGTCTTCGGCTTCAAGTGCTTCCTCTCGCCCTCCGGGGTCGAGGAGTTCCCCGAGCTTGACCAGGAGCAACTGGCCCGCTCCATGGCCGAGATCGCCGGATTCGGCGGACTCCTGATCGTGCACGCGGAGGACCCGCACCACCTGGCGTCCGCACCGCAGCGCAGCGGCCCCGCGTACGCCGACTTCCTCGCCTCCCGGCCGCGCGACGCCGAGAACACCGCCATCGAGGGGCTCATCGCCCACGCCAAGCGGCTGAACGCCCGCGTCCACGTCCTGCACCTCTCCTCCAGCGACGCCCTGCCGCTGATCGCCGCCGCCAAGCGCGAGGGCGTACGCGTCACCGTCGAGTCCTGCCCGCACTTCCTCACCCTCACGGCGGAGGAAGTCCCCGACGGTGCGACGGAGTTCAAGTGCTGCCCGCCCATCAGGGAGGCCGCCAACCAGGACGCGCTGTGGGCGGGCCTCGCGGATGGCACCATCGACTGCATCGTC
The DNA here is from genome assembly GCF_036226745.1 of Streptomyces sp. NBC_00683. Classification (NCBI taxonomy): domain Bacteria; kingdom Bacillati; phylum Actinomycetota; class Actinomycetes; order Kitasatosporales; family Streptomycetaceae; genus Streptomyces; species Streptomyces sp. NBC_00683. The sequence goes on along the minus strand of NZ_CP109013.1, from coordinate 1,804,997 downwards.
TCCGACCACTCGCCCTGCACCACCGACCTCAAGACACCGGACTTCGCCTCCGCGTGGGGCGGCATCTCCTCCCTCCAGCTGGGTCTCCCCGCCATCTGGACCGAGGCGCGCAGGCGCGGCCACACGCTCGACGACGTAGCCCGCTGGATGTCCGCCGCCCCCGCCGCGCTCGCCGGTCTCACCCGCAAGGGCGCCATCGAGGCCGGACACGACGCGGACTTCGCGGTCCTCGCCCCCGACGAGACCTTCACCGTCGACCCGGCCGAGCTCTTCCACCGCAACCAGGTAACCGCCTACGCGGGCCGGACGCTGTACGGCGTCGTCAGGTCGACCTGGCTGCGCGGGCAGCGGATCGCCGCCGACGGCGTACTCGGCGAACCCACCGGCCGCCTCCTCGAAAGGAACCACTGACCATGACGGCGACACCCCACTTCACCGGCGACGCGAGCCCGTACGGAGGTGGCGACGAGTACGCCGACTACCGGACCGCGGACTTTCCCTTCACCCATCTCGTGGACCTCGCCGACCGCCGGCTCGGCGCCGGCGTGATCGCCGCCAACGACGAGTTCTTCGCCGAGCGCGAGAATCTGCTGAAGCCGGAGCCCGCCGCGTTCGACCCGGAGCGCTTCGGGCACAAGGGCAAGATCATGGACGGCTGGGAGACCCGCCGCCGACGCGGTACCGGTGCCGCCGAGCCGCACCCCACCGACGAGGACCACGACTGGGCCCTCGTACGCCTCGGCGCACCCGGAGTCGTGCGCGGACTCGTCGTCGACACCGCCCACTTCCGTGGAAACTACCCGCAGTCGGTCTCCGTCGAGGCGACCTCGGTGCCCGGCTCCCCGTCGCCCGAGGACCTCCTCGCACCCGACGTGAAGTGGACAACACTCGTACCCCGTACGGCCGTCGGCGGCCACGCGGCCAACGGCTTCACGGTCGACGCCGGGCAGCGCTTCACCCACCTCAGGGTCAACCAGCACCCGGACGGCGGCATAGCCCGGCTGAGGGTCCACGGCGAAGTGGCCCCCGACCCCGCCTGGCTGTCCGCCCTCGGTACGTTCGACCTCGTGGCCCTGGAGAACGGCGGTCAGGTCGAGGACGCCTCCGACCGCTTCTACTCCCCGGCCACGAACACCATCGCGCCCGGCCGCTCCCGCAAGATGGACGACGGCTGGGAGACGCGGCGCAGGCGGGACAAGGGCAACGACTGGATCCGCTACCGGCTGGCCGCGCAGTCGGAGATCCGCGCCGTCGAGATCGACACCGCCTACCTCAAGGGCAACGCGGCGGGATGGGCGACCCTTTCGGTGCGCGACGGGAGCAGCGGTGACTGGACCGAGATTTTGCCCCGCACCCGGCTGCAGCCCGACACGAACCACCGCTTCGTCCTCACGGAGCCCGCGCTCGGCACGCACGTCCGGATCGACATCTTCCCGGACGGCGGGATCTCCCGGCTGCGGCTCCTCGGCTCGCTGACCGAACAAGGGGCGGACCGGCTGGCCGCCCGTCATGAGGAGCTGGGCGGTTAGAACCGCAGGGCCCGTCGGCGGCACACGGGTGTGCCGGGCATGCCCTGGTTGATGGCATATGGGACCCTGGTCGACGCCCGCACCGCGGCACGCCGTCGACCAGGAGTCGCCATGATCTTCATCGCCGTCAGGTTCACCGTCCGTACCGCCGAGCGTGACAACTGGCTCCCGGCGGTCGACGACTTCACCCTCGCCACCCGTCAGGAGCCGGGCAACCTCTTCTTCGAGTGGTCGTACAGCGTCGAGAACCCGGACCAGTTCGTCCTGCTCGAAGCCTTCGCCTCTCAGGAGGCGGGTGTGGCGCACGTGAACTCGCAGCACTTCAAGGCGGCGATCGAGACGATGTCCGGGCTGGTCTCCGAGGTCCCGGAGATCATCAACGTCGAGGTGCCGGGCGACGACTGGTCCCGGATGTCGGAGGTCACCCCCCGCAACCGGTGACCCGGGCGTCGGCCGGCCGCCTGCGGCAACCGGTCGCGGCACCCGGCCCGACGTCAGAACTCCTCGTGCGTCTCGGGGTCGCCGCCGAAGCGGTGCTGCGGCCGGCCCCCGATCCCTGCCAGTTCCTCGGGCGTCAGCTCGAACCCGAACAGGTCCAGGTTCTCGCGCTGCCGCCCGGGATCGGCCGACTTCGGGATCGGTACCGCACCGAGCTGCGTGTGCCACCGCAGCACGACCTGGCCCGGCGTCACCCCGTGCGCCCCGGCGGCAGCCACGACCTCCGGGGCCTCGAGCACCTTGCGCCCCCGGGCCAGCGGGCTCCAGCTCTCCGTGAGGATGCTCTTCTCGGCGTGCACCGCCCGCAACTCCTCCTGCGGCAGCAGCGGATGCATCTCGATCTGGTTCACCGCGGGCAGCACGCCCGTCTCCTGCTCCAGCCGGGCCAGATGGGCCGCGGTGAAGTTGGAGACGCCGATGGAACGTACGAGCCCTTCCTCGCGGAGCTTGATCATCGCCTTCCAGGTGTCCACGAACCTGCCGACGCCGGGAAGGGGCCAGTGGATGAGGTACAGGTCGACGTACTCCAGCCCGAGATTGCCCCGGGACTCCTCGAAGGAGGCCAGCGTCTCCTCGTACCCGTGATGCCGGCCGGGCACCTTGGTCGTCACGAAGACGTCCTCGCGCGGTACGCCGCTGCGGGCGATCCCGCGTCCGGTGCCGGTCTCGTTGCGGTAGTTCAGAGCGGTGTCCACGAGCCGGTAGCCGAGGCCCAGCGCCCCGGCGACCGCCTGCTCGGCCGCCTCGTCGTCGAGCGGCCAGGTGCCGAGACCCACCGCGGGGACGGTGCGGCCGTCGTTGAGGGTGTGGACCGGGGTCGGGGTCTGGCTCATGGTCTCCCACTTCGTTCGCTGTCGTCCCCGTCAGCGTATGACCGGCAGCGGTACGGGGCAGCGCGGCGGGGCCCCAGTCAGCAGAGGTCGTTGTGCCACCCGCCGTCCTCCAGGACCCATGTGGACGTCTCGTCGAATCTCGGCTCACCGACGCCGTAGGTCACTTGTGCGGTGTCCTTCGTGACCCTGCCCACGGTCAGTCGCCGCAGGGTGTACGTCGTTCCGAGCTGCCGGGCCGTCGCCGTCGCCCGTTCGGGGAGTTCGGCGAAGGACTCCTCGGTCCACTGGTCCCGGCACGTCGCGGAGAGGAGCCGGTAGGCGGCGGCGGTGTCGGGCTCGTAGTAGGCCTTCACATAGGCGCGTACGGACGATTCCAGAGCCGCTGTGTCCACCGGTGCGCTCGTGGGCGCCGAAGTGGTCGGCCGCTGCCCGGGCGAAGTCGCCGCCCCGTGCGTGCAGGCGGTGAGTGCCACCAGTGCGCAGACTCCGGCGGCGGTGGTGAGAAGGGCTCGCATGGAGCCATCCCACCCCACCCCCGTGCCGGTCGCGGCCGAAGTGTTCGATCCGTGACGATCAGGCCGCGTGGCCTCCGTCCACCACCACCTCGGTCCCGGTGATGTACGCGGCCTCGTCGCTCGCCAAGTAGGCGATCAGGGAGGCCACTTCGTCCGCCGTGCCGAACCTGTCCAGTGCGGTGGCGGACCGCTGCCCGGCGGCGAACGGGCCGGACGCCGGGTTGAGGTCGGTGTCGACAGGGCCCGGCTGGACGATGTTCACCGTGATGCCGCGCGGGCCGAGCTCGCGGGCGAGCGGCTTGGTGAGACCGGCCAGGGCGGACTTGCTCATGGCGTAGAGCGAGCCGCCGGGACCGCCCGCGTGCCTGCTCAGCGCGGTGCCGAGCGAGATGATGCGCCCGCCGTCCGCCATCCGTCCCGCGGCCGCCCGGCAGGCCAGGAACACGGCGCGCACGTTGACGGCGAGTACCCGGTCCACGTCGGCAGTGGTCAGGTCCGTGATGGGGCCGAGGACACCGATACCCGCATTGTTGACGAGGATGTCGAGCCGCCCCAGCGTGTCCGCCGCCTCGTGCACGGCCGCCTCGGCCGCACCGGCGTCGGCCGCGTCCGAGTGAAGGGCGACCGCGCGGCGGCCGTACCCCTCGATCCGGCGGACGACTGCCTCGGCGGCCTCCTTGTCACGGACGTACGTCAGTGCCACGTCGACGCCGTCCCGGGCGAGCCTGAGGGCGGTCGCCGCACCGATGCCGCGGCTTCCGCCGGTCACGAGCGCGGTCCTGTTGGTGCTGGTCATCGCGTATTTCCCTGTCTGCCGGAGCTGCCGCGCCGTTCGGCGGCGGCAACAATAAGGAAAGCCCTCCGGAAGCCCGCTCACCGGCGGGAAACGGACAGGGAGCCCGGCGCCCGCCGGGCCTGCCGAATGAGTTGCGTCCGGGGGCCGGTTCCGCAGGAGCGGACGTGCGGACTGCCGGGGCCGACCGGCGAGTCAGGCCCCGGGAGGCCGCGGAGGAGGATCGCCGGTGCGACCGGTGAGCCGTCGCGGCGTTCAGGGGGCTGCGGGCAGCAGCGAGACGTCCGTCGCGGCGCCGCGCAGGCGCGCGAGGATCGCCCGCGCCGCCTTCGCGTAGCCGGGAGTGTTGCTGTGCAGGACCGACTCCGCGTTGGCCAGCTCCATGAACGCGATCAGCTCGAAGGCCAGTTGGGAGACGTCCGTGTCCTCGGCGAGCTCGCCCCGGACCCTGGCCTCGTCGATGGTCTCCTCCACGAACGTGACCCAGCCGGTCTGCGAGGAGGCCAGTGCGTCGTGCACCTTGCCGTCACGGGAGTCGAACTCGGCGATCGTCGAGTAGAAGAAGCAGCCGCCGAGGAACACCCGCCGGCTCGAGTAGGAGAGCCAGCTCTCGCACATGCGCCAGACACGGCCCAGCCCCGGGGCCGCCGCCCTGGTCGGTGTCAGCACGTGCTCCACGAAGACCGTCACGGCGGCGCGCACCGTGGCGAGCTGGAGCTCCTCCTTGGAGCCGAAGAGCGCGAACACCCCGCTCTTGCTCAGCTTCAGTTCCGTGGCCAGCCTCCCGAGCGACAGGCCCTCCAGGCCCTCCGTCGAGGCGACCTGGACCGCATGCTCCAGAACCAGCTGCCTGGTCTGGTTGCCCCGCTCGACCCGTCCGTCCGGCCGCGCTCCAGCCATGCGTCAACTCCGTGTCTCAGAGGGCCATAAGACCGACATTCTAGGATGTCCCGCCACCGGCGGAGGACCGCTTCGACGGGGGACAACCCCTGAGGGCGCGTGACAGGTCCGGTCACCGGACAGGTGTTCCCGCAGGTGGCGCGCGCCGGGTAGCGTGATCGCTCCGCGTGTGAGCCGGCGAGGTCTCCACATCGTTTCCCGCTGTGGAGAACCAGGAGAAGCCGACGTGTCCTCTGTCGCCCTGCCCGCCCTCGCCCCGCCCCGCCGGGCGTGGGCCACCGATCTGCCCGTACTGCTCGTCGCCTTCGTCTGGGGCGCCAGCTACCTCGCGGCCAAGGGCATCACCACCACGCACACCGTGATCGCCGTGCTGGTGCTCCGCTTCGCGATCGTGCTGCCGGTCCTCGCCGTGGCCGGCCGGCGCAAGCTGCGGGCGCTGAGTGCGGAGCAGTGGAGGGGCGCCGGGCTGCTGGGACTGGTACTCAGCGTGATCTTCCTGCTGGAGACGTACGGCGTCGTGCACACCTCGGCGACCAACGCCGGTCTCATCATCAGCCTCACCATGATCTTCACGCCGCTCGCCGAGGCCGCGGTCACCGGGATCAGGCCGCCCAGGGCCTTTCTCGCCGCGGCCGGCCTCTCGGTCGCCGGTGTCGTGCTCCTGACCCAGGGCGGCGGATTCACCAGCCCCTCGGCGGGGGACTTCCTGATGCTGCTCGCCGCCCTCGCCCGCACGGTCCACGTCCTGGCCATGTCCCGCATCAAAGCGATCCGGTCGGCGGACTCGCTGTCGCTGACCACCGTGCAGCTCGGCAGCGCGGTCGCCGTCTTCGCCGTGCTGGCCGCGGTCCCCGGGACGGGCCCGGCCCCCTGGACGGTGGCGGCGGACTTCGGCGCCGCCGAGTGGGCCGGGCTGGTCTTCCTCTCCGTCTTCTGCACGCTCTTCGCGTTCTTCGTGCAGGCGTGGTCCGTACGCCGTACCTCGCCGTCCCGCGTCAGCCTGCTGCTCGGTACGGAACCGCTCTGGGCGGCCGCGGTGGGCATCTCCCTCGGGGGCGAGCGGCTGGGCCTCCTCGGAGGGCTGGGCGCGGTGCTCGTGCTGGGGGGTACCGCCTGGGGGCGCCGCAGCGTGGACAGGCGGACGGCTACGCCCTGATGCGGTCCGCCGCGATCATCACCGCCCCACCCGTCACCACCAGCACGATGCTGACGAAGAGCCCGTGGTCGTCGAGGAAGTCCAGTCGCGCCACCACGGCCCACAGCCGGAACCACCTCGTCCACTCGTAGAGCAGTCCGGCGGCCCCCTGGACGAACACGATGAACCCGGCCGTCTCCACGAATTTCTTCATGACCCGAGCCTGTCGCGCACCGCCCCGCCCCGGCATCGGCCACCGGTCGTGCGGGGCCCGCCGAAAGTCTGGGATCGTGCGACTTCGGTCTCTGCCCCGGCCGCAACGGGCCTGCGGCGGCCCCGGCCTGCGTAGTTTTGTCGATATGACGCGCACGGAGTACCGCTGGCTGCTGCCCTCGGCCCTGGCCGACCACGAGCTGTCCGGCGGCGACGGGGGCCGGTCGCGCCGGACCGTACGGGACTGGATCGACGACATCACGGCCTTCCTCTGCGCAGCCTCCATCGGGGTGCTCGCCCTCGCCGCGATCGACGCGGACCACACCACCCCGGACGGTGTCGTCTTCGTCGACTCCCTGGTCGGTGCCGCCGCCTGCTGCGCCCTCTGGCTCCGGCGCCGTTGGCCCGTGGGGCTCGCGGTGTCGCTGACCGCCGTCGGCATCGTGGAACCCGTCGCGGCCGGCGCGCTGCTGATCGCCCTGTTCAGCCTGGCCGTGCACCGGCCGTTCAAGCCGGTGGCGATCGTCGGCGCGGGCGCCCTCGCCGTGGCCCCCCTGCAACCCCTGCTCCGCCCGGACCCGACCACCTCCTTCATCGCCTCCACGATCATCGGGGTGCTGCTGGTCCTGCTGGTGGTCAGCTGGGGCATGGTCGTACGGTCACGGCGCCAGCTCGTGGTCACGTTGCGTGAACGGGCGCGCCGGGCGGAGGCCGAGGCGGCACTCCGGGCGGAACAGGCCCAGCGGCTGGCCCGTGAGGCCATCGCCCGCGAGATGCACGACGTCCTCGCCCACCGCCTGACCCTGCTCAGCGTCCACGCGGGAGCCCTCGAATTCCGGCCCGACGCACCCCCCGCCGAGGTCGGCAGGGCCGCCGGAGTCATCCGGGACAGCGCCCACGAGGCGCTCCAGGACCTCCGCGAGATCATCGGCGTCCTGCGCGGCCCCGGGGAGGGCGACGAGGGCAACCGGCCGCAGCCCACGCTCGTCACCCTGGACGCGCTGGTCGAGGAGTCGGTGTCGGCCGGGATGAAGGTCACCCTGGACAACCGCGTCGCCGACCCGGCCGAGGCGCCCGCGGCCACCGGACGCACCGTCTACCGCATCGCACAGGAAGCCCTCACCAATGCCCGCAAACACGCACCCGGCGCCCCGGTCACCGTCACCGTGACCGGCGGCCCGGGCGACGGGCTCACGATCGAGGTCCGCAACCCCGCCCCCACCGAACCCTTCGAGCGGGTCCCCGGATCGGGCCAGGGCCTCATCGGCCTCACCGAGCGCGCCACCCTGGCCGGGGGCGGCCTGGAGCACGGACCCGGGCCCGACGGCGGATTCGGTGTCCGGGCCTGGCTACCGTGGCCCGCATGAACACCCCGACGCCCGAGGTACCACCACGACCGGTCCGGCTGCTCATCGTCGACGACGACCCGCTCGTACGGGCCGGGCTCACCCTGATGCTCGGCGGAGCCGACGGCATCGACATCGTGGGGGAGGGCGCCGACGGCACCGAGGTCGAGGGCCTGGTCGACCGGCTGCGCCCCGACGTGGTGCTGATGGACATCCGGATGCCCGTCATGGACGGACTGGCCGCGACCGAGGCACTGCGAAGCAGGCCCGAGGCCCCCGAGGTCGTCGTCCTCACCACCTTCCACGCCGATGAACAGGTGCTGCGGGCCATCCGCGCGGGGGCGGCAGGATTTGTCCTGAAGGACACCCCGCCCGCCCAGATCGTCGAAGCGGTCCGGCGCGTCGCAGCCGGCGAGCCCGTCCTCTCACCCGCCGTCACCCGCCGTCTCATGGCCCGTGCCGCGGGCGGCACGGCGGACGACCGGCCGGCCCGAGCGGACCGTGCGCGGCAACGGTTCGCCGAGCTCGCGGACCGCGAACGGGACGTGGCGCTGGCCGTCGGACGCGGCAGCTCCAACGCGGAGATCGCCGCCACCCTCTATCTGAGTGTGGCCACGGTGAAGACGCACGTCTCCCGGATCCTCGCCAGACTCGGGCTCAACAACCGTGTCCAGATCGCGCTGCTGGTCCACGACGCGGGCCTGCTGGACGAGGACGGACCGGCCGACGGCGGCCTACGCTGAACGGAGTCAGACCAGGACAGGGGGCGGGCCGATGTCCGTGATCGATCTGCGTGAGGTGCGGGACTTCACGGCGAATCCGTATCCGCACTACGCGAAGTTGCGCGCCGAGGGGCCGTTGCACGCCGTCCGTACCGACAACTTCGACCGCATCTGGCTGATCGTCGGATACGAGGAGGCCCGCGCGGCCCTCGCGGACCAGCGGTTCAGCAAGGACCGGCGGGTGGCGGAGCGCTGGTCGGCGGCGGGCAGTCCGATCAACGCGAGCATGCTGGAGCTGGACGCACCCCATCACACGAGGCTGCGGCGGCTCGTCGCCCGTGAGTTCACCCCCCGGCGGATCGAGGCGCTGCGTCCGCGGATCGAGCAGATCACCGCCGGACTCCTCGACGCGATGGTGCCCGCCGGGAGCGCCGACCTCGTCGACGCGCTCGCCTTCCCCCTGCCGATGACGGTGATCTGCGAACTCATCGGCGTACCCGGCTTGGACCGGGACGCCTTCCGGCTGCTGTCCAACGCCATCGTCGCGCCCGTCTCGCACGAGAAGGAGGACGCGGCGGTCCACGCCATGGGCGCCTACCTCGACGAGCTGATCGAGGACAAGCGCTGCGCGCCCGGCGACGACCTGTTGAGCGCCCTGATCCAGGCGCGCGACGAGGGGGGCGACCGGCTGTCGTCCGACGAACTGGTCGGCATGGCCTTTCTGCTCCTGGTGGCGGGCCACGAGACGACGGTGAACCTGATCGCCAACGGGGTACGCGCGCTGCTCGACCACCCCGATCAACTCGCCCTGCTCCGGGCCGATCCGGAGCTCATCGACGGGGCCGTCGAGGAGATGCTCCGGTACGACGGACCGGTCGAGAACGCGACCCTCCGCTTCACCAGGGAGCCGGTCCCCGTCGGCTCCCGTGTCATTCCGGCGGGGGAGGCGGTCCTGGTCGCCCTCGGCTCGGGGGACCGCGACCCCGACCGCTACCCGGACCCGGACACCTTCGACATACGGCGCGACGCCCAGGGGCACCTCGCGTTCGGGCACGGCATGCACTTCTGCATGGGCGCACCGCTGGCCCGGATGGAGGGGCGGATCGCGATCCGCGCCCTGCTGGACCGGTGCCCCGGCCTCGTACGGGATCCGGACGGCGGGGAGCCGGACTGGCTGCCGGGGATGCTGATCCGGGGGGTCCGTAGTCTGCCCGTGAGCTGGTAGGAACGGAATCGGGAGAAACGCCATGACGGAACCGTCTCTGCGGATGGCACAGAAGATCCTCGACAGTCAGCCCTTCAGCGGGCTCGTCGGTGCGCGGATCACGGAGTTCGGGGACGGGGCGGCCACCCTCGAGATCGACGTCCGTGAGGACCTGGAGCAGCAGAACGGGTACCTGCACGGAGGCGTGCTGGCCTACGCGGCCGACAACTCGATCACTTTCGCGGCCGGGACGACGCTCGGCCCCGCCGTGCTCACGGGCGGCTTCTCCATCCAGTACGTCCGCCCCGCGGCCGGCCGCACCCTCGTTGCCAGGGCCACCGTCGTGCACACCGGCCGCCGACAGGCCGTCGTGCGTTGCGAGCTGTACACCGTGGACGACGAGGGGGCCGAGGTGCTGTGCGCGGTCGCCCAGGGGACGGTTCTCTCGACCGGGCCGGCAGCCTGACGTCAGCCCCCGGCGAGCTCGGTCATCAGCACGGGGCGGCGCTCGCGGCGCGACAGTTCGCAGGCCTCGGCGATGCGCAGGGCGTGCAGCGCCTCCCGGCCGTCGCAGGGGTTCGCCAGTTCACCGCGGACGACGCGTACGAACGCGTCCAGCTCCGCCTCGTACGCCGCGGCGAACCGCTCCAGGAAGCCCGGCCACGGCTTGTCAGGGGCCGCGGGCCCCTTCGGCTCGGCCGACGTGATCGGCGTACGGTCGTCGAGGCCGACCGTGATCTGGTCCTGCTCGCCCGCCAGTTCCATCCGTACGTCGTATCCCGCCCCGTTGCACCGGGTGGCGGTGGCCGTGGCGAGTGTTCCGTCGTCCAGGGTCAGCAGGGCGGCCGCAGTGTCGACATCGCCCGCCGCCCGGAACATCGGGTGCCCGGCATCCGACCCGGTGGCGTACACCTCGGTCACCTCACGGCCCGTCACCCAGCGCAGGATGTCGAAGTCGTGTACGAGACAGTCCCTGAACAGGCCCCCGGAGAGCGGCAGATACGCGGCGGGCGGCGGAGCGGCGTCGGAGGTCGTCGCCCGTACGGTGTGCAGCCTGCCCAGGGCGCCGCCGCGCACGGCCGCGCGTGCCGCGGCGTAGCCGGGGTCGAACCGGCGCATGAAACCGAGCTGGAGCACGCTGCCCGCCCGGTCGACCTCGCGCAGTGCGCCGAGCGTCCCCGGCAGGTCCAGCGCGATCGGTTTCTCGCAGAAGGCGGGCAGACCCGCCCGTGCCACCCGGCCGATGAGCTCCGCGTGCGCGGAGGTGGCCGAGGCGATCACCACGGCGTCCACCCCCGCGCCGAGGACGTCGGCGGCGGAAGCGACGGCCGTCGCACCCGTCCGGCCCGCGACCTGTGCGGCGCGGGCCGCGTCGGGATCCGTCACCACCAGGGTGTCGACCCCGGGATGGCGTGCCAGGACGCCCGCGTGGAAGGAGCCGATCCGGCCGGTGCCGATGAGTCCGATGCGCATGGACCCAACGTGCCGCCCGCCCGGTGCCCTGTCAACTATATGTCCTGACAAATCGAAGGGTGCTGTGGTGCGGGACGGGGTACGCTCCCTGCCGTGTCCAAACCCACCGCCGACTCCGCCGCTCTGGGGCTTGGCGTGGACCGCACCAGCCCCGTCCCGCTCTACTACCAGCTGGCCCAGCAGCTGGAGGCGGCCATCGAGCAGGGCAGGCTCACACCCGGCAGCCTCCTCGGCAACGAGCTGGAACTCGCCGCACGGCTCGGCCTGTCCAGGCCCACCGTCCGCCAGGCCATCCAGTCGCTCGTCGACAAGGGGCTGATGGTGCGCCGCAGGGGCGTGGGCACCCAGGTCGTCCACAGCCGGATCAAGCGCCCGCTCGAACTGAGCAGCCTCTACGACGATCTGGAGGCGGCCGGTCAGCACCCCGCGACCCGGGTCCTGCGCAACACGGTCGAGGCGGCGACGGCCGAGGTCGCCGCGGCGCTCGGTGTCGAGGAGGGCAGCGACGTCCATCTCGTGGAGCGGCTGCGGTACGCGCACGACGAGCCCATGGCTCTCCTGCGCAACCATCTGCCCCCGGACCTGCTCGAACTGACCACCGAGCGGCTGGAGTCGACCGGGCTCTACCGGATGATGCGCCTGTCGGGGATCACGCTGCACAGCGCCCGCCAGTCCGTCGGGGCGCGGGCCGCGACCGCGGAGGAGGCGAAGCGGCTCATGGAGGACGAAGGGGCGCCGCTGCTGACGATGGAGCGGACCACGTTCGACGACGGAGGCAGGGCGGTCGAGTTCGGCTCCCACGTCTACCGTGCCTCGCGGTACGCGTTCGAATTCCAGCTGCTGGTACGGCCCTGAGCCCTCCTCCCCGTCCCGCTCTCGGTAAGAATGTTCGGACAAACTCTTGACGTGACCATGTAAGGCCGCTAGAACTCCCCCAGCCGCACTCGGGCGGCCGGGAGAGAAGGCGGGCCCACGATGCGTACGACTCGCACGGCAGCAGTCCTGATCGCCGTATGCGCCCTCGCGGTCGCCGGATGCAGCGGCTCCGGCGGCAAGGACTCCGAGGCCGGCTCCGGGGACGGCGCCCCGAAAGGCCCCCGGGGTGTCTCCACCCCGGAGATGAGGATCGCGATGGTCACGCACTCGGGCGAGGGCGACACCTTCTGGGACATCGTCCGCAAGGGCGCCGAGCAGGCCGCGGCCAAGGACAACGTCGACTTCCTCTACTCGGCCAACAAGGAGGGCAAGGAGCAGGCCCAGCTCGTCCAGGCCGCCATCGACCAGAAGGTCGACGGAATCGTCGTCACCCTCGCCAAACCGGAAGCCGTCCGGGACGTGGTGGCCAAGGCCGTGAAAGCCGGCATCCCCGTCGTCACCATCAACTCGGGCGCGCAGCACTCCCAGGCGGTCGGCGCCCTCGGCCACATCGGGCAGGACGAGGCGGTCGCGGGCCAGGCGGTCGGCGAGGAGCTCAACGCGCGCGGCCGGAAGAAGGCCCTGTGCGTCATCCACGAACAGGGCAACGTGTCCCTCGAGGAGCGCTGCGCGGGCGTGAAGAAGACGTTCGGCGGCACGGTGGAGAACCTCGGCGTCGAAGGCACGAACATGCCCGCCGCCACCTCCTCCATCGAGGCGAAACTGCAGGCGGACAAGGGCATCGACACGGTCGTCACCCTCGGCGCCCCCTTCGCCGCCGCCTCGGTCAAGGCCAGGGCGGGCGCGGGGAGCACGGCCGAGATCGACACCTTCGACCTCAACGCCGAGGTCGTCAAGCAGCTGAAGGCAAAGGAGATCGGCTTCGCCGTCGACCAGCAGCCCTACCTCCAGGGCTACCTCGCCGTCGACGAGCTCTGGCTCAACCGGTCCAACGGAAACGTCATCGGCGGCGGGAAACCCGTACTCACCGGGCCCGCGATCGTCACCGCCGACGACGTACCGCTGCTCGAGAAGTACACCGCTCGCGGAACCCGATGACGGGCCGGACCGTGGCCGTGCCGAATCGCCGCCGAGCCCCTGCCGAGCGACGGCGGCACCGGCTCGGGGATACTTGGGCGGCCGGGCCGGGAGTCCACTCTCCCCGGCTCCACCAGGCAGCACAGCGAGCAGCACAAGAAGGGCACGGCGTCGTGGCAAGGGTTCGGACAGGGGTACGTGCGATGGGTGCCGTGCTGGCAGCGGTGCTGGGAGCCTCCCTCATGGGATGCAGCAGCACCGGTGGCAAGCGGGCGGAGGAGCGCGCGGCCGAGGAGGCCGCAGAGGGCCGGTCCGCGGTGAACACGCCCCGCTGGACCTTCGCCATGGTCACCCACTCGGGCGACGGCGACACCTTCTGGGACATCGTCCAGAAGGGCGCCGAGCAGGCAGCCCTCAAGGACAACATCAACTTCCTCTACTCGCACAACGACGAGGCGCAGCAGCAGGCCGAGCTCGTCCAGACCGCGATCGACAAGGGCGTCGACGGGCTGATCGTCTCGCTGGCCAAGCCCGACGCGATGAAGGCCGTCGTCGCCAAGGCCACCGAGGCCGGCATCCCCGTGATCACGGTGAACTCCGGCTCCGCCGAGTCCAAGTCCTTCGGCGCCCTGACCCACATCGGACAGGACGAGGCCATCGCGGGCGAGGCCGTCGGCGACGAGCTCGACAAGCGGGGCCGCAAGAAGGCGCTCTGCGTCCTGCACGAACAGGGCAACGTCGGCCACGAGCAGCGCTGCGGCGGAGCGAAGGAGAGCTTCGACGGCACCATGCAGAACCTGTACGTCGACGGCACCAACATGCCCGACGTCCAGGCCTCCATCGAGGCGAAGCTCGACGCCGACAAGAGCATCGACGCGGTCGTCACCCTCGGCGCCCCGTTCGCCGCGGCCGCGGTCAAGGCGAAGGAGACCGCGGGCAGCAAGGCCGAGATCGACACCTTCGACCTGAACGCCAGTGTCGCCACCGGCCTGCAGAACAAGACGCTCGGCTTCGCCGTCGACCAGCAGCCCTACCTCCAGGGGTACGAGGCCGTCGACCTGCTCTGGCTCTACCGCTACAACCGCAACGTGCTCGGCGGAGGCCTGCCCGTCCTGACCGGGCCGCAGATCATCACCGCCGACGACGCCGACGAGCTCGCCGAGTACACGAAGCGGGGGACCCGATGACAGCGACCGGGCAACCGGTGGCCCCGGAGAAGACCGACGAACGGCTGCTGCGCACCTCACCGCTGCGCAGGCTCCTCGGCCGCCCCGAGCTCGGCTCCGTCGTCGGTGCCGTGGCCGTCTTCCTCTTCTTCGCGGTCGTCGCCGACAACTTCCTGCAGATGTCCAGCTTCGGCACGGTGCTGTACGCGGCGTCCACCATCGGGATCATGGCGGCGCCGGTGGCGCTCCTGATGATCGGCGGCGAGTTCGACCTCTCCGCCGGTGTGATGGTGACCAGCTCCGCGCTGATCTCGTCGATGTTCAGCTACCAGATGACGGCCAACGTCTGGGTCGGCGTCTTCGTGTCGCTGCTGGTCACCCTGTGCTTCGGTGCGTTCAACGGCTTCATGCTGACCCGCACCAAGCTGCCCAGCTTCATCATCACGCTCGGCACGTTCCTGATGCTGACCGGCCTCAACCTCGGCTTCACCAAGCTGATCAGCGGCACCGTGTCGACCAAGGCGATCGGCGACATGGAGGGCTTCGACTCGGCCCGCAAGGTCTTCGCCTCCCACCTCACGATCGGCGACATCGAGCTCAAGGTCACCATCCTGTGGTGGGTGGTGATCGTCGCCGTCGCCACCTGGATCCTGCTCCGCACCCGCTTCGGGAACTGGATCTTCGCCGTCGGCGGCGAGGCCGACGCCGCGCGGGCGGTCGGTGTACCGGTGATCCGTACGAAGGTCGGGCTCTACCTCGGTGTCGCCTTCGCCGCCTGGGTCTCCGGACAGCACCTGCTGTTCTCCTACGACGTGGTGCAGTCGGGCGAGGGCGTCGGCAACGAGCTGACGTACATCATCGCGGCCGTCATCGGCGGCTGCCTGATCACCGGCGGCTACGGGTCCGCGATCGGTTCCGCGGTCGGCGCGATCATCTTCGGCATGACCAGCAAGGGCATCGTGTACGCGGAGTGGAACCCCGACTGGTTCAAGTTCTTCCTGGGAGCGATGCTGCTCCTGGCCACCCTGCTCAACGCATGGGTACGCAAGCGCGCGGAGGCGACGAAATGACGGCCCCCCAGGATCCGGCTCCCCGGGACACGGCCCAGCGGGCGCTCGTCGCGCTCGAGCACGTCAGCAAGTTCTACGGCAACATCAAGGCCCTGGAGAACGTCTCGCTGGAGGTCCACGCGGGCGAGATCTCCTGTGTCCTCGGGGACAACGGCGCGGGCAAGTCCACCCTCATCAAGATCATCGCGGGACTGCACCGGCACGACTCCGGGACGTTCCTGATCGACGGCGAGGAGACCACGCTCGCCAACCCGCGCGACGCCCTGGACCGGGGCATCGCCACCGTCTACCAGGACCTCGCCGTCGTCCCGCTGATGCCGGTCTGGCGCAACTTCTTCCTCGGCTCCGAGCCGACGAAGGGGACCGGCCCGTTCAAGCGCCTCGACGTGGAGCTGATGCGCAGGACGACCCGCGCGGAGCTGCTGCGCATGGGCATCGACCTGCGGGACGTCGACCAGCCGATCGGCACCCTGTCCGGCGGTGAGCGCCAGTGCGTGGCCATCGCCCGTGCCGTGTACTTCGGCGCCAAGGTCCTCGTCCTGGACGAGCCCACCGCGGCGCTCGGCGTCAAGCAGTCCGGTGTCGTGCTGAAGTACGTCGCGGCCGCCCGGGACGCGGGGCTCGGCGTGGTCCTCATCACGCACAACCCGCACCACGCCTACCTCGTGGGCGACCGTTTCGTCCTGCTGAAGCGCGGCGCAATGTCCGGCAGCCACACCCGGGACAGCATCACGCTCGACGAACTGACCCGTCAGATGGCCGGTGGCAGCGAACTGGAGGAGCTCAGCCACGAGCTCGAGCGGGCCCCCGCGCCGGACCACATCGGCGGCCGTCCGGCCGGCGACGACACCCCGTAGCCGTCCTTGATGTTCCCCGTCCCCGGGCCGTCCAGCGGTTCCGGGGGCCCGGGAATGGCAGAATCGAGCACGGCGGGCACCGTCCGCCGCCGGAGGAACGACCAGCCGGCCCCCCGACCTGCGCAGGGACGATGAGCACGTACCGCGACTTCGCACACCGCGGCTCCGCCCGCGCCACCGTCCTGCGGACCGTAGGGACCCGGGAGCGGCGTTCGCACCTCACGGCGCCCCGCGTCCCCACCGTCGGCATCGACATCGGGGGTACGAAGGTGATGGCCGGCGTCGTCGACGCCGACGGCAACATCCTGGAGACCCTGCGCACCGAGACGCCGGACAAGTCCAAGAGCCCCAAGGTCGTCGAGGACACCATCGTCGAACTGGTCCTGGACCTCTCCGACCGGCACGACGTGCACGCCGTCGGCATCGGCGCGGCGGGCTGGGTCGACGCCGACCGCTCCAAGGTGCTGTTCGCCCCGCACCTGGCCTGGCGCGACGAACCCCTCCGGGACGCCATCGCCTCCCGCCTCGTGGTCCCCGTCATGGTCGACAACGACGCCAACACGGCGGCCTGGGCGGAATGGCGCTTCGGCGCCGGCCGCGGCGAGGACCACCTGGTCATGATCACGCTGGGCACCGGCATCGGCGGCGCGATCCTGGAGGACGGGCACGTCAAGCGCGGCAAGTACGGCGTCGCGGGTGAGTTCGGGCACATGCAGGTGGTGCCCGGCGGGCACCGCTGCCCGTGCGGGAACCGCGGCTGCTGGGAGCAGTACAGCTCGGGCAACGCCCTAGTGCGCGAGGCCAAGGAACTGGCCGCGGCGGACTCCCCGGTGGCGCACGGCATCATCGAGCGGGTCAAGGGCAACATCCCCGACATCACCGGGCCGCTCATCACCGAACTGGCCCGCGAGGGCGACGCGATGTGCGTCGAGCTCCTCCAGGACATCGGCCAGTGGCTGGGTGTCGGCATCGCCAACCTCGCCGCCGCGCTGGACCCGTCCTGCTTCGTCATCGGCGGCGGTGTGAGCGCGGCGGACGACCTCCTGATCGGCCCGGCCAGGGACGCCTTCAAGCGCCAGCTCACCGGCCGCGGCTACCGCCCCGAGGCCCGGATCGCGAAGGCCCAGCTCGGCCCGGAGGCGGGTATGGTCGGCGCCGCGGACCTGGCACGCCTGGTCGCCCGCAGATTCCGCCGGACCAACCGCCGGCGCGTCGAGCGGTACGAGCGGTACGCGCAGTTCTACGACCAGGCGGCGAGCACCATCCGGAACTCGCGGAGCACCCGCGCCGCCGACTGACCAGCGGCACCTTTGGCCGCCAGTACTCCGCAACTCCGCACCGTAGCTTCGAGGGACCACCGACCATGACCGCAGCCGAGCACCGCGCCGTGCCGCGCCAGTCCCCTTCTTCAGGTTCCCCCGGTTCTCCCGGTTCCGGCGGTGACGGGACTCCTCCGCCGGACCGGCGCCGGGTGATCCGCCGGCGGCTGATCACCCTGACGATCATCGTGCTGCTGATCGGCATCCCGGCCGGCTACCTGGTGATCTCCGCCGGCCAGAGCCGGCGCTCTGGCAAGGACAAGGAAGCCGAGGCCGCCGCGCAGGGACTGCGCGAGAGCTGGCCGTCCGGCATGCAGCGCCGGATCTTCGAGTTGCCGATCCCCGGCAATGCGATCGGCGTCCAGTACTACGAGACGAACAACTGGAAGGCCAGCCGGATGTACGTGAAGTTCCGTACGACATCCGCAGGACTCGACCGGTTCCTGAGCGGCGTCGGGACCGGTCGCGCGGCGCTGGAGACCGGCAAGGTCACCATCGGCGAACGCGATGTCAAGATCACCGGCTGGTACTTCGGGCCGGGCGTCGACTGGGCGGGAACCGTCCACAAGAACAAGGACCCGCGCCCCACGCAGGACATCACCGTCAACATGACGGACCCGGCCGCCCCGGTCGTCTACGTCGTGTCTGCGGCGACCCCCTGACGGGGAGCGGCCGGGCGGCTCATTACCCTGGAGCGAGTGAGTGAAGTGAGCGAGACGACCCCGCAGCCCGCCCAAGCCCCCCACCCCCTGCAACCGCAGCCCCCACAGCCCGTGAACCCCGGACAGGGCGAGCAGTCCCGGCAGCCCGGCCCCGCGCACGAACCGGCGCCGCAGCCCCCGCACCGGGACGGCGTGCCGCGGACGGCCGCACAGCCGCTGCAGGGCGAGCCGATCCAGCGGATCCCGCAGGCGATACCCGGGCAGCAGTACGCCGGCGCGGCACCGGTGCACGGGGAGGTCGTCCCGCCGCAGCACCTCGGTACGCCACCGGGCCCGCGTCATGCGGAGCCGGGTCCGTCCGTCGAGACCACTCAGCCGCTTTCGGCGGAGCAGCTCGCACCCCTGCAGGGTGAGCTGCTCCGGCCGGTCCAGCAGTACCCGGGGGCCCCGCTGGAGGCGCAGCCGGCCCGGACGCCGCAGCATGCCCCGCCTCCGCAGTACCCCGGGCCGTCCCAGGGTCCGCAGCACCCGGAGCCGTCGCGGCAGCCGGGGCTCCCGCAGGCACCGCTGTACCCCGGGCTGCCGCAGGCAACGCACAGCGCCCCGCAACACGCGCAGGTGCCGCACGGCCCGCAGAGCCCGCAGCCCCAGCCCCAGAGCCAGCAGAGCCCGCAGCCCCAGCCTCAAGGCCAGCAGAGCCCGCAGCCCCAGCCCCAGGGCCAGCAGAGCCCTCAGCCCCAGGGCTCGCAGGCGGGGCAGCTGCTCCAGTACCGCTTCGACGGGCCGGACGATGCGCCTGTCCTGGTCATCGGTCCTTCCCTCGGAACGACCTGGCACATGTGGGACCGCCAGATACCCGAGCTCTCGCAGCACTGGAGAATCTTCCGGTACGACCTGCCGGGGCACGGCGGAGCCCCCGCCCACCCCGCGGCGGCCGTCACCGACCTCGCCGACCGTCTGCTCGCCACGCTGGACAGCGTGGGCGTCCAGCGCTTCGGATACGCGGGCTGTTCCATCGGCGGCGCGGTGGGCGCCGACCTCGCGCTGCGCCACCCGCACCGGGTCGCTTCGCTCGTGCTGGTCGCCGCCTCGCCCCGGTTCGGCACCGCCGACGAATTCCGGCAGCGTGGCGTGATCGTCCGCAGCAACGGTCTGGAGCCGATCGCCCGCACGGCCCCGGAGCGCTGGTTCACCCCCCACTTCGCCGCCGCCCAGCCGGCCATCGTCGAGTGGGCCGTCCAGATGGTGCGTACCACCGACCCCGGTTGCTACATCGCTTCCTGCGAGGCCCTGGCCGCCTTCGACATCCGTACGGAGCTCTCCCGGATAGGTGTCCCGACCCTCGTCCTGGTCGGCGCAGAGGACAAGGTCACCGGACCCGCGGAGGCCCGTACCCTCGTCGCCGGCATCCCGGACGCCCGGCTCGCCCTCGTCCCCGGAGCCTCCCACCTGGCCCCCGTCGAGCAGCCCGGCGCCGTCACCGATCTGCTCCTCATGCACTTCTCCACGGCCTGGCAGGACACCCTGGCCTCGATCCCGGTTCCGGGAGCCCCGGGGCTCGCCGCTCCGTTCGTGCCCGTGGTGCCCGTCGCGGAGATCGGATCCGCGGCCGTCAGACCCGAAGCGGCCACCATGGGCCGGCCGGACCGGTACGACAGCGGGATGAAGATCCGGCGCGAGGTGCTCGGCGACGCCCATGTGGACGCCGCCACGGCGGCGTCGGACGCCTTCACCGACGACTTCGAGGAGCTCGTCACCCGCTACGCCTGGGGCGAGATCTGGAACCGTGAGGGCCTCGACCGCCGGGCCCGCAGCTGCGTCACCCTCACCGCGGTGGTCGGCTCCGGACATCTGGAGAGCCTTGCGCAGCACGTAAGGGCCGCGCTGCGCAACGGACTTACCCCCGTCGAGATCAAGGAGGTGCTGCTGCAGACGGCCGTCTACTGCGGCATCCCGGCTGCCGGCGCCGCATTTGCCATCGCGCAGTCCGTGATCCAGGAGGAAACCACACCTCCCGCGTAGCAGGATGTGGGTATGAACGCACCGTCTCTCACCCTGACGAAGAACACGCACTCCTGCATCCGGCTGGAGCGGAACGGCCAGGCGCTCGTCATCGACCCCGGCGGCTTCTCGGAGGACGACGCCGCCGTCGGCGCCGACGCGATCCTGGTGACGCACGAGCACCCGGACCACTTCGACGAGGCCCGGGTGCGGGCGGGGCTGGAGTCCAACCCGGCCGCGCAGGTGTGGACCCTGCGCAGCGTGGCCGGGCAGCTCTCCGCCGCGTTCCCCGGGCGCGTCCACACGGTCGGCCACGGCGACACGTTCTCCGCCGCCGGGTTCGACGTGCAGGTGCACGGCGAGCTGCACGCGGTGATCCACCCGGACATCCCGAGGGTGACCAACATCGGCTTCCTGGTGGGCGGTTCGGTCTTCCACCCGGGCGATGCCCTGACGGTGCCCGACCACCCCGTGGACACGCTGATGCTGCCGGTGATGGCCCCCTGGAACAAGATCTCGGAGGTCATCGACTACGTACGTGAGGTGAAGCCGCGGCGCGCGATCGACATCCATGACGCCCTGCTCACCGATCTCGCCCGGCCGATCTACGACAGGCAGATCGGCGGCCTGGGCGGAGCCGACCACGGCCGGCTGACTCCGGGCGGCACGACCCGGCTCTGACCCGCCGGGGACGGCGGACCGTGGGACGACTGTCAGTGGGAACGGATAGGTTTACTGCATGCGCATTGCCACCTGGAACGTCAATTCGATCACCGCCCGGCTCCCGAGGCTGCTGGCCTGGCTGGAGAGCACCGGCACGGACGTGCTGTGCATCCAGGAGACCAAGTGCACGGCCGAGCAGTTCCCCGCCGAAGCGCTGCGTGAACTGGGCTACGAGTCCGCCGTGAACGCCACGGGCCGGTGGAACGGGGTGGCGCTGGTCTCCCGGGTGGGCCTCCAGGATGTCGTGACCGGCCTGCCCGACGGGCCCGCCTACGAGGGCGTGCAGGAGCCGAGGGCGATCTCCGCGACGTGCGGTCCGGTCCGCGTCTGGTCGGTCTACGTCCCCAACGGCCGCGAGGTCGAGCACGATCACTACGCGTACAAGCTGAGCTGGTTCGAGGCCCTGCAGAAGGCGGTCGCCGCGGACGCCGCGGGAACACTGCCGTTCGCCGTCCTCGGCGACTTCAACGTCGCGCCGACGGACGAGGACGTCTGGGACCCGGCGCTCTTCGAGGGGGCCACCCATGTGACCCCTGCCGAGCGCGCCGCGCTGGCCACCCTTCGCGAGGAGGGGCTGTCGGACGTGATGCCCCGACCGCTCAAGTACGACCGCCCGTACACCTTCTGGGACTACCGCGAGCTGCGCTTCCCGAAGAACAGGGGCATGCGCATCGACCTCGTCTACGGCAACGCCCCGTTCACCGCGGCCGTCAAGGACAGCTACGTCGACCGCGAGGAGCGCAAGGGGAAGGGCGCGTCCGATCACGCCCCGGTGGTCGTGGACCTCGACCTCTGAGCGCCGGGCGGGGGAGTCCGGTGAACGAGCGCGAGGGCCGCGACTGGACGGCCATGACCCCCGCGGATTTCGATCCCGACGCCCCACTCCTGCTGGACGTGGGGACCGGTCCTGTCGTCATCCCGGCCGAGCCGGCCGAGTGCGGTACGCCCCCGCTGTTCGGGGTGGAGAAACCCGCACCGCGCACCGCACGCACGGACCGGCGCCCGGCCGCTCCCGTGCACCAGGAGGGCCTTTTCTGAGGGTCGGCGGGTCAGCGCCGCTTCGTGGGCAGCAGATGCGGGGCGTGCTCGGTGACGGCACGCACCACTTCGCGCTTGGACGGGTTCACCATCGCGTGCCCCGCCACCCGGACCGTCGGCACGGTCTCGTTGCCGTCCGCGACCGAGCGCACGAAGGCGGCGGCCTCCGGGTCCCTCCAGATGTTCACCTCGGTGTACGTCAGTCCCGAGAAGCGCAGCCGCAGCCGCAGTCTCATGCAGTACGGGCAGCCGGGCCGCCAGTAGACAACCATGCCGTCGCGGTCCCCGGTCATCGAGTGCCCCTCTGTTCACGTCCGTTGATCGAGCTCAGCCAACCGCGCCGCAGCGGCAGGGGCAAGGGACGGCAGGTGTCAACCATCGGTTGACACCTCTTGGGTGTCAACCTAGGGTTGCCTCATGACGAAGCCGCTCGGGCCCAACCCTCCCATCCGCCTCGACGACCTCATCGAGGCGATCAAGAAGACCCACACCGACGCACTGGGGCAGCTCTCCGGAGCAGTCGTCGCCGCGGATCACCTCGGCGAGATCGCCGACCACCTCATCGGCCACTTCGTCGACCAGGCGCGGCGCTCGGGCGCCTCGTGGACGGATATCGGCAGGAGCATGGGCGTCACCCGGCAGGCCGCCCAGAAGAGGTTCGTGGCCAAGAAGCCCGACGAGACCGCGGACCTGGACCCGAGTCAGGGATTCGGACGGTTCACCGAGCAGGCCAGGAACGTCGCCATGGCCGCGCACAACGAGGCCCACGCGGCCCGCAACGACGAGGTGCGCACCGCGCACCTGGTCCTCGGGCTCCTCGGAGATCCCGACACCCTTGCCGCACGGGTGATCACGGGGCAGGGCGTGTCGCCGGCCGCGGTCCGGGAGGCGGCGGCCCTCGCCCTGCCGGCCGCGTCCGACGAGGTGCCCGAGCTGATCCCGTACGACGCGGGAGCGCGCAAGGTCCTGGAGCTGACGTTCCGGGAGGCGCTGCGCCTCGGCCACAACTACGTGGGTACGGAGCACATCCTGCTGGCCCTGCTGGAGTTCGAGGGCGGCTCGGGCCTGCTCACGGGGCTGGGCATCGACAAGGGGGCGGCGACGGCGTCCATCGTCCCGGAGACCGCAGCGGGGGAAAACGGTGCGGCGTCTGAGGGTGCCGCGCCTTGATGCCGCCCCCACCGGGGGCGGCATCGCGCGTTCCCGTACCGGTCAGTGGACGGAGAATCCGCCGTCCACGAAGATCGACTGCCCGGTGACGTACGACGAGGCCGCACTCGCCAGGAACACCGCGGCGCCGGCGAAGTCCTCGGCCAGGCCGTTGCGCCCGACCATCGTGCGGGCGGCCAGTGCCGCCACCTTTCCGGGATCGGACGACAGCCGCTGGTTGAGCGGCGTCATGACGAAGCCGGGCACCAGGGTGTTGGACGTGACGCCGCGCGGGGACCAGGCCTCGGCCTCCGAGCGGGCGAGCGACTCCAGCGCACCCTTGGAGACCCCGTAGGCCCCGCTCTGCACGAACGCCCGGTGCGCCTGCTGCGACGTGATGTGGATGATCCGCCCGTAACCCCGCTCCGCCATGCCCGGTCCGTACCGCCGGCCCAGCAGGTGGGGGGCCTTGAGGTTCAGCGCCATCGTGGTGTCCCACACGTCCTCGTCGAGCTCGTCCATCGGCGGCCGCAGATTGATCCCGGCGCAGTTGACGAGGATGTCCGGCTCGCCGAAAACGGCCGCCGCCTCCTCGGCCGCCGTGCGCACACCCTCGCTCGTCCCCAGATCCGCGCTCACCCACGCGGCCCGGCAGCCGTCCGCCGTGAGCTCGTCGGCGGTCCGCCTCAACTCCGTCTCCCTGCGTGCCACGACCACGACACTCGCGCCCGCGTGTGCGAGCGCCCCGGTGATCGCCCGGCCGATGCCGGAACTGCCGCCGGTCACCACGGCGACCCGGCCGTCCAGGGAGAAGAGTTCGGAGAGATAGTTCTGCGATGTCATCTCCGCAGCCTATGTACGCCACCCCACGGCAACCCGTCCTGGGTCCCGAATCAGGAACAGTCGCGCGCCCTGCGGCGCGGAACAGGCCTGAGGTGGGATCCTAGTGGTATGAACATCCCTTTCCTGGACAACTGGCGTAAGCGTCAGGGCGGTACGCAGGGGGTGGCTCTCGCGGCTGCCGTCCGAACCGATCCGGACGGCATCGCCGAACTGTTCGCAGAATGCGAGCTGCTGCGTGCCCGGGCAGGGCAGGCCGGACTCGAACTCGACGACAGTGCCGCCTCGTTGTCCGCGCTCGACCAGCTCCCGCCGCTGTGGCGCGACGACCCGGAGGAACTGCCCTGGCTGGGCAACGACGCGGGCCTGTACCTCGGCACCGTTCTGGTGCGCACCGTCCCCGGCGCGGTGTGGGACATCCTGGCCGGTGGCCGGCCGGTCGTGCGCCTGGCTTCGGGCCGGGAGATCGACGTCGTCGCGGCGGGTCTGGACTGGGCGATGTCGGGCAGCCCCGAGCTCTCCGAGATGTACGCGGAGTCGGCGGAGATCGGGCCGGGGCCCAAAGCGCGATAAGCAGCCTTATGCGCTATTGGTGCGTGTCGGGCGAGAAGTCCGTTGCGGGCCTGGATAGTTTGCGCTGACCTCGACACAGCGATAAGTGGGTAGGGCAGCGTATGGCCGTCGATCCGTTGATCGAGCTGCGGGACGTACACAAGTTTTTCGGAGAGCTGCACGTTCTGCAGAGCATCAATCTCACCGTCGGCCGCGGGGAGGTGGTGGTGGTCATCGGCCCTTCCGGATCAGGCAAGTCAACGCTCTGCCGGACCATCAACAGACTCGAGACGATCGAGTCCGGCTACATCGCCATCGACGGGACGCCCCTTCCCGAGGAGGGGAAGGGGCTCGCTCAGCTCAGGGCCGAAGTCGGCATGGTCTTCCAGTCGTTCAACCTGTTCGCGCACAAGACCGTGCTGGAGAACGTCTCGCTCGCCCAGATCAAGGTCCGCAAGCGCAAGAAGGACGAGGCCGACCAGCGCTCCCGTGAACTGCTGGAGCGGGTCGGGCTCGCCTCGCAGGCCGACAAGCTCCCCGCCCAGCTCTCCGGCGGCCAGCAGCAGCGAGTCGCCATCGCCCGAGCCCTGGCGATGGACCCCAAGGCGCTCCTCTTCGACGAGCCCACATCGGCGCTCGACCCGGAGATGATCAACGAGGTGCTCGAGGTCATGCAGCAGCTCGCCCGGGAGGGCATGACCATGGTGGTCGTCACGCACGAGATGGGGTTCGCCCGGTCCGCGGCCAACCGCGTGGTGTTCATGTCCGAAGGCTGCATCATCGAGGACCGCACTCCGGAGGACTTCTTCACCGCCCCGGAGAGCGACCGCGCCAAGGACTTCCTGTCCAAGATCCTCAAGCACTGACAGGGGGCACCGTGCTGCGTACGAGAAGACTCGCGACCGCGCTGGCCTGCTTCCTGCTCGCCGTGCTCGTCGCCGGCTGCGGCCGGGAGGGCAGTCCACCCGTCAAGGGACCGAAGGCCGGGGCGCTGCCCCAGTACACGGTCGACACGGATTTCCAGCTGCCCGAGTCGAAGACCTGGAAGAAGGCCAAGAAGCGTGGATACCTGGTCGTCGGCGCCAAGGAGGACCAGCCCTATCTCGGCGAGAAGGATCCGGCCACCGGCATCTACTCCGGCTTCGACATCGAGATCGCCCGCATGATGGCAGCGTCCCTGGGCTTCGAACCGGACACGATCCGCTTCCGGACCATCGCCTCCGCGAACCGCGAGACGGCACTCCAGAACGGGCAGATCGACTACTACGTCGGCACCTACACCATCAACGACATGCGCAAGAAGCTCGTCGGCTTCGCGGGGCCGTACTACATGGCCGGCCAGGGGCTGCTGGTGCGCACCGACGAGAACGACATCAAGGGGCCGCAGGACCTGGCGGGCAAGACCGTCTGCTCGGCCGCCGGATCCACCCCGTACCAGCGCATCGCCGCCGACTACCCGAAGGCGGACCTCGTCGCCTACGACACGTACTCGATCTGCGTCGACAACCTCCTGACCTACCAGGTCGACGTCGTCACCACCGACGACGCCATCCTCCTGGGCTTCGCGGCCAAGGCGCCGGACGAGATGAAGGTCGTCGGCAAGCCCTTCTCCGAGGAGCCCTACGGCATCGGCGTCCCGCGCAGCGACAACGCGCTGCGCTTCGCCCTCAACGACGCCCTCGAAGAGAACGAGAAGAACGGCAACTGGAAGAAGGCCTTCGAGGCCACGCTGGGCCTGTCCGGGGTGCCCGCGCCGACACCTCCGCCCATCGACAACTATCCGGCGAACTGAGGGGCCGGCCACCATGGATGTACTCACAGAGAACTTCTCCCTCTACGGCGAGGGCTTCCTCGGAACCGTCGAGCTCACCGTCTACGCCTCGATCCTGGCGCTCGTGCTGGGCTTCCTCATGGCGTCCTTCCGGGTCGCGCCCGTCGGCTCGCTCCGGGTGATCGGCACCGTCTGGGTGGCGGTGCTCCGCAACACCCCGCTGACGCTGCTCTTCTTCGCCGTCCTGCTGGGGCTGCCGCGCTTCGGGCTGGTGCTGCCGTTCCAGGTCTTCGCGGTCCTCGCCCTCGGCTGCTACACCTCGGCCTTCATCTGCGAGGCGCTGCGCTCCGGCATCAACACCGTGCCCACGGGCCAGGGTGAGGCGTCCCGCAGCCTCGGTATGTCCTTCGGCCAGACGCTGGGCAACGTCGTGCTGCCGCAGGCCTTCCGCTCGGTGATCCCGCCGATCGGATCGACGCTCATCGCCCTCGCCAAGAACTCCGCGATCGCCGGAGCGTTCAGCGTCACCGAGCTGCTCGGTGTGTACAAGCCCCTCAACGAACTCGGCTACAGCATCATCTGGACCTTCGTCTGGATCGCCGTCGGCTACCTGATCATCACCCTGACCATCAGTGCGCTCTTCAACCTGATGGAGAAGCGCTGGGGAGTCGCCCGATGACCCACTCCACCGTCTCCGCGACCGCTCTCTACGACATTCCGGGGCCGGTCACCCGCAAGAGACACTTCACCTACGGGGTCATCTCGACGATCGTGATCCTGGCCCTGGTCGGCTGGGTCCTGTACCTGCTCTTCGACACGGACCAGTTCACCAGCGAGAAGTGGGCGCCCTTCACGTACAAGGGCATCCAGGAGCTTCTGCTCCGCGGGCTGGGCAACACCCTCAAGGCGTTCGCGTACGCGGCGGTGCTCTCCCTGGCGCTCGGGGCCGTGCTCGCCGTCGGGCGGCTGTCCGTCCACCGACCGGTGCGCTGGGTCTCGACGTTGCTGGTCGAGTTCTTCCGGGCCATGCCCGTCCTGGTGATGATCTTCTTCATCTTCGTCGCGCTGAAGGTGCAGCCGCTGCCCGCGCTGGTGGCCGGACTGACGCTCTACAACGGCTCCGTGCTCGCCGAGGTCTTCCGGACCGGCATCAACTCCGTCGACCGGGGCCAGCGGGAGGCGGGGTACGCCCTCGGGATGCGCAAGACACAGGTCACCACCTTCGTCCTGGCCCCGCAGGCCGTGCGCGCCATGCTGCCCACCATCATCAGCCAGCTGGTGGTGGCCCTGAAGGACACCTCGCTGGGATACCTGATCACCTACGAGGAGTTCCTCCACGCGGGCAAGCTGATCGCCTCGAACCTCGACTACGGGCTCCCGTTCATCCCCGTGGTGAT
Source organism: Streptomyces sp. NBC_00683 (assembly GCF_036226745.1). NCBI lineage: Bacteria > Bacillati > Actinomycetota > Actinomycetes > Kitasatosporales > Streptomycetaceae > Streptomyces > Streptomyces sp. NBC_00683. Next base: position 1,777,338 of record NZ_CP109013.1, on the reverse strand, counting down.
GGTCATCTCGCCCATCTACATCGGGATGTGCATGCTGCTCTCCTGGTTTGCCACCTGGGTGGCCAGACGGGAGCGGCGCAACCCGAAGACCAAGGCGGTGGGCGTGACCCCCGCCGACCCAGGGACGCTCCTGCCGGGCGCGAAGTAACCGACAGCCGCCCCACGGGGCAGGCCGGAAAGGGCAGTGCCCGCCCGGCAGCAGCCGGTGATCACCTCTCGCCCGAGCGGGACCGGGACATGCCCCGGTTCCGCCCCCGGGCGGGGGGAAGGTCAGCTGCGCGCCGGTCGGATCGTGCTCGACACGGAGCGGATCGACGGTGTCGATCATCAGGACGGGCCGGTGTCTGTCCGTGGAACGTATAGGGGGCGTTGCCGACCAGCCTGCCGAGGCCGAGCGGGCCCACGTCGCGGAGGAGGCGACGGGGGTGCCGCTCTCCTTCGTTCCGGCGAGGCTGTCACCGCGGTCGAGCTGTGGTGGCCCGGCTGCGTGTACTCCTCGAAGACGACGACGTCTCCACGACACCGACCGAGGACCTTTTCGCCGGGCAGAATTACTCAGGCGCCAATAGGTATGCACCACAGGGTCGTTGAACCCCCGTTTATTGTTTCTTGATTCCGGCTGCCTACGATCGCCCGGTGGATTCCGCGCCGAACGAACACCGGTGCGTTGCAGAGCAGGAGCCGAGTTCAACTGGGGGAACGACATGCTCCGCATTCACTTCACCGATGTGGACCTGGCGAGGACCCGGCTCGCCTCCGCTCCCGATCCGCTCTTCGACATCGCCGCGAGTCTGCACCGGTTCCAGACCCGGAGGGGAAGGTGGGCGTTCGCCGGGTGGTACCGCACGACACGGCAACAACTGCGGGAGAAGGGGCTGGAGCGCGCCCTGCGGAGTGTTCTTCTGCCCTTGTATCCAAGGGCGGCGTACTACCCGGATTTCCTCACCCCGGTCGGTGCGGTGGACGGACTGGACATGGGACTGGAGTCGATTCTGGCTACGCCTCCGCAACGGGTCATGGCGGAGATCGCCATCCTCGACCGAATCGTCGGAGCACCTGCCTGGGCCGGGCAACTCGCCGGACTCGAAGCGCGCAAGGAGTTCGTGAGGGTGCTGCGCGCGTACTACGAGGTCGTCGTCGCCCCCCACGAGGAGCAGGTGCGGGCGCGTATCGAGGCCGAGCGGGCGGCACGCTGCCGTGGGCTCCTCGACGGCGGAGTGGAGGGCATGCTCGCGGGACTGGGGCCCATGCTGCGCTGGCGCCCTCCCGTCCTGGAGGTCGCCTACCCCAGGCAGGCGGACGACCGGGACCTGCACCTGAACGGCCGTGGGCTCACCCTCGTCCCTTCGTACTTCAACTGGCGCGAGCCGGTTGCCTTCGCCGACCCTGGACTGCCGCCCGTGGTCTGGTACTCGCTGCTCCACGAGCCCGAGGTCCGCTCCGTGACCGGCAGCGCTCCCGAGCAGCCCCTGACCAACGTGCTCGGGCGTGCCCGAGCGGTCGCGCTGCGCGCCGCGTCCGCCGGTGCCACGACCGGCGAGATCGCCCGTGCTGCCGGAGTCTCGGCCTCCGCCGCCAGCAGACACGCCACCGCGTTGCGCGACGCGGGACTCATCAGCACCGTGCGCAACGGCCCGACCGTGCTGCACACCCTCACACCCACGGGCGCATCCCTGCTGCGCGCCGCCCTGCGCAAGGCTGAGGCCGACCTCACGGGCACCGTCGTCTGAGCGGGCCTCAGTCGGCCGCCCGGTGCGAGGCGGGGGCCGGGACGGGCAGCGGGGCCTGCGCGGTGCGTGTCACGTCGCCGATGACCTCCACCACATCGGGCCCGTACGCATGGGTGTTGACCACCTTCAGCAGCAGGACGAAGCTGTTGTTGCGGTGCTTGCGCTGCAACTTCTCGTAGTTGCGGGCGAGGTATCGCGATGCCGCCTGATTGGTGATGGCGCGCTGTCCGCAGAACAGGAAGACGGGGCGGGCGTCCTGACCGCCCGTCAGCCGAGCGAGGAGCACGTGCTCGGCGACGCCGGACTCCAGGCGGTAGCGCTCCGAGCCCACCTGGAAGGCGGCGCGGTCCGGGCCGGGCTCGGGATCCGTGTTGATCTTCACGCCGGGCAGCAGGGACTGCAGGTGAGCGGCCATCCGCCGGTTCGACACCGGGCCGCCGACACAGAACTCCGTACGCTCACCGAACCCTTGCTGGGCCACGTCGTGGGACACGATCTGCGCATGGGCCTGGCAGTCCTTGATCAGCGCCGAGAGTTCGAGCAGGGCGAAGACGTCGTGGCGGTGGACAGCGCCGTCGCCGCCGGCCTCACGATTCACCACGAGCATGCACTCGGAGTTCCCGGGCAGTCCGAAGAAGGCCTGCTTGCGGCGGAGTCTGCGCCGCCACAGGTAGGTACGGGCGATCCAGCCGAGGGAGGCGCTGAGTCCGGCAGCTATGACACCCAGCACGATGTTGCGCACGTCGTCAGTCATGGGCGGGCATATTAGCGGTCGTCCGAGCCCGTGTCCGAGGCGGTCCTGTGGATACGGGCGGGGCGGCGTTACCCTGCGCGGACGATCCTTCACTGGAGGTACGGATGCGTCGTTCCGTCGGCCGGAATGTGTCGTTCTTGAGCGTGATCGCTGTCATCGGTTCGATCGGTGCCGCGGCCCCGGCGGCTTCGGAGCCGTCCGGACCACCACCCAAGTCACCGGTTGCGGTCGGATACGGGGGAGCGGTGGCGAGCGTCGACGCGGACGCCTCGGCGGCCGGGATCGAGGTGCTCCGCAAGGGGGGCAACGCGGTGGACGCGGCCGTGGCGACCGCGGCGGCGCTGGGTGTCACCGAGCCCTACTCGGCGGGCATCGGAGGCGGAGGCTACTTCGTCCTGTACGACGCCGAGAAGCGCACCGTGCAGACCATCGACGGCCGTGAGACCGCGCCGCGCAGCGCGGACTCCTCGCTCTTCCTGGAGAACGGGCAGCCGATCCCGTTCAACGACGCCGTCACCAGCGGCCTCGGAGTCGGTACCCCCGGCACCCCGGCCACCTGGGAGAAGGCCCTGGACGCCTGGGGCAGCAAGCCGCTGCGGCAGCTGCTGAAGCCGGCCGAGCGGCTCGCCCGCGACGGATTCGTCGTGGACGGCACCTTCCGCTCACAGACCGCGGGGAACCAGGCGCGGTTCGCCGACTTCCCCGCGTCCGCGGAGCTCTTCCTGCCCGAGGGGCAGCTGCCCGTGGTCGGATCGGTCTTCAAGAACCCCGATCTCGCCCGTACGTACGAGACGTTGGGCCGCGAGGGCATCGACGAGCTGTACCGCGGCGGGCTGGCCGAGGACATCGTGGAGACGGTACGCAAACCTCCCGTCGACCCGGCCGCCACCCGCGTGGTCCGTCCGGGGGATCTGACGGCCGAGGACCTGAAGTCCTACCGTGCCCTGCGCCAGGCCCCCACCAAGGTCGGCTACCGCGGCCTCGACGTCTACGGCATCGCGCCCTCCTCGTCCGGTGGTACGAGCGTGGGCGAGGCGCTCAACATCCTCGAGTCGACCGACCTCTCGAAGGCGAGCGAGGTGCAGTACCTGCACCGGCTCATCGAGGCGAGCAGGATCGCCTTCGCCGACCGGGGACGCTGGCTCGGCGACCCCGCGTTCGAGGACGTGCCGACACGGGAGTTGCTCAGCCAGCGCTTCGCGGACTCGCGCGAGTGCCTGATCAAGGACGACGCCGTGCTCACCAGCCCGCTCGCGCCGGGCGATCCACGCCACCCCGTCCCGTGCGCCGCCGGAGGCACCGCGGCACCGACGACGTTCGAGGGCGAGAACACGACGCATCTGACCGCCGCCGACAAGTGGGGCAACGTCGTGGCGTACACGCTGACCATCGAGTCGACGGGCGGCAGCGGCATCACCGTGCCGGGGCGCGGCTTCCTGCTCAACAACGAGCTGACGGACTTCTCCTTCGCGCCCGCCAACCCGGCGGTCCACGACCCGAACCTTCCCGGTCCGGGCAAGCGCCCGCGGTCGTCGATCTCGCCGACCATCGTGCTGGAGCACGGCAAGCCCGTACTGGCCCTGGGGTCGCCGGGCGGTGCGACGATCATCACCACCGTGCTGCAGTCGCTGACCGGGCACGTGGACCGCGGGCTGCCGCTCGTCGAAGCGATCGCCGCGCCCCGTGCCAGTCAGCGCAACTCGGCCACGACCGAGATCGAACCCGGGCTGTGGGACAGCAAGGTGCGCGGGGAGCTGGAAGCGCTCGGTCACGTCTTCAGGCTCAACCCGGAGATCGGAGCGGCCACGGGTGTCCAGCGGCTGCCCGACGGACGGTGGCTCGCGGCCGCGGAAAAGGTGCGGCGGGGCGGCGGCTCGGCCATGGTGGTGCATCCGAGCGGACGATCATGACCGATCGGCAGTAGCAGAGCCCTCGGGGCCGGTGCGACGCGCTCAGCAGCGTCGTACCGGCCCCGAGGCGTGACCCGGCCGGGCCTGTCCCGGCCGCGTCGGCAAGGAAGGGCCCGCCGGGGTCCTTCGCGTCCAGTGAAAGGGCATCCCCACGGTGCGTACACGAATGCTCGTTCTCTCCGTCGTCTCAGGCGCGGCTCTGCTCGCCGCCGCGGCCCTTCCGGCCGCAGCTCTCCCCGCGGTCGCCGGCGGCGGGGAGACCGGGGCGGACCCGGTGAGCGCTGCAGACCTGCTGGCCCGGGTGAAGACCTGCACCCCGGTCTCGCACGGGAAGTACCGAATGGACCAGGGCGGGCCGGCGAAGGTCCCGGTGTGCGGGACGAAGGGAGCCGTGTTCTGGGAGGCGGACATGGATATCGACTGCGACGGCCGGGTCACCGCTGCGTGCAGCAGGAAGACGGACCCCTCCTTCCTGCCCGCCACGGCGTTCCAGACCTCGGGCGGCAAGCCCCTGGACTCCGCCCGGCTGCCGTACGTGGTCGTGCCCGGCCCCGGGCCGCTCTGGAACCACACCGAGTCCGGGATCGCGGGCGGTGGCGTGGCCGCCGTCATCTACCGCGGAAAGGTCCAGTACGCCGTCGTCGGGGACACCGGTCCCACCGGGATCATCGGCGAGGCGTCGTACGCCGCCGCGCAGGCGCTCGGCATCGATCCCGACCCGAAGTCCGGCGGTACCGCGTCCGGCGTCACCTACATCCTGTTCAAGGACTCCAGGGTGTCGCCGATCGAGAGCCACGAGGCCGCCGTCACCGCCGGCCGGGAGCTGGCCCGCAAGTTCGTTGCCGACGGGGCCTGATGCCGAGGCCCGGCTCGCGGTCCTGCGGCAGGCCGACGCTCAGAGCGCCGTCAGGATCCGGGGGCCGCTGTCCGTGATGGCCACCGTGTGCTCGGTGTGGGCCGCCCGGCTGCCGTCGGTCGTACGGAGGGTCCAGCCGTCCGGGTCCGGACGGAAGTCGTCGCGGCCGCTGCCGATCAGCATCGGTTCGATGGCGATGACCATCCCGTGCCGCAGCGGCATGCCGCGGCCGGCCGGCCCCTCGTTCGGCACGGACGGGTCCTCGTGCATCGTGCGGCCCACACCGTGGCCGCCGAAGTCCTCCATGATTCCGTAGCCGGCGTCCCGGCACACCGTGCCGATCGCGTGGGCGATGTCGCCGATCCGGTTGCCGACGCGCGCCGCCGAGATGCCGGCGTCCAGGGCCGCGAAGGCCGTGTCGATCAGCCGGGTGTCCGCGGGGCGGGCACGGCCGACGGTGAAGCTGACCGCCGAGTCGCCGACCCAGCCGTTCAGGGTCGCGCCCGCGTCGATGCTCACCAGATCGCCGTCGCGGAGCCGGTAGTCGTTCGGGATGCCGTGCACGATCGCGTCGTTGACGGACGCGCAGATCACCGCGGGGAACGGGGTGGGAGCGAAGTGCGGCCGGTAGTTGAAGAACGGCGAGGTGGCGCCCGCATCCCGCAGGATCTCGCGCGCGGTCCCGTCGAGCTCGCGCAGCGATACGCCGACCGCGGCCGCCTTCTGTACGGAAGTGAGCACCTGCGCGACGACCCGGCCGGCCTCACGCATGGCTTCGATATGTGTGTCTGTCTTGAGCTGAACCATGCCAATTACTATACCGGTCGAAGCGGTATTACAATGACGGCATGGTACGGACACCCCTGACCCCGGAAGAGCGCCGCCGCGGCGAGCGGCTCGGCGAGCTGCTGCGTGAGGCGCGCGGCGGACGCAGCATGGTCGCGGTCGCCGCGAGCGCCGGAATCTCCGCCGAGACGCTCCGCAAGATCGAGACGGGCCGGGCCCCCACCCCCGCCTTCTTCACCGTGGCGGCGGTGGCGGGCGTCCTCGGCCTGTCGATGGACGACGTGCTGGCGCGGTGCGGACCCGAGCCGGAACCGGTGGCCGGACCGCGGCCGGTACCCGCGTCCGGACCGCTCCCCGGGGTGCTGCCCGCACCGGGGGCGCTGCCGCTCACGGCGTAGGGCGGAGTAGGGTCACGCCCGTGACTCTCCAGGACTTCGCCCGCAGCGAGTACGTCAGCCTGACCACGTACCGGAAGGACGGCACGCCCGTCGCCACGCCCGTCTGGGCCGCGGCGGACGGCGATGTCCTGTACGTCTGGACGCGAAGCGATTCGTGGAAGGTCAAGCGGCTGCGCAACGACCCCCGGGTCGTCGTCACCGTGTGCGACGTCCGCGGCCGGATCGCCGAGGGCGCGCCGAGCGCCGAAGGGACCGCGCGGCTGCTCGACGGGACGGAGATGGCGGGGGTGCGCAAGGTGCTTGCCCGCAAGTACACCTGGAAGTTCTGGATCCTGGACTGGCCCGCCATGGTCGTACGGCTCGGCAAGCGCCCCCACACCGGGATCGCCGTCACCTTCTGAGGGGCGTGCGCGGCCCGTTCCGCACTCCGGACGCACCACGCCCGAAAAGCGCGCGTAGCCCGCCTGTAACACGCCTGCGGTCGAATGCCAGCGGACTGGAATGTTCCAGTCGGCAGCCGGTGAGGGCGACGGTGACAGTGCATCAACATGCGTGGGACATAAGGAAGTTCGCACAGTACCTACGAGATCTTGCGGCCCTGCTCGATCCGGGGCAGGGCTGGTACGGAGTCTTCTGCGCGCGCGATCCCGAGGGCATGCGTGCCTGCTTCGACGGCGTGGAGGTGCCCCCCTGGGACGTCGTCGAATCGCTCCTCCAGGACCTCGCGGCGGCACGCGGCAACGAAGTCGCCGCGCAGGAATCCGTACGGGCCGCCGCGCTGTACACAGCTTCCGCCGGTGCGCACGACCGGCGACCGGGCGGACGGCAGGCCCTCGTCGACCGTCTGGGGCTCATGCTCCGGGAACAGACCCATGCCGCCCAGCGGTTGAGGGCCGCCGGGGGTGACGGGGCGCACGCATCGAGTGTGGAGCCCGACGCCCTGGCCTGGGCGCGCGACGACCATGCCCGCGCCACGGCCCGCTGCGCGGAACTCCGCAGCCGGCTGGCCGCCGTGGAGAGCACCGTGCCGGACACCTGGTTCCGTGCGGACGGGGACGGGCGCACACCGGAACCGGAACACGCCGGGAGTACGCACCGGGTCCCGGAACCCCGCCGCCCGTCCGGGACGCGGGCCCAGGACTCCGGCCCCGGTCCGGAGGCGCGGCCCGTGCCCAAGCGCAAGAAGCCGCGCGGAGCCCGTTTCGCCGGCCTGGAGCTGGAGGACGACACGGAGGCGGCCCCCGCCCCGTCCGTCGTCCCCGTGCTGCCCGAGCCCACACAGGCCACCGCCGTACCGCGCGGCGCCCGCTTCGGCGGTGCTCCCGCGGAGAGCGCGACCGCGCCGGCACCGCAGGCCGCCCCCGACCCGGCCGCCCGCCGCGCCGCCGACGACGCCGTCGCACTGCTCGTACGGCTGCGCGCGGAGGGCCGCAGCGGCGAGGCGCACGTGGTGCTCTGCGAGGCGGCGGCCTGGCCGGCCGGGCATCTGCCGGTACTCGCCGTAGCCCTGCACCGGGCCGGTCTGGCCGCCGACTGGGGCACCCTGCTGTGGGAGGTGTCCTCCCTGCCGCCCGCGGAACTCGCCGCAGCGGCAGGCGCGTTGGCCTCGGCAGGCCGCGCCGAGGACTGTGGGCAACTGCTCCGGCAGGGCGTGGCCCGGCCCGCTGCCGAGATCGCCGACGCCGTGGTCGCCCTCGACCGGGCCGGCCTGGAACCCGAGGCGCGGGCCCTGCTGGGCGCCTTCGTGCGTGTACGGACGGCACAGGACGCGGCGCTGATCGCCGAGGGCGGGCCGAGCCACCTCGTCCCCCAACTGCTGGCCGCCGCCCGCGAGGTGTCCGCGGCGCGGGAGTGGGACCTGGTGCACGCCCTGCGGGTGGCGGGCATCGCCGCACCGTAGACCGCACCCGGGCCCGCCCCTGTACCGCTGGTAAAGGCGCCCGCTCCTGGGGCGTGTATCGGGTCGTGATCAATGAGCATCGCAGTGTGGGTGCGGGTGGCCGGAAGTGTTGCCGCAGGCAGGCAGCAGCGGGGCCCCGGCTGCGTGCACGCCGGGACGGTGTGTCAGAGCATGGCGAGCCGGTCCACCAACAGCTCCACCCTCGGCTCAGCGTCCTCGGGCAGCAGACGGCCCGCTCGGGTCAGGGTCGCCAGGCCGTGCAGAGCCGCCCAGAACACCTCGGTGAACAGCCCCGGGTGGACGCCGTCGCCGGCGACCTCGGCGAGGCACTCGAGCAGGGCGGCGAAGGCGTCCTTCAGCGGCTCGGGGGTGTCCTCCCGCGCGTACGGCAGGCCGCCGTCGAGCTGGAACAAGGCCTCGTAGACCGCCGGGTTGTGCTCGGCGAAGACCAGGTAGGCGCGGGCGAGGGCGGCGACCCGCTCGCGCGGGCTGTTCGCTCTGGAGGTCGCGGCCCGCAGCGCCGTGGCCATCTCGGCGGCGCCCTCCAGGGCGACGGCGCCGATGATCTCGCGCTTGCCGCGGAAGTGGCTGTAGAGGACGGGCTGGCTGTATTCGATGCGCTCGGCGAGCCGACGCGTGGTGACTGCGTCCCAGCCCTGCTGCTCAGCGAGTTCGCGGGCTGTCGCCACGATGAGGCGCTCGCGCTCCGCCCGTTCGCGCTCCTTGCGTTCCTGTACCGACATGACTCGATTCTAGCACCGCTAGACAATCAAGCGGCGTTAGTACTAGCGTTGCCTCGTCAGCTAGCAACGCTAGATGTCAGAGGTAACTGCGCTCGCAGCAAGCTGCGCCCCTCGACCGGCCGCGTCCATGCGGCCTGATCAGGCCCCACACGACTCGGCAAGCTCCACGAAGCTCACCAAGCCGACGAAGACTCGCATGGAGAAGAACAATGTCGCTGAAGAAGATCAACACCGTCCTGGCCGCCGCCTTCATCCTCTTCATCCTCTGGTTCGGAACGGAGTACATCCTGAGCCCGGAGACGACGGCGCCGGGCTACGGCCTGCCGAGCTGGCCGTCCGGCGACGGCGACGGCTTCCTGATCATCAAGGGAATCCGCGACGTCGTCCTGGCCCTGGTACTGGGCATCCTGCTGGTGACAGGTCGCCGCCGGGCGCTGGGCTGGGTGCTGCTGGTGGAAGCACTCGCCGCGTACGGCGACATGGCCAACGTCCTGGCCCACCACGGCTCCGTGGCCACCGCGCTCGGCGTCCACTGCCTGACCGCGACACTGATGGTGGTCAACGGTCTGCTGATCATGCGCGAGACCCGCAACGTCGCGGCCGCTCCGGAAACGCCCGCCCCGCAGCCCGCCTAGCGCGGATCGGGCCGTGATCAATCCCGGATCCGTCGCACTCGCCCGGGCTGCGGGGCCGCGGTGACCGAACCGCCACAGGCCTGCCGCCTCCAGCCCCTGCCGGCGGCGGCCAAGGGGCCGGGTGCAGCGGTGGCGGCCCTCCGCGGTGACGGCTCCGGTACTGGCCCGGCTCCCGGGTCCACTACTCCAACTTCGCCGGTGGCCTGCTGGGCCACGTGCTCGCCCGTGCGGCGGGCGGCGCCGGGGGCGCCTACGCCGCAATGCTGGCCGAGCGCGTCACCGATCCCCTCGGGCTGGCAGGCACCGACTGGGACTCCAACCGGCCCCAGGCCACCGGACATTGGCACGGCAGGGCGCGTCCGGCCCTGCTGATGCCCGGACTGGCGGCCGCCGGCGCGGTGCGGTCCAGCGCCCGGGACCTGCTCGGCGTCCTCGCCGCGCTGCTCGACCCGGACGCCGCGCCCGGACGGAGCACTGCTCCACCACTCCGGGGGGACCCGGGGTTTCACCGCGTTCGCGGGCTTCCTCCCCGGCTCGGGTACCGGACTCGTCGCGTGGACGAACTCGGCCCCCACACCGCTCGCGCCGTTCGTCCAGGCCGCGTACGGGACCCTGCGCGCACTGGACCGGCCGCCGCCGGAAGCGGTGTGGACCGCTCGGGTGTGAAACATGATCGACTCCGCCGGTTCACGGCGATGGTCTTGCCCCGTTGTGTGACGGGGCTTACGTTCTCCTCCTATGCATCGTGTCTACGGGCGTAGAAAACGCGTAGAGGCTCTCTGACGCCGCGTCGAAGGAGCAGCTCATGTCCCACGTCGTACGCGCCGCACTTGTCCAGGCGACCTGGACCGGCGATACCGAATCCATGATCGCCAAGCATGAGGACCATGCTCGCGAGGCAGCCCGGCAGGGCGCGAAGATCATCGGCTTCCAGGAGGTGTTCAACGCCCCGTACTTCTGCCAGGTGCAGGAGCCCGAGCACTACCGCTGGGCGGAAGCCGTCCCGGACGGGCCGACCGTCCGCCGGATGCAGGATCTGGCCCGGGAGACGGGCATGGTGATCGTCGTGCCGGTCTTCGAGCTCGAACAGTCCGGTTTCTACTACAACACCGCGGCGGTGATCGATGCCGACGGCTCGTACCTCGGCAAGTACCGCAAGCACCACATCCCGCAGGTCAAGGGCTTCTGGGAGAAGTACTACTTCAAGCCCGGGAACGCCGGCTGGCCGGTCTTCGACACCGCCGTCGGCAGGGTCGGCGTCTACATCTGCTACGACCGGCACTTCCCCGAGGGCTGGCGCCAACTCGGACTGAACGGTGCTCAGTTGGTATACAACCCGTCGGCCACCTCGCGCGGCCTCTCCAGCTACCTGTGGCAGCTGGAACAGCCCGCATCCGCCGTCGCCAACGAGTACTTCATCGCCGCGATCAACCGCGTCGGCCAGGAGGAGTACGGCGACAACGACTTCTACGGCACGAGCTACTTCGTCGACCCGCGCGGCCAGTTCGTCGGCGAGGTCGCCAGCGACAAGGCGGAGGAACTCCTCGTACGCGACCTCGACTTCGGCCTCATCGACGAGGTCCGGCAGCAGTGGGCGTTCTACCGGGACCGCCGGCCGGACGCGTACGACGGGCTGGTGGAGCCGTGACCGGACTGCACGAGCGGCACCTGGCCGTCAGCCCCGACTGGCTCGCCCTCTACTACCGGAAGCCCCTGGAGATCACCCACGGCGAGGGGCGCCACGTCTGGGACGCGGACGGGAACCGCTACCTCGACTTCTTCGGCGGCATCCTCACCACGATGACCGCGCACGCCCTGCCCGAGGTGACCAAGGCCGTCACCGAGCAGGCCGGCCGGATCATCCACTCCTCCACGCTCTACCTCAACCGGCCGATGGTGGAGCTCGCCGAGCGGATCGCCACGCTCTCCGGCATCCCCGACGCCCGGGTCTTCTTCACCACCTCGGGAACCGAGGCCAACGACACCGCCCTGCTGCTCGCCACCGCGTACCGCAGGTCGAACCAGATCCTGGCGATGCGCAACAGCTACCACGGCAGGTCGTTCTCGGCGGTGTCCATCACCGGCAACCAGGCCTGGTCGCCCACGAGTCTGTCACCGCTCCAGACGCTGTACGTCCACGGCGGCGTCCGGACCCGCGGACCGTACGCGGAGCTGAGCGACGACCGGTTCATCAAGGCGTGCGTGGCCGATCTGGAGGATCTGCTCGGGCACACCAGGGAGGCCGCGGCGCTGATCGCCGAGCCCATCCAGGGCGTGGGCGGATTCACCGCGCCGCCCGACGGGCTGTACGCGGCCTTCCGCGAGGTCCTCGACCGGCACGGCATCCTGTGGATCTCCGACGAGGTGCAGACCGGCTGGGGACGGACCGGTGACCACTTCTGGGGCTGGCAGGCGCATGCCGAGAACGGGCCGCCGGACATCCTGACCTTCGCCAAGGGCATCGGCAACGGCATGTCCATCGGCGGAGTCGTCGCCCGCGCCGAGGTCATGAACTGCCTGGACGCCAACTCCATTTCGACGTTCGGCGGCTCTCCGGTCACCATGGCGGCGGGCCTGGCCAACCTCTCGTACCACCTGGAACACGACCTCCAGGGCAACGCCCGCCGGGTCGGCGGGCTGCTCATCGAGCGGATCCGGGCGGTCGGTGCGGGCTGCCCGGCCGTGCGCGAGGTGCGGGGAAGGGGCCTCATGATCGGCATCGAACTGGTGAGACCCGGCACCGACGAGGCGGATCCGGAGGCCGCGGCGGCCGTGCTCGAAGCGGCCCGCGCGGGCGGACTGCTCATCGGGAAGGGCGGCGGTCACAGCACCAGCGTCCTGCGGATCGCACCGCCCCTGTCGCTCACCGTCGCCGAGGCCGAGGAGGGCGCCGCGATCCTGGCCGACGCCCTGCAAGCGGCGACCTGACCCCTGCCCGCCGGGCGCCGGAGCGCTCCGGCGCCCGGCGGGCAGCGCGTCTCCCGGCCGTCCGCGTGACGCGGAGCGGACCGGCGGAGGCGCGGACACAGACGCCCGGTTCGACTCGACAGACAGCTCGACGACCACATCGACCGACGGGCCGGTGCCGTCCGACGCCCGGTCCAGGGAGGCGCGAAGAATGACTCGCACACTGATCACCGGCGGCCTCGTCATCACGGCCGCAGAAGAGATCCACGCCGACGTACTGATCGAAGGCGGCCGGATCGCGGCCCTCGCTTCCGCGGGAACCCAGGAGTGGAGCGCCGACCGGGTCATCGACGCGTCCCACAAGTACGTGATCCCGGGCGGTGTCGACGCGCACACGCACATGGAGCTGCCGTTCGGCGGCACCGCCGCCTCCGACACCTTCGAGACAGGCACCCGCGCGGCGGCCTGGGGCGGCACAACGACCATCGTCGACTTCGCCGTGCAGAGCGTGGGCCGTGCCCTGCGCGAGGGTCTGGACACCTGGTACGCGAAGGCCGACGGCCGGTGCGCGATCGACTACGCGTTCCACATGATCATGTCGGACGTGAACGAGTCGTCCCTGCGGGAGATGGACCTTCTCGTCGCGGAAGGAATCACCTCGTTCAAGCTCTTCACCGCCTACCCCGGGGTCTTCTACAGCGACGACGGCCAGATCCTGCGGGCGATGCAGCAGGCCGCATCCAACAGCGGCCTGATCATGATGCACGCCGAGAACGGGCTCGCCATCGACGTCCTGGTCCAGCAGGCCCTCGCACGCGGCGAGACGGACCCCCGCTACCACGGAGAGGTGCGCAAGGCCCTCCTGGAGGCGGAGGCCACGCACCGGGTGATCCGGCTCAGCCAGGTGGCCGGAGCGCCGGTGTACGTGGTGCACGTCTCGGCCCAGGAGGCCCTGGCCGAAGTGACCCGGGCCCGCGACGAGGGGCTGCCGGTCTTCGGCGAGACGTGCCCCCAGTACCTGTTCCTGTCCACCGACAACCTCGCCGAGCCGGACTTCCAGGGCGCGAAGTACGTGTGCTCCACGCCGCTGCGCCCGCGCGAGCACCAGGAGGCTCTGTGGCGCGGCCTGCGCACGAACGACCTCCAGGTGGTCTCGACCGACCACTGCCCGTTCTGCTTCACCGGCCAGAAGGAGCTGGGCCGCGGCGACTTCTCGAAGATCCCCAACGGCCTCCCCGGGGTGGAGAACCGGATGGACCTCCTCCATCAGGCCGTCGTCGAGGGCCGTATCACCCGCCGCCGCTGGATCGAGATCGCGTGCGCCGCACCGGCCCGGATGTTCGGCCTGTACGGGCGGAAGGGCACGATCGCCCCGGGCGCGGACGCCGACGTCGTGATCTACGACCCGGCGGCCGAGCAGGTCATGTCGGCAGACACCCACCACATGAACGTCGACTACTCGGCCTACGAGGGCAAACACGTCACCGGCCAGGTGGAGACCGTCCTGTCCCGGGGCGAACTCGTCATCGACCAGCGGAAGTACGTGGGCCACGCAGGCCACGGCACGTACGTGCCCCGGGCCACGACCCAGTTCCTCGGCTGAGACGTCCGGCTCTACCTCCGATCGAGGGGGTCGAGGAGGTCGAGGGGAACGACGGGTGACAGCGACGGGCGGACCGCGCGGATCCGGTCCAGCAGCGCCCGCCGTTGCGGGGCCTCGGCGCAGTCCACCAGGGCCCAGGCGATCCGGTCCGCCGAGGAACGCGGCGGACCCACCGGATCACCCGGCCCGGCGTCGACACCGTGACGGGCGACGCCGGGCCACCCCGACCACTCCGGCTCGCGGGCCGACTCCAGGGTTCCGTCGCGGTCGGCCACCACGAAGCCGCTGCCGGTGAACCGTTCAAGGCTGCGGCCGTGCGCCAGGTCGGGGTCGGCGCCCGTCGAGAGCTTCAGTATTTCCGCGAAGACGTCGAAGCCGTAGCCCAGCGATATCGCGTCCATGCAGTGGTCGCCCGGGGCGCGTACCGCGACCTCCATGATGACCAGCCGGTCGCCCCGGGTCCGGAACTCCACGAACATGACGCCGGAACCCATCCGCACGGCCCGCGCCACCGCCTGCCCGAGCGCGTCCGCCGCCCGGCCGAGCACCGGGTCGGTCCGCTCGTGCCCGGTCAGGTGGGCCAGTTCGACGAAGTACGGGGCTCCGGTGGTCTCCTTGAAGGTCAGGCTCCCGAAGACCACCCGCCCGTCCTGCACCAGGCCCTCCCAGGAGTACTCCTGCCCCTCGACGTACTCCTCGACGAGCAGCGTGCCCTCGGACTCGCGGCGGGTCACCGCATCGGCCCACCGGTCCGCTCCGTCGATCCGCTCGACACCGTCGCTGCCGGCCCGGTTCAGCGGCTTCACCACCACCGGGAAGTGCGCGGACGCCCAGTCACCCGCCTCGGAGAGGTGGCGCACCTTCAGGTGGGCGGGCTGGTCCAGGCCGGCGCCGGCGAACCGGAACCGCTGCTGGGACTTGTCCCGGGAGATCGCCGCCGCGTCGAGCCCCGGACCGGGCAGCCGGTACTGCTCCTGGACCAGACTCGCGGCCAGCACGTGGATCTCCGAGGAGGCGAGCACGCCGTCGGGGCGCAGCCGTTCCGTGAGCGCGGCGGTCGGCTTCATCCAGCCGTCGTCACGCCCGGCGGCCCCGGGGTCGACCTGCTCGGTGTCGATGATGACGTCGTCGAAGCGGGACCGGAGCGCACGGGCGCGTTCCGGTGCCTCGACCAGGCCGATCTCCATGCCGAGCTGCCGGGCGGCGGTCAGGTATCCCTCGGCCATCGGCGCCGCTCCCACCAGGACCAGACGTGCCGTCATCGGACTGCTTCCTTCTCGAGACCGGCGGCCAGCGCCCTGCGGTCGATCTTGCCGTTGGCGTTCAGCGGCAGTGATGCCAGGAAGCTGATCGCGCGCGGGATCATGGGTGCGGGCAGCCGCTGACCGAGCGAACTGCGGAGGGCCACCGGATCCTGCTCCGCACCCGTGTACAGGGCGTGCAGCCCCAACTCACCGTGCGGATCGGACAGGGCCAGCACCACGGCCTCCTCGACGTCAGGCAGCGTCCGCAGCGCCGCCTCGACCTCGGCCAGCTCGATCCGGTGGCCGCGGATCTTCACCTGCTGGTCGATCCTGCCCAGGTGGAGCAGCCCGCCGTCGACCCGCGCCACCCGGTCGCCGGTCCGGTAGTAGTGCTCCGGTGCGGGCGGTGAGACATCGTGGCGGACCGACGCCCGCTGTCCGTCGAATTCCACGAACCGGCCCGCGTTGTCTGCCGGATCGAGATAGCCGGGGAAGCGCTGCGAGCCCCTGACACAGAGTTCGCCCTCGTCGGCGGGGTGTCCCAGCTCGTCCAGCACCAGGTGCTCCAGATGCGGGTAGGGAGTGCCGATGGGCAGACTGCCGTTGGCCGAGGGCGGCCACTCGGCGGGCCGGGAGGGCAGCCGGTACTGCGTGCAGGCGACGGTGGTCTCCGTAGGTCCGTAGAGGTTCTCGATGATGCTCCCGGGCGCCGCCCGTTGCCAGGCGGCGGCCTGCTCGACGGTGAGCCGTTCCCCGCCGAAGAGGCTCCAGCGCAGGCTGGGCATGGCCTCCGGGGCGAGGTCGTGCAGCCGGGCGGCGTAGGTGATCACGGAGGGCACCGAGAACCAGTGGGTGATCTCCCGCCGGGCGATGAAGCGGGCCGGCCGGACCAGCTCGCTGCGGGTCGGTACGACCAGCGTCGCACCGGAGGCCCAGGTGGTGAACATGTCCCAGACGGCCGGGTCGAAGGTGAGGTCGAAGGACTGCGAGACCCGGCTGCCGGGGCCGAGCCCGTAGCGAGGGATCGCGTGGTCGAGCATCGCCGACACATTGCGCTGGAGTACCGGCACGCCCTTGGGTGTCCCGGTGGAGCCCGAGGTGAAGACGATGTACGCGATGTCGTCACCGCCCGCGGGATGAGGTACGGGCCCGGAGGCAAAGGAATGTGATGATGCGTCAGGCGTAGCTGCCGGCTCCGGGTCCAGCCGCAGGACCGGTACGGGGAGCAGCCCCGGGTCCGCCGTGTCGGTCACCACCGCGTCGAGCCGCGCCAGGGACACGATGGCGGCCGACCGCTCGGTGGCGGCGGTCGGGCTCAGCGGCACCACCGTGCTCCCCAGCCGGGTCGCCGCCAGGTAGCCGAGGTACGCGGCCGGGCTCCGGTTGGCCAGCACACCGACCCTCCGGGGCCGCTCGCCCCGGAGGAGTGCCAGCAGGTCCTCCGCCACCCGCCCGGCCCGCCGATGGAGTTCGCCGTACCGGATCCGCAGGCCGTCGACCTCCAGTGCGGTCCGCTCGGGGTGGCGCTCGGCCGAGAGGGCGAACCGGTCGTACAGGGTGAGTCGTTGCTCAGCGGTCATCGCGGGTCCCCCTTGAGGTGGGCCCGGTAGTAGACCGGAGTGCCGAGGTACGAGGACGTGAACACGCCGCCCACCCGGGATCCGCTCAGCGCTACGTGCATGTAGGAGAACAGCGGGACCATCGGGGCGTGGTCGCGCAGCAGTTGCTCGTCCAGGTCGGCCCAGGCCTCGGCCGCCCGTTCCGCGGGGATCCCTCCGATGCGGGCGATCGCCGCGTTGACCTCGGGATCGTCCAGGTAGACGAAGTTGTCGTTGCCGGTGGGACCGATGGTGCGGCCGTCGAACATGCCGAGCAGGGTGGACGCTCCCGGCCAGTCGCCCGCCATGCACATCAGGGCGAGGTCGTAGCCGTGTCCCCGGGTCTTGAGCACGGCGTTGTGCGAGGGCCGGTCGATCTCGACCAGTTCGGTGCGGAAGCCGATCCGGTCCAGGTTCTTCGCCACGACCCGAGCGGGCACGGCGAAGTACTCGCCCTCCCGGTGCAGTATCCGCAACTCGGGCGTCGCACCGTCGCGCACGGCGGCGTCCAGCAGCGCGCGTGCGGCGGCCGGGTCGAGAGGGTGCGGATCGGGGTAGTCACGGTGGCCGACGGTCGCGGAGGGCAGGAGGGTGTGCACCACCAGCCCCTGGCCCCGCCCCACCATGTCGTCCCGCACCGCGGCCTTGTCGACCGCGTGGGCGACGGCCTTGCGCAGCCGCAGGTCCGACAGCCGGGCGGTGTTGACGGCGAGGTACCAGATCAGCGGTGTCGGGTCCCGTCGAAGCCGATCCGCCAGGGACGGATCGGCGGTCAGCTCGTCGGCCAGGACCTGCGGGGCGGTGTTCTCGGCGACCGCGAAGGCGTCCTCGCCGCTGTCCTTCCTGACTCGCTCGTTCTGCGGCCCGGCCTCGATGCCCATCTCCACGTACACCTGGTCCGGATGGTCGTGCCGTACCGGGTCGGTCGCCGGGTCCCAGTGCGGGTTGCGGCCCAGGACCAGCAGCTCGCCCGGGCGGTGCTGCTCGATCCGGTAGGGGCCGGAGGCGACCGGGCGGAGGCCGTAGCCGGTTCCCTCGTCCCGGTCGCGCGGCACCGGCGCGGTCGTGCTGAGCGTGGCCGCGAAGGGCAGGTCGGGGTGGGGGTCGCGGAAGGCGAAGTGCAGGGTGCGCTCGTCCAGCACGCGCAGCCCCGGCACCTCCACCCCGCCGTCGGCGTACGGGCCTTCGTAGTCGCCGTTCTCCCGGAGCCAGGTCTGCAGGTGCGTGGGTCCGTCGGAGATCTCCTCGGCGAAGGAGCGGGCGATGCCGTAGGCGACGTCCGCAGCGGTGATTTCGCGGCCGTCCTCGAAGCGGACGCCCCGCCTGAGCACGAACTCCCAGACCCGGCCGTCGCCGTGGACGTCGCGGCCGGGGGTCTCGGCGAGGTCGCCGACCAGGACGCGTCCGCCCGAGCCGTCCTCGGCGAACATGGTCAGGGTACGGAACAGCAGATGGCCGATGGCCACCGACTGGAGGGTGGAGCTGCGCTGCGGGTCGAGGTGGTCGTACGCCGCGTCCCTGAGGATGCGCAGGACTCCGCCCCGGCGCGCGCCGGGCTGTGCGTTCATGCCGTGCCGTCCCTCGTGGTCGCGCTGCGCAGCCGGTCCAGCGGGACGAGCGCGTCGAGCACCTTCCCGGCCGGAATGCCGAAGTCGATCAGGCAGGCCAGTTCGTCCACCCCTGCGGCGCGGGCCTGTTCGACCACCGCGCCGGCCTGCTCCACCGTGCCGAACAGACCGCTGGAGGAGTAGTAGGTGTCGAAGGACCGGCGGACCAGGAAGTCGATGTCCGACTCCCGCAGCCGGTCCGGGTCGAAGCCCTTCAGGATGCTGCTCGCCGAACGGGCGATCAGCCCGAAGGAGCTCTTCAGATAGGCCGTGAAGGGTTCCCGCACGTTCTCCCGAACCTGCTCGGGGTCGTCGCCCAGGTGCGTGTGCAGCATCAGCGCGACATGCCCGGGCCATCCGTCGTGGTCGGGCCGCTCGGCCAGGGCCTTGCGGTAGAGCGTGATCTTCTCGGCGAGTTCGGTGAAGTCCTGGCCGAGGAGGTGGGTCAGCACCCCGGCGCCCGCCGTTCCGGCGGCCTGGAAGGTGGCGGGGCCGCCGGCACTGGTCACCCAGACCGGCAGTTCGCGCTGGACCGGCGGGGGGAAGGTCCGTATCTCCGCCGCGTTGCCGGCCCCGTCCTTCAGGGCCAGCGGCTCCCCCCGCCACAGCGAGCGGAGCTGCCCGACGGCCTCGATGACGGCGTCCTTGCGGCCGGCGTAGCCCTCGGGGCGGAGCGCGAAGTCCACCGCGTTCCAGCCCGAGGCCAGCGACACCCCGGCCCGGCCGCCGGAGATGTTGTCGACCACGGCCCACTCCTCGGCGATCCGCGCCGGGTGGTGCAGCGGTACCACGACGCTGCCGGCCCTGATCCCGACCCTGCGGGTGACCGCGGCGACGGCGGCCCCGGTCACCGCGGGGTTCGGATAGAGGCCGCCGAACTCGTGGAAGTGGCGTTCGGGAGTCCAGACGGCGGCGAAGCCGTGCTCGTCGGCGAAGCGGGCTCCTTCGAGCAGCAGGTCGTAGCGTCCTGCGCCCGGCGCGACGGCCGCTCCGTCCGCGAAGTAGAACAGTGAGAATTCCATGGGTCGTTGCCTCGGTTATCGGATGCTGAGGGGACGGAGGTCGGTCCAGACCGACTCGATGTGCTCCAGGCACTCGGCGCGGGTGCCGCGCCGGCCGGTCTCCCGCCAGCCCTGCGGCACGGGCACCAGGACGGGCCAGACCGAGTACTGCTCCTGGTCGTTGACGACAACGGTGTGCACCTGCTGGTCCTTCTGATCGGACATGGGGCGGGCGCCTCTCTGGTGAGTGTGCGGACGGGTGGGGGAGTGCTCAGGACGCAGCGGGTTCCGGCTTGTCGGCCGGTTCCACCGTGATCGGCGCGGGCAGTTCGTACTTGATCCGCGCGAGCGAGGAGAGCGCCAGCGGGACGAGGGCCAGGCACAGGCCGATCGTGGTGACCAGGACGGTGCTGCGCAGCCCCAGGGCTGCGCCGAGCGCCCCGCCGATCAGCGCGCCGATCGGCGCCACGCCCATGGCCACGAACCGGTTGGTCGCGGCGACGCGGCCCTGCAGGTTGTCCGGGGTGATGACCTGACGGATCGTCAGCATGGTGATGTTGTTGGCCGTGCCGAAGGAGGCGAAGAGGAAGTTGACCAGGACCAGGATGCCCACGGTGACCACGCCGTTGCCCTGCACCACGGCGATCACGGGCATCACCAGGTTGGCGACGGCACCGGTCAGCAGCAGCGCGCGGCCGTAGCCGAGCCGCTTGGGCAGCTTGCCCGCGAAGAGCGCGCCCACCAGGAAGCCGGGGCCGAGGCCGGCCAGCACAAATCCGATGGAGGAGGCCGACAGCCCCAGGGTGCGCGGCATGTACTGGAGGTAGGCGACCTCGAAAGCGGTGAACGACAGGTTGAAGACACAGGCCATCAGGCTCATGGCGCGCAGCTGCTCATTGCCGAACACCACCCGCAGGCCGTCCTTCACCTGGCGCAGCGTGCCGCCGGCCCCGGTCGCCCCGGACGCCTCGGTGGTGGTCTCCCGGTGCCGGATCAGCCATATGTTCAGTGCCGAGACCAGGTACGACACCGAGGCGGCGCAGACCGCGACGGGTGCGCTCAGCCACTGGATCAGAACACCGCCCAGCGCCGGTCCGCCGATCGTCGCGGCCGACTGGCTGCTGCCGAGCAGCGAGTTCCCGGCGCTCAGGTCCTCACGGTCGACCAGCCGCGGCAGATACGCCTGCCCGGCGACGTCGAACAGGACGGTGCAGCAGCCCGCCAGGAAACCCAGCACGTAGAGCCAGCCGATTCCCAGCCAGTGCAGCCAGAACAGGATCGGCACCACCGCCAGGACCACGGCGCGGCCCAGGTCGGCGCTGATCATGAGGCTGCGCCGGCGGATCCGGTCGACCAGCACCCCGGCGAACAACGACACCAGCAGATAGGGGAGGTTGATCACCGAGGTCAGCAGACCGACCTGCTGCGACGTCGCGGACAGGGCGAGGACCGCGGTCAGCGGAATGGCCAGTGTGCTGATCTGCGCCGCGAACAGCGAGGCCGTCTGGCCGATCCAGAGCTTGGTGAAGTCGGTGTTCCGCCACAGGCTTCGACGCGGCGCGGGACCGGTCTCCTGCTCGGTGGTGACGCTGGACATGTACTGCTCCTTGTGGGGGACGGGACGGGATGGGATGGGAGTGGGGCTCTCGGGCCACGGCGACAGGCGTCGCCCGGCTCAGCGGACCGGTGAGCCCTGGGGCTCGCCCGCGGCGGCGGCCTCGATCCTGGAGGCCACCTCCTTGACGTTCGGCTGCTCGAGCATCGTGAAGTGGGTGCCGGGCGACTCGTCGATCAGCAGCGTTCCGTCGACGCGCTCGCGCCAGCCGAAGTCCCAGCCGGTGAACAGCTCGGTCTCGGCCCGGATCAGCAGGGCGTCCCCGCGGAACGGCTCACGGGGCGTGTCACGGTAGGTCAGCAGGGCCCGGGCGTGCCGCTGGTAGAGCCGGACCAGCCGGCGCAGGTCCTCCGCGGTGGACGCGTCGGCCCGCTCGTCGTCGGTGCCCCGGGTCAGCTGGAGCACATGCCGGATCCGGGCCTCGTCGTCCAGCTGCTCCAGTTCCTCCTCGGTGGTGGGCAGCCGGTGCCCGAACGCGCCGATGATCGCGGCCGCCTCGGAGGTGGCGTAGCGCGGCGGAACCGGGTCGTCGATGCTTGCGCTGACGATGGTGAGTGCGGCCACCTCCTCGCCCCCGGCCTGGAGCTGACGGGCCATCTCGTACGAGACCATGCCGCCCATGCACCAGCCGCCCAGGTGATACGGACCCTCCGGCTGGACGGTCCGCAGTTCCGACAGGTAGAGCGCCGCGATCTCCTCGATGCTCTCGGGTCTGGGCGTCTCGGGACCCGCGTACTCGGGCGCCTGGACCGCGTAGAACGGCTGGTCGGGGTCGAGCACCTCGACCAGGTCGGAGTAGCAGAAGACACTGCCGCCGAGCGGGTGCACGAAGAACAGCGGCGGCTTGGATCCGGCCGAGCGCAGGGTGACCAGGGTGGCGGCCGCGGCTGCGCGGCTGCCGTCGATGATCTCGGCGATCCGCTCCACGGTGCCGCCCTCGAACAGCGCGGCGACGGGGACCTCCGTGTCGGTGATGTCCGGCAGTCGCATCACCACCCGCAGCGCCGAGATCGAGTCGCCGCCGAGGCCGAGGAAGGAGTCGGTCGCCCCGACCTTCTCCACGCCGAGGATGTCCGACCAGATCGCGGCCAGCGCCCGTTCGGTGTCGGTGCGGGGTGCGACGAACTCCCCGGCCGTACTGTTCGCCCGGTCCGGCACGGGCAGGGCACTGCGGTCCACCTTGCCGTTGGGGGTCAGCGGGAACGACTCCAGCAGCACGAACGCGCTCGGCACCATGTACTCGGGCAGGGACTCCGCCACCAGGTCGCGCAGTTCCCCGGTCGAGGGGGCTGCGCCGTCGGGGGTGAGGTAGGCGACCAGGCGCCGTTCCCCGGGCTGGTCCTCACGGGCCACCACGACCACCCGGCCCACCTCGGGGTGCCGGCCGAGCACGGACTCGATCTCGCCGAGTTCGATCCGGAAGCCGCGGACCTTCACCTGGTGGTCCGAGCGGCCCAGGAACTCCAGCTCACCGGAGGGGAGCCGGCGCACCACGTCACCCGTCCGGTACATCCGCGCGCCGGGCCGTTCGGCGTAGGGGTCGGGCAGGAACCGGTCGGCCGTCAGGCCGGTCCGCCCGAGGTAGCCCCGGGCCAGGCCGTCGCCCGCGATGTGCAGGTCGCCGGGTATGCCGTCGGGGACCACCCCGAGCACCTCGTCGAGTACGTACAGACGGGTGTTGGCGATCGGGGCGCCCAGTGTGACCGGCTGCCCGGGCCGCACCTCCTGCAGACTCGACCAGATGGTGGTCTCGGTCGGACCGTAGGCGTTCCACACCTGGGGGAAGCGCCGGACCAGCTCGTCCGCGAGGTCCTGCGGCAGCGCCTCGCCCCCCGAGACGACCCGCAGCCCCGGTTCCACTCCGAGCCCGGCCTCGAGCAGCAGCCGCCAACTCGACGGTGTGGCCTGGACGATGCTCGGCCCCACCTGTTCCAGGTAGGCCCGCAGCCGAGCCCCGTCGACCGCGATATCGGGCGCCACCACGAGTTCCGCGCCCGCGAGCAGCGGCAGGTACACCTCCAGCGCGGCGATGTCGAAGGACAGCGAAGTCACCGCGAGCCAGCGGTCCTCGGCGGTGATCCGCAGCTCCCGCTCGAACGAGAGCAGCAGGTTGAGCAGGGCCCCGTGCGGGATCTGGACGCCCTTGGGGCGGCCGGTCGATCCGGACGTGTAGATGACATAGGCGAGGTTCTGCGGCCCCAGGTCGCGCGGGGGCTCGTCCTCGGGAAAGCCGGGCGCCGGATCCGCCGTCACCGGCAGCACCACGGCACCCGCCGGGTCCAGGGTGCCGACCAGGCCGGGATCGCTGAGCAGCACCGCCACCCGGGCGTCGGAGAGCATGTAGGCGAGGCGGTCGGCCGGGTAGTTGGGGTCGAGCGGCACATAGGCGCCGCCCGCCTTGAGCACCGCCAGGAGGCTGACGACGAGTTCGGCGGAGCGCGGGAGGTGCACGCCGACCAGGACGTCCGGGCCGACCCCGTGCGAACGCAGCTGCCAGGCCAGGCGGTTGGAGCGGGCGTGCAGTTCGGCGTACGTCAGAGTGGTCCCGTCGAAGCGCAGCGCGACGGCGTCGGGGTCCGCGGCAGCGGCGAGCCCCCGCGCGGCCAGCAGGTCGGGGAGGGTGGAGTCCGCCCAGGCCGCGGCCTCCGGGTCCGCGGGCACCTGGAGCAGCCGCGCCCGCTGCTCCGAACCGAGCAGATCGGCGGCAGCGGCCTGCGCGTGCGGGTCGGCGACCAGGGCGGCGAGGGCACGGGCGTAGTACCCGCCGAACTCGGCGGCCCGCTCCGCGGCGAACTGCGCCTCGTCGAAGTTGATCCTCAGCCGGACGGCGCCGTCGGCGGGATCCGTACCGAAGTTGGCGGTGAAGGGGAAGTTGGTCTGCTCGAAGAAGTCCCCGCCGCTGACCGCGGTGTGCTCCAGTGCCATGTCGTAGCTGCGGAAGCTGCGGTGGTCCACCACGGTCTCGAACAGCTCGGGCCGCGCCAGATCCTGCAGCAGCTGGGCCATGGGGTACCGGCGGTGGGGCAGCGCCTCGCTCTCGCTGCGATGGATCTGCTGGGCGAGCCCGATCCAGCTGACCCCGGTCAGGTCGGCCACCAGCGGCAGCGTGTTGAGGAACAGGCCGACCACCTGGTCACCGTCGGCGGTCTCCGGACGGCCGTTGCTGACCCGTCCGGTGACCACCCGGCTGCGGCCGGAGAGCAGGGAGAGCACCCGGGCGTGGGCGGCGAACATCACGGCCTTCACCGGCACCCTGGCCTCGGCGGCGACCGAACGCAGGCCGTGCGCCAGGTCCGCGGGCAGCGGCACCTCGTGCACCCGGGCGGTCCGGACCGGGGCACGGCCGGGGTCGTCGTGCCGGGGCAGGCCCGTGAAGTCGGTGTCCTCGAGCGTCCTGGCCCAGTAGCCGCGGGATTCCGGGTCGGCCAGGGACTCCTGCTCGAGCGCGAGGTAGTCCCGGAACCTGGTCAGCGGGGCCGCTGCCGGGGCCGCTTCGCCGGCCAGCCGGGCGTCGTATCCGGTGAGCAGCTGGGAGGTGACCAGGGAGAGGCTCCAGCCGTCCAGGATCGCGTGGTGGAAGCTCAGCCCCAGCTGGAACGCGTCGTCGGCGAGGACCTGGACGTGCAGCCTGAGCAGCGGTGCGGCGCTGAGGTCGAACGCCGCGGACTTCTCCGCCGCTGTCCACTCCTCACTCCGCCGGAGCTGCTCGGCCCCGGTCAGCCCGCGCAGGTCCTCGACGGTGAGCGGGGTCGGCACGGCGGCGTGGACCAACTGCATCGGTGTGCTGAAACTGCCCAGGTCGATGCTGCTCCGCAGGATGTCGTTGCGTTCGATCACCCCGGCCAGCACCTCGCGCAGCGCGCTCTCGTCGAAGCGGCCGGAGATCCGGATGGTGGAGATGTCGTGGTAGGTGGGGGTGTCCTTCTCCAGGAGGCTGTGGAACAGCATTCCCGACTGCAGCCTGGTCAGCGGGTAGGCGTCGGTGATGTCGTCGTAGCTCGGCACGGGTCGTCTCTCCGGGTGGTCGATGGTCTCGCCGGTGCGAGGAAGGTGGGTACGGGCAGGGGGCGGCCGGGGCGCGGGCGGATGTCAGCCGGAGCGCAGCCTGGCCAGGTCCTCGGGGGAGAGCAGGGCGAATGCGGCCACCCCCGGCCGATCGGCCGGCGGCGTCGGCCCCGGTCCGGCCGAAGGCCCGGTCCTGGTCGCCAGGCCTGCGGCGACAGCCTCGATGGTCGGGTGCGCGAACAGTTCGGTCAGCGGGAGGTCGAGTCCCCGCTCCCGGGCGAGGCCGCTGATCCGCACCGCGTGCATGGAATCGCCGCCGAGCTCGAAGAAGTTGTCCCGCACGCCGATCCGGTCGATCAGCAGGACCTGCTGCCACAGCTCGGCGAGCTGCCGCTCGGCCGGGGTGCCCGGTGCGCGGTACTCGGTCGCCTCGGCCCGGGCGTGCCCGGGTGCCGGCAGGGCGCCGCGGTCGACCTTGCCGTTGGGGCTCAGCGGCAGGGCGTCGAGCAGTACGAAGGCGCTGGGCACCATGTGCTCGGGCAGTACCCTGCCCAGCCCCGCCCGCAGCTCCCGGCCGGTCGGACCGGCGGTTCCGGTGCTGCCGGGCGTCAGGTAGGCAACGATGCGCCGGTCCCCGGGGCCGTCCGCGCGCACGACGACCACCGCCTGGCCGACACCCGGCAGCGCGGTCAACGCCGCCTCGATCTCGCCGAGTTCGATACGGAAGCCGCGGACCTTCACCTGGTCGTCGGTCCTGCCGAGGTACTCGACCACCCCCTCGGGCAGCCACCGGGCGAGGTCACCGGTGCGGTAGAGCCGGGAGCCGTCACCGGCGAAGGGGTCGGGCACGAAGCGGTCGGCGGTGAGCGCGGGCCGCCCGCCGTAACCGCGGGCCAGCTGCACCCCGCCGAGATACAGCTCCCCGGGCACTCCGATCGGTGCCGGCGACATCAGGCCGTCCAGCACGTACACCCGGGTGTTGGCGATCGGGGTGCCGATCGGCAGCCCGGGGCGTGACCAGTCCGGGCGCGACGACCAGCGGGTGACGTCCACGGACGCCTCGGTGGGTCCGTAGAGGTTCTCCAGGGCCGCGGGCAGCGTGCGGTGGAAGCGCTGGGCGAGTTCGGCGGGCAGCGCCTCACCGCTGCACACCACCAGCCGGAGCGAGCCGCACCGGGCCGCCTCCGGCGCGTCCAGGAACGAGCCGAGCATCGGCGGGACGAAATGGCAGACCGTCACCTTCTCCCGCTGGACGAGCTCGGCCAGGTAGCCGGGGTCGCGGTGGCCGCCCGGGTCGGCGAGGACCAGCACGGCCCCGGTGAGCAGCGGCCAGAACAGCTCCCAGACCGATACGTCGAAACTGATCGGAGTCTTCTGCAGCACGGTGTCATCGGCGTCGAGGTGGTACGCCGACTGCATCCAGCGCAGCCGGTTGACGATGCCCCGGTGCGGCACCTGCACGCCCTTGGGCCGCCCCGTGGAGCCGGAGGTGTAGATGGTGTACGCCAGATGGTCGGGGCCGGCGACCGGGTACGGTGCGTCGGCCGGCGCTTCGACGGGCGCGTCGTACGGCGTTCCGTCCCCGGTGCCGTCCTCCGCGTCGCCCCGCCCGAGGGTCAGCACGGTGACGCCCTCGGCCACCACCCCACTGCTCCCAGGACCGGTCAGCAGCACCGCCGCCCCGGAGTCGGCGAGCATGAACTCCAG
The DNA here is from genome assembly GCF_036226745.1 of Streptomyces sp. NBC_00683. Taxonomy (NCBI): domain Bacteria; kingdom Bacillati; phylum Actinomycetota; class Actinomycetes; order Kitasatosporales; family Streptomycetaceae; genus Streptomyces; species Streptomyces sp. NBC_00683. The sequence goes on along the minus strand of NZ_CP109013.1, from coordinate 1,750,339 downwards.
CCGCTCCGCCGGGTATCCAGGGTCGAGCGGCAGATAGCCGCCCCCGGCCTTCAGCACCGCGAGCAGGCCGATCATCAGCTCCAGCGACCGCTCCAGGCGGACACCCACCACCACGTCCGGGCCCACCCCCAGCCCACGCAGCCGCAGGGCCAGCCGGTCGGCACGCCGGTGCAGCTCGGCGTAGTCGAGCTGCCGGCCGCCGAAGCGGACGGCCACGGCGCCGGGGGTGCGCCGGCTCTGCTCCTCGAGCAGCGAGGTCAGGGTCGGCTCGGGTGACCACGACTCGGCCGTGTCGTTCCACGTGGTCAGCAGGCGCTCGCGCTCCGCACTGCCGATCAGTTCCACGGTGGAGACCGGCACCTGCCGTTGCGCCACGACGGCCGCCGTGACATTGCTGAGGTGTTCCACCAGCCGCTGAACGGTCGCCTCGTCGAACAGGTCCGTGTCGTAGTCGAGCCAGCCCAGGATCTCCCGGCCGTCGTCCAGCATCCGCAGATTGAGGTCGAACTGGCTGTTGGCCGCGGTCGCTTCGACGAGTTCGGAGCTCAGCCCCGGGGCGTCGAAGGAGCCGAGCCTGACGTTCTGGAGCGCGAACAGCACCTGCACCAGCGGGTTACGGGACAGGTCCCGCTCCGCGACGTGGGCGCCGACCAGCTTGCTGAACGGCACCTGCTGGTGCTCGAAGGCGGCCAGAGCGCTGTCCCTGACCCGGCCGAGCAGCTCCGTGAAGACCGGTTCGTCACGCAGGTCGACGCGCACCGGGACGGTGTTGACGAAGCAGCCGACCAGTTCCTCGAACTCGGGCCTGGACCGGTTCGCCACCGGGGTGCCGACCAGGAGCTGCCGCTGCCCCGTGTGGCGGGACAGCACCACGCCGAAAGCGGAGAGCAGTGTCATGAACAGCGTGGCGCCGGTCTCCCGCCCCAGCGTGCGAAGCCCTTCGGAAGTCGCCGCGTCGATCGCGAAGCGGTACCGGGCGCCCCGGTGCGCCTGGACCGGCGGGCGCGGTCGGTCGGTGGGCAACTGGAGCAGGGTGGGGGTGTCGCCGAGGTACTCGCTCCACCAGGACAGCAGTTCTTCCAGACGGCGGCCGGCCAGTTCCCCGCGCTCCCAGCGGGCCACATCGGCGAACTGGAGCCCGTCCGGCCGCTCCGACGGCTGCGGCGTGTCCCCGGCGTCGGCCCGGTACGCCTCCCCGAGAGCATCCAGCAGGAGCCCGAAGGACCAGCCGTCGAACACGATGTGATGAACCGTCAGCACCAGCAGTGCGGTGCCCCCACCGGACCGGAGCACCGCGACCCTCAGCAGCGGACCCTCGGCGAGATCGAACGGCCGCTTGGTCTCCCGCATCGCGGACTCCAGGGCGGACGCCTCGGACACCGCACCCAGGTCGGCTTCCCGCACCACGACCCGTGCCCGGGGCACCGTGGTCTGCACCGGGGCGCCGTCCACCAGCGAGAAGCGCGAGCGCAGCACGGCGTTCCGTGCCACGACGGAGTCCACGGCACGCTGGAGCACGCCGGTGTCCAGCGGTCCGCTGATCCGGAGTACCAGCGGCATGTTGTAGGCCGCGTCGCCGGGGCGCAGCTGCTCCTCGAACCAGAGGCTCTCCTGGGTCCAGGAGAGCGGGGCGGGCCCCGGGGCGGTGGATCTCGGAACAGGCAGCGCGTGCGCTGCGCCGGCTTCCTCCGCCGTGCCTGCCGTGGTGCCGACCAGCTGGGCAAGTCCGGCGACCGTGGGGTGCTCGAAGAGGTCCCGCAGCGTCAGGTCCGTGCCCAGCTCGCGGCGCACCCGTACCAGCACCTGGCTGAGCAGCAGGGAGTGGCCGCCGAGTGCGAAGAAGTCGTCGGTCGCCCCGATCCGCTCGCGGCGCAGCACCTCGGCCCAGATCGCGGCCAGCTCCGTCTCGATGCCGGCGGCGGGAGGCACGTGCGCTGCGACGGCGGACTCCTCGGGTCCCAGGGACGCCAGCCCCGCCCGGTCCAGCTTCCCGTTCGCGGTCAGCGGGAACGTGTCGACGACGACGAAGCTGCCCGGAACCTTGTGGTCGGCGAGCCGGGCGGCCAGTGACCGGCGAACCGCCGCGAGGTCGGGCCGCTCACCGCCGGTCGCCAGGTAGCCGACCAGCCGGTGCCCCGCGCCGGGTTCCGGCACGGCCAGCACCGCCGCCGCGCGCACGGACGGCAGGGTCAGCAGCGCCGTTTCGATCTCTGCGGGCTCCACCCGGAACCCGCGTACCTTCACCTGCTGGTCGGCCCGGCCCACATAGTCCAGGAGTCCGTCCGGTCGCAGCCTGGCCCGGTCGCCGGTGCGGTAGACCCATTCGGATCCCCGGTCCGCGAAGGGGCTCCCGGTGAAGCCCGTGCGCCGTTCGGGGCCTTCCGGCCGGTCGGTGCCCGGCCGTTCCTCGGCGTAGCGCGCCAGATGCGGTGTGCGGACGACGACCTCGCCGAGCTCCCCGATGCCGGTCTGCCGTTCCCCGTTGAGCACCAGCAGCTGGACGGCGTCGATGCCCGCTCCGAGCGGGACACGGCCACGGCCGGACGGTACGGGGCCGCCGGCCGCCCGGGCGAGGTGAACCGACACCGCCTGCGGTGTCTCCGTGGCTCCGTACAGGTTGAGCAGATCGGCGCCGGGGGCCAGCGCGGTCCACTCCTGGACGGTCCGCCAGGTCAGCACGTCTCCGCCGAAGCCGGCCAGCCGCAGCTGCGGCCAGCCCGGCCCGCCGACGGCTGCCAGCGAGTCCGCGAGTGCGGGCGTCAGGTGGGTCACGGTGACCTCGCGGCTGCGCAGTTCAGCGGCGAGGGTCTCGGCGTCGCGTACGTCGGCGTCGGGGAAGACGGCCGCCGCACCGGCCCAGAGCGGGGCCAGCACATCCCGCAGGAACGGGTCGTGGCCGAGCCCGGACAGCACCGAGAACCGATCGGCCGGGGTGAACCTGAACTCCCGGGCGTACCAGTCGAGGAAGTGGATCAGCGGGCCGTGGGTGCCGATGATCCGCCGCGGACGCCCGGTGGTGCCCGAGGTGAAAGCCACATAGGCGGGGTCGTCGGGGCCGGGCGTGGTGCCGGTACCGCTTTCCGGTACGGCGTCGTCCGGGAGCGCACCGGCCAGGACGGCGCCGACGTCCAGCACCGGCCCGTCGGCGAAGGCGCCGGGCTGCCGACCGGGTGCCGCCGCGAGCCAGGCGCGCGGGGCGAGTTCCGTGGCTCGGAGCGCGGTCTCCTCGGCGGGACGGTCCGCGTCGAGGACCGCGAAGGCGGCTCCGGAGCGCAGCACGCCCAGCAGCGCCACCGCGGTGGCCGGATGGCGGCTCGCGTGGACCGCGACGACGTCGCCCCTGCCCACCCCACGGCCGTGCAGCCACCGGGAGATCCGCTCGGTGCCGTCCCAGAGGTCCGCGTAGTTCAGGGTCCTGCCCGCACCGATGAGAGCCGGCCGGTCCGGGGTGCGTCTCGCGTGTTCGGCGAGTCTGCTGGTCAGTGGTTCGGGGTGCCGTGCCGGCTGGTCGAGCGACGGGTCGGCCGACCGTGCCCGGGAGCGGGAGGTGCCGAGGTCGAGGTCGCTGATCCTGACGTCCGGCCGGGCGACCGCCTGGGCCAGTACCGCCGCCGTCTGATCGAGCAGGTCCTCGATCCGTGCGGGCAGGTAGAGCTCCGCGTCGTAGACCGCGTCGAGGGTCAGCAGGCCCTCGGCATCCGAGACATAGAGCGTCAGGTCGAACTTGTTGTCCACGTCCTCGAACGGGAGGCTCTCGACCGTGCAGCCGGCGAGGTCCGGTGCCGAGACGGGAGGCACGACGTTGAAGAAGACCTGGACCAGCCGGCTGCGGGCGAGGTCACCGCCGGGACCCTGGTCGTCGACCAGCCGGTGGAAGGGCACCCGCTGGTGTGCGAAGGCCTCCTGCGAACTGTGCCGCACCCGGTCGAGCAGATCCCCGAAGGCCGGGTCCCCTGCCAGGTCGAGGCGCACCGGGAGGGTGTTCAGGAAGCAGCCGAGCAGCCGGTACTGGCCGGCCCCCCGTGTGGAGACCGGAGAACCGACCAGCATCGTGTCCTGGCCGGTCTGGCGAGCGAGTACCACCCCGAAGGCCGCGAGCAGTGTCGTGTACAGGGTCGCCTCACGGGACCGGCCCAACGCCCGGGTGCCCGCACTGACGGTGGGGTCGAGCCGAAGTCGCGCCTGCGCGCCGCGGTGGCCCCGGACGGCGGGACGGGCGTGGTCCACCGGCAGGTCGAGCAGCTGCGGGGTGTCCGCGAGGTACTCGCGCCACCAGGACAGCAGTCCCTCGACCGCCTCGCCGTCGAGCTGCTCCCGCTCGGTGCGCGCGGCATCGGCGAAGTTCTTCCGCAGAAGCGGCAGTTCGGCCGTGGCCCCGTTCCTTGCTGCGGCATAGGCCGAGGAGAGCTCGCCGAAGAGGATGCCGAAGGACCAGCCGTCGAACACGATGTGATGAACCGTCACAACAAGCAGCCACTCGGCTGCGGCGCTCCGGATCACGAGAACCCGGATCAGCGGCCCGTGCGCCAGGTCGAAGAGCCTTCGCCCCTCCCGCAGCGCCTCGGCCCGCGCCGCCGCCTCCGGGTCGGTCCGGTCCCGTACGTCGCGCTCCTCGACGACCACCTGCGCCTCGGCGGCCGAAATCACCCGCTGCACCGGGTTGCCGTCGCTGCTCCGGAAGACGGTGCGCAGCGCCGAGTGGCGCCGGACCAGCAGGTCGACAGCGCTCCGGAGTGCGGGCAGATCGAGGTCGCCGCGGACCCGGGAGACCACCGGCATGTGGTACGTGGTGCTGCCGGGGTTCAGCCTCTCCTCGAACCAGATGCGCTCCTGGGTCCAGGTCAGCGGGGCCGTTCCGGCCGGGTCGGGAGCCACCGGAACTGCTCTCGGCAGGGTGTCGCTCATATCAGGTCCTTCTCAAGCAGGTTGGTCAACTCGGTGGTGAAGAGGTGGCTGAGTCGGGCGAGTTCGGAGGGTTCGATCAGCCCGGCCGGCGTGTGCAGTGCGCCGGACAGTTCGTCGCCCTCCTCCCACAGTTCGCAGCAGAGCTCCGCCTGTGGTCCCAGCGGCGGCGCCGGCCGGGGTGTGAAGGTCACCCCGCCCGAACGCACCGGCGGGGTGACCCGTTGGAGCACCAGCAGGTTCTGGTAGAGCGGCATCCGCCCGTCCCCCGGACGCGGGGCCAGGCTCGCGATCTCGTCCGTCGGCAGCGCGGCATGGGCGAGCGCGTCCAGCAGCTGCTCCCGCACCGTGGCGAGCGGTTCGCCGCCGAACGAACCGGGGACTCCGGGCAGCCGCACCGGCAGGCCGTTGGCGAAGTAGCCGACCGTCCGCTCCTCGGCGGGTTCCCGGCCGGCCACGATGGTGCCGACGGTCACGTCGTGCTGCCCGGTCCAGTCCGCGAGGGCCCGCCACCAGGCGGTGAGGAGGGGGACCAGTGCAGGGCTGCGGTTCGTGGCAGCCGCCGCCCGGAGCAGGTGCGCGGCCCGTTCCGGCAGTGCCAGCGGCACCGCCGGGGCCGGGGGCGAGGTCCAGAGCCCGCGCATCGTCGGATACCGCCCGCCCGGCAGGGCGAGAGGCCGGACGCCCTCCAGCCGGCTGCTCCAGAACTCCCGGTGGGAGTCCCGTACGACGTCGGCCGTTCCCTTCGGCGCCCGGTGGCCGGCCAGGGGTTCCCCCGCGTAGGCGGTGGCCAGATCGGCGAGAAGGATCTCCTCCGACCTCGCGTCATAGACGCTGTGGTGCACGGCGACGAGAAGGGAGTGCCGGTCCGCTGCCCCGGTCAGCAGCCCGGCTGCCAGCAACGGGCCGTGGGCCAGGTCGTGGACCGAGGCGGCGAGCTCCCGGAGCATCGCGGCCAGGTCGGCCTCGAGGTCGGGACCCGCGGCACGGACCAGCAGGGGCTGCGGCGCCGGTTGTGCCGTCACGGACCGCCGCGGGCGACCGTCCCGCAGCGGATACGAGGTCCGTAACGCCGGGTGCGCCGCGACGACCGCGGTGAGGGCCTCGCCCAGCCGGTCCGGGTGGACCGTTCCCGTCACCTCGATCCTGCTCACCGCGACATGGCCGGGTGCGCCCGGCGCCAGGCGCTCGGCCAGCCAGAAGCGCCGCTCCCCGGCCGAGAGGTCGCCCTCCCTCCCTGTCCGGTCCGGCTTCATCTCCCTTTCCCGGGACGGAAGTCGGGACGCGAGGAGCTCCAGCCCGGCGACGCTGCCGTGACGGTAGACGTCACCCGCCGAGAGCTCCACGTCCAGGAGCCGGGACAGCCGGGCGGCGATCCGGATCACCTGAAGCGAGGTGACCCCCTCGGCGATCAGGTCCTGGCCGGGGGACAGCGAGGGCAGGCCGAGCAGCTCCCGGACCTCGCCGAGCGCGGGCGACGCCTCTGCCAGGGGCCCCGGTTCGGAGGCGGACGTGCCCGTACGGCCCTGCTCCGGGCGCACCAGCGCCTCGATCCCGCGGAGGTCGGCCTTCCCGGTGGCTCCGAGCGGCACGGACTCCAGCAGCACGAAGCGGTCGGGACGCAGATGGGCGGGAAGCGCGGCGGCACTCAGCCGGCGCAGCTGCTTCGGCGCGAGGTGCCGTCCCGGTTCCGCCGTGTACGCGCACACCGCCTCGGTCACCGTGCCGGCCGCGTCCCTGAGCGGGACCAGGAACGCCTCCCGGACCCCGTCGACCAGGGCCACCGAGCGCTCGACCTCGCCGGGTTCCACCCGGTAGCCGCGCAGCTTGAACTGGCGGTCCTCACGCCCGAGGTAGGAGAGCCGGCCGGAGTCGTCCATCCGGACCCGGTCGCCGGTGCGGTACACCCGCAGGTGCTCGCCGGAGGGGAGGTCCAGGCGGGTGAACCGGCGGGCGTCCTCCTCCGGGCGGTTCAGGTATCCGAGGGCCAGCCCCTCACCCCCGACGAGGAGTTCGCCCTCCGAGCCGAACGGGACCAGGGCGGAGTCCTGGTCCACGACGGCGAGGACCGTGCCGCGGATCGCGCTGCCGACGGGTACCCCGGCGGGGTCGGCGAGGTCGGCCGCGGACACGTCGTGGGTGGAGACGAACACCATGGACTCGACCGGTCCGTAGCCGTTGGACAGACGCAGCCGCGGGTGTTCGGCGAGCAGGCGCCCGAGATGCGCCGCCGACACCCGTTCACCGCCGGTCAGCAGGTGCCGGATCCCGGCGAAGGCGCCCGGGTCCTCGTCCGTGATCAGGTTGAGCAGGGAGCTGGTCAGCCAGAGGGTGGTGATCCGCTCGGAGCGGACCAGGCGGCGCAGTGCGTCAGGGGTGAGCAGTGCCTCGTCCACCTCGACGCAGCAGCCGCCGTTGAGCAGCGGGCCGAAGACCTCCAGGGCGCCCGCGTCCCAGTAGGGCGCGGCGAGCAGGGGCATGACCGTGTCGGGGCCGAACTCCGCGAATCCGCCGTCGACGAACGTGCGCAGGAAGGCGCGGTGCGGGACAACCACTCCCTTGGGCCGACCGGTGGAACCGGAGGTGAAGAACACGCAGGCCGCCGCATCCGCAGTGACCTCGACAGCCGGCGGGGCCGGTGAAGGGGCCGGCGCGGCGTCCGTGGCCCCGGGTAACGCCAGTACCTCGGTGACCTCGGCCAGCGCCGGCGGCAGGCCGTTGCCCGTCGCGTCGAGCAGCAGGGCCGATCCCAGGTCGTCGAGCACCCCGGTCAGCCGGGCCACCGGCCAGGCCGGGTCCACCGCCGCGTACGCGCCACCTGCCATCAGCACGCCCAGCGCGGCCACCGTGAACAACTCGCCGGAACGGGCCGCCAGTACGGGCACCACTGTTCCGGGCTGCATCCCACGCGAGAGCAGCGTGGTCCGCACCGCCTGGGCCCTGTCGACCAGCCGCCGATAGGTGACGGTCCGTCCGTTCGCCCTGAACGCGGGTGCCTCGGGTGTACGGACCGCCCACTCCAGCACCCCGCCATGGGCGGTCGCGCCATCCGGGACGCCGACGGGGGAGCCGGCCGAGAGGGAGAGGCTCATGACTGGAGGGCCTCGGCGACCAGCTCGACGAGGCGGTCCGGAGTGGACTGCAGGACATCCAGGAAGTCGACCTCGACGCCCCATATCTCCTCGATCCGGGCGACGATCAGCACCGCGTGGAACGAGTCGCCGCCATGGGCGACGAACGACCCGTCACCAGGGACGTCCGTTCCCAGGACGTCGGCGACGACCGACCGCACATCGACCGGGGCCGCGCTGCTCTCCGGGGTAGTGGACTGGGTCATTCGGAACCATCTCCATACGTAATTTCATGCAGCTGACATGCGTATGCAATGTCTGTGCCATGCTGGGCAATAAACGGAATGTGAACGCACGTAAAATCCGAGCCACGCGGCCCCGACGGATATCAGGAAAACGGCATGGCGAAACCGGCGGCGACGCCGGAAGGACGTGCGGAAATTACCTCGGCCGACTGGGCGAAGCGGAACAGGGGAAGCCTGTTTCTGGGGCCCTCAGCAGGTGGAGAAGGGTGCGGCGGGACAACAACACGCCAATTCGGGACAACAGGAACAACGTGCGGATATAGTGTTCCGGACCATCGTCCCCCCCTGGATTGTCCCGGCTGATCGACCCTATGTGAATACCCCCGGGCCGCGTCAACACCTGTCGGGAACCCTTTCTCGGGAATGCGTTCCTAAATCCCGCAAAGCAGACGAACTTTCTGTGGACCCGAGATGCTCGGCACCCGCCCGCGCCCAACGCCCGGGCCTATGTCCCGTTCACTTGTCCCGTGCACGGCTTCCGGCGGAGCCGCCTTCCGAATCCCTCCTCCGGGACCGGACGGGCAGGGCGCCGACCCCGCTCACCGAGGAGCGCGGGGCACCTGCGGCGGGCCTCTTCCCAAGACCCCGGAACCGGTCCAGAATCATTCCCCCGCGACTCGCGTGCGAGGCGTCGTTCTACAGGGTTCGGCACGGGCTCCTGTGGAAAGATCTGCGGAGCACGTCACTCGGGGGCAGTGCCCCGAAGCCGCTGCCGGCGTGCCCATGAGTATGTGAGGACCGGAGCTCGGGAGAGGACGGTATGCGCACTCGGCGACGGCACTGCCGCCCCTCCACGGACCACCGGATCCGCCGTCCCGTGGTTGACGTCCTCGTCGACGAACGGACCTTCACCGGCGCGCGGCGTGCACGCCGCGCGCGCCACCTGTAAGTACCCGGACCAGGAGCGCCTGCCATGGACTTCGGACTCGTCCTCCAGACCGACCCGCCCGCCTCGGCCGTGGTCGGGCTGATGCGCCGCGCGGAGCGGAACGGATTCCGCTACGGATGGACCTTCGACTCGGCGGTGCTCTGGCAGGAGCCCTTCGTCATCTACAGCCGGATCCTGGAACACACCGAGCGGCTGATCGTCGGCCCGATGGTCACCAACCCCGGCACCCGCACGTGGGAGGTCACCGCCTCCACCTTCGCGACCCTCAACGAGATGTACGGCAACCGCACCGTCTGCGGCATCGGGCGCGGCGACTCGGCGATGCGCGTGGCAGGCCGCAAGCCCAACACCCTGGCCCGGCTCGGCGAGGCCATCGAGGTGATCCGCGACCTCGCCGAGGGGCGCGAGGCCACCGTCGACGGGCAGCCCGTCCAGATCCCCTGGGTGAAGGACGGCAGACTTCCCGTCTGGATGGGGGCGTACGGACCCAAGGCGCTCGCACTCGCCGGGCAGAAGGCCGACGGGTTCATCCTCCAGCTGGCCGATCCCTACCTCACCGAGTGGATGGTCAAGGCGGTACGGGACGCGGCGGCCGACGCCGGCCGTGACCCGGACTCCATCACCATCTGCGTCGCCGCGCCCGCCTATGTGAGCGAGGACCTGGACCACGCCCGCGAGCAGTGCCGCTGGTTCGGCGGAATGGTCGGCAACCACGTCGCCGACCTCGTCTCCCGGTACGGGGAGCACTCGGACCTCGTGCCCGAAGCCCTCACGGCGTACATCGCGGGACGGTCGGGATACGACTACAGCCATCACGGCCGCACCGGGAACCCGGACACGGCCTTCGTCCCCGACGAGATCGTCGACCGGTTCTGCCTGCTGGGTCCGGCCGAGGCGCACATCGAGAAGCTGCAGGCCCTGCGGGACCTGGGCGTCGACCAGTTCGCCGTGTACAACATGCACGACGCGCGGGAGGCGACCATCGACGCCTACGGTTCCACGATCATTCCCGCGCTCTCCGCCTGACGGTCCCCGAGCGACCGTCTCCACCACCGTCCGCACGGCACAACCCCCCGCGCCCCGCACGGCACAACCCCCCGCGCCCCGCACGGCACAACCCCCGCGCCCCGCACGGCACCGCTCCCGAGCGAAGGGTCCCGTCGCCATGACCGCCACCGTCCCACCCGGCCCAGCCGGCCCACCGTCCAGTACCGGCGAGCAGATAGCCGACCCGTCCGGCCGGATCGAACTCGCCCCCGGATCCGTCCCCGACGACCCCCGCTTCGTCAACGACGACCTGCTGCCCGTCCCCCTGGAGCGGCGCCGCTGGACGACGTACAACTTCGCCGCCCTGTGGATCGGGATGGCGCACAACATCCCGTCCTGGCTCCTGGCCTCGGGGCTCGTCGCACTCGGCATGGACTGGAAGCAGGCCGTCTTCACGATCGCTCTGGCCAACCTGATCGTGCTGGCACCGATGCTGCTCACCGGGCACGCCGGACCCAAGTACGGGATCCCGTTCCCCGTGCTGGCCCGCGCCTCCTTCGGGCTGCGCGGCGCCAACCTGCCCGCGCTGATCCGGGCAGGAGTCGCCTGCGCCTGGTTCGGGATCCAGACCTGGATCGGCGGAGTCGGCATCTTCACCCTGCTCGGCAAGATCTTCGGCGGCTGGGCACAGGCCGACGAGATCGGCGGGCAGCCCTGGACGCTCTGGCTCTGCTTCGCCCTCTTCTGGGTGCTCGAACTCGCCATCATCTACCGGGGCATGGACACCCTGCGGCGCTTCGAGAACTGGGCGGCGCCCTTCGTCATCGTCGGCGCGGTGGTCCTGCTGGTGTGGATCGCGGTCAAGGCGGGCGGTCTCGGCCCGCTCCTGGACCAGCCCTCCGCGCTCGGCTGGGGATCCGACTTCTGGCCGGTCTTCTTCCCGTCCCTGATGGGCATGATCGCCTTCTGGTCCACGCTGTCGCTGAACATCCCCGACTTCACCCGCTTCGGTGCCGGTCAACGCGCGCAGATCTGGGGCCAGTCGCTCGGGCTGCCGACCACCATGACGTTCTTCGCGCTGCTCTCCGTCTTCGTCACCTCCGGCTCGCAGGCCGTGTACGGGGAAGCCATCTGGGACCCGGTGCAGCTCGTCGCCAAGACCGACAACGTCTTCGGTCTCCTCTTCGGCCTGATCACGGTCCTGATCGCAACGATCTCCGTGAACATCGCGGCGAACGTCGTGTCACCCGCGTACGACCTGGCGAACCTGGCGCCCAAGTTCATCAACTTCCGTACGGGCGCCATGATCACGGGAGTCGTCGGCGTCCTGATCATGCCGTGGAAGCTCACCGAGACCCCCGAGCTGTACATCTTCACCTGGCTCGGCCTGGTGGGGGGTCTGCTCGGTACGGTGGCCGGCATCCTGATCGCCGACTACTGGATCGTCCGCCGCACCGTCCTGGACCTGCCTGATCTCTACCGGCCCGGCGGCCGCTACTGGTACACGAACGGCTGGAACTGGCGTGCCGTGGCGGCCTTCGTGACCGGCGGCGTCCTCGCGGTGGGCGGCTCCCACTCCGCCCCGGGCAAGGGGCCGTTCCCCGCCGACGGCCTGATCCCGTTCCTGAAGCCGCTCGCGGACTACGGCTGGGCGGTGGGCCTCGCCTCCTCCCTTCTCCTGTACACCTTCCTCAGCCTCGGCAGCCTCGGCGAACGCACCAGGCGCTGAGAGCCCGGAACTCCGCAACTGCCCCCGCCCCGCGACGAAGCGTCGCGGGGCGGGGGCAGTTGCGGAGTTCCACGCCTCCCGCGGTCAGCGGGGCCACAGCGTGACGCGCTGGACGCTGTGGTCCGAGAAGCCCTTCGAGTCGAGCAGGTCGTAGCGTGAAACGGCGACATTCGAGGTCGTGAAGAGCCAGTCGAGCCGCCAGACACGCTTCCCCGACGGCCAGGAGGCGGGATAGAGCGACGGGAGCGCGTGCGACTGGTCGACGAGCCGGTCGGGAATCATCGACTTGATTCCCATCGCGGCCGATGTGTTCAGATCGCCGCCCAGAACAATCCTGTGGGGATTGTCCGCGACGTCCTTGCGAATGGCCTCGTAACTGGCACGCCGCATTTCGAAGTTGAGCCGGTCGACCTCGAACATGCTTCCTTCAGGGCCGTTCTGGAGACGCATCAGCCGCTGCGGTGGCTGGAACAGATGGGAGTTGTAGAAGGATACGGTCTTCCCGTTCACTCGAATGTCCGTCACTTGTGTCTGCGACGAGTAGAACAGCGGACGGTCCCGCAGTGCGTCCGGAACGGGCTTGAGGTCGTCGGGCAGCCAGGTGGTCGTGTCCAGCCAGCGGTGCCCGACGACCGGCAGTCGGGACAGGGTGACGTTGCGGCCCTCGATCACGACCTCGTAGCCGGGGAACTCCGCGCGCAGCCGGGCCGCTTGGTCGATGCCGCGAGCCTGCGCCCAGTGCGTCTTCGTCATGTCGACGTGCGCGTATTCCTGCAGGAGATACACATCGGCATCGAGGCCGCGGAGAAACGCGTAGAAGCCGTCGGTGGTGTGCGGACCTCCGGGTTGGAGGTCCTGGTCCCAGTACTGGGTGTTCCAGGTGACGAGCTTGATCGCGTCGGAGGGTGCCGACGGGGGCGTGTACCACAGGGTGCTGAAATTCAGCCCGGAACAACTCAGGCCGAGCACGAGCGCGAGCACCGGCGCGGCGGTGAGGCGCCACCGAACGGGCCGTGCCAGCTGCGCCACGGCGATCAGCGCCAGCGGAATGAGAGCGAAGGCCAGCGGCGGGATGACGTCGAAGGGGCCCCACCAGTAGAACCGGTTGCTGAGGAGCCGGTGCAGCACGACGAAGGCCAGCCACGCGGTGCAGGCGAGGACGGCCAGGCGTACGCGCCAGGGCCGGCGCCTACGGCCGGCCTGAGCCACGCCGTCCGACTGCGCCGCGTGGTCCGCCCGCTCTTCTTCGGTGATGGATGGTTCGACGTTCGCAGTCTCGCTCACGGACTCACACTTCTCCCCGCTGGCTGGTCGTACAAGCCTGCAGATCCTCGCACCGGGACCTTGCCCCGACCTTGGGGCGACCGCCAAGACCGGTGCAATCACCGGTCGGTAAGGTCCGACTCCTGGCCTGGCGAGAATGAGCCAGTGCGGTCCCGAAATTGTCGCGCCAGGTCAATGCCCCGGTGGATCGCATGTTTTTCCTCGACGGGCCCTGCGAGTGCGGTACGTGCTTGAAGAAAGGGACGTGAAATGAACATTGTCGTCACTGGCGCGGCCGGAATGCTCGGCACTGCCCTTCTGGCCCGGCCCTGGCCCGGCATCGAATGGACGGGCGTCGATATCCGCCCGCTCGCACCCGGTGCCGGTGACCGTGCCGAATACGTCCGGGCCGATGTCCGCGACACGGCGGCGCTCATCAACGCCTTTCGCGGCGCCGACGTGGTCATCCACTCGGCCGCCGCCCTGCCGAGCCACCGTGCCGCCGACATCCGGTCGGTCGACGTGGACGGCACCGCTTCGGTCGTGGAGGCCGCCCGGCACGTCGGCGTGCAACGGCTTGTGCACATCTCGTCGACCGCCGTCTACGGCCTGCCCCGCCACTGCCCGACCCCCGAGGACTACCCGTGTGAGCCGGTGGACGCGTATTCCTCCGCCAAGCTCGCCGCCGAATCGGTCGTGCTGCGCGCGCGGGAGCAGGGCTTCTGCGTCCCGATCCTGCGGCCCAAGACGTTCCTCGGGCCGGAGCGGCTGGGGCTCTTCGCGATGTTGTTCGAATGGGCCGACGAGGGGCGCAACTTCCCCCTGATGGGTGGTGGCCACGCCGCCGCGCAGATGCTGGACGTCGACGACCTCTGCGAGGCGATCCGGCGCGTGTGCGAGGGACCGGACAGCGCTGTGAACGACACCTTCAACATCGGTGCCGCCGAGTTCACTTCGCTGCGCGACGACTTCCAGGCGGTGCTCGACGCCGCAGGCCACGGGCGGCGGGTCGTGACGGTTCCGGTCGGGCCGGCAGTGGTGGTGCTGCGAGCCCTCGCGGCCCTGCGTCTCTCGCCGGTGTACGGGCGCCTGGTGCACAAGCTGACCCGTGACTCCTACGTGTCGACGGACAAGGCACGGGAGCAGCTGGGCTTCACCCCCAGGGTCAGCAACAGGCAGGCGTTGCTCAGGACGTACGAGTGGTGGCGCAGCGCGGGACGTGCGCGGCGGAGCCCCAGCGGCAGGACGCACCGGGACCCGTGGCGGCAGGGGGCCCTGCAGCTCGCCAAAGCATTGTTCTGACCGGCCGTCACACTAGGGGAGGCGTTCATGGATCACTATGTAGGTCCGGACAGGCTTGCGCTCGACGTTGTGGAAGGACCCATCGCCGCCCGGCGGGTGAGGGCATCGGGCGCCTACGTGGCACTCTTACGGCCCCGTCACTGGGTCAAGTGCTCCCTGGTGCTGGTGGCGCCGGTCACAGCCCCGCCGGAGGTGATCCCGCACCTCGGTGGGATCGTCCTGACCCTGCTCGCCTTCCTGTCCGCCTCCTCCACCGTGTACGTCCTGAACGACCTCCGCGACTGTGCGGCCGACCGGCTGCATCCGGTCAAGAGGCTGCGGCCGCTCGCGAGTGGCGACGTGAGCTTCCGAGGTGCCGTGGCCATGCTGGTCGCGCTGCTGCTCGTCACGGTCGGACTGCTCGTGGCAGTACCGCCCCTGGCGGCGCTGATACTCGGGGGCTATGTCCTCATGAACATCTGGTACACCCTGGCCCTCAAGCACCAGCCGCTCGTCGACGTCTCCGTGGTAGCCGCCGGCTTCGTCCTGCGGGTCCTGGCCGGAGCGGTCGCCGCCGGTCTGGACGTCCAGCCGCTTCTGCTCATCTGCGTCTACTGCGCGTCCGTGGCCCTGTCGTTGGGCAAACGCCGGCACGAACTGGCCGGCCTGGCGGTGGCGGGGGAGCGACACAGACCGGCGCTGTCGGCGTACTCGGTGCCGTTCCTGGATCACGTGGTCGTCCTGAACCTCGTCGCGGCCCTGATGTGCTACTTGGCCACGATGTGGCAGCTGAAACCGCCGTACGGGAAGGTGGGAGCCGCGCTCACCTTCCCGTTCGCGGCGTTCCACGTCACCCGCTACCTGCAGATGCTCATCGTGGAGCGCTCCGGCGGCGACCCGGTCGACGACCTCATGCGCGATCGGCAGATGCGGCTCAACCTCGGCCTGTGGACCGCGGTCCTGGCCTCGACCTTCCTGGCGAGCTTCCTGTGACCTATGACGTCTGCATCGCGGTCAACTACTACGCGCCCTATGTGAGCGGTCTGACCGAGACCGCCCGGATCGTCGCCGAGGGGCTCGCCGCCCGCGGCTGGAAGGTCGCCGTCGTCGCCACCCGCCACGATCCGCAGCTGCCCTTGCGCGAGAACCTGAACGGCGTGGACGTCCATCGGTGTCCGGTCATCGCCTCGATCGGCCGAGGCCTGGTCAGCCCCTCGTTCGCCCGTACGGTACGTCGGCTGAGCAGACGGTCGCGCGTGCTCCACCTGCACCTGCCGATGCTCGAGGCCGGGCTCATCACGGGGCCGCGGCTGAAGATCCCCGTCGTCTCGACCTATCACATCGACCTCTGGCTGCCGCCCGGCCCGGTGGCCCGGGCCGCGACAGCGGCGGTGAGTGTCTCGTCGGCAGTCACACTGCGCCGGTCCGCGGCCGTCGTGGTCAACAGCGACGACCAGGCCGAGCACTCCCGGATGTGGCCGACGCTCCGCAACGCCAGACGATTCGCGATAGCGGCCCCCTGCCTGGACCGGCGAGGCGGTTCGGCCGCGTACCGGCAGACCACCGGGCCGCACATCGGCTTCCTCGGGCGCATCGTGCCCGACAAGGGACTGCCCTACCTCCTCGACGCGTTCAGCGGGATCGACGACCCCGACGCCCGGCTGCTGGTGGGTGGCGACTACGTGACCGTGGCGGGAGGCAGCGTCATCGAGGAGATCCGGGAGGCCGCCCGGCAGGACCCGCGGATCAGCATCCTGGGTCTGCTGCGGGGCCAGGAGATCGCTGACTTCTACGCGTCGATCGACGTCTTCGCGCTGCCTTCGGTAGCGGAGTCGTTCGGGATCGCCCAGGCCGAGGCGATGATGTGCGGCGTTCCCTCGGTCACGACCGATCTGCCGGGCGGGCGCTACCCCGTGGTGGCCACCGGCATGGGTGCTGTCGTCCCGCCACGTGATCCCGTGGCGCTGCGCGAGGCACTCCTGGAGACGGTCAGCTGGGATGCGGCTGTGCGAAAGGACGGGGCCGAACGCGCCAGGAACCTGTTCGGCCTCGAAAGCTGCCTCGACCGGTACGCCGCCGTTCTGAAGGAAGTGCAGGCATGAGCGCATCATCCGCACCGGGCTCCCGGATCACCAAGGCGGTCATCCCGGCGGCCGGCCTCGGCACCCGCTTCCTGCCCGCCACCAAGGCCACCCCCAAGGAGATGCTGCCGGTCGTCGACAAGCCGGCGATCCAGTACGTCATAGAGGAGGCCGTCACCGCCGGCCTCTCGGACATCCTCATGATCACCGGGCGGAACAAGCGTCCCCTCGAAGACCACTTCGACCGCAACTACGAGCTGGAGGAGGCCCTGCGCCGCAAGGGCGACGACGCCAGGCTCGACCAGGTGCAGGCCTCGAGCGAGCTGGCCAACATCCACTACGTCCGGCAGGGCGACCCCAGGGGACTGGGCCACGCGGTGCTGTGCGCCGAGGAGCACGTGGGAGAGCAGCCCTTCGCGGTGCTCCTGGGCGACGACATGATGGACCCGCGCGACCCGCTGCTCACCCGCATGATCGACGTGCAGCAGCGTCACGGCGGCAGTGTCGTCGCGCTGATGGAGGTCGACCGTTCCCAGCTCCACCTCTACGGCTGCGTCGCTGCCGCCCCGAACGGGGACGACGACGTCGTCGCCGTGAGCGGCCTCGTGGAGAAACCCAGGCCGGCGGACGCCCCCAGCAACCTCGCGATCATCGGCCGCTACGTGCTGGACCCGCGGATCTTCGAGGTGCTGCGCAAGACCGATCCGGGCCGCGGCGGCGAGATCCAGCTCACCGACGCCCTGCAGGCCCTGGCCGCCGACCCGTCCCTGGGCGGCCCCGTACACGGTGTCGTCTTCCGCGGCCGCCGCTACGACACCGGGGACCGCGCCGACTATCTGCGGGCCATCGTCCGCCTGGCGTGCGAGCGCGAAGACCTGGGACCGGACTTCAGGACCTGGCTGCGCAGCTACGTCCAGCAGGAGATGCCCCAAGGGGTGTGACGGCGCGAGCGGCAGAAGCCCGGTCGACCTGCCCGGGGGCGCGGTGACGACGTCTTTGTCGTTCCGCCACCCCGGGGCGCCGTCGTGACCACCCGGTCCCGGCGAGGCTCAGTTCCGCCGTTCAGCACTCCTGGGCGAACAACCGCAGGAGATCGTTCATCTGGTAGCGGCCCGGGGACACGGACTCCAGGAGCTGGGCGTCGACGAGCCGCTCCAGGCACAGTTCCGCGCGCGCATTGGACTGGGAGAGCAGCCGCGCGGCGTCCGAGAGGCTGACCACCGGCTGGCTGCACCCGCTGAGCAGCTTGAAGGCCTCCGCAGCCGCCCGCATGGCCGGATCGGCATTTCCGGAGAGCCGCCGGTAGGAGCCGGACAAGCTGGCCCGCACCCCGATGCCTTCGATCTCGAGGTTGTCGAGCCGCCGGGCCTCGTCGGCGAGGCGGGCGTGCAGCTCGGCCAGGGGCCAGCTCGGCCGGGACACGAGACGGGCAGCCGCGGTGGTCACGGCGAGCGGCAGGCACTGGCACAGCTTCGCGATCGCTTCGGCCGCTGCGGGTTCGGCGGCCACCCGGTCCGGGCCCGTCAGCCTGCCGAGAAGAGCGACGGCCTCGTCCACCGAGAGCGGCCGGACAGGCAGTTGGCCGGCTCCGCCCAGGGCGGACAGCGGCTGCCTGCTCGTCACGATCACGCCGAATCCGCCCCCGTTCAGCAGCAGCGGCTTTATCTGGTCCGAGTCGGAGGCGTTGTCGAGCACGAGGAGCATCCTGCGACCGGCCACCAGGGAGCGCAGCAGGGCGGCGGCCTCATCGGCCTGCACGGCCGGCGGCGGCGGTTCCGTGCCGAGCGTGCGGAACAGGCGGGCCAGGGCCTCCGACGGGCTGAGCGGTGGCGCTCCCGTGCCGCTCCCGCTGAGCTCCACGTACATCTGGCCCTCGGGATAGCGGTGGGCGAGCTGGTGTGCGGCGTGGATCGCCAGGGCCGACTTTCCGACACCGGCGGCTCCATGGATGCTCACCAGCGGGGTCGCGGCCTGCGGTCGCGGTGTGGCGAGCGCATCCTCGATCCAGGCGAGCTCCTCGGTCCGTCCCACGAAGTGAGCGACATTCATGGGGAGTTGGCGGGGCAGTGGCGCGGAGCTGATGGTGGTGCCCTGGTGGGGGGTCTGGAGCTCACCGCGTAACACGGCCATGTGCAGGTCACGCAGCTGCGGGCCGGGCTCGTGCCCCAGTTGCTCGGCGATCTGCTCACGCACGGCGGCGTAGTGCTGCAGAGCCTCCGAAGTACGGCCGAGCGCGCACAGCGCGCGCATGTACAGATCCTCCAGCGGCTCGGCGAGCGGATACGAATCCAGGACCTTGGCCAGCCGGTCGGCGACGGCCTGGGCGTTGCCCAGCCGCAACTCATCGGCGGCCCAGGCACTCGCGATGCCTATGAACTGCGATTCGGCGTTCCGGCGTATCGTGCTGGCCCAATACCCCATCAGATTCACCAGTGGCCGGCCGCGCCAGAGGCCCATCGCCTCGCGCAGGGCGAGCACGCGCTGCTCCCCGTGCGCGGCGCGAGCGTCCTCCGCGAGGGAGCCGATGTGGTGTAAGTCGACGTCCCGATGGTCGATCTGCAGAACGTACCCCTGCGCCCCCTTGACGAGGGGCACCGGTTTCGCGGCCGACTCCTCGGCCCGTGCGGCCCTGGTCAGGAAATGCCGCAGCCGGGCTATATGGGCATAGAGGGCGCTGCGTGGCGCGTCGGGAGTGTCCTGGCCCCAGACTCGTTCGATCAGGGCGTCGATGGGGACCGGGCTGCCGGCATCAACCGCCAACGCCGCCAGCACCAGGCGTCTTTGGCGCGGCCCCACATCCAGGGACCGACCGGCCACTTCCACATCCATCGGACCCAGCAGTTTGATTCTCATTGTCCCCCGTCTTTCGGCGAGATCGCGCTGGGAGCGCTCCCAAGGGCGATGCGTACGCCATGCCAGAAATGGTACGAAAGGTCAGAGTCATGTTGCCGCGAGGCCATCACGGTATCGCCGCCGGAAACGCGGGTCGACGAGGTAGCGCAGCGCCCCGGTCAGGCCGCCCGCCGAAACGGCCAGTCCGTAGAGGTAGTTCAGCGCTGTCGTCACCAGGACCATGCGCCAGCCGGCGGCGCGCCGGACGTAACCGAGCAGCGGGAGGTTCGCCCAGAGGAACCAGGCAAGACCTGCCGCCGGAAGCACCGCGAGCGCGGGTGCGAGGAGCGGCAGTGGCGCTGTCGCCGCGGTGAGGGTGATCGCGAAGATCTCCGGCGGCCGGTGCAGCGCCTCCCGCTCGGGCTTGAGGTCACGCTGCAGGAAGATCAGGGGCACCAGCGACACGGCCCGGCCGAAGCGCTTGCGCAGCACCGACGACATCCGGTCCTCGTCGTCGTGGTAGCCGACGACGTCGAGCGCACGGGCCACCGGGAAGCGCCCGGAGATCCGCAGGCCGTACTCGTGGTCCTCGTTGGCCCACTGCCCGGTGAGCCGCTCGTCGAAGCCGCCGAGCTCGTCGACGACCCAGCGGCGGATCGCCCCGACCGCGAAGTGCCCGGTGAGCACGGGGCGGGGCTGGATCTGCCGGAAGTGGCCGTGCAGGACCTGGACCTGTTCCACGACGCTGTCGTCCACGAGCGGCCGGTCGCCGTAGATGCCCCAGGCCGCGGCGCACTCAGGGCTCTCCTCGAGGGTCCGGACGGCGTTCGCCACGGCGCTCGGAGCGAGCGCGACGTCGGAGTCGAGGAAGAACAGGACATCGCCGTGGCTGGCGGCGATGCCGCGGTTCCGCGCGATCCCCGCCCCGGAGTTCTCCGTGAGCCGGACAACTGTGCACTCGTACGCCTCGGCGATCGACGCCGTCTCGTCGGAACTCGAGTCGTCCACGACGATCAGTTCAATAGGTGAGTACGTCTGTGCCAGCACCGACTCCAGGCACAGCGCGACGGTCTTCGTGCTGTTGTAGCAGGGCACGATCACTGACACGAGTACGTGTCCGGATCCAGTCACGTCAGCTCCACGGAAATGAGGTCAATGCCCCCGACTTCAGGGCAATGTGATGGAATGGGGATCAGTACAACACCGTCGGACGAGTAAGCCACAGTGCTGTCGTACCTGCGACTCGATTTCATCGCCGGACTCTCCTCCTTGTCGTTCATCCGTGAGCCGGACATTCATCAAGGTAGTCGGTCGCTCAGCCGCACTGACGTGAGTTCTTGAAAACGTTCGAGGCGGCCGCCGGGCGTTGCCCCGCTATGTGGACACCTGCGAACTATGCAACCGAGTTCAGGCTCACCGATATTTGGCCGATCGTATACTCGACAGGGCTGCTGCGGCAGTGCGGAATGGCGGCTTCAATTTGTTGTACCGGGCAGGCCGGGAGAACGCCGCCGTATGCCCATCGGAATTCTTCGGACACCTTTGGGCGCAGCTCGGCCACAAGGGAACGCCTGGTGGTGAGGCTGTATCCGTACCGGTGGTCCGTCCGGTGGTCAGTACCGGTGGTCAGCCCGGTGGGCACGTTCGTCCTCGCGTCGGATGCGAAAGGCTGCCACTGTCGTCGCAGGGGGCGTATCGCACGCCCGAGGGGCGGCCTCTTGGAGACCGCCCCTGACGACACCGGTACCGGCTGCACCCGTCATCGAATCCGGAGCGGCACGCATGGCGCGCCCGGAAACGCCAAGATCCCCGACAGGGCCGAGCTCAGGAAGGGCTCCCCCCTGCGGCGAACGCGTCGACCCCGGTCAGCTCGGCCGACAAGGCCCAGAGCCGGGCGGCCTGTTCGCGGTCCGCAGGCTCGTCGAACCGGCGGTCCACCGCACCGTGGTGGAGGTAGGAGCCGCCTGCGCCGGCGAGCTCGGGCGAGGTCGCTGCCCACACCTGGGTTGCGGCACCCTGTTCGGGCGACCGGAACTCGGGCAGCAGCGGAGTCCCGGCGTCGTCGATCCAGCCCGCGGCAATCATCTCCTCGGTGGTGAGGTGCCGTTGCAGCGGTGTGAGGATGTAGCCGGGGTTCACGGAGTACGCCTGCACGCCCGCCGAACCGCCCAGTAGGTCGAGCTGGGCCGCGAACAGCGCATTGGCGAGCTTCGACTGTGCGTAGGCCGCCCACTTGTCGTAACCCTGCTCGAAGTGCACGTCGTCCCACTGGATGGTTCCGGTCGGGCTGACGCCCGACGAGACGGCAACCACGCGCCCACCCTCGACGATTGCCGGAAAGAGCCGGTTGACCAGCGCGTAATGGCCAAGGTGGTTGACCGCGAAGTGCGCTTCCCAGCCCGGCCCGACACGGGTCTCCGGAAGAGCCATGACACCGGCGTCGTTGATGACGATGTCAATGTTCCGGCCCGAAAGGAGGAAGCGGTCCGCGAAGTCGGCCACGCTCTTCAGGTCGGCGAGATCCAGTTCGTCGACTTCGGCGTCGAGACCGTCGAGCGCTTTCTGCGCGAGTTCCGGGCGGCGGGCCGGGACAATGACATGGGCGCCGGCATTCACCAGTGCCCGGGTCGTCGCCAGACCCAGGCCGGAGTAACCTCCGGTGACTACGGCCAGCTTCCCGTGCAGGTCGATATCGACCAGCGCATCCGCGGCGGAACTGTCGATGGTAAGTGTCATGCGTGCCTCAGCTTTGCGGGATGGTCAGGCAGGGGTATTCACGCCGTAGAGCCGACGTACCGAACGGGGAAACAGCAGTCCTTGCAGGATTCCGATTCCGGCGGCGAGCGCGGACGTCAGCGTCACCAAGAGGTGGAGCACCGTGAATTGGAGGCCGAACAGGACTCCATGGTGCCGATACGCGTACGCGTACGTCCGCCAGTCGAGCAATATGCCCACGGAAAGGGTGGCCGCCGTCGCGAGCAGGGCAAGCGGGCCGAACAGCAGCACGCCGAGGAGGCTCAGGGCCGCAGTCAGGACGAAACCGCTGCCGAGCGCGCGGTAGCTCGTGCCGGCACCGCCGGGCAGGGACCGCAGGCGTACCCAGTTGGGGGCGCCGATCCGAGTGCGCTGGAACACCTTCGTCAGCATGACGCGCAGTGTGCCGTCGTGGTCGTGGCGGCCGCGGACGGACGAGGTCGCCCACACGGAATAGCGCTCGTTGAGGCGGAAGCCGTAGTCCTGCTCCTCGGTCCAGCGCAACTGGTCGTTGAACGGGCCGATTTCACGGAAGACGGCAGTCCGGATCGCGAAGAGGGCGGAGTGCAGGCCCGGGATCAAGCCGTCCACCTCGTTGAACCAGACGTACTGCTGGATCGCCCGGTACTTCTTGACAACGCTGTCCGGGAACAGGGACTCGGCCTGGTACATACCGCAGACCGCACCGAGGTTGTCATCGGCGAGGAGGACCTCCACCGCTTTGGCCACCGCGTCGGGCGCCAGGGCCACGTCGGAGTCGACGAAGAAGAGCACCTCGCCGCGGGCGGATTCCGCACCGAGGTTGCGAACCGTGGAGACACCGCGGTTGACCGGACTCTCCAGCACCGTCACGCCCAGTCGGCGTGCGATGGCGACGGAGTCGTCGGTGCTGCAGTCGTCCGCCACGATGACCTCGATCGCGGGGTACGTCTGGCCCTGCGCCGCCTCAATGCACGCCGCGAGCGTCCGGGCGTAGTTGTAATTCGGGATTATCACCGAAACCAGCGGTGCCTCAGTCATTGCTCCTCCGAATTCGTCTTCTCAGTCGTCAACAACTGGCGATGCAACGGTGGCGACCCTAGCTGTCCGGAGCTTGGCCGGATCTTGTCCCGGATTCGCGCTGCCCGAACCGGCGCGGCGGGGGAGCCCGCTCGCCGCCGGAGTACCTCGGTCACCGCCAACCCCAGTCCGGCCGTGATGAGTTCGCTCACGGCCACGACCAGTCGGCTGATGACCGCCACCACACCCGCCGCCGGCAGCGGAAGGACCGCGCCGAGCGCGCTCAGCAGGATCACCTCGCGCACCCCCAGACCATCGGGTGTGAAGACCGCGAAGACACCGGCGGCCGCACCGAGGGCGAACGCACCGACGCACAACGGCAGCGAGCGGGCCGGTGGGGCCCCCAGCGCGATCGCCAGGCACCACAGCTGAATTCCGCCGAACAGCCAGGAAAGCATCTGGATCACCACGTTGCGGCGGATGACCCGTCCCGGCAGGGTGATCGCAGGCGGCGGGCGCCGGCGCAGCCTGGCCACCACGGTGGCGGCCTCGTTGACGAGCTGAGGCCGTAGCAGGATCACCGCCAGGGGAACTGCCGACGCGGCCGCCAGCCAGGCCTCCGATCCGCCGAGCACCTGGGGCCCTGCCACCAGCCCGGCCGAGGCCGCGGTCAGGAGCCCGATCACCAGCGTCAGCAGCCACGCCGTGGCGGTCCGGGCAGCCGGTATTCCCATCGCCCGGCCCATCTTCACGCTGAGCACGAACCCGAAGACCTTGCCGGGCATGTACTTGGCGAATTGGCCGACGAAGAAGATGCGGGCCGCACCCACCGCTGTGAGCCCGCCGCCCCCGGCCGTGGGCGCGACATCCGCGTTGACGGCCGACAGCATCGACCACCAGGCGAGCAGGGCCGCCAGCACCGCGACAGCGTTCGCGAGCAGCGCGAGCCCGACCAGAAGCGCAAAGGATCCCGGCGGCCGGCTGCGCATCTCCGTGGCGAGGACGGACCAGTCCTGGCCACGCACGAACATCATCACCGCCACGGCCATGCCCACGAGCAGCACGGTCGTGAACGCTCGCTGGAGGAGTCTGGCCGGACGGGAGCTGCGAACTTGGAGATCCTGGGTGTCCGCCATGTCTCACCGACCCGCATAGTTCGGCTGGATCATGGAACCGACCGTAGGGGAACGGTTCTTGGCAAGTCCTTGGCCCGTCCCTGACGAGTGCTTCCTGGTCCGCGCTGTCGCCGGGCATCCGGCTTCCCCCGCTTCGATCCCGCTTCGACGTCGGTCGGTTCGTCAGTGTGATGACGGTTCTGCCATGTGATTCAAGAAGTGAACGAGCCGCGATGTCAAGACTCTGGTACGGACCATTAATGAACCAGCAGGTGAGGGGAGTTGACGCCCGGTCAGGCATTGAACGGCCTGAATTCACCTTTCGTACGCGCACTCTTGACGCGCTCAGGGAACGGGCCTAACTTCACGGCCTAAAGTAAGCCCCCCACCGCGCAGGAGACACGTATGAGAACTCGGTCCAGACCTCGAGTCACCCCGCTGCTGGCCCTGGGCGGCCTCCTCGCCACGCTCGTCACCACCGCTGTCTCGGCGCCCGCCGCGCAGGCCGCCGCCCTGCCCGACGGATGGGCCACGGTCACCGCGAAGCACAGCGGGAAGTGCGCGGACGCCGCCGCGGCGGGCACCGCCGACGGCACCGCGGTGCAGCAGTACGCCTGCAACGGCAGCACCGCACAGCAGTGGCAGTTCCAGGCGACGAGCGACGGCTACGTCCGCGTGAACAACCGCAACGACGCGTC
Organism: Streptomyces sp. NBC_00683; assembly: GCF_036226745.1. NCBI lineage: Bacteria > Bacillati > Actinomycetota > Actinomycetes > Kitasatosporales > Streptomycetaceae > Streptomyces > Streptomyces sp. NBC_00683. Next base: position 1,725,433 of record NZ_CP109013.1, on the reverse strand, counting down.
CAAGAGCTGGGACGTCACCGATGTCTCCACGGCGGACGCGGCGCCGGTGCAGCTGTGGTCGTACTCGGGTGGCGCCAACCAGCAGTGGCTGCCCGTGGAGGAGGCGGGCGGTACCTACCACTTCGTGAACCGCAACAGCGGCAAGTGCCTCGATGTCCCCTCGGCCTCGACTGCCGACAGCACCCGGCTGCAGCAGTACACGTGCAACGGTTCGGCCGCGCAGTCCTTCGGCGTCGACTCCACCGACATCCCGCCGCCCGCAGGTACACCCGATCTCGGCCCGAACGTCACGGTCTTCGACCCGTCGATGACCAAGTCGGCCGTCCAGGGCAAGATCGACCAGGTCTTCGGCCAGCAGGAGGAGAACCAGTTCGGCCCGCAGCGCCAGGCCCTGCTGTTCAAGCCGGGCAGCTACGACGTGGACGCCAACGTCGGCTTCTACACCCAGGTCGCGGGCCTGGGCCTGTCGCCCGACGACGTCACGATCAACGGCGCCGTGCACGCCGAGGCCGACTGGTTCCAGGGCAACGCCACCCAGAACTTCTGGCGGTCCGCCGAGAACCTCTCCGTCAACCCGACCGGCGGCACCGACCGGTGGGCCGTCTCCCAGGCCGCCCCGTACCGCCGCATGCATGTGCGCGGCAACCTCCAGCTCGACGACGGCGGCTGGTCCAGCGGCGGCTTCATGGCCGACTCCAAGATCGACGGCCAGGTGCGGTCCGGCTCCCAGCAGCAGTGGCTCTCACGCAACAGCCAGTGGGGGAGCTGGACCGGATCCAACTGGAACATGGTCTTCGTCGGCGACGTCAACGCCCCGGCGAACTCCTTCCCCAACCCGCCGTACACCACGGTCGCGCAGAGTCCTGTGACCCGTGAGAAGCCCTTCCTGTACGTGGACGGGGCCGGCGCCTACAAAGTGTTCGTGCCCGCTCTTCGTACCAACTCCCAGGGCACGACCTGGGCATCGGGCACCCCCGCCGGGCAGTCGCTCCCGCTGGACCAGTTCTTCGTGGTCAAGCCGGGCGCCACCGCGGCCGCCATCAACGCCGCACTCGCGGCCGGCAAGGACCTGCTGTTCACCCCGGGTGTCTACCACCTCAACCAGACCCTCAACGTGAACCGCGCGAACACCGTCGTCCTCGGCCTCGGCCTCGCCGCCGTGATCCCCGACAACGGAATCACCGCGATGAACGTCGCCGACGTCGACGGCGTCAAGATCGCCGGACTGCTGATCGACGCGGGAACCACCAACTCCCAGACGCTGATGCAGGTCGGCCAGCCGGGCGCCACCGCCCGGCACACCGGCAACCCCATCTCGCTGCACGACGTCTTCTTCCGCATCGGGGGCGCGGCGGTGGGCAAGGCGACCCAGAGCCTCGTCGTCAACAGCTCGGACGTCATCGGCGACCACATGTGGCTGTGGCGGGGCGACCACGGCACCGGCATCGGCTGGAACAGCAACACCGCCGACACCGGGCTCGTCGTCAACGGCACCGACGTCACGATGTACGGCCTGTTCGTCGAGCACTACCAGAAGCACCAGGTCATCTGGAACGGCAACGGCGGGCGCACCTACTTCTTCCAGAACGAGATGCCGTACGACCCGCCCAACCAGGCCGCCTGGACGAACGGTTCGACCCGGGGCTACGACGCCTACAAGGTGTCCCCGTCCGTCACGACACACCAGGCCTGGGGGCTGGGGAGCTACTGCTACTTCAACGTGAACCCCTCGGTGGTGGCCGAACGGGCCTTCGAGGCGCCGGACAACGCGGGCGTCCGCTTCCGCAACATGGTGACGGTCTCCCTCGGCGGCACGGGGACCATCAACCACGTCATCAACAACACGGGAGGACCGTCCAACTCCGGGAGCAACGTGGCCAACCTGGTCGCCTACCCGTAGGAACGGTGCTCCTCAGACGGGCGCGGGTGACTTGCCCAGCAGGGCGCTGACGTCCACCGTGTCCTCCGCCGGCGGTGTGGCCGTGGGCACCGGCTTGTCGAAGCCGGAGAAGTCCACGGCCGCGTCCGCCCCGTTGCCCCGCACGGTGATCCGCACCGGATAGGGCTTGCCCTCGGAGGCCACGTACAGCGTCAGCTCCTGGTCGTCCCCGGTCCTGGTGACGGGGACGGCCCGTACCCCGTCGACCGTCGTGCCGGTGCCCTTGGTGAGCGTCCCCCCGGGCGCGTCGGCGTTGTCCGCGAGCAGTTCGTGGAACGTGTCGAGATCGCAGACCTGCACCACGGTGCGCAGCCTCGGGTCCGAGGTCTCGCCCTTCATGTACCGCCCGGCCAGAATCGCTTCGAAGGTCGTGCCCCCGACCGGGACCTGGTTCTTCCAGAAGTTCGAGTCCGGCTTCAGCCAGACCACGTCGCCACGCTTGACGATCTCGACCGAGCCCTCGTCCTTGCCCAGGTCGATACCGCCCACGCAGTTGCCGTCCTGGTCCAGCGTGAGGTCGACCGTCATGGGGGAACGTCCCTCGCCCATGTCGCCCTCCGAGTGCAGGTGCAGCGACCGGGTGTCCAGAAGTGCGTCACGGGAGCGGTCGGCGATCTCCCGGGCGGGGAGCGACTCGATGTCGTCGTCCGCGTGGGCCACCGCGCCACTCGTCACGGTGAGTACGACCACCGCCGCGCAGGCGGCCGCACGGGCGGTGATGCGCTGTCCGGTCACGGCGCCTCCTCGGAAACAGCCCTGTCCAGGCTTCTTTTCGAGCGTGCGTTCCCCCGAAGCGAGCGTACGCCCGAGACCCTTCGCCCGCGCGGCGGAAGGGTGCACGGAGTGTGAGGTTCGGCGCTGTTTTCGGTTACGGAACGTGGGGGAGAGCTGCCGTGAAGAGCAAGGGATCAAAGGGGAGACATGAAGAAGCTGTCCAAGGGGAACGCCGTCCGCACCCTGCTGCGCGGTGCGGCCGTCACGGGCCTGACCGTGGCGCTGGCCGTTCCGGTGACCGCGGCGGTCGCCGTCGCTCCGGCCGCGGTGCCGCCCGGTCTGTCCTGCGACACCGGGAAGCACGCGATCGACGACTACACGGGGTACGCGCTCTGCCGGAACGACGGATCGGCGCCTCAGACCTTCTGGGTCCATCTGGTCTGCGGCTGGTCCCCGGACGTGGACGGCGAGCACGTCACGCTGAACCCGGGTCAGTCCGGACAGTCGACCGCCCACTGCGCCGGTCTCGGTTCGGGGATCGGCGAGATCCATGTGAGGCCGTAGACCTTCGTACTGTCTGCGCCGCGCGCGGCGCAGACAGTACTTCCCGGCAGGCATGCTTGAGCGGACCCCGCCCCCTCGTTACTCTCCAGTAGGACCGCTCGGGCGGCCCCGGGGCGCACCTCGGGGACCGTGCTCCGGCGGCAGCGAGGAGGCGGCAGCGATGTCTTCGGCAGACCCCGCGGAGCGGACCGGACCGAGCAGGCGGGACGAGCCGGCCGAACCGTCCGGACTCGTCGGCAGCGCACAGGAACTCGCGGACGGCCGGACGACATCCCAGGAGCTCGTCGCCGCCGCGCTCGCGCGCATCGAGGCGAGCCGCGACACCCTCAACGCCTTCCGCCACCTGCGGACCGACGCCGCACTCGCCGAGGCCGCCGAGGCCGACCGGCGGCTCGCGGCCGGTGAACGGCTGCCCCTGCTCGGGGTGCCGGTCGCCGTCAAGGACGACACCGATGTCACCGGCATGCCCACCTACTTCGGCTGCGCGGGCGAACTGCCGCCCGTCACCGCCGACAGCGAGGCGGTCCGCAGGCTCCGCGCGGCCGGGGCCGTCATCGTGGGCAAGACCAACTCCTGCGAGCTGGGCCAGTGGGCCTTCACCGAGGGGCCCGCCTTCGGCGTCACCCGCAACCCGTGGAACACCGCCCACACGCCCGGTGGTTCGTCCGGCGGCTCCGCGGCAGCCGTCGCCGCGGGGCTCGTCCCGGCGGCACTCGGTTCGGACGGCGCCGGCTCCATCCGTATCCCTGCCGCCTGGACCCACCTCGTCGGCATCAAGCCGCAGCGCGGCCGCATCTCCGTCCACCCCAACAGCGACGCCTTCCAAGGCCTCACCGTCAACGGCCCCCTCGCCCGTACGGTTGCCGACGCGGCCCTGCTCCTGGACGCCGCCGCGGGCCCGCACCCCGGCGACCCGCACCGGCCGCCCGCCGTCAGCGCGTCCGCGGCCGCCCGCCGCGACCCCGGCACGCTGCGGATCGGCCTCGCCCTGCAACCCCCGCTCACCCTCACCCGCAACGCACCCCACCCCGAGGTGGTGCGCGCCGTCACCGCACTCGCCGAAGTCCTCGCCCGCCTCGGCCACCACGTCGAGGAGGCCCGCCCCCGCTACGGACTCATCGGCCTCTCCTTCGTCCCCCGCGCCACCGCCGGAATCGCCGAACTCGCAGCCCTGCACCCCGACCCCGCGCTCCTGGACCCGCGCACCCGCAGCGCCCTGCGCACCGGCACCCGCCTCGGCGGCCGGGTGGTCCGGGCGGCCCGGGCCCGCGAGGTGCGCCAGCACCGCCGGATCGGCGCCTTCTTCGACACGGGCAGGAACGGCGGGTACGACGTGCTGCTGACCCCGACCACCGCCGCCCCACCGCCCCGTGTCGGTACCTTCGACCACCTGAGCGCGTGGCGCACCGACCTGGCGATGACCGCGGCATGCCCGTACGCCTGGCCCTGGAACGTCCTCGGCTGGCCCGGCGTCAATGTCCCGGCGGGCTTCACCCGCGACGGCCTGCCCCTCGGTGCCCAGCTGCTCGGCCCCTCCCGCAGCGAGGAACGGCTCGTCTCGCTCGCCGCCCAGCTGGAAGCCGATCAGCGCTGGTACGAGCACCGGCCGCCCAGGGACGAGCTCGGCAGGCCGAGTTCCTGATCACGGGCCCGGTGGCAGGCTCCGCGGGACCGGGCCTCGCGTCGGCGACGCTCATGCCTGCTCCCCGGCGGGCGTCCGCAGGTTGGCCTCGACCCGCTCGACGGCGCACATCGCGCCGAAGGCCACCAGATGGACCAGACAGTGATCGGTGAACGGCGGCACACGCCAGGCCGCCACGTCCTCGTCGGTGATCCGGTACGGGGCGCGCGCCGCGAGCAGAGCGAGCCGGGCGCCCGGCCGCTCCGCCCGGTCGGGCAGCGCGGCGGTCAGGGGCAGGGGCGTGACACCGTCCCAGCCGGCCACCGACTCCCGTACGAACGCGGCGTCCTCGTCGCTCAGAAGGCCCGCACCCAGCTGCGCGGCCGTGCGCAGCGCGCCGTACGCGGTACCCACCGGGGTGTCATCCCCGGCCCACTGCGGCGCGGCGCCGGCCGTGTCGAGCAGCGCGAGGCTGTCGCCCGGCCGCAGTTCGCGGCGCACCGTGCGGGCCAGCGAACGGCCCGCCGTGCTCCGCACCAGCCGGTACTTCTCGGCGCCACCCGGCAGCATCACCTCCGACAACAGGGAGGACACGACGCGGTTGATGAAGTGGAAGGCCAGCGCCGTCCCCACGTACTCGGGTGCCTCCCGCACCGGGAACGGCTGCGGCGTACCCATGTCCTTGCCCCAGGCGAGCAGTCGGCGATGGCCCGGCTCGTCCGGCTCGCCGCCCCGCAGGATCGTCTCGGCCAGCCGGTGATCACCGGTGGCATGCAGCAGCACGGTGTGCGCGTGCACACAGAACGGGCAGCGGTTGGCGAGCGAGACACCCGCCGCCACCACCTCCTTCCCGGTACGTGACGCCTGCCCGGCCAGCAGGGACTCCCGCATCAGGGCCCAGGTGGCGGTGAGCAGCGGAGGGGAGACGGACAGGACGACGAAGGTCGTGGCGTCCTTGATGCCGAAGTCGGTGGCGAGCTGGGCGTAGACGTCGGCCACCACCCCGGTGGCCGACTTCGGAGGTACGGGCGAGGTGTATCGGAAAGGTCCGGTCATGGCGACGATGCTCGTCCCCGCCACCCGCTCCCGTCGTCGTACAGCGGAAGGCAGTCCGGGCTGCGCCGGCCCGACGGGTGGGCGACCGCACTACTCCCCGGGGAGCAGCCCGGACCCCCTCCCGGAGGACGACGCGCCCCCGGCCGTACGGGAGTTAGGGTGCGGCTCATGCGGGTGCAGGGGGACATCGACCGGCGGGCACTCCTGCTGGACACGGCGGGTGCCGCGGTGATCGGCGCGATCGTGATCGCGGCGGCCCGGGCGGCGTCCTCGCCGGACGTCCTCGACCTGCTGCTCGTCGCGGCCGGCTCCCTCGCCCTCGCCGCGCACCGACGGGCACCCCGCACGGTGCTCGCCGTGACCACCCTGAGCATGTTCGCGTACGTCGTCCACGCCCACCCGGGCAGCTGGGTGGCTCTGCCCGTCGTGGTCGCCGTCCACGCCGCGGCGCGCAGCGGACACCGGGCGCAGGCGATCGGGGCCGGGACCTTGTTCCTCCTCGGCTATTTCGTGGTGCTGATCGTCGCCGTACCGGGAGTCCAGGACACCGTCGAGCGGACGCTGCTCCTGCTCGGCTGGTTCCTCTGCGCAGGGGTCACCGGCCTCATCGACAAGAACTGGCAGGCCTACCTGCGCCAGACCGAACAGCGGGCGCTCGACGCCGAACGGACCCGCGAGGAAACCGCGTTGCGCCGAGCAGGAGAGGAACGGCTGCGTATCGCGAGGGAGTTGCACGACTCTCTGACCCATTCGATCTCGATCGTCAAGCTCCAGGCGGGCGTTGCCGTCCACCTCGCCCGCAAACGCGGCACCGAGGTGGAGCCCGCCCTGCTCGCCATCCAGGAGGCCAGCGGCGAGGCGATGCGGGAACTCCGCTCGACGCTGGAGGTGCTGCGCACGGACGTGCTCGACCCCGGCACGGGGCTGGACCGCATCGACGAGCTGGCCGAACGGGCGCGGGCCGCGGGCATCGCCCTCGTGGTCACCGTCGACGGCGTCGAACGGCCTCTTCCGGCCGATATCGGCGGAGCGGCGTACCGCATCGTGCAGGAGGCCCTGACCAATGTGGCCCGGCACGCGGACCGCGCGGAGACCACCGTCCGTCTCCTCTATACGGACTCGGCGCTGGAGCTCCGCGTCGACGACCGGGGACCGTGTCTGCCCGGCGACCGGATCACTCCGGGCACCGGACTGACCGGCATGCGGGAGCGCGTCGCCGCGCTCGGCGGCACCCTTGAGGCCGCGCCCGGTGCACACGGAGGTTTCTCGGTACGTGCCGAGCTGCCCCTGGAGCCAGGGATGCCGACGGAGTCCAGGGTGTCCGTGGAATCCAGGGGTTCCGCAGGATGATCCGCGTGCTGATCGTCGACGACCAGGCCCTCATGCGCGCGGGATTCCGGGCCCTGCTGGAGGCCGAGGAGGGCATCGAGGTCGTCGGGGAGGCTGCCGACGGACGCCGGGGCGTGGAGCTGGTCCGCCGGTACACCCCGGATGTGGTGCTCATCGACGTACAGATGCCCGTGATGACCGGAATCGAGGCGACCCGCGAGATCGCCGCCGACCCCCTGCTGGCCGATGTGCACGTCGTCATCCTGACGAACTACGGCCTCGACGAGTACGTCTTCGACGCCCTGCGCGCCGGGGCCGCCGGATTCCTGCTCAAGGACACCGAGCCGGCCGAGCTCCTGCGGGCCATCGAGGTCGCGGCCCGCGGCGACGCCCTGCTGTCGCCCGCCATCACCCGCCGGCTCATCGGCGCGTTCGTCTCCCGGCCCCCGGACCGTGCCACCGCACCGGGCCTCGAATCCCTCACCCGCCGCGAGCGCGAGGTCACCGCCCTGGCCGCCCGGGGGCTGACCAACGAGGAGATCGCCGCCCACATGGTGATCAGCCCGTTCACGGCCAAGACCCACATCAGCCGCGCCATGATCAAACTGGGCGCCCGCGACCGGGCGCAGCTGGTCGTCTTCGCGTACGAGTCGGGGCTGGTCGAGGCACGCAGGCCGCCGGGGGTGCAGGGGTCCGCGCCGTCCGGGGCCGGACGCGACTGACCGGTTCCGGCCGAAAACGGGGGCGGGCCCCTGTGGAGAGGGGGGCGGGCACGAGATATCTTGATGTCAAGCAATGTTGCAGACGTGGAGCGGAGCACCCGGTGACTGACTCGACCATCATCTATACGCACACCGACGAGGCCCCTGCCCTGGCGACCTACTCGTTCCTGCCCGTCGTCGAGGCCTACGCCTCGACCGCAGGGGTCACGGTGGAGAGCCGCGACATCTCCCTGGCGGGCCGGATCATCGCCAGCTTCCCGGAGCACCTCGAGGCCGGTCAGCGTATCGATGACGCACTCGCCGAGCTCGGCGAGCTGGCCAAGGCTCCCGGCGCCAACATCATCAAGCTGCCCAACGTCTCGGCGTCGATCCCGCAGCTGAAGGCCGCGATCGCGGAGCTGCAGGGGCAGGGCTACGCGCTGCCGGACTACCCGGACGACGCGAAGACCGACGCGGACAAGGACGTCCGCGCGCGCTACGACAAGATCAAGGGCAGTGCGGTCAACCCCGTCCTGCGTGAGGGCAACTCCGACCGCCGGGCCCCCGCCTCGGTCAAGAACTACGCGAAGGCGCACCCGCACCGCATGGGCGCCTGGACGGCCGACTCGAAGACGAACGTCGCCACCATGGGCGTCGACGACTTCCGGTCCACCGAGAAGTCCGCCGTCATCGCCGAGCCCGGCACCCTGCGCATCGAGCTCGTGGGCGACGACGGCACCACCACCGTCCTGCGCGACTCGGTACCCGTCCTGGCGGGCGAGGTCGTCGACGCCGCCGTGATGCGGGTGGCCGCGCTGCGCGAGTTCTTCACCGCGCAGATCGCCAAGGCCAAGGCGGAGGGCGTGCTGTTCTCCGTGCACCTCAAGGCCACGATGATGAAGGTCTCCGACCCGATCATCTTCGGTCACGTGGTGCGCGCGTTCTTCCCGAAGACGTTCGCCGAGTTCGGTGAGGTGCTCGCCGCGGCCGGCCTGACCCCGAACGACGGTCTCGGCGGCATCCTCAAGGGCCTGGAGGCCCTGCCCGAGGGCGCGAAGATCAAGGCGTCCTTCGAGGCCGAGCTCGCCGAGGGCCCCGCCCTGGCGATGGTCGACTCCGACAAGGGCATCACCAACCTGCACGTCCCCAGCGACGTGATCGTCGACGCCTCCATGCCGGCCATGATCCGCACCTCCGGTCACATGTGGGGTCCGGACGGCCAGGAGGCCGACACCCTCGCCGTCCTGCCGGACAGCAGCTACGCGGGCGTCTACCAGGTCGTCATCGACGACTGCCGTGCGAACGGCGCCTACGACCCGGCCACGATGGGCTCGGTGTCCAACGTCGGCCTCATGGCCCAGAAGGCCGAGGAGTACGGCAGCCACGACAAGACCTTCGAGATCCCCACCACGGGTACGGTGCGGGTCCTGGACGCCGCCGGCAACGCGGTGCTGGAGCAGGCCGTCGGCGCCGGCGACATCTTCCGGATGTGCCAGGCCAAGGACCTGCCGATCCAGGACTGGGTCAAGCTCGCCGTCAGCCGCGCCCGCGCGACCGGCAACCCGGCCGTGTTCTGGCTCGACGAGGACCGCGCGCACGACGCCAAGCTCATCGAGAAGGTCCGTACGTACCTCGCCGACCACGACACCGACGGTCTCCAGATCGAGATCATGTCGCCGGTGAAGGCCACCGCGTTCTCCCTGGAGCGCATCCGCCGCGGCGAGGACACCGTGTCGGTCACCGGCAACGTACTGCGTGACTACCTCACCGACCTCTTCCCGATCCTCGAGCTGGGCACCAGCGCGAAGATGCTCTCCGTCGTTCCGCTCATGAACGGCGGCGGACTGTTCGAGACGGGCGCCGGCGGCTCCGCGCCGAAGCACGTCCAGCAGCTCGTCAAGGAGAACTACCTGCGCTGGGACAGCCTGGGTGAGTTCCTCGCCCTCGCGGTCAGCTTCGAGCACCTCGCGCAGACCACGGACAACGCCCGCGCCCAGGTCCTCGCCGACACGCTGGACCGTGCGACGGCCACGTTCCTCAACGAGGACAAGTCGCCCAGCCGCAGGCTCGGCGGCATCGACAACCGCGGCAGCCACTTCTACCTGGCGCTCTACTGGGCGCAGGAGCTGGCGCAGCAGACCGCGGACGCCAAGCTCGCCGAGGCGTTCTCCACGCTGGCCAAGACGCTGGCCGAGCAGGAGCAGACGATCGTCGACGAGCTGATCGCCGTACAGGGCTCGCCGGTCGACATCGGCGGCTACTACCAGCCCGACCCGGCGAAGGCCGCGGCCGTCATGCGTCCGTCGGCCACGTTCAACGAGGCCATCGCGACGCTGGGCTAGATCCGGCACCGCGCTCCGGGAAGCCCCCTGGAAGCGCAAGCACCGCCCCGGCAGGCACCCGCCTGCCGGGGCGGTCTGCGTTGTGGCCGGGGGTCCGAGGGCGCCCGGGTCGGCTCTCCACGTGGAGTGCGGACCTGAACCTCAACACCGAGGAAAGTGCAGGGTGTTGGGAATCGGACCCTCGTGGGGCGGGTCGCGGTCCGGAGAATTCGGCCGACGATGACGAAGTTCATGTTCTCGAACGATGACCACCCTTGTGAATTTCTGCGGCGTCCTTCCCGCGGTGATCGGTCCGTCCGGGGCGTGTCGACCGGGAAGACCTGCGGCTGGAGTGCCGGGCGGCGGGAACAGCTGCTCCGGAGTGGCTGCCGGGTGGGGCGGCGGCGTGGCCCGAAGTGTGGCGGTGCGCATTCCGCATGTGACAAGAACCTTGTCAGTCCAGTCGGAGCAGCCCTATCCTCGCGGACAGAAAGCGCTTTCCTCGTTCGCGAGCCTCGTTCCGGTTGATGCGGCTTCCACGGCATCGACCGCGACTTTCGCATGGGCCGGTACCGGCGCGGCGGAACCGTCGGCCCGGCCGTGTCGAGGAGGGCACCCGCAATCGGACCGTCGAGGGACTGCCCAGCGGCAGGACGTTGTCTCGAAAGTTCATGGATATGACCAGCGTACGAGTACCAACACCCAGAGTTCGAAGACGAATCGGGAGATGGACATGAGACGACCAGTCGCACTGCGACTTTCTGCGGCGCTCGCCACGACGGCCCTGGCCGCCGCGGTCGGTGTGGTTGTGTCGATGCCCTCGGCATCGGCGGCAGTGACCGGCAGCGCCACCGGCTACGCGAGCCAGAACGGTGGGACCACCGGCGGGGCGGGCGGGCAGACGGTGCGTGCCACCACGGGCACCGCGATCCATCAGGCCCTGTGCGGTCGGGCCAGCGCCAGCACCCCGATCATCATCGAGGTCGAGGGCACGATCAACCACGGCAACACCGCCAAGGTGTCGGGCGACAGCTGCAACACCGCCGATGGCGTCATCGAGCTCAAGCAGATCAGCAACGTCTCGATCGTCGGCGTCGGCGGCGGAGCCGTCTTCGATCAGCTGGGCATCCACATTCGCGAGTCCAGCAACATCATCATCCAGAACGTGACCGTCAAGAACGTCAAGAAGTCGGGCTCGCCCACCTCCAACGGCGGTGACGCCATCGGCATGGAGAGCGACGTCCGCAACGTCTGGGTCGACCACACCACGCTCGAAGCGTCGGGCGGTGAGTCGGAGGGCTACGACGGCCTCTTCGACATGAAGGACAACACCCAGTACGTGACCTTGTCCTACAGCACCCTGCGCAACTCCGGCCGCGGAGGCCTCATCGGGTCCAGTGAGACCGAGCTCTCCAACGGCTTTGTGACCTACCACCACAACCTGTACGAGAACATCGACTCCCGTGCGCCCCTGCTGCGCGGCGGCATCGCCCACATGTACAACAACTACTACCTGAAGCTCAACGAGTCCGGGATCAACTCCCGGGCCGGGGCCCGCGCCAAGGTGGACAACAACTACTTCAAGGACTCCAAGGACGTCCTTGGCACCTTCTACACCGACGCGGCCGGCTACTGGCAGGTCGCCGGCAACATCTTCGACAACGTGACCTGGTCCGCCCCCGGTACCGACACCAACCCCGCCGGGCCCAACGTGCAGTCCACGACCACGGTCAGCATCCCCTACTCCTTCAGCCTCGACGCGGCCAACTGCGTGCCGAGCGTCGTCGGCCAGACGGCAGGGGCCAACAAGGGCCTGAAGGTGTCGGACGGAAGCTGCACGCCGACGAACCCGTCGCCGAGCCCGACCACCCCCACGCCCGACCCGACGACCCCGACGCCGGACCCCACCACCCCCACGCCGGACCCGACCCAGCCCAGCGGGACCAACCTCAGCCTCGGCGCCGGTGCCGACGGCTCCAGCAAGGCCAGCGGGACGAGCTTCGGCAACGTGCGTGACGGCAACCTGAGCACCTACTGGTCGCCGGCCGGCTCGACCGGCTCCGTCTCGGTCAAGTGGTCCTCCGCCACCACCGTTGCCCGCATCAACATCCGGGAGGCATCCGGTTCCGCGGGCAGCATCGGATCCTGGAGGGTCCTCAACGGCGACACCGGTGCCGTCCTGAAGTCCGGTACCGGCGCGGGCGCCATCGCGGTGCCCAGCACCTCGCTGAGCAAGATCACCTTCGAGATCACCGGCTCGACCGGAACGCCGAAGGTCGCCGAGTTCGAGACCTACGCGAGCTAGTTGACGCGGTCCCGTTGTCCGGGACCACACCATCTGGATCCACCGGGCCTGGAGCAGCGCAAGCGGTAGTGACACCGCGACCGCTACCTGCTGCTGATCACCCGGAACGGGGGCCGTCGCATGCGACGGCCCCCCAATTCGTGTGGGCGGCTGGGCTGACCTGGGCATTCGGGCTCCGGAGCGATGCCTGGCCCCGGGAGGTGGCCGGCCTCGACGGGCGCGGCGGCGAGGTCTTCGGCCTCAACTTGACGACCCTGGCTGACGAGAGCCCCGATCCGCGACCAGAATGACCGATTTCAGGGATGCGGGTCACACGTCTGCTGTACGTTCCTGGCATGGTCACGGGCAAAGTGAGCGAGAACGCGGAGTCGCGCTTCTCCGCTCTTCTGGTCGGCGCAGCAAGGCTTCCGGGCGTGCGAGTCGACAGGGAGGCGTACCTCCGGACGGCGCTGGCCCGTCTTTGCTCGGAGGATGAACTGCGCAGAGCGATTGAGGAGACCCCCGCAGCGGCAGGTATCCCTCTCGCTGTTCTGGACAGGGTGGCCAACGCGTCCATTCGCTACGAAACCGCCAAGGTGAGCGCGCTCTCTGCGGCTGCCGGGATTCCTGGATTCATCGCCCTGCCCGCCACGGTGCCGGCTGATTTGGCGCAGTATGTCGGCCACATGCTGCGCATCGCGCAGAAGCTCGCCTACCTCTACAGCTGGCCCGATCTGTTCTCCGTGGACAACGACGACCTTGATGACGCGACCAAGGGAGTGCTCACGCTCTTCTTCGGAGTGATGTTCGGAACCCAGTCCGCGAACGCTGCCGTGGGGAAGGTGGCGGGGATGATGTCCGAGCAGGTCGCCAAGAAGCTGCCTCAGAAGGCGCTGACACAGGGTGTCGTCTACCCCATCGTGAAGAAGGTCGCTGGGTACCTCGGCGTCGAGATGACGAAGCAGACCTTCGCCAAGTCCGTCTCGAAGGCCATTCCCCTCGTCGGGGCTGCCGTGTCCGGCGGGCTCACCTTTGCGACCTTCCGCCCCATGTCCAGAAGGCTCAAGACGCATCTCTCCGGCCTGGAACTCGCCAAGCCGGTCGGCCAGGTCATCACAGGGGAAGTCATTCGGGACGAGGACCCCCCGACTGCGGACCAGGCGAAGATCCCACAGCCGGGCCGTGAATGGCGTGTCTTGAGGCGTCGGTAGGTAGCGGCTCAGGTCGTAGACGAGGGAGATCAGGCGTGGTCGAGTTCTGCGATCCCGTCGTGGTTGCCAATGGTGTGCCAGTTGCGGCTTACAGTCGCCCCTGCTTGCGGTGCTCTCAACGAAACGACCCAGACCCGGTGTTGGCGTCGGCAGGACGGTCATGGCCGAGCTGGACCTGCGGGCGCTGACGGTGCCGACGCTCCCGGATTGGCGCGCTGACAGGCCGTAAGACCGTCGACTGGCTGGGCCGGCGCCTCCGGGCTTTCGGGTCTGAGCGAGTCATTTGGCTTCAGTTGTCTGTAGACACAGATTTTTTGACGCAGCATCAGTTCTCGCCGTCGGTGCCGACCCCGCCCAACCGAGCCGAACCTGTGCCGCGCTTCGAGGGGGTGCGGCTCCCGTGGGTTCGTGATCCGGGGCCCGGTTTCCGAGGCTGGTGGAACAGGCTGCCGACCGCGGCGGGGTGATGGCCCGTTTCCGGCCACCTGTTCACTCGTGGGGCCGAATTTCACCTTCAGGTTAGGTTAGGCTAACCTCTGCCGGGTGATCGTGACTGCACCCGACCGAGAAGAATCGCCACCGCCTCGCCGCGCCGTGGCAGACCCCGGCGTTCCCGCCGCGGGTACCGCTGCCCCGTCCGGCCTCGCCGCCGTGGGAATCACGGTCGCCTATGACGGCGTCGACGTCGTACACGAGGCGGACCTCCGTCTTCCGCGAGGGCAGGTCACCGCGCTGATCGGCCCGAACGGGAGTGGGAAGTCCACCCTGTTGCGTGCCGTCGCGCGCCTGCACCGGGCTCGCAGCGGGAGTGTGACCGTAGGCGCCGAGGGTGACCCGATCGACGCCCTCGCCCTCTCGCGCACCGATTTCGCCCGGCGTGTCACGTTGCTCGCCCAGAGCCGTACGACCCCGGCCGGCCTCAGCGTCCGCGACGTGGTGGGCTTCGGGCGGCATCCGTACCGCAGCCGTATGCGGGGGAGCGACCCGGACGGGGCGCGGCTCGTCGAGCACGCCCTGGCCGTCACGAACGTCACCGACCTCGCCGACCGCGGCGTCGAGAGCCTCTCCGGCGGCCAGCTGCAACGCGTCTGGTTCGCCTGCTGCCTGGCTCAGGACACCGACGTGCTGCTGCTCGACGAACCGACGACCTATCTCGACCTGCGCTACCAGGTGGAGATCCTGGACCTCATCCGGAGCCTCGCCGACACGCACGGCGTGACGATCGGGGTCGTCCTGCACGACCTGGACCAGGCAGCCGCTGTGGCGGACCGGGTCGTCCTGCTGTCCTCCGGACGCGTCGCCGCTGCCGGAAACCCCGCCCAGGTCTACGAACCCGGGCTCCTGACCGACACCTATGGCATCCGTATCGAGGTCGAACCCGACCCTTCGACGGGCATCCCCCGCACCCGCGCGGTGGGAAGACACCACCTTCGGCTCGAAAGGCCCTGAACTCTCCATGACGACCAAGCACTGGGCATGGCCTGTGATCGCCGGCACCGCGGCGCTGACCCTCGTCGGCTGCGGCACCACAGAGGCACCCAAAGAGGCGTCAGCCTCCGACTCCACGCTGACCGTCACCGACGCACGCGGCACGAAGGTGAAGCTGGACGGGCCCGCCAAGCGTGTCGTCGGCACCGAGTGGAACGTCGTCGAATCGCTCATCACGCTGGGCATCGACCCGGTCGGCGTCGCCGACGTGAAGGGCTACCGGGCCTACGACACCGCGGCGCCGCTGACCGGCGACGTCAAGGACATAGGCACCCGGGGCGAACCCAGCGTCGACACGGTCGCGGCTCTGAAGCCCGACCTCATCGTCGCGACGACCGACCTGCCGGACGCCGCCGTCAAGCAGCTCTCCAAGGTGGCCCCGCTCATCGTGGTGAAGGCGGCCGATGCCTCCCGGCAGATCGACCAGATGACAGACAACGTCACCCTGATCGCCGAGGCCACCGGAACCCAGGACAAGGCCGAGTCCGAGATCGCCGCCTTCCGCAAGAAGCTCGCCGACGGCAAGAAGGAGCTCGCCACCGCCGGCCTCGGCGGCGAAGAGGTCGCCTTCGCGGACGGCTGGAAGGAAGGGAGCCAGGTCTCGGTGCGCCCGTACGTGAAGGGAGCACTGCTCACCGACATCAACACCGAACTCGGCCTGGTCAGCCCCTGGTCCATGAAGGGTGACGCGGGCTACGGCCTGGCTGCGACGGACGTCGAGGGCCTCACGAAGATCGGCGACGCCCAGTTCGTCTACATCACCAACAGCGCGGACACCGCCGACCCGTTCGCCGACGGGCTCAAGGACAACGCCGTGTGGAAGTCGCTGCCGTTCGTGAAGAACGGCGACGTCCACCGACTGCCCGACGGCATCTGGATGTTCGGTGGCACGGCGTCGATGACGCAGTACGTCGACGCTCTTGTGGACGCACTGACCAAGTGAACGTGAACACCCTTACGACGAAGGCCGAGCCTGCGTCGTCGACCGCCCCGACGGAGGACACGCCGTCCGTCGGGGCCGGGCGGCCCGCACGCCGCGGGCCCCTCTTCCTCCTCGCGCTCGGGGCGCTGACCGCCCTGCTCGCCCTGGCGGTCGTGCACATCAGCCAAGGCACGGCACCCGTCGGACTGCGCACCCTCTGGGGCGCTCTCGCCACCCTGTGGACGGACACCGACGGGACCCACCAGGCGGACGCCGTACTGGTGGCATCCCGGCTGCCGCGCCTCGCCGCAGGGCTGGTCGTCGGCTGCGCCCTGGGCGCGGCCGGAGCCGTACTGCAGTCGGTGTCCCGCAACGTACTGGCCTCGCCCGACACGCTCGCCGTGAACGCCGGCGCCTACTTCGCGGTCGTCGCCGTCGCCGCGTTCGGCATCAGCCTGCCGCCCCTCCCGGCCGGTGGCACGGCCATGGTCGGCGGACTCCTCGCTGCCGGGACCGTGCTGGGACTAGCCCGCGCCGGAGCGGGAACCACCCGGCTCGTACTCGCCGGATCGGCACTCACTCTCGGGCTCAGCGGCCTGAGCCACATGCTCCTCCTGCTGCGCGCCCAGCAGACCACCGGTCTCTACGCCTGGGGCAACGGCTCCCTCGCACAGATCGGCATGCAGACGATCGACCGGCTCGCCCCGGTCGCGCTCCTCGCGCTGATCGGGCTGGTCGTGCTCGCCAGGCGGCTCGACATCCTCGCACTCGGTGACGACGGTGCCGTCGTGGTCGGCGTCAGCCCCCGTCTCACGCGGGCAACGGCCGTCGTCCTCGCGGTGGTTCTCTCCGCCGTCTCCGTCACCGTCGCCGGACCCATCGGCTTCGTCGGACTCTGCGCGCCCGCGATCGTCCGGCTGATCGGCGCCAAGGTGCCCGCGCTCGTCCGGCACCGCGCCTTCATCCCGGCTTCGGCGGTGGCGGGCGTCCTCGTCGTGCTCGGCGCCGACGTACTGCTGCGCGCCCTCTTCGGTGCCCAGGCGGGTGCGTCCGTGCCGACCGGCATCGTGACGAGCTTCTTCGGCGCCGTCGTACTCGTCTACCTCGCCCACCGGTCCCGCGGAGGCGGATCAACCGGCCCCGAGGCGGCCTTCGCCCGGCTGCGCAGCCGCCGCGCGTTCGTCGCCACCCTCACGGCGGTGACCACCGCGCTCGTCCTCGCGGTCGTCGCGGCGACTCTCCTCGGCGACGCCCCCCTGCTGCTCGGCGACGTGGGGAACTGGCTCACCGGCCGTTCCGGCAGGCTCGTCACCTTCGTACTCGACACCCGTGTGCCGCGGATCGCCGCGGCACTGCTCGCCGGTGCCGCGCTGGCGACCGCGGGAGCGGTGGTGCAGGCCGTCTCACGGAACCCGCTCGCCGAACCGGGCATCCTCGGGGTCGTCGGGGGAGCGGGAGTCGGCGCCGTCGTCACCCTGACCGCCGTCCCGCTTGCCGGCTTCTGGCTCATCAGCGGATCGGCGCTCGCCGGGGCGGCAGCCGCCGCGGCGCTGGTCTTCGGGCTCGCGGCCCGGCGCGGACTCGAGCAGGACCGGCTGGTGCTGATCGGGATCGGTGTCTCCGCGGGAACGGCGGCGCTGGTCAGCCTGATGATCGTGCTGACCGATCCGTACAACGGGACCAAGGCGCTCGTCTGGCTCTCCGGCTCGACCTACGGGCGGACGTTCCCCGAGGTCCTCCCGGTCCTTGGGGCTCTTGCCGTATCCCTGCCGGTTCTTGCCCTCAGGCGTCGCGAGCTCGACCTCATCGGTCTGGACGCGGACACACCGAGGCTGCTCGGGATCCGGCTCGGCAGCGCGCGGCTGGGCCTGCTCGGCATCGCCGTCGTCCTCACCGCGGCCGCGGTGGCCGCGGTCGGCGTGATCGGCTTCGTCGGACTGGTGGCACCGCACGCGGCGCGTGCCCTGGTGGGCCAGCGTCACGGGCGGGTGCTTCCGGTGGCCGCGCTGATGGGATCCCTGCTGGTGGTCGTCGCCGACACGATCGGCCGTACGGTCATCGCGCCCGCGCAGATCTCGGTGGGGGTGGTCACGGCGGTGATCGGAGCCCCGTACTTCGGCTGGCTGCTGTGGCGGTCCAAGGCCTCGCGATAGAAGAAAGCGTGCGGACAGCGGGTCCCGTCGCTCCCTCGTGCCCCGGCTCAGGCCGGGCCGGGGAAGCCTCGGCGGCCCGCTCCCGCATGTGTGCAGTCACCACGCACCGATTGTCAGGTACCTGACTTTCACCGTGCGCCATCCCGGTTCGGCGCATCCGAAAGTGTCGGGCGACCGGCCCCCACCTGCACAGTTCAGGCAATCCGTGCATCCCTGGGCGACCCGCCCCCGCCGTTACCCGATCGTCAGAATTATCCGTCCGCTATGTGGGAGACCCCCTTGCACTGCGGACTGTATGCGAAATACGGTCTGCGATATTCCCTTGATCACTCCTGGCGGGAGGTAGGCCTTCGTGCGCCGAAAAACGGTAGCCATGGTGGCGGTTGCCCTGGTGTCCCTGACCTCGGGCTGCGCTTCGCTGCAGTCCTCGGCGACCGAGGTCGGCGGTGTACGGAAGACCGATGAACGGTCCGTGCGCGACGGCGGGACCATCACGGTGGCCCTCAACTCGGATCCCGACAAGCTCGACCCCACGCTCGCCCAGACGCTCGTGGGCCGCACCGTCTTCGCGGGCATGTGCGAGAAGCTCTACGACATCGACGAGAACGGCACCCTCGTGCCGCAGCTCGCCGCAGCCCTGCCCACCACCTCGGCCGACGGCCTCACGGTCACGGTCCAGGTGCGTCCCGGCCTCACCTTCAGCGACGGAACGGCGCTCGACGCCGAAGCCGTGGCCACCTCACTGCTGCGCCACCGCGATCTCCCCGGCTCGGCGCGCGGTACGGAGCTCGCTCCGGCCCGCACCATCGAGGCCACCGGTCCGCACACCGTACGGATCGTGCTCGACCATCCCTACGTCCCGCTCACCGGCGTGCTCGCCGACCGCTCCGGGATGGTGATGTCGCCGACCGCGCTGAAGAAGTACGGGAAGAACTTCACCAACCACCCGTCCTGTGTCGGCCCCTTCCGCTTCGTCGAGCGGGTCGGCGGCGACCGGATCGTCCTGGAGAAGGACCCCCACTACTACGACGCCGCCAAGGTCCACCTCGACCGGGTCATCTACAAGCCCATCCCCGACGGCAACGTCAGGCTGGCCAATCTGCGCTCCGGCGACCTCCAGATCGGTGACCAGATGGCCCCGGTCGATGTGCAGAGCGCACTCACCGAGCCCAAGCTCCAGCTCTTCAACTCGCCCTCGCTCGGCTACCAGGGCATCGGCATCAACGTCGGCAACGTCAAGGGCCTCGGCGAGAAGCCCGGGAAGATCGACACCCCCCTCGGCCGTGACGTCCGGGTCCGGGAGGCCTTCGAGCTCGCCATCGACCGCGACCTCATCAACAAGGTCGTCTTCCAGGGCATGTACGAACCGGCCTGCGGCCCGATCTCCCCGCAGTCCGCCATCGCCCCCGGCGTACCGCCGCAGGACTGCCCCGAGCGCGACGTCGCCAAGGCGAAGAAGCTGCTCGAGGAGGCGGGGGTGAAGACTCCCGTCAAGATCGAACTGAAGACCTCCACCACCCCGGAACAGGGGCGCGTCGGCCAGGTCCTCCAGGCCATGGTCAAGGAGGCGGGCTTCGAACTCTCCCTGCGGCCCACCGAGTACGCCACGATGCTCGCCGAGACGGACGCCGGGAAGTACGACGTCTTCACCAGCGGCTGGTCCGGCCGGCTCGACCCGGACGGCAACGTCTCCAACTTCCTCAAGACGGCGGGCGCGATGAATGCCTACGGTCTGGGCGACCCGGAGATCGACAGGCTGATCGCCGAAGGCCGCTCCGTCGCGGACCCGGCCGAGCGCGCCGGCATCTACGACGAACTGACCCGCAAGGTCCAGGACGCCCACGCGTTGATCTACCTCTACCGGCAGAAGAACTACGTCGTCGCCAACAAGAACGTCGCGGGCATCCGCGTCTACGGCGACGGACTGGTGCGCGTCACGACTGCGGGGTACACACGATGACCAAGTACTTGCTGACGCGCCTGCGCCAGTCCCTCATCACCCTCTTCCTCGTCAGCATGGTCGTCTTCGCGGGGATCCGGGCGCTGCCCGGCGACCCGGCACTCGCCCTCGCCGGTGAGGAACGCAGCCCGGAGGCGCTCGCCGCGATCCGCGAGAGCTACGGACTGAACGACAACATCGTCGTCCAGTACGCCCGGTTCATCGGCCACGCGCTCACCGGGGACCTCGGGACCTCCTCCCGTACCGGACTCCCCGTGAGCGACGCCATCGCCCAGGCCCTGCCCGTCACCCTGGAACTCGCCGCGCTCTCCCTCCTCCTCGCGGTCGTCGTCGGCATCGGCGCCGGTGTGGTCGCCGCGGTCCGCCGCGGCAGGCCGGAGGAGTGGCTCGCCAACGCCATCGCGCTGATCGGCCTCTCCATCCCGACCTTCTGGCTCGGCATCGTGCTCGTCCTCGGACTCGCCATCGCCGTCCCCGTCTTCGCCGCCTCGGGCTACGTCCCCTTCGGTACCGACCCGGTCGACAACCTGCGGCGCATGGTGCTCCCCGCGATCGTCCTCGGATCGGGGCTCGCCGCCGTCGTGATGCGGCAGACCCGGGCCGCGATGCTCGACTCGCTGTCCGCCGACTACGTCCGTACGGCACGAGCCAAGGGCCTCTCCCGTCGCGAGGTCATCGGCGGTCACGCCCTGCGCAACTCACTCGTCACCGTGGTCACCGTCCTCGGCCTGCAGCTCGGCCATCTGATCTCGGGGGCCGTCGTCACCGAGCAGATCTTCGTCCTGCCCGGATTCGGCAAGCTCACCATCGACGCCGTCTTCACCCGTGACTACGCGACGCTGCAGGCCGTGGTGCTCTGCACCTCGGCCGCGTACATCCTCATCAACCTGCTGGTCGACGTGATCTATTCGGTCATCGACCCGCGCATCCGGCTCGGAGGTGCCCGGTGACCACAGTTACCCCCTCGCTCCCCGCCACGCCGAAGGTCACCGGGCGGCGTGCCGGCGGCGGACGGCTGCGGGCCCTGCGGAAGAACCGGCTCGCCCTCACCGGCGGGATCATCGCGGCCGTCTTCATCCTGGTCGCACTGTTCGCCCCGCTCATCGCCCCGTACGACCCCTCGCAGCCCGACTTCGGCAACGTGCTCGCGGAACCCGGCGGGGCCCACTGGCTCGGCACCGACGACCTCGGCCGTGACCAGCTGTCCCGCATCGTGTTCGGCGCACGGGCCTCCATGCAGGTCGGTCTCGTCGCCGTCGTGCTGGCGTTCGTCATCGGTGTACCGCTCGGGCTCATCGGCGGCTACTACGGGAAGTTCGCCGACGGTGCGATCTCCCGCCTCACCGACACGATGCTGGCGTTCCCGTTCCTGGTGCTCGCCGTCGGACTCGCAGCCATCCTCGGCCCGTCGCTGACCAACGCGACCATCGCGATCGGCATCTCCCAGATCCCCGCGGTCATCCGCATCACCCGCGCCGAGACGCTGAGGCTCAAGCACGTCGACTACGTCGCGGCGGCCGTCGCCAACGGCGGCGGCGACGGCACCGTGCTCTTCCGGCACATCCTGCCCAACGCCACCTCCGCCCTGATCGTCCAGGCGACCGTCGGCATCCCCGCCGCGATCATCGGCGAGGCACTGCTCAGCTTCCTGGGCCTCGGTGTCCAGCCGCCCGACCCCTCGCTCGGCGTGATGCTGTCCGGCGCCCAGTCCTTCCTGGCCCCGGCCCCCTGGCTGGCGGTCTTCCCCGGCCTGGCGATCGTCGCGGCGACGCTGGCCTTCAATCTGCTCGGCGACGGGCTGCGTGACGTCCTCGACCCCCGTGGAGGAACCCGATGACCGGAACACCCGTGCGCGAACCCATCCTGAGCGTGCGCGACCTGTCGGTGTCCTTCCGCTCCGACACCCGCACCGTGCACGCCGTCGACGGGGTTTCCTACGACCTGGCACCCGGCGAAGTCCTCGCCGTGGTGGGGGAGTCGGGCTGCGGCAAGTCCGTGACCTCGATGGCCGTGATGGGGCTGCTGCCGCCCACCGCACACATCGGCGGCTCCATACGGCTCGCCGGCCGTGAGCTGGTCGGGGCGTCCGAGAAGGAGCTCCAGAAGGTCCGCGGCAAGGACATCGCGATGATCTTCCAGGAGCCGATGACCTCCCTGAACCCGGTCCTCACCATCGGCCGGCAGATCGGCGAGGTGCTCCGCAGGCACCAGGGGCTGAGCAAGAAGGAGGCCAAGGCGCGTGCCGTGGAACTCCTCGAACTCGTCGGCATCCCCGCCCCGTTGCGCCGCATCGACGAATACCCGCACCAGCTCTCCGGCGGCATGCGCCAGCGTGTGATGATCGCGATCGCCGTGGCCTGCGACCCGGCGGTACTCATCGCGGACGAGCCGACGACAGCGCTGGACGTGACCGTGCAGGCCGGGATCCTCGAGGTCCTGCAGTCGCTGCGCGAACGGCTCGGCACCGCCATCGTCCTGGTCACGCACGACCTCGGTGTGGTCGCGGACGCCGCCGACCGGGTGCTCGTGATGTACGCGGGACGCGGCGTCGAACAGGCCCCGGTCCACGACCTGTTCGGCTCGGGACGCCACCCGTACACCCGGGGTCTGCTCGGCGCCGTACTGCGGCCCGGCGGCGAGGGCAAGCGGCGGCTCCCCGAGATCCCCGGCCTGGTTCCCAGCCTCGACACCCAGCCCGACGCCTGCACGTTCGCGCCGCGCTGCGCCCGTGCCGACGACACCTGTACCTCGTCCCGTCCAGGCCTCACCGCCATCGACCTGCAGGCGGGCGCCGACGCGGCGCACCGGGCCGCCTGCTGGCACCCGCACCCCGCGGACCCGGTCGCAGAGGCCGGAGCGCCGGCCGACGAGTCCGCGCGAACCACCCAGGAGGCCGGAAAGTGACCACAGCGCAGACCGTCCCCGCCCCGCGCGGGAGCGACGACGAGAACGCACCCGGCCCTCAGGGACCGGTGCTCGAGATCGACGCCATGGAACGGCACTTCGGTGCCTCCGGCGGCGGTACCGTCCGTGCCGTCGACGGTGTCTCGATCACCATCGGCCGAGGTGAGGTCGTCGGCCTCGTCGGCGAGTCGGGCAGCGGCAAGTCGACCGTGGGCCGCTGCGCCGTGCGCCTCGACGAACCCACCGGTGGCAGCGTCCGCATCAACGGCACCGACATCACCCACCTCTCGCGCCGGGCCCTGCGGCCGCTGCGCAAGGACTTCCACCTGGTCTTCCAGGACCCGTCGTCCTCGCTCGACCCCCGCATGACCATCGGCCAGATCATCGCCGAGCCGCTGAGACTGAACCGGCAGGCCCGCGGGCCCGCCGTGCGCGCCCGGGTGGAGGAGCTCCTCGCCCAGGTCGGCCTGCGCCCCGAGCACGCCGACCGGCATCCGCACGAGCTCTCCGGCGGGCAGCGCCAGCGCATCTCGATCGCCCGCGCGCTGTCCTGCGACCCCGACCTGGTCGTCGCCGACGAACCGACGTCGGCCCTGGACGTCTCCGTCCAGGCCTCCGTCCTGAACCTCCTCGCCGACCTCCAGCGCGACCGCGGTTTCGGCTGCCTCTTCATCACCCACGACCTGGCAGCCGTCGAGTTCCTCGCCGACCGGATCGCCGTGATGTACCTCGGCCAGATCGTCGAGCAGGCCCCGACCGCCGAACTGTTCGCCGCACCCAAGCACCCCTACACCCAGGCCCTGCTCTCCGCCGCTCCCGTCCCGGACCCGGTCGACCAGCGCTCCCGCCGGCGCATCGTGCTCCACGGCGAGCTGCCCAGCCCCCTGGACCCGCCGCCCGGCTGCCGCTTCCACACCCGTTGCCCGCTCGCCACCGACCGGTGCCGCACCGAGGTCCCCGTCCTGCGGGAGCTGCCCGGCGGGCGCCAGGTCTCCTGCCACCTCGTCGACGACGACGGGACCGCCCCGGACGCGGCGGCCCCGGCTGCCGTGGCCCCGGCCGCGGCATCCTGACCCGTCGTCCTTACGATCCGAACAGCGCACCTCACAGCATCACCGCACCAAGGAGCCCTATCCCGTGTTCACCACCAGGCCCACCCTCCAGGGCACCTTCGGCATGGTGTCCTCCACCCACTGGCTCGCCTCGCAGTCCGCGATGGCCGTCCTGGAGGACGGCGGCAACGCCTACGACGCGGCCGTCGCCGCCGGATTCGTCCTGCACGTCGTCGAACCGCACCTCAACGGGCCCGCCGGTGAGGTGCCGATGATCGTGGCGCCCAGGGACGGCGACGTACAGGTCCTGTGCGGCCAGGGCCCGGCGCCCGCGGGGGCGACCATCGCCCACTACCGCGGACTCGGCCTCGAGCTCGTTCCCGGCACCGGACCCCTCGCGGCCGCCGTACCCGGCGCCTTCGACGCCTGGATGGTGCTCCTGCGCGACCACGGCACCAAGACGCTCGCCGAGGTGCTGCGGTACGCGATCGGGTACGCCGAGGACGGCCACGCACCGGTCGAGCGGATCGGGCAGACCGTCGAAACGGTCCGCGAGCTGTTCGAGAACGAGTGGAAGTCGTCCGCCGAGGTGTACCTGCCCGGCGGGAAGTCCCCCGAGCCCGGGAAGCTGTTCCGCAACCCCGCACTCGCCGCGACCTGGCGGCGCCTGCAGACCGAGGCCGAGGAGACCGGCGGCGACGACCGGATCGCACAGATCGAGGCCGCCCGGAAGGTCTGGAGCGAGGGCTTCATCGCCGAGGCGCTCGTCCGCCAGGCCGCCGTACCCACCCTGGACACCAGCGGTGCCCACCACACCGGCACCCTCACCGCCGCCGACCTGGCCGACTGGTCGGCGTCCTACGAGGCCCCGGCCACGTACGACTGGAACGGCTGGACCCTGGCCAAGGCGGGCGGCTGGAGCCAGGGCCCCGCCTTCCTCCAGCAGCTCGCCCTGCTGCCGGCCGAACTGCCCGCCTACGGCTCCGCGGACTACGTCCACCTCCTCGTCGAGGGCTGCAAGCTCGCCATGGCCGACCGCGAGGCCTGGTACGGCGACGCCGCCGACGTACCCCTGGACGCACTGCTCTCCGAGCCGTACAACGCGGCACGCCGCGCCCTCGTCACCGCCGAGGCCTCGCGCGAGCTGCGCCCCGGCAGCCCCGAGGGCCGTACCCCCGTCCTCAGCGCGCACGCCCACGCCGTCGCCTCCGGCGAGTCCGGCTTCGACGCCATGGGCATACCGGCCGCGGGCGCGGGCGAGCCGACCGTCGCCAAGGACGGCGCGACCCGCGGCGACACCTGTCACCTCGACGTCGTCGACCGCTGGGGCAACATGGTCTCCGCCACCCCCAGCGGTGGCTGGCTCCAGTCCAACCCTGTGGTGCCCGAGCTCGGCTTCCCGCTCGGTACCCGCCTCCAGATGGCCTGGCTCGACGAGGGACTGCCCAACTCCCTCACCCCGGGCCGCCGCCCCCGGACCACCCTGACCCCGTCCCTCGCGCTCCGCGACGGCGTCCCGGTCATGGCGTTCGGCACGCCGGGCGGCGATCAGCAGGACCAGTGGCAGCTCCACTTCTTCCTCGCCGTCGCACTGCGCTCCGAGGTCCGCGGCGGCCTCGACCTGCAGGGCGCCATCGACGCCCCGAACTGGCACAACGACAGCTTCCCCGGCTCCTTCTTCCCGCGGGGCATGCGGCCCGGCAGCATGACCGTCGAGGAGGGGATGGACCCCGAGGTCATCGAGGAGCTGCGCCGGCGCGGGCACGACGTCACGGTCGGCGACGCCTGGTCCGAGGGGCGCATGTGCGCCGTCGCCCGCGACCCGGAGACCGGAGTGCTGTCCGCCGCCGCCAATCCGCGCGGCATGCAGGGGTACGCGGTAGGCCGCTGACCGCCCACCTGCAATGTTCCCCGGCGACCGTGCTTAGCTGGAGGCATGATCGATGACTTCCTCGCTGCGGACGCAGGGAACCTGACCGAGGTCGAGGCGGCGGTCCGCGCAGCGGCCGCCGCCGAGATCATGCCGCGGTACCGGCAGCTCGCCACGCACGAGATCGTGGAGAAGAGCGGCCCGCACGACCTGGTCACCGCGGCCGACCGGCGTGCCGAGGAGCACCTCACCGCGTCGCTGACCCGGCTCCTGCCCGGCTCGGCCGTCGTGGGCGAGGAGGCCGTCCACGCCGACCCGTCGGTGTACGACGCACTGGGCCAGGACGCACCCGTCTGGATCGTCGACCCGGTCGACGGCACCCGCCAGTTCGTCCACGGCGAACCCGGCTTCTGCACCCTGGTGGCCCTCGCCCACCGCGGCGAGGTGCTCGCCTCCTGGACGTACGCCCCCGCGCTCGGCGAGATGGCCGTCGCCGTACGGGGCCGTGGCGCCACGCTCAACGGCACGCCGTTGCACAGCGGTTCGCCCGTGCCGGGAGCCGTCCTCAGGGTGGCGATGTCCCACCCCGACTACACCTCCGAAGCCCAGAAGCGTGCGCTGCTCGGCCTGCGCACGGAAGGCATCGAGGCGCGGTCCTGCGGATCGGCGGGCCTCGAGTACCTCGCCGTCGCCTGCGGTGCGCAGGACGCGGTGGCCTTCAACTGGGAACTGGCCTGGGACCACGCGGCGGGCCTGCTGCTGGTCGCCGAGGCGGGCGGCACCGAGTCCACGCTCGCCGGGGTCCCGTACCGCATCACCGGCGGCAACGCCCTGCCCTTCACGGCTGCCCGCGACGCGGCGACGGCCGAAGCGGTCCTCACCGCGCTGCGCACCGGCGCACCCGGTTCAGGCCCCTCCGGCGCCTGAGGCCGCGTCGCCGCCGTCCAGCACCCGCTGGACCTCCCGCACGACTCCGGCCGCCGTCTCCACCGCGTCCGCGTCCAGGCCACGGAGCGCCCGGGAGACCCGGTCCGCGAAGCCGGCCGGGGTGTCCGGGAGGACGGCGGCCGCCGCGAGCGCGCCCTTCTCGTTGAGGCACCAGGTGCGGTGGTGGGCGTGGAGGGACTGGGCGAGGACGCCGAACGCCTTCGACAGGCACAGGGCCACGTGGAGCGTGTCGCCGGACGGGGCGGACTTGCGGGCCGATTCGACGGAGAAGCCGGCTTCCCACGCGGCGTCGACGAGTGCCTTGCGCAAGGGCTCCGGGTAGGAGCCCACCGCCTCCTGAAGCGCCGTCAACTCCCCGTACGGGTCCTCGAGTACGCGCCCGAGCGCGACCTCACCCGGATAGCAGGGGGACCAGAAGCCCAGCGGGTGGCCGGGCTGGACGCCCACCTCGAAGCGGCCCTCGCGGCAGTCGGACCAGACCGACTCCACCCGGTCCAGATCGCGCAGGATCCAGTCGACGGCGACGCCGTCCACCGTCAGCCACGCACCGCCGTTGACCCACGGTCCCCAGCCGCCCGGCCCCGCAACCTCCACCGGGGAACCCTGGGCCTCGGACGCCAGCGCGGTCAGTCCTGCCAGGTCGGGGGTGCCGCGGTAGTAGACACCCAGGTCCCAGTCGGAATCCGGCCGGTGGGTGCCGCGGGCCCGGCTGCCGCCGAGGACGACGGCCCTGATACCGGGCAGAGCGGCAAGCCGGGAGGCCATCGTGGAGACGGCGGACGACGGTTCGGATGCGTTGTTCATCGGTCGGGAGGCTACCCGCGGGCCCGTTGTCGGCGCGTCCGAATATCCTGGGTGTCCTGGCCACCGGCTGACAGAGGAGTCCGAAGGTGCCATCGATGCTGGATGCCGTCGTCGTGGGGGCGGGCCCCAACGGGCTGACGGCCGCGGCAGAACTGGCCCGCCGCGGCTTCGCCGTCGAGGTCTTCGAAGCTGCGGAGACCGTCGGAGGCGGTGCCCGCACGGAGGAGCTGACCCTTCCGGGCTTCCGACACGATCCGTGTTCCGCCGTGCACCCTCTGGGCATCGGCTCGCCCGCCTTCGACGCGATGCCGCTGGCCCGGCACGGCCTCGAATGGCTGCAGCCCCGGCTGGCGCTCGCCCACCCCTTCCCGGACGGATCCGCCGCCGTGCTCACACGGTCCGTGGGGGAGAGCGCCATGTCGCTCGGCGCCGAGGACGCGGGCGCGTACCGCAGGCTGGTCGCGCCCTACACCGGCCACTGGGACACACTGGCCACGGACTTTCTGCGCACCCCCTGGGACGGGCTGCCCCGCGACCCGTACCGCTGGGCGCGCTTCGGCCTCGACGCGATCCAGCCCGCCACGTTCCTCTCCCGCCGCTTCCGGGGCGCCAAGGCGCGCGGGCTCATCGCCGGGCTCGCCGCCCACGCCATCGCACCGACCAGCGGCATCGCGACGAGCGGCATCGCCCTGATGTTCGCGCTCGCCGCACACGAGAAGGGCTGGCCGGTGCCCCGCGGCGGCTCGCAGGCCATCTCCGACGCCCTCGCCTCGTACCTGCGTGAACAGGGGGGTGAGATCCGTACGGGCATCGAGGTCAAGCGCCTGGACGAGCTTCCGCCCGCCCGTGCGTACATCTTCGACACCTCTCCCACCGCACTCGCCCGCATCGCCGGACTCGGCAGCGCCTACAGCGGCTACCGCTACGGCGCCTCCTGCTTCAAGATCGACTACGCCCTGTCGGGCCCCGTCCCGTGGACCGCGGAGGAGGCCAGGCGGGCCGGCACGGTCCATATCGGCCCCACGGCCGGTGAGATCGACGCCGCCCTGCGCGCCGCCGTGTCGGGCCGCGACCCGAGCGTCCCCTTCCTGATCACCGCACAACCGAGCCTCGTCGACCCGTCCCGCGCCCCCGAGGGCCGCCATGTCTTCTGGGTGTACGGACACGTCCCCGCGGGCTGGGAGGGCGACGCGACGGAGGTCATCGAACGGCAGCTGGAGCGCTTCGCCCCCGGATTCCGCGATCTCGTCCTCGCCCGCGCGACCGCCGGACCGCCCCAACTCGCTGTGCGCAACGCCAATTACGTCGGCGGAGACATCGCCACCGGAGCGTTCGCGGGACTCCAGACGGTGATACGCCCCAAACTCGCCCGCGTCCCGTACGCCACCGCCCACCCAGCGGTTTTCCTCTGTTCCTCGGCCACCCCGCCCGGGCCCGGTGTGCACGGAATGTCCGGCCATCACGCGGCGAAGGCGGTGTGGCGCCGTCTGCGGGCCACGTGAGCGTCCCGCACGGCCCCGCCCGACAACGGCATGATGTCCGCATGAGCAGATCTGAGGCCGTCACCGTCACCCTGGCCCGCGGCGACATCACCCGGCAGAAGGCCGACGCCCTTGTCAACGCCGCGAATTCGAGTCTCCTCGGCGGGGGCGGCGTCGACGGTGCGATCCATCGCCGCGGCGGCCCGGAGATCCTGGCCGCCTGCCGTGACCTGCGCGCGTCGAAGTACGGAAAGGGGCTGCCGACCGGCGGGGCCGTGGCCACCACCGCAGGCCGGCTCGACGCCAAGTGGGTCATCCACACCGTCGGCCCGGTCTGGAGCGGCGCCGAGGACCGGTCGGAGCTGCTCGCCTCCTGCTACCGCGAATCCCTGCGCGTGGCAGCGGAGTTGGGTGCGCGCACAGTGGTGTTCCCGGCCGTGTCCACCGGCATCTTCGGCTGGCCCATGGACGACGGCGCCCGCATCGCCGTCCGCACCGTGCTGGCCGAGGCGGCTCCGCCCGTCGAGGAGGTGCGCTTCGTGCTGTTCGACGCACACGCGTACATCGAGTTCGAGGAGGCCCTGGCAGCGCAAGGCTGATGTCGGATTTCCGCCAGCCCTGCCGCCGTGGATGCCCGATGCTTGAAGCATGCACACCGACACCGAGCGCTGCGTGCGGGCCGTACAGTCGAAGGACGCCCGTTTCGACGGCTGGTTCTTCACCGCCGTCCTGACCACCCGGATCTACTGCCGGCCCAGCTGTCCCGTCGTGCCGCCCAAGGTCCGCAACATGACGTTCTACCCCAGCGCCGCCGCTTGCCAGCAGGCCGGATTCCGGGCCTGCAAGCGATGCCGGCCCGACACCAGCCCCGGCTCACCGCAGTGGAACGCCCGCGCCGACTCCGTGGCCCGCGCCATGCGCCTCATCCAGGACGGAGTGGTCGACCGGGAGGGCGTACCGGGTCTCGCCGCGCGGCTCGGCTACTCGGCCCGGCAGATCGAGCGCCAGCTGCTCGCCGAGCTCGGCGCCGGCCCGCTCGCGCTGGCCCGTTCCCAGCGTGCCCAGACCGCGAGGGTGCTCATCGAGACGACCGGACTCCCCATGGCCGAGGTGGCGTTCGCGGCCGGATTCGCCTCCGTCCGTACCTTCAACGACACCGTCCGCGAGGTCTTCGCGCTCGCCCCCGGGGAGTTGCGCACCCGTGCGGCACGCGGGGCCGGGGCGGCCGAGGCCCCCGGAGTCATCGCTCTGCGGCTGCCGTACCGTGCCCCGCTCAACCCCAGCAACCTCTTCGGGCACCTCGCCGCGACGGCGGTCCCCGGGGTCGAGGAATGGCGTGACGGCGCCTACCGCCGCACGCTCACCCTCCCGCACGGACACGGCATCGTGGCCCTCACCCCGCGGCCCGACCACATCGCCTGCCGGCTCTCCCTCACCGATCCGCGTGATCTCACCCAGGCCATCAGCCGGTGCCGCAGACTGCTCGACCTGGACGCCGACCCCGTGGCCGTGGACGACCAGCTGCGCTCCGATCCGCTGCTCGCGCCGCTGGTCGACGCGGCCCCCGGCCGCCGTGTGCCGCGCACGGTCGACGCCGCCGAGTTCGCCGTACGCGCGGTGCTCGGCCAGCAGGTCTCCACGGCCGCCGCCCGCACCCACGCGGCCCGCCTGGTCACCGCCCACGGTGTGCCCGTCGAGGACCCCGAGGGGGGCCTCACCCATCTCTTCCCGACCCCCGAGGCCCTGGCCGGGCTCGATCCCGAGTCACTCGCGCTGCCGCGCAGCCGCCGCACCACGCTCACCACCCTGGTCGGGGCGCTCGCCGACGGCTCGCTCCACCTGGGGGAGGGCACCGACTGGGATGCGGCCAGGGCCGAGCTGACCGCCCTGCCGGGCTTCGGCCCCTGGACCGTCGAAGTGATCGCCATGCGCGCGCTCGGGGATCCGGACGCGTTCCTCCCCACCGACCTCGGCATCCGCCGGGCGGCCGAGCGGCTCGGCCTCCCCGCGACCCCCGCGGCGCTCACCGCACGTGCCGCGCACTGGCGGCCCTGGCGCGCGTACGCCGTCCAGTACCTGTGGACCGTCGACGACCACCCCATCAACCACCTGCCCGTCTGAGGGCGTAAGGACGAACCATGACCGCCACACCCACGGTGACCCGGCAGCACACGGTCATCGACAGCCCGTACGGGGCCCTCACCCTGGTCGCCACCGACGGCGTCCTGGCCGGCCTGTACATGACCGGACAGCGGCACCGCCCGCCGGAGGAGACCTTCGGCGTACCGGACCCGCGGCCCTTCACCGAGACGGTCCGCCAGCTGGACGCGTACTTCGCCGGAGAGCTGAGGACGTTCGACCTGCCGCTGCACCTGGCCGGCACCCCGTTCCAGCGCAGCGTCTGGGCCGGGCTCCAGCAGATTCCGTACGGCGAGACCTGTTCGTACGGCGAACTGGCCGAACACCTCGGCAAGCCCGGCGCCTCCCGTGCGGTGGGCCTCGCCAACGGCAAGAACCCGATCGGGATCATCGTCCCCTGCCACCGGGTCGTCGGAGCGTCGGGGAGCCTCACGGGGTACGGCGGCGGGCTGGAGCGCAAGCAGCGGCTGCTGGACTTCGAGCGGGGGACCGGGGACGAGGTACAGGCCCTGTTCTGAAGGACCGGTCAGCCCGTGAAGATCTCGACGACCGACCAGATCGCGAGACCGAGCATGCACACACCGCCGATGCGCTGCACGGTCTTCAGCGGCACCCGCTTGGCGATGAAACGCCCGGCCAGCAGGGCCAGCGCCGAGACGGACATGAGGGCGGCGGCCGCACCGATGGCCGTGGACCAGGCGCCGTTGCTCGCGGCGAGGTTCGCGGTGGTGATCTGCGTCAGGTCGCCCCACTCGCTGATGAAGACGGCCATGAAGGCGGTCGAGTAGACCGGCCAGAAGCCGGTCACCGTCTTGATCTCGTCCTCGTCGTCCTCGTCACCGCCACCACTGCGCAGCAGCATGAACGCGCCGAAGGCGAAGAGGGAGGCCGAGACCAGCTTGACGATCCAGTCGGGCAGCAGACCGATCAGACCGCCCGCGCCGACCGCGATGGCGACATGCACGACGAAGGCGGACGACGTACCGAACCAGACGTACAGCGGCCGCATGCGCGTGCCCATGGCCAGCGAGGCGAACATCGTCTTGTCGGGGAGCTCCGCGAGGAAGATCAGCCCGAAGGCGGTGAGGATCGCCAGGAGGTCGAGATGCATTCCGGGTGGCTTTCTGTACGAGCCGGGCCCCGGGCCTTTCGCGAAGCGCCGCTCGGGCTTCTCGGAGGACCACTCGGCCCGGCATGACGGCACCGCCCACAGGACGCGGGCGTGTCATACCTGACCGAAGGTCTCGCCCACCCGTAAGGATCTACGAGCCCGGCCACCGGGAACCCGAGGGCTCCAGTGTGTCGACGACCGGTTTGCGGGGCTACTCCCCTTCGCAGCCGTCAACACTACCCCACCCGGGGGCCCGGACCTTCGGGGGGAGCCGCTCGGTACAGTCCTACGGTGATCAGCCGCGCCACCACCGGGAGTGCCTCCGCATGAGCCGCCGTACCCGCAGGCCCGCCGCCGGGCCGGGACCTTCCCGGCCCACCGTCAGCGTCTGCCGGGGCTGCTGCTGCGGCACCCCGAAGATCCCCGGCGTGGACCACGCCGGGCAGCTGGCACAGCTGCGGCAGTCACTCGACGGGGTCGCCACCGTGCGTGCGGTGGAGTGCCTGGACGCCTGCGAGCAGGGCAACGTCATCGTGGTGCAGCCCTCCGCCGAGGGGCGCGGCGCCGGTGGCCGGCCGGTCTGGCTCGGGCTGGTGAACGATCCGCACGCCGTCGCGGACATCGTGACCTGGGCGGGGGACGGCGGACCCGGTCTCGCCGATGCGCCCGAGATCCTGGACCTGTACACGTTCAAGCCGTCGCGCCGGGTCCAGGGGGGACTGAAGGAGTAGGCCCCGTCGGAGGGTGCCGCACGAAAACGATCACAGTGTGACGGCGGCGGCTACGGGCCCTCTCCGGCGGACAGCCGCTCCAGCAGTGCCGGCAGGGCCGTCCCGATGGGTTCGCGGATCGTCTCCTCCGCCAGCTCGTCGTACGGGGTCGGGTCGGCATTCACCACGAAGAGCCGGGCGCCGTGCTCCACGGCGATGCCCGCCAGCGAGGCTGCCGGCTGGACCTGAAGGGTCGTGCCCACCGCGACGAACACCTGGCACGCCTTGGTGATCGCCATCGCCTCGGCCAGGACCCGCGGATCCAGGCGCTCACCGAACATGACCGTTGCGGACTTCAGGATCCCGCCGCAGACAGCACACGGCGGGTCCGCCTCACCGGCTTCGACCCGGGACAGCGCCTGCTCCATGGAGGACCGGGCATGGCAGCGCGTACAGACGACCTCGCGTGCCGTGCCGTGGAGCTCGACTACCTTGCGTGCCGACAGACCGGCCAGCTGGTGCAGTCCGTCCACATTCTGCGTGAGGACCCGCACCGCTGTACCCGACCGCTCGAGTCCCGCGACGGCACGGTGGGCCGCGTTCGGCTCGGCCTTCCAGGACGCACTGGTGCGGCGCATCTGCCAGGAGCGGCGCCGGATCTCCGGATCGGACATGTAGAAGTCGTAGGTGACGAGCTTCTCCGCCTCCGGGTCCTTCCGCCAGAGCCCTTGCGGCCCACGGTAGTCGGGGATGCCGGAGTCCGTGGAGATGCCGGCGCCGCTGAGGATCGCGACGAGAGTCATGGCACGAGCGTACGCACGGGCCCGTACCGCCCGCGATCAGATTTCGTCACCGGCCTGCCGGTTCGCCGTCCTCCAGCTCGGCCGTGCCCGCCCCTGAGTCCCGCACCTCCAGCGCGGAGAGGACCCTGCGGCCGAGAGACCCCGGCAGATGACCGGCGAGGTCGGCGCGGTCCACCAGCTTCCAGGACAGCAGCTCCTCCTCCTGGATGCGGATCGACGCGAACTGCTCCGCCGACAGGACACCACCGTCGTACAGGTACGCGGCTATCGGCGGACGCGCCGGACCGCGCGTCCAGTCGACCGCGAGCAGCCGGCCCGGCTCCAGGTCGAGGCCGATCTCCTCCGCCGTCTCCCGGCGCGCGGCCTGCCGCGGGCTCTCGCCCGCATCGGATTCGACCGTGCCGCCGGGCAGCGCCCAGCCTTCGCGATAGTTCGGCTCGACGAGCAGGACCCGCCCCTGCCCGTCGAGGAAGAGCGATGCCGCCGCGGCCAGTACCCGGGGCAGGCCTGCGATGTACGTGGCGTAGTCAGTGGAGGTCATGGTGGCAGCGTAAAGGCAGGCCGGACGGTCCTGGACAGCCATGGGCAGAGAGGGGGTGGTCCGGATAGGGTCGGGGCGGCGCGACTGCCTGTTCGAAAGCAAAGGATGCAAGGTGACGGACGGAGCAGTGATGGAGACCGCCCGCGTGCTCGTCGCGGCGGACAAGTTCAAGGGCTCGCTCACGGCCGTACAGGTCGCGGAGCGGGTGACGGCCGGACTGCGGCGCGTCGTACCCGGGGTGCAGGTCGAGACCCTGCCCGTCGCGGACGGCGGCGACGGCACGGTCGCGGCGGCTGTGGCCGCCGGATTCGAGCGCCGCGAGGCGCGGGTGACCGGACCGCTGGGCACACCGGTCGACGCGGCGTACGCGGTGCGCGGCACCACGGCCGTGGTGGAGATGGCCGAGGCATCGGGCCTTCAGCACCTCCCGGCGGGGCAGTTCGCCCCGCTCACGGCGACCACGTACGGCTCCGGCGAACTGCTGCGGGCCGCGCTCGACGCGGGCGCGCGGACGATCGTGTTCGGGGTCGGCGGCAGCGCCACCACGGACGGCGGCGCAGGCATGCTCGCCGCGCTCGGTGCCCGCTTCCTGGACACGGACGGCAAGCCCGTCGGCCCCGGCGGCGGCGGGCTCGCCGAACTGGCCGAGGCCGATCTGTCGGGGCTCGACCCCCGGCTGACGGACATCGACCTGATCCTGGCCAGCGACGTGGACAACCCGCTGACCGGCCCGAAGGGCGCCCCCGAGGTGTACGGGCGGCAGAAGGGCGCCACCGAGGACGACATCGCGGTCCTCGACGCGGCGCTCGCCCACTACGCCTCCGTCCTGGGACCCGAGCACGCAGCGCTCCCCGGGGCGGGCGCCGCCGGAGGCATCGGCTACGGCGCACTGGTCGCGCTGGGGGCGCGCTTCCGGCCCGGCATCGAGGTCATGCTCGACGTCCTGGGCTTCGCCCCGGCGCTCGCCCGCGCCACGCTCGTCATCACCGGCGAGGGATCGCTCGACGAGCAGACCCTGCACGGCAAGGCCCCGGCGGGCGTCGCCGCGGCGGCCCGCGCCGCGGGCGTGGAGGTCGTCGCCGTGTGCGGACGGCTCGCCCTGCCGCCCGAGGCGCTGGAAGGGGCCGGGATCCGGCGGGCGTACGCCCTGACGGAACTCGAACCCGACCCGGCGGTCTCCATGGCACAGGCCGGACCCCTGCTCGAACGCGTGGCCGAGGCGATCGCCCGCGACTTCCTGTCGTGACGCACAGCGTCCCGTCGTGATGCGCGGGGGT
This sequence comes from Streptomyces sp. NBC_00683, assembly GCF_036226745.1. Lineage (NCBI taxonomy): Bacteria > Bacillati > Actinomycetota > Actinomycetes > Kitasatosporales > Streptomycetaceae > Streptomyces > Streptomyces sp. NBC_00683. The sequence continues at coordinate 1,689,530 of NZ_CP109013.1, read as the reverse complement.
GAGGGGGCGGGCCCGCGGACCCGCCCCCTCACCCCCGCGCCGCCACCGAGAGCCGGAAGGCCTCCAGGGCCAGCATGATCTCGATCAGCTCGCGGGGCCGTGACAGCGACCGCGACGTCAGCTGTTCCAGCCGCCGCAACCGGTTCAGCACGGTGTTGCGGTGGCAGTACAGCAGGCCCGCCGCCCGCCCCGCGGACCCTCCGCAGTCCAGCCAGGCCTCCAGCGTCCGCACCAGCAGGTCCCGGTCCGCCGGGTCCAGACCCAGCAGCGGGCCGAAGACAGTCGCGACCAGCCGGGCCGCGAGCTCCGGCCGGCTCACCACCAGCGCCGCCGGCAGCCGCTCCTCCAGCCGCACGATCCCGGCGGTGCCCGGGGGACAGGTCAGCAGCGCCACATCGGCCAGCCGGCGTGCCGATCCCAGCTCGGCCAGCGAGTCCACCACCGGGCTGATCCCGCCCGGACCCGGACACCGCTCCGCCATGACCGCGGTGAGTTCGTCCGCACCCCGCTCGCCCAGGGCGACCACCACGATCTCGCAGTCGGCCCGCATGCGCCGGAGGAACGTCATCCCGTCAGCGTCCATGACCGGACGGTCCGGTCCGCCGCCCGTCCGCAGCACCGCCACCGCGTAACGGCCCTGCTCCGGCAGGCCCAGACCGGCCGCCGCGCGCGCCGCGAGTCCCGGTGCGGACCGGTCCTCGAGGAGGGCGTCGAGCAGCGCCTGGACCCGTTCGTCACTGCGCCGCTGCATGTCATCGCTCCGTTCCGCAGCCGGGCCGCTCATGGCTCGTGACGATGCCACCCGCCGCGAGGCGTACGACAGCGGATCACGCGCCTCTGTGCGCGTGCACAACGGCACCCTTCGAACGCTGGTCAGCCGCAGCGATTGCGCCGCGGACCGTGGACGCGCGGCCCGCCCCCTGCTGGTCTGTGGCACCACAACGACCAGTCGGAAGGAGGAGGACGCATGGCAACGCTCGAGATCCGCGAACTGTCCGTGGGCTACGGCCCGGTACGGGCACTGCGCGACGTCTCCGTCGACGTGCCGGCCGGCGCGATCACCGCGGTGCTCGGCGGCAACGGCGCCGGCAAGACCACGCTGCTGCGGGCCGTGTCGCGGACCCTCGGCTTCCACCGCGGGACGGGCACGGGCACCATCCGCTTCGACGGCGTGCCCCTGGACGGGCTGCGCCCCGCCCAGGTGGTGGCCGCAGGAGTGATCCAGGTGCCGGAGGGGCGACAGGTGTTCGCCCGGATGACGGTGGCGGACAACCTGCGGGCCGGTGCACTCGGAGCCCGGGGCGGGCGCAAGGAAACGACCGCGGCGCTCTCACGCGTACACGAGCTGTTCCCCGTCCTCGCCCAGCGCGCCCACCAGCGTGCCGGGCTGCTGTCCGGCGGGGAGCAGCAGATGCTGGCGATGGGACGGGCCCTGATGGCCGGGCCCCGCCTGCTCCTGCTCGACGAGCCGTCCCTCGGTCTCGCGCCGCTCATGGCGGCCAAGATCGCCGAGACGATCCAGGAGATCAACGCGGCCGGTACCTCCGTCATGCTCGTCGAGCAGAACGCGGCGATCGCGCTCAGGCTCGCCTCCACCGCGTACGTCCTGGACGTCGGCGAGGTCGCCATCGAGGGCCCGGCCGACGAACTCGCGGCCTCCGACGAGGTACGCCGCCGCTATCTGGGCGTCGTCGACGAGGAGGCGGCCGAGGTCGCGCGGCAGGCCGTCGGCGGACCCTCACGCACCCTGAGCAGGTGGTCCGCGTGACAACCGCTCCGGCCACCACGGCCCCCGTCACCGCCCCGGCCGCACTCGCCGTGCGCGACGTGACCGTACGCTTCGCCGGACTCACCGCCCTCGACGCGGTCTCGTTCACCGTCGAACCCGGCAGTGTGCACGCCGTCATCGGACCCAACGGCGCCGGCAAGTCCACCACCTTCAACGTGCTCTCCGGCGTCTACCGCGCCACCTCCGGCACGGTGCACCTCGGCTCGACCGAACTCACCGGCCTCGCCCCGCACAAGATCGCCGGACTCGGAGTCGCCCGCACCTTCCAGAACCTGGCGCTGCCCCCGCACGCCACCGTCGCCGACAGCCTGCTGCTCGGCCGGCACCGCCTCACCCGCGCCGGCTTCCTCGCCAGCGGACTGCGGCTGCCCTCGGCGGCCCGCGAAGCGCGGCGACACCGCGAACGGGTCCGCGAGATCGCCGAGTTCATCGGCCTGGACAAGGAGCTGGAGCGGCCCGCCGGTGCGCTCCCGTACGGGAAGCAGAAGCTCGTGGAGCTCGGCCGTGCGCTCTGCATGGAGCCGCAGGTGCTGCTGCTCGACGAGCCCATCGCCGGCATGACGGCCGACGAACGCCGTCGCGTCGCGGCCGTCGTCGCGGACGTACGCGACAGCCTCGGCATCTCCATCGTGCTCGTCGAACACGACATGGGCGTGGTGATGCGGCTCGCGGACGCCGTGACCGTACTCGACTTCGGACGCAGGATCGCGGGCGGCACCCCCGCCGAGGTCCAGAACGATCCGGCCGTCGTCCAGGCCTACTTGGGGACACAGGAATGACCACCTTCATCGAACTCCTCCTCGGCGGACTCTCCATCGGATCGGTCTACGCACTGATCGCGCTCGGCTTCGTCGTCATCTTCAAGGCCACCGAGGTCGTCAACTTCGCCCACGCCTCCCTCCTGCTGGCGGGCGGATACGTCACCGCCGTCCTCCACGACGACATCGGCTTCTGGCCGGCGCTCGGCGTCGGGATCGCGGGCGCCGCGGTCGTCGGCTCCGCCATCGAGTTCTTCGTGATGCGCCGCTACCGGGGCAGCGACCACAGCGTCCTGGCCATCGTCACCATCGGCGTCGACATCCTCATCACCACGGAACTCGTCCGGCGGATGGGCACCGAGGTCATGTCGCTCGGCGACCCGTGGGGGGACGACGTCGTCACCATCGGCGGTGTCACCCTGGCCGAGACCCGTATCGCGGCCTTCGTCGTCGCGGGGCTGCTCATCACGGTGTTCCTGCTCGCGTTCCGCTACACCTCGTGGGGCGTGTCGATGCGGGCCGCCGCCGAGAACCCGCAGACCGCGGCCCTGATGGGCATCAAGCTCGGCCGGGTGTCCCTCTCGGCCTGGGCGGTGGCCGGGGCACTCGCCGCGGTCGCCGCGCTCTTCCTCACCGTCTTCCCCACCCCGGGCCTCGAGCGGGCCACCTCCTTCGCCGCGCTCAAGGCGTTCCCGGCCGCGATCCTCGGCGGCCTCGACTCGACGACGGGTGCGCTGGTCGGAGGGCTCATCGTCGGAGTCACCGAGTCGCTCGCCACCGGCTACCAGAGCGATCTGTCCTTCCTGGGACGCGGCATCGGAGACCTCGCGCCCTATCTCGTGATGGTGGTCGTCCTGCTCATCCGGCCCGCGGGACTCTTCGGTACGAAGGAGCTGGCCCGTGTCTGAAACCGTCAAGGACGCCGGGACGCCCGCCGAAGCCGGCGTCCCCCAGGCCCCCGTGCCGCCCGGCCCGGGGAAGTCGCTCACCGGAAGGCTGCGGCACCCCCGCACCTACCTGTGGCTCGCCGGCTCCGTCCTGCTCCTCGTGTTCCCGTTCTACCTGGACCGCTTCTGGCTCCAGGCCGGACTCTTCGCGATGGCTGCCGCGATCGGGGCGATCGGCCTCAACCTGCTCACCGGCAGCACCGGCCAGCTCTCCATGGGCCACGCCTTCTTCCTCGCCGTGGGGGCGTACAGCTACTGCATCCTGGCCGGCGAGAGCAGCACCGAGAACGGCCACGAACTCTCCGGCCTGGGCCTGCCCACCTGGCTCGCCGCGATCCTCGCCGTCCTGCTGGCGGGCGCGGTGGGCGGACTGTTCAGCCCGATCGCGGGCCGGCTGCGCGGCGCGTACCTCGGTATCGCCACGCTCGCGCTGATCTTCATCGGCCAGCACGTGCTGTTCAACGCGGGCTCCCTCACCGGCGGGTTCAACGGCCGTGCGGTGCCCCCGCTCTCGCTGTTCGGGTTCACCTTCGACGACACCGAGGTGGTCGTCGCCGCGGTGCCCTTCCAGTCCTCCGAGAAGCTCTGGTACGTGGGACTGCTCGCCCTCGCCCTGAGCGGGCTCTTCGCCCGCGGGGTGCTGCGCGGCAGGCCCGGCCGGGCGCTCAACGCCATCCGCGACCACCGGATCGCCGCAGGCGTGATGGGCGTGCCGGTGGCCAAGTACCGGGCGGGGGTCTTCGTCCTCTCCTCGATGTACGCGGGCCTCGCGGGTGTCCTGCTCGCGCTGGTCTTCCAGCGGACCGTGCCCGAGTACTTCGGCATGGTCCTGTCCCTCGAGTACCTCGCCATGATCGTCATCGGCGGGCTCGGCAGTGTCGCGGGGGCCGTCGTCGGCGCCGCGTTCGTGTCACTGCTCCCGCAGGTGCTCACCCACTACAGCGACTCCCTGCCCCTGGTGTCCGCCCCCGGTACGGGCGGACTCACACCGGGTGAGGCGTCCCGCTATCTGTACGGCGCCGCGGTGGTCGCGGTGGTCCTGTTCCTGCCCGGCGGCCTTACGCGTCTGAAGAATCCAGGGGAGAAGAAATGAAAATGCGTGTGTACGGAGCGGTCCTTGCGGCGCTCACCCTCACCCTCGTCGGGTGCAGCGAGAAGGCCGGGAAGGGGGACGCCGCCGGTACGGACAAGAGCGGCGTGAAGACCGGCGAAGGGGTCACCGACTCCAAGATCACCCTCGGCGCCCTCACCGACATGACGGGGGTGTACGCCTCGCTCGGCAAGAGCGTCACCCAGGCCCAGCAGCTGTGGGTGAAGGAGACCAACGCCGCGGGCGGCATCTGCGACCGGCAGATCGAACTGACGGTCCGCGACCACGGCTACGACCCGCAGAAGGCCATCGCGGCCTACACGGAGCTGGAGCCGAACGTGCTGGGCTTCGCCCAGTTCATCGGTTCCCCGTTCGTCGCCGCCGTCGAGCAGCGCATCGACGGCCAGGACAAGGGCATCGTCCTGCCGCAGGCCTGGTCGGCGAACCTCCTCGGCTCCAAGTACGTCCGGGTCATCGGCGCCACGTACGACGTCGAGACGATCAACCTGGTCGACTTCCTGCTCGACGAGAAGCGCGTCGCCAAGGGCGATAAGATCGGTCACGTCTACTTCGAGGGCGACTACGGCGAGAACGCCCTGGCCGGCTCCAAGTACGCGGCCAAGGAGGCGGGCCTCACCGTCGTCGAGCAGAAGATCAAGCCGACCGACAACGACATGACCGCCCAGGTCTCCGCGCTGAAGCAGGCGGGCGTCAAGGCGATCGTGATCAGCGCCGGACCGCGCCAGGCGGCCTCACTGGTCGGCGTCGCCGCCGCCACGGGCTTCAACGTCCCCGTCGTGGGCAACAACTCGGCCTACGCGCCGCAGCTCCTGGCGACCCAGGCGGGCCCGGCCCTGCAGAAGGACTACTACATCGGTTCCTCCACCCTGCCGATCGGCGACGCGGCGGCCGGCCCGTCCAAGCTCTCCAAGGCGTACAAGGCCCAGTACCCGAAGGACGGCCTCGACAACGGAGTCGTCGCCGGATACAACGCGGCGGCCGTCTTCGGGGAGGCACTGAAGAAGGCCTGTGAGTCCAAGGACCTGACCCGCGAGGGTGTCGACAAGGCCCTGCTCACCATCAAGGGCTTCGGCAGCGACTTCGGGATCTCGCACGACTTCACCGACCCCGCGGCCCCGTCGACCAACCAGACCGTCATCATGAAGCCGGATGCCAAGACCCCCGGTGGTCTCAAGGTGGTCCGCCCGGCCGAGGTGTCGACGGCCGCGGAGGGCTTCGCGTCCAAGTCCTGACCCCCCGCCGAAAGCGATGACGGGCCCGGCCGTGAAGGCCGGGCCCGTCATCGCGTCGTCGAATCAGCTGGTGTAGGCCTCCAGTTCGGAGAGCTGGGCCGCCGGCCAGCCCGTGTTACCGGTGAAGGTCAGCCGCAGGTAGCGGGTCGACGTCCCCGGCAGGGTGATGGTCGCGGTGTTGCCGGTCGACGGGTTGAAGGTGTAACCCGCCGAAGCCTTGAGCGAGTTGTACGTGGAGTTGTCGGTGCTGCCCGTGACGCCGACGGTCTGCGTGCGGGTCGCCCAGGCGGCGGCCGGCGGCAGTTTCAGCACCAGCCGCTTGACGGCCTTGGCGGCACCGAGGTCCACGGTGACGGACTGCGGAAAGGCGTTGTTACGGCTCTCCCAGTAGCTGTTGGCGTTGCCGTCCACCGCGTTGCCCGCGCCGTACACGTCCACGTGACTGGTCTCGGTGACCGTACGTCCCTGGGCGAGGTTGCCCGTCTCCTCGGGCGGGTCCGTCGGGTCCGGGGGGTCGGTCGGGTCGGGCGGGTCCGTGGGACCGCCGCTCCCGGGCACCCCGCCGTTCGTCCACACCGGGTCCGGCCAGACACCGGTGCAGGCGGGCGGGTTCGCGTACCAGCCGGAGTTGCCGCTGCCCTGGGTGATCTGGAAGCCGCTGCCGACGCAGTTGTGGATCGGGTTGGACTGGGCGATGTGGGTGGCGACGACCTTGTTGAACGAGGCGGTGCCCGGCGACTGGATCTGCAGGGCGTACGTACCGGCGCCGTCGATCTTGATGTTGTCGAAGTGCAGCCCGTTGGACGCGCCCTCGATCAGGTGGATCGCGGCGTAGGAACTGTCCAGGATCTCGCTGTCGGTGATGTTGATCGTGGCGTTGCTGATCGGCTCGTTGAGACCGCTGAACCAGATCGCACCGACGCCGAAGCGCCAGTTGAAGTCGTTGTTGCCGGTGCGGATCAGGGTGTTGCGGGCGGCCGTGTGCGTGCCCGACACCGCGGTGCCCTGACCGGAGTTGACGCCCGGATAGCGGTTGGCGATGTGCAGTCCGCCGCCGTTGGTGATGGTGTCCGACATGACGTTGTCGGAGATCGTGATGTCCTTGCCGCCGTAGGTCACGATGTTGTTGGCGAGGATCGGCAGGATCACGGTGTTGAACGTGAACTTGTTCTTCACGTTCGGGATGTTCTCCGCCCACATGGCCAGGCCGTCGTCACCGGTGTTGCGGACGAAGGTGTTCGTCACGGTGGAGTTCGTGACGCCGTAGTGGAAGTTGACGCCGTCCGCGGTCTGGTCGAGGATCCGGCTGTTCCTGATGGTGAAGTTGTCCATCGGGCCGTCCATCCAGGCGCCGCACTTGGTGTGCTGCATCCAGACGTTGTCGACGACCGAGTTCGACATGGCCCCGCCGATGGCGTTGACCTGGTCGTTGTCCACCCGCTCGCGGATGTCGCCGATGATGGCGAAGTCCTTTAGTGTGACGTTGCTGCTGCCGCCCTGGGCGGCGTACTTGCCGTAGACACCGACAGCCTTGCTCCGGTCCGTGGGGTGGCGTCCGGTCAGCACGCTGTACCAGGGACCGGCACCCCGCAGCGTCACCTTGTCGACGACGATGTGGTCGTTGACCTGGAAGGTTCCCTGCGGGATGTACACCTCCCTGCCCTGGGTGCGGCCCGCGTCGACGGCCGCCTGGAACTTCGCGGTGGAATCGGTGTTGCCTGTCGGGTCGGCACCGAAGTCACCCACCACGTCCAGGGCGCCGGAGGGCTTGCCGATCGGCGCGCCGACCTGCTCGAAGTCCGCCAGGTCGATCGTGAAGGAGGGGGAGGCCGCGGTGGAGGTCACCTGGAGCCGGACCTTCGTACCGGCGGCCAGCGTGGACCCGAACATGGTGCGGGTCTCGTCGTAGAAGTGGTGCGGGTTGGTGTCGCCCGGGTTGTTGTTGAAGGGGTAACCGCCGTAGTACCAGCCGTACTTCGAGGTCACCGGCACGCTCTTGAGCGAGGAGCCGTTCACCCGTACGTCGATCGAGGCGTCCCGGCCCGTCCCGGCGGAGTTGTCCGGCAGTGAGTAGCGGAAGGACATCGCGTTCGCGGGGGCCGTGAGGGTGAACTCCACGTACTCACCCGCCGAGTCGAGCGTGACGGCCTGCCGGCCCGATGCCTCCGAGGGCAGCGAACCGTACAGCCGGTCGGGGCCGATGAGCGCGCCGTTGGTGGCGGCGTACTCGGCTTCCTGTTCCGTGAAAGGAACGGTGGCGCCCCGGCCGGGTATCCCGACGGGCGACGGTGCGGGGACACCGGCGGCCTGGGCGGACGGTGCGCCGGCCATCACGACGGCGGCAGCGGTGCCGACGGCGGCGAGGGCCAGGGAGAGGGATGCGGACAGGGAGCGCCTGAGCAGGCGTCGTCCAGGTGGTGAGGTCACGTGTAGGTCGTCCTTGCGGCTCGTGGGGGCTCTGCGGACGCCCCACAGGCTAGGAGCATCTCCGCAAGGAAGTCCACGCTGCTGCGCAAGATTTCGTGTTCAGAACTCAAAATAATGACTCAGATGCGTGAATACTGAGCTCACTCGGGGCCGGTTCGGCTTCCCGGCGACCGTCGGGCGGCTGCCCGTGCGCCTTCAGGAAGTGAAGATTGACATGCCCATTGACACCACATGCGACGCACTGGCTTCATGTGGGAGATGAATGGGAGCGCTCCCATGATCCTCTGCCGGCCTTACCCCATGAAAGGCAACGACGGATGAAGCTATCGATGAGAAAGCGCCTGGGCGCGGCGGTCGCCGCAGCCGTCACAGCGACCGCCGTTCTGATGACGCTGTCGGGCCCGGTCGCCGCGCAGGCGGCGACGGGCTCACCCCCGGCAACCGCGGCGGTCCCCGCCCCGCACGCGACGGCCGCTGCCGGCACCGGCAAGGACTGGCTGCACACCGAGGGCAACCGGATCGTCGACGAGCAGGGCAACCGGGTCTGGCTGACCGGCGCCAACTGGTTCGGCTTCAACGCCACCGAACGCGTCTTCCACGGACTGTGGTCCGCGAATCTGGAGACGGTCACCCGGCAGATGGCGGAGCGGGGCATCAACATCGTCCGCGTGCCGATCTCCACCCGGCTCCTGCTGGAGTGGAAGGACGGCCGGGCCGCTGTCTCCAGCGCGGTCAACACCTGGGCGAACCCGGAGCTCAAGGACAGAACGACCCTCCAGGTGTTCGACGCCTTCCTCGCCCTGTCGGAGAAGTACGGCATCAAGGTGATGCTCGACGTGCACAGCGCGGAGGCCGACAACTCCGGCCATGTGCACCCCGTGTGGTGGAAGGGGGCGATCACCACCGAGCAGTTCTACTCCGCCTGGGAGTGGGTGACCGCCCGCTACCGCACCAACGACACCCTCGTGGCGATGGACATCAAGAACGAGCCGCACGGCAAGCAGTCCGACAGCCCGCGGGCGAAGTGGGACAGCTCCACCGACCAGGACAACTTCAAGTACACCTGCGAGACCGCGGGCAGGCGCATCCTCGCGATCAACCCCGACGTCCTCGTCCTGTGCGAGGGCATCGAGATCTATCCCAAGGACGGCGCCAACTGGTCCTCCACCTCCGCGACCGACTACCACAACATGTGGTGGGGCGGGAACCTGCGGGGCGTCCAGGACCACCCGGTCGACCTGGGTGCCCAGCAGGACCAGCTCGTCTACTCGCCGCACGACTACGGGCCGCTGGTCTACCAACAGCCCTGGTTCCAGGGCGAATGGAGCCGCACGACCCTGGAGCGCGACGTCTGGGACCCGAACTGGCTCTTCGTGCACAAGACCGGCACCGCACCCCTGCTCATCGGCGAATGGGGCGGCTTCCTCGACAACGGCCCGAACCAGAAGTGGATGACGGCACTGCGCGACCTCATCGTCGAGAACGGGATCCACCAGACCTTCTGGTGCCTCAACCCCAACTCCGGTGACACGGGCGGGCTGCTGAACCACGACTGGACGACGTGGGACGAAGCCAAGTACGCCCTGCTCAAGCCGGCGCTCTGGCAGTCGGGCGGCAAGTTCGTCAGCCTCGACCACCAGGTCAGGCTCGGCGGCGCGACCGCCACCACCGGCATCAGCCTGGGCGACCTGTACGGCGGCTGAAACCGAACAGGGCTCACCGCACCACCCGTTGACCGTCCTGGGGTGTCGATGAAACCCCACCGCCTCGGCACCCCGGGACACCCACGGCCCACCCCCCACCACGAAGGACAGACACCATGCCCTCCGGATACGGGCAGGCCGACGCTATGGCCGCGGTGGAGCGTCCGTCCCCAGGGCGTTGATGAGGAGCAGGGCGATGTCGTCGGTGCCGGGTGTGTACCGCTCGGCGTACCGCACGAGCGTGTCGGCGACGTCGTCCATGTCCTGGTCGAGGGCCAGGGCGAAGTGTTCGGCGAGCTCGGCCGTCGCGTCGTCGAAGTCCACCCCCGGAGCTTCCACGAGTCCGTCCGTGAACAGGGCGAGCGTCGCACCCGGCGGCAGCGGGATCTCGGTCGTCGGGTAGTGGGACGCCGGATCGATGCCCAGCAGGAGGCCGGGCGGCAGGTTGAGCATCTCGGTCTGTCCGTCCGGCTGCCTCAGGAGCGGCGAGGGGTGGCCGGCGGTGGCCAGGACCGCACGGTGCCCGGCGAGGTCGAGATGGACGTACAGACAGCTCGTGAACAGGCCGGGATCGAGATCGGTGAGCAGCCGGTTGGTGCGTGCGAGCACTTCGTCGGGCGGCGCTCCGGCGGAGGCGTGCACGGCTGTACGGACCTGTCCCATGAGAGCGGCGGCGTTCACGTTGTGGCCCTGCACGTCACCGATGGCTGCCGCGGCCGTCGTGTCGTCCAGCCGGATCAGGTCGTAGAAGTCGCCGCCGATGCCCGTGCCGCGGGCTGCCGGGAGGTAGCGGGCTGCGACGTCCAGTCCGGGGATGCGGGGCAGGGTGTGGGGGAGGAGGTGTGCCTGCAGGCTGTGCGCGAGCCTGTCCTTGGTGTCGTAGAGGCGTGCGCGGTCGAGCGCCTGGGCGAGCAGGCCGGCGATGGACGTGAGCAGGGCGCGTTCCTCGGGCGGGAATTCGTGGGGCCGGTCGTAGGAGAGCACCAGTGAGCCGATGGGCTGCCCGGAGACGACCAGGGGGAGAAAGGCGCAGGCTGCGACCGTCTCGCGCAGGACGAGTGCCGGGTAGGCGCGCTTCAGCTCCCCCGTGGTGGTGAAGAAGGCGGGGACGCCCGTGGTCAGCACGTGCGCGGCGGGGTTGTCGGCGGACAGCGGCACACCGTCGAAGCCGTCCACGAGCGCGGCACGACTGCCGCGGCCACCCTCGATCCGCAGCCGTCCCTGGTCCGAGGTCAGCACGACGAGGGAGTGGATCCGGAAGGCGGGCATGAGCTGGTCGCCGGCCAGCTCGATCACATCGCGCGTACCGACAGCCTCGGTGAGGGTCGCGGCGAGGTGCATCAGGTGATAGAGGGCGGTGGCCCGGCTGGGCGTCTCGGGCGTCGGCGCGGCCTGCGGCAGCGGGGAGTCCGCCGAATCGGGTTTGACGGCGGGAAGGATGCGGACGCTGATGCCCGTGGCGTTCGGGAAGAGGTGGAAGGAGAGCCACCGGTCAGGTGGGCGCAGAGCGGTGAAGGACGTCTGCTGGCGGCTGATGACCGCGGCCCGGTAGTGGTCCTCGATGGCGGGATTGTCCATCCAGGGGAGCGACACCCACGGCAGGGTGCCCAGGACGTCCTCAGGACGGGTCCCGAGCAGCTCCGCGGCCGCGGGGGTGAGGAAGCTGACGGTCCCGTCCAGCTTCAGCGCGCAGCTGCCCCCGGGCAGCCGCCGGACGAACTCCATCGCTGCAGAGCCCTCGGCCGGCTCCGGGACCGGCGGCTCCGGCGGGGGCAGCACCCGCGGCTGTGCGCCCGGCAGCACCGGGTAGCCGCTGCTCTCGGACTGCTGCATGAGCATGCCGATGTTGCGGCAGCCCCTGACCACGGCATCACGTTCCCGGGGCGCCAGCTGAGGGGGGTGCGAGCCGGGCCACAGCAGGACCAGCCCGCCCCAGTCGGTGTCTCCCGTACGGATCGGTGCGGCGGCCAGCGAGAACCGGTAGGGCAGCACCAGGGCGGGGCGCGGATAGCGGCGCGCCAGCTCCTCCTGGCTGCCGAGCCAGATCAGACACCGGTGGCGCATGGCGTCGGACACCGGCATCGGTGCGGACAGCGTGACCCGGTTCCAGGGAATGGCCAGCTGGCCCGGCGCTCCGGCCAGCACCGTCAGGCGCAGCGTGGTCTCGTTCCTCGGCAGCAGGTACAGCATGGCCACGGACGCGCCGGCCTCCTCGACGACACGGGCCACGGGGCCGTCCAGAAGCTCGGTCCAGGAACCCGTGGCGGCGACGGAGGCGGCTTGGTCCTGCACGCTTCAACCCCTCACCGTGACGAGCGGCGGGGCACCCACTACCGAATACGGCATATATGGACAATACGCCCACTGGGCCTTGAGGACATCGTGGTGTACCCGGACGCACGAAGGCCCGGATGCCGGGGAGCATCCGGGCCCTCGTGACTGTCTGTGCCGTGCGCTACGGGAGCTGAGCCGCCCGTGCCTCGCGCCGGTTGTCGCGGAAGGTGTTCACCCGCCGCGCCGTGGCGAAGAGCGGGATCACCGCACCCAGCACGACCTGCAGCGCGCAGCCGGTCTGCAGGAGCAGCTGGCCGCCGGGGGCGTCGAACGCCCATGCGGCGAGCAGGCCCATCGCGGCCACGATCCAGCCGAGCATCGCCACCGCGAGGACACCCCGCGGTTTGGGGTACTCGACCCGGCTGACCATCAGCCACGCCACTCCGACGATCGCGAGCAGCGTCGGCACGAAGGGCAGCTCCAGGAGCACGATCGAGACGACCGTGAGTGCACCGAAGGGGCTCGGCATGCCCTGGAACATGCCGTCCTTCAGCGTCACGCAGGAGAATCTCGCAAGCCGGAGCACCACCGCGAGCAGCACCACGATCGCCGCGAGCGCCGACACCCGCTGGTGCGCGTCGTCCGCGACCATCCCGTACACGAGCACGAAGTAGGCCGGGGCGAGCCCGAAGCTGATCAGGTCGGAGAGGTTGTCCAGTTCCGCGCCCATCGGCGAGGAACGCAGCTTGCGTGCCACGAGCCCGTCGAAGAGGTCGAACACCGCGGCCATGAGCATGAGGATCACCGCGGTGGCGGCGGAGTGGCGGGCCATGCCCGTCTCGTCGCTGCCGGTGAGGTGCGGGATGAGGATTCCCGTGGTGGTGAAGTACACCGCCATGAATCCGCACGTGGCGTTACCGAGGGTGAGGGTGTCCGCTATCGACAGCCGCATCGAGAGCGGCATGTCCTCGGCGTCGGCATCCTCCTCGGCCTCCGGTACCCAGCCGGCCTGTGTATCAGGATCAATCACGGTCAATTCGAGTCACCCCCGCGGTGGTGGCCTGTCCGACCTCGACCGCGACATCGATACCTTCCGGAAGGTAGATGTCGACGCGCGAGCCGAACCGGATCAGACCGATGCGTTCGCCCTGCTCCACCTTCGTACCCTGCGGGATGTAGGGGACGATGCGACGGGCGACCGCTCCCGCGATCTGCACCATCTCGATGTCGCCGAGCTCGGTGTCGAAGTGCCAGACAACGCGCTCGTTGTTCTCGCTCTCCTTGTTGAACGCCGGGACGAACCCACCCGGGATGTGCTCGACCGACGTCACGGTGCCGGCCAGGGGGGCCCGGTTGACGTGGACGTTCAGCGGGCTCATGAAGATCGCGACGCGGGTGCGCCCGTCCTTCCACGGCATGATGCTCTGCACCACACCGTCGGCCGGCGAGATGACGCGGCCCTGGGTGATCTCGCGCTCGGGGTCACGGAAGAACCACAGCATGCCCGCCGCGAGCGCGGTGGTGGGCACGGCCACAGCGGCCCAGCGCCCGGACCTGCGGGCCCGGGTGAGGCTGAGTGCCGCGGTGGCGACGGTCGGGAGGAGCCACGGCGATGCTCCGCGCGCAAGGCGGACCCCGCCGCGTGGTGCAGAGTTTTGGCTGTCGGGCATGGATGACCTTCGTAGCGGATGATGCCGCGCTGGCAACGGGGGGACGGCGGCTTTCCGGCGATGCTATCGGGTGCGAGCGGCAACTGGGCAAGCCAGCAGCCGAGTCGGACAGCTGAAAGGCTCCGGACGAGGGTGACTCGGTGTGATGTTCTTCGCCACCAAATCACCCTGAAGGGGACAATCAGCCCTGGAACCGGTACTCCTCGAGGAGCCGGCGACCGATGATCATTTTCTGGATCTCGGCGGTACCTTCACCGATCAGCAGCATCGGTGCCTCACGGTAGAGGCGCTCGATCTCGTACTCCTTGGAGAAGCCGTAGCCGCCGTGGATACGGAAGGCGTCCTCGACGACTTCCTTGCAGTACTCGGAGGCGAGGTACTTCGCCATCCCTGCCTCCAGGTCGTTTCGCTCCCCGGAGTCCTTTTTGCGCGCTGCATTCACCATCATCGCATGAGCTGCTTCGACCTTGGTGGCCATTTCAGCCAGTTTGAACTGGATCGCCTGGTGCTGGGCGATCGGCTTTCCGAAGGTATGGCGCTGCTGGGCGTACGAAACGCCCAGTTCGAATGCACGCTGTGCGACGCCGCAGCCACGTGCGGCGACATTCACGCGGCCGACTTCGACGCCGTCCATCATTTGGTAAAAACCTCGGCCGGTGGTGCCGCCCAGTACGCGATTGGCCGGAATGCGCAGTCCGTCCATGATGAGCTCGGTCGTGTCGACGCCCTTGTAGCCCATCTTGTCGATCTTCCCCGGGATGGTGAGACCGGGGCGGACCTCACCGAAGCCCGCCTCCTTCTCCACGAGGAAGGTCGTCATCGACTTGTGGGGGGCGGTGCCCTCGGGGTGTCCTTCGTCACTCTTGCACAGCACGGCCACCAAAGTGGACGTTCCGCCGTTCGTCAGCCACATCTTCTGGCCGTTCAGAACGTACTCGTCGCCGTCCCTGACGCCCTTGGACGTGATCGCGGAGACATCGGAGCCCAGTGCCGGCTCGGACATCGAGAAGGCGCCCCGCACCTCGCCCAGTGCCATCCGCGGCAGGAAGGTGTCCTTCTGCTCCTGCGTGCCGTGCTGCTTGAGCATGTACGCCACGATGAAGTGCGTGTTGATGATGCCCGACACGCTCATCCAGCCGCGGGCGATCTCCTCGACGCACAGCGCGTAGGTGAGCAGTGACTCGCCCAGACCGCCGTACTCCTCGGGAATCATCAGCCCGAACAGGCCGAGTTCCTTGAGTCCTTCGACGATTTCCGTCGGGTACTCGTCGCGGTGCTCCAGCTGGGTCGCGACAGGAATGATCTCCTTGTCGACGAAATCCCGGACCGTGGAGAGGATTTCCTGCTGGATATCGGTCAGACCGGCGGTCTGCGCGAGTCGGCTCATGGCTACTTCTCCACGTTCTTCTGCGGCGGCTGGACCAGCTCCGGGCGGCCGGGCTGCTCGCCGCCCCGCTCCTTGATGTACGTCTCGGTGGGGACCATCACCTTGCGGCGGAACACGCAGACCAGCGTGCCGTCCTGCTTGTAGCCCTTTGTCTCGACGTAGACGATGCCGCGGTCGCTCTTGGACCTCGACGGCGTCTTGTCGAGCACGGTCGTCTCGCCGTAGATCGTGTCGCCGTGGAAGGTCGGCGCGACGTGCTTCAGCGACTCGACCTCCAGATTGGCGATCGCCTTGCCGGACACGTCCGGCACCGACATGCCGAGCAGCAGCGAGTAGATGTAATTGCCGACGACGACGTTCTTTCCGAAATCCGTCGTCTTCTCGGCGTAGTTGCTGTCCATGTGCAGCGGGTGGTGATTCATGGTCAGCAGACAGAAGAGGTGGTCGTCGTATTCCGTGACCGTCTTTCCGGGCCAGTGCTTGTAGACAGCACCGACCTCGAACTCCTCGTATGTGCGTCCGAACTGCATGATCAGGCCTCCGGGGCTTCGAACTTGGAGGTGCGCTGCATGCCGGCCGCGCGTCCCTTGCCGGCGATCACCAGCGCCATCTTGCGGCTGGCCTCGTCGATCATCTCGTCGCCGAGCATCGCCGAGCCCTTCTTGCCGCCCTCCTCCGAGGTGCACCAGTCGTACGCGTCGAGGATGAGCTCGGCGTGGTCGTAGTCCTCCTGCGAGGGCGAGAACACCTCGTTGGCCGCGTCGACCTGGCCGGGGTGCAGTACCCACTTGCCGTCGAAGCCCAGCGCCGCGGCACGGCCCGCGACCTCGCGGTACGCGTCCACGTCGCGGATCTGCAGGAACGGGCCGTCGATCGCCTGGAGGTCGTGCGTACGGGCCGCCATCAGGATGCGCATCAGGATGTAGTGGTACGCGTCCGCCGGGTAGCCGGGCGGCTGCTGGCCGACGACCAGGGTCTTCATGTTGATCGAGGCCATGAAGTCGGCCGGGCCGAAGATCAGTGTCTCCAGGCGGGGCGAGGCGGCGGCGATGTCGTCGATGTTCACCAGGCCCTTGGCGTTCTCGATCTGCGCCTCGATGCCGATCTTCCCGACCTCGAAGCCCATCGTCTTCTCGATCTGGGTCAGCAGCAGGTCCAGCGCGACGACCTGCTGGGCGTCCTGGACCTTCGGCAGCATGATGCAGTCGAGGTTCGGGCCCGCGCCCTCGACGACCGTGATGACGTCGCGGTACGTCCAGTGCGTCGTCCAGTCGTTGACGCGCACGACCCGGGTCTTGCCCGTCCAGTCGCCGTTGTTGAGCGCGTCGACGATGTGGTGACGGGCGCCTTCCTTGGCGAGCGGCGCGCAGGCGTCCTCCAGGTCCAGGAAGACCTGGTCGGCGGGAAGGCCCTGGGCCTTCTCCAGGAACCGCGGGTTCGAACCCGGCACGGCCAGGCAGGAGCGGCGCGGACGCAGGCGGTTCAAGGGGTGCGCGGCGGAGCCGCCCGAAATCGGGGTGGTGGCGGGCGACGGGCTGGGCGTGGTCATGCGGGGACCTCCAGAGGGTCGAGCTTGTTGGCTTTCCGGATCTCGTCGACGATACGGCCGATGATCTCCGTGATACCGAAGTCCTTCGGGGTGAAGACGGCGGCGACGCCGGCCCCGATCAGTGCGGCGGCGTCGGCGGGCGGAATGATGCCGCCCGCGATCACCGGGATGTCGGTCGCGCCCGCCTCGCGCAGCCGGGTCAGTACGTCCGGCACCAGTTCGGCGTGCGAGCCCGACAGGATCGACAGGCCGACGCAGTGCACGTCCTCCGCGACGGCGGCCGAGACGATCTGCTCCGGCGTGAGCCGGATGCCCTGGTAGACCACCTCGAAGCCCGCGTCACGGGCCCGTACGGCGATCTGCTCGGCGCCGTTGGAGTGTCCGTCCAGGCCCGGCTTGCCCACCAGCAGGCGCAGCCGGCCCACGCCCAGGTCGTCGGCGGTGCGCGCGACCTTCTCACGGACCAGGGCGAGCGGGGTGCCGGCCTCGGCGGTGACGGCGACCGGCGCGGACGAGACACCCGTCGGCGCCCGGAACTCGCCGAAGACGTCCCGCAGCGCCCAGGACCACTCGCCGGTGGTGACGCCCGCGCGGGCGCACTCCACGGTCGCTTCCATCATGTTCTCGGTGCCGGCCGCGGCCTTCTTGAGCGCGGCGAGCGCCTCGGAGGCACGGGCCTCGTCACGGTTGTCGCGCCACTCGTGCAGGGCCGCGACGACCCGGGCCTCGTTGGCGGGGTCCACCGTCATGATCGCCGCGTCCAGATCGGCGGTCAGCGGGTTCGGTTCCGTCGTCTCGTAGATGTTGACGCCGACGATCTTCTCGTCGCCGCCCTCGATCCGTGCCCGCCGCGCGGCGTGCGAGGAGACGAGCTCCGACTTGAGGTAGCCGGACTCGACGGCGGCCATCGCGCCGCCCATCTGCTGGATCCTGTCGATCTCGGCGAGCGACTCGGTGACCAGCTCGTCCACCTTGGCCTCGATGACGTGCGACCCGGCGAAGATGTCCTCGTACTCCAGCAGATCGCTCTCATGGGCGAGGACCTGCTGGATGCGCAGCGACCACTGCTGGTCCCAGGGGCGCGGCAGCCCCAGTGCCTCGTTCCAGGCGGGCAGCTGCACGGCGCGGGCGCGGGCGTCCTTGGAGAGCGTGACAGCCAGCATCTCCAGGACGATGCGCTGCACGTTGTTCTCCGGCTGCGCCTCGGTCAGCCCGAGGGAGTTGACCTGCACGCCGTAGCGGAAGCGCCGCTGCTTGGCGTTCACGATGCCGTACCGCTCGCGGGTGACCCGGTCCCAGATGCGGCCGAAGGCGCGCATCTTGCACATCTCCTCGATGAAGCGGACGCCCGCGTTCACGAAGAAGGAGATACGGGCGACGACTTCGCCGAACTTCTCCTCGGGCACCTGTCCGGAGTCGCGCACCGCGTCGAGGACCGCGATGGCCGTCGACATGGCGTACGCGATCTCCTGGACCGGAGTGGCTCCCGCCTCCTGCAGGTGGTAGCTGCAGATGTTGATCGGGTTCCACTTCGGGATGCGGTTGACCGTGTACGTGATCATGTCGGTGGTCAGCCGCAGCGAGGGGACCGGCGGGAAGACGTGCGTCCCGCGCGAGAGGTACTCCTTGACGATGTCGTTCTGCGTCGTTCCCTGGAGCTTGTCGGGGTCGGCGCCCTGCTCCTCCGCGACCACCTGGTAGAGCGCCAGCAGCCACATCGCGGTGGCGTTGATCGTCATCGAGGTGTTCATCTGCTCCAGGGGGATGTCCTGGAACAGACGCCGCATGTCACCGAGGTGCGAGACGGGCACGCCCACCCGGCCCACCTCGCCGCGGGCGAGGATGTGGTCGGGGTCGTATCCGGTCTGCGTCGGCAGATCGAAGGCGACCGACAGACCCGTCTGGCCCTTGGCGAGGTTGCGCCGGTAGAGCTCGTTGGACGCTTCGGCGGTCGAGTGACCGGCGTACGTCCGCATGAGCCACGGGCGGTCCTTCTGACGTTCGGTCATCGATGAACCTCAGACGTTGCGGAAGCGGTTGATGGCGTCGATGTGCTGTTCGCGGAGCTCCTCGTTGCGCACGCCCAGGCCCTCGCGGGGCGCCAGCGCGAGGACGCCGACCTTCCCCTGGTGGAGGTTGCGGTGCACGTCGTACGCGGCCTGGCCGGTGTCCTCGAGGGAGTAGACCTTGGAGAGCGTCGGGTGGATCTTGCCCTTGGCCACCAGCCGGTTGGCCTCCCAGGCCTCGCGGTAGTTGGCGAAGTGCGAGCCCACGATCCTCTTGAGGGACATCCACAGGTAGCGGTTGTCGTACTCGTGGTTGTAGCCCGAGGTCGAGGCACAGGTGACGATCGTGCCGCCCTTGCGGGTCACGTACACGCTCGCGCCGAAGGTCTCGCGGCCCGGGTGCTCGAAGACGATGTCCACGTCCTCGCCGCCGGTCAGCTCACGGATGCGCTTGCCGAATCGCTTCCACTCGCGCGGGTCCTGGTTGTGCTCGTCCTTCCAGAACTTGTAGCCCTCGGCGTTGCGGTCGATGATCGCGGTCGCGCCCATCTTCCGGCAGATCTCCGCCTTCTGGTCGCTGGAGACGACACAGATCGGGTTGGCGCCGCCGGCCAGCGCGAACTGCGTGGCGTACGAGCCGAGTCCGCCGCTCGCGCCCCAGATCAGCACGTTGTCGCCCTGCTTCATGCCCGCGCCGTTGCGCGAGACGAGCTGGCGGTATGCCGTCGAGTTGACGAGCCCGGGGGCCGCCGCCTCCTCCCAGCTGAGGTGGTCCGGCTTGGGCATCAGCTGGTTGGACTTCACGAGCGCGATCTCGGCGAGTCCGCCGAAGTTCGTCTCGAAGCCCCAGATGCGCTGCTCGGGGTCGAGCATCGTGTCGTTGTGGCCGTCGGAGGACTCCAGTTCGACGGACAGGCAGTGCGCGACGACCTCGTCACCGGGCTTCCAGGCGTTGACGCCGGGACCGGTGCGCAGCACGACGCCCGCGAGGTCGGAGCCGATGACGTGGTACGGGAGGTCATGGCGCTTGCTGAGGTCGCTGAGCTTGCCGTACCTCTCCAGGAAGCCGAAGGTCGAGACCGGCTCGAAGATCGAGGTCCAGACGGAGTTGTAGTTCACGGAGCTGGCCATGACCGCGACGAGGGCCTCGCCCGGGCCGAGCTCGGGCACCGGCACGTCCTCGACGTGGAGGGACTTGCGCGGGTCCTTGTCGCGGCTGGCGACCCCGGCGAACATCTCCGCCTCGTCCTTGTGCACGGTCACCGCGCGGTACGACTCGGGGATGGACAGGGCCGCGAAGTCCGCGGCGGTGCTGTCCTGCGATTGGATCGCGTCCAGGATTTCCTTCACGGTGATGCCTCCGGCAGATCGGGTCTCCAACGCCGAGGGAACGCTGGAGGGACCCCTGTGGACAGGGGGGGGCGGTGCGGTTTGGAGGTGTGCCGTCGGTTCGGCGGGGTGGTGCTTCGGCCTGCTCGGTGGAGCAGAAGGGTTGCCTGTGACGCAGGCGTCCGGGCGCGCAGACACGGTGGATTGCGGGGACAGCCGACGTACGAGAGGTCTCTGCACGCCGGCCGCCCGGACACCTTCAACGTATGGCACTCCGTGACAGGTGGCAAGGCACCGAGTGCCAACAATTTCTCTCACTTGTCATCTGCATGGCACGCATGAGCAATATGATGGGCGCTATGTCGGATTGCTCCCGGAGGTGGAGCGGTTACGGCGTGGTGCGGTAGACGTACGGGGTCGTCGTGCTCAGGGCCGTGAAGCCGAGCCGGCGCAGGATCGGGGCCGACTCGTCGGTCGCGTCGACCTGCAGATACCGGTAGCCGCGCTCGGCGGCGATACGGGCCCGGTGGGCGATCAGCGCCCGGTAGATGCCCCTGCCCCGCCAGGGCGCCGCCGTCCCGCCGCCCCAGAGGCCGGCGAAGCCGGTGCCCGGATACAGCTCCATACGGGCCGAGCTCACCGGCTCGCCGCCCGCCACGGCCAGGACGGCCACGAAGGTGTCAGGGGCCCCGGAGAGCCTGGCCAGGCTCTGGTGACGCAGTCGTGAGCCGTCGGTGCCGAAGGCCAGTTCGTGGGCCCGGACCATCAGTTCCACCCCGGCCGCGTCGGTCACGGTCCGCAGCTCGACACCTGCGGGGAGCTCCACGGACGTCGACAGTTCGGCCACCTCGGCGACCAGCAGTGTCTCCGTCGGCTCGGCCTCGAAACCGGCCGCGGCCAGCCGCCCGCCCAGATCGGCGGGGCTGTCGTGTGCGTACAGCTTCCATTCGAACGCGTCGTGCCCGAGCGAGGTGTAGTGCTCCACCTGCGCCGCGATCGCCGCGTCCGCCTGTTCGGGATCGAGGTCCGGAGCGGTCCAGACGACACCGTTCCAGTCGTCGGCGCCGCCGGTCTGCCGGACGAGGTCTCCCGTGCGTTCGACCCGTACACCGGGGCCGTCGGGGCGCGCGTGCTCACGCATCTCGTGGTCGAAGAGGGCCAGTGCGCTCTGGGGTTCCATCCGCGCATCCGACCACGCGGTGCGCCACCGGGCCATCGGGTTTCCCCAGGCAGGTGCGTCAACGGGGCGGGCGGGGGCAGATGGAAGTGATCTTGATCCGGTCACGACGAACAGGGGTGGGGCATCCGATGCCGATACAGGTGGGCGGACACGTCCGAAGAGACCGCCGGTCCGAATTCAGCGTCCGCCGGACGGCGTTCGGCTTCGTTCTCGTCGCCGTACTGGTCTGCGGTGCCGGGCTGACCCTCCGCACGGCTCTGGAGAGTGCCGAACGGCATCCGGTGGCAGCCGGCTTCGCGGTGGTCGCGGTGGTCTCCGGGGCGGTGGCGCTCCTGCATCACCGCCGCAACCGCAGGGCGGCCGCCAGGGCGGCGTCGGCGGCTCTGGACGCCGCGCGCGAGGTGGTGGACACCGCGCTGGAGGATCCGCCCGCGGCCGGCCCCGAGCCTGTACGGCACCCCGAGCCGGTCGACTGGGAGGGCATGGACCCGTACGACTTCGAGGAGGCTGTCGCCGCCCTCTGCCGCCGGGACGGCTGCACGGACGCCGAAGTCGTCGGCGGTGCCGGAGATCTGGGGGCCGATGTCGTGGGTACCACGCCCGACGGCCGCCGCCTGGTCGTCCAGTGCAAGAGGTACACGTCCGAGAACAAGGTCGGCTCGCAGGATCTCCAGCGTTTCGGCGGTACGTGCTACGCCGTGCACGAGGCCGGGACGGCCGTCGTCGTCACCACCGGCACCTTCACCGAACCGGCTCTCGAGTACGCGGAGCAGTGCGGCATCGTGTGCGTCGACCTGGAAGGACTCCTCGCGTGGAGCGAGTACGGCGCTCCCCTGCCCTGGCACGCCGGGGAGGCCGTACAGCCCGCCGGGAACTGAACGCCCGCTCAGCGGTCCTTGAGGGCCTGCTGGATCGTGCGCATGACCTCGTCGAGCGGTGCATCGGTCCGCGCCACCGCGACCAGCACCTCGCCCTCCGTCGCAACGGAGGCGACCGGGGCCTTCGCGGGCTCGCTCCCCGCGGTCCGTCCGGCGCCGATCCCCGTCCCGAACGTGTCCCGCACGATCGCGAAGGCGTGGTCGAGCTGGGCCTCCACATCGCCCTGGCCGCCCGCCCGCAGCCAGCGCCGCAGCACATGGTTGTGCGCGGTCACCACGGCGGACGCGGCCACCTCGGCCAGCAACGGGTCGTCATTGCCCACATGATGGTCACGCTCGTCGAAATGGCCCAGCAGATAGCGGGTGAACAGCCGCTCGTAGCGGGCCACCGAGGCGATCTCGGCCTCCCGGAGCGTGGGGACCTCACGGGTCAGCTTGTAGCGCGCCACCGAGACCGCCGGCTTCGCCGCGTACATCCGCATGACTTCCTTGATGCCGCGGCACACGGTGTCCAGCGGATGCTCGTGCGCGGGAGCGGCATTGAGGACGGCCTCGGCCCTGACGAGGGTGTCGTCGTGGTCCGGGAAGATGGCCTCTTCCTTGGAGCGGAAGTGGCGGAAGAACGTGCGCCGGGCGACCCCGGCAGCGCCCGCGATCTCGTCGACCGTCGTCGCCTCGTACCCCTTCGTGGCGAAGAGCTCCATTGCCGCGGCGGCCAGTTCGCGGCGCATTTTGAGCCGTTGGGCAGCGGCGCGGGTGCCTGCGGCACTCTCCGTGGCGTCGGGCGCGGCGGCGGAACGGGTGGACCTGGCAGGCTGCGACATGGTGTGAACGTAACTCATCCGTGCAGGAGAGTGCGCCTGTGGGGGCGGGTCGCCCGAGGGCCCGAGCAGCCCGCCCCACCCGGCTCCCGCCTCAGCGGCGGGCATATTCGCGGAAGCCGCGCCCCGTCTTGCGGCCGAGGCAGCCCGCGGCCACCAGATGCTCGAGCAGCGGTGCCGGGGCCAGGCCCGGATCGCGGAACTCGCTGTGCAGAACCTTCTCGATGGCGAGCGAGACATCGAGACCGACGACGTCCAGGAGCTCGAACGGACCCATCGGGTAGCCGCCGCCCAGCTTCATCGCCGCGTCGATGTCGTCGAGCGTCGCGTAGTGCTCCTCGACCATCTTGATCGCGTTGTTGAGGTACGGGAAAAGCAGCGCGTTCACGATGAAGCCCGCACGGTCCCCGCAGTCGACGGGGTGCTTGCGCACCTTCACACAGACCTCGCGCACCGTGGCGTGCACGTCATCGGCGGTCAGCACGGTGCGGACCACCTCGACGAGCTTCATCGCGGGCGCCGGGTTGAAGAAGTGCATCCCGATGACGTCCTGGGGACGCGAGGTGACCTTCGCGATCGCCACGACCGGCAGCGAGGAGGTCGTGGTGGCCAGCACCGCACCCGGCCTGCAGACCTTGTCGAGCGTCGCGAACAGCTGCTGCTTGATGTCCAGGTCCTCGGCGACCGCCTCGACGGCGAGGTCGACCTCGGCGAACGCGTCCAGGGACCCGGCCGGTGTGACCCGGGCGAGCGTCTCCTCGCGCGCCTCGGCCGTCAGGCGCCCCTTGGAGACCGAACGGTCCAGGGACTTGGCGATCCGGGCCTTGGCCGTGTCCGCCTTCTCCTGGCTGCGCGCGGCGAGCACCACGGTGTACCCGGCCTTCGCGAAGACCTCGGCGATGCCGGAGGCCATCGTCCCGGAGCCGGCGACACCCACCGAGGACACCTCGCGCCCGGCCACCGAACCCGCGTCGGCCAGGGGGGTCCGGGCGTCCGGCACCACGGTCTGGCCGCCGGGGGCGTCGTACGTGTAGAAGCCGCGGCCCGCCTTGCGGCCGGTCAGGCCCGCCTCGCTGAGCTGCCCGAGCACCGGAGCAGGTGCGTGCAGCCGGTCGTGGGACGCCGAGTACATGGCCTCCAGGACCGTGCGGGCCGTGTCGATGCCGATCAGGTCGAGCAGGGCGAGGGGGCCCATCGGCAGCCCGCAGCCCAGCTTCATCGCAGCGTCGATGTCCTCACGGGAGGCGTAGTTCGCCTCGTACATCGAGGCGGCCTGGTTCAGGTAGCCGAACAGCAGCCCGTCCGCGACGAATCCGGGGCGGTCGCCGACCGCGACCGGCTCCTTGCCCAGCTCGCGTGCCAGCCGGGTGACGGTCTCCACGGCAGTCGGCGCGGTCAGCACGGAGGAGACCACCTCGACGAGCTTCATCGCGGGCGCCGGGTTGAAGAAGTGCAGGCCGAGGACGCGCTCGGGGTGCTGCGACTCGGCGGCCAGCCGGGTCACCGACAGGGCGTTCGTGCCGGTCGCGAGGATGGCGGTGGGGGAGACGACGGCGTCGAGCTCCCGGAAGACCTGCTGCTTGATCTCGTAGGACTCGGGCACGACCTCGATGACCAGCTCCGCGTCCGCGGCGGCCTGGAGATCGGAGAACGTGCGGAAGCGGGCGAGGATGTCGCGCCGCTCCTGCTCCGTGATCCGCTCGCGCTGCACGGCGCGTGCGGTGGAGGCCTCCAGGGCAGCGACGGCCTGACGGGCGACGGCTTCGCTGATGTCGATGCCGATGACCTCGCGGCCCGCACGGGCCAGGACCTCGGCGATGCCGGTTCCCATGGTGCCGAGGCCGACGACGGCAATGGTGCTGAGCGGGGTGTCCATCACGGGACTCCAGGGTGAGTGACGACTGAGAGGAGCACGGGCGGCGCGTGCGGTCGAAGAGAACCGGCGCTCGGCGTGCGGGAGTTGTGTCGTGGTGCTCAGGGCCCGGGGCGTGCCGGGCACGCACAGGACCGGGGAAAAGGTGACGGACTCTGTCCCGAGTCGCGTCTCTCAAAGCTGCCGAACCGACAAGCACTCCGGGTGGCTGCGTCACCAGGCCACCCGAGTCGGCGGGTGTGTGTCCCGCTCACATGAGGTTAACCGGCAAGTAATGAGCGCGCCAGCCCTGGACGGATGTGCGCTGGCACACAGTTGGGACCGACACGGTGCGTGTGCGCCGATAAGCTGACTGTCATGGACGAGGAGTTGCGCTCGCTGACGGACAGGCTGCGGGACGAGGCCGAGGAACCGGCGGTCTACCGGTGGCTCCTGGCCACGGACGACGACGAGGAGCTGGCCCGCGTTCTCATCGAGCCCGCGCGCCCGCTGTGGGCGCGCGAGATCGCGGCGTTCCGGCTCGGCTGCCGGGGCGACCGGCGGGCCTTCGAGGCGCTGGTCCTCCTCCTCAACCACCGCGACCCCGAGCGCTGTGTGTCGGCCGCCCATGCCCTTCTGCTCCTGGATGACCCCCGAACACCCAGGGCCGCCGCGGCACTTGCCACGAACGCACTGCGCACCGCCTACGCGATGCACCCGGTGCGTCTGCTGACCGCCCTGCGCGCGCCGGAATCGGTGCCCGCGCTGGTCAGCACCCTGCGGCGACTGCTGACGCCGGAGGAACCGCACTGGCGCGTGGCGCTCGCCTGCGTGGAAGGGCTGGGGAGCCTGGGGGACGGCGAGGCCAGGCCGGTCCTGGAGGCTGCGCTGCCGCACCCCCGCCTCGGCCGGGCCGCGGCGGAGGCGCTCAGCCGGCTGCCGACCCCCTGAGGGCCCGCACGTACCGGACCTCGGGCACCATGGCGCCGCCCACCTCGAAGGGCTCCTCGGCGCCGTCCGGCAGGAAACCCGCCCGCTCGTAGAAGCGGCGGGCGCGCCGGTTCTCCTTCAGCACCCACAGGGCCATCTCGTCGAAACCGGCCGCCACGGCACGGTCGGTCAGCTCGGCCAGGAGTGCGCGGCCGGCCCCCGCGCCGGTCCGTTCCGGGTGCACGTAGATCGCGTACAGCTCGCAGCGCCCGTCCCTGCCGGTGCCGTCGCGGTCGGGACCGTAACAGGCCCAGCCGGTCACGGCGGAGTCCGGTGCCGACCTGGAGACGACGTCGACGGCCGGACCCTCGGTGAGGAAGCCGCGGCGGCGCTCGGCATCCGACGCGATGTCCATCGCGTCCAGATACGGCTGCGGGATCATTCCGGCGTACGCGGTCTGCCAGCCGCGCACCCGGATCTCCGCCACGGCGGCACAGTCGTCGAGCGTCATGTCCTCCACCCGCACGCCGGGGGCGTACGCGGGAGTGGGCCGTGTCGTCATACGGTCCATCCTGGCGTACGCCCCCGGCGGTTCGGCTGCGCGGTGCGGCTGCTCGGTGGGGCTTCAGCCGCGGAAGCCGAGCAGCCCGTGCAGCGTGCTGCCCTTCGTGCTCGTCCCCGCCTTCGTGGCCTTGGGCGGCTTCGGCTCGGGCAGCGCCTCGCAGACCGCGTCGGCGCCGCTGCCGTCGGCGCGAGGGAGGGTGCCGTCGGTGAGGTAGTCCACCAGGTACGCGTCCAGGCAGGCGCTTCCGCTCAGGGTGATGCCGTGGTTGCCGCCGCCCTCCTCGACGACCAGGCTGGAGCCCTTGAGCCTGCGGTGCATGGTGACACCGCCCTCGTACGGCGTGGCGGCGTCGTCGGTGGCCTGGAAGAGCAGCGCGGGCGGGATGCTGCGGTTGGTGACCCTCACCGGCTCCAGCGGTTCCACCGGCCAGGTGGCGCACGGGGCGTTGTACCAGGTGTTGTTCCACGACATCAGGGGCGCCTTGCGGTGGGCCTGCCAGGTGTCGTTGCGCCAGGTGCTCCAGGTCCGGGGCCAGGCGGCGTCGCGGCACTGCACGGCCGCGTAGACGGAGTAGCCGTTGTCGCCGCTCGCGTCCACGGCCGCGAAGTTCTCGTACGCGGAGACCAGCGCCTCCTGGTCCTCGTCCTTCACGTACGCCGCGAACGCCTGGGCCAGGGAGGGCCAGTAGCCGTCGTAGTACCCGCCGGGCAGGAAGGTGTCCTCCAGCTCGCTGGGGCCGACCCTGCCGCCCGCGGGGTGTTCCTTCACCGCGGCGCGCATGTCGTACCAGGCGGCTTCGACGCCCGCGGGGTCGGTGCCGAGCCCGTAGGTGGCGTCGTTCCTCGCGACCCAGGCCGCGAACGCCTTGTGGCGGGCGTCGAACGCATGGTCCTGGGCGAGGTTGTCCTCGTACCAGACGCCGTCCGGGTCGACGATCGAGTCGAGGACAAGGCGGCGCACGCGCTCCGGGAACAGCTTCGCGTACACCGCGCCGAGGTAGGTGCCGTAGGAGTAGCCGAAGTAGTTGATCTGCTGCGAGCCGAGGGCCCGGCGGATCACGTCGAGGTCCTTCGCGGCGCTGACGGTGTCCATGAAGGGCAGCAGGTCGCCGTGCTTCTCGCCGCAGGCCGCGGCGAACGACGCGGCCCGGTCCCTGTTGGCCTTCTCCGCCGGATAGGAGTCCGGCACGGCGTCCGGGCGCACCGGGTCGAAGTATTTCGGCACACAGTTCAGTGCGGGCGTGCTCTTCCCGACCCCGCGCGGGTCGAACCCGATCACGTCGTACTGGGCGGCGAGCTTCTTGGGGAGCGAGCCCGCCACGAAGCCCGCCATCGAGAGCCCGCTGCCGCCGGGGCCGCCGGGGTTGACCAGCAGAGGACCCTGCGAGGTCTTCGCCGTGTGCGGGATCCGGGAGAGCGCGAGGGTGACGCGTCTGCCCGACGGACGGTCATGGTCCAGCGGGGTGCGGACCGTTGAGCACTGCAGGGTCGGATACGACGCCGTCCCGCACGCGGTCCACTTGAGCGGTGCGACGGCGCGCGGTGCGGCCGTACCCGTTCCGGCGGTCGCGGTGGACGGCACGGCGGTCACCAGACCCGCGACCGTGGCGCCGACTGCGACCAGAATTCCTGCACGTTTCGTCATATGGCCTCCCGTGGTGGAGGGAACGCGCCTGTGAGCGGCACAGCCCCCGCCGGATGCTCCCCGAATTCGGGCACGGCAGGACAGATTCCATCGAGAGTTGACCCGTTCGGGCAGGGGTGCGGGTGCGGTCAGAGCAGGGTGAGCTGGGTGGGGCCGGTGGCGGGAGCGTCGGGCAGGGGCACCGGCACCTCGGGTGCGGAGATCCGGCGGGTCTCGCCCCGGTGCGCGGGGCCGATGCCGAACTCGGCCGCCAGTTCGTGCACCCGGCGGGTGATGCGGCGCTGGTACCAGGTCGGGGCGTACGCCCCGTCCGCGTACATCCGCTCGTACCGCCGCACCAGGTGCGGGTGGTGCTCGCCCAGCCACTGCATGAACCACTCGCGGGCGCCGGGGCGCAGATGCAGCACGAGAGGGGTCACCGACGTGGCCCCGGCGGCGGCGATGGCGCGGACCGTGGTGCGCAGCTGGTCGGGGCCGTCGCTCAGGAAGGGGATGACCGGCGCCATCAGCACACCGCAGCCGATGCCGTTGTCGGTGAGGGTGCGCACGACGTCCAGGCGGCGCTCGGGGGAGGGGGTGCCAGGCTCGACCGTGCGCCACAGGGCGGGGTCGGTGAAGCCGACCGAGACGGAGATGCCGACCTCGGTGACCTCGGCCGCCTGCCGCAGCAGTTCCAGGTCGCGCAGGATCAGCGTGCCCTTCGTCAGGATCGAGAAGGGGTTCGCGTGATCGCGCAGGGCGGTGATGATGCCCGGCATCAGCCGGTAGCGGCCCTCCGCCCGCTGGTAGCAGTCGACGTTCGTGCCCATCGCGATGTGCGCACCGTGCCACTGCCGGGAGGCGAGGTGGCGGTCGAGCAGTTCGCCGGCGTTGATCTTGACGACGATCTGCGAGTCGAAACCGAGGCCGGTGTCCAGGTCCAGATAGCTGTGGGTCTTGCGGGCGAAGCAGTACACACAGGCGTGGGAGCAACCCCGATAGGGGTTCACGGTCCACTCGAACGGCATGCGGGACGCCCCGGGCACCCGGTTCACGATCGAGCGGGCCCGGATCTCGTGGAAGGTGATCCCTCGGAATTCGGGGGTGTCGAAGGTGCGCGTGGTCACCGCGTCCGCGGCGAAGAGCGCGCCGTTACCCGCCTTTGCGGTGTTCTCGGCCAGATTGTCCCAGCGCATGGACGCCTCCTTGGTAGCACTGCGCAGAGAATAGAACACTTGTTCCCTTGATCGTGCGCGCCGGGATCGCGAGGCCCGATTTTGAGGGGCGGTACCGGAGGTGGTTGGCTCAGCTACACCCCGAACAACCGAGTGCTGAGGAGCAGGCATGGCGCAGGTCGAGGCCAC
Source organism: Streptomyces sp. NBC_00683 (assembly GCF_036226745.1). NCBI lineage: Bacteria > Bacillati > Actinomycetota > Actinomycetes > Kitasatosporales > Streptomycetaceae > Streptomyces > Streptomyces sp. NBC_00683. Next base: position 1,660,135 of record NZ_CP109013.1, on the reverse strand, counting down.
GACGGAGCGGATCATCGCGGCGGACGCAGAGACTGTGTTCGATGCGCTGGCCGACTACAAGGAGGTCCGGGGCAAGGTGCTGACGGGCCACTTCAGCGAGTACGAGGTGCGTGAGGGCGGAGACGGCGAAGGCACCCTCGTGCACTGGAAGCTCCAGGCCACCAGCAAGCGGGTCCGCGACTGCCTGCTCGAGGTCACCGAGCCGACCGACGGGCAGCTGGTCGAGAAGGACCGCAACTCCTCCATGGTCACCACCTGGACCGTCACTCCGGCCGGCGAGGGCAAGTCCAAGGCCGTCGTCTCGACCGTCTGGGACGGCGCCGGCGGCATCGGCGGCTTCTTCGAGAGGACCTTCGCGCCGAAGGGCCTCGGCCGGATCTACGACGAGCTCCTGCAGAACCTCGCCACCGAGGTCGAGAAGTAGTCCGTCCGCCGACCCCGCCGGTTCCACAGCCGGCCTCACCGGAACGGGTGGTTTTCCGGGACGGCCGGTTGTGCGCCGTAGCGCCTCCCACCGGCGCATAAGCCCTCTGTGTGCGCCTCCCGTGCGCCTGGTCGCGTTTGCCCTGCCTTGCCGCCTGATGCGAGAAATGGGCGGCGCAGCAGCGACGAGGGGAGCGTCACGTGGTGGGTGGGATCACTCTGGTGAAGGACGAGCCGAGTGGCGCAGGAGGCGCCGCCGCGGCCACGCCACCCCCACCGCCCTCCGCAGCGCCCGAGGACATCAGCCCCCGCCGGGTCCGCCTCGTCTTCCTCGGGCTGATGCTGACCCTGCTCCTCGCGGCGCTCGACCAGATGATCGTGGCCACCGCCCTGCCGAAGATCGTCGGCGAGCTCCACGGCCTGGACAAGATGTCCTGGGCCGTCACGGCCTATCTGCTCGCCTCCACCATCGGCCTGCCGGTCTACGGAAAGCTCGGCGACCTCTTCGGCCGCAAGGGCGTCTTCCAGTTCGCGATCGTCGTCTTCGTCATCGGCTCCGCGCTCGCGGGCTGGTCGCGCACGATGGACGAACTGATCGCCTTCCGGGCCGTCCAGGGCATCGGCGGCGGCGGACTGATGATCGGTGTCCAGGCGATCATCGCGGACATCGTCCCGCCCAGGGAACGCGGCCGCTACATGGGCCTCATCGGGGCCGTCTTCGGCCTCGCGTCCGTCGCGGGACCGCTGCTCGGCGGCTTCTTCACCGACCACACCTCCTGGCGCTGGTGTTTCTACATCAACGTGCCGTTCGGCCTGGTCACCCTCGCCGTCATCGCCGTCGTACTGAAACTGCCGAAGCCTTCCGCCCGCCCCCGCCTCGATGTGCTCGGGGCGCTGCTGCTCGCCGCCGCCTCGACCTGCCTGGTGCTGCTGACCAGTTGGGGCGGCACGGAGTACGCCTGGGGCTCGCGCACCGTCCTCGGGCTCGCCGCCGGTGCTGCCGGAACGACTCTGCTCTTCCTCGCCGTCGAACACCGCGCGGCCGAACCCGTCATCCCCCTGCGGCTGTTCCGCGACTCGGTCTTCAACGTCACCGCGCTCGTGGGCGCCGTCATCGGGGTCGCGCTCTTCGGAGCCGCCAGCTACCTGCCGACGTACCTCCAGATGGTGGAGGGCGCGACCGCGACCGAGTCGGGCCTGCTGATGCTGCCCATGATGGGCGGCATCGTCGGCGCGTCCATCGTCTCCGGCCAGCTGATCTCGCGGACCGGGCGCTACCGGATCTACCCCCTCGTCGGCAGTGCGGTCTCGGCCCTCGGCATGTGGCTGCTCTCCCGGCTGGAGACCGGCACCTCAGCGGTCGAGTACGGCTTCGGGCAGGCCGTGCTGGGCATCGGGATCGGCCTGGTCATGCCGGTGCTCGTCCTCGCCGTGCAGAACTCCGTACGCCCCGCCGACCTCGGCAGCGCGACCAGCGCCAACAACTACTTCCGCCAGATCGGCGGCAGCGTCGGCGCGGCGATCTTCGGAACGCTGTTCGCGGGGCGGCTCGGGGACGCCCTCGGGGTGCGGCTCCCGACCGGAGCCGACCTGCCCGACCCGGAGTCGATCACCCCGCAGCTGGTCCACGCCATGGAGCCCGCCCTGCGCGACGCCTACATCCAGGCGTACGCCGACGCGATGCCGCGGATCTTCCTCTACCTCGTGCCGGTGCTCCTGCTCGGCCTGTTCCTCGCCTTCTTCCTCAAGGAGAAACCCCTGGTGTCCCACCACACCCCCGGCACGGCCGCCGACCCGTCCGCGACGCACTCCACGATCCCCGCGGCCCGCACCGACCCCGGCCCGCCGCCGGCCGGACGGCTGTCGGGCGTCCCGGTCTGCGGCAGCGTCCAGCACCCCGACGGTACGAAGGTGGGGCGCGCCGCCCTCACCCTCATCGACGTCCAGGGGCAGCAGATCGGACGTGGTGCGAGCGGCGACGACGGGCGGTACGCGCTGAGCGCGCCCGGTGCCGGTTCGTACGTGCTGATCGCCGCGGCGGGCGGGCACCAGCCGCAGGCCGTCAGCGTCACCGTCGGCGAGCGGCCCGTGGAGCTCGATGTGGTGCTCGGCGGTGCGGGACGGCTCGCGGGCGCGGTCGTCACCCCCGACGGCGCCCCGGTCCGCGACGCGGCGGTGACGCTCACCGATGTGCGCGGCGAGGTCGTCGCGACCACGCGCACGGGGCGCGAAGGCAGCTATGTGATCGGCGAGCTGGTGGCCGGCGAGTACACCCTGGCGGCCAGCGCCCCCGCCTTCCGCCCCGCTGCCCTGCCGGTCAGCGTGCAGGCCGCGAGGGAGACCAGGCAGGACATCGAACTGGCCGGCGGCGCCGTGCTGCGCGGTGTCGTACGGGCTCCCGGCGGGCGGGTCGTCGAGGACGCCAGGGTCACCCTGCTGGACGCGGCGGGCAATGTCGTCGACACCCTCGCCACCGGACCTGACGGAGCGTTCCGCTTCGTGGACCTGTCGACCGGTGAGTACACCGTGATCGCCGCCGGCTACCCGCCGGTCGCCACCGTGCTCCAGGTCCCCGGGGGCGGACGGACCGAACGTGATCTCCAGCTGGGGCACGAGGACTGAACAGCCCGCGACGGGGGAAGTCGGTACGCATGAACGTGTCGGAGGGGCATCGCGAGGCGTGGGAAGGCTTCTGGGCGGCCGCCTCGGGCGCACCGGGTGAGGCCCTCTGGGACGCCGACCCCTCCCTGGCCTCCGTACCGCACAGCAAGCTGCTCCTGCCGTACGCCGACGCCTCGTTGCCCGTCGTCGACCTCGGCTGCGGCAACGGCACCCAGACCCGCGCTCTCGCCACCCTCTTCCCGCGGGCGATCGGTGTGGACCTTTCGCACGCGGCGATCGGGCACGCACGCCGGGCGGACACCGAAGGCGTTGCCGAGTTCGCCCGGCTCGACCTCGTCGACGGGGAGGCGGTGCGCGCGCTCCACGAACGGATCGGCGACACCAACGTGTACATGCGTGCGGTCATCCACCAGAGCGAGCCGGGGGCCAGGCCCGCCGTCGCCGCGGCCGTCGCGGAACTGGTGGGGGAGAAGGGGCGGGCGTTCGTGACCGAACCGACCCCGGCGGCCAAGGACGTGATCCGGCGGGCGGCGGCGGGCCCGGGCGGGCCGCCCCCGAAGCTGCGCCGGCCCCTCGACCCGCGGCTGAAGCCCGCGAGCGCAACGGCGGAGGAGGTGCCCGAACTCCTGCGGGCCGCGGGCCTGACCGTACTGGCCGACGGAGACACCGCGCTGGCCCAGACCGAGTACCTGCCGGACGGCACCCGCATCGAACTGCCCGCCCGCTGGCTCGTCCTGGCCGGCGCGCCCCGGGCCGCCTGACACCGGGAGCGGCCGGGCCCGCGCCCGGTGCGTTCACGGCAGCAGGCGCGGCCTCCTCCTCGCCGCCAGGTCCTCGACCCAGCCGAAACACACCACAGCGGCGGCTATGAGCACCCAGGCGACACCGAACTGCACCCACAGGCTGTCCAGCGGAAGATGCCGCTCCAGGGCCGGCACCTCCCACATCAGATCGATCAGCGGCACGGCGGCCATCAACGCCACCTCGTGCCAGAGGTAGACCGTCACGGCGCGCGCGTTGAACACGGTGACGAGCCGGTCCGCCACCGGATGGCGTGCGAGCGAGTCGAACCGGGGCCGGAAGCGCAGCAGAAGCAGCACGAACCCCGCCGACCACAGCGCCTGGGCGAGCGGAATGTCGTCCAGGTCGAACGAGCCGTCCACCCGGTGCCGCACCGCCCACCAGGCACCGGCCGCCATCAGCGGCAGCGCGGCGGCAGCCGCCCCCGCCCCGCGCAGCCGGTCCAGGACACCCTCCCGGTGCGCGAAGCCCAGCAGCCAGCAGAACAGGAACACCGACAGGTCACTGATCGCGCTGCCGAGCCGCCCCTCCGGCACGCCCGTCACCGTCTCCAGGACCACGACGGGCACGAGCGACAGCGCGAGCACGGGCAGCGGAGCCGACCGGAAGACGCGCAGCAGAACCGGCGACAGCAGCACGAACCACAGATAGGCGCGCAGGTACCAGAGCACCGCCCAGGCCTGCTCGCCCCACGCGTTGCCCGGCGGATCACCGAGCGGAAGCACCCAGTACAGGACATCCGGTCCGGGCACCCAGCCGTGCAGCAGCATCGCCACCCCGAGTACGAGACCGAAGAACCACACCGGAATCAGCAGCCTGCGCAGCCGGCCGCGGATCACCCCCGCGGCGGGCCGCTCCAGCGAGCGGGCCATGAGCGAGCCGGCCAGCGCGAACATCACGCCCATGGAAGGGAAGAGGAACCCCAGCCACGGCCACGCGAACGCGTGGTACGCCACGACCCGTACGAGCGCCAAGGCCCGCAGCACGTCGAAGGAGCGGTCGCGGCCGGTCACCGGCCCGGCCGCCGGGGGTGGCGCGAGCGTGGTCCTGCGGTGCGCACCCGCCATCACCCGGCCTCCGCACCCGTCCGGGGCGCGCCGACTTCGCCGGTGCGCTTCAGCTTCTGCCAGCGCAGCCGGCCGCCCGTCGCGGCGGTCACGCACGAGTGGATCAGTACGAGGTACATCAGCTGCCGGTACGCGAGCTGCTGGAGCGGCAGCATCAGCAGGTACCGGTACTTCTCCCGGTCGAGACGGAAGGCGTAGGCCGCACAGAACAACTGCACGCCCAGCACCGCCAGCCACGCGAACAGCGAGGCCCTGAAGTCCACGAAGACCATCGCGTAGACCGTGAACACATCGATGAGCGGGGCGAACACCGGCGTGACGATCTGGAAGAGGACGACCAGCGGCATGCCGACCCGGCCGAAGCGCCCGGACGGTCCCCGGTCGGTCACGGACCCGCGGTGCTTCCAGAGCGCCTGCATCGTGCCGTAGCTCCAGCGGTAGCGCTGACGCCACAACTGGCCGAGTGTCGCGGGTGCTTCGGTCCAGGCGCGCGCGTGCTCGGCGTACACGACCCGCCAGCCCGCCCGGTGCAGGGCGATGGTGATGTCGGTGTCCTCGGCGAGCGTGTCCTCGCTCATCCCGCCGACCCCGAGGACGGCCGCGCGGCGGAACGCCCCGATCGCGCCGGGGATGGTGGGCATGCAGCGCAGCAGGTCGTACATCCTGCGGTCCAGGTTGAAGCCCATCACGTACTCGATGTGCTGCCAGGCGCCGATCATCGTGGAGCGGTTGCCGACCTTCGCGTTGCCGGCGACGGCACCGATCTCCGGGTCGGCGAAGGGCTGCACGAGCCGGTGCACCGTGTCCGGTTCGAAGACGGTGTCCCCGTCCATCATCACGACGATGTCGTAACGCGCCTGCCGCACACCGTTGTTCAGCGCCGCGGACTTGCCCGCGTTCTCCTGCCGCACGACCCGGACGTTCGGCAGGCCGAGCGCCTCGACGATCTCGGCCGTGCCGTCGGTCGAACCGTCGTCGACGACCACGATCTCGATCGGATGCGTACTCGCCGCAAGGGAGCCGATGGTGCTCGCGATGCACTCCTTCTCGTTGTACGCCGGAACGATCACGCTCACCGGCCCGGTCACCTCCGGACCCCAGGAGAACCGGCGCCGGTTGCGCCGGCGGTAGTGGCGCCGCGCGAGCAGGAGCATCAGGCCGAACCGGCCCAGGACGGCGAACCCGACGACCGCCAGCACCGCCGCCAGCCCGGGTACGGTCCATTCGGCGACCGCGACAGCCGCGAGCAGCGCACGGCCCTCCCAGCGCGTGGCCGTGTCCGCGCTGCGATGGGCGGCCTGTGCGGAGGAGGTGCCCCCGGGGCCCTGTGCTCCAGGGCCGGCCTGCACGTCCTCCTGCCCCCGCTCAGCCTCGGCGGCCTGCTGCTGCGCGCCGCTGACGGTGGTGAAGGTGTAGCCCTTCGCCTTCATCTTCTTGATGTACTCCGGCAGCGCGGCCAGCGTCTCGGAGCGGTCGCCGCCGGAGTCGTGGAAGAGCACCGAGGCGCCCTTCCCGTCCTTCGGTGTCGCCCACTTGATGATCTTGGAGACCCCGGGCCGCTGCCAGTCCTCGCTGTCGGTGTCGATGAACACGCTGGTGTAGCCCATCGCGCCGAGCCGCTGGTAGACCGGCCAGCTGTAGTCGTCGATCGCCTCGTTCGTCGAGGAGTACGGGGCACGGAACAACGTGGTCGTGATGCCCGCGGCCCCCGCCAGCGCGAGCTGCGTCTGGGCGATCTCCCGCTTGACCCGGGCCTCGCTCTGGTACGAGAGGTCGACGTGGGTGAAGGTGTGGACCCCCACTTCGCTGCCGTCGTCGACCATCCTGCGCACCACGTCCGGATAGCGCGAGATCATCGAGCCGACGAGGAAGAAGGTGCCCGGAACGTCGTTGTCGGCCAGGACGTCGAGCACCTTGCCGGTCCACTCCGGATCGGGGCCGTCGTCGAAGGTGAGCACGATGGTCCTGTCCGGTACGGACTGCGCACGGGCGCTGCCGCCGGCGAAGCTCAGCAGCGGTCCGCCGTCCAGGACGCTGTCGGGCACGGTGTCCGCGGAGGCCTCGGAGCGCACCCGCTGGTCGTCGCCGACCTCGGCGCGGAGGTAGCCGTCGAGGAGCATGACGCAGACGAGCCCCAGGAGAAGGAGCAGGGCCATGATCACGCGCGGTTTCGGGACCGCCTGGCGCCGGACCCGGTCGATCGTGCCGGGGGTGGCGTGCCGCCGTCGGGAGGCCGCCATCAGCCCGCCTCGCCGGACGGGGACGGGGTGCCCGACGGGGGCGTCGTGCCGAACGGGTTCGGCGCGCCGCTCGGGGGCGCTCCGGAGCCGCCCGGCGCCGAACCGTACCCGGGCCGCATCCCTCCGCCCGGGCCCGCCTCCGCGGCCGGACCGCCGTCGAAGGGCAGCAGCTGGGACGGGGTCAGCGAGATGCCCCCCACGAAGGCGAGCCCCAGGACGGCGGCGTAGCCGGCGCAGGTGATGCCCAGCAGCATGCCGGCCCGGCGCAGCAGCCGGGCCCGGCGGCCGGAACTGTCCACGAACACGGGTCCCTCCTGGGACCGTCGATCCGAGCGGGGCCGCCCTGCGTGTGCCCGGCGGCGGCCACGCGGTGCCGGGTCTTTCTCGATGACGGGGTCGGATTGCATGTGCGCATGGTGGCGAACCCCGTTGTGCGAAACCTGGAGCTCTGCTGGCCGTCCGCTGTGAAAGGGCGCCGAACCTGTCGGGCCGCTGAGAGTGCGGCCGGCGCCCTCGACGCTCCCGGCCCGGCACCGACCGCCGCTGAACGGCGAGTTGACGGAAACCGGGTCCACCTTCCGGCCCCGCCCATGAGTTGGCTGTGTCTTCGCACGGACCCGCGATGTGAGAGGTTCGTGGTGTCCCGGCACCATCGGTTGCCGTTTCTGGGCGCGACTCCCGAGAACAGGTGCACACATGATGCAAAGGCGCACACGCGTTCCCTCCGTCATCGCCGGGCTGGTCGCACTGGGCCTCGCGTGTTCGGCCTGCGCGACCGGAACGGCGGCCGACCAGACCGAGGGATCGGCCCCCTCCCCGCAACGCGAACCGCGGACCGCCTACACCCCGTACGTGAGCGCGACGACCCCCGCCGACGCCGATACGGCCGTCGCCACCGACACGTACAACCTGGCCTTCGTCACCGCCGACGGCTCCGGCTGCACACCCGTCTGGGGCGGCACCGAACCCGCCACCAGCGAGGCGGTCGTGGCGCGGGTGGCCGCGCTCACCGCCACCGGGGCGGGAATCCGGGTCTCCTTCGGCGGTGCCGCGGGCACCGAGACGGCACTGGCCTGCGACAGCGCGGAGGAACTGGCCGACGCCTACGCCGAGGTGCTCGACGCGGTCGGTGCCACCGAGGCCGACTTCGACATCGAGGGCGACGCGCTGACCGACCGCGCCTCGGTCACCCGCCGCAACGAGGCCCTGGCCCTCCTCCAGGAGGAGCGCGACCTCGACATCACGTACACGCTCCCCGTCATGCCCGACGGACTCGAGGACAGCGGGCTCGCCCTCGTCGAGGACGCGGCCGACCGGGGCGTCCGGCTCTCCGCGGTCAACATCATGGCCATGAACTACAGCTCGTCCCACCGCGGCGACATGGGTGACTACGCGGAGCAGGCCGCGGCGGCGGCCCACGACCAGCTCGTGGACGTACTCGGGCTGTCGCAGGACGCGGCGTGGCAGGCACTCCACCTCACCGTGATGATCGGGGTCAACGACGTGGCCGGGGAGACCTTCACCCTCGCCGACGCCGCTTCCCTGCGCGGCTTCGCCACCCGGAAGGGGGTCGGCGCGCTCTCCATGTGGGCGGCCTTCCGCGACCGGCCGTGCGCCGACGGCGAGGACACGGCGGTGGCCGACGACACCTGCAGCGGGGTCGCACAGGAGCCGGGAGCGTTCGCCGAAGCCCTGAGCGGCTGAGCGGCCCGGTCGAACACCCCGCGAGCTCAGCGCAGCGGGTCCTCCCGGACCAGCGACATCAGCGCCTTGGCCCCCGGGCTCATGGCCCGGGCCGGCGGAAGCAGCACGACGCTCTCGTAGACCGGCCGGTGCGCACCGTCGAGCTCCACCACCACGAGCCCACGCGCCTCCTGCTTGCGGGAGAAGTGGTGCGGGACCACCGCGATGCCGAGGCCCTCATGGACCAGCTCCAGCAGGCTGTGTACGTCGTTGACCTCGAGCGCCACCGTGCGGCGCACCCCCGCCGCGGCGAACGCCTCGTCCGCCGCGCGGCGCGGGCCCCAGTCCGGATGGAAGTCGATGAACGACTCGCCGTGCAGCCCGGTCCACGCCACCCGGGGCTCCTCCGCGAGACGGTGACCGGGGGCGCACAGGACGACCATGGGCTCCCGCGCCAGTGGCATCAGCTCGCCCGGCCACTCCAGCGGGCTGACGGTGGCGGCGAACGCGAGGTCCAGGCGCCCGCCGGCCACCCCCTCCAGCAGGCTGGAGGTGCCCTCCTGCCGCAGCCGGATCTCCATGTGCGGATGGTCCCGGTGGAAGGCCGCGAGCAGCCGGGCCGGGCTGACCCCGGCCACGCACTGCTCGACCCCCAGCGTCAGTGTGCCGCGCAGCAGCCCCCGTACGGCGTCGACGGCGTCTCGTGCCGCCCGCGCCCCCGCCAGCGTGCGCTCCGCCTCCACGAGCAGCGCCTGACCGGCCTCGGTGAGCCGCACCGTGCGCGTCGTACGGCTGAACAGAGGGGTCTTCAGCTCGTGCTCCAGCGCCCGGACGGACGCGGACAGTCCGGACTGGGACACGGCGAGCCGTTCGGCCGCGCGGGTGAAGTGCTGCTCCTCCGCGACGGCCACGAAGTGCTCCAGCTGACGCAGTTCCATGATTGAGCAATCTAGTCGATGAATCCCAGCGGAATCTCCTGTTGGACCGCTGGATCGTTCTCCGCCAGTCTGGACGCTGCGCACCAGACCTGGCGCGCTCCCCCCGGACCTCTCCCGTGGAGTGCTCGCATGTACCTTCCGTCCGCCGACCGCTACACCGCCATGCCCTACCGGCGCACCGGACGCAGCGGCCTGCTGCTTCCCGCGCTGTCGCTCGGGCTCTGGCACAACTTCGGAGGCGACCGGACCCCGGAGAGCCAGGGCGAGATCCTCCGCAGGGCGTTCGACCTGGGCATCACCCACTTCGACCTCGCCAACAACTACGGCCCGCCTCCCGGCTCCGCCGAGATCGCGATGGGCCGTGCCCTGAAGACGGACTTCGCCCGCCTCCGGGACGAGATCGTCATCTCCACCAAGGCCGGCTACCACATGTGGGACGGCCCGTACGGCGAGTGGGGGTCCGCCAAGTACCTGCGCTCCTCGCTGGACCAGAGCCTGACCCGGCTCGGCATCGAGTACGTCGACATCTTCTACTCGCACCGCTTCGACCCCGACACCCCGCTCGAGGAGACGATGCGGGCGCTCGACACCGCGGTCCGCCAGGGCAAGGCGCTGTACGCCGGCATCTCCAACTACTCCGCCGAGCAGACCCGCGAGGCCGCCCGGATCCTGAACGACCTGGGAACCCCGCTCCTCATCCACCAGCCCCGCTACTCGATGCTGGACCGCTGGGTGGAGGACGGGCTGCTGGACGCCCTGGACGAGCTCGGCACCGGCTCCATCGCCTACTCGCCGCTGGAGCAGGGCATCCTCTCCGACCGCTATCTGCGGGGCATTCCGGAGGGCTCGCGCGCGGCGGGTACCAGCCCCTTCCTGTCGGCCGACGCGGTCACCCCCGAGCTGGTGAGCCGGCTGGGCGCGCTGAACGAGCTGGCGCGGGAGCGCGGGCAGTCCCTGGCCCAGCTGGCGCTGGCCTGGGTGCTGCGCGGCGGCCGGGTCACCTCCGCCGTCGTCGGCGCGAGCAGCGTCGCCCAGCTGGAGAACAGCGTGGCGACGGTCCGCAACCTGGAGTTCGGCGAGGACGAGCTCGCCCGCATCGACGAGCTCGTCAAGGGCACGGTCCGGCCCTGACGGCCCGCCGCCCCGACGGCCGGCGCACCGGCGGCCCGACGGGTCAGAGCCAGCCGTTGCGCCGGAAGCCGCGGTGGATGACGAAACAGGCGACCGCCATCACACCCACGACGAACGGGTAGCCGTAGGTCCAGTGCAGTTCCGGCATGTGGTCGAAGTTCATGCCGTACACCCCGCACACCATGGTGGGCACGGCGATGACGGCCGCCCATGCGGTGATCTTGCGCATGTCCTCGTTCTGGGCGACGGTCACCTGCGCGAGATGGGCCTGCAGCACGGAGTCGAGCAGAGCGTCGAACGCGGCGATCTGCTCGGCCGTGCGGGCCAGGTGTCCGGCGACATCGCGGAAGTAGGGCTGGAAGTCCGGCCCCACCGGCTCCATCGTGCGGCCCGCCAGGGCCTGCAGCGGCCGGTCCAGCGGGGACACCGCCCGCTTGAACTCCAGCAGCTCGCGCTTCAGCTGGTAGATGCGGCCCGCGTCGCCCCGGCCGGCGTGCTCGCTGAAGACGGCGGTCTCCACGGCGTCGATGTCGTTCTGCATGGACTCGGCCACGACCAGGTAGGCGTCGACCACATGGTCGGCTATCGCGTGCAGCACGGCCGCGGGGCCCTTCGCCAGCTGCTCCGGCGCGGACTCCAGGCCCTCGCGCAGCGGGCCGAGCGAGCCGTGGCTGCCGTGCCGGACGGTGATCACGAAGTCGGGACCGGTGAAGACCATGATCTCCCCGGTGTCCACCACCTCGCTGGTCGCGGTGAGTTCCTCGTGCTCGACGTAGCGGCACGTCTTGAACACGGCGAACAGCGTCTCGTCGTACCGCTCGACCTTGGGCTGCTGATGGGCGTGCACCGCGTCCTCGACGGCCAGCGGGTGCAGCGCGAACAGTTCGGCGACACCGGCGAACTCGGCCGCGGTCGGCTCGTGGAGCCCGAGCCAGACGAAACCCCGGCCGGAGGTGCGGACCCGGCGCAGGGCCTCGTCCGCCGGGCAGTCGAACGGATGGCGCACCCCGTCCTCGTACAGCACGCAGTTGACCACCGCGCTGCCGAGCGGGGAGCGCGCGGGGTGGCTCAGGTCCACCTTGCCGCGGTAGGCACGGCGCACCACGCGGCGGAGGCTGCGGATCATCGTCACGGGGGCTCCTTCGCACGATCGGCGGCCAGTGTGCCACCGACGCGTGACCGTCCGGCCGCCGCCCCCGGCATCACCGGACTGGACCAGTGACAGATCCTGACGGCTCTGGTCCGGTGCCCCTGCGGCGCGTACCGTGATGCGGCACGAAGATCTTCTTCCCGGGGGGCGGGCAGGGGATATCCGTCGGCCGTGCGGGTACCGATGTCGCACGACCGATGCGGTTGCCGTTCGACCGCCCCCGACCGACCAGCGACAGGACCGTGCACCGTGAAGATCCTCGTCAGCGCCGACATGGAGGGCGCCACCGGCGTGACATGGCCGGCCGACGTGCTGCCAGGCACCCCGCAGTGGGAGAGGTGCCGCTCCCTGTTCACCTCCGATGTGAACGCGGCGGCTCTCGGCTTCTACGACGGGGGCGCCGACGAGGTACTCGTCAACGAGGCCCACTGGTCGATGCGCAACCTCCTCCTGGAGCGGCTCGACGACCGCGTCCAGATGCTCACCGGCAGGCACAAGTCCCTCTCCATGGTCGAGGGCATCCAGCACGGGGACGTCGACGCCATCGCGTTCGTCGGCTACCACACCGGTGCCGGCACGGAGGGCGTCCTCGCGCACACCTACCTCGCCAACTCCATCACCGGGGTCTGGCTGAACGGTGTCCGCGCCAGCGAGGGCCTGCTCAACGCCCATGTCGCGGCGGAGTACGGTGTCCCCGTCATCCTGGTCACCGGCGACGACCTGACCTGCAAGGACGCAGAGCTCTACGCCCCCGGTGCCCGCAAGGTCGCGGTGAAGGACCATGTCTCGCGGTACGCCGCCGTGTGCCGCACCCCCACCCGTACCGCCGCCGACATCAGGGCGGCGGCCAAGGACGCGACCGCCCTCGCGGTACGCCACACACCGGTGACCGGGGGCTCCTTCACCGTGGAGCTCGAATTCGACGCCGCGCATCTGGCGGCGGCAGCGACCGTGGTCCCCGGCGTGGCGGCCCGCGGCGAGCGGCGCGTCGCCTATACCAGCGGGACGATGTACGAAGGTATTCGCACGTTCAAGGCGGTGACGACGATCGTGTCGTCCGCCGTGGAGGAACAGTATGGCTGAGACGACCGACCTGCCCGGAGCTGTCGACGACCTGGCACTCGACGAATCCGTGACGTTCACCTCCGAACTGATCCGGATCGACACCACCAACCGCGGCGACGGCAGCTGCCGGGAGCGCCCGGCCGCCGAGTACGTCGCCGAACGGCTGGCCGCCGCCGGACTGGAACCGACGCTGCTCGAGCGCACGCCCGGACGGACCAACGTGGTCGCCCGGATCGAGGGCACCGACCCGTCCGCCGACGCACTCCTCGTGCACGGGCACCTGGACGTGGTGCCCGCCGAGGCCGCCGACTGGGCCGTGCACCCGTTCTCGGGCGAGGTGCGCGACGGGGTCGTTTGGGGGCGCGGCGCCGTCGACATGAAGAACATGGACGCGATGGTCCTCGCCGTCGTCCGGGCCTGGGCGCGCGCCGGTGTCCGCCCGCGCCGGGACATCGTCATCGCCTACACGGCCGACGAGGAGGCCAGCGCCGACGACGGCTCCGGTTTCCTCGCCGACCGGCACCCGGAGCTCTTCGAGGGCTGCACGGAAGGCATCAGCGAGTCCGGGGCCTTCACCTTCCACGCCGGACCCGGCATGTCGCTCTACCCGATCGCGGCGGGCGAACGGGGTACGGGCTGGCTGAAGCTGACCGCCGAGGGCAAGGCGGGACACGGCTCCAAGGTCAACAGGGCCAACGCCGTCAGCGCGCTCGCCGCCGCCGTCGCCCGGATCGGGGAGCACGAGTGGCCGGTGCGGCTGACCCCGACCGTACGGGCGGCCCTCACCGAGATCGCCGCGCTCCACCACATCCCCGTCGACCTCGACGCGCCCGGATTCGATGTGGACGAGCTGCTGGGCAAGCTCGGCCCGGCCGCCGCGCTGGTCGAGTCGACCGTCCGCAACAGCACCAACCCGACGATGCTGGAAGCCGGTTACAAGGTCAACGTGATCCCGGGCCGGGCCACCGCCCTGGTCGACGGCCGCATGGTGCCGGGCGGCGAGGACGAGTTCATCGAGACCCTCGACCGGCTGACCGGACCCGGTGTCGACTGGGAGTTCCACCACCGCGAGGTGGCGCTTCAAGCCCCGGTCGACTCACCGACGTACGCGAAGATGCGTGCCGCCGTCGAACTGTTCGACCCGGGCGCCCATGCCGTCCCGTACTGCATGTCGGGCGGAACGGACGCCAAGCAGTTCTCCCGGCTCGGCATCACCGGCTACGGGTTCTCCCCGCTGAAGCTGCCCGTCGGCTTCGACTACCAGGCTCTGTTCCACGGTGTCGACGAGCGGGTCCCCGTCGACGCCCTGCACTTCGGCGTACGGGTCCTGGACCACTTCCTGCGCAACGCCTGACGACTACGGGGGAACCGACCATGGTGTCCACAGCGGCGTACGGCACATGGCCGTCACCGATCGACGCGGCACTGGCCGCCTCGCACGACGGCCGGCCCGAGTTCGTCGGGGACGTCGGCGACGAGGTGTGGTGGACGGAACCGCGCCCGTCGGAAGGGGGCCGGCGCGCCCTCGTACGACGCCGGGCCGACGGCACCACCGCCTCCGTCCTGCCCGCCCCGTGGAACGCCCGCAGCCGCGTCATCGAGTACGGCGGCCGGCCGTGGGCCGGGGCGCCGCGCGAGGAGGGCGGACCGCTGGTCGTATTCGTCCACCACCCCGACCAGCGGCTGTACGCCTACGCCCCGGACGGGCCCGACGAGCCCTGGCCGCTCAGCCCCGTGTCGGACATCGGCGGCGGACTGCGCTGGGTCGACCCCCAGCTGCACCTCGACCGCGGCGCCCACGGCGAAGTCTGGTGCGTGCTGGAGGATTTCACCGGCGAGTCGCCCACCGATGTCCGCCGGGTGATCGCCGCCGTCCCCCTGGACGGCTCGGCGGCCGGTGACCGGAGTGCCGTACGGGAACTCAGCGGCGACCGGCACCGGTTCGTCACCGGGCCGAAGCTCTCCCACGACGGCCGCAGGGCTGCCTGGATCGCCTGGGACCACCCGCAGATGCCGTGGGACGGCACGGTCGTGATGGTCGCCGAGGTCACCGAGGACGGCTCCTTCACCGGCGAACGGCCGATCGTCGGCGACATCGACGAATCGGTCGTCCAGGTGGAGTGGGACCGGGACGGCTCGCTGCTCTTCGTGTCGGACGTCGGCGGCTGGTGGGAGCTCCAGCGGATCCGGCCGGACGCCGTGGCGGGTGCCGTGGTGCCCAGCAGCCGGCTCTGCTCCGGCCGGGGCGAGGAGTTCGGCGGGCCGCTGTGGAAGATCGGCCTGCACTGGTTCCGGCTGCTGGACAGCGGGCTGATCGCCGTCATCCACGGCCGGGGCACCACCCGGCTCGGAGTGCTCGACCCGGAGACCGGTGAGCTCGTCGACGTCGCCGGGCCCTGGACCGCGTGGGCCGAGACGCTCGCCGTGCAGGACACCCGGGTCATCGGCATCGCCGCGAGCCCCCACAGCTCCTACGAGGTGGTGGAGCTGGACACCGCGACGGGCCACACCCGGACCCTCGGGCCGCCCCACCGGGACGCCGTCGACCCCGCGTACTACCCCGAGCCGCAGATCCGCACCTTCACCGGACCGGGCGGCCGCGAGATCCACGCCCACGTCCACCCACCGCGCCACCCCGCAGTCACCGGCCCCGGTGACGAGCTGCCGCCCTACGTGATCTGGGCGCACGGCGGTCCCACCGGACGCGACCCGGTCGCACTCGACCTGGAGATCGCCTACTTCACCTCCCGCGGCATCGGCGTCGCCGACGTCAACTACGGCGGCTCCACGGGCTACGGCCGGCTCTACCGCGAACGCCTCCGCGAACAGTGGGGCGTGGTCGACGTGGAGGACTGCGCCGCCGTCGCCCTGGGGCTGGCCGAGGAGGGCTCGGCCGACCGGGAACGGCTGGCCATCAGGGGCGGCAGCGCCGGCGGCTGGACCGCCGCCGCGTCCCTCACCGGCACCGACGTGTACGCCTGCGGGGCGATCATCTACCCCATCCTCGATCTGGAGGGCTGGGCGACCGGTGAGACGCACGACTTCGAGTCGCGGTACCTCGAGTCGCTCGTGGGCCCGTTGGCCGAGGTGCCCGAGCGCTACCGCGAGCGCTCGCCCATCAACCGCACGGACCGGCTCACCGTTCCCTTCGTGCTGCTCCAGGGACTCGACGACCCGATCTGCCCACCGGTCCAGTGCGAGCGGTTCCTCGCGGCCCTCGAGGGCCGCGGCGTTCCCCACGCGTACATCACCTTCGAGGGGGAGAGCCACGGATTCCGCCGCGCGGACACCGTGCGCCGGGCCCTGGAGGCCGAACTCTCCCTCTACGCACAGACGTTCGGCATCGACCGCACCGACATCCCCCGTCTGGAGCTGAAGAAGTGACCCTGCAGCCCCTCACCCGGCCGGCCCGGCTGCGCCCCGGCGCCCGGGTCGCGATCGTGGCCCCCAGCGGTTCCGTGCCGGCCGAGCGCCTCGAGACGGGCCTCGACCTGCTGCGCGGCTGGGACCTGGACCCCGTGGTCGCACCCCATGTCCTGGATGTGCACCCGGAGTTGGACTACCTCGCCGGTACGGACGAGGACCGTGCCCGGGACCTGCAGGAGGCGTGGTGCGACCCGTCCGTGGACGCGGTGCTGTGCGCCCGCGGCGGGTACGGCGTCCCCCGCATGGTCGATCTCCTCGACTGGCCGGCGATGCGGGCGGCCGGGCCCAAGGCGTTCGTCGGCTACAGCGACATCACCGTGCTGCACGAGGCGTTCGCCCTGCGGGCGGGATTCTCGACCCTGCACGGACCGATGATCGCCACCGAGGTCTTCCTCAAGGACGCCGCCACCCAGGAGTCGCTGCGCTCCACCCTGTTGGAGCCCGAGTCGGTGCGCACGCTCGGACTGGACGCGGCGGCCGCGCTGGTCCCCGGGCGTGCCCGGGGGATCACGTACGGCGGCTGTTCGAGCCTGCTCGCGGCCGACGTGGGGACCCCGCAGGCCCGGACCTCCGCCCGGGGCGGCCTGCTCATGCTCGAGGACATCACGGAGGAGCCGTACCGGCTCGACGGCATTCTCACCCGGCTGCTGCGCATGGGAGCCCTCGACGGCATATCCGGGGTGGCGTGCGGCTCCTGGGAGGGTTGCGGACCGTACGAGCAGGTCCGGGCCGTGCTCCACGACCGGCTGGGCGGACTCGGGATACCCGTCGTCGAGGAGTTGGGCTTCGGCCACTGCGCCGCGGCGCTGACGATTCCGCTCGGTGTGCCCGCGGTGCTCGAGGCGCCGGCCGACGGCGGTCGCTGCACGCTCACCATGGAGGTGCCGGCCCTGGTGTGAAGTGCCGCACCGCGCCGATTTCCTGAATATCTGCCAGGAAACCGCGGTCCGGTGCGTTGACAGCGGTATGACGCGTGTCACAGCATGGGCCCGGCTCGGTACTTACCGGTCGGTAAGGTGTCCTCGGCGTGGAGGTCCATGTGTCGCGTGCTGTCCCCAGGTTCCGCAGTCCACTCACCTTCCTCGCCGGGGCGGCGCTCATCGCCCCGCTCGCCCTGCTCGGCGCGGGTCCCGCGTCGGCCGCATCCGAATTCACCGTGACCCCACTGGAGTTCACGGTCCGTGCGGGAGACCGCTCCTGCACCGTGGACGCCGACCTCTACCGGCCCGCCGGTGTCGACGCGGAGCACCCAGCCCCCGCGGTACTCGCGACCAACGGCTTCGGCGGAAGCAAGTCCGACGGCTCCACCGACGCCATCGGCAAGGCCTTCGCGTCCCGCGGCTACGTCGGCCTCGTCTACTCCGGACTGGGCTTCGGTGAGTCCGGCTGCCTCATCACGCTCGACGACCCCGCCGTCGACGGAAAGGCGGCCTCCGGGCTCATCGACTTCCTCGCCGGGACACGGGCCGCCGACGACGGCACCAGGGCGGACTACGTCACGGGCGACGGCCCGGGTGACCCGAGGGTCGGCATGATCGGCGGCTCGTACGGCGGGGCCGTCCAACTGGCCACCGCGTCGGCCGACCACCGGGTCGACGCGCTCGTCCCGCTGATCACCTGGAACGACCTGGCGTACGCACTCGCCCCCAACGCCACCGGAGCCGCCCGGGGCGTCTCCTCCGACACCCCCGGTGTCTTCAAGTGGCAGTGGACCAACGGCTTCTACCTGATGGGTGAGGCCCAGCCGCTCCTGGTCCCGAGCCTCGACCCGTCGCGCTTCGGCAACCTCACCTGCCTCCACTTCGCCCTGCGGGCGTGCGACACCATCCGCCTCCTGAACTCCGGCCGCTACCCGGCAGCCGAGGCCGACGCCATGCTGGACTATGCCCGCAGCGTCTCACCGGCCTCCTACCTGCCGGGCGTCACGGCACCCACCCTGCTCGTCCAGGGCCAGGCGGACAGCCTGTTCAACCTCAACGAGGCGACCGCCACCTACCGGACGCTCGCGGCGCAGGGCACGACGACGAAGATGATCTGGCAGGCCTGGGGTCACAGCGGAGGTGAGGTGCCCGGCGAACTAGACCTCGCGGAAGGCAATCTGGAGACCAGCTACGTCGGACAGCGGATCCTCGCCTGGTTCGACCGCTACCTCCAGCACGAGCAGGACACCGACACCGGGCCCGCGTTCGCGTACTACCGCGACTGGACGAGCGGCTACGGAACCGCGGCCGCCGTCCCCGCCCTCTCGCGGAAGATGTACCTCTCCGGCGACGGCACCCTGGCCGGCAGCCGTGCGCAGGTCACCCGGGGCAGCCGCCAGTACACGAACTGGCTCCTGCCCACCAGCCACTCCGAGAGCTCACTGGCCGGCCTGATCGGGATCGGCGACCCGGCACCGTACGACACCACGGGCACCTACCTCGGCTGGACCAGCGCCCCGCTCACCTCCGCGGTGGATGTCGTCGGAGCGCCGAAGGCCACCCTGAAGGTCGTCTCACCGAAGGCGGAGCGGGTCCAGAACAGCGGGGACGCCGCGGACAAGCTGGTCCTCTTCGCGAAGGTGTACGACGTGGCGCCCGACGGCAGCAAGAAGCTCGTCAACCGTCTGGTCGCGCCGGTACGCGTCCCGGACGTCACGCGCCCCTTCACCGTGGAGCTGCCGGGCATCGTCCACCGGTTCGAGCCGGGGCACCGGCTGCGGTTCGTGATCGCGGCGAGCGACACGGCGTACTTCGGCAACCGGGGCATCAAGCCGGTCACCGTCGTCAGCACCCCGCAGGACACCGGCGTCCTGGAGCTCCCCGTGGTCGGCTGACCATCACCCGAACGGCCGCGCTCCACTGCCCCCGGGCCTCGGGACGGAGAGATCCTGAGGTCCGGGGACCGCCGTTCCTGGTACCGGAGCCAGGACCCAGCGAAAGGGCCGCGCATGAGCCCCAAGGACGTCACCACAGGCAGGTCGGGCGCGTTCAGCCCCGCCCGGATCGCCGTCACCGTCCTGGCGGTCCTCGCGATCATCTTCATCTGCGTCAACACCGCCGAGGTCACCATCCGCGTGATCATCCCGAAGGTCACGATGCCGCTCTGGGCCGCGCTGCTGGGAGTGTTCGTGGCGGGACTGCTCTGCGGGGGTTATGTGATGCACCGGCGCGGGCGGGTGGCCAGGTAGAACCCCGGGCCTCAGGCCGCCGCGGTCGTCTGAGCGTCCAGCGCCGCGAACAGCCAGTCGTGTGCGGACCCGGGGGTCGGCTCCGGCGGACCGCCCGGGATGCTGATCACCTCGGTCACCAGCTCCCAGTAGCGGTCGATCCGGGGGTCGGCCGCGAGCTGCCGGGCCAGCCGGCTGCGGAAGGCAGGGGTGTCCCGGGCGCCGTACACACTCGTGTACGCACCCACGAAACTGTCCAGCTCCTCGCCCGCGTACGGTTCCCGGCCGCGGCGCAGTTGTGTGCCCGCAAGCTCGTACGCCCGGGCCAGACCGGCGTACAGCACGGCCGGTCCGTGGGCCCCCGCCGTCCTGTGCGCCTCGGGCCGGGGCTGTTCGGCGCCCGTGCACGGGCGGGTCACGAACGCGTTGAGCCGGGCGAAGGCGAGCGCCTGGGCCGGTTCCGGGTCGTCGGGCGGCTCGGGGACCGCTGCCTCCAGGAACGCGGCCGTCGCCCGGGCCGGCATCCTCGCCGGCAGCCAGGACCGCCAGAACCGGGCCAGCGGGGCCGTGCTCGGCGGGGCGGCCAGGGCGCCGATCAGGGCCAGCCGGCCGGCCCGCTCCCCGGGCGGGCACTCCTGCACCAGCTGCAGACCCGCCTCCCGCCAGCGCAGGGCCTTGAGCTGGGAGCCGAGTTCGCGCAGCTGTCCGGCGACGGCGTCCTCCAGGACGCTGCCCGCCTCGTCCTCCTCGTCGAGGATGCGGTGCACTTCGCGCACCGGCAGCCCGAGGGCACGCAGGGAGCGGACCAGGCGCAGCCGGCCGAGCGCTTCGGGGCCGTACCGGCGATGCCCGCCGGCGCTGCGGGAGGCTTCCGGCAGCAGGCCGCGGTCGGAGTAGAAGCGGACGGCCTTGACGGTGACGCCCGCGCGCTCGGCGAGTTCGCCGATGCTGCACAGGCCGTCGTGCGACGTGAACACTTGAACCTCCCTCAGGGGGAGCTTCTACCGTACCGGCGAGCGCGGCCCGCCGATCGTGGCGGTCCGCCGACAACGGCGCACGGAGGAGAGGCCCATGACTGCATTCATCCTGGTTTCCGGGATGTTCACCGGCCCGCACGTATGGGAGGACACGGCCGCGCACCTCGTTTCGGAGGGCGCCGAGGCGCACGCCGTGGCCCTCACCGGACTCGACGGGTCCCGCGCTGCCGACGCGGCCGGCACCGACCTGGAGACCCACATCGCGGACGTCCTCGCGGTGATCGACTCGGTCGACGCCGCGGCCGGCCGGGAGATCGTGCTGGTCGGCCACGACTACGGCATCCACCCGGCGCTGGGTGCCGCGGACCGGCGGGCGGAGCTGGTCGACCGCATCGTCTACCTGGACTCGGGGATGCCGCAGGACGGGGTTCCCGCCCTGGCCGCGGTCCCGGACCAGTCCCTGCGCGAGGAGTTGACCGGGCACGCCGGTGCCGACGGGCCCCGTCGGGAGCTGCCCTCCCCGGCCCGCGACGAGTGGCAGCGCTGGGGCAGCACCGCGGGCATTCCCGACGCGGCGCTCGACCGGCTCACCGCCCTGGCAGCGCCGCAGCCGCTGCGCACCCTGCTCCAGCCGCTGCGGCTGACAGGGGCGGAGGCCTCGCTGCCCATCACCGGGGTGCTGTGCAACGGAAACGGTGCGAGCATCGAACTGATCCAGATGCGGGTGGGCTTCGGTGATCCCGCACTCCAGGCCCTGACCGATCCCCGGGTGACGTTCTTCGAACTCCCCACCGGACACTGGCCGATGCTCTCCCTCCCGGCCGAGCTCGCGGACGTCCTGCTGCGGGCCGCCGCAGGCGGGGGACACCGGCTGGTGCCTCCCGGCTCCGCGGAGCCGCCCGCACACCTGCGGCCGTTCCTGCTGGACGTTCCGGACGTCCCCCGTGAGCGGACCGGGAACGTCGACCTGTACCTGCCCGACGCCGAAGGCCCGCGGCCGGCCGTGGTGTTCGTGCATGGCGGGCCGGTGCCCGCCGAGGCCCGGCCGACCCCGCGGGACTGGCCGGGCCTGAGGGGGTACGCCCGGTACGCGGCAGGGCAGGGGGTGGTCGGCGTGACCCTCGACCACCGCCTGCACGACCTGACCGACCACAAGCGCGCCGCCGCGGACGTGGCCGCGGCGGTGGAACTGGTCCGGGCAGATCCGCGGGTGGACGCGGACCGGGTCGCCCTGTGGTTCCTCTCGGGCGGCGGCCTGATCGCGGCGGACTGGCTGCGCCGGCCTCCGGTGTGGCTCCGCTGCCTGGCGGCCAGCTACCCGATCCTGGCACCGCTGCCGAACTGGGGGCTGCTGGACAGCCGGTTCCACCCGGTGGACGCGGTGGCGGGCGCGGGCACCCTTCCCGTCGTGATCACGAGGGTGGGGCGTGAGTTGCCCGAGATCGCCGCCACCGTCGAGGAGTTCCTGGCCGCGTCTACGGAGTGCGGGGCGAACGTCGAGGTCGTCGACGTACCGAACGGCCACCACTCCTTCGATACCGTCGACCCGACGGAGGAGTCGCGCGAGGCCGTACGCCGCGCGATGCGTTCGGTACTGACCCATCTGGCGGCCTGAACCGGAACCTGCGAGCCAGGCGTGGTCCGAGCGGGAGTCACCCGGTCGAGACCGGAAGCGAGACCAGCCCGCGAATGAGGCGTGTCGGACGCCAACTCAACTGCTCCGTAGGCACGGCCAGTTGGAGACGGGGGAAGCGCGTCAGGACAGCACGTAGGACGATCTCCGCCTCGGCCTTCGCCAGGGGAGCTCCGACGCAGCGGTGGATTCCGTGGCCGAAGGCGAGGTGGCCGGCGGCATCCCGGTCGGGGTCGAGCCGGTCCGGTACCGGAAACCTCGCCGGGTCGCGGTTGGCGGCCCCGAGGGCGATCAGCACCGGGACGCCGGCGGGGACAGCGGTGTCTCCGAGCGTGACGGGTTCCGTGGTGAAACGGAACGTGGACGTACTGACGGGGGAGTCGAAGCGAAGGAGCTCATCCAGTGCGGCCGGAATGCTCCCCGGGTCCCGGCGTAGCCGTTCCGACTCGGCGGGGTGCTGGAGGAGGGCCAGGGCGGCGTTGCCGAGGAAGGCTGTGGTCGTCTCGTGTCCTGCGACGAGCAGCAGCACGGCCAGGGAGACCAGTTCCTCCTCGCTGAGGCGATCGTCGCCGTCGCCGGCCGCGATGAGGCGGTCCAGGAGCGAACTGCCAGGGCGGAGGCGCTTGGCCGCGATGAGGCCGGTCATGTAGTCGGCCATGGCGTGCGAAGCGTCATCGACACGCTCCGGCCGGCCGGCGGCGAACAGCTCGGCGGACCACCGCTGGACCGCGGGCCGGTCGCCCTCCGGCACACCCAGCAGCTCGCAGATCACGATGACCGGCAGGGGCACGGCGAGTTCGCTGACGAAGTCGACCTGCCCGCCCACCGGCCACCGGTCCAGGAGCTCATCGGTCAGACCGGCGATGAAGGGGCGCAGACCGGCGACGGCGCCGGTCGTGAACGCACCGGTCACCAGCTTCCGCAGCCGGGTGTGCTCGGGCGGATCGGTGGCCAGCATGCTGTGTGCGACCGCGGGGTGCAGGCGGCGCTGCGACCCGCTGCCCGCGAAGAAGGCCGCCGTGTCCTTCGAGAGGCGGGAGTCGCCGAGGGCCTGCCGGGCTTCCGCGTACCCCGTGACCAGGTAACTGCTGCGCCCGCTCGAACCGACTGGCACCGCCTGCACCGGGCGCGTGGCACGCATGGCCGCGAGCGCGGGGTACGGGTCGCGGTGGAAGTGGGGGTCTTCGGTCGGGTCGCTCATGGTGTCAGACTCCCACCGTGTCCCCCTCGCCGCGCACCGGGGAGCCCGGCACCCATGCCGCAACAGGGCCAATGGAGCAGCCCAGCTCCTGAACGGCTTTTTGTGCTGCGGTTTTTGACGCCCTTCAAACAGCGTGGCGCACCGGTTGTCCGCATGGGCACTATGCGTTCGAAAGTCAGTCGGAATGTGGGGCAAGTGAAGGGAACGCACGTGTCCAAGACCATCTCGCAGGTGCCGCTTCGACGCCTGAGAACCTTGCTGATCGCTGTCATCTCGGTGTTCGCCGTGATGCTGGCCGTACCGGCCGCGGACGCCGCGGACAAGGACAAATCGATCAACAGTCGTCCGTCCGCCGCCGCGGCAGCCCCCGCCAGCGTAGGGACCCTGGCGGTCCCCGCCGGCTGCACCGCCGGCAACCTGTGCTTCTGGGTGAACGACAACTGGAACGACGGGCCCGGCCGGCTCTACGGCGACAACCCCGACTGGGGTGTGTACAGCCACTCGACGTGCCAGACGGGCACATGGGCGGACTGCGCCTCGTCCGTGTACAACAACGGCAACAGCTGTACAGCAACCGTGTACTACCTGGAGAACTACCGGGCCCCCAAACTGACCATCTCTCGACAGAGCGGCTACAGCTCCTTGTCCGCGGTTCAGTTGGGCTACGACGACGACGGGAACTGGGTCCCCGGGAACTGGAACGACAACATCCGTTCCAACAAATGGTGCTAGCTGGTCAGACAGCGAATCCACTCTTCACGGAACGGTGGGCTCTTCATGCCGGCGCGCTACGCAACCCTGACGCGACCCGCGATCGTCGCCGCCATGCTGCTCGACCTCGTCGGCTGCGCCTTCGCGCAGTCGGCGGGTCGAGGCGACGAAGCCGCGGCCGACAAGCCGACACTCGGCGCGGCCGCTGTCGCACTACTTACCAAGGACGACTCCTACTACGCGGATCAGCAGATTCTCCAGGCGGCAGAGCTCAAGCTCAGTGACAGGTGCATGAGGCAGCAGGGCTTCCGCGATCCGGCGGTCGATGCCCCGGCACAGATCGATCGCGACGAGGACTGGCATCCCGATCTTCAACAGCGCCGCATCCACGGTTACCGGCTGGGCGAGGCAAATGACAAGTCGGCGTCTGAGGGCAGTGTCGATGTCTATCTGCGGACGCTCTCGGCCCGGCAGCGGGAACGATTCCACCAGGCGCTGGCCGGCGGGTCGACCGACCAGACTCCCCTCACACTCAGCAGCGGTCAGACTTTCACCTTCCCCACCGCCGGCTGCATCGCCGAGAGCCGTGGACAGCTCTACGGCTCGCCGACCACGGCCGCTCGCATCGAGTTCATCCCACAAGGTCACTACGTGGGCCTGTACTTCAAAGCCATTGAGGACACCCGTTACCACCGCGCCATCGAGGTCTGGGGCGGCTGCATGCACGGCCGCGGCTATCCCTTCGCCACCCAGAAACAGGCGCGTGCTCAGGCCGCGGCTGCCCACAAGTCCAGCAGTGCGACGGCCGCTGCGAAGCAGGAGATCGCCATCGCGGTCGCGGACGCGCAGTGTGCCGGCACTGCCGGGCTCACCCAGACCGTCCAGGGGCTCCTGCGCGGCTACGCCAAAGGGCTGCCGGCCGCCCAGGCGAAGGAGCTGGAGGAGCTGGCTGCCATGCGCACCGAAGCTGTCCGACGGGCGGAGGATCTGGTCAACTGAGGTGCTGTCATGCAGCCGGCACGCCGCGCATCCGCTGAAGCACGTCGGTCGCGACCCACCTCGGTCGCGAACCGCCTTGGGGGGACCACTTGCTCCGGATCCACTTCACCGACGCCGACCTCGCCAGAGTCACGGTCGCGACCAGGCCCGATCCCCTGTGGGAGATCACGGGCAGTCTCCATCGTCTGCAGACCCGCAACGGACGCTGGGCCTACGCCGACTGGCTTCGGGACTTCGGGCCCCGCATCCACGAGGCCGGTCTGTCCCGGGCGTTACGCACCGTGCTGCTGCCGCTGTTCGTGCGGGCGGCGTACTTCCCGGACTTCCTCACTCCCGCAGCAGGGGCGGCCGGGCTGACACCAGGGCTGAAGGCCGTCCTGGACGCGCCCGCCAAGCACGTCGAGGGCGAGCTCGACCTGCTGACCCGGAGGGTGATCTCCACACCGCCCGGGCTGCGCCGGTTCGCGGAGCGCGACCAGCGGGAAGACCTGGTCCGGCTGCTGCGCGAGTATTACGACGCTGTGATAGCACCGCACAGCGACCGGATTCTTGCAGGTGTGACGACGGATCGGCTGATGCGCAGCCGTGCACTGCTGTCCGGGGGCGTCGCCGGGCTGCTGGACAGCCTGACCCCCAGGATGCGCTGGCGGCCGCCGGTCCTTGAGGTCGACTACCCGGCCGAGGACCGCCACTTCCACCTCGACGGCCGTGGCCTGACCCTCGTGCCCTCCTACTTCTGCTGGAACTTTCCGGTCGCCCTGGCAGATCCCTCGCTTCCTCCGGTGCTGATCTACCCGTTGAACCATGAGCCGAGCGCGACAACCAGCCGGCACTGCGAGGACAACCATCCTCTGGCGGCCTTGATCGGCAGCACCCGTGCCGTGCTCTTGCGGATCGTTGCGAACGGAGCCTCCAGCAGTGAACTCGCGCGCCTCGCCGGGATTTCCCCGGCGACCGTCACCTTTCACACCCGGGCGCTCCGGGACGCGAAGCTCATCAGCAGCCAACGGCACAGCAGTGTCGTTCTGCATGTCCTGACGCCGTTAGGGGCTGCCCTGCTCAGGGGGACGGTGCCGAGCGAGGAGGCGTCGGTGGGCCCCGTTGTCCCACCGAGGCTCTGAACACCTCACCGCCTTCTTACGTATGGGGGTGCGCACCCGGCTCACGGCCGGGGACATGCACGTCCGACACGGCAGAGGCGCAAGGAGTTCTCGGTGAGCAGGTCCACACGAAAACGATCGAAGAGAGGCAGACGCACCGTCGCCGCCTCGGCTGCGCTCATCCTCGGCGGCGGCGGACTCATCGTTGTCAACACCTACGCCGCGGCCGGTGAGGGCCAAGGCGCCTGGCCCGGCGGGGACACAGGGACCCGGACCCAGGAGGCCGGTTTCGGGGCGGCCACAGTCAGCTGTCCCGAGCTTGCCGACACCCTTACCGAGGTGCCGGAGGCGGCGAGGGCGGAGGTCGACCGTGAACTCGCCTCGCTGGACTCCCGGATCACGGACGCCTACCGGCGGTTCGCCGACCGCAGGCAGCGGATCGAGAAGGATCCGCAGGTCCTTGAGAAGGAGGTCCTCGGCCCGCTGAGGAGTGAGCGCGCGGCGGGCATCCAGCGGATTGCCTCAGCTGTGGAGAAGGCCGGGGGGACGCCTCCTGCCGGGCTCGAAGGGCTGGCCGCGTGTTCCGTGAAAGCGGACGAGGCGGACGGGGGTGCCGACGCGGCCGGGACAGTCGGCGAGGGGGCCTCCGACGCTCCGGTCCAGGAGCAGGACGGGGACATCGACGAACAGGCCGAGGGCAGCGGCGGACAGGCCGGCAACGGCCCCGCAGCGTCCGACTTCGCCGACATCACCTCCGTCGAGCCGCAGGCGGCCCGGCCGGTCTTCGGCGCCGACGCCTCCCGGGGAACCTTCGTGACCGAGTGCGGTGTGAACGCGAACGGGAAGTTCAACCCCGACAACGTCATCGTCGCGCCCGGCGTGAGCAACGGCGCGCACCACATGCACGACTACGTCGGCAACCAGGCCAACGACGCGTTCGCAAGCGACGACGACCTGGCCGCCGGCGCGACGACCTGCCGCGACCAGGGTGACCGCTCCACGTACTACTGGCCCGTGGTGCGGCTGCAGGACGGGCAGGAGGAGAAGGACGCCAGGGCGGGTGGTGGTGGAGCCGACCTGAACGTCGGCAAGATCCTCACTCCGTCGCAGGTCACCCTGACGTTCGTCGGCAGCCCCGCCGGCCGGGTGACGGCCATGCCGCGCTTCCTGCGGATCATCACGGGGGACGCGAAGGCGTTCGTCAACGGCGACAAGAACGCGAACGCCTCATGGAGCTGCACCGGTTCGGAGGACCGGCAGCTGCGCGACAAGTACCCGATCTGTCCGGCCGGCAGCCAGGTCGTACGCACCTTCGCGTTCCAGAGCTGCTGGGACGGCCAGAACACGGACAGCGCGAACCACCGGACCCATGTGGCGTTCGCGGACGGCAACGGCGCCTGCCCGGAGGGGTTCCGGGCGATCCCGCAGCTGGTGCAGCGGATCGTCTACGACGTACCGCCTCCGGACTTCGACGGTGAGAGGCCCGTGGTCTTCGCGCTGGACTCGTTCCCCGAGCAGCTGCACAAGCCGGTGACGGATCACGGCGACTTCATCAACGTCTTCGACGAGACACTGATGGCAGAGCTGGTCGGCTGCCTCAACGAGGGCCGGAAGTGCGGCGCCGGCGAAGGCAACGACGAGGGCGGGGCCGCCCCGGGAGCCGGAGCCGGAACCGGCGATCCCGGCAAGGACGCACCCGACCAGCCGGGCGGTGAGGACGGTCCGGAGCGGCCGGACGGTGAGAAGGAGTCCGGCCCTCAGAAACCGCCGCCCGCCGACGCACCGGCCGCGCAGCCCACCGCCGACGCACCGGCCGTGCGGCCCACCGCCGACGGAGCGAAGGCCGAGCGGCCCCGGCCGCCGCGCGGAAAGAGCACCGAGTTGCCCGCGCTTCCGTCCGGCGAGGGCGTCGAACCATCCCCTGCGCGAAGTGCCCCCGCCCAGGACGTGACACCCGAGGCGGCCCCCGGCGCGGAAGAGAGGGCCGCTGCCCCCGAGCCGCGGAGCGGGTCGAGCGAACCGGTCACCGGTGTCGTGGGCCAGAGCACCGGCTCCGTGCCGCAGGCGGAAAAGGGAACACCGCCCGGCAAGGGTGCACTGGCTTCCACCGGCGCCCAGTGGTGGCCCTCCGCCGCCGGAGCGGTCCTGCTGATCGTCGGCGTCCTGCTCTTCCGGGCGCGGCCGCGACGGCAGGCCACGCGCGATCGATGAGATCGGCCCCGCTCGCGTCCTCCCGGGCACGAGCGGGGCAGGGCCGGGACACCTGGACTGCCCGCCTTCACCCCACCCGGCGCAGACTCAGCATCCGGCTTGCGTACCCGCCGGGCGGCAGCTCTGCCGGCACCCCGTACGCGGCCAGCGCGGCGCCCCTGTGCTCCGTCCCCGGCGGGAGCGCCCCGCTGTCGTCGTCGACGCGGTACACCGCCTCCGGATCGAGACCGCGCAGCCGTAGCCGGGGCACGGCCGAGTGTTCCGCCGGTCCCACCCGCCACTGGAGGGCCACGGACTCGCCGCCGTCGCGCGCCACGAACTGCACGGCGTGAGAACGGTCCGCCGGGGAGCCCAGGCGGTACAGGTCGCCGGTCTGGATCGTGGACCGTACCTCCTTGTAGAGGGCGACGTACGCGGCCGTCTCGTCCAGTTCCACCTTCGACCAGTGCGTCAGGTCGCCGCCGATGCCGAGCGCCCCGGCCATCGCGCTGTGCAGCCGGAACCGCAGGGGCACGGCGCGCCGGGTGTACGGGTTCGGGCTGTCCGTCACCCAGGCGCCCATCACCTGCGCGGGATAGAGCTGCGAGAAGCCGTACTGGATGGTCAGCCGGTCCACCGCGTCCGTGTTGTCCGAGGTCCACGCCTGGTCGGTACGGGCCAGGCTCGCCAGGTCGACCCGTCCGCCGCCGCCCGAGCAGCTCTCGATCCGCAGGGCGGGGCGTGCGGCGCGCAGCCGATCGAGGACACGGTGGGCGCCGAGGGCGTGCTCGACGAAGACCCTGCGTCCATCAGGGCGGCGGGCCGCGGAACCCGCCTCCGTGAAGGACCGGTTGAAGTCCCACTTGAGGAAGTCGACATCGAACCCGTCGACCGTGCGGAGCAACCAGTCGAATGCCCAGTCGGTGACCTCGGGCCGCGAGAAGTCGAGTACCAGCTGGTTCCGCAGGGGGTGGGCGGTGCGGTCGGGCAGATGCAGGACCCACTCCGGCCGTTCGCGGAACAGATCGCTGACGGGATTGACCATCTCCGGTTCCACCCACAGCCCGAACCGCATGCCGAGTCCGTGGACGTGGTCGGCCAGCGGGCGCAGCCCGTCGGGGAAGGCGGCCGGCCGGGGGGTCCAGTCCCCGAGTCCCGCACGGTCGCTGTCACGGGCACCGAACCAGCCGTCGTCGACGACGAACAGTTCGGCGCCGGTCTGCGCGGCCAGATCGGCCAGTTCCCTCTGCCCGTCGAAAGTGACGTCGAAGGCCGTCGCCTCCCAGGAGTTGTACAGCACGGGCCGCGGTTCCCCGGGTGCGGGCAGGACCTGGTCCCGCACGTAGGCGTGGTAGGCCCGGGACGCCCCGCCGAATCCGCCCGGCGTGTACAGCCCCGTGCTCACCGGCGTCGTCCAGGTCTCGCCCGGTGCGAGGGAGATCTCCACGCCCTCGTGGCCGCTGCCGCCCAGCACGCTGCACCGGCCGTCCGCGGACCGCACCGCCGTCATCCGCCAACTCCCCGCGGTGGCGAGGGCGACGGTCCACACCTCGCCGCTCTCCTCGGTCGCGTCCCCGGCGTCGAGGGCGAGCCAGGGGTTGCTCTGGTGGCCGGTGTGGCCGCGCCTGCTGGTGAGCGTCGTCTCGCCGACGGCGAGAGGGGTCCGCCGCAGTTGGAACTCGTCCGCCCACTGCCCGTGCACGGAGCTCATCCGGTACGTCCGGAGGACGGGCAGGTTCCACTGTGCGGCAGAGTGCCGTACCAGCGACAGCGGCGGCTCCTCGCGTGCCCCGGTGTGCTGAACTTCGGTCCACCGTTCGATCACCGGGCAGTCCTGGCGGACCCGGTAGTGAAGGTGCCACCCGAGCGGGCGGCCGACGTCGCGGAGGCTGACCGACAGCTGCGCGCTGTCACCGTCCTCCCGGACGTCGTAACCGTCCACGACGGGCTCGGTCGCACTGGTGCCATCCGCGTACCGCACGTCCAGGGCAGGCGGGGCGAACCGCACCTGTCCGTCGACGGCCAGCTCCTCCGTGCCGTCGAGCGGGCTGTGGAAACTGCTCCCTGCGGAATCCGGCTCCCGCAGCACGAGGGCGTCCTCCAGGACGAGAGGCGCCCCCCAGTGCAGCAGGCGTACGGTGCCGGCGGACGCGTCGACCCGCAGCACGTAGCCGGTGTCGGCGGCGCGCAGGAGTACGGTCCCTGAGGGGCGGTCGATCTCGACGAGAGACATCAGCGGTCCTCTTCCCTGTGTCATACGGCCCGTTCCCCTACAGGCTGTTCCCGCAGGACCACGACATCCCCCGCTGGGACGCTTGCGCACCCCGACAGCGCCGAACCGTCCAGCCGCGTGTGGCCGTCGACGGGGACGGTCACCTCCCCGTCCGTGTGGTTGACGAGGAAGAGGTACGACCGGTCGCCGGCGCTGCGTCGTACGGCTTCGACGCCCGGGGGAACGGCGGCCACGGGGGCGGCCCCGGCCTCCCGGCACACGGAGTTCATCAGGTCGCGCAGGGAATGCGCGGGAAGGGCCGCCGCCGCGTACCAGCCGGCGCCGGCACCGTAGGAGTGCCGGGTCACGGCGGGGCCGCCGCGGGCGGGGCCCCCGTCGGGGCCGTCCACGAACCGCAGCCGGGCGGTACAGCCGCGCGACTCGACCCGCTCGGTCCACAGCAGCGCGCGGCCGCCGTCGGACAGGAGCGCAGACTCCCCCTCCCTCAGGGGGACGTACTCGTCGACGACGAGTCCGAGGAGGTCCCGGAACGCGCCGGGGTGTCCGCCGGTCCGCACCCGGTCATAGGCGTCGACGGCCCCGCTGAACGGGCCGAGCACGGCGTGGCCGCCGCCCCGCACGTAGGCGTGCAGGGCGTCCGCATCCGCGTCGGACACCAGATAGAGGCTGGGCGCGACGACGGCCCGGTACGGGGTCAGGTCGGCGTCGGGCGCCACAAGGTCGCAGGTGACGCCGAGATCCCACAGGGCCCGGTACCAGTCCCTGACCGTGTCCAGGTACCGCAGGCGCTCGGAGGGGCGTGCTTCGAGTTCCAGGGCCCACCAGGTGTGCCAGTCGAAGAGCAGCGCCACGTCCGCCTGCACCTGGGTGCCGCACACCTCGGCCAGGGTGGCGAGTTCGGCGCCGAGGGCGGTGACCTCGGCCCAGGTGCGGGTTCCGGTTCCGCCGTGCGGAAGCATCGCGGAGTGCCACTTCTCCGCACCCGCCCGGGACTGCCGCCACTGGAAGAACATGATGCCGTCGGCGCCGCGGGCCAGGTGGGTGAGGCTGTTGCGGCGCATCTCCCCGGGAGTCTTGGGCACGTTGACGGGCTGCCAGTTGACCGCGGACGTGGAGTGTTCCATGAGGAGCCAGGGGCGGCCGCCGGCCATGCCGCGGGCGAGGTCGGCGTTGAGCGCCAGGTCGACGTGGTTGCCGGGATCGGCCGCGACGAGATAGTGGTCGATGGAGACGATGTCGGAATGCCGGGCGAAGGCGTGCCCGTCGACCTTCTTCTCCAGGGTGCCCAGCAGGTTGGTCGTGATCGGGATGCCGGGCGCCAGGCCACGCAGGAGCGCCCTCTCCGCCCGGTGCCGGGTGAGCAGGGCGTCGGAGGAGAAACGCCGGTAATCGAGCTCCTGGCCCGGGTTGCGGAAGGCGGTGGTGTCGCGCGGCGGGTCGATCTCTTCCCAGTCGCCGTACCGTTGGCCCCAGAAGTCGGTACCCCAGACGTCGTTGAGCCGTTCCAGGGTGGTGTACCGGTCGCGCAGCCAGTCGCGGAAGGCAGCGGCGCTGGTGTCGCAGTAGCAGAGGGCGTTGTGGTTGCCCCACTCGTTGTGCACGTGCCACATGACAACGGCCGGGTGGGCGGCATACCGGGTCGCCAGCGCGGCAACGACGGCGTCGGCGGCCCGGGCGTAGTCCGGGCTGCTGGGGCAGAACGCCTGCCGGCTGCCGTGGGTGAGGCGGGCGCCGGACGCGTTCTGCGGGAGCGAGGTGGGGTGCGCCTTGCTGAACCAGGGCGGCGGCGCGGCGGTTGGGGTGGCGAGGTCGACGGCGATGCCGTTGCCGTGCAGCAGATCAAGGACCGTGTCGAGCAGCGACCAGTCGTAGGATCCCGCGCGGGGTTCGAGGCGGGACCAGGAGAACACCCCGAGGGTGACGAGGTTGACCCCCGCGTCGCGCATGAGGCGCACGTCCTCGTGCCAGACGTCCCCGGGCCACTGCTCCGGGTTGTAGTCGCCCCCGTAGGCGATTCCGCCGAGCCGCTCGGCGAGTGCGTCCAGGGGCTCGGCCGTAACGTTCTTCGGACCGGTCACTACTTCACCGCCCCGGCAGCCAGGCCCGCACGCCAGTAGCGCTGGAGCAGGAGGAACGTGATCACGATCGGCACGACCGAGACGAGCGCGCCGACCAGGGTCAGCGTCTGGAGCTCGGGCATCCGGCTGGTCTGTGACTGCCAGGTGAACAGGCCCAGGGTGACCGGGTAGAGACGCTCGTCCTGGAGCATGATCAGCGGCAGCAGGAAGTTGTTCCAGATGACGACGAACTGGAAGAGGAAGACGGTCACCAGGGCGGGCGACATCATGCGTAGCGCGATGCTGCGGAAGATGCGCCACTCCCCGGCCCCGTCGATGCGGGCCGCCTCGATGACCTCCTCGGGTATGGAGGCGGTGGCGAAGATCCGCGAGAGGTAGACGCCGAACGGGCTGACGACGCTGGGCAGGAACACCGACCAGAAGGTGTTGGTGGCGTCTGCCTCTGCGAAGAGCAGGAACAGGGGCAGCGCGAGTGCGGTGGCGGGCACCAGCACGCCGCCGAGGATCACCGAGAAGACCGCCTCACGGCCCTTGAACCGGTAGACGGCCAGCGCGTATCCGGCCATGGCGGCGAGGAGCGTGCCGACTGCCGCACCGGCCCCGGCGTACGCGAGGCTGTTGACGAGCCAGCGTGCGTACACCCCGTCCTGCTGCGCGAAGAGCGAGCCGAGGTTCTCGCCCAGGTGCCAGTCGGCGGGGAGCAGACCGGGCGTGCTGACCAGGTCGCTCTGGCTCTTGGTGGCGGAGACGAGCAGCCAGTAGACCGGCAGCAGCATGTAGCCGGCGACCAACGCCATGAACACGAACACCGGCACGGTCGACAGGCCGGGTATGCGGCGCGGGCGTACGGGCGCGGGGGCGTGTGCACCCTCGGTACGGGTGAGGAGGGTCATCCCTGCCTCCTGGCAGTGAAACGGAGAAACAGGAAGGACAGCACGAAGGTGGCCACGGCGAGCAGCACCGACAGGGCGGCGGCCTCGCTGTAGCGGTCGCCCGCCGCGAGCGAGTACGCGGCCAGGTTCGGGGTGTACGTGCTGGTCACACTGGTGGAGATGGCACGGAACACCTGCGGTTCGGTGAACAGCTGGAACGTGCCGATGAGGGAGAAGACGCCGGTCAGTACGAGCGCCGGCCGAATGACCGGCACCTTGATACGGAGGGCGATCGTCCACGGCCCGGCCCCGTCCACCCGCGCGGCCTCGCTGAGGTCGGCGGGCACAGCCTGCAGCGCCGCGTACATGATCAGCATGTTGTAGCCGGTGTAGGTCCAGGTGACGACGTTGCCGATCGACCACAGGATGGCGTCGGGGCCCAGGAGGTCGACGTCGATGTGCGCCGAACGGAGCAGGTCGACGACGGGGGAGAGGCGCGGGTCGTAGAGGAATGCCCACATCAGGGCGGCCACGACGCCGGGGATTCCGTACGGGACGAAGTAGACGAGGCGGAAGAACCGCTTGAGGCGGGCCACCGCCGAGTCGAGCAGCAGGGCGAGGGCGAGGGCGAGCGCGATCATCACCGGGATCTGCACCAGCGCGAAGAGCGCCACGCGCAGCAGGCTGTCCACGAAGAACGGCTCGGACACGACGTCGCCGTACTGCTCGAACCCGGCGAAGACCGTCTCGGTGCGGCCGAAGGTGCCACCCGTGCGCTCGGTCTTGTGCAGGCTCTGCCAGAACGCGTAGCCGACCGGCACGAGCGTGAAGAGCACGAAGGGAATCAGGAAAGGGGCGAGGAACGCGAGTGGTGCGAGGGTGTGGCGGTGGCGGCGGGGCGCCGCCACCGGGGTGCGGGTGGTCGTCACGGGTGACCTTCGGGTTGGGCCGTACCGGCGGAGCGGAGGCGGAAGAAGACCGGCCGGAGGGGTCAGTCCGTCACATCCAGCGACTGCTTGCGCAGCGACTCGACGCTCTGGGAGTCGGTGTCCTTCAGTACGTCGGCGAGCGTGCTGTCGCCTCCGGTGGCCTTCGCGGTGCCGTCACTGAGGAAGCGGTAGGTGTCGGTCATGGTCGGACCCCAGGTGAAATCGGTGTCGACGTTCGCCGATGCCTCCGAGAAGACGTCGAAGATCTTCTGCTTGCCGTAGAAGTCGACCGGCTGCTGCAGTGCCGGCAGTTCCAGACCGGCCGTGGCCGCGGGGTAGAGGCCGCCCTCCCGGTTGAGGATTTCCAGCGCCTTCGCGTCGGTGTTCAGCCACAGCGCGAACTTCGCCGCCTCGGCAGGGTGCTTGCTGCCCGCGAGGACGGCGGTGGTCGAACCGCCCCAGTTGCCTGCCTGCTTCTGGCCCTTCTCCCACTGCGGCATGGGGGCGACGGCCCACTTGCCGGAGGTGGACTTCGCGTTGTCCCGAATGGTGCTGTAGCCCCAGGCGGCACTGATCCAGGTGACGACCTCACCGTCGTTCCACGACTTGTACAGAGCGGGTGAGAAGCCCTGGAGGTCGGTGGCGACGAGCTCGTCGTCGATGAGCTTCTGCCAGTAGTCGGCCACCTGGCGGCTCTCGGGCCGGTCCACGCTGACCTTCCACTTGTCGCCGTCGCGCTCGAACATGGGGGCCTTGTTCTGCCACAGCAGCCCGGTGAACCAGTTCGGGTCGGTCTGCGAGAAGTGGGTGATGTACTGCCCCTTCTTCGCCGCCTTGATCTTCCGGGCGGCGGCCTCGTACTCCTCCCAGGTCGTCGGGGCGGTCAGGCCGAGCTTGTCGAAGACGTCCTTGCGGTAGAAGAGCGCCATCGGACCGGTGTCCTGGGGCACCGCCCAGACGCCGTCCTTGCCGTCGGCTCCGAAGTCCACCTGCGACCAGGTCCAGTCGACGAACTTCGATCCGGCTTCCGTCACGCCGTCGCACTTCGCTATGTCCGTCAGCCCACCCTTGAGGCGGAAGCTGGCCAGCGAGTCGTACTCGACCTGCCCGAGGTCGGGGGCCTTGCCGGCCTTCAGGGCGTTGGACAGGTTCTGGTACGTGCCCGCGTTGCCGGACGGCGTCGTCTTGAGTTTGACCTGGACATCGGGATTCTCGCTGTTCCAGAGGTCGACGGCCTTCTGCATGCCGGGTACCCAGGACCAGTAGTCGAGCGTGACCTTGCCGGAGGAGGGCTCGCACGCGGAGTCCGCCGAGTCCGTGCTGTCATCCGAGCCGCCGCCGCACGCGGTCAGCGCCGCGAGGGTGAGAACCACGCCCCCGGCCAAGCTGCGCCGGACGAGGGAGCCGCGCCGGGTGACCGGGCCGCGCCTAAGAACTGCCATGAGGGTGCTCTCCTTTGAGCCGACGCCGTCACGTCTGAGTGAGGCAATGGCGGCTACCTTCACAACAGAGATCAACAGAAGTCAACAGTTGCGGTGAATTTTGGTGTCCATCGCGACCGTTTCGTAATGCGGAAGAGTGTGGTGCTGTGGTCCTCGGACACGCTTTGAGCTGCGAATATGGCG
The DNA here is from genome assembly GCF_036226745.1 of Streptomyces sp. NBC_00683. Lineage (NCBI taxonomy): Bacteria > Bacillati > Actinomycetota > Actinomycetes > Kitasatosporales > Streptomycetaceae > Streptomyces > Streptomyces sp. NBC_00683. Next base: position 1,623,893 of record NZ_CP109013.1, on the reverse strand, counting down.
TTGGTGGTGGTCCCGTGAGTCTGCGCGGAGAAGATGACGTAATCGATTACGTGACCGGCCGGTTCCGGGCGCTGATCGCGCCGTCCGGTGGGGCGGGGGAGCGTGCTGCGCACTGCCGTGAGTGCCGCGGGACAGCGGCGGGCCGACGGGCCGGCGAACGGGTCGGCGGACGGGTCGGTTCAGACGGTCCCGCGCGAGACGAACTCCGCCTTGACGTGCACGGTCTTCCGCGTGACGCGTCCGTTGAGGCGCTCGATGAGTAGCCGCGCAGCGGCCTTTCCCACGTCGACCGCCGGATATCTGACCGTGGTCAGACGCGGACGCACCAGCGATGCGAACGATGCGTCGTCATGGCCGATCAGGGCCACATCGCCGGGGATGCCGACGCCGAGTTCCTCCGCCTTGTCCATCGCGCCGATCGCGACGGCGTCGTTCGCACAGAAGACCGCGTCCGGGCGGTGTTTCATGCGCATCAGGTGCCCGAACCCCGTCGCGCCGGCCTCCCGGGTGTGCTCACCGCGCACGACCAGCCGGCCGGGGAGCGTGGTGCCGAACTGCACGGCCAGGGTCCGCAGCAGTTCCATCCGTGGGTCGCCGCCGGTGGCGTCCCGAGGGCCGGCGATCATGGCGATCCGCCGACGTCCGGCGCCCGTCACCTCCGTCAGCGCCGCGCGCATGGCGGCCCGCGCGTCCGGCGTCACCAGGTCTGTCTCCCCGAAACGCAGGTCGGCGCTGACGACCGCCGGGATACCTGCCTCCGACAGCGTCAGGAAGTCCTTCGCCACCAGCCGGAACGGGGTGATCACGACCCCCGCGAACCGCTGCTGGACCGCCTCCCGCAGGAATGCCCGCTCCTCGTCCCGGTCAGCCTTCGTGTCACAGACCATGACGTGCAGACCGAGCATCCGCAGCTCCTCCTGGAGGGAGGCCGCGAGCTGGGCGTAGAAGGGGTTGGACAGATCGGGTACGACCAGTGCCACGATGCTGGAACGCCCGGTCCGCAGGCTTCGAGCCACCGTGTTGACGGTGAAGCCCAGATCGGCGATGGCTGCTTCGACCACCCGCCGGGTCTCGTCCGCGACGGCTCGCTTGCCGGAGAGGACGTAGGACACGGTCGCTGTCGACACTCCGGCCGCACGGGCGACGTCGGCCATGGTGACCCGAACTGCCAACGCACACGCTCCCTCCGTACGGTTCGTCACCATACTTCACAGCGCGACACCGCAGCTCACGCGCCCGTTTCGAAGACCGGTCCGGGTGCGAGGGTGCCACAACCGCACGGGGCGGGGACGCGTGGTGCCGCCCGAGGGCGGCGGACTCCGGCTGGGGTGGCGGCCGGGTCCGGCGGTCTTCTCCCAGGGGCGGCGGAGGTCCTCGGCGAGCGGGCGGCCGAGCCGCAGCTGGGTGTGCGCGGTGATGACCAGCCACGTCCAACGGCTTCCCGCACTTTGCGTTCCCTTCCGGGCAACAGGCGCTCCCCCTGGGGGAGCGTATTCACCGCCGACTCGTCGTACGTTGGCCACCGGCTGCGCGGGCATCGGCGGAGGGCGGCCGTGCACCAAGGTGGGCGGGGAGTCGGGAGTCGCCGTGAGCTGGGAACCGGCCAACTTCACCGACTAGGCGAAAGGGGTTCGAACACGGACTCGGGCTCGCTCGTCGCCCGGTTGTGCGTACAAGAGGTTTGCGAGAGCGGGACTGCGGCGAATAACAGCGACGACCCGACACCCCATTTGGGCCGCGTGGCGCTCGACGGGGACATCGGTGAGGTGACGGTGCAAGTGCGGTTCACGGTCACTTCGCAGGACGACGGCAAGCGCGTCCTTTCGACGAGCGTACTGATGTCGAGTTGCGCAAGTTCCAGCCCAATGGGAAGGGCTGCGACCCGACACTTTTCCGAGCCGGGCTCACGGTCGACCCGGAGCGGGGAATGATCGCCGACAGCAGTTGAAGACGTGAGTTGACCGGCACTCAGCTCGTTCTTGATGGTCTGGACTCGAACGATTCCCCGAACGTGATCACTCGTAGGGGATTCCGGGGACGTGAACACGTCCTTCGTCTGATCCTGTGCTCCGTCTGAAGAGGCACGTGACCAGTACGAAGGCCATGGGAAATTAAGACCCTTTCGAAGTTCGGAACAGGTGCTGGGGCCACTACCGGGCGTGGGCTACGCGTGAAGCTTGGCCCCGGTCGTCAGCATCACCACCGCATGTACCGACCGGCGGTGACCCGGGACGCCGGGTCGGACTTTCATTTCGAGAAGCTTTAAAGGGCGACCCACGTGGCCGACTACTTCAAGCCGGACGGTAGACCACTCACGCGGCCCCGAACCCCCGCCGCCCCTTGTAGTTGATCTTCATCGTGTCCATGTCGGTCGCGGTGGAGCGCAGCACCCCGTATCCCAGGCCCCGCTCCGCGAGCTGCGTCTGCGCACGGTCCTCGGCGATCGCCACCGCCATCTCCTCGCCGTCCGCGGCATCCGAGACGACGACGTAGCGGAAGCTGAAGTGCTTCAGGGCGGAGTCATAGGTGAGGGTGCCCTCCTCGGTGAACTGCATCCCCGTCAGCCCGTGCTCCGGCGCCTCGGACAGCAACCGTTCCCGGTCCGTGTCCGTCAGCCCCTCCCAGGTGCCCCGCACGATCACCCGGTACGTGTGCTGCGTGTCCATCGTCCTGCCTGCCCTCTGCTCGAAAACCGTTGAGGACGAAGGCTACGGCGGTGAGGATGGAGCGCATGCGGAATATCGTGGTCCTCGACGCCCCTTCCAACCTGGGGCTCCGGCCCCCGGCGCCGGGCACCGTGCCCGGCTGCTACAAACTGGCCGGCGCGTTGCGTGAGCAGCGGATCGTGCAGCGCCTCGGGGCGTTCGAGGGCGGTGTCGTCGTACCGCCGCGCTACGACCTCGGCGACTGGCAGGAGGGCGACGGGGTCTTCAACGCGGCGGCCATCGCCCGTTACACCCGCACCCTCGCCGACCGTATCGAGGGCCACGTGAGAGCCGGTGAGTTCCCGCTCGTGCTCGGGGGCGACTGCTCCATCCAGCTCGGAGCGACCCTCGCCCTGCGCCGTATCGGGCGGTACGGGCTCGCCGCCGTCGACGGCTCCGCGGACTTCCGCCACCCGGGAAACAGCACCCGGATCGGCGCCGCGGCCGGGGAGGAACTGGCGCTCGCCACCGGTCGCGGGCAGGCCGACCTCACCGACCTGGAAGGGCTCGGGCCCTATCTCAGGGACGAGGACGTCCGGCTCTTCGGAATGCGCGACCACGACGAGGACCGCGCCGAGATGACCGCGCTGAAGATCTCCAACGCCACCGTCGGGGAGCTCCGGGAATGGGGCGTCGCCGAACTCGCGAACGGTGTGCTGCAGACCCTGGAGATCCCCCTCCTCGACGGCTTCTGGGTGCACCTCGACGCCGATGTGCTCGATCCGAGCGTCATGCCCGCCGTCGACAGCCCCGACGACGGCGGGCTGTTCCCCGACGAACTCGGCACGCTGCTGCGGATCCTGGTCCGATCGCCGCGCTGCGCCGGGCTCAACGTCACCGTCTACGACCCGGATCTCGACCCGGACGCCACCGCGGGCGCCCTGCTCACCGACGTTGTCGTCGCCGCCTTTGCCGAAGACTGACACCTCGACCCCCTGGCCCGGGCGCCGTCCAGCGTGTTCCATGGTCATCGGGGGGCGCCCGGACCTGTGGCGGCCCGCGAGGGAGCGAGGTTGTCTTGGCCACGACCGTACGACGTGCCGTACTTACCCTGCCCGCAGCACGAACCGGGCCGGAGAACCCACTGGCCGCGCTGCGGCCACTCGACGAGATGCACGCCGTCAGCAGCCGCGAACGGGACGGTCTGCCCCGGGACATGGCGCGGCAGCTCGGGCACGAGCCGCTGCGCACCGTCCTGCCGGTCCGGATCCTCGACGGGTACGGCCGTGACCGCACGCCCACCGCCCTGGACGCGATCGTCATCGAGAACGACCGGCTGCGCGCCACCGTCCTGCCAGGACTGGGGGGCCGTATCCACTCCCTCCACCACAAGCCGACCGGCCGCGAACTCGTGTACCGCAACCCGGTCCTGCAGCCCGCGGACTTCGCGCTCAACGGCGCCTGGTTCTCCGGCGGCATCGAGTGGAACATCGGCGCGACCGGCCACACCACACTGTCCTGCGCCCCGGTCCACGCCGCCCTCGTCACCGCCCCCGACGGCGGAGACATGCTCCGGCTCTGGGAGTGGGAACGCCTGCGCGACCTGCCCTACCAGGTGGACCTGTGGCTGCCCGAGGACTCCGACTTCCTGTACGTCGGCGTGCGCGTACGCAACCCGCACGAGCATCCCGCGCCCGTCTACTGGTGGTCCAACATCGCCGTGCCCGAGGACGAGCACACCCGTGTCCTGGCCCCCGCCGACGAAGCCTGGCACTTCGGCTACGAGCACACCCTGAACCGGGTCGCCGTCCCGGAGACCGACGGCACCGACCGCACGTACCCCCTGCGCAGCGAATACCCCGCCGACTACTTCTACGAGGTCCCCGACGGCGCCCGGCGCTGGATCGCCTCCCTCGACGGGGACGGCCACGGACTCGTCCAGACCTCCACCGACGTCCTGCGGGGCCGGAAGCTCTTCCTCTGGGGCAGCGGCACCGGCGGACGCCGCTGGCAGCGGTGGCTGACCGAGCCCGGCACGGGCGGGTACGCCGAGATCCAGGCCGGACTCGCCCGTACCCAGCTGGAGCACGTCCCTCTCGAAGCGGGCGCCGAGTTCAGCTGGCTGGAGGCGTACGGTCCGCTGTCCGCGGACCCCGCGGCCGTGCACGGTGACGACTGGGCGGCGGCCCGGGCCGAGACCGAGCGGCAACTTGCCCGTGCCCTGCCGCGTGCCGACGTGGACGGCGCGTACGAGGCGTGGCGCCGCTGCGCCGACACCGAACCGGGCGAGGTGCTCGCCACCGGCTCCGGCTGGGGCGCGCTGGAGGTCCGGCGCGCCGGGTACAAGCTTCCCGGTACGCCCTTCGACCGGTCCACGCTCGGTGAACAGCAGGCCCCCTGGCTGGAGTTGCTGGAACAGGGCACCTTCCCGCAACCACTGCGGGTCGCTCCGCCCGGACCGTCCCTGGTCTCCCCGCACTGGCGCGACATGTTGGAGACGGCACCCGCCGAACCCCTCACCGAATACCACCTGGGCATCGCCCAGTGGCACGCCGACGACCGGGCCCAGGCGGTGCGCAGCTGGGAGCGTGGGCTCCCGCTCGCGCCGTCCCGCTGGCCCCTGCTGCGATGTCTCGCCGTGGCTGCCCGGGAGAGCGGCCAGAGCGAACGGGCCGCCGACCACTACACCGAAGCCTTCGACGACCTGTGTGCGGAGCGCCGGGACGACGGCGAGATCTGGACGGCGGCGACGTCCGCACTCGGCCGTGAGGCCATCGAGGCACTGCTGACGGCCGGACGCACCGCCGCCGCCCGCGCGGTGCTCGAAAGCCTGAGCACGGAGATCCGGGCACGGGGCCGCTTCCGGCTGCTGGAGGCCCGAATCCTGCTGGCCGAAGGGGACACCGCGGCTGTGCGCGCGCTCTTCGACGCCGGCTTCGAGGTCGAAGACCTGCGGGAAGGGGCCGAGGTCCTGGACGAGATCTGGCGCTCCGTCACCGACGACCCGCTGCCGGACCTCTACAACTTCAGGATGCGTCCGCCGCGTTGAGACCCTGATCGCCGAGGACCGAGGTCGCCGCGCGCGATCCGGCCGATGACGCCACGGCGTTCATCGGCCGGATCCGCGTCAGGCGGACACGTTCCGGTCCACGTACTCGAAGACCGAGCCGTCCGGGTGCAGGGCGATCAGATTGCGGCCGGCCGGGGTGGGGACCGGGCCCGCGACGATCCGCGCCCCTACCCGGGTCAGGGCCGCGTGCGCCTCGTCGACATCCTTGACCGCGATGGTCGCAGACACCTTGCGCAGAATCTCCAGCTCCGACTCCGGGCCGCTCATCAGCAAGAAGCAGCCGATCGCCGCGACCGAGACCCCGCCACGCTCGAAGCGCAGCGCCGGAGTACTGGTGAGGCCCTCGTAGAAGGCCACCGAGGCCTCCAGGTCGTCGACGCAGATTCGCAGCGTGGTTCCCAGGATTTCCATGCCCACGAGGGTAGTCGGCGGCCGGACGGCATGTGATCGGATCCGCGCGGGAGCGCGGGAACGCGGGTGGTCAGGGCCGGCAGAGCACCTCGCCGTGCGGCACCATGAACCACCCGTCGGGCTCCTCGCCCCATGCGCGCCAGGCCGCCGCGACGGCCGTCAGTTGTTCGGCATCGGCATGTCCGCCGTCCACCGCCAGCTTCGCGTACACCGACGCCGTCGTACGGTCCGCCCACAGGCCGCTCCACCAGGCGCGGTTCTCCGGGGTGGCGAAGCACCAGGCCGCCGCGGTGGGGGTGATGTCGGTGAAGCCGGCCTGCCGGGCCCAGGACAGCAGTCTGCGTCCGGCGTCGGGCTCGCCCCCGTTGGCGCGCGCCACCCGTCCGTAGAGCTCCTGCCACTGCTCCATGCCCGGCACTTCCGGGTACCAGGTCATCGCCGCGTAGTCGCTGTCGCGCGCCGCGACCACACCGCCGGGCCGGCACACCCGCCGCATCTCGCGCAGTGCCTGCACCGGATCGCCCACGTGCTGGAGCACCTGGTGGGCGTGGACCACGTCGAAGGAGTCGTCGGGGAAGTCCAGCGCGTGCACATCGGCCGTGGCGAACTCGATGTTGTCCAGGCCGCGTTCAGCAGCCGTCGCGGCGGCCCGGTCGAGGATGTCGCGGCCCGTGTCGACAGCGGTCACCCGGCCCGGGGCGACCAGCGCCGCCAGATCGGCGGTGATGGTGCCCGGACCGCAGCCCACGTCCAGTACCGCCTGGCCCGGGCGGAGTTCACCAATGAGGTAGGCCGCCGAGTTGGCCGCGGTCCGCCATTGGTGCGAGCGCAGCACCGACTCGTGGTGACCGTGGGTGTACACGGCGGTCTCCTTGGGCATGGCGGTACGTCCTCTCTCGGGACTTCGCAAGCGGTAGGGCAACGGTACGCCGCGATGTCGCATCCTGAGATACGTGTCTTGCCATACGGACGGGCTAGACCGGCATCGGGCAGTAGACCGTCAACGCCTCCGGCAGCTTGTCGATCATCAACTCCTTTCCGGAGTGCGCCACTTCGCCGTCGTACGCGTACGGAGTGCCCGGCGCGAGGCCGGAGATGCGCACCCTGTGGCGCCGTACCGCCGCATGGACGGGTGAACGGGTCAGCGGTCCGGCGACCGCGGCGGCGAGCAGTCGCAGGGCCGGGGTCCGGCCGCCGTGCACCACCCGGACGTCCAGCAGGCCGTCCGCCAGGTTGTGCCGTCGGCCGGGCGCGGGGCCGACCCGCTGGAACAGTCCGTTGCCCACGAAGAGCAGCCACAGGGGCCGCCGCCGTCCCTGTACTTCCGCTGTCAGCGGGCGGGCGCCGCGCAGCGCCTCGGCGGCCGCCAGCACTCCTGCGGGCCAGCCGCCGATCCGGGGTGCCCAGCGCTCCCGGGTCCGTACGAGCTCCGGATACACCCCGAGGCTGAAGGCGTTGAGGAAGTAGCCGTGCGCCCCGCCGGGGCCCTGGGGGCCTGGCCGGAAGCGGCCGAGGTCCACCCGGACCGCGTCACCCGCGGCGAGCGCGGCCACCGTGTCCTGCACCGTCTCGATGCCGAGGTCGTAGGCGAAGTGGTTGAGGGTCCCGCCGGGGAACACGGCGAGCGGCAGGCTGTGCGTCGCCGCGACGGCCGCCGCCAGATTCACCGTGCCGTCGCCTCCGCAGACGCCCAGGGCCTTGCCCCGTCGTGCTGCCTTCTCCAGCGTCCCGGACAGATCGGCGGGCGCGCACTCCACCACCTCGGCGAGCGGCAGCGCCTCGCGGACCAGGTCGGCCGTAGCGGTCGCCGAACCGGATTCCTGATTGACGATCACGACCAGATCCTGCCCGGTCGGCATCGCCGGAGCACTGGCCGGCGGTCTCCCGGGCGCGGGCAGCTGTCCACGGGTCGGTACGACACCCCGCAGTGCGAACGCCGCCCCTATGCCGAGAGCCGCACCTGCCACCACATCGCTCGGATAGTGGACCCCGGTGTAGACGCGGGAAGCGGCCACGGCCACCGCGACCGGGGCGACGACCGCTCCCCAGCCCTTCGACTCCAGGGCGACGCCCGTCGCGAAGGCCGCGGCGGACGCCGCGTGCCCGGAGGGGAAGGACGTGGTGAACGGCTGCCGCTTGAGCTGTCGTATCACCGGCACCAGATCGAGTATCGGGCGTTCCCTGCGTACCGCGCCCTTGCCCACGGTGTTGATCGCGGCCGAGGCCACGGCCAGCGAGGCGATGCCGCGCAGTGCGGCCCTGCGTGAGCGTGCGCTGCTGCCCAGCGCCGCCATGCCTGCCGCCGCCCCGAACCACAGCAGCCCGTGATTGGCGCTGCGGCTCAGCCGGGGCAGCAGGGGCTCGGCGCCCGGCCAGTGCCGTTCGGCCACACTCTGGAATGCGGCGAGGTCGCGTTGGTGGAGCCAGGTCTGCCAGCGGGTGGGCGAGGAGAGGTTGCGCGGTGTCGACATGGGACAGCGAATACCCTGCCGCGGGGCCGTGAACCAGGAGGCGCGCACACCGACCCCTGTCGGAACCCGGCCGGATCGAGGACAATCCGATGAATTGCCCCGGTGTCCGGCCTCTGCGGTGCGTCACGGACATTGCCCGGACAAGTTCTCTGCCGTTAGCCTGCGTTCGTAATTCCGGCCATTGGCCGGAGTGTCGAACGAGATGGGTGGGCGATCATGGGGCGACTCGTCCCTGCGGTGACCAGGGCGCTGGACGTACTCGAGCTCTTCCTCCAGGGCGAGGAAACCCTCTCGGCCCCCGAGGTCACCCGCAGGCTCCAACTGCCGAGGACCACCGTCCACGAACTGCTCACCACGCTGGCCGCGCGCTCCTACCTCGTCACGGTCCCCGAGCAGCCCGGCCGCTACCGGCTCGGCGTGCGGACGTACCAGCTGGGCAGCCGGTACGCGGAACAGCTCGACCTGGCGGCCGAGGGGCAGCAGGTGGCCCGGGAGGTCGCCGAGACCTGCGGCGAGACGGTCCATGTGGCGATCCTCGAGGACACCGAGGTCATCTACATCGCCAAGGTGGACTCCACACACGCCGTCCGCATGGTCTCGGCCGCCGGGCGCAAGCTTCCCGCTCACTGCACCTCCGTGGGCAAGCTGCTGCTTGCCGCCCTGCCCGAGGCGGAGCTCGACGCCCGCCTCGCCGGCCGCGAACTCGTCGCGATGACGGACAACAGCCTCACCGACGCCACGGAACTGCGCGCCGCGCTCGGCGTCGTGCGCAAGCGGGGGATCGCGGTCGAGCACCGGGAGTCGAACCCGGACGTGAGCTGTGTGGCGGCGCCGGTCCGGGACCGGTCCGGACGTGTCGTCGCGGCGCTCTCCATCTCCGTGCCGATGATCCGCTGGAGCGAGGAGCGTGAGGAGGAGCTCGCGCAGCTCGCCGCGGGCGGCGCGGACGCGTTGTCCGGCAGGCTCGGACACCACCGGGCGCAGGGGTGAGGCCCACCGCGGAGGTGGCCGTACGGGAACCGGCCGAGCTCGGTGAGGGCCCCACCTGGGACCCGGCTGCCGGGCGGCTGATCTGGGTCGACATCCTCTCCTCCCGGATCCACACGTACGACCCGTCGAGCGGTCGCCGTACGGTCATGGCCACCGAGCAGCACGTCGGAGCGGCGAAGCCGCGGGCCGGCGGCGGGCTCGTGGTCAATCTGCGGGACGGCGTCGGCCTGTACGACCGCGACGGCGCCTTCTGCTGGCTGGCCCGCGACCCCGTTCCGGGGCGCCGGGGCAACGACGCGGCCGTGGCACCGGACGGCGCGCTATGGGCGGGCACCATGCGCTACGACGAGCGGGAGGCGGGCGGCAGCCTGTCCCGGATCGGGCCGGACGGCGGCGTGGCGGTCGTGCCGGACGCGGTGACGGTCAGCAACGGCACCGGCTGGAGCCCCGACGGGCGGCTCATGTACTACATCGACAGCCCGACACGGCGGATCGACGTCTTCGACGTGGAGGGCGAGCACATCCGCAACCGCCGTACGTTCGCCGTCGTCGAGCCGGGCGCCGGCTGGCCGGACGGGCTGACGGTGGACGCCGAGGGCTGTGTGTGGACCGCCCTCTGGGACGGTGCGGCCGTGCGGCGCTACACGCCGGACGGCCGGCTGGACCTGATCGTGGACCTGCCGGTCCGGCGGCCGACGTCATGCGCGTTCGGGGGGCCGGACCTCGCCGATCTGTACGTCTCCTCGGCCCGGACCGGTCTCCTGGCACCGCATCCGCTGTCGGGGTCCCTGCTGGTGCTTGCCGACGCGGGGCGAGGCGTGCCGGAGGTTCCGTTCGCGGGCTGACCGGCCCTTTTCCCGCCCTCTGTCGGTGGTGCGCCCGGCGGTGCCCCGGCCCGCCGGGCGCCTCCCGTCCGCCCCGGGCGCCACATCTGGGTCCGGTGCGGGGGCGGAGCGGGTGAAACCTCCGTATAAAGGGCCCAGGGTGATGCAGGCGGAGGAGGCCCCGGGATGCACTGGAGCGAGCGGAAGCAGCCCCACGCCGTCCGGCAGGACCACGGCCCCGTGCGGTACGGGCCGCCCGCCCCCGAACCCGGTCTTCCCGTGCTCCCGGAGCTGGCCGAGGTGCTGGCCGCCTCGGCCGCCAGGACCAGCCCCGAGCCCCCGGGTGGCGGAACGATCCTGCGGGAGGCCGCCTGCGCCTACTGGGAGCGGCGAGGCCTGCACAGCGGCCCCGGGGACATCGCGGCGGCCCCGGGCGCCCAGCCGCTGCTTCTCGCGCTCATCGCCGCGCACGGCGGCGATGTGCTCATGCCCCGCCCCAGCCCCGCCACCTGGATGCCGCAGGCGCGGCTGCTCGGCCGGCCCGCGTACCACGTGCCCACCCCGGCCGAGTGCGGCGGCATACCCGACCCGTTCGCCCTGCTGGAGACCGTACGCAGGGTGCGTGCCGAGGGCGGCAGACCCCGGCTGCTGCTGATCTCCGTGGTCGACGACCCGACCGCCACCGTCGCTCCGCCGGAGCTGGTCCGGGAGGTCTGCGAGGCCGCCGTCGGCGAGGGGCTGCACATCGTCAGCGACGAGACCTGGCGCGACACCGTGTACCGGCCCCTCGACACGGTCCTGCTCAGCCCCGCCGAGATGTGCCCCGACGACGTGACCGTCCTCGTGGACCTGGCCGGTGCGCTGACCCCGTCCGCGTGGCCGGTCGCCGTCGCCCGTTTCCCGGCCACCGGGCGCGCGGCCGTCCGCCGCGCACGCGCCCTCGACATCCTCACCGCCCTCGGCGCCCTCGTGGCGGAACCCGTCGCACGGGCGGCCGCCCACGCGCTGCGGGAACCGGAGGCGGTCACGGAAAGGATCCGGCAGGCCGCCGGCCTCCAGGCCCAGGTCGCCCCCGCCGCGCACCGTGCCGTGCTCACCGCCGGCGCGCTGGCCAGGCCTCCGCAGGCGGGCCGGCACCTCTACGCCGACCTCGGCCCGCTGCGCACCAGGCTGGCCGCCCGGGGCGTCACGGACTCCATGGAGCTGGAGGAGTACCTGACGCAGCGGCTCGGCACCCCGACTCCGGGCGGACACCGGTTCGGGGACGAACTGGGTGCCCTGAGGGTCCGGCTGGGCACGGGGCCGCTGCTCGGCTCAACCCCGCAGGAGCAGATGGAGTCCCTCACTGCGGTGGAGCCCTTGAAATTGCCCCATGTCGCACAAGCGTTGAGCATTTTCGCAGCAGCCCTCGATGAACTCCGATGACAGGAGCCTCTCGATGACGGAACAGACCGAGCGCCCGGTCGCGGATCCCGGCCCCGCGGCCACCGGCCGCGTCGTCCCGGCGCGCCCCCTCGGTGAGGTCCGGTCCTGGCCCAGCAGCTTCGCGGACCGCCTCACCGCCCCGCTCCCGGGTGTCAGGGGCATGACGCGGCTGGCCCGCGAGCGCGCCCTGCGGCCCAACACCGAAGGGCTGCGCGGGATCCACCGGCTGCCGTACGCTCCCGGCCCGCTGCCCGCCGCGGGGACGGACACGATGGCCGTCACCTGGGCAGGACACGCCAGCTGGATCGTCAGGGTCGGCGGGCTCACCGTCCTCACCGACCCGGTCTGGTCGCGCCGGATCCTCGGCACCCCGGCGCGGATCACCCCGGTCGGCGTCCGCTGGGAGGAACTGCCGCCCGTCGACGCCGTCGTCATCAGCCACAACCACTACGACCACCTGGACGCCCCGACGCTGCGCAGGCTGCCGCGGGCCACTCCGCTGTTCGTCCCCGCCGGGCTCGGCTCCTGGTTCCGGCGCCGCCGGTTCACCTGCGTCACCGAGCTCGACTGGTGGGAATCGGCTGAACTGGGCGGCGTGCGGTTCGACTTCGTACCCTCCCACCACTGGTCCAAGCGCACCCTCGTGGACACCTGCCGCTCACTGTGGGGCGGCTGGGTCCTCGGCGACCGGCAGGGGCGGCGGATCTACTTCGCGGGGGACAGCGGCTACGGGCACTGGTTCAAGGAGATCGGCCGCCGCTACCCCGGACTCGACCTGGCGATGCTGCCCATCGGCGCGTACGAACCGCGCTGGTGGCTCTCCGACGTGCACACGGACCCCGAGGAGGCCGTGCAGGCGTACGAGGACCTCGGCGCCCGCGCGATGGCACCGATGCACTGGGCGACGTTCCTGCTCTCCGCCGAACCCGTACTCGAACCGCTGATCCGGCTCCGTACCGCCTGGAACCAGGCCGGATACCCCCGCGAAGACCTCTGGGACCTGCCGGTCGGCGGCTCACGTGTCCTCGGCGGCTGAAAATGCCGGGTCAGTGGCCCAGCCTGGCCCGCAGCCGGCGCCACACCGCCGGTGCCCCGCTGATCAGCAGCGTCAGGGCGACCGCGGCGAGCACACCCTGCCACGGCTCGGCGAAGAGGGAACCGCCCAGGATCCCGATCAGCTGATACGTCGCGGCCCAGGCCAGACACGCCGGCACGTCACCGCGGGCGAACTGCCGCAGCGGCATCCCGCCGAGCAGACAGGCCAGCATCACCGGTATCCGTCCGGCCGGCACCAGCCGGGACAGCACCAGCACCGTGGCGCCGTGCTCGTCCAGCTTCTGCTGCGCCTGAGCGAGGCGCTCCGGAGCGGCCCGGCTGCTGATCGCCTCCAGCCACCTCGAGCCGTTCTTGGACCGCACCCCGCGCTGCCCCAGCCAGTACAGGCATATGTCCCCGAGGAACGCCGCGGCCGACGCCACCACGAAGACCGCCAGCAGGGCGAACGGTGACGTCTGGTGGAACGCCACCACGGCGGCCGAACTCACCAGCGCCCCCGTCGGCACCACCGGCACCAGCGACCCCAACGCCACCAGCGCGAACAACGACGGATAGCCGAAGGCCTGCTGCGTCGACTCCGTCGGCAGCTGCCGCACGACTTCCTGGATCATCTACGGGCCTCCGGCCGCACATGCTCGCCGTGCCCCAGCCGGTGCACCGCCACCCCCGGCGCCACGAGTGCGGCCTGCCGTACGAATTCGTCGCCCGGCGCGTGGAACTCGTGCGGCCGGACCCCGTCCATCCCGATCGGCCAGTACGTGCCGTAGTGCACCGGCACCGCGGAGCGCGGCGCCAGCATGGCCAGCGCCTGCGCGGCGCGGGCGGCATCCAGATGGTGATGGCCGAGATAGGGACCCCAGCCGCCGACGGGCAGCAGCGCCACATCGACCGGCCCCACGGCATCGGCCATGTCGTCGAACAGCCCGGTGTCACCGGCGAAGTAGGTGCGGGCCTCGCCCTCGACCACGAAGCCCAGGGCGGGCACACGGTGCGGGCCGACCGGCAGCCGCCGGCCGTCGTGCAGGGCGGGTACCGCCCTGACCAGCACCGCGCCGACACGGACCTCGTCGCCCGGGGCGACCTCGGTGATCCGCAGCCCGCGCATCCGGCGCAGCACCCTCAGCCCCCGTACGGCCCCGGTCGCCCCCTTGGGCACGATCAGCAGGCTGCCCGGGGAGAGACGGGCCAGGGAGGGGAGATGCAGATGGTCGGAGTGCAGATGGGAGATCAGGACCGCGTCGGCGACAGCGGCCTCGGGAGGTGGCACCTCGCCCCGGCGCCGGCGCAGATGCGCGAAGCGCCGTACGAACAGAGGATCGGTCAGCACCCGGACCCCGGAGTCCTCGATCGTGCAGGTGGCGTGACCCCACCAGGTGACCTCCACCGCCCCGCCTCCTCGCTCCGTCGGCCCGCGCACCCGTTCCGGCCGTGCGCTGTCCCGTACGAGCCTAGGCGCTCCGCGCCGTCCTCACGCCGGTGCGCACCTTTCCGCTCCTGTCCGCCCGGGTACACGCGGCTACGGAGGGCTACGACCGGGGTAGGGTCGGGCGCAGCATCCGAGTGCGGGGGGATCCGTTCATGGGGGACGTCATCGACGGCGTACGGGTGGCGGCCATCGCCAGTCTCACACCGCTGGAAGAGCTCGACGGCGATCCGTTCATCGTCGACACCCGCAGCCAGCACGCCATGTGCGCACGCTGGGCCGCCGACCAGGGGTACGTCGTCACCCGGCAGCTGCGCGTCTACGGACTGCGCCCCGATCACCACGCGCTGTGGGCCGACGTCGAGGGCGGGCAGGTCGAACTGTTCGTCGCCCCCAACGACCGGGTGCTCGCCCGGGCCGTCGCCTCGGTGCCGGACTTCGCCGCCGAGTGCGCGCGGCGCGGAGTACGGCTGGAGCTCGCCGGCCTCGCGGAGCCCGTGTACACCGCGCGCTCGAAGGCGAGCGTCCACCGCAGACTGTCCATGCCGACCGCGGGATACGACGGCTGCTGACCTGCGGCCGGGGCACGGACCAGCTGTGAAAAGCTGGAACCGGACCCACGACGGCACCGGGTCCGGACGTGAGGTGGAGCGGCGTGGGTGACGGGCGATGGCGTACGGCGGGCAGAGCCCTCCTGCGCGTGGTCGCGGTGTGGGCGGTCTCCACCCTCACCCTGCTGGCCCTCGCCGGGATCCTGCCCGACTTCCAGCTCCAGTCCGACGACGGCGACAGCGTCACGAGGACCGCGTTCACCGCGGCCTGGGGGGCGGGCGCCTTCGGTCTGCTCTCCGCACTGGTGTGGCCGGTCCTCGTCCGGGCGCTGCTCATCGTGCCCGCCCTGGTGCTGGGCGCGCTGGTCTTCTTCCTCAACGGCTCGCTGCTGCTGATCGCCCTCAGCCTCATCCCCGACGGGCGCGGCACGGCCAACCCGGAGACCGCGGTGGTCGTCGCGGCCGTCATGTCCGCCGTCGCCTCGGCCACCTCCACCGCGCTCGCGGTCCGCGACGACGACGCCTACCGGCGAAGGCTCTCCCGGCTGGCCGACCGGCGCCGCCGGCGCAGCGGCACGGCAGGCACCGCGGACGGCGGCCGAGGCGGCCCGCCGGGCATCGTGTTCGTCCAGCTCGACGGCGTCGGTCACGACGTGCTCGAGCAGGCCGCCGCCGCAGGCCTGATGCCGACCGTGGCCGGACTCCTCGCCGACGAGGCGGGCCACCGGCTCACCCCGTGGAGCACCGACTGGTCCAGCCAGACCGGCGCCAGCCAACTCGGCATCCTGCACGGCAGCAACTTCGACGTGCCCGCGTTCCGCTGGTACGAGAAGGAGACCGGCACCGTGATGGTCTCCAGCAGGCCGGCGAGCGCACTCGAGCTGCAGCGCAGAGCCATCGTCCGAACCCGTGACGGCGGCCTGCTCACCGTCGACGGGGCGAGCCGGGGGAACCTCTTCAGCGGCGGTGCCGACCAGCTCGCCCTCGTCCTGTCGATGGCTGCCAGGCGGGGCAAGGGACGCCGCTCGCGCGCCGGATACTTCGCGTACTTCTCCGACCCGGCCAACGCCGTCCGGACCGCGCTGTCCTTCGTCGCCGAAGTGGGCCGTGAGATCGGCCAGTCCACGCGGGCCCGGATCAAAAAGGAGTCCCCCCGGGTCAAGCGCGGCGGACTGTACCCCTTCATCCGGGCGTTCGCGACGGTGGTCGAACGCGATGTCGTGGTCGCCGCGGTCATCGGCGACATGTTCGCGGGACGCACCGCCGTCTACGCCGACCTCGTCGCGTACGACGAGGTCGCCCACCACTCGGGGCCGCACAGCAGGGACGCGGAGAAGGTCCTGACACGGCTCGACCGCTCCCTGGGCCTCATCGCGAAGGTCGCGGAACACACCCCGCGCACCTACCGGATCGTGCTGCTGTCCGACCACGGCCAGAGCCCCGGGGAGACCTTCGCCGGGAGGTACGGACTCACACTCAAGGACCTGGTGAGGGCGGGCTGCGGACTGCCCGTACCCCGCAGGGCGCAGCGCACCCGCAGCGCGTCCGAGGCGCGTGACGCCGTACGCATCGCGCTGCACCGGCCCGTCGGGGAGAAGGAGTCGGAGCATCCCGCGACGCCGTCCGA
Source organism: Streptomyces sp. NBC_00683 (assembly GCF_036226745.1). Classification (NCBI taxonomy): domain Bacteria; kingdom Bacillati; phylum Actinomycetota; class Actinomycetes; order Kitasatosporales; family Streptomycetaceae; genus Streptomyces; species Streptomyces sp. NBC_00683. Next base: position 1,607,400 of record NZ_CP109013.1, on the reverse strand, counting down.
CCCGGTCGTGCTCGCCTCCGGCAACCTCGGGCTGCTGTCCTTCCCGGACATCGAGGGGCGCGCCTCGCGCGAAGAGCTCGAACGCCGCCACCCCGCGCTGCTCGCCACGCTCGCCGGCCATCCGGGCATCGGCTTCCTGCTCGTGCGGAGCGAGGAGCACGGCTCGGTGGTGCTGGGACCCGACGGGGCCGAGGTCCCCGTCCCCGAGCTGACGGACGGGGAGGGGCCGATCGCCGCCTTCGGGGCGGGCGCGGCCGAGGCGGTGCGGCGCACCGACACCTTTCCGCACGTCGCCGACGTCATGGTCAATTCGATGTACGACCCCGAGACCGGCCGCGTACACGCCTTCGAGGAGCAGATCGGTTCGCACGGCGGGCTCGGTGGCGAACAGTCCCGGCCGTTCCTGCTCTGGCCGCGCACGCTGGCGGACCCGAGGGACATCGTGGCGGCGGAGGGAGGGGCGGCCTCGTGCGGTCCGGTGGGTGCGGAGGCCGTGCACCGGATACTGGCGCGCTGGCTGCGGGAGCTCTCCGGGCCCCAGGTGCCGTTGCTGACCGAGGGCTTCACCGGGGCGGAACGGGCCGACGAACCCTTCCCCGACGTGGACACGGACGCCGACGTACCGGGCGCCCGGGGCTGACGGACACCGGCCTGCCCGGCGGCGGCCGCGTCAGGTGGACTTGCGCTCCACCAGCGTCGGATGGAAGACGACCGAGGGCGTCGGGCCACCCGGCCGGCCGATCTGCTTCAGCAGGAGCCGTGCCATCTCCGCGGCCATCTCCTCCACCGGCTGCCGCACCGTCGTCAGCGGCGGATCGCAGGCCAGCGCCGCGCTGCTGTCGTCGAAACCCACCACCGACACGTCCGACGGCACGTCCTTGCCCGCCCGCAGCAGCACGGGCAGGGCACCGAGCGCCATCAGGTCCGAAGCGATGAACACCGCGTCCAGGTCCGGCCGGTCACGCAGCAACTGCCGCATCGCCGACGCGCCTCCCACATGGGTGAAATCGCCCTCGGCACGCGCCACGTCGTGGATGCCGTGCAGGGCGAGTGCGTCAAGGAACCCCGTCAGGCGGGCCTGCCCCGCAGGCATGTCCTGCGGCCCCGCGACCGTGCCGATGCGCAGACGCCCCAGTGATGCCAGGTGGTCGGCGGCCAGCTGGGCCCCGGCACGCTGGTCGGCCTCGACGTACGTGAGCGGGGACGGCCGCCTGGGCCTGCCCGCGAGCACGGCGGGCAGCCGCGTGTCATGGAGCAGACCGGGCAGCGGATCCTCCGCGTGCGAGGAGATCAGCACCACGCCGTCGACATGGCCCTGGCGCAGGTACGAAAGGAGCTGATTGCGCGAGGCCTCGTCGTCGGCCAGCATCAGGACCATCTGGATGCCCGCGGGCCGGAGCACCTCGAGCAGACCGCTCACCACGCGGCCGAAGTACGGGTCGGAGAACATCCGGCCTATGAACGGTTCGGACACCGGCCGCCGTTCCCGCTCGGACACGACGAGGGCGATCGAGTCCGTCCTCCGCGTCACGAGCGAACGCGCCGCACGGTTGGGGACGTACCCCGTGGTGGCCACCGCCTCCTCCACGACCCGCCGAAGCGCCGGGTCCACCGTGGTCGCGCCGTTGATCACCCGGGACACCGTGGCCCGGGAGACGCCCGCCACCGCGGCCACATCCTCCAAGGTGGCGGGGCGTGCGGGCGGGGTCACGTGGGCAGTCATGCAGCCTTTATACCGGGTGGTCCAGCGGCTCCGTGCATCGGTTCGGGCACGTCAGCCGCCGTTCACGGCCAGCGCGTCCAGGTCCGCCAACTGGCTTTCGCGCGCCGTCACGAGGGCCTTTGCCCGCTCCTTGGCGTCGGCCCTGGTGCCCGCCGTCGTCTCGGAGCGCGATACCTGCGCGGACTGGCGGAGGTGGTCGCGGATCTGCGCCACGAGCAACCGGTCGAACGCGTCGCCCTCCGCCGCGCGGGCCTCCACGAGGTCGTCGGCCGTCACCATGCCCGGCATGTTGTGCCCCGCGTGCACATCGGTGGCGGGCAGGCCCATCCGGTCCCGCAGCCCGCGCAGCGCGGTCAGTTCGGCGTCCTGCGCGGTACGCAGACGGGTCGCCCAGGACCGGAGCCGTGGGTCGGCCGTCCTCCTCTCGGCCATGGCCAGCAGCGCGACGGCCTGATCGTCCATCGGGATCATCAACTGGACCCAGGCGGAGTCCGTCGGGTCGCCGGACCGTGATGGTGCCGGGCCGGAAGCGGGAGGGCCCGCCGGACGGGGCGGAGGTTCCGGGGCATCGGAAGCGTTACACGAGGTGAGCCCGGTGGCGAGGATCAGGGGGAGCAGGAGCGACGCTGCTGCGCGACGAACCGCCTTCACAGGGGTGTCCTTGGGTGTGGAACCGGTCGGTCCCCGTCCGGAGGCAGTGCGGCCCCGGACGGGAACCCACCGGTGGAGTGGGTGAATATCGCGACGGCCGGACCGTCAGGGAGTGCCGTCAGCCCCGCACTTCACGATCGCGTTGATGCAGTCGCGTACACGCTGGGCCATTTCCGCCTCGGGCCACACGTTGAAGAAGTCGCCGTGCATCGTGTAGCCGCGACCCGATGCCAGTCTGAGGCGGGCGGGATCGCCGTTGACCGGATAGCGCAGCACCTGGCGCAGCTTGGGCACCGGGACGGGGTGAGTGGCCGGGCAGGCGCCGCCCACCGGGTAGGCCATGTGGCTCTTGTGGTCGGCCGAGTCCAGGTCCCTGCCGTTCCAGCACTGCGGGAAGTCGAGGTACGACTCCAGCATCGCGCCGGCAGGGCAGTTGACGAAGTCATGGGACGGGTTGACCTCGCCGTGGTGCAGACACGACCAGCGCGCGATCGTGTTGTCGTCGGGGCCGGTCGCCTTCGCGTTGCCCGCGACGATCCGCAGACCACGGGGGAAGGGCTTGATCGTGCGGATGATGTCGTCCCGGACTCCCTCTCCCAGGTAGTAGAAGGTGGTGCCGGTCGGTTCCACCTCCGTGTTGCCGTCGTACATCGTGGGGACCCAGTACGAGGAGATGTCGGTGGAGGGGGCGCAGCTGGTGCCGCCCTTCTCCAGGGACGCCAGATCGGAATGGGCGTTCGTGGTGTCGTTCCCGAAGAAGCTGTGCATGTGGGAGGCGCCCGGCAGGTTGGGCAGCACGATCGGGTCGTCGGGAGCACGGTGGGTGTACGGGCACTCCGCGAGGAACTCGGCGACCCGGACCACATCGGCCGGGGCCTTGGGCGCGGCACCGGCTGTCGTGTCACCGGCCGCGTTGCCCACGTCGGCCTGGACGAGGGACAGGGCGAGGGCGGCGACCGCCAGCCCCGCGATTCTGTGGCGCCACGGGGGCAGGGTTCTGCGCCCGCGGTGTTCGGTCGTGCGTCGGTTTCGGAAGAGCACGGCACTCCTGTTCTGAGGAAGTGGGGTTCCTTTGACCAGTTCTCTGACCACTGTAGAGAGCGCTCTCTCGCAGAACGTAAGAGTGTGACGTAAGCATGTCAAGCAATCGCGCAGTACCATCAACTGCCTGGTCATTGAACCCACTTGGGGGCACAAGAGGCAGGAGAGCGCTCTCTCGAAAAGGGTGCCAGGTAGGGGTCGTGGGGCGTTGTCAGTGGTGGGCGGCAGGATGGTGGTCATGACGACGAACTCAGCTGTTGTGCTCGCCGATGCAGCCGCCTACGCCGCCGCGGTGGAAGGGGCGACGCAGGCCGCCGCCGCTTACTACGCCACGGGCGAGAGCACGCTCGACGACGACGCGTACGACCGCCTGGTGCGGGGGATCGCGGCCTACGAGCTGGAGCACCCGCAGGAGATGCTGGACGCCTCGCCGACGGGGAAGGTCGCGGGCGGCGCCGCCGTGGGCGACGTACCGCACACGGTCCCCATGCTCTCCCTGGACAACGTGTTCTCCGCCGAGCAGTTCGTCACCTGGACCGCGTCCCTGGAGCGCAGGATCGGCAGGCCCGTCGCGGCCTGGAGCGTGGAGCCCAAGCTCGACGGCCTCGCGGTCGCCGCGCGCTACCACCAGGGCCGTCTCGACCGGCTGATCACCCGGGGCGACGGAACCGCCGGCGAGGACGTGTCGCATGCGATCGGCACGGTGCTCGGCCTGCCCGAGCGGCTCACCTCGCCTGTCACCATCGAGGTGCGCGGCGAGATCCTCATGACCAACGAGCAGTTCGAGCAGGCCAATACGGTACGCACGGAGCACGGCGGCGCCCCCTTCGCCAACCCGCGCAACGGGGCGGCGGGCACCCTCCGCGCCAAGGACCGGCCCTATCGCGTCGAGATGACCTTCTTCGCGTACGGAGCGCTCGCACTGCCCGAGTCCGGTGAGCTGACCGGCACCCTGGCCGAACTCCCGCACAGCGAGGTCCTGGAGCTCGTCGCCGGCCTCGGCGTGCACACGGCGGCGGACACGGCGGTGGCGCCGCGCACCGTCGGTACGGCCGAGGAGGTGCAGGCCGGGGTCGAGGACATCGCCGCGCTGCGCGCCTCGCTGCCGTTCGGGATCGACGGCATCGTGATCAAGGCGGACCTGGCGGCCGACCAGCGCGAGGCGGGTTCCGGGACGCGGGCGCCGCGCTGGGCCATCGCGTACAAGCTCCCCGCCGTCGAGAAGGTCACCCGCCTCCTGGGGGTCGAGTGGAATGTCGGCAGGACCGGCATCATCGCCCCGCGCGCCGTGCTCGAGCCCGTGGAGATCGACGGGTCGACCGTCGGGTACGCCACCCTGCACAACCCGGCCGACATCACCCGCCGCGATCTGCGCCTGGGCGACCAGGTGATGGTCTACAAGGCGGGCGACATCATCCCCCGGATCGAGGCGCCCGTCGCGCATCTGCGGACGGGTGACGAGAAGCCGATCGAGTTCCCCGAGGCCTGCCCGCAGTGCGGCTCCGAGATCGACACCAGCGAGCAGCGCTGGCGCTGCACCAGGGGGCGCAACTGCCGTCTGGTCGCCTCCATTTCGTACGCGGCCGGGCGCGACCAGCTCGACATCGAGGGCCTCGGTGCCACCCGGGTCGTCCAGCTCGTCGACGCCGGTCTCGTCACCGACTTCGCCGACCTCTTCACGCTCGGCCGGGAGCAGCTGCTCTCCCTGGAGCGGATGGGGGAGACCTCCACCGACAATCTGCTCGCCGCCATCGACACGGCGCGTACGCGCCCGCTGTCCCGCGTGTTCTGCGCCCTGGGCGTACGAGGCACGGGGCGCTCCATGTCCCGGCGGATCGCCCGCTACTTCGCGACGATGGACCGGATCGTCGCCGCCGACGCGGAGACCCTGCAGCAGGTCGACGGCATCGGCAAGGAGAAGGCCACGGGGGTGGTCGGCGAGCTGGTGGAGCTGGCCCCGCTGATCGGAAAGCTGGTGGCCGCCGGGGTCAACATGACGGAGCCCGGTGCGACCCCGCCGCCGGAGCCCGGGGACGTACAGGCGGACGCCGAGGCGGGAGACGGGGCGGCGGCAGGGCTTCCCCTCGACGGCATGACCGTCGTGGTCACCGGCGCCATGACCGGGCCGCTGGAGAAGCTCTCGCGCAACCAGATGAACGAGCTGATCGAGCGGGCCGGCGGTAAGTCCTCGTCCAGTGTCTCCAAGCGCACGAGTCTGCTGGTCGCGGGGGAGAAGGCCGGGTCGAAGCGCGCCAAGGCCGAGGACCTGGGCGTCAGAATCACCGCGCCGGACGAGTTCGCGGAGCTGATCGCGTCATTCCTGAGCCCGGAGGTATGAGACGGGACAGCGAGGGCGCGGCCCTTGGAATCGGTGAGGGAGTAGCGTTCCTGACCCCGTTATTGCATAGTGAGGGTTCGGTCATGCCTCGCTATCTGCGGGTCGTGGGTGGTGAGCGGCTGCAGTGGCAGGCCGGGGGTGAGGGGCGATGCGTTCTTTGCGCGACGGACGGCGGCACAGCCGGCCCGTCCACCGGTGGCCCGGCGGCCGTCCCGCTGCGGCGGACCACCACGGGGCGACCCGGGGACTGGCCATCGACCTGGGAAGTTCCGGGGCCCGCGCCTGGGTTCCCGGCCGTGGCCTCGTCACCGGCCCCGCGCCGCAGGAGGGCGCCGGCCGTCCGGTCCGGCGTGGACGCATCGTCGACGCCGATTCCTGCGGCAGACTCCTCGGACACCTCGCCGATGCGGCGCTGGGCGCCGACCGCAGCGGCACCGTGATCGTCCTCAGCCATCCGGTCCTCGCCGGGGCCGAGCACCGGTCCCTGGCCAGAAACCTCCTCACCGCCCTCGGCCCCTCCGGGGTCGTGGTCCTCAGCAGCGCAAGAGCCGCCGCCGCGTACGCCGGGCCGCGGAGCGGCGGTCCGCTGCTCGTCGTCGACATGGGCGCCGAAATCACCGAGGTCACCCTGCTCGTCGACGGGACGGTCGCCGACGCCAGACAGGCCGAGACCGGGCTCATCGACCTGGAACCGGACGCGCCTCCCGCGGAACCGGTGCGGACCGTGCTCGACATGGTCATGTCGATGTGGCGACAGGACAAGCACGGAGCGGTCAGCGGCGCGCTGCGCAGAGGCCCCGTGCTCGCCGGGGGCGGCGCGCTGCGCAGGGACGTCACCGACGGGATCGCGGGGTGCCTCAGCGTACCCGTACGCCTGGCAGATGACCCCTCGACCACGGTCGTACGGGGCGCGGGCCTGATCCTGGACTCCGTCCTGCGCCACGCCGGTACGGGTGCGCCGGCCGTCCTGCCGGGCCGAGCGAGGTGAGCCCCCACCCGGGGGCGCCCCGGGGGAACGCGCCCCCGCGGGGGCGGCCGGACGCCCCGGCGCACCGGGCCCGGCACGCCCTGGCCGCGCTCCTTCTCGCCGTCCTCACGCTCGTCGCGGGAGCGCCCGCCGCCGCCGGATCGGTGCTGCCCTTCGGTGCGCTCGCAGGCCGGTCCCCGGCCACCGCGAACGCGCCGGGAGCGCAGCCGCCCTCTCCTCACTCCGACCGGACCGCGCGCCAGGGTTCGGCCCACGACACCCGCCGCTTCCGTGCGGCCGCAGCAGCGTCGCCCTTCTCGGGCAGCCTCATGTCCGGCGAGTCCGTCAAGGCAGGCACAGCAGGCACGGCCGGCACGTTCGCCGAGGCCGCCGCCCAGGGGGCGCGGGCCGAGGCCCTGCCCCGGCCCGGGCCATGGGCAGGGGCCGACCGCCCGCACTCCCCGCACCACTTCCCGCCGCCGGACCACGGAGCGCTGCCGCCGTGCGCGACGGCCCTTGCCGAACCCCGTGACGCACCCCGAGCGGCTGCCGGGACCCGCCTCTTCGTACCCGGCCGGGTCCGCACCGCGCTGCCCGGAGTGCGGGGCCCTCCAGGGGTGACGGCCGGTCAGCCGGCCGTTCACCGGTCCTGTTCGACAGACCTGTCGTCGCGTCCTGACTGAAGAGGGGCGGACGACGCCCCTCGGAGGATTCCCATGACTCGCGCCGCCACGGTGCGAGCAGTTCTGGCTGCCGCCGTTCTGCTCGTCTCCGTGCTCATCACGCTGACCATGTCACCCAGACTCGGACTCGACCTTCAGGGCGGGACCCGGATCGTGCTGCAGACCAAGGACTCGGACACCGCGAAGGCGGACCGGGAGAGCACCGAACGCACCCTGGAGGTGCTCCGCGGTCGCATCGACTCCCTCGGTGTCGCCGAACCCTCCCTGACACGTTCCGGCGAGAACCGGATCATCGTCGAACTGCCGGACGTCCAGGACCCGCGCCAGGCCGCCGAAGTCATCGGCAGAACCGCCCAGCTGAGCTTCCACGCCGTTCAGGGCCCCGGAACCGAGCAGAAGGACGACGCCCCACGGACGGGGCCGACGCTCCCGGACGAACAGGGCACTCTCCTCGCCCTCGGCCCGGTGCAGCTCGACGGCGCCGGGGTCAAGGACGCCACCGCGGCCTTCGACGCCCAGCAGGGCACGGGCTGGTCCGTATCCCTCGACTTCCACAAGGACGCGGGCAGGAAGTGGACCGGGCTGACCGGGGAGGCGGCCTGCAACCCGCCCCAGGACGAACGGCGCAGGGTCGCGATCGTCCTCGACGGGAAGGTCATCTCATCGCCCCAGGTCGATCCGTCGATCGGCTGCAAGGCCGGACTGCCCTCCGGATCCACCCAGATCACGGGCTCCTTCAGCGCCGACGAGGCACGTGATCTCGCCCTCCTCATCAAGGGCGGCGCACTTCCCGTCCCGGTCGAGATCGCCGAGCAGCGGACCGTCGGTCCGACGCTCGGGGCCGCTGCCATCGACGCCAGCGCCCGGGCGGCGCTCATCGGCGCGGCGGCCACCGCGCTCTTCATCACCTTCGTGTACCGGCTCTTCGGCGCTCTCGCAGCCGTCGCACTCGCGGCCTACGGCGTCATCTCCTACGCGGCTCTCGTCGCACTCGGCGTCACCCTGACGCTTCCGGGGCTCGCCGGATTCGTCCTCGCCATCGGGATGGCGGTCGACGCGAACGTCCTTGTCTTCGAGCGGGCCCGCGAGGAGTGCGCGGCCCGCCCGAGCCGCTCGCTGCGACCTGCCCTGACCGCGGGGTTCCGTAACGCCTTCAGTGCCGTCGCCGACTCCAACGTCACCACCCTCATCGCGGCGGGCCTGCTCTTCCTCCTCGGCTCGGGACCGGTCAAGGGCTTCGGTCTCACGCTCGCGATCGGTGTCCTCGCCTCGATGTTCTCGGCGCTCGTCATCGCCCGCGCGCTCACCGAGACGGCGGCGGGCTCCCGGTTCGTGAGCGACTACCGGAGCGTCAACGGCATCGCACGGCCGGGCCGCGTACGCACCTGGCTGAACGAGCGCGACCCCCAGCTGTTCCGGTCGCCGCGCCGCTGGCTGCTGGTCTCCACAGCGCTGGTCGCCGCAGCCGTGCTCGGCATCGTCGTTCGCGGCGTCGATCTCGGCGTCGAATTCACCGGCGGCCGGCTCGTCGAGTACTCCACCAGCCGCCCCGTCGACGTGGAGACCGCCCGCACGGCCGTCGCCGCCGCCGGGTTCGGCGATGCCGAGGTCACCACGGCGGGCGAGGGCGACCTCTCCGTACGGTCCGGACACCTCGACAACGACGGGGAGCACGCGCTGCGGACGGCGCTGGCCGCCGAGGGCGGCGGGACCACCAAGGTGCGCGACGAGCTGATCGGTCCCAGCCTCGGTGACGAACTCCGGCGCAACGCGCTGATCGCTCTGGCCGTCGCCGTGTTCGTCCAGCTCGCCTATCTCGCGGCCCGGTTCCGCTGGACCTTCGCCGTGGCCTCGGTCGGGGCACTGGTGCACGACGTCATCATTCTGGTCGGCGCCTTCGCCTGGCTCGGCCGCCCCGTCGACGGGATCTTCCTGGCTGCCCTGCTCACCGTGATCGGCTACTCCGTCAACGACTCGGTCGTGGTCTTCGACCGCGTACGGGAACTGTGGGCCAGGAACCGGCTTACTCCGGTCGGTGACATCGCCAACCGGGCCGTTCTGCAGACCGTCCCACGAACCGTCAACACGGGCATGGGCGCCCTGTTCATCCTGATCGCCCTGGCCGTGCTGGGCGGGGACTCGCTCGCGGACTTCGCCCTCGCCCTCCTGATCGGCATCTGCGTGGGCACGTACTCCTCGGTACTCACCGCCGTCCCCGGTGCGCTCCTGCTGGAGAGGAGCAGCAAGGCCCCGCCACCGGCCCGGAAACGTGCCCCGGGACGCAAGCAGGGCGCCGGACGGGCGCGCCGGGATCCGCGCGACAACGGCGCACGCGTGTAGCGCATGCGGTGAAGCAGGGCCGTCCCCCTCCGGACGATGCTTGCCGGACAGGTGGATTCGGGCCCGTCCGGCGCGTGCGGACAGAACAGCCCCCGCGCTGCGGCACACTCCGATCACATCCAGTGATCGGAGTGTGCCGCCCATGCCCGTCGTCCTGCGTGAGGCCTGGGCCACCCTCGTACCCGACATGACCGGCCGGCACGGCCCCCTGCCGCCGCTGATGCTCGCCCTGACCGTGCTCACCGGGCTGGTCGACGCGTTCAGCTATCTGCTGCTGGGCAAGGTCTTCGTCGCCAACATGACCGGCAACGTGGTCTTCTGCGGCTTCGGCGCCGCCGGCGCCCCGGGGTTCTCGCTGGTCGCCTCGACCGTGGCCCTGGGCGCGTTCGCCGCGGGCGCGCTGGCCGGGGGGATCGTCGTGCGCCGGGCCCGAACTCACCGGGGCAGGCAGCTCCAGCACGCGCTCCTCGTCGAGACCGCCTTCGTGGCGGCCGCCATGGTGGTCACGCTGACCTCGGGCGAGCCGTACACCGGAGCCGCCCGCTTCACCCTCATCGCGCTGCTCGGCCTCGGCCTCGGGGTCCAGAACGCCGCCTCACGTGCGCTCGCCGTCCCCGACCTCACCACCACCGTACTGACTCTCACGATCACCGGGGTCGTCGCCGACAGCCGGCTCGCCAAGGGGCCGGGGCGCCGCGCAGGGCCCCGTATCCTCTCGGTCGTCGCCATGCTGGCCGGCGGCCTTGCCGGAGCCGTGGCCGTACTGAACGGGCATCCGACGCTGCCGTTGCTGATCACCGTGCTGTTCCTGGTCTTCGCGACCACGGCCGCGATCCGCTTCGCCCGCAGTGACGCCCCCTGGACCCGTCCGCTCGTCACGGCATGAGCGTGTGCAGATACGCGGCGGTCGCGCGGTCGGCGGGCAGGAACGTCTCGATGGCCAGCTCGGCCACGGTGATGTCCATCGGTGTGTTGAACGTGGCGATGGACGAGATGAACGACAGTTCCCGCCCGCCGTGCGCGATCCGCAGCGGCAGCGCGAGCGACGGCACGCCCGTGGCCTCCGCCGTCCCTGCCGGGTCCGCAGGGTAGGCCGCGACCTCGTCGTACAGGGCGCGGAGCTCCGCGGAACGGGCCAGGGCGATCTGACGCTCCATCTGGGCCAGCAGATCGGCCCGCCACTCCGGCAGATTCAGGATGCGCGGGGCCAGGCCGTCCGGGTGCAGGGTGAGCCGCATGGCATTGACGGGCGGGGTGAGCAACTGCTCCGACACGCCTTCGAGCAGCAGCCGCATCCCCCGGTTCGCCGCCACCACCGTGTACATCGCGTCGAGGACGAGCGCCGGGTACGGGTCGTAGCAGGCGAGCAGCCGGTCGATGGCCTCGCGCAGCACCCCCATCGACGGGTCGTCGAGTGCGGTCCGGGCGAAGCGGGGGGCGTAACCGCCCACCACCAGCAGCGCGTTGCGTTCCCTGACGGGAATGTCCAGGTGCTCGGCCAGCCGCAGGATCATCTCCTCGCTGGGGCGTGAGCGGCCCGTCTCGATGAACGAGATGTGGCGGGCCGAGGAGTCCGCACGCAGGGCCAGCTCCAGCTGGCTGATCCGCCGCTGTTCCCGCCAGCCGCGCAGCAGCGGCCCTACCCCCGTGTCAAGCGCGACAGTTGTCATATCCAGACCGTAACGTCACGGGCACTGCTGATCGCACCGATCCCGGTAGGAGCCCCGCATGCCTGCTGAACCACTGTCCCCGGAAGCCATCGAGGCCGGTCTGCGCGACCTGCCCGGCTGGGAACTGGAGGGGGACAGGATCACCCGTACCTACCGGCTGCCGTCCCACTTCGCCGCCGCCGGGCTGACCGTCCACGTCGCCGGGATCCAGGACGAGCTCAACCACCACTCGGACCTGACACTGGGCTACAACACCGTGCGGTTGTCCGTGAACTCGCACGACGCGGGCGGCGCGGTCACACAGAAGGACCTGACGCTGGCGGGCCGGGTGGAGGCGGTGGCTCCGGGCCACGGAGCGACGTAGCAGCCTCCCAGGGCGTCGGGCCGAACCTGGGATGGGCGGCGAGCCAGCGCGTGTAGCTGTCGCTCCGCCGCACCGCCTCCGCGTACGCCGAGCGGGTGTGCCCGCTCACCGCACCGGCCGCCGCGTCCGCCGCGGGGGAGCGCGGGTTCCGGCCCAGCAGATGGCGCCAGCTCAGCGGCGATCCCGCCAGGGGCCGGGTCACCAGTCCCTGCGTCGGCGGGAACGTGGCCCGGCACAACCCGATGGCCCGCCCCACCTGCACCAGGTGGACGACGGACGTCGTGTCCGTCTCGTACACCGACAGCGGGGTGAAGCCGGCCCGGGCGCAGGCGGTGGCGAAACAGTCCGCGAAACAGCCGTCACCCGGCACGTCGGCCCAGGACTCGCCCGCCAGAGCGGAGAGTTCGAGCTCCGTCTCCCCGGCGAGCGGATGGTTCTCCGGCAGCATCACGAACACCGGGTCGATGCCGATGACCTGCCAGACGAGCCGGTCCGCCATGGGCGGGGGACTCTCCCCGCACCCACCGATCAACGCGAAGTCGAGCCGTCCGTCGATCAGCAGCGAGGCGATCTCGGCCACCGACCACGAGGTGTGCGTCGTCACCGGCGCCGTCGGATGCGCGGCGGCCAGCCGGTCGACGAGGCCGCCCAGCAGCGGACCGTGCGTCCCGCCGAGCCGGAAGCGCTCCACGGTGGCCCAGGCGTTGGCGAAGCGCACCGCCTCCTCCTGGAGCTCACTGACCGCGGGCAGTACCACCCGGGCACGCGTCAGCACCAACTCGCCGAGCAGGGTGGGCCGGGCCCCCGTGTGGTCCCGGTCGAAGAGCGGGCCGCCGAGCATCTTCTCGATCCGCCGCAGCTGCGCACTGAGCGCGGGCTGCGCGAGCCCCAGAACGGCAGCCGCCTTGGTGAGACTGCCTGTGTCGGCGATGGCCCGCACCGTGCGCAGATGACGTAACTCCAGCTCCATGAACGCACGTTATGTCCGACGCCACTCACCGGCAATACCACCGGCACCCATTGTCCGCCGCGGTCCGGACGGGCCTCCTAGACTCACCCCCGTGCTGGACTACAACGCCGAAGCCGCCGCCTACGACGCCACCCGGGGCGGGGTTCCCCGCGCCGACGCCGCCGCCCGCGCCGTACTCGGGCTGGTGCCGACGTCCGCCCGCACGCTGGTGGACGTCGGCTGCGGTACGGGACTGGTCTGCGAGCGGATCGCCCTCGGCCGTCCCGCACTGCGGGTGTTCGGCACCGACATGTCGTACGGCATGGTGCGGCTGGCCCGGCAGCGGATCGGAGCAGTCGCCCTCGCCGACGCGCGGAGGCTTCCGCTGGCCGGTGCGACGGCCGATGCCGTCAGCGCGGTCTGGCTGCTGCACCTGCTGAGGGGCGACGGCGAGGTGCGGGCGGTGGTGGCCGAGGCCGCGCGGATACTCCGGCCCGGCGGGGTGTTCGTCACGACGGTCGACAAGGACGCCGGGCACCACGTGGGCAGCGACATCGACGCGGTGCTCGCCCCGTACAGCGCCCCGCAGCCCTCCGACTCCGCGGAATCGGTCACCGCATACGCCGAATCCCACGGCCTGGAACGGGTGGGCGGGGCCGGGTTCGCCGGCCATGGCCAGGGCCGCACCCCCCGGCGCGCGGCGCGCTCGGTACTGCGGGGCGACTACGCCGCGCACCTGTCGCTGCCCGGGACGGCGGCGGAACGGCTCTCGGCGGAGCTGACCGCGCTTCCCGACCCCGACCGGCAGCGTCCCGACCCGGCCTACCGGCTGCTCGCCTTCCGCAGACCGGGCTGAGCCGGCCCGCCCGCGCCGGTCGCCGGTGAGCGGACGGCCCGGCTGCAGCGGGGTAGGCCTCAGTGGTGCCAGGAGCCGTCCTCCGCGGCTTCCCGGGCGAACACGGAGAAGTCCTTCGAACCGGAGTGTCCCGGGCCGGACTGGCCCGGAGGTTCACCCAACTCGTGGGCGAGCCCTCGATGGCCTATCTGGCCGGCTGGCGCCTCGCCCTGGCCGCCGATCTGCTGCGCGAGACGGATGCCACGATGGAGGCGGTCGCGCGCAAGGTCGGCTACAGCGGCTCCTTCGCGTTCAGCGCAGCCTTCAAGCGCGTGCGGGGCCTCAGCCCTCAGGAGTACCGCAACGGGAAACAGGCTTGCTGAAACCGCAAGGAAACTGGCCCCGGGTGTCCTTCAGGGAGAAGGTGAGCCCCATGAGCAAGCACACCGCGCACGGTCACACCCATGCCCATGCCCACGCCCACCGCACCGAGGACCTCGACTGGGACACCGTGGGTCCGAGCCTCGAGGAGGAGGCCGAACTCAGCAGGCCCCAGTACGAGGCAGCCGCCCGCTGGATCGCGGAACTCCCCGAGGCGCAGCACGTGCGCAGAGTCCTCGACGTCGGCAGTGGCCCCGGCGTGGTCAGCTGCCTGCTCGCCGAGGTGTTCCCGGCGGCCGAGATCGTCGCCGTCGACGGCACTCCGGCCCTCCTGGAGCGCACGCGGGCCCGCGCGGAACGGCACGGCCTCGGTGAGCGGGTGCGGACCGTGCACGCGGAGCTCCCCAAGGACCTGGGGAAGCTGGGCGAAGCCGACCTGATCTGGGCGGGCAACTCCCTGCACCACATCGGCGACCAGCGCGGCCTCCTCGCGGGCTTCGCCGGGCTGCTCCGTCCCGGTGGCGTCGTCGCCCTGCTCGAAGGAGGTCTGGCCGCCCGTCAGCTCCCGCGCGACATCGGCATCGGCAGGCCGGGACTGGAGGCCAGGCTCGACGCGCTCCACGCCGACCGGTTCGAGGACATGCGGGCGGGACTTCCGGACAGCACCCGGGAGATCGAGGACTGGAGCGCCCTCCTCACCGCCGTCGGCCTGGCGCCGCAGGGCACCCGCAGCTTCCTGCTCGATCTGCCCGCCCCGCTCACCGGCGTCGCGCGCGACCGTACCGTCACCGAATTCGCCCGCAGGCGCGAGGCGTTCGCCGACCGGCTCACGGCCGAGGACGCCGCGACGCTCGACCGGCTGCTGGAACCCGGTGCCCCCGAGGGGCTGGGGCTGCGCCCGGACCTCTTCCTGCTCTCCGCGCGCACCGTGCACCTGGCCCGGCGGGAGCCCGTCGCGGCCGGCTGACGTCCCGGCTCAGGACTCGGGCACCGGCTCCAGCCGCCACCACTGGCCGGGGGAGTCGGTGTCCTCCCACTGCTGGACGTTGGCCCCGTCGTCGGTGGCTCCGTCGGCGACCTCCAGAACGAGACCGCTGACGAAACTGACCAGTGTCACGGTGCCGGGTGCCTCCAGGTGCTGCTCGATGAGCCATTCCTGGGCACCGAAGTTGTTCGCCTTCCACTGCTGGACGTTCGCGCCGTTCTCCGTGGAGGCGCCCGCGACGTCCAGCCGCTTGCCGCTGTGCGCGTTGACCAGGTGGTACAGGGCGGCGCCCTCGTGCACGGGGGCGAGCCGCCAGTGCTGCGCCGCGGTTCCGTTCTCCTTGCCCTGCTGGACGTTGGCGCCGCTGCCCGTCGCCCCGCCGTACACCTCGAGCAGCAGTCCGCTGCCCACGTTCCGCAGGCGGTACACGCCTGCCTCGACTACGGGCGCGGTCTCCCCGCTCATGGTCCGTTCCCCTTCGGAGTGCCACGGGTACGGCGCCCCGCCGCAAGGGGCGGGGCGCCGTACACCTGTCGTGTCAGGCGCCCACGGCGAATTCGGCCGGGTCGGGGCCGATGCGCTTGCCCTCGTCCAGTGCGGCGAACGCGGCGAGGTCGTCCGCGTCCAGCTCGAAGCCGAACACATCGAGGTTCTCCACGATCCGCGACGGCGTCACGGACTTCGGGATCGCCACGTGGCCGGTCTGCAGATGCCAGCGGAGCACCGCCTGGGCGGGGGTCCGGCCGTGCTTCCGGGCGATCGCGACGACCGTCGGGACGTCCAGGCCCTTGCCCTGTCCGAGGGGGGACCAGGCCTCGGTGACGATGCCGTGCCGCGCGTGGAAGGCGCGGGCCTCCGCCTGCTGGAGTTGGGGGTGCAGCTCGATCTGGTTGACCGCCGGGACGACGGAGGTCTCGCCGATCAGGCGCTCCAGATGCGCGGGGAGGAAGTTCGACACGCCGATGGCCTTGGCCCGGCCGTCGGCATGGATCTTCTCGAGGGCCTTGTACGTGTCGACGTAGGCGTCCTTGGCCGGCAGCGGCCAGTGGATCAGGTACAGGTCGACGTAGTCCAGACCCAGCTTGTCCAGCGAGGCGTCGAAGGCCCGCAGCGTCGAGTCGTAGCCCTGGTCGCCGTTCCACAGCTTGGTGGTGACGAACAGCTCGTCACGCGCCACACCGGAGGCGGCGATGGCCTTGCCGGTGCCCTCCTCGTTGCCGTAGATCGCGGCGGTGTCGATGCTCCGGTACCCGGACTCGATGGCCGTGGCGACGGCCGTCGTGGCCTCGTCGTCCGGCACCTGCCAGACTCCGTAGCCGAGCTGCGGCATCTCGAGACCGTTGTTGAGGGTGATGGAGGGGACCTGGCTCACGAGCAGTCGATCCTTACGTTGTCGGTTGGTACTCCCGTTGAGAAACGATCAACGAAGCCTATGCATTCCCGTCGGCGGAGAACCGGGGAACGGGAGAACCGGGGACAACGGAACCGGGGACCACGCAACCGCCGGGCCCGCGCAGCGTGACGACCGCCGGCACCACCCGCATCAGGGGCCCCAGCGGTCAGTGGTAGAGAGCCTCGACCTCGGACGCGTACGCCGTCTCGATCGCCTTGCGCTTCAGCTTGAGCGACGGTGTCAGCAGACCGTGCTCCTCCGTGAACGGGTGCGCCAGGATACGGAACGTGCGGATGGACTCCGCCTGTGACACCGCGGTGTTCGCGGCCACCACGGCGCGCCGGACCTCCATCTCCAGATCCGGGTCCCGCACCAGGTCCGCCGCGCGCATCGGCGCGCGGCCCTGCATGGCGAGCCAGTGGTCCACCGACTCCTGGTCCACGGTCACCAGCGCGGCGATGTAGGGCCGGTCGTTGCCGACGACGATGCACTGCGCCACCAGCGGATGCGAGCGCACCCGCTCCTCCAGGCCGGCCGGGGCGACGCTCTTGCCGCCCGACGTCACCAGGATCTCCTTCTTGCGCCCGGTGATCGTCAGATAGCCCTCCTCGTCGAGTGCGCCGATGTCCCCCGTGGCCAGCCACCCGTCGTGCAGCACGGCGTCCGTCGACTTGGGGTCGCCCAGGTATCCGCCGAAGACATTCGCGCCGTGGACCCAGATCTCGCCGTCCTGGGCGATGTGCACCGTGGACCCGGGGATCGGCTGCCCGACCGTGCCGTACCGGGTGCGCTCGGGCGGATTGGCCGTCGCCGCGGCGGTCGACTCGGTGAGGCCGTAGCCCTCGTAGACGATGACGCCCGCGCCCGCGAAGAACAGTCCGAGCTGACGGTCCATGCCGGAGCCGCCCGACATCGCGTGCCGCACCCGGCCGCCCATCGCGTCGCGGACCTTCTTGTAGACGACCTTGTCGAAGAACTGGTGCTGCATCCGGAGCCCGGCGGAGGGGCCGGGGCCCGTCCCGAATGCCCGCTCCTCCAACGCCTCCGCGTACTTCACCGCGACTTCGACGGACTTGTCGAAGGGCCCGATGCGGCCCTCCGCCTCCGCCTTGCGGCGCGCGCCGTTGAAGACCTTCTCGAAGATGTACGGCACCGCCAGGATGAAGGTGGGCCGGAACGACACCAGGTCCGGCATCAGTGCCTTCGCCGACAGCTCCGGCTGATGGCCCAGCTTCACCCGGCCGCGCAGCGCCGCGATCTCCACCATGCGGCCGAAGACATGGGCGAGCGGCAGGAAGAGCAGCGTCGCCGCCTCGTCGCCGGGCTTGGAGTGGAACACCGGCTCCCAGCGGCTGACCATGGTGTCGGCCTCGAACATGAAGTTGGCGTGTGTGATCACACAGCCCTTGGGGCGTCCGGTCGTACCGGAGGTGTAGATGACGGTGGCCACGGAGTCGGGCGTCACCGCGCGCCGGTGCCTGTGCACCGTCTCGTCGTCGATCTGGACCCCCGCGTCCACGAGCTCGGTCACCGCGTCTGCGTCCAGCTGCCAGAGCCGCTTCAGGTTCGGCAGCCGGTCGATCACCGAACCGATCGTCATCGCATGGTCCTCGTGCTCGACCATGACGGCCGCGACCTCGGCGTCATGGAGCATCCACAGGACCTGCTCGGCCGACGACGTCGGGTAGATCGGCACGGACTGGGCGCCCACCGTCCAGAGCGCGAAGTCGAAGAGTGTCCACTCGTAGCGCGTACGGGACATCAGAGCGACGCGGTCGCCGAAGCGCACGCCGTGCGCGATCAGCCCCTTGGCCAGCGCCAGCACCTCGTCGCGGAAGACGGCGGCGGAGACGTCGTGCCACTGGCCGTCCGCGTCCTTGCGCCCGAGGGCGATCCGGTGGGGATCGTCCTCGGCATGGTCGAAGACGGTATCGGCAAGACCGCCGACTTGAGGGGCGGCTGCCATGGGTGGGACAGTGAATTCGCGCAATGACCTGCTCCTTGTGGCGCTCCGCACGGCGCCGCGACGCTACCCCAACGAGCGGGGAAGCGGGAGGGTCCGAAGTCTCCGGATAACGTGGCATCTGCACAGGTCAGCCACTGAAATCGGGCCAGATGGGCAAGGCTCGGGCGCACTTCTGACCGCCGGGTAAGTAGCTCGCACGGGAATCTCCACGGAATCTGTACGCGGTGATTACGCCCGCTCCGGGTGGGCGGGCAGGTCCGTCACCCGGTGAAGACGGTCGCCGCCCGCGAGGATCGCCGCCGCCAGGGCGTCGGCCGCCTCCTGCGCGGCGTCTCTGCGCCTTCCGTGCAGCAGGACGAAGTCCACGTCGCCGAGCTCCGGGAGCCCCGCTCTGGCAGGCACCGGGACCAGCCCCGGCGGAATCAGCCCCCGCGTGTGCGCCATCACCCCCAGGCCCGCGCGGGCAGCGGCGATCAGGCCGCTCAGGCTCGCGCTCGTGCAGGCGAACCTCCAGGACCTGCCGTGCTCCTCCAGGACCTCCAGGGCGCGCGCCCTGGTGATGCCGGGAGGCGGGAAAGCGATCAACGGCAGCGGCCGGTCCGGGTCGATCCTCAGCTGCGGGGCGCCGATCCAGGCCAGCGTGTCCTGCCAGACCACCTCGCCGTGCGTGTCCCCGGTGCGCCGCTTGGCGAGTACGAGGTCGAGGCGGCCCGCCGCGAGCTGCTGGTGCAGCGTCCCGGACAACTCCACGGTCAGTTCCAGCTCGACCTCGGGATGCTCGCGCCGGAAGGACTCCAGGATCTCCGGCAGCCGCGTCAGGACGAAGTCCTCGGAGGCGCCGAAGCGCAGCCGTCCGCGCAGCCGGGTGCCGGTGAAGAACGCCGCAGCCCGCTCATGGGCCTGCAGGATCGTCCGGGCGAAGCCCAGCATCGCCTCACCGTCCTCGGTGAGGTCGACCCGGTGGGTGTCCCGGGCGAAGAGCTGGCGGCCGGCCTCGGCCTCCAGCCGGCGTACGTGCTGACTGACCGTGGACTGCCTGATCCCGAGTCTGCGTGCGGCCTGGGTGAAACTCAGGGTCTGCGCGACGGCCAGGAACGTGCGGAGCTGGACGGGGTCGTACATGGGCCCAGGCTATCGCGAACCGTGATGACAGTCAGAGCGGTATGCCGGATTCCCGATCACGGTGATCAGGAGCAGGATGGGGAGGGCACGACCCCGCCGAGAGAGCACGTGGAGCACATGAGCAGCCGCACCAGCCGCCGTATCCCGACGCTGCCGTCCTGGCTGCCGGTGGACCCGTACATCCTGGCGCTGATCGGCACGGTGGCCCTCGCGGCGCTGCTGCCCGCTTCCGGAGCGGCCGCCGAGGCGGCCTCGGGGGCGTCGACCGGGGCGGTCGCCCTGCTCTTCTTCCTCTACGGGGCACGTCTCTCGACTGCCGAGGCGCTCGACGGACTGAAGCACTGGCGGCTCCATCTCACGGTCCTGGCCTGCACCTTCCTCGCGTTCCCGCTGCTGGGACTCGCGAGCCACGGCCTCGTGCCCCACGTGCTGACCCCGCAGCTGCAGGACGGCTTCCTCTTTCTGTGCCTGGTCCCTTCGACCATCCAGTCGTCGATCGCCTTCACGTCGATGGCCCGCGGCAATGTGCCGGCCGCGATCTGCGCGGGCTCGTTCTCCAGCCTCGCCGGGATCCTGCTCACCCCGCTGCTCGCCGCACTGCTGCTCGGAGGCGGCACGGGGGGCTTCTCGGCGGACTCCCTGGTGAAGATCGTCCTCCAGCTCCTGGTGCCCTTCCTGGCCGGGCAGCTGCTGCGCCGCTGGGTCGGCGGTTTCGTCGCCCGCCACAAGAAGGTGCTGGGCTACGTCGACCGCGGATCGATCCTGCTCGTCGTCTACACGGCGTTCAGCGAGGGCATGGTCGGCGGGATCTGGCACCAGGTCACCCCGGTCAGGCTCGGTGCGCTCATGGCCGCGGAAGCGGTTCTGCTGGCGCTGATGCTCTCGCTGAGCTGGTACGGGGCGAAGCGGCTCGGCTTCGGGCGGGCGGACCGGATAGCGATCCAGTTCGCCGGGTCGAAGAAGAGCCTGGCCGCAGGGCTGCCGATGGCGAGCGTGCTGTTCGGTGCGCACGCGAGCCTTGCCGTGCTGCCGCTGATGCTCTTCCACCAGATGCAGCTGATGGTCTGCGCGGTGATCGCCAAACGCCGCTCGCGCGACCCGTTGCCGGAGTCCGGTGAGATGTCACAGGTGCCCGTTACGGTGGCTTGAGAAGCTGCCCGGAGCCGGAAGGACGACACCGTTGACGACTGACAGCACGACACCGCCGGACGACTTTCCGCACGGCATCGGCAATCCGGCCCGCCGCGCCCTGCACGCGGCGGGCTACACCGCGCTGGACCAGCTCCCGGCCGTCAGCGAGGCGGAGCTGTTGCGGCTGCACGGCGTGGGACCGAAAGCCGTGCGAGTGCTGCGTGCGGCGCTGGAGGCGAAGGGGCTCTCGTTCGCGGGGGAATGAGCGCAGACCCCGTGGGGCAGAGCGGACCCCGTGGGGTGCCGAGCCGGCGGGAGACCACGGGCACGGAGCCGCCAGGGGGACAGCGGGCACGGAGGGACCGGCCGGCGCAGGGGGCGCTCCCCGCCGGCCGGACCCCTGACCCGTGCAGCGGGTGAGGAGCCTCAGCCCTGGCTCACCGCTGCCTCCAGGGCGATGCGGTGCTCACCCGCGTACACGTTCATGGACGGACCCCGGAGGAAGCCCACGAGGGTCAGTCCGCTCTCGGCCGCCAGATCCACGGCCAGCGACGACGGCGCGGACACCGCCGCGAGCATCGGGATCCCAGCCATCACGGCCTTCTGTACCAGTTCGAACGAGGCGCGCCCCGACACGAGCAGGATCGTCTGCGAGAGGGGCAGCCGATGGTCCGTCAGGGCCCGCCCGACCAGCTTGTCGACCGCGTTGTGGCGGCCGACGTCCTCCCGGATGTCGAGCAGCTCACCCTCCGGGGAGAACAGGGCCGCCGCGTGCAGACCCCCGGTCCGGTCGAAGACCCGCTGCGCCTCGCGCAACCGGTCGGGGAGGGCGGAGAGCAGCGCGGGTTCCACCCGGACCGGGGGAGTGTCGGCGACGGGATGACGGGTCGTGGTGCGGACGGCGTCCAGGCTCGCCTTGCCGCAGAGCCCGCAGGACGACGTCGTGTAGACGTTGCGCTCCAGCGTGATGTCGGGGACCACGACGCCCGGCGCGAGCTTCACGTCGACCACGTTGTACGTGTTCACGCCGTCCTCCGTCGCGCCGGCGCAGTACACGATCGACTGCACCTCGGAGCCCTCACCGAGCACGCCCTCGCTCACCAGGAAGCCGGCCGCGAGCGCGAAGTCGTCTCCCGGGGTGCGCATCGTGATGGCGAGCGGTCTGCCGTTCAGCCGGATCTCCAGGGGCTCCTCGGCGACGAGGGTGTCGGGGCGCGTGGTGACTGCCCCGTCCCGGATGCGGATGGTGCGGCGACGCTCGGTGACCCGTCCCATAGCCGTTAAACCCGATTCTGTACGTGTTGGTAGCCGAAGCGGCCTTTGATGCAGAGGTTGCCGTGGGTCACCGGGTTGTCGTGCGGTGAGGTGACCTTGACGATCTCATTGTCCTGCACATGGAGCGTGACATTGCAGCCCACGCCGCAGTACGCGCAGACGGTCGTGGTCTGCGTCTGCGCGGGCTCGTCCCAGGTGCCCGCCGCCCGCATGTCGAACTCGGTGCTGAAGGAGAGCGCCCCGGTGGGGCACACCTCGATGCAGTTGCCGCAGAAGACGCAGGCCGAGTCGGTGAGCGGAGCGTCGTGCTCGGTGGAGATGCGGGCGTCGAAGCCGCGCCCCGCCACGGCGATCGCGAACGTGTTCTGCCACTGCTCCCCGCAGGCGTCGACGCACTTGTAGCAGAGGATGCACTTGTCGTAGTCGCGGACGTAGAGGTCGTTGTCGATCCTCGGCTGCTCATTGACCCGGGCGGCGTCCGCGCCGAAGCGGCCGGGTTCCGCGTCGTACTCCTTGATCCATTCTGCGGCCCGCGGTGTCGTCGACAGATCGGTCGAGGAGGCCAGCAGCTCCAGGACCACCTTCCGGCTGTGCCGGGCCCGCTCGGTGTCCGTGCGGACCGTCATGCCCGGCTCGGCGCGCCGGGAGCAGGCCGGGGCGAGCGTGCGGGCACCCTCCACCTCGACGACGCAGACCCGGCAGGCGTTCTTCGGGGTGAGCGTGTCGCCCTGGCACAGGGTCGGGATGTCCTTGCCGGCCGACCGGCAGGCGTCCAGGATCGTCGAACCCTCGGGGACCCGGGTCTCCGAGCCGTCGAGCGTGAACGAGACGAGACGGCGCGGCGGCTGGAGCGGTACAGCGGTCACTTGTAGACCCCCAGACGGTCGATGGCGGACTCCACGGCATTCCACGCGGTCTGGCCCAGACCGCAGATCGAGGCGTCCCGCATGGTCTGCCCCACCTCTCTCATGAGTGCGACGTCGGCGGCGGCCCCGGCTCCCGTACGGTCCACGATCCGGTGCAGGGCCTCCTCCTGGCGGACCGTGCCCACCCGGCAGGGCACGCACTGGCCGCAGGACTCGTCGCGGAAGAACTCCGCGATGCGCAGCAGGATGCGGGGGAGCTCCACCGAGTCGTCCAGGACCAGGACCACGCCGGAACCGAGCGTCGTCCCGGCCGCGCGGGTGCCTTCGAAGGTGAGCGGGATGTCCAGCTCGTCGGGGCGTACGAAGCCGCCCGCGGCGCCGCCGAGGAGGACCGCCCGCATCCGCTCCGGCGGACCCGCGAGGGCGAGCAGGTCGCGCAGGTTCGCTCCGAAGGGCAGTTCGTAGATGCCGGGGCGGGCCACCTGTCCCGAGACGCAGAACAGCTTGGTCCCGGTGGACGTCTCCGTGCCCGTCGCGGCGTACGCGGCGGCGCCGTGCTCCAGGATCGGCAGCACGTTCACCAGCGTCTCGACGTTGTTGACCGCGGTCGGCTTCCCGAAGAGGCCCTTCTCCACCGGGAACGGGGGCTTGGAGCGGGGCTCACCGCGCTGCCCCTCGATCGAGTTGAAGATCGCGGTCTCCTCGCCGCAGATGTAGGCGCCGGCGCCCCGCCGGATCTCGATGTCGAAGGCGTACCCCTGTCCGAGGACGTCGGGGCCGAGCAGCCCGCGGGTGCGGGCGCTCGCCAGGGCGTGGCTCAGGCGCTCGTACGCGCGCGGGTACTCGCCGCGGAGGTAGATGTAACCGTGCGCGGCACCGATCGCGTACCCGGCGATCGTCATCGACTCGATCAGGGCGTACGGATCGCCCTCCATCAGCACCCGGTCCTTGAAGGTGCCCGGCTCGCTCTCGTCGGCGTTGCAGACCAGGTAGTGCGGGCCGTCGGCCTGCTGGGCGGTGGCCTGCCACTTGCGGCCCGTGGGGAACGCGGCGCCGCCCCGGCCGACCAGGCCCGCGTCCAGCACCTCACGGATCACGCCCGCGGGGCCGAGCGCGAAGGCGCGGCGCAGGGCGGTGTATCCGCCGGTGGAGCGGTAGTCGTCCAGGGAGGCCGGGTCGACGGTGCCGATGCGCTTGAGCAGGACGAGGCCGGGGTCACCGGCCTGGGGCACGGCTGCTCCTGCGGGGGGTTCGGCGGGGGCGGCCTCGGGGGCGCGGGTGGCTGTGACGACGGCGGGTGCGGTGGCGGGCGCGAGCACGGCGGAACACCGGAAGACGCCTGCGACGGGCTCGTCCGCCGCCGGAGGTGCACCTGCGACGGACTCCTCCCCCGCCGGAGGTGCGCCCGTCTGCAGCAGAAGTGCCGCAGGGGCCCGTTCGCACAGGCCCAGGCAGGGGCTCTCCTGCCAGACCGCGCCCTCGGCCGGGGTGCCGGCGGGACCGAGGCGGTCCGCCAGATCCGCGCACAGGGCCCCCGAGCCGCGGGCCGCGCATGCCAGGTCCGTACAGACGTGGAGGACCTTCGCCGGGCGGGGCACCACCGAGAACATCGCGTAGAACGTCGCGACGCCGTACGCCTCCGCCGGGGCCACCGTCAGCCGCCGGCAGATGTAGTTCAGCGCGCCCTCGCTGATCCAGCCCACCCGGTCGTTCACCGCGTGCAGGGCCGGCAGCAACTGGTCGCGGCGGTCCCTGGCCGCTGCCGCTCCGCCCCTCGCCCAGCGCAGATCCTCGTCGGTCCGCTCCTCCGCACCCTCCCAGCCGGAGGGCGGCGGTCCCAACAGGGAGTCCACCGCCGCCCGTTCGGTGTCCGTGGGGGCGGCATCGGTGTACCTCAGGTCCATGCGGGCACCAGCTTCTCTATCCGTACGGCGGAGGCCTTGAACTCGGCGGTGCCGGCGATCGGGCAGTTCGCCTCGATGGTCAGCTGGTTGGTGTCCACCTCGTCCGGGAAGTGCATCGTCATGAAGGCCAGACCGGGCCGCAGGCCGGTATCGACCCACACGGGCGCGGTGACGCTGCCTCGCCGGGACGAGACGCGCACCTCCTCGCCCACTGCGACGCCGTAGGCCTCGGCGTCCTCCGGACAGAGCTCGATGTACTCGCCCCGGCGCAGCGGCGAGGCGTAACTCCCGCTCTGTACACCGGTGTTGTACGAATCAAGCCGCCGCCCGGTCGTCAGGCGCAGCGGATAGGACTCGTCGGTGAGGTCGACCGGCGGGTCGTGCTGCACCAGGCCGAACGGGGCGGCAGCGCCACGCCGTACCGGATCGGTCTCCCAGAGCCGGGCGTGCAGGAAGCTCGACGGGAGCTTGTCCGTGTCGGGGCAGGGCCACTGCAGGCCCTGATGCTCGGCGAGGCGCTCGTACGTCATCCCGAAGTGGTCGGGGGAGAGCGAGCGCAGCTCGTCCCAGACGGCCTGGGAGTCCTCGAACTTCCAGTCGTGGCCGAGGAGTCCGGCCATGGCGCAGATGATGTCGACGTCCTCGCGTGCCTCGCCCGGTGGTACGAGCGCCGCCCGTACCCGCTGCACCCGCCGCTCGCTGTTGGTCGTCGTACCGTCGGTCTCGGCCCAGCCGGCCGTGGCGGGCAGGACGACGTCGGCCATCTCGGCGGTCTTCGTCAGGAAGATGTCCTGCACCACCAGATGGTCGAGGGCGGCGAGCCGGCGGACGGCCTGGTCGCTGTCGGCCTCGGACTGTGCGGGGTTCTCCCCGATGCAGTACACGGCACGCAGTTCGCCGGTCTCCATCGCCTCGAACATCTCGGTCAGTGTCTTTCCGTACCGGGGCTGGATGACGGCGTCCCAGGACCGCTCGAACTTCTGCCGGGACCGCGGGTCGAGGATGTCCTGGAAGCCGGGCAGTTTGTTGGGGATGGCGCCCATGTCGCCGCCGCCCTGCACGTTGTTCTGCCCGCGCAGGGGCTGGACCCCGGAGCCGTACCGTCCGACGTGGCCGGTGAGCAGGGAGAGATTGATCAGCGCCCGGACGTTGTCGGTGCCGTTGTGGTGCTCCGTGATGCCCAGGGTCCAGCACAGCTGGGCCCGTTCGGCCGTGGCGTAGGCGTGGGCGAGGTCCCGGATCGCCTCGGCGGGGACCCCGGTCACCTTCTCGGCGGCGGTCAGGGTCCAGGGCTCGACGAGCGCTACGTAGTCCGCGTAGCCGGTGGTCGCCCGGTCCACGAAGGCGTGGTTGACGAGTCCGGCACGGATGATCTCGCGGCCGATGGCGTGGGCGAGCGGAATGTCGGTGCCGACGTTGAGCCCGAGCCAGCTCTCCGCCCACTCGGCGGTCGAGGTGCGGCGCGGGTCGACCGCGTGCATCCGCGCCCCGTTGCGGATGCCCCTCAGGACGTGCTGGAAGAAGATCGGGTGGGCGAAGCGGGCGTTGGAGCCCCACATCACGATGAGGTCGGTGTGCTCCACCTCCTCGTAACTGGAGGTCCCGCCGCCCGATCCGAAGGCGGCCGACAGCCCGGCGACGCTGGGGGCGTGACAGGTGCGGTTGCAGCTGTCGACGTTGTTGGTGCCCATCACGACGCGGGTGAACTTCTGCGCCACGTAGTTCATCTCGTTGGTGGCGCGGGCGCAGGACAGCATGGCGAAGGCATCGGGGCCGTGCGCGTCACGGGTCTGCCGGAATCCGGCAGCCGCCCGTGTCAGCGCCTCGTCCCAGCTCGCGCGCCGCAGTACTCCGTCGGTGCCGCGGACCAGGGGGTGGGTGAGGCGCTCGTAGGTTTTCGGCTGCCGGCCCTTGCGGTTCCGGGGGCCTGTGCGGTCGCTGTTCATGGTGCGCTCCCTGCTGGGGCCGAGGAGGTGGTGGCGAGGAGATCGGCGAGCGCGTGCACGGCGCGCAGCGTCGGTACGGGCGTGCCGGCCAGCGAGGCCAGTTCGACGACGGCCGCGAGCAGCACGTCGAGTTCGAGTGGCTTGCCCTTCTCCAGGTCCTGGAGGGTGGATGTCTTGTGGTCGCCGACGCGCTCGGCGCCCGCGATGCGCCGCTCCACGGAGATCTCGGGCCGACAGCCGACGGCCGCCGCCACGGCGAGGGTCTCGCGCATCATCGACTCCACGAGTGCGCGGGTGTCGGGATGGCGGCAGATCTGGCCCATGGTGGCCCGGGACAGCGCGCTGATCGGGTTGAAGGAGATGTTGCCGAGCAGCTTGATCCAGATGTCGTTGCGCAGATCCGGCTCGACGGGGCACTTGAGTCCGCCCGCGACCATGGCCTCGCTGAAGTCCAGACAGCGTCTGGACACGGACCGGTCCGGTTCCCCGATGGAGAACCGGGTGCCTTCGAGGTGGCGTACGACGCCGGGCGCCTCGATCTCGGTGGCCGCGTAGACGACACATCCGATGGCGCGCTCGGGCGGCAGAGTGGCGCTCACCGAGCCCGCCGGGTCGACGCTGTTCAGCCGGCGCCCGGTGTAGGGCCCGGCCAGACCGTGGAAGTACCACCAGGGGATGCCGTTCTGCGCGGCGATCACGGCGGTGCGTGCGTGCATCAGCGGATGGACCAACGGGCCCGATACCGCGTACGAGTTGGCCTTGAGGCCGAGGAACACATAGTCGACGGGCCCGACGTCCGACGGGTCGTCGGTGGCGGCCGGACGTGCGGTGAAGTCACCGCGCGGGCTGAGCACGCGCACGCCGTCACGGCGCATGGCCGCCAGATGCGGGCCCCGGGCGATGAGATGGACCTCGGCGCCTGCGCGGTGGAGCGCGGCCCCGACATAGGCGCCGATGGCACCGGCACCGACAACTGCGACTTTCACGGGGCTCTCCGTTCGGTGAGAGGACCGAGCGAGGGTGTCAAGTCGACAGAATATTGTCTACAGTATGCCTTCGGGCAGGGTCAATACTCATGACAGCGGGTGACTTGTCCGTCGGGGTTACGGTGGGTGCGCAGCGGTAGGTGCGTAAGTTCCCGGGGAGCCGTTCGAGACGCTCCAAGCTCCGGCCCATATATCTGTGGGGTTACGTGCCCTTGTACCGATCGGTAGCAACCAAGACTGGATAGTTCCTGCCATACGTAGCGAGGGGAACCCGTACATGACCGGCTCACGTGTCGTGGCGCTCGGCCACTATCAGCCCGCCAAGGTGCTCACCAACCACGACCTGGCCGCCATGGTGGACACCAGCGACGAGTGGATCACCAGCCGGGTCGGCATCCGGACCCGGCACGTGGGGGGCCCCGACGAGCCCGTGGACGAGCTGGCCGCGCACGCGGCTGCCAAGGCGCTGGCCACGGCCGGCCTGCAGCCCGCCGACATCGATCTGGTCCTCGTCGCCACCTCCACCGCGATCGACCGCTCGCCGAGCATGTCGGCCAGGGTCGCCGCCCGTCTGGGCATGGGTTCGCCCGCGGTGATGGACATCAACGTGGTCTGCTCGGGTTTCACGCACGCGCTGGCCACCGCCGACCACGCCATCCGCGCGGGAGCCGCCACCCGCGCCCTGGTCATCGGTGCGGACAAGATGGGCGACATCGTCGACTGGACCGACCGTTCCACCTGTGTCCTGATGGGTGACGGTGCGGGCGCCGCCGTCGTCGTCGCCGACCCGGATGCCGGGGACCGGCCCGGGATCGGCCCGGTCCTGTGGGGTTCGGTGCCCGAAATGGGCAACGCGGTGCGGATCGAGGGGACGCCTTCGCGGTTCGCGCAGGAGGGGCAGTCCGTCTACCGCTGGGCCACCACGCAGCTGCCGCCCATCGCCCGCAAGGTCTGCGAGAAGGCCGGCGTCACCGTCGAGGACCTGGCCGCCGTGGTGCTGCACCAGGCCAATCTGAGGATCATCGAACCCGTCGCCAGGAAGATCGGCGCGGTCAACGCGGTCATCGCCCGGGATGTTGTGGATTCCGGCAATACGTCCGCCGCGTCGATCCCGATGGCCCTGTCCAAGCTGGTCGAGCGCGGGGAGGTCGAGAGCGGTGCTCCGGCCCTGCTCTTCGGCTTCGGAGGAAACCTCTCTTATGCGGGTCAAGTGATCCGCTGCCCCTGAATCGCATTGTGCTCGGTAGACTGTAGACGATAGGCAATTGCCCGGCGCCCGGAGGGGGAACCGCGATGTTGTCCGCAGGACTGCCGCAAGGAACGGTGCCGAAGCTGGATCGGCCAGGGCCGCTGCGCGAGCGTGTCTACGAGGCGCTGCTCGAACTGATCACCACGCGTGCGCTCGGCCCCGGTCAGCACCTCATCGAGAGTGAACTGGCCGGGCACCTCGGGGTATCGCGACAGCCGGTGCGCGAGGCGCTCCAGCGACTCAACACCGAGGGCTGGGTGGACCTGCGGCCCGCGCAGGGCGCCTTCGTCCACGAACCCACCGAGGAGGAGGCGGACCAGCTGCTCTCGGTCCGCACGCTCCTGGAGGCCGAGGCGGCCCGGCTGGCCGCGGCCAACTCCGGGAGTGCGGGCATCGAGGCCCTCGAAGCGCTCTGCGTCAAGGGGGAGCGGGCCGTCGCCGACGACGACGTGGACCTCGCCGTCGCCACGAACGCCGCCTTCCACGCCAAGGTGATGGAGCTGGCCGGCAACGTCGTCCTCTCCGAACTGGCCGCGCAGGTCGACCGCCGGGTCCGCTGGTACTACACGCCGGTGGCCCGCCAGCGTGGCACCCGCTCCTGGATCGAGCACCGCTCGCTGATCGCGGCCATCTCCTCGCGGGACGGACAGCGGGCGACCGAGATCATGCGGGCGCACACGGAGCACACGCGCAAGACGTACCACGAGCGCGAGAAGAACTGACCGTCGCGCACGGGAAGAAGGCCGGGGTCGACCGCCCCGGCCTTTTTGCTGCTCCAGGGCCCGTCCCCGACGCCGGGCCACCCCCGCCGGCGGCTGCCGGTGACCTCTGCCGGGCGGCACCTCCGGACACCTTTGTCCTCGGTGTGGAGAAAGTTGGAGTGGATTCATGCTCAACTTCTTCCCACTCGGGGAAAGCGCTGCTACGTTCCCCTCGAAAGCCCGACGGACTGGCCGATGTGGCGGGGAGGGACGCGTGAGACGGATGACGGCACGACCCGCAAACGCCCATCAGGCGCGATTGCTGCGGCTGTTGCGCGACGGCGGTCCCAACTCCCGTGCGCAGCTGGGTGACCAAGTCGACCTCTCCCGCTCCAAGCTCGCCGTCGAGGTGGACCGGCTGCTGGAGACCGGACTCGTCGTCGCCGACGGACTCGCCGCCTCACGCGGCGGACGCCGTTCGCACAACATCCGGCTCGCTCCCGCACTGCGATTCCTCGGCGTCGACATCGGTGCCACCTCCATCGACGTGGCCGTCACCAACGCCGAACTGGAGGTGCTCGGCCACCTCAACCACCCCATGGACGTACGCGAGGGACCCGTCGCCGTCTTCGAGCAGGTGCTGGAGATGGCCTCCAAGCTGCGGGCCTCCGGGCTCGCCGAAGGGTTCGACGGCGCAGGCATCGGCGTACCGGGACCGGTCCGCTTCCCCGAGGGCGTCCCGGTCGCACCGCCGATCATGCCGGGCTGGGACGGCTTCCCGGTCCGCGAGGCACTCAGCCAGGAACTGGGCTGCCCCGTCATGGTCGACAACGACGTGAACCTGATGGCCATGGGGGAGCAGCACGCGGGCGTCGCACGCTCCGTCGGCGACTTCCTCTGCGTCAAGATCGGTACGGGCATCGGCTGCGGCATCGTCGTCGGCGGAGAGGTCTACCGCGGTACGACGGGCAGCGCCGGCGACATCGGGCACATCCAGGTGGAACCCGACGGACGCGCCTGCGCGTGCGGCAACCGGGGCTGCCTGGAAGCCCACTTCAGCGGTGCGGCCCTCGCACGCGACGCGGAGGACGCGGCGCGCGCGGGGCAGTCCGCGGAACTGGCGGCCAGGCTGGACGCCGCCGGAAGACTCACGGCCATCGATGTGGCCGCCGCCGCCGCAGCCGGTGATCCCACCGCGCTGGACCTGATCCGCGAAGGCGGAAACCGCGTCGGCCAGGTCATCGCGGGACTCGTCAGCTTCTTCAACCCGGGCCTCGTCGTGATCGGCGGCGGGGTGACCGGGCTCGGCCACAACCTTCTGGCCAGCGTCCGGACCCAGGTCTACCGGCAGTCCCTGCCGCTGGCCACCGGCAACCTCCCCATCGTGCTCGGTGAACTGGGGCCGACCGCCGGAGTGATCGGCGCGGCCAGGCTCATCAGCGACCACCTGTTCTCGCCGGCCTGATGTCCGGGCCGGTGCGCCGCTCACCAAGCGCTCCGCAGTCACCCCCGTAACAGCCCGTTCCGAGCTCTGCCCGCAGCACCCCGCCCAGCAGTTCCGTCAGCAGTACGGCACCGCCGGCACTGCGCCCTGCCCGCTCACCGGCCTTCCCCGAGCTCTCGGCCCCGCCGAGCAGGGGAGACCCCGTTCGCCGAGGGGATCGTCATGGCACCCGAACCACCCCTGCTCACGATGTCAGGCATCACCAAGTCCTTCCCCGGCGTGCGCGCCCTCGACGGTGTGGACCTCGAGGTCCAGGCCGGCGAAGTCCACTGCCTCCTCGGCCAGAACGGCGCCGGCAAGTCCACCCTCATCAAGGTGCTGGCCGGGGCCCACCAGCCCGACGGCGGCGCCATCACCTGGCGCGGCGAGCCCGTCTCGCTCTCCTCGCCCATCGCCGCCATGCGCCTCGGAATCGCGACCATCTACCAGGAACTCGACCTGGTCGAGGGGCTGTCGGTCGCCGAGAACATCTTCCTCGGCCATGAGCCGACCTCCGCGG
This sequence comes from Streptomyces sp. NBC_00683, assembly GCF_036226745.1. NCBI lineage: Bacteria > Bacillati > Actinomycetota > Actinomycetes > Kitasatosporales > Streptomycetaceae > Streptomyces > Streptomyces sp. NBC_00683. The sequence goes on along the minus strand of NZ_CP109013.1, from coordinate 1,575,931 downwards.
GCTTCGTGGTCCGCACCCGCGAGGGCCGCACCGCGGCCGCCGAACTGCTCGCGCGCCTCGGCCACCCGGAGATCGACCCCGCCCGTGAGGTCGGCGACCTCTCCGCCGCCCACCAGCAGATCGTCTCCATGGCGCGGGCGCTCTCCCACGACGTACGGCTCATCGTGATGGACGAGCCCTCCGCCGCCCTCGACCCCGACGAGGTCGACAACCTCTTCCGGATCGTCGACGGTCTCACCGCCGAGGGTGTCGCCGTCGTCTACATCTCCCACCGGCTCGAGGAGATCCGCCGCATCGGCGACCGGGTGACCGTCCTCAAGGACGGCCGGGCCGTGGCCGTCGGCCTCCCCGCCAAGTCGACACCCACGCGCGACGTCGTGGCCCTGATGACGGGCCGCAATGTCGAGTACGTGTTCCCCGAGCGGCCCGGGCACTCGACGGAACAGGCCGTCGCGGAGCCCGTACTGAAGGTCGAAGGGCTGTCCAGGAAGGGCGAGTTCGCGCCCGTCGACCTGGAGCTCAGGCCCGGCGAGATCGTCGGCCTGGCCGGACTCGTCGGCTCGGGGCGCTCCGAGATCCTGGAGACCATCTACGGCGCCCGCAAGCCCACGGCGGGGCGGGTCACCGTGGCCGGGAAACCCCTGCGACCGGGAAGCGTCCGCGCGGCCGTCGCCGCCGGGATCGGCCTCGCACCCGAGGAACGCAAGGCGCAGGCACTGCTGTTGACCGAGTCGGTCACCCGCAACGTCTCCCTCTCCTCCCTGTCCCGCTTCTCGCGCGGCGGCTGGGTCGACCGGGGCGCCGAGCGGAAGGCGGCACGGACCGCCACCCGCGAACTCTCCCTGCGCCCGGACCACCCGGACGCCGCCGTCCGCACCCTCTCCGGCGGCAACCAGCAGAAGGCGGTCCTGGCCCGCTGGCTGCTGCGCGGCTGCCGGGTCCTCCTGCTCGACGAACCCACCCGTGGTGTCGACGTCGGCGCGCGCGCCGAGCTCTACGCCGTGATCCGCCGGCTGGCCGACGAAGGCCTCGCCGTTCTGCTCGTCTCCAGCGAAGTGCCCGAAGTGCTGGGCCTCGCCGACCGGGTGCTGGTGCTCCGCGAGGGCCACGTCGTGCACACGGCGGACGCCCGGGAGCTCGACGAGCACCGCGTACTCGACCTCGTCATGGAAGGGAGCCCGACGTCATGACACAGCCCGCACCGTCGGCGCAGCACCACGGGCCGGACAAGGGGACCCTGCCCGGCCCCTCCGCCGCGCCGCCCTCGAAGCAGAGCGGTGGCCTGCGCGCACTCGGCCTGCGCGCCGACGTCCGCAACCTCTCGCTGCTCGGCGTACTCCTCGCCCTGGTGGCAGTCGGTGGCCTCACCGAACCCGAGGCGTTCCTGGACACCGGGAACCTCCAGCTGATCCTGACCCAGTCGTCCGTCATCGGTGTCGTCACCGTCGGCATGACCCTCGTCATCATCGGCGGCGGCATCGACCTGTCGGTCGGCGCGATGGTCGCACTCGCCTCCGTGTGGGCGACGACGCTGGCCACCCAGGAGTTCGGCTTCGCGGGAATCCTGTTCACCGCCGTGATCGTCGGACTGGCCGCCGGACTCGTCAACGGGGTCCTGATCGCCTACGGGCGCATGGTCCCGTTCATCGCGACGCTGGCCATGCTCGCCTCGGCCCGCGGTCTCGCCCTGCAGATCACGGACGGCAAGACACAGATCGTCACCGTGCCCTCCGTTCTCGACCTGGGTCTTCCCGACTCGTACGTCCTCGGGATCCCGCCCCTGGTCCTGGTCTTCGCCGCGGTCACCGTGGCCGGCTGGCTGATCCTGAACCGGACCACCTTCGGACGCCGTACGGTCGCCGTCGGAGGCAACGCGGAAGCGGCACGGCTCGCCGGCATCGACGTACGCCGCCAGCGGCTCTACCTGTACCTGCTCTCCGGCCTGTGCTGCGGCATCGCCGCCTTCATGCTGATCATCCTGTCCGGCTCCGGCCAGAACACCAACGGCAACCTCTACGAACTCGACGCGATCGCCGCCGCGATCATCGGCGGCACCCTGCTCAGCGGCGGCCGCGGCACGATCGTCGGCTCCGTCCTGGGCGTCCTCGTCTTCACCACCATCACCAACATCTTCGCGCTCAACAACCTGCAGAGCGATGTCCAGCAGATCGCCAAGGGCGCGATCATCGTCGCCGCCGTCCTGGTCCAGCACCGCACGACGCGCCACGGCGAGACCTGACACACCCCCGTCTCCTCACCACCCACCCGCTGTTCCGTATGCCACGCACCGGATGAAGGGTTTGACAGCCATGCCAGAAACCAGCCGCAGAGGACTGCTCTTCGGTACCGCAGCCGTCTCCGCGGGCGCCTTCCTCACCGCCTGTACCAGCAACGAGCCGAAGGAGAAGGCGGCAGCACAGACCAACGTGCCCGCTGCCGACGACAAGCCCGGCAAGCCCGTCACCATCGGCTTCGCCGGCCCGCAGGCCGACCACGGCTGGCTCAACGCGATCAACGTCAACGCCAAGTCGCGGGCGGAGAAGTACTCCGAGGTGACCCTGGAGATCACCGAGGGCTCCAACGACACCGCCGCCCAGATCGGCCAGGTCAAGACCCTCATCAACAAGAAGGTCGACGTCCTCGTCATCCTCCCCGCCGACGGCAAGGCGCTCACCCAGGTGGGCCTCGAGGCCATGAAGGCGGGCATCCCCGTCGTCAACCTGGACCGGATCTTCGCCTCTCCGCAGGCCTACCGCTGCTGGGTCGGCGGCGACAACTACGGCATGGGCCTCAACGCCGGGCACTACATCGGTGAACAGCTCAAGGGGAAGTCGAACGCCAAGGTCGTCGAGCTCGCGGGCATCGACAACCTGGAGCTCACCAAGCAGCGCAGCCAGGGCTTCGCCGACGCCCTCAAGAACTACTCCAACATCAAGCTGGTGGCCCGTCAGGCCGCCGAGTTCACCGTCGAGTCGGGCCAGGCGAAGATGGCCCAGCTCCTGCAGGCGCAGAAGCAGTTCGACGCCCTGTGGAACCACGACGACGACCAGGGCGTGGGCGCGCTGCGCGCCATCGAGCAGGCCGGCCGCGACGAGTTCATCATGGTCGGCGGCGCCGGGGCCAAGTCGGCCATGGACGCCATCAAGGCCGGCAACAGCGTCCTCAAGGCCACCGTGCTGTACCCGCCGACGATGGCCGCGTCCGCGATCGACCTGGCGCGTGCTCTCGGCCAGGGCAAGGGCGTCTCGGGCCTCTCCGAAATGGAGATCCCGACCTCCCTCACCCTCTACTCGGCCGTGGTCACCAAGGACAACATCGACCAGTACCTGCCGACGGGCTTCAGCTGATCCCGCACCGCCGCCGCCACCGAACCACCGACGAGGAGGAAGTCCGCATGGCCCGTAGGGAAGAGACGGAGCAGGAGCCCGCAGCTCCGCCGCCGGTACAGCAGCCGACGGCGACGCTCGGGGTCGGCATGGTCGGTTACGCGTTCATGGGCGCCGCCCACTCACAGGGTTGGCGCACCGCGGGACACGTCTTCGACCTGCCGATGAGACCCGCTCTCGCCGCGATCTGCGGACGCGACCGTACGGCCGTCGAGGCCGCCGCCGCCCGGCACGGCTGGGCGGCGGCGGAGACCGACTGGCGCGCGATGATCGCCCGGGACGATGTGCAGCTCGTGGACATCTGCACCCCCGGCGACAGCCATGCGGAGATCGCCATCGCCGCCCTCGACGCGGGCAAGCACGTGCTGTGCGAGAAGCCGCTCGCCAACACGGTGGCCGAGGCGGAGGCCATGGTGGCGGCCGCCGAGCGGGCGGCGGCGCGCGGCCAGGTGGCGATGGTGGGCTTCAACTACCGCAAGGTGCCCGCCGTCACCTATGCCCGCACGCTCATCGCGGAGGGGCGGCTCGGCGCTCTGCGACACGTACGGGCCACCTACCTCCAGGACTGGCTGGTCGACCCGGAGTCGCCGCTCACCTGGCGGCTCGAGCGGGAGCACGCCGGATCCGGCGCGCTGGGGGACCTCGGGGCGCACATCGTGGACCTCGCCCAGTACCTGACGGGCGAGCTGCTGGTCGGCGTGTCGGCGGTGAGCGAGACGTTCGTACGCGAACGCCCCCTGCTCGCCGGCTCCTCGGCCGGTCTCTCGGGCGCCGCGGACGGTACCGCGCGGGGGGCGGTCACCGTCGACGACGCCGCGCTGTTCACGGGGCGGCTGGCCTCCGGTGCGCTGGCCTCCTTCGAGGCGACGCGGATGGCGGCCGGCCGCAAGAACGCCCTGCGGCTGGAGATCAACGGGGAACGGGGCTCGCTCGCCTTCGACCTGGAACGGCTCAACGAGCTCTCCTTCCACGACCACACCGAGCCCGCCACCTCGGCCGGGTTCCGGCGGATCCTCGTCACCGAGCCCGAGCACCCCTACCTCGAGGCGTGGTGGCCGCCGGGCCATGCGCTCGGCTACGAGCACACGTTCGTCCACCAGGCCCGCGACGTGGTGCGGACGATCGCCGAAGGGGCCGCGCCCGTACCGTCGTTCGCCGACGGGCTCCAGGTGCAGCGGGTGCTCGCAGCCGTCGAGGAGAGCGCCGAGAAGAACTCCGTGCACACCCCGGTACCGGTCCCGTTCTAGGAGGTCCCGCACATGCCCCGCCCCTTCACACTCTTCACCGGCCAGTGGGCCGACCTGCCGCTGGAGGAGGTCTGCCGGCTGGCCCGGGACTTCGGCTACGACGGGCTCGAACTCGCCTGCTGGGGAGACCACTTCGAGGTCGACAAGGCGCTCTCCGACCCCGGCTACCTCGACGGGCGGCACCGGCTGCTCGACAAGTACGGCCTCAAGTGCTGGGCGGTCTCCAACCACCTGGTGGGCCAGGCCGTCTGCGACAGCCCGATCGACGAGCGCCACCAGGGGATCCTCCCCGCCCGGATCTGGGGGGACGGGGAGCCCGAGGGCGTGCGCCGGCGGGCCGCCGAGGAGATCAAGAACACGGCCCGCGCGGCGTCCGCGTTCGGCGTCGACACGGTCATCGGCTTCACCGGGTCGTCGATCTGGCACCTGGTCGCCATGTTTCCCCCGGTGCCGCCGCACATGATCGAACGCGGCTACGAGGACTTCGCGGAGCGGTGGAACCCGATCCTGGACGTCTTCGACGCCGAGGGCGTGCGCTTCGCCCATGAGGTGCACCCGAGCGAGATCGCGTACGACTACTGGACCACGCACCGCGCCCTGGAGGCCGTCGGCCACCGCCCCGCGTTCGGGCTGAACTTCGACCCGAGCCACTTCGTGTGGCAGGACCTCGACCCGGTCGGCTTCCTGTACGACTTCCGGGACCGGATCTACCACGTGGACTGCAAGGAGGCCCGCAAGCGCCTCGACGGGCGCAACGGCAGGCTCGGCTCCCATCTGCCGTGGGGCGATCCCCGGCGCGGCTGGGACTTCGTCTCCGCGGGGCACGGCGACGTGCCGTGGGAGGACGTGTTCCGGATGCTGCGGTCCATCGACTACCAGGGACCCGTCTCCGTCGAGTGGGAGGACGCGGGAATGGACCGCCTGACCGGTGCCCCGGAAGCGCTCGCCTCGCTGAAGCGGTTCGACTTCGACCCGCCGAGCGCGTCGTTCGACGCCGCGTTCGGGGGCGGCGACTGAGAGGTCCGGGCTCCGTCCCGGACCCGTTCCGCCCCTGCCGGGGAGGCCCGACGCGCAGCCCGGACACGTGAGGTGCCGCACGGCACCTCACGCGGGCCGCCGCATCGGGCCTGCCCGGCGACCACAGCCCGCGGTATCCGCACACCGCCGCCGGGCCGCCTCGCCCTGCCCCCGCACCGCTTTGTCCTGCCAGAGGAAAAAGGCCGATCCGAGTGCTGCGTAAGGGCTTTCCGTCCCGGACGAACAGGTCTACCGTCCCCTAGGTGTACACAGCATGACTCGCGTAACCCGGGTCCCTCACGGCGCCCCGGGGTCACGAGCGCGGCAGTCCCCGCGCGAAACGTACGGATCCACCCGCCCGTACAACCGGCACTCTCCGGAGGACGCACGTGCACAGAAGCAGCAGACGGCTCCGCGCCCGCAAAACACTCGCTCTCCTGACCGGCGGACTGCTCGCAGCCGCCACCCTCACCCTGGGGTCCTCGCCCGCGGCCACCGCCGACGCACCGGCCGCCCCGGCCGCCGCCGAGGACTTCCAGCAGGTCACCCTCGCCAAGGGCGTCGCCGAGACCGGCGAACCCATGTCGCTGGCGGTGCTCCCCGACCGCAGCGTGCTGCACACCTCCCGCAGCGGAGAGCTGCGCATCACCGACAGCGCCGGCAACACCCGGATCTCCGGCACCATCCCCGTCTACTCGCACGACGAGGAAGGGCTCCAAGGGGTCGGCATCGACCCCGGCTTCGCCGAGAACCGGGCCATCTACCTCTACTACGCCCCGCCGTTGGACACCCCCGCCGGCGACGCGCCGGAGACCGGCGCCGCCGCCGACTTCGCGAAGTTCGACGGTGTGAACCGGCTGTCCCGCTTCGTGCTCAAGGAGGACGGCACCCTCGACAACGCCAGCGAGAAGAAGGTCCTCGACATCCCCGCCAGTCGCGGCATCTGCTGCCACGTCGGCGGCGACATCGACTTCGACGCGCAGGGCAACCTCTACCTGTCGACCGGTGACGACTCCAACCCGTTCGCCTCGGACGGCTTCTCCCCGATCGACGACCGGCCCGACCGCAACCCGGCGTTCGACGCCCGCCGCACCTCGGGCAACACCAATGACCTCCGCGGCAAGATCCTCCGCATCAAGGTCGCGGACGACGGCTCGTACACCGTCCCCGAGGGCAACCTCTTCGCCCCCGGTACGGACAGGACCCGCGCCGAGATCTACGCGATGGGCTTCCGCAATCCCTTCCGCTTCAGCGTCGACAAGGCCACCGGCATCGTCTACGTCGGCGACTACGGCCCCGACGCCGGCGCCGCCGACCCGAACCGCGGACCCGCGGGCCAGGTCGAGTTCGCCCGGGTGACGAAGGCCGGCAACTTCGGCTGGCCCTTCTGCACCGGCGGCAACGACGCCTACAGGGACTACGACTTCGCCACGAAGACCTCCGGACCGGCCTTCGACTGCGCGGCCCCGAAGAACGAGTCGGCCCACAACACCGGCCTGGTCGACCTGCCTCCCGCGCAGGCCGCCTGGATCCCGTACGACGGCGGGTCCGTGCCCGAGTTCGGCACGGGCTCCGAGTCCCCGATGGGCGGGCCCGTCTACCGCTACGACGCGGACCTCGACTCACCGGTCAAGTTCCCCGAGGAGTACGACGGGGACTTCTTCGCCGGTGAGTTCGGACGGCAGTGGATCAAGCGCATCGAGCAGGACGGTGACGGAGCCGTCCAGTCCGTCAACGACATCCCGTGGACCGGGACCCAGGTGATGGACATGGCCTTCGGGCCCGACGGGGCGCTGTACGTCCTGGACTACGGCATCGACTGGTTCGGCGGCGACGAGAACTCCGCCGTGTACCGCATCGAGAACGCGACGGGTGGCCGCTCACCCATCGCCGAGGCCTCCTCCAGCAAGACCTCCGGCATCGCACCGCTGAGGGTGAAGTTCTCCTCGGCGGGCACCACCGACGGGGACGGCGACGCCCTCACCTACGCGTGGGACTTCGGCGACGGCGGAAAGTCCACGGAGGCCAACCCCTCGTACACGTACAAGAAGAACGGCACGTACACCGCCACCGTGACGGCCAAGGACCCGACCGGCCGCACCGGCGCCGCGAGCGTCCATGTGACGGTCGGCAACACCGCACCCGTCGTGAACCTGCAGTTCCCCTCCGACGGGCAGCAGTTCGAGTTCGGGGACGAAGTGCCTTTCAAGGCCACCGTCACCGACCCGGAGGACGGCACCATCGACTGCAGCAAGGTCGTCATCAAGTTCACCCTGGGCCACGACAGCCACGGCCACGACATCACCACGGAGCACGGCTGCGAAGGCACCATCAAGACCGCGATGGAAGGCGGGCACGACCCGAACGCCAACATCTACGGCGGCGTCTCGGCCTCGTACACCGACGGCGGGGGCGGCGGCCAGGCCGCACTCACCGGCCGCGACCAGGCCCAGCTGCAGCCGCGCCACCGCCAGGCCGAGCACTTCGACGACTCCTCCGGCATCACCACACCGGAGAAGGCGAGCGCCCACGGCGGCCGGACCGTCGGAGACATCGACAACGACGACTGGATCTCCTTCACCCCGTACATCCTCGACGGCACCACCAAGCTCACCGCCCGCGTCTCCTCGGCCGGCGCGGGAGGCTTCCTGGAAGTGCGGACCGGATCGCCCACCGGAACGATCCTCGGCTCGGCGCCCGTACCCGTGACCGGCAGCTGGGACACCTTCCAGGACATCGACGTGCCCCTGCGCGGTGCACCCAAGAAGGCCACCGAGCTCTTCCTGGTCTTCAAGGGCGGCGCCGGAGCGCTCTACGACGTCGACGACTTCGAGCTCTCCAACAGCGCCCCCGACCGGACCGCCAAGCGCGTCCTGGTCTTCTCCAAGACCGGCGGCTTCCGCCACGACTCCATCCCGACGGGCGTCGCCGCACTGAAGGAACTGGGCAAGGACACCAACATCACCGTCGACTCCACCGAGGAGGCCGGCCAGTTCACCACCAGCAACCTGGCGCGGTACGACGCCGTCGTCTTCCTGTCGACGACCGGTGACGTCCTCAACGGCGACCAGCAGAAGGCCTTCGAGAACTACGTGGCCACCGGAGGCGGCTACATGGGCGTCCACGCGGCCGCCGACACCGAGTACGACTGGGAGTTCTACGGCGGGCTCGTCGGCGCGTACTTCGACTCGCACCCGCAGATCCAGCCCGCGACCGTCCGCGTGGAGAACCACGACCACCCGGCGACCGCCCACCTGGACGACGCCTGGGACCGTACGGACGAGTGGTACAACTACCGCACCAACCCGCGGGACAAGGCCCAGGTCCTGGCCACACTGGACGAGACCAGCTACACCGGCGGGAAGATGAAGGGCGACCACCCCATCGCCTGGTGCCAGGCCTACCAGGGCGGCCGCTCCTTCTACACCGGCCTCGGCCACACCAAGGAGTCCTACGCGGAACCCGCCCTGCGCCAGCACCTGCTGGGCGGACTGCGCTACGCCACCGGCCAGGTGAAGGCCGACTGCAAGCCGGACACCGGCTACCGGTCGATCTTCAACGGAAAGACGCTCGAAGGCTGGAAGCAGGGCGGCCCGGGAAGGTTCGCCGTCACCGACGGTGAGCTGCGCTCCGAGGGCGGCATGGGGCTGCTGACCTACCAGGCCAAGGAGCTGAAGTCGTACTCGCTGAAGCTCGACTGGAAGATGGCGGGCGACGACAACTCCGGCATCTTCGTCGGCTTCCCGGAGTCCGACGACCCCTGGTCCGCGGTGAACAACGGCTACGAGATCCAGATCGACGCCACGGACGCCGCCGACCGCACCACCGGGGCCGTCTACACCTTCAAATCGGCCAACATCAAAGCCCGTGACCAGGTCCTGCGGCCTCCCGGGCAATGGAACAGCTACGAGATCCGGGTCCAGGGCGAACGTCTCCAGATCTTCCTCAACGGAGTGAAGATCAACGACTTCACCAACACCGACCCGGTGCGCAGCCTGAAGGACGGCTACATCGGCCTGCAGAACCACGGGGCCGACGACCAGGTGTCCTTCCGCAACATCCAGCTGAAGGAGCTGCCCTCCACGTAGGGCGGCCACCCTCTGCCGACGGCGGGCGGGGGAGGCTCACACACCTTCCCCCGCCCGCCGTCCTCCACCCCTCTTCATCCCCCCAGGGAGGCAGCCCGTGACCGCACATGCCGTTCGTACCGGAGTCTGGTTCATCGGAGCACGCGGCTCCGTCGCCACCACCGCCACCGCGGGGTGCGCCGCCATCGCCGCGGGCCTGCACCCGCCGACCGGCATGGTCACCGAGACACCCCCCTTCGCAGACAGCGGACTGCCACCCCTGACCTCCCTGGTCTTCGGCGGCCACGACACCATCGACTGCCCGCTGCCCAAGCGGGCCGAGGCCCTCGCGGCCGGAGAGGTCCTCCCGTACGGACTGCCGTCCGCCGTCCGGGCCGAACTCGCCGCCGCGGACGCCGAGATACGCCCCGGGGGACCCCTCCCCGGCGACACCCGCTCCGACGAGGAACTCATCACGGCCTTCGCCGCGGACCTCGACGACTTCGCCCGCCGCCACGCACTCGCCCGCACGGTCGTCATCAACGTCGCCTCGACCGAACCGGCACCGGGCGAGGACGCCACCCGCCTGCCCGCCAGCTCCCTCTACGCGGCGGCAGCCCTCCGCGCCGGCTGCCCCTACGTCAACTTCACCCCGTCCACGGGGCTGCGCAGCCCCGCACTCCAGGACGCCGTCGACTCCTGCGGACTTCCTCACGCGGGACGCGACGGCAAAACAGGCCAGACGCTGCTCCGTTCCGTGCTCGCCCCGATGTTCGTGCAGCGCGCCCTGCCGGTACGGGCATGGTCGGGCACGAACCTCCTGGGCGGCGGGGACGGAGCGGCGCTGGCCGACCCGGCCGCCGCGGCGGCGAAGAACGCCGGCAAGGAACGCGTACTGGCCGACACGCTCGGGGCGGCTCCCGAGGGCGAGGTCCACATCGACGACGTCCCCGCGATGGGCGACTGGAAGACCGCTTGGGACCACATCGCGTTCGACGGCTTCCTCGGCTCGCGGATGATCCTTCAGACGATCTGGCAGGGCTGCGACTCGGCGTTGGCCGCCCCACTCGTCCTGGACCTGGCCCGGCTGATGGCCCGCGCCCAAGAGAGCGGGCTGACGGGGGCGCGCCCGGAGCTGGGCTTCTACTTCAAGGACCCGGACGGCGGCCCGGCCGCGCTGTCCGAGCAGTACGCGGTGCTGCTGGCCTTCGCCGAGCGGCTGCGGGCGGCCCTGTGAGGCCGCTCCGGCTGTTCGCGACGCTGACGGGAGTGCCCGCACTGCTCGGTGCAAGGAGCACTCGGAGTGTCCGGAGCACCGGCCGTACCCGGAGCGTGAGCTCACCAGACAGCCTGTCCGGTGTGGGCGGGACTGCGCCCGCACCGGACAGGCCCCCTGCCCGGGTGCCCCTCCGCGCCTGGGCGGAACTGCTCCGGGTGTCGGCCCTGTTCACCGTCCCCGGTGACGCACTCGCCGGGGCGGCTGCCGCCGGCCGGCGCCCCACCCGCGGTACGGCCCTCGCGGTCGGCGCGTCGCTGTGCCTGTACGAGGCGGGCATGGCCCTCAACGACTGGGCCGACCGCGACGAGGACGCCGTCGACCGCCCGCACCGCCCGATCCCGTCCGGCCGGATCGCACCCGGCGCGGCGCTGGCGGCGGCGGGCGTCCTGACAGCCGCGGGTCTGACCCTGGCGGCACGCGCAGGCCGCCCCGCCCTGGCGGTGGCATCCGGCCTGGCAGCCACGGTCTGGGCCTACGACCTGCACCTGAAGCACACGAAGGCGGGCCCGGCAGCCATGGCGGCGGCCCGCACACTGGACCTCCTGCTCGGCGCGACGGCCACGGGTCCGGCCACGGCTGCGACGACGGCACCGACAGCGGCCACGGCGACGGGGGCAGCGGAACGAGGGGCCACCCGCGCCGCACTCCCCGCCGCACTCCTGCTCGGGGGGCACACCTACTCGGTCACCGCCGTCTCCCGCCACGAGGCGCAGGGCGGGTCCACGGCAGTGCCCCTCGCGGCGCTCGCGGCGACCATGGCGCTCGGCGCCGCCGTCGTACGCGAGCGAAGGGGCGACCAAGGCCCACCGCAGTTCACGGCAGCGGGCGCGGCGGGCGGGGCAGAGGAACCACCCCGATCACCCCTCCGCCCCCGGGCCGCCACCGACCGGCTCCTGCTCACCACCTTCGCCGGGGCCTACCTCCGTACCGCCGCGCCACCCCTGCTCCACGCCGCCCTCAACCCGTCCCCGCCCCTCACCCAGCGCGCTGTCGGCGGCGGCATCCGGGCGATGATCCCGCTGCAGGCCGCGCTGGCCGTCCGGGCCGGGGCGCCCTTCGCCGGGCTCGCCGTCATGGGACTCGTCCCCCTCGCCCGCACGCTCGCACGGAAGGTGAGCCCCACATGACCCTCCGCCTCGGCTACGGCACCAACGGCCTGACCGACCTCCGCCTCGACGACGCCCTCGGGCTCCTCGCCGACCTCGGGTACGACGGGGTCGGGCTGACCCTCGACCACATGCACCTCGACCCCCTCGCCCCCGACCTCGCCGCCCGCACCCGCCATGTGGCCCACCGGCTCACCGAGTTGGGCCTCGGCGTCACCGTCGAGACCGGCGCCCGCTACGTCCTCGACCCGCGACGCAAACACGGTCCGTCCCTCCTGGACCCCGACCCCGAAGCCCGAGCGGCCCGCACCGCGCTGCTCGTCCGGGCCGTCGACGTCGCCGCCGACCTGGGGGCGCACGCCGTGCACTGCTTCAGCGGCATCACCCCGCCGGGCACCACCACCGACACCGCCTGGCAGCGGCTGACCGACGCACTCGCCCCCGTACTGGACACCGCCACCCGCGCCGGCATCCCCCTCGCCATCGAGCCCGAGCCGGGGCACCTCCTCGCGACACTCGCCGACTTCCACCATCTGCGCACCCTCCTCGGCGACCCGGAACCGCTCGGGATCACCCTCGACATCGGCCACTGCCAGTGCCTGGAACCCGCCCCGCCCGTCGACTGCGTCAAGGCCGCCGCACCCTGGCTGCGCCACGTACAGATCGAGGACATGAGGCGCGGGGTCCACGAACACCTGCCGTTCGGCGACGGCGAGATCGACTTCCCACCCGTGCTCGAAGCCCTCGCCGCCACCGGGTACGGCGGCCTCACCGTCGTGGAGCTGCCGCGCCACTCCCACGCAGGGCCCGAACTCGCCCGCACCTCACTTGAGTTCCTGCGACAGGCCGCCGGAGCCACGAACGGAGCCGCCGCGTGCTGACCAGCCGCAAGGAACTCGACGCCCTGCTGCGCGGAGCGGCCAGAGCCTGGCTCGACGAGGCGCTCGCCGAGGCCGCGCACGCCGCCGCACACCCCGGCACCGACACGGGCACCCCGCCCTGGGAGCTGCGGTTCGCCTCCGCCGGCCGGCACTGCGGACTCGAACACGCCGACTCCGTACGCGCACTGCTGCTCCTCGAAGCCCGAGCCGGACTGCCCGCCGTGACCAGGCTCTACGAACAGGGCACCGCCGCCGAGCGCCGGGCCGTCCTGCTCACCCTGCACCGGCTGGACCTCGGTGCCACCGCCCTTCCGCTCGTGGAGGACGCCCTGCGCACCAACGACACCCGGCTCGTCGCCGCGGCCGTCGGCCCGTACGCCGCGGCCCACCTCGACACGCACGGCTGGCGGCACGCCGTCCTCAAGTGCCTCTTCACCGAGGTCCCCGTCGAGGCGGTCGCCGAGCTCGCCCGCCGCGCCCGCGGCGACGCCGAACTCGCCCGCATGCTCGGCGACTTCGCCGCCGAGCGCACCGCGGCCGGCCGAGCCGTCCCGGTCGGCCTGCGGACCGTCCTCGATCTCACGGCCCCCGCCCCCGCCCCCACGGAGGAGTCCTGATGCGCATCTTCGACCCCCACATCCACATGACCTCCCGCACCACGGACGACTATCAGGCGATGTACGACGCGGGCGTCCGCGCCCTCGTCGAACCCTCCTTCTGGCTCGGCCAGCCCCGCACCTCGCCCGCCAGCTTCTTCGACTACTTCGACGCCCTCCTCGGCTGGGAACCCTTCCGCGCCTCCCAGTACGGCATCGCGCACCACTGCACACTCGCCCTCAACCCGAAGGAGGCGAACGACCCCCGCTGCACGCCCGTCCTCGACGCGCTGCCCCGCTACCTCGTCAAGGACTCCGTCGTCGCCGTCGGGGAGATCGGCTACGACTCCATGACTCCGGCCGAGGACACCGCCCTCGCCACCCAGCTCCAGCTCGCCGCCGACCACGGCCTGCCCGCGCTCGTCCACACCCCGCACCGCGACAAGCTCGCCGGTCTGCACCGCACCATCGACGTCGTCCGCGAATCAGACCTGGCCCCGGAACTCGTCCTGCTCGACCACCTCAACGAGACGACCGTGAAGGACGCCGTCGACAGCGGGTGCTGGGCCGGCTTCTCCATCTACCCGGACACCAAGATGGACGAGGACCGCATGGTCACGATCCTCAGGAACCACGGCACCGACAAGATCCTCGTCAACTCGGCCGCCGACTGGGGCAGGAGCGACCCGCTGAAGACCCGCAAGGTCGCGGACGCCATGCTGAAGGCCGGGTTCACCGAGGACGACGTAGACAAGGTCCTGTGGCGCAACCCGGTGGCCTTCTACGGACAGAGCGGCCGGCTCCAGCTCGACATCGCCGCCCCCGACCCGCTCCACGAGGGCAACTCCATACTCCGCGGCGGGGAGTGACACGATGCGCTTCCGCCACCCCGACGGCTCCGTCGTCCACCTCGCGTACTGCACCAACGTGCATCCGGCGGAGACCCTCGACGGAGTCCGCGCCCAGCTTCGCGACCACTGCGAGCCCGTACGCAGACGGCTCGGGCGCGACCGGCTCGGTATCGGTCTCTGGCTCGCCAAGGACGCCGCCCGCACCCTGATCAACGACCCCTCCGAACTGCGATCCCTGCGGACCGAACTGGAGCACCGCGGCCTCGAAGTGGCGACCCTGAACGGCTTCCCGTACGAGGGGTTCGGGGCCGAGGAGGTCAAGTACCGCGTCTACACACCGGACTGGACCGACCCCGAACGGCTCGCCCACACCACCGACCTCGCCAGGCTCCTCGCCGCCCTGCTGCCCGACGACGTCACCGAGGGCACCATCTCCACCCTGCCGATCGCCTGGCGCACCCCGTACGCCGCCGATCCCACGGCGGCAGGCATCGCGCAGAAGGCGCTCACCACGCTCGCACAGCGGCTCGACGCCCTCGCCGAACTCACCGGGAAGTCCATCAGGATCGGCCTCGAACCCGAGCCGGGCTGCACCGTGGAGACCACCGCCGACGCCATCGCGCCCCTGACCGCCGTGGGCCACGACCGCATCGGCATCTGCGTCGACACCTGCCACCTCGCCACCTCCTTCGAAGACCCGGACACCGCACTCGACGCCCTGTCCGCGGCCGGGGTGCCCGTCGCGAAGGCCCAGCTCTCCGCGGCCCTGCACGCGGAGCACCCCCACCTGCCCGAGGTGCGCAGCGCACTGGCCGCCTTCGCCGAACCGCGCTTCCTGCACCAGACACGGACCCTCACCGCCGCGGGCCTGCGGGGGACCGACGACCTCGACGAGGCCCTGACCGGCGGGACACTCCCCGACAGCACCCCCTGGCGCTCCCACTTCCACGTACCGCTGCACGCACCCCCGGCGCCCCCGCTCACCTCCACGCTCCCCGTGCTCCAGTCCGTGCTGACCCGGCTCGTCGGCGGCCAAAAGCCCCTGACGCGGCACCTCGAGGTCGAGACGTACACCTGGCAGGCACTCCCGGCGGAGCTGCGGCCCCGAACCCGCGCCCAGCTCGCCGACGGCATCGCCAGTGAACTCACCCTCGCCCGCGACCTCCTGGTCGACCTCGGACTCAAGGAGCTGCCATGACCGCCGACCCCACCCCGCTCCTGGTCCTCGACGTCGTGGGCCTCACCCCCCAGCTCCTGGAACACATGCCGAACCTGCGGGCCATGGCGGCAACCGGTGTGCAGGCACCCCTGTCCACCGTCCTGCCCGCCGTGACCTGCGCCGCCCAGTCCACCTTCCTCACCGGCACCACCCCCGCCGAGCACGGCATCGTCGCCAACGGCTGGTACTTCCGCGAGCTCGGCGACGTCCTGCTGTGGCGCCAGCACAACGGCCTCGTCGAGGGCGACAAGCTCTGGGACGCCGCCCGCCGCGCCCACCCCGGGTACACCGTCGCCAACATCTGCTGGTGGTACGCGATGGGCGCCGACACCGACTGGACCGTCACCCCCCGACCCGTGTACTACGCCGACGGCCGCAAGGAGCCCGACTGCTACACCCGGCCGCCCACCCTGCACGACGAGCTCACCGAGAAGCTCGGCACCTTCCCGCTCTTCCACTTCTGGGGTCCGGGCGCCGATCTCGTCTCCTCGCAGTGGATCATCGACGCGACCCGGCACATCATCGCCACCCGCAACCCGGACCTGGCCCTGTGCTACCTCCCGCACCTCGACTACGACCTCCAGCGCTACGGCCCGGACGACCCCCGCTCCCACCGGGCGGCGACCGACCTCGACCGGGCCGTGGCACCCCTCATCGAGGACGCACGCGCCGAGGGCCGCACCGTCGTCGCGCTCTCCGAGTACGGGATCACCCGTGTCGACCGGCCCGTCGACATCAACCGCGCCCTGCGCCGCGCCGGGCTGCTGGAGGTCCACACCCAGGACGGCATGGAGTACCTCGACCCGATGGCCTCCCGGGCCTTCGCCGTCGCCGACCACCAGCTCGCCCACATCTACGTACGGCGCCCCGAGGACCTCGACGCGACCCGGGAAGCCCTCGCGGACCTGCCCGGCATCGAACAGCTCCTGGACGACGAGGGCAAGAAGGGCAACCACCTCGACCATCCGCGCTCCGGGGAACTCGTCGCCGTCGCGGAGAAGGACGCCTGGTTCACGTACTACTACTGGCTCGACGACGCCCGTGCGCCGGACTTCGCGCAGCTCGTCGAGATCCACCGCAAACCCGGCTACGACCCCGTCGAGCTCTTCATGGACCCCCAGGACCCCTACGTCCGGGTCAAGGCCGTGACAGCGGTCGCCCGCAAGAAGCTCGGGATGCGCTACCGCATGGCGGTCGTCCCCCTGGACCCCTCACCCATTCGCGGCAGCCACGGGCGCCTTCCCACGAGCGACGACGAAGGTCCGCTCATCCTCTGCTCCACCCCCCACGCGTTCACCGGCCGAGTCCAGGCCACCGAAGTGAAGTCCCTGCTCCTCCGGCTTGCCGGACTGCACTGACCATCCGCTCAGCCCGCACACCCACACAGGGAGTTACGTGATGACGAGCCGCACCCCGAAGGACTCCGAACTGGCCCGCAGACTCAGCCGCCGCAACGTCCTGGGCGTCGCCGCCGGAGCCGCCGCCGCGACGCTCCTGGGCGCCGCGACCGCCCAGGCGGCAAGCAGTACGGGTCAAGGGCACGGCCATGGGCACGGCAAGGGCCGTGCCGTCCTGCCCCCCGGCCGCCTCGGAATCCAGCTGTACAGCCTCCGCGACAAGGTCTCCACGCTCGGCTTCGCCCCCGTCTTCGCCGAGCTGGAGAACTACGGCTACGACGAGATCGAGTTCGCCGGATACACCCAGGGCTCGGCCGGCGCCATCACCCTCGCCCAGCTCAGGAAGCTGGCCAAGGACCACGGGCTGAACCCCATCGGCAGCCACGTCGGCTACTACGACGACAACAACCCCGGCGCCTACACCTTCGCCCAGAACCTCACCAAGGTCCTCGACGACGCGGAGGCCCTCGGGCTGAAGCACATCGGCACCGCGTCCGGCCCGTTCCGCTACGGCTCCACCGTGGACGGCTGGAAGCGTGCGGCCGAGGAGTTCAACACGTACGGAGCGGCCGCCCGCAAGCGCGGCATGAAGTTCTACCAGCACAACCACGCGGAGGAGTTCTCCTTCGCCACCGACAAGCCGGGCGTGCGGCTCTACGACGTCCTGCTCGCCGAGACCGACCCCGACCTGGTCTATCTGGAGATGGACATCTACTGGGCGTTCTGCGCGCAGTTCCGCTTCGGCAAGAAGGCCGACGGCACCCCCGCCCCCTTCAACCCCGTCGACTACGTACTCAGGCAGCCCGACCGCTATCCCCTCTTCCACGTCAAGGACGGCACCCGTAACGACTCCGCACGCGACGGCTACGACATGACGGACGTCGGCGACGGAGACATCGACTACAAGACCTTCCTCAGCCGCGTCACCGAGCGGACCCACCGCGGCCGCACCTACCACCACTGGCAGACCGAGCACGACAACCCGGTCGAGTCCTTCGCGTTCGCCCGCAAGTCCAGCGAGCACCTGCACTCCCTCCGGGAGCGCTGCGGCGACTGACGCCCGACGGCACACACGTGTGGGGCCCGGTTCCAGGAACCGGGCCCCACACGTCAGTGCTGCGGGTGGGAGGTCACTCGCTCTCCCGGCTTATCGGGGACGGGTTGGCCTTCACCAGGAGCCGGCCCTTCCGGTCGCGTCCGGGTGCAGCCAGGAACAGGGCGAGGAATCCCGCGAAGAACGAGATGCTGCCCGCCAGGATGAAGGCGCCGTTGAGCCCCCAGGCGTCGACGACCAGGAAGCCCATCCCCGCTCCGAGTCCGGACACGAGCTTGGAGCTGTAGACCATGCCGTAGTTGGTGGCGTTGTTGTTCTCACCGAAGTAGTCCGCGGTCATTGCGGCGAACATCGGGAAGATGGCTCCGCCGCCGAAGCCGGAGACCGCGGAGAAGAACAGGAACAGCGGCAGGCTCTTCAGCTCGGCCGACCAGATGATGCCGAACTGGGCGATTCCCAGGATGACGCAGACGTAGAGCAGGCACTTCTTGCGGCCGTAGAGGTCGGACAGCCAGCCGATGACGCCGCGCCCGGTGCCGTTGACGATCGCCTTGAGCGACATGGCGGTGGCCACGATCCCGGCGGCGAAGCCCGCCTCCTGGCCGATGTCGATCTGGAAGGCGATTCCGAAGATGTTCACGCCGGAGGTACAGGCGAGGCAGCACCACATCAACGCCACGCGGCCGGTCCTCCAGGCCTCGCCCGGGGAGAACTGCTTGACGGCCGGCGGGTTCTTCTCCAGCGAGCGGCGGGCCCGCGGGTCCTCGGGCGGGTTGAGCGGGTCGACGTCGGCGGGCCACCAGTTCTTCGGCGGGTCCCGGAAGAAGAAGCCGGCGCAGGCCACGAGCGCGGCAAGGAAGACGCCCACCGAGACCAGGACCCACTTGAAGTTGGTGATGTCCATGAACCCGGTGAAGATGAAGACGAACGGCACCGATCCGTAGGCGAAACCGCCGTTGACGAAGCCCGTCTTGCCGCCCCTGCGCTCCGGGTACCACTTGCCGACCATGTTGACGCAGGTGGCGTACACCATGCCCGCACCCATGCCGGAGAACACACTGAAGCCGATGTAGGCGAAGATCACGTGCGGCGCGTACGCCAGTGACAGGTAGCCGAGGAGGGTGCCCGTCGCGCCGAGCATCATCGCCCAGCGGGCGGGCAGCCTGCCGGTCTCCCGCAGCCTGCCCGCGGGCATCGCGACCGCGGCCTGGAAGAACACCCAGACGGTCATCATCCAGTAGATGTGACCGCTGTCCCAGTTGTGCGCGTGGTGCAGCGTGTCCTCCGCCGACGCGAACGCGTACTCGGCCGAGCTGATGCCCATCATGCCGACCCACGGCAGGATGACCATCCACTTGCGCTTGCGGCCCATGATGTCGACATCGGTCTCGCCGACGCGGTACATGCGCCCGTTGGCGTCCGTCACCTCCCTGAAGGGGACGGGTGTGGAGATGTGAGTTGTCGTCATTGTCGATCGAACCCCTTGCGTGGAAGAAGTCTGGCCAGCGCCCCCTGCCCGTTCTCACTTCGCGTCGCGCGCGGGGTCCACGGCCGAGCGGTCAGCCGCAGACCCCGTGGTCCGAGTCCTCTCAGGTCATCGCCCACCGCCCAACAGGCCTGCCGCGCGCGCCCACCGGTACTTGGCGCCCAGCACGGCCACCGGCGTCTCCGTGGTGTACGGGTAGGCGACGACACCGTGCTCGTAGAGGTACTGGCACGCCTCCTCCACCTCCGTGTCACCCGCCAGCGACGCCACCACGGGCTTCTCGATGCCCCGCTCCCTGAACTCCTGGACCACCCGGGCCGTCAGTTCGGCGAAGACCATCGGGGGAGTGACGATCGTGTGCCAGTAGCCCAGCACCAGGGCATGGATGCGCGGATCCTCCATCCCCAGCCGGATCGTCGCCTCGTACGTCGAGGGCGGCTCGCCGCCCGTGATGTCGATCGGGTTCCCCGCCGCGCCGAACGGCGGGATGAACGCCTTGAACGCCGCGTCCAGATCGGGCGGAATCTCCATCAGCGAGAGCCCGTTGTCGACGATCGCGTCCGACAACAGCACGCCCGAACCGCCCGCCCCGGTGATGATGACGACGTTGTCGCCCTTGGGTGTCGGCAGTACCGGCAACGCCCTCGCGTACTCGAGCATGTCGTTCAGCCCCGGCGCCCGGATCACCCCCGCCTGCCGCAGGATGTCGTCGTACACCGCGTCGTCGCCGGCCAGCGCGCCCGTGTGCGAACCGGCCGCCTTCGCGCCCGCGGTGGTGCGCCCTGCCTTCAGGACCACGATCGGCTTCTTCGGTACGGTCGCCCGCGCCGCCTCCACGAACGCGCGGCCGTCCTTGAGGTCCTCCAGATGCATGGCGATGCACTGGGTGTTGGGGTCCTCACCGAACCACGTCAGCAGGTCGTCCTCGTCGATGTCCGACTTGTTGCCGAGCCCGACGATCGCCGACACACCGGTCTTCGTCGACCGGGCGAAACCGAGGATCGCCATGCCGATGCCACCGGACTGGGAGGTCAGCGCCACCCCGCCCTTGACGTCGTACGGTGTGCAGAAGGTGGCGCAGAGGTCCTGCCACGTGGAGTAGTAGCCGTAGATGTTCGGGCCCAGCAGCCGCACACCGTACCGCTCGCCGATCGCCACGATCTCGTCCTGCAGCCCCTGTTCGCCGGTCTCGGCGAACCCTGACGGGATGAGCACGGCATTGGGAATCCCCTTGCGCCCCACCTCTTCCAGCGCCGATGCCACGAACTTGGCGGGGATCGCGAAGACCGCCACATCCACCTCACCGGGAACGTCGGTGACACTCTTGTACGCCTTGCGGCCCAGAATGTCATCGGCCCTGGGGTTCACCGGATGGATCTCGCCCGTGAAACCTCCGTCGACGAGGTTGCGCATCACCGAATTGCCGATCTTCCCCTGCTCGTTGGAGGCGCCGATCACGGCGACCGAACGGGGTTCCATCAGCCGGCGCATCGACACGAGGATCTCCTCGCGGCTGTACGTGCGCCGTGCCTTCACCTCCTCGGTGGTCAGCAGGATGCGGATGTCCGCGGCGATCGCACCGTCCGGTGACGCGATCACCGGATTGAGGTCCACCTCCGCGATCTCCGGGAAATCCGTGACCAGCCGGGAGACCCGCCGGATCTGCTCGGCCAGCGCCCACCGGTCGACCGGTGGCGCGCCGCGCACGCCCCGGAGGATCTCCGCGGCGCCGATCGAGTCGAGCATCGACTGCGCCTCGTCCGCGGTGACGGGAGCCAGCCGGAAGGTGATGTCCTTGAGGACCTCCACCAGTACCCCGCCGAGCCCGAACGCGACCACCTTCCCGAACGTCGGGTCGGTGACCGCACCGATGATGACCTCCTGGCCCGGCGGAACGAGCTGCTGGACCTGCACGCCGTCGATCCGGGCGTCCGGTGCGTACGCCTGCGCGTTCTCGACGATCCGGCGGAAGGCGGAACGCACCTCCGCGGCACCCGAGACCCCGACGACGACCCCGCCCGCATCCGTCTTGTGCAGGATGTCGGGGGAGACGATCTTCAGTACGACGGACCCGCCGAGGCGGGCGGCGAACGCCACGGCCTCCTCGACGTCCCGGGCCAGCTCCTCGCCCGGGACGGCGATGCCGTACGCGTCGGCGACGACCTTTCCCTCCGGTGCGGTGAGCGCGCTGCGCCCCTCGCTCCGGACGGCGTCGAGCAGCGCCCGTACCCGTAGCTGTTCCTTCTCTTCGACTGTTCCGGCCATGCTCAGATGACTCCGTTCGTCTTCAGCAGCAGCAGTTCCTCGTCACCCAGGCCCAGTTCGCCGACGTACACCTCGGCGTTGTGCTCACCGAGCAGCGGGGACGTGAGGATCTCGACGGGGGAGTCGGACAGCTTCAGCGGGCTGCCGACCGTGGTGAACGTGCCGCGCTCCGGATGGTCGACGCGCACCACCATCTCGTTGGCGGCCAGGGACTCGTCCTCGACGATCTCCTTCGTGGAGAGGATCGGGCCGCACGGGATGTTGTGCGCGTTCAGCTGCTCCAGGACCTCCCACTTGGGGAGCGTGGCCGACCATTCCTCGATCAGCTGGAACATCTTTCCGAGCTTCGGCAGCCGGGACTCCGGCGATGCCCACTCGGGGTCCTCCGCCAGCTCCGGCCTGCCGATCAGCGCGGACAGGGGCTTCCAGCCGACGGGCTGCACGATGACGTACACGTAGTCGTTGGGGCCGCCCGGTGCGCACTTCACCGCCCATCCCGGCTGGCCGCCGCCGCTGGCGTTGCCGCTGCGCGGCACCTCGTCGGCCTCGGCGGTGTCCTGGGCGTTGGGGTACTCGGCGAGCGGCCCGTGAGCCAGGCGCTGCTGGTCACGCAGCTTCACCCGGCAGAGGTTGAGCACGGCGTGCTGCATCGCCACGTTCACCCGCTGCCCGCGCCCGGTGTTCTCCCGCTGGAACAGCGCGGCGAGGATGCCGGCCACCGCGTGGACACCGGTGCCCGAGTCGCCGATCTGCGCACCGGTGGCGAGCGGTGGCCCGTCCTCGAAGCCGGTGGTCGACATCGAACCGCCCATGGCCTGCGCGACGACCTCGTACGCCTTGAAGTTGGTGTACGGCCCGTCGCCGAAGCCCTTGATGGAGGCATAGACGATCCGGGGGTTGATCTCCTGGATCCTCTCCCAGGTGAACCCCATGCGGTCCACGGCGCCGGGGCCGAAGTTCTCGACCATCACATCGCTGCGCCGGATGAGCTCGGTCAGGATCTCCTTGCCGCGCTCGCTCTTCGTGTTGAGGGTGATGCTCCGCTTGTTGCAGTTGAGCATCGTGAAGTAGAGGGAGTCGACGTCTGGCAGATCCCGCAACTGCTTGCGGGTGATGTCGCCGCTCGGCGCCTCCAGCTTGACCACGTCCGCACCGAGCCAGGCGAGCAGCTGTGTGGCGGAGGGACCGGACTGTACGTGCGTCATGTCGAGGACGCGTACGCCCTCAAGAGCTTTGGTCATGCCAACGGCTCCTCTGCTACTTGTACATGGTCTGGTTCATCGTTCCGGGGGCGTACGCGTCGGGGTCGACCCAGACGTTGATGAGCGAGGGCAGCCCCGACTCGCGCGCCCGCTGCAGCGCGGGGGCGATGTCCGCGGGGTCGCGCACCTCTTCGCCGTAACCGCCGAGCATCTGGGCGAACTTGTCGTAGTGGACGTCGCCGAGGGTGTTGCCGACCCGCTCGCGCTCGTCGCCGTACTTGGCCTTCTGGCCGTAACGGATCTGGTTCATCGAGGAGTTGTTGCCGACGATCCCGACGAACGGGAGCTTGTAGCGGACCAGCGTCTCGAAGTCCCAGCCGGTCAGGGAGAACGCGCCGTCGCCGAAGAGCGCCACGACCTCCTTGTCGGGCCTGGCCTGCTTGGCGGCCAGGACGAAGGGCACGCCGACACCGAGCGTGCCGAGGGGCCCCGGGTCCATCCAGTGGCCCGGTGTACGGGGCTGGACGACCTGGCCGGAGAAGGTGACGATGTCGCCGCCGTCCCCGATGTAGATGGAGTCCTCGGTCAGGAAGTCGTTGATCTCGCTGACCAGCCGGTACGGATGGATGGGTGAGGCGTCCGACCTGAGCTGGGGCAGTCGCTTGTCGATCGCCGTCTGCTCGGCGGCCCGGAGCTCGTCGAGCCAGGCCTTGCGCTTCACCGAACCGCCGTTGAGGCGCCCGCTCGCCGCCTCCGTGACCGCCTTGAGTACGAGTGAGGCATCGCCGACGATCCCGAGGTCGATGTCGCGGTTCTTGCCCACCGTGCGGTAGTCGAGGTCGATCTGGACGACGGTCGCGTCCTGCGAGAGCCGCTTTCCGTAGCCCATGCGGAAGTCGAAGGGGGTCCCCACGATGACGATGAGGTCGGCGTTGGAGAACGCGTACCGCCGCGAGAGCTGGAAGTGGTGCGGGTCGCCGGGAGGCAGGGTGCCGCGGCCCGCGCCGTTCATGTACGCGGGGATGTTGAGGGTCCGGACCAGCTCGGTGGCCGAGTCCGTGGCCCGCGTCGTCCAGACCTGGCTGCCCAGCAGGATGGCGGGCTTCTCCGCGTGGACGAGGAGATCCGCCAGCTTCTCGATGTCGGCCGGGTCTCCGGCCGCGCGCGTCGAGGCCCGGTACTGCCCGGCCTCGGGCACCCGCGCCCTGTCCACCGGCACCTTGGCGTCGAGGACATCGCGGGGGATCTCCAGGAAGGAGGGCCCGGGTGCGCCGTGGTAGCACTCCCGGAACGCCATCGACACCATGTCCGCCGCCCGCGCGGTGTCCGGCACGGTGGCCGCGAACTTGGTGATCGGCGTCATCATGTCGACGTGCGGCAGGTCCTGGAGCGAGCCCATCTTGTGCTGGGTGTGCGCCCCCTGACCGCCGATCAGCAGCATCGGTGACTCCGCGCGGAAGGCGTTGGCGACACCGGTGACGGCATCGGTCGTCCCCGGCCCCGCGGTGACGACGGCGCATCCGGGCTTCCCGGTGATGCGGGCGTAGCCGTCGGCTGCGTGGGCGGCGACCTGCTCGTGGCGTACGTCGACGACCTCGATGCCCTCGTCGACGCAGCCGTCGTAGATGTCGATGATGTGGCCGCCGCAGAGGGTGTAGATGCGCTCCACCCCCTCCGCCTTGAGTGCCTTGGCGACCAAGTGCCCACCGGAGATGAGGTTCTGGGTGTCGTGGCTGTCCTCAGGCATGGCGATGTCCTGTCCCTTCGTAGGGGAGTGCGGGAGCCGCTCCGCCGCTCTCGCGGTACATTGCATACAGTCGACGAATACTGTATGAAGCTTGTTATCCCGCATCCGGTGGGTGGTGTCCAGGGGGCGTGCGGCACTTTCACAATCGGCACGATCGGGAGTGGCTATGGATCTGTACGAGCATCAGGCAAGGCAACTCTTCGCGGATCACGGCATATCCGTACCGGACGCAGAGGTCGTGGACGACCCGTCCGAGGCCCGTGCGGCGGCCGAACGGCTCGGTGGCCGCGTCGTCGTCAAGGCACAGGTGAAGACCGGCGGCAGGGGCAAGGCGGGCGGGGTGAAAGTGGCGGCGGACCCCGGGGCCGCCGTCGTCACCGCACGCCAGATCCTCGGCATGGACATCAAGGGCCACCGAGTCCGGACCGTCATGCTCGCCCAACCCGTCGACATCGAGGCGGAGTTCTACGTGAGCTACGTCCTCGACCGGGCCTCGGGAACCTTCCTCGCCATCGCCTCGGCGGAGGGCGGCATGGACATCGAGGAGGTCGCGGCCACCCGTCCCGAGGCGGTGGCCCGAATCCCCGTCGACCCGGTCGAGGGAGTGACGGCGGCCAAGGCCGCGGAGATCGCCGAGGCCGCCGCACTCCCCGCCGCCACAGCCCCCGTACTCCAGGCGCTGTGGCAGGTACTCACCCAGGAGGACGCCCTGCTGGTCGAGGTCAACCCGCTGGTCCGTACCGCGGACGGCCGGATCCTCGCCCTGGACGGAAAGGTGACACTCGACGACAACGCCGCCTTCCGGCAGTCCCGTCGGGGCGCGGACGCCGCAGACCCGCACGGGGACCCGCTGGAGGCAGCTGCCGCAGCCAAGGGCCTCAACTACGTCAAGCTCGACGGCGAGGTCGGCATCATCGGCAACGGCGCCGGACTGGTCATGTCCACCCTCGACGTGGTCGCCGGCTGCGGGGCGCGGCCCGCCAACTTCCTCGACATCGGGGGCGGCGCCTCGGCCCGCGTCATGGCCGATGGCCTCACCGTCATCCTCTCCGACCCGTCGGTGAAGTCCGTTTTCGTCAACGTCTTCGGCGGCATCACCGCCTGCGACGCGGTCGCCGACGGGATCGTCCAGGCGCTGGACTCCGTCCACCTGACGAAACCGCTGGTCGTACGCCTCGACGGCAACAACGCGGCCCGCGGCCGGGCGATCCTCGACGACCGCGCACACCCCCTGGTCCAACAGGTCACGACGATGGACGGCGCAGCAGACCGAGCAGCCCGACTGGCCCTGGGAGGGCACTGATCATGGCCATCTTCCTCACCAAGGAGAGCAAGGTCCTCGTCCAGGGCATGACCGGTGCCGAGGGCATGAAGCACACCCGGCGGATGCTCGCCGCGGGCACCCAGATCGTCGGGGGCGTCAATCCGCGCAAGGCCGGCCGGACCGTGGACTTCGACGACCGCACGGTCCCGGTCTTCGGATCCGTACGCGAGGGAATGGATGCCACCGGGGCGGACGTCACCGTCGTGTTCGTCCCACCGCCGTTCGCCAGGGCGGCGGTCATCGAGGCGGCCGACGCGGGCATCGCGCTGGCCGTGGTCATCACGGAGGGCATCCCCGTCCACGACGCGGTGGCCTTCCACGCCCACGCGCGCTCACGCGGCACGCGCATCCTCGGGCCCAACTGCCCCGGCGTGATCAGCCCCGGCCAGTCGAACGCGGGCATCATCCCGGCCGACATCGCCACCAAGCCGGGCCGCATCGGCCTGGTCTCCAAGTCGGGCACCCTCACGTACCAGTTGATGCACGAACTCCGCGAGACCGGCTTCTCGTCGGCGGTGGGCATCGGAGGCGACCCGGTGATCGGCACGACGCACATCGACTGCCTGACAGCCTTCGAGAACGACCCCGACACCGAACTGATCGTCCTGATCGGCGAAATCGGCGGCGACGCGGAGGAACGGGCCGCGGCGCACATCGCGCAGCACATCACCAAGCCGGTGATCGGCTACATCGCCGGCTTCACCGCCCCCGAGGGCAAGACGATGGGCCACGCGGGAGCGATCGTCTCGGGCTCCTCGGGTACGGCGGCCGCCAAGAAGCTGGCGCTGGAGGCCGCAGGGGTAGCGGTCGGTGCCACCCCGACGGAAACGGCACGACTGGTGGAGGAACGGCTGCGAGCAACCTGAACTCACCTGTGAGGGCATCTTCAAGCCCGTCCGGCGATTGAGGCCCGGGGCCCGGGGCGGAGCCCCGGTTACGGGAAGGGGCGGGGAGGGGACAACGCCCGCCGCAGGCGCCCCACCCGCTCCGGCCCCCGCACGACAACCGCCCCCGCACCACAACCGCAACACACCCCCCGCCCGCGTACGTGCACCGAGAGCGGAGACCCATGAAACCCCCAGCACCCAGCACCCTCACCCTCAAACCCCACACCACCTGGCCCGAAGCCTGGCAACGCGCACGCGCCGCCGCCCCCGAGGCCTTCCAGGACGACCACGTCCGCAACCTATGGGCCGCCACCTGGCACCAGGACGGCCGCACCCTCCCCGCCACCAGCCCCGTCGACAACACCCCCATCGTCGGACCGCCCCGCCTGGACGCGACGACCGCCCAACAGGCCGTACGGGCCTCCCTCGACCAGCACCGCGCCTGGCGCCACATCCCCCTCCCCGAACGCCGCGCCCGCGTGGGCGCCGCCCTCGACGCACTGGCCGAGCACCGCGAGCTCCTCGCCCTCCTCCTCGTCTGGGAGATCGGCAAACCCTGGCGCCTCGCCCGGGCCGACGTCGACCGAGCCATCGACGGTGTCCGCTGGTACGCCGACCACATGGACCGGCTCCTTGCCGCCAGGACCCCTCTGCCCGGCCCGGTCTCCAACATCGCCAGCTGGAACTACCCCATGTCCGTACTGGTCCACGCGATGCTCGTGCAGGCACTGGCCGGCAACGCGGTGATCGCCAAGACGCCCACCGACGGTGGCGTCGCCTGCCTCACCCTGGCCTGCGCACTCGCCGCCCGCGAGGGCATCCCGCTCACCCTCGTCAGCGGGAGCGGCAGCGAACTGTCGGCCCCCCTCGTCCGCTCGCCCGAGATCGGCTGCGTCTCCTTCGTCGGAGGCCGCGACACCGGCGCCCGTATCGCCACCGCGGTCGCCGACCTGGGCAAGCGGCACATCCTCGAACAGGAGGGCCTCAACACCTGGGGCATCTGGAACTACTCGGACTGGCCGTCCCTCACCGCCGTCATTCCGAAGCTCTTCGACTACGGCAAGCAGCGCTGCACGGCCTACCCGCGCTTCGTCGTCCAGCGCACGCTCTTCGCGGACTTCCTGGCCGCCTACCTCCCCGCCGTCCGCGGCCTCCGCACCGGCCACCCCCTCGCGGTGGAGCACCCCACCGATCCGCTGCCCGACCTGGACTTCGGCCCGCTCATCAACGCCGCGAAGGCCAAGGAGCTGGCCGACCAGGTGGCCGAGGCGATCGACAGGGGAGCCGTTCCCCTCCACCACGGCTCCGTCGCGGATGCCCGGTTCCTCCCCGGCCAGGACACCAGCGCCTACCTCCACCCCGTCACGCTGCTCAACCCTCCCTCCTCCTCCCCGCTGCACCACGCGGAACCCTTCGGCCCGGTCGACACGATCGTTCTGGTCGATACGGAGGCGGAGCTCCTGGCGGCCATGAACGCCTCCAACGGGGCGCTGGTGGCCACCCTGTCCACGGACGACCCGGCCACGTACGAGCGACTGGCCCCGCAGATCCGCGCCTTCAAGACCGGACACGGCAAGCCCCGTTCGCGGGGCGACCGCGACGAGCTCTTCGGCGGCTTCGGCGCCTCGTGGCGGGGCGCCTTCGTGGGCGGCGAGCTGCTCGTACGGGCAGTGACCGAGGGCCCGGCGGGGGAGCGGCTGCCCGGCAACTTCCCCGACCACCACCTGATGCCGTGACCGGCCCGCGGCGTCAGCCGATCCCCTGACGGTCCGGGTCCAGGGCGAAGGCCCGCCCGGCAGCCTCGGGCACCGTCCGCTCCACCGCCCCCACCAGGAGCGCACGGTGCCTGAGCAGCGGCTTCCTCCGCTCCTCGGCCGCGAGGAGCAGCAGATCGTCGAGGCCGGCCAGCATCCGCCGCGTGACCTGCGGACTGCCGGCCGCGTGCCCCCGGATCTCCTCGAACGCGAGGTCCACGAGATCCGGCCACCCCGGCACCTCCTGGACGAGCCGCACAGCACCCCGCCGGTCCCGGTGGTGCAGCTGCCCGAGCGGCAGGCGCACGGCGACCGAGAGGAACTGCACGATCCGGTCGAGGCACTGCACCGCTGTGGTCGGATCGTTCACGGACGGCGACAGGGCACGCAGGGCGATGTCCGACAACTGCCGCAGCCCGAACGCCGGATCCTGGTGCACCGTCCGCTCGACCCCGACACCGACGGTGTGCCTCAGGGCGCGCGAGGGTGGCGCGGCCCCACCGTGCACGGCCAGCAGCGGCGTCCCCGGCACCAGGAAGTCCCCGGTCCGCGGGATCAGCCGCAGTACCACCCCATGCCGGCGCGCGGCCCGCACCAGCCGGGCCACATTCACATCCCTCACCACCCCCGCCCGCTCCCGGTACACGACCCACGCCGTCGCGGGCCCGAGCAGGGCTTCCCCGTGCTCGCCTCCGGGCTGGTGCTCCAGGGCCCGGACCGCCTCACCCGTGATGCGGTCGAGGACGGGGCCGACCTGCATCAGCCGCAGCGTGGAAGAGACGAAAGCGATGAACAGCAGCAGGCTCAGGCCGACCATGCCCAGCGTCAGCATGCTCTGCAGCACCGGTACGGAGGTGATCCGCCGCGGATTCGCGGCCGCCCCTCCCTCGTACGACGTCAGGACCAGCAGCGAGAACGCGAACGTCGCCAGGAACACCGTCAGCGTGAGCTTGCTGATCCGGCTCCGCACGAAGATCCGGACCACGCGCGGAGTGAGCTGTCCGCTCGCCATCTGCACGGCCACGAGCGAGATGCTGAAGACGACCCCGATGAACGTCATCATGGCCGCGCTGATCGTCGTGACGATCAGCCTGGCGTCCTCGGCGAAGGAGAGGAGGTCCCCGAGCTCCTCGTACGCCTCCTCTTCCTTCAGGTAGGTGACGATCTTCGTGTCCACCTCGGAGAGGACCCACCACAGGGCGAAGGCGCAGGCCAGCCCCACCGTCGGCGCGAACCAGAACGTGTCGCGCAGACGCTCGCGCAGGGAGGCCAGCGCGCGGGGCTGCGAGACGCGGGGCGTCAGCCCGGTGCGATCGGTCGTGCCGCTCTTGCCACTCGTGCCGTACGTGCCAGTCATGCCCGCGAAGGTAGCCCGGACGACTCCTCGTACACGGCAGGCGACAGACCGTACGCGCGTCGGCGCGTGCCGGCCGCCGGTCGGCGCTCCGTCCCCGCCCGCACCGCACTGACCACCGAAAATGCAGGTGAGAGGCACCCCAAACCCCTGGTATTGTTTTCTTTGTCGCCACGGGGAACACGCCGTGAACGACAGACACCTTGTCCGGGTGGCGGAATGGCAGACGCGCTAGCTTGAGGTGCTAGTGCCCTTTATCGGGCGTGGGGGTTCAAGTCCCCCCTCGGACACCAGATGCGAATTACCGGTGAGTCATATGACTCACCGGTTTTTTGTCGTTCCTGACGTATCCGGTCGGCAATGGCACGGCCCGTCCTGAGCCGCGCCGGACGGGCAGGTCACGGATACTTGGAAAATGGGCAAACTTGGGCGATACGGGCCGGCGGGCCGACGGCGCGACCGTGTGCCGCCGACGGCCGGGCCGCCGGAACCCGGCCCGGAGGCCCGTCACCGTTCGGCCGGCCGCAGGTTGCTGTCGTCGCTGAGGCCGCGCAGCGTCGCCACTCAGGTCTTCCTGCTGCAGCTGGGGGTCGTCCTGCTGCTCATCGCCACGGCCGTGGTGGCGCTCGTGATCCAGGACCGCAACCGCGCGATCCAGGAGGCCGGCGACCGGTCACTGGTGGCGGCCGAGTCGTTCGCGAACGCCCCAGGCACCGCCGCGGCGATGAAGAGCGATGACCCGACGGCGGCGCTCCAGCCACATGCCGAGGCGTTGCGGATGAAGACCGGCGTCGACTACGTCGTGGCGCTGAGCCCCTACGGCTTCCGGTGGACCCACCCGGATCCGGACCAGATCGGGAAGCACGTCTCCACCTCCTACGGCCAGGCGCTCGAAGGCGAGCCCCACCAGACCACCTTCGACAGCAGCCTGGGGAAGGCGGTCGACTCGACGGTGGCCGTCTTCGACACGAACGGTGTCGCGGTCGGCCTCGTCACCGTGGGGGTCACGGTGGACAAGGTGACCAGTGTGGTGGAGCACCAGCTGCCGGTGATCCTCGCAGCGGGCGGTGTCGCCCTGTTGCTGGCCGCGGGCGGATCGGCACTGGTCAGCAGGCGTTTGCGGCGCCAGACCGGAGGCCTGGGGCCGGTGGAGATGACCCGCATGTACGAGCACCACGACGCGGTGCTGCACGCGGTCCGTGAAGGCGTGATCATTCTGGACGGTGAGGGACGGCTGCAGCTGGTCAACGACGAGGCGCGCCGGCTGCTCGCCCTGCCGCCGAAGACCGAGGGCATGGCGGTCACCGCACTGGGGCTGAGCCCGGCCCTGGCCGGGCTGCTGGGATCGGGCAGGGCGGCCACGGACAAGGTCTTCCTGGCCGGGGACATCCTGCTCGCGGTCAACGTGCGGCCGGTGGGCCCGAAGGGGGGCAGCGTGGCCACCCTGCGGGACACCACGGAGCTGCGCGCCCTCGCGGGCCGGGCGGACGTGGCGGGCGGGCGCCTGCAACTGATCTACGAGGCCAGCACACGGATCGGCACCACCCTCGACGTGAAGCGCACCGCCGAGGAGCTCACCGAGGTGGCGGTCCCGCGCTTCGCCGACTTCGCCACCATCGAGCTGTTGGAACCCGTGCTGCGCGGTGGTGAACCGACGGGGGCGAGTATGGAAATGTGCCGCGCCGCAGTTGCGGGCATCCGGGACGACGCGCCCCTCGACCCCGTCGGGACGCGTATCGACTACGTGCCCGGCAACCCTGTGGCCCTCGGTATGGCCACCGGCCGGCCGGTCCTCGTGGAGCACCTCGCGACGACCGACGCATGGCGGGCCCAGGACCCGGAGCGGGCCCGGAGAGCCATCGAATTCGGTATCCACTCCATGATCTCGGTGCCGCTGCAGGCCCGAGGCCAGCTGCTGGGGGTCGTGGAGTTCTGGCGTTCGGAGCAGGACCCCTTCGGGCCGGACGACCTGTCCCCCGCCGAGGAACTCACCGCCCGGGCGGCCGTGTGCATCGACAACGCACGCCGCTACACCCGCGAGCACACCACGGCCGTCACCCTCCAGCGCAGCCTGCTGCCCGGAGTGTTCCCCGAGCTGTCCGCCCTGGAGGTCGGGCACCGGTACCTGCCCGCCCGGGCGGGAGTGGGCGGCGACTGGTACGACGTCATCCCGCTGCCCGGTGCCCGGGTGGCCCTGGTGGTCGGCGACGTCGTCGGACACGGCCTGCACGCCGCCGCGACGATGGGCCGCCTGAGGACCGCGGTGCACAACTTTGCTGCCCTGGACCTGCCTCCGGACGAGCTTCTCGCACACCTGGACGACCTTATTACCCGTATCGACCAGGATGCGACGACCGAAGGCAACACCGAGGCCATCACCGGTGCCACCTGCCTGTATGCGGTCTACGACCCGGTCTCGGGGCGGTGCGTTCTCGCCCGGGCCGGTCATCCCGGTCCGGCGCTGGTCTCGCCGGACGGCTCCGTGACCTTCCCCGACATCCCCGTCTCCCCGCCACTCGGTGTGGGAGGAGGTCTGCCGGTCGAGACCGCCGAACTCCTGCTGGCCGCCGACAGCCGGCTGGTCCTCTACACCGATGGCCTGGTCGAGGCCCGGGGCCGTGACATCGACACCGGGCTCGGCATGCTGAGGGAGGCGCTCGCCGGTACGGACGGCGCCACCCCGGACGAAACCTGCCGGGCGGTGCTCGGCGAGATGCTGCTCGCCAGGCCGAGTGACGACGTCGCTCTGCTCGTCGCGCGCACTCGACTGCTCGACCCGGAGCAGGTCGGGGAGTGGGAGGTTCCCGCCGACCCCGCAGCCGTCTCCCGGATCCGCACCGAGACCACCCGCAAGCTGGAAGCCTGGGGGCTCGGCGACGCCACCTTCACGACCGAGCTGATCCTCAGCGAACTGGTGACGAACGCCATCCGGTACGGAGAAAGCCCCATCAGCCTGCGGCTGCTGCGTGACCGCGACAGCCTGATCTGCGAGGTCAGCGACGGCACCAGCACCTCCCCGCACCTGCGTCGCGCGGCCATCACCGACGAGGGAGGCCGTGGTCTGTTCCTCGTCGCGCAGTTGTCCCGTCGCTGGGGGACCCGGTACACCGACCGGGGCAAGATCATCTGGGCTGAACAGGCGCTCGACGCCGGAGCCGCCGGTGACCTGAGCGGTCTCCTGATGGCGGACCTGTGAAGCGGGACGGAGAACCGGGCCGGCGTGCGCGTGCCCGGAGCGTTCAGGAGCCGTCGGCCGTGAAGTACGGGATCTTGGCCGGGTCCTGGTTGAAAGCGGCCCCGAGGTAGACGGCCGACAGTTTGGCGAGCGTCCCGTCGTCGATCAGCTGCCTGATGATCCGGTCCAGCTCGTCCTTCTCGGCTGACCCCTTCGGGTACAGGGCGCCGTAACCCTGGTCGGTCCTGTACTGGCCCACGAGTCGCACCCTTCCCTTCCGCTTCTGGGGGTACGCCAGCAGGATCGTCGTGTCGTGGACGACCGCGTCGATCCGGTCCTCCTCCAGCGCCGTGACCATCTCCGGATCGTTGGCGAAGACGGAGAGGGGCTTGGCCGGCTTGAGGCGGTCCCTGACGAACTCCTCACCCGTGGTGCCCTCGGCCACTCCGATGCGGACGTCGCGGATGTTGTCCTCGTTGATCTTCTCCCCGTCCCTGATCAGCACTCCCAGGGTCGACGAGAGGTAGGGCGGGGAGAACGCGGCGACCTTGCTCCGTTCCGGGGTGATCGTGATCTGCGCCAGGGCCAGGTCGAAATCCTTGGTCCGGCCGGACACGACCTCCGGGAAGGGCGCGTTCTCCACTTTCACCCGGTCGAGTCCTGCCCGGTGGGCGATGTTGGCGGCCATGCAGTACTCGTAGCCGCTCTTGACGGAGTCCGGCGTCGAGCCGTTCCACCAGCCGGGCGCGGGCAGAGTCGTTTTGACCGTGAGGGCGCCCGCCGTCACGGGCGACAGCTGGAACTCCCCGTAACGTCCCGAGACCTTGCAGTCGCCGTACTGGGCGCCCGACGACTCCGACCCGCCTTCGTCGCAAGCCGGTGTCGCCACGATCAGCGCCCCGCTGACGGCCAGAGAGACGATCGCTGCGGCGGTGCGCTTCATTGCACCTCCGGTAGGGGCGTATTCCTTGAGTCACCATAAATCACCCCGATCCATACGACCGCCGGAGCCACGTCGGAGGACCCGGGAGCCATGCGCCCGGTCGGGGGACAGGGCCGGCCTGCGCGACGGGTGAACGGGTGGACCGAACGTCCCGGCCGAGGGCCGAAGGGCCTATCGTCGCCGCGCCGCGCACGATGGGACGGTGGCAGTGGGGCCGGCTCTCCGATCAGCCGGCCGAAAGGTGGTGTGAGCGATGATTGCCGCCCTGCGGGCCTCGGAGGCAGTGGTCTTCGACACCGACGGAGTGATCACCGACTCCGCGCGGGTGCACGCCGCCGCGTGGAAGAGGGCCTTCGACGCGTGTCTGCGGGAACACCCGCCCGCGGATCCTGAGCTGAGGCGCCCTTTCGACACGGGCACGGACTATCTGCGGTACGTGGACGGCAGGTCGCGGCTGGACGGCGCCGCCGGGTTCCTCGCCTCACGCGGACTGCGGCTGCCCGACGCCACCGTGCGATCCGTCGCCGCGGCCAAGGAACGGCTCTTCACCGAGCGCTTGCGGGAGGGCGGCATCGACGCCTACCCGGGAACGGTGACGCTGCTGCACGTGCTGCGCCGAGCGGGGGTTCCTCTTGCCGCTGCCTCCGCTTCCCGGCACGCCGGTGAGCTGCTCGTGGGAGCCGGGGTGCTGGATCTCTTCGACGCGCTCGTCGACGGCGGCGAAGCCGCACGCCTCGGGCTGGCCGGCAAGCCCGACCCGGCGCTGTTCCTGGAGGCCGCCCGCCGGCTCGGTGCACCCGTAGCCCGTACCGCGGTGGTCGAGGACGCCCTGGCCGGGGTGGAGGCGGGCCGACGCGGCGGATTCGGCCTGGTGGTCGGCGTGGACCGCGCCGCGGGGCCGGACACCGGCGCAGCACTGCTCCGGCACGGCGCGGACCTGGTGGTCCACGACCTGGCCGAGCTGCTCGACGACCGCGCGGACGGGAAGGACTGACGATGCCGGACTGGACGTGGACGTACGAGGGCTACGATCCTGACGCCGAGCGGCTCAGGGAATCCTTGTGCACCCTGGGAAACGGCTATTTCGCCACGCGCGGAGCCGCCCCGGAATGCGCGGCGGATTCCGTGCACTACCCAGGCACCTACGTGGCGGGCTGCTACAACCGCCTCACTTCCGAGGTGGCCGGGCGGCGCGTCGAGAACGAGGACCTGGTCAATCTGCCCAACTGGCTCCCGCTGCAATTCCGTTCGGCCGCCGGTGACGACCCCGTACCGTGGCTCGCACCGGACACGGCGACGCTCCTCGACCACCGCCTCTCCCTGGACCTGCGTTCCGGGACCCTGGAGCGGCATGTGCGGTACGAGGACGGCGAGGGGCGCAGGACGCACGTGCGGCAACTGCGCCTGGTCCACATGGCACATCCCCATCTGGCCGCCCTGCGCACCGAGTTCACCGCTGAGAACTGGTCCGGCGACCTCCAGGTCGAGGCCGCGATCGACGGTGGCGTGACGAACGCCGGAGTGGAGCGCTACCGGCAGCTGAACGGCAACCATCTGGCCCATGTCAGCACCGGCAGTGCCGCCGCGGACACCGTGTGGCTGCGCTGCCGCACCAGCACCTCCGACATCCATATCGGCATGGCGGCACGCACCACGGTGAACGGGCCCATCACGCAGACCTCCGACGGCCACACCGAACTGCGCGCCGCGCAACTCCTGACACTCCCACTGCTGCAGGGCCGTCGAACGACCGTCGACAAGACCGTGGCCCTGCACACTTCCCGGGACCCGGCGATCGGTGATCCGCTCCGGGCCGCGGTCGACCGCGTGGGAAGTGCCCCCGGCTTCGACGCACTGCTCACGTCGCATCGGACAGCCTGGCGGGAGCTCTGGCGCGAAGCGCAACTGGACGTGGCCGGTGACACCGGCCGCATCCTGCGGCTCCACCTCTTCCACGTGCTGCAGACACTCTCCCCGCACACCGCGGACCTGGACGTCGGCGTCCCGGCCCGAGGGCTGCACGGTGAGGCCTACCGCGGTCATGTCTTCTGGGACGAGCTGTTCGTCCTGCCGTATCTCAACCTGCATTTCCCGGAAGTCTCACAGGCTCTCCTGAGCTATCGCCACCGTCGGCTCGAACAGGCACGCAGCGCCGCCCGCGCCATCGGGCGCAAGGGCGCGCTCTATCCGTGGCAGAGCGGCAGCGACGGTCGTGAGGAGACCCAGCAACTGCATCTCAACCCGCACTCGGGGCGATGGCTGCCCGACCACTCCCGGCTCCAGCACCATGTCGGCTCCGCCGTCGCGTACAACGTGTGGCAGTACTGCGAGGCCAGCGGGGACACCGAGTTCCTGCACACCAAGGGCGCGGAGATGCTCCTCCAGATCGCCCGGTTCTGGGCGTCGTCCGCCGTCCACGACGACAGTCTGGGCCGCTACAGGATCCGCGGTGTCGTCGGCCCGGACGAGTACCACGACGCCTACCCGGGCGCGAAGGAACCGGGGCTCGACGACAACGCGTACACCAATGTCACGGCGGCCTGGGTACTCGCTCGCACCCTCGACGTCCTGCGCGCCCTTCCCGAGCCGCGCCGCCGGGAGCTGTTCGAACGGACCGGGCTGGAGTCCGGTGAACTGGACCGCTGGGAGGACGTCTCCCGCAAGCTCCGGGTCCCTTTCCACGCCGGTGTCATCAGTCAGTTCGACGGATACGGCGACCTCGCGGAACTGGACTGGGAGGGCTACCGGTCCCGTCACGGGAACATCCGACGCCTCGACCGGATCCTCGAAGCTGAGGGCGACACGGTCAACCGCTATCAGGCGTCGAAGCAGGCCGATGTGCTGATGCTCGGCTACCTCTTCCGGCCCGACGAGCTCCGGGACCTGTTCCACCGGCTCGGGCACGATCTCGACGAGCAGATCTGGCGCCGCACCGTCGATTACTACCTCCAGCGCACCAGCCACGGCTCCACGCTGAGCGGACTGGTCCACGGCTGGGTGCTCGCACGCGCACGGCGAGCCGATGCGTGGACGTTCTGCCGGGAAGCCATCGAGGGAGACATCGCCGATCTGCAGGGCGGGACCACCGGAGAAGGGATCCACCTCGGCGCCATGGCCGGCACCCTCGACCTGGTCCAACGCGGCCTGACCGGTCTCGAAACAAGGTCCGGGGCACTGCGACTGGACCCTGTGCCCCTCCCCGGACTCAGCGAATACAGTTTTGCGCTGCGTTATCGGGGCCACTGGGGCGTACGGCTGCGCATGCGGCCCGGACGGCTCGACGTCAGCGTCCCTCCCTCCGACTGCGCGCCGATTTCCCTCGAGATCCCCGACCGTGCGGTCACCCTCGAACCGGGGGAATCGTGTCGGCTGACTCTGCGGGATCACTGATCCCCGGGCCGACCCGGGTTCGCCACGTCGTGGGACCCGGCTGGCGGACTGTCCGTGGCGCGCGCAACGTGGAATGCGGGGGTACCGGAGAGAGGTGACAGAAATGGGCAGCAACGACTCGGCACCCCGTGTTGTGGTCGGCGTCGACGGGTCGCCGTCGTCGCACGCGGCACTTCGCTGGGCGGTACGTCACGCCGGCCTGATCGAAGGCGTGGTGGACGCGATCTGCGCGTGGGAGCTGCCGGGGGTACAGGGATGGTCGGCACCCCCTGTGGACACCGAATTCGACAAGGAGTTCGCCGCGCGTCGATTCACCGCCGAGATCCAGGAGGTTCTCGGCGACGTACCATCCGCAGAGGTTCGGGAGCACCTCACCCACGGGAACCCGGTGGAGGTGCTGATCGGTGCGGCGGACGGGGCAGAAGTACTGGTCGTGGGCAGCCGGGGCCGGGGCGGCTTCGCCAGCCTGCTCCTCGGCTCGGTGAGTCAGCAGTGCGCCCTGCATGCCAACTGCCCGGTCGTCATCGTCCGTCCCGACAGCAAGGCCGGCGAGAGGTAGTCCGGCAACCCCGCAGCAGACGAGAGACCAAAAGACCCCAGATCACCTGGGGTCTTTTACGTATCCGGTCCCTTGTGCGCCGTGCCTCCGGGGGCTGCGCCGGCCCTGTCCGCCGACACCGCCGGTCCACCCACCCCGCCGCACGCCACGCGCGGACCCTCCCCATCACGATCCGGTCTCGGACGCCACTCGGGGGGTTGTTTTCAGTCATGTAATCGATTCCAATCGTCCATGTAATCGATTCCACGACCCCTGGTCCGCTGGTTTCGAGGCCCTCGGAACCACAAGGAGGTGGTCCGGAAATGGCGAGCATCAAGGATGTCGCGGCCCAGGCAGGAGTCTCTGTCGCCACGGTCTCCCGCGTCCTCAACAGCCATCCCTCGGTCAGCCCGGACGCGCGCAGACGCGTTCTCGCCGCCGTCGACGCCCTCGGCTACCGGCCCAACGCCGTGGCCCGCTCGCTGCGCACCGATCAGACGCGGACGCTCGGCCTGGTCATCAGTGACGTGCTCAATCCGTACTTCACCGCCCTGGCCCGCTCCGTGGAGGAGGAGGCCCGCGCGCTCGGGTACAGCGTGATCATCGGCAACGCCGACGAGCGGCCCGAGCAGCAGGACCACCATGTCCGTACGCTCCTGGACCGCAGGATCGACGGCCTCCTCGTCTCACCGGCCGACGGCGACTCCCCGCTGCTGCTGGACGTCGCGCGGACCGGTACCCCGATGGTCTTCGTGGACCGCTGGATGCCCGGCGTCGATGTCCCCGTCGTGCGCGCCGACGGGCACCGGGCGATCCAGGACCTGGTCGCCCACCTGTACGGACTCGGCCACCGCAGGCTCGCCATCATCGCCGGCCCCGCAGCCACGACCACCGGGAACGAGCGCGTCGAGGCCTTCCGGGAGGCGATGCGCACGCACGGACTGGCGCTGCCCGACGCGTACATCGGCCAGGGCGACTTCCAGGCCGACAGCGGCCGGCGCGCCACCGAGCAGTTCCTCGCGCTCCCCGAACCGCCCGAGATCGTCTTCGCCGCCGACAACCTGATGGCTCTCGGCGCGCTGGACGCAATCCGTGCACACGGACTGCGGGTCCCCGAGGACATCGGGCTCGCCGCCTTCGACGACATCCCGTGGTTCGTCCACACCGGACCGCCGATCACCGCGATCGCCCAGCCGACCGGCGACCTCGGCCGCGCCGCCGTGCGCGCGCTGGTCGACATCGTCGAGGGCCGCCCCCCGCAGTCCGTCACCCTGCCCGCCCGCCTCGTCGTACGCAGCTCCTGCGGCGAGCCCACCCCGAACCTCTCGGACCGGAGGAGCGACTTGTGAGCGAGTCAGTCGAGTTGCTGCGCATCGAAGGCGTACGCAAGACCTTCCCCGGCGTGGTCGCCCTGGACAGCGTCGACTTCGACCTGCGCAGCGGCGAAGTGCACGTCCTGCTCGGCGAGAACGGGGCAGGCAAGAGCACCCTCATCAAGATGCTGTCCGGTGCCTACCGCCCGGACAGCGGCCGGATCTTCGCCCGCGGGAAGGAGGTCCGCATCCACGGCGCGCAGGACGCCGAGAAGCTCGGGATCGCCACGATCTACCAGGAGTTCAACCTGGTACCCGATCTGACGGTCGCCGAGAACATCTTCCTCGGCCGCCAGCCGCGCCGCTTCGCGATGATCGACAGGCGCCGCATGGAGGCCGACGCCGAGGTGCTCCTGCGCCGCGTCGGCCTGCACATCTCGCCGAGGGCCAAGGTGCGCGAACTGGGCATCGCCCGGCTGCAGATGGTCGAGATCGCCAAGGCGCTCAGCCTGGACGCACGCGTACTGATCATGGACGAACCGACCGCCGTGCTCACCTCCGAGGAGGTCGACAAGCTCTTTCGGATCGTGCGGCAGCTGCGCGCGGACGGGGTCGGCGTCGTCTTCATCACCCATCACCTCGACGAGATCGCGGCGCTCGGCGACCGCGTCACCGTCCTGCGCGACGGCCGCAGCATCGACCAGGTGCCGGCCTCGACCCCGGAGGACGAGCTCGTCCAGCTGATGGTGGGCCGCAGCATCGACCAGCAGTACCCCCGTGAACGCCCCGAAACGGGACAGCCGTTGCTGTCCGTACGCGGACTCACCCGCGACGGGGTCTTCCACGACATCAGCTTCGAGGTGAAGGCCGGTGAGGTCGTCGGACTCGCCGGACTCGTCGGCGCTGGCCGCACCGAAGTCGCCCGCGCGGTCTTCGGGGCCGACCCCTACGACGGCGGCAGCGTCGACGTACTCGGCGAGCGCCTCGGCAAGCACGACGTGACGGCTGCCATGGCGGCCGGGATCGGTCTCGTCCCCGAGGACCGCAAGGGCCAGGGCCTGGTGCTCGACGCCTCCGTGCAGGAGAACCTCGGCCTGGTCACCCTGCGCGCGGCGAGCCGGTCCGGCCTCGTGGACCTCAAGGGCCAGCGCACGGCCGCCGCCCGCATCGCCGAACAGCTCGGCGTACGCATGACAGGCCTCGGCCAGCACGTCCGCACACTCTCCGGCGGCAACCAGCAGAAGGTCGTCATCGGCAAGTGGCTGCTCGCCGACACCCGCGTACTCATCCTCGACGAGCCGACCCGTGGCATCGACGTCGGCGCCAAGGTCGAGATCTACCAGCTCATCAATGAACTGACGGCCTCCGGCCACGCGGTGCTGATGATCTCCAGCGACCTGCCCGAAGTCCTCGGCATGAGCGACCGGGTGCTCGTCATGGCCCAGGGCCGTATCGCCGGTGAACTCCCCGCCCACGAAGCCACCCAGGACGCCGTGATGGCACTCGCCGTCAGCGCCGTCCCCATAGCGACGCCCGCGGAAGACGCGGCGAACGCAGAGAACGAGAAGGAGAGCCCCCGTGGCCACTGACACGCTCAAGAGCACAACGGGCGCGGGCGGCGCCGCAGGACACACGGTCCGGCGCCTCCTGCTCGACAACGGCGCCCTCAGCGCCCTGGTCGTCCTGGTGGTGGCGATGTCGCTGCTCTCCGGCGACTTCCTCACCACCCAGAACCTGCTCAACGTCGGTGTGCAGGCCGCCGTCACCGCGATCCTCGCGTTCGGTGTCACCTTCGTCATCGTCTCCGCGGGCATCGACCTCTCCGTCGGCTCGGTCGCCGCGCTCTCCGCGACGGTCCTCGCCTGGTCGGCAACCTCCGCGGGGGTCCCCGTCTGGCTGGCGGTCATCCTCGCCGTCGCCACCGGCATCGCCTGCGGCTTCGTGAACGGCGCCCTCGTCTCGTACGGCAAACTGCCGCCGTTCATTGCGACGCTGGCCATGCTCTCGGTCGCCCGCGGCCTGTCCCTGGTGATCTCCCAGGGCAGTCCGATCGCCTTCCCCGACTCCGTGTCGGTCCTCGGTGACACGCTCGGCGGCTGGCTCCCCGTCCCCGTTCTCGTGATGATCGCGATGGGCCTGATCACCGCACTCATCCTGGCCCGCACCTACATCGGCCGCTCCATGTACGCGATCGGCGGCAACGAGGAGGCGGCCCGGCTGTCGGGCCTGCGCGTCAAGAAGCAGAAGCTGGCCATCTACGCCCTGTCCGGTCTCTTCGCCGCTGTCGCGGGCATCGTCCTCGCCTCCCGCCTGGTCTCCGCGCAGCCGCAGGCCGCGCAGGGATACGAACTCGACGCGATCGCCGCGGTCGTCATCGGCGGCGCCAGCCTCGCGGGCGGTGTCGGCAAGGCTTCCGGCACCCTGATCGGCGCGCTCATCCTCGCCGTGCTGCGCAACGGCCTCAACCTCCTGTCCGTGTCCGCCTTCTGGCAGCAGGTCGTCATCGGTGTCGTCATCGCGCTCGCGGTACTGCTGGACACGCTGCGCCGCAAGGCCGGATCGGGCGCCGCGTCCGCGTCGGGTTCCTCGGCGGCACCCGGATCACCGGGATCGGGCCGCAAGGGAGCCATGAAGCTCGGCATCGCCGTGATCTGCGTGGCGGCCGTCGTCGCCGCGGTGACCTTCTTCAACTCCGGATCCTCCGGCGGCACCACGAAGGTGGGCATGTCGCTCTCCACCCTCAACAACCCCTTCTTCGTGCAGATGAAGGAGGGCGCGCAGGCGGAGGCCAAGGCGGCCGGGGTCGACCTCACGGTCACCGACGCCCAGAACGACGCCTCGCAGCAGGCCAACCAGCTGCAGAACTTCACCAGTTCCGGCGTTAACTCCATCATCGTCAACCCGGTGGACTCCGACGCGGTCGGGCCCGGCGTCCGCAGCGCCAACACGGCCGACATCCCGGTCGTCGCGGCAGACCGCGGAGTCAACAAGGCACGGACCGCGACCCTCGTCGCCTCGGACAACGTGGCAGGCGGAAAGCTCGCCGCCAGGACACTCGCCGACAAGCTCGGCGGCAAGGGCAGCATCGTCGTCCTCCAGGGAACCGCGGGCACCTCCGCCAGCCGCGAGCGCGGTGCGGGCTTCACCGAGGGCCTCAAGGCCTACCCGGGCATCAAGGTCGTGGCCACGCAGCCCGCCGACTTCGACCGCACCAAGGGGCTGGACGTGATGACCAACCTGCTCCAGTCCCACCCCGGGATCAACGGTGTCTTCGCCGAGAACGACGAGATGGCACTCGGTGCGGTCAAGGCCCTCGGCAGCAAGGCAGGGAAGTCCGTCCCCGTCGTCGGCTTCGACGGAACCCCGGACGGACTGAAGGCCG
Source organism: Streptomyces sp. NBC_00683 (assembly GCF_036226745.1). NCBI lineage: Bacteria > Bacillati > Actinomycetota > Actinomycetes > Kitasatosporales > Streptomycetaceae > Streptomyces > Streptomyces sp. NBC_00683. Next base: position 1,533,071 of record NZ_CP109013.1, on the reverse strand, counting down.
TCGAGGCCGGCACGCTGTACGCCTCCGTGGCCCAGCAGCCGAAGGAACTGGGGAGGATCGCCGTTCAGAACGCGGTCAGGGCTGCCGAGGACAAGAAGGTCGACAGCACGGTGAAGGTGCCGGTCAAGGTCGTCACCCGGCAGAACGTCGCCGACTTCTCCTGACCCCGCAGGCCCAAGGAAGGCAGCACCACAGATGTACGAGAACGAGGAATCCGCCCCCGTCAGGTACGACCTCCTGGTCGTCGGCTCGGCCAACGCCGACCTGGTCATCGGCGTCGACCGCCGCCCCGCACCCGGGGAGACGGTGCTCGGCTCCGACCTCGCTGTCCACCCGGGCGGCAAGGGGGCCAACCAGGCCGTCGCCGCCGCCCGCCTCGGCGCGCGTACGGCACTGCTGGCCCGGGTCGGCGACGACGCCCACGGTCGCCTCCTGCTGGAATCGCAGCAGGACGCGGGGGTCGACACCGGCGGAGTCCTCGTCGGCGGGGCGCCCACGGGGGTCGCCCTGATCACGGTCGACCCCTCGGGCGACAACAGCATCGTCGTCTCCCCGGGGGCCAACGCACGGCTGACCCCCGAGGACATCAAGGCGGCCGGCGCCCTGTTCCGCGCGGCCCGGGTCGTCTCCGTACAACTGGAGATCCCCCTGGAAACGGTCGCGGAGACGGCGCGCTCCCTCGCCCCCGGAAGCCGTCTCGTCCTCAACCCCTCCCCGCCCGCGCCCCTGCCCGAGGACGTACTGACGGCCTGCGACCCGCTCGTGGTCAACGAGCACGAGGCGCGGTACATCCTCGGCATCCTCGGCGACACGGCGGGCCCCGCACCGGAGGACTGGGCGCGGACCCTGCTCACGCACGGCCCGCGCTCGGTCGTCGTCACGCTGGGCGCGGCGGGCGCGCTGGTCGCCGACGGCCGGACGGCCGACTGCGTCCGCGTACCGAGCCCCGAGGTCGACGCGGTCGACACCACCGGCGCGGGCGACGCGTTCACGGCCGCGCTGGCCTGGCGCCTCGGCCTCGGCGAGGAGCTCGCGGCAGCTGCCGCGTTCGCCGTCCGGGTGGGAGCGGCGGCTGTCACCGGGCAGGGCGCGCAGGCGTCCTTCCCGACCGCGGAGGAGGTCGCCGCGCTGTGAAGAAGTCGGGCATCCTCAACCGTCATCTCGCGGGAGCCATAGCCGAGTTGGGCCACGGCGACGGCGTGCTGGTCTGCGATGCGGGCATGCCGATACCGCCGGGCCCCCGCGTCGTCGACCTGGCCTTCCGGGCCGGAGTCCCGTCGTTCGCCGACGTGCTCGACGGACTGCTGGACGAGCTCGTGGTGGAAGGCGCGACGGCCGCGGAGGAGGTACGCGACGCGAACCCGGAGGCGGCCCGCCTGCTGACCACCCGCCTCCCGGCTCTCACCCACGTCCCGCACGACGAGCTCAAGGCGCTCTCGGCACAGGCCCGGCTGGTGGTGCGGACGGGAGAGGCCAGGCCTTACGCGAACGTGCTGCTGCGGTGCGGGGTCTTCTTCTGAGCAGACGGATCACCGCGGCCCGACCAGCGGTTCGCTCAGCTCGATGGAGCGCAGGGCCGCCGCCAGTGCCCGCTCGTCGCCGACGTCGAGAGCCGTGTCGGTCAGCTTGATGACGTGTTCGTCGCCGTGCGCGATGGCCCGTTCGAAGACCTCTTCTGGGGTGTAGGTGCCCGGCGGGCGGTACGCGACCGGGGCGTCGGGCGCATACATGGCGGTCACCGCGGCAGAAGCCGTCCAGGCGGCCCGCAGGCTCGGTACCCACAGGACACGCGGGAGCGCGGGCAGGGTACGCAGTACGGCGTTGGGGGCCGTCGCCGCGTGGACCAGCATCGTCTCCTCGCCGTGCCCGTGCGTGGCGTACCGGTGGGTGGCGGCGCGCACGAGTTCGGTGAGGCGGCCGTGCGCCTCGTCGGGGTCCGTGACCGTCGCCGCCCACACAGGCAGCCCCGTGAAGCGGCCGAGCCTGGCGGTGAAGCCGCCGTCGCGTTCGGCGATCGGGGCCACCGCGTCGAGGGCGGCGGCCGCCGTGTCCGTGCCTGGCAGCAGGGCGAGGCCCGCGACGGGGTGGAAGCGGGCGGCCCAGTAGCCGAGGCCGTGGGCGAGCTCGGCCAGCCGCGGCCCGGTGACCCCGCCGGCTTCACCCGCCTCGGTGTTTTCGGCGACCAGAAGCGTGCGCACGGCGTGGCCGACCCGGATCACCGGGTGCGTCGAACCGCCGTACATGCCCGGCAGGAGACGGGGCCACCACTCGGTGAGCACGTCACGCCAGGGGCGGTCGGCGATCTCGCGGCCGAAGTGATCGATCCAGTCGGCGGCACGGCGCGAATCGCCGAGCGCCGACTGCCAGTTGCCGGCCGTGACGGCCTCGACCCGGGAGGGGAACTCCTCGAGCTTGGGTGCGTACAGGTCGAGCCACCGGTGCACCGACCCGGACCGACCGTGCGCGGCCAGGGCCTCGACGGCCATCGGCGCGTGGTTGGTGAGCCGCCCGAGCCGCTCCGGCCCCGAACTGTGCAGTCGTTGGAGCGCCTCGTCGAGAATTCCTGTCGTATCCATGGCAAGGACGCTAGGGAAAACACGGATGCGGCGTAACAGGCTGAAGGCCTAGGACCACCGTCCGATGGCCGTACGACTTCGGGCGATGCCCGTACGCACTTCGGCTCAGGCCCGCACGGACTTCGACCGAGGTGTCCCCGCAGCCGGGCGCCGCGGAGCGCGGGCGTCGGGCCGAGGACGGAAATGTTCTGGCAGCCCGGCGGGGAGGGCGCTAGGCTGCCCGCGATGAAGACATACTCCAGTCACAGATTGGGGGACCCGTCCGCGCAAGGTGAGTGCTGATGCTCACTCAGACCGCGAACGGGGAATCCCTACCGTCCTTCTGGCCACGCGTGCGCGAGTTCGCCGTGCCGCCCTCCATGATCGAGACTGCGACCGCCCGCCGTCGTGCCGGGGACTGGGCAGGAGCGTGCGCCGCCGCAGGCGTCGACGTCGATCTCGACCTACGGTCCGTGGCGCGACTCCACGGTCAGGAACTCGCCGCCCGGATCCGGGCCGACCTGCGCCATCTGGCACCCGACCTGCTGCGCTGGCACATGCCGAGGATCGGTCCGCACGGTCTGCTGCGACCGGGCGTGACGATCGCCCTGGCCCGGTACGAGGCTGAGGGGAACGACGGCGCACGCCCGCTGCACCTCGTGGTCCGGACCCCGCCGGCCTGGGCGGACGCGGGCCAGCGGATGAGCCTCGCCCTGTGGGACGGATCCCACGCCGGGGCGGGCGCCCGCCGCCATCCGCATCCTCATCCGAACCGGCGGTTCCGCCTCGACCTGCACCGCCACCTGTGGGACGCGCGCAGAACCGGCGAGCTGTGGATCCGTTCCGGGGCCGGCAGGCAGCCCCTCGGCGGCCAGGCGGTGGACCCGGACGGCCTGGACCTGGTGCCGCAGGGGCGCCGCTGCGCCGTCGACCGCTGGGCGGCAGAGGCCGGGGTGCTGCTCCACTCCGAGGGGCGGACCTCCGGAACCGTCGCCGTGCGCCTCGGGAGCCGGTACCGGCTCCACCTGCACGTTCTCGCGGACGGTCCCGGCCCGCCCTCCCTGCGGATCGCGGAGGCGACCGACTGCGGCGTCCTGGCGCCGGTCCTCCCGGACGCGGCGACCTGGGTACTGCCCGACCTCGAACTCCTGCGTACCGGCGCGGTCGAGGCCGACCGGCTGCACCCGCTGGTCGTCGCGGCACTCGTACCGGACCACGTGCCGGCCGGGTCGTCGCCGACCCCGCACGCGGCGGGACAGCCGCGGCTCGTGGACTGCCGGGGGGCTCGGCACCGGATCGGCCTGGTGGACGGGGTACTCGCCCCGCTCGACCACGACCCGGTCGAGATCCGCCGGGAGGAACTGCTGGTCGCGCTGACCGGTACCCCGCTTCCCTGCCTTCAGGCCATCGACGAGGCGCACCGTCATCCGGACTGCCTCACCGGCGTCCGCGAACGGCTGGACCACGGCGACACCGCCGGTGCGCTGGCCGTCGTCGAAGGCCTGCTGGGTCCCGGCGCGGTGCTGCGCAGCGGTGCTCTGCGGGACGAACTGGAGGCGGCCGCCCAACGGCGGATCACCTACGGGCTGTTCAGGGCGGACCTCGTCGGACCGGGCCCGGTCCGCTACCGCCCGGACCACGTCCTGCTCCGCGACCCCCGCTCGCGCCCGCGCCACCTGACCCCCCGCTGACCCGGGGGACCCTACGTCCCCGCGCCCTGCGCCGTTCTTTTTCTGTCCTTCTTCGTTCCCCGGTCCTCAGTCGCACCCCGCCACGAACCCGAAAAGGTGATCACACATGTCCACTTGCACGCCGCCCGTCACGAACGCCACCCCCTCCGACCGAGCCCGCCTCTCCCAACTCGCCGTCGCCGACGGTCTGATGGCCCTGCTGCGCGACACCACCACCGAATCGCGCCCGGACGAACAGCTCGAGGCCCTGACGCTGGCCGTGGCAGCCGATCTGCCCGTACTCCTGTGGGGTGAGCCCGGGATCGGGAAGACCGCGGCCATCACCCAACTCGCCGAGTCCCTCGACCTGCCGCTGACCACGGTCATCGCCAGCGTCCACGAACCGTCAGACTTCTCGGGGCTGCCCATCGTCGGCGACGACCCCGCGGCGAACGGTGTCCCGATGGCCCCGCCGGACTGGGCGGTGCGCCTCGTACGGGCCGGCCGGGGGCTGCTGTTCCTCGACGAACTGTCCACCGCGCCGCCGGCCGTTCAGGCCGCCCTGCTCCGCCTCGTGCTCGAACGGCGGATCGGCGCCCTGCAACTGCCGCCGGGCGTCCGCATCGTGGCCGCCGCCAACCCGCGCTCCTCGGCGGCCGACGGCTGGGAACTGAGCCCGCCGCTGGCCAACCGGTTCGTCCACCTCCAGTGGCATCACGACCACGAGGTCGTGGTGCGCGGCCTCGGCGGCACATGGCCGCGCGCCACCCTGCCGCAGCTCGACCCGGGGAGGCTCTCGGAGGCCGTGGACTTCGCCCGCCGCGCGGTGTGCGGGCTCCTCGCCGCCCGCCCCAAGCTCGTGCACCAACTGCCCAGCAGCGAAACGCGGCGCGGCGGACCCTGGCCCTCGCCCCGGAGCTGGGACATGACCCTGTGCCTGATCGCCTTCGCGACCGCGGCGGGCTCCTCCCGCGACGTACTGTCCCTGCTGGTCAGGGGTGCGGTCGGGGACGGGCCCGGGCTGGAGCTGCTGGCGAGCCTGGACCGGATGGACCTCCCCGACCCCGAGGAACTCCTCGCCGACCCGGCGGGTGCCGTCCTCCCCGAGCGGGGGGACCTGCGCCAGGCCGTGCTCGACGGTGTGGTGGCGGCGGTCCGCAACCGCCCGGACCGGTCCCGCTGGGATGCGGCGTGGGCGCTCCTCGTCCGGGCGCTGGAGACCGGAGCCCCGGACCTGGTGGTGGTGCCCGCGACCACACTGGCCTCGCTGCGCCAGGAGAACTGGGACGTCCCGGCGTCGATCGAACGGCTCGCCGGAGTGGTGTCCATGTCCCGGCGCGCGGACCAGGCCGCGGCCCGGGCAGCGGTCGCCACGAAGGCCCGCCGATGACTCCGGGGGCAACGGGGGCTCTGGACCTCGACAAGCTCTTCGCCGCCCGGCTGCACGCCGCCCGGGCCCGCCCCTACCTGGCGACCGCGCTGTTCGCACTGCACACCGTGGAGTCGCGGCGGGTGCCGACGATGGCCGTCGACCGGTACTGGCGCTGCTACGTCTCGCCGGCGTTCGTGGCGCGCACCTCGGAGGAGGAACTGGCCGGGGTATGGGTGCACGAGGTGTCGCACCTGCTGCGCGACCACCACGGGCGCAGCGACCGGGTCGCGCGGGAACGGGGGCTGACCGGCCCCGGCGAACGGCTGCGGATGAACATCGCCGCCGACTGCGAGATCAACGACGACGCGTTCGGTGACGGGCTGGTCCGGCCCGAAGGTGCCGTCCGGCCGGGGACCCTGGGACTCTCCGAGGGCCGGCTCATGGAGGACTACCTCCGCCAGTTCCGGCTCGGGCCGTACACGGAGGGTCTCGCCTGGCTGGACTGCGGCAGCGGCGCCGATGGACTGGAGCGGGAGTGGGACCTGGGGCCGGACGGCGCGTACGGCCTCAGCGCGCAGGAACGGGACGCGGTGCGGTTCCGGGTGGCGCAGGGCATCACCGGCCGTCCGGGGCACACCCCGGAGGGGTGGCAGCGGTGGGCGGAGGAGGCGTTCCACCCGCCCCAGCCGTGGCGGGAGTTGCTCGGGGCGGCGGTCCGCTCGGCAGCGTCCGGCGCGGGCGCGGGCGAGGACTACACCTACGGCCGCCCGTCACGGCGCTCGGCCGGAATGCCCGGCGTCGTCCTGCCGAGTCTCCGGCGCAAGCCGCCCCGGGTCTCCGTGGTCATCGACACCTCCGGATCGGTCAGTGACGCCGAACTGGGCAGCGCGCTCCTCGAAGTTGCCGCGATCTCCCGTGCCGTGGGCGGCCGCCGCGACCTGGTCAGCGTCCTGCCCTGCGACGCGTCCGCCCGGGTCGTGCACCCGCTGTGCCGTGCCGAGGGGATCCCGCTGGTCGGCGGTGGCGGCACGGATCTGCGTACAGGTTTTGCGAAGGCACTGCGGACACAGCCCCGGCCGGACGTCATCGTCGTGCTGACCGACGGGCAGACGCCCTGGCCGAGTTCGCAACCGGCGTGCCGGACGGTGGTGGGCCTGTTCCCCCGGCGGGACGCGGGCGACGGTGGATGGGACGAGGACGATCCCGACTACGTCCCGGACTCGCCGCCCGCGTGGGCCCGGGTCGTCGACATCGGGTAGGCGCCCCGGTGTCCATCGGTGTGTGGGACGACGAGCCGCTCGGCCTCGCCCCCGTTCCTCGGCCTCTTGGGGACCGACCCCGGATCACCAGGACCACCGTCGAAGGAGACCTCCGCCCTGCGGCGTAGGCCGCACTGCCGGACGCGCAAGCGGGAATCTCCCGGCCCCTGTTGCTCCGCGACGGCGCGCCCCCAGCCGTCCGGATCCCCGCTTCGGGCAGGGTGTCCTCTGTTGAGTTTGCGTGCATCTGTCGCGATAGGGGAGCAGTTATGCAGGAGTGTCGGCCACCGCGCTCGACGCCGAGGGCCGAACCCCTTCAGCTCCGCAGGCCCGCCTCCCGGCCGCTGCCGTGGCTGATCACGGTCGCCGTGGTCTTCGTCGTCGTCCAACTGGCCGTCGTCGTACCCGGGTCGGGGCTGGCCTGGGACGAGACCGTCTACGTCAGCCAGGTCGGCGGCAACGCCCCTCCCGCGTTCTTCAGCGCGCCCCGTGCGCGCGGCATCTCCTACCTCGTCGCTCCGGCTGCCGCCCTCACGACCTCCACGACCGTGCTGCGGATCTACCTCGCCCTGCTCTCCGCCGCCGCGCTGGTCGTCGCCCTGTGGATCTGGCGGAAGGTGCTCCCCGCGCCCGTACTCGTGGGCGCGGGCGCACTGTTCGCCGGGCTGTGGCCCACCCTGTTCTACGGCCCGATGGCGATGCCGAATCTCTGGTGCGCGCTCGGAGCCCTGGCTGCCGCCGGCTGGGTCGTGAGAGCCGTGGGCGGTGCCCGTGGACGCGCGGAGCTCGTCGGGGCGGGGGGCGCCGTGGCCCTGGTCGCGCTGATGCGCCCCGCCGACGGGGCCTGGCTGACACTGCCGTTGGCCCTGGCGGCGGTCCTGGTGCCCGGCCGGCGGCGCCCCGACCTGTGTGCCGCGCTCGTGCTCGGGCTGCTGGCGGGCTGCGCGCCCTGGGTCGTCGAGGCGTACGCACACCACGGGGGCGTACGTGCCCGACTGCACCGGGCCAGTGAGATCCAGGGCGGCCTGGGATGGAACATCGCGGTGGACGACCAGGTGAGATCCCTGGAGGGGCGCACCCTCTGCCGCCCCTGCGACATTCCGTGGAAGCGCCCGGGAACGGCCGTGTGGTGGGCCGCCGTTCCCTTCCTCGCCGTCTGGGGAACGGTCGTCGCACGCCGTGCGGGCCGAGGCACTGTCGCCCTGGTGGCAACGGCGACCGCGGGGTCATCGGCCGTGCCGTACCTGTTCCTCATCGAGTACTCGGCGCCCCGGTTCCTCCTCCCGGCCTACGCGTTGCTGGCCGTACCCGTGGCCGAATGCTTCTTCCATCTGTTCACACGGGCGCGGGACGCCCGACGGCCGGTGGGCGTCGCGTTGCTGGCCCTGGTCCTGGCCGGTCACCTCGCCGTTCAGCTTCAGGTCCTCAGCCGGGTGGCGGCCAGCAGCCACTCCACGAGCGCCGACTACGCGGCCGTCGCCGGTGCGTTGAACCGGCTCGGGGTCCGTCCACCGTGCGTGGTCAGCGGGGAGCAAGCCGTCCCCATCGCGTACTACGCCGGCTGCTCCTCGCGTCAGACCAGCGGGCACGATACGAGCATCACACCCGGCGCCATCATGGCCGCCGCACGCCGGACACCGGTGGCCGTCCTCGTGACGGGCCGTGCCGAGCCGCCCGCCTACGCCCGCGCATGGCGCTCCGTCCCCTTGCCGCCCACGCGTGGCGCCGGACCGTACCGGGGCCTCCTGCCGTGGACGGACACCGCTCCGGGCGCGATCGTCGCGGGGCCGCCGGGCTACGGGGTTCCACCCAGCTTCTCCTCGATCCACGTGACACCGAAGCGCACGACCTCGGCGGCCTCGAACAGGTAGCTGGTCGCTGCGCCGACCCGGCCCCGGCGGCCGACTCCGGCGGCCAGCATGTCCTCGACGACGGCTTCGAACGGATCCTGGTCCGCGGACACGACGGACGAGTAGTCGAAGGCGCCGTGTTCCGAGTCGATGTCGCGGAACCACCGCCAGGTCCGCCGCCCCTCGACGCGGATCGGCTGCTCGTAGTCCACGAACCGCTTGCCCGGTGCCACGGCGAGTGCCTCGGCGTGGTGCAGGAGCGTGAGGGTGTCCAGCGGGGCACCCAGGAGAAGGACCCGGCCGTCCAGGGCGACCAGTTTCGCCAACGGGCTGCCGGGGCCGTGCGGGTGGTCCCAGGGGTGGTCGGCCATCAGCGCCTGAGCGGCGGCACCGAGCGCGGCGAAGCTCGCGTCGGGGTGGCGGCTGCGGACGGCGCCCGGCCGCCGGCGCAGTGCCTCCGGCAGACGGCCGACGTCGTGGTCGGCCTCGCTCAGTTCGGGGTCGTACGCGGGATGCTCCGCGCGCACGGCGTCCTGCCACGCCTGCGGCCAGTCGGTGAAGCCGTAGGGCGGGGCGTCGTTCCAGCCGCAGGTCACCATCAGGGTCCCGCGCTCCCCGACGACGTCGCCGAGCGCGTCGATGACTGTCTGAGGGCCGCCCGCCACGTATCCGATGGCGGACATCCGCGTATGGAACATCACGATGTCGCCGTCGGTGAGGCCGAGCGTGGTCAGGTCCTCGGCGAGCCGACCACGGGTGACGGGGCCGTGTGCGCGCCGGAGCGATGCCGAGTCGTCCATGGACGCGAAGATATCCGCCGCCCGGCGGGCGCGTGGACGGACGCGCTAGGATCGGCCGCGTGACTGCCGGGTCGGCCATGGGCCATGTACGAGAGAGGCGCCCGGCCTTGGCATGACCGCGTGGCGGGCGCGAGCCCCGCCCTCCCTCCGTGTCGTCCGTCCGGTGCCCGCTTGCGGCGCCGTCGTCCCAACGGAACCCACGAACCGGAGAGTTGTCACAGATGTGCAGCCAGTACGCACCCGAGCAGGGTGTCACCACCGTCCAGCTCGACCACACCGCCGTATACGCCACCGACCGGCACCTGTCGGCCGAGTTCATGGCCGCGATCCTGGGGCTGGGGGTGGGCCGTCAGTTCGGCCCGTTCCTGCCCGTCGATCTTGGCAACGGCGTGACGCTCGACTACTACGAGAAGCGGGACGAACCGATCCAGGGGCAGCACTACGCGTTCCTGGTGCCCGACGCGCAGTTCGACGCCATGATCGGCCGCCTCCAGAAGCTGGGCGTCACCTATTACGCGGACCCCGCCCACACCGAACCCGGCCACATCAACCGGCTGTTCGGCGGGCGCGGCGCGTACTTCGACGACCCGGACGGCCACAACATGGAGATCATGACCCGGCCGTACGCCCGGCCGTAGGAGAGAGAACGCGGGCCGTGTCCCCTCGCTCCGCCGGAGACCGGGCGTCCGCCGGCCGTGAAGCGGACCGTCTCGCGTGACTCCCGGCGCAGGACGGCTGCCCACCCGTCCTGCGCCCGGCGCGGCGACCGTCAGGGAGTGACGAGCACCTTCAGTGCCTCACGCCGGTCCATCGCGCCGTAGCCCTCGGCCACCTCGTCCAGGGACACCGTGCGGTCGAAGACCCGCCCGGGGTCCACCGTTCCGTCCAGCACCGCGGGCAGCAACTCGTCGATGTAGGCGCGCACCGGAGCGGGGCCGCCGGTGAGGGTGATGTTCGGGCCGAACAGGCTGCCGAAGCCGATCGCCGCGTCCTCGTACTGCGGTACGCCGACCCGGCTGATCACACCGCCGGGCCGGACGACACCGACGGCCATGTCGTAGGCGGGCATGTGGCCCACGGCCTCCAGCACCGTGTGGGTGCCCTGGCCTCCGGTCAGCTCGCGGACCTTCTCGATGCCCTCCTGGCCGCGCTCGGCGACGACATCCGTGGCGCCGAAGAAACGGCCGAGATCGGTGCGGTCCTTGTGGCGGCCCATCAGGATGATCCGCTCGGCGCCCAGCTGCTTCGCGGACAGGACGGACATCAGACCGACCGCGCCGTCCCCGACGACCGTGACCGTGGTGCGCGGGTTGACGCGGGCCTGCTTGGCGGCGTGGTACCCCGTGCCGTACACGTCCGCCAGGGTCAGCAGGGACGGCAGCAGCGGGGAGTCCTCCCCGACGGGCAGCTTGACCAGGGTGCCCTGGGCCTGCGGGACACGCACCGCTTCGGCCTGGGCGCCGCCGACGCCGCCGGAAGCGAAGAACCCGCCCTGCGGGCAGGAGGTGTGCAGGCCCTCCCGGCACAGGTCACACGTGTTGTCGGCGTACGCGAACGGTGCCACGACCAGGTCGCCGCGCCGGAGGCCGGAGACGTCCGCGCCCAGTTCCTCGACGACGCCGAGGAACTCGTGGCCCATCGGGGCCGGACCGTCGGAGGCCGCCATCGTGTGGAAGGGGTGCAGGTCGCTGCCGCAGACGCAGGAGCGCACGACGCGTACGACCGCGTCGGTCGGCTGCTGGATGGCCGGGTCCGGCGCGTTCTGCACGCGCACGTCACCGGCGCCGTACATGAATGTTGCTCGCATGGGGGGTCTCTTCTCCGGTGGTGCTCAAAAGGGAGGACAGCGGTCCCGGGAACGGGCACCGGGCGCCGTCCGGTGTCAGCGGCCTGTGGTGCGCGGGCGGCCGTACTGCTCGTCGGTGACCTTCTCCAGCCACGTGGTCTCCGGACGGTCGTCGCCGAGGCCTTCCCACAGTGCGAGGTGCTCCATGAACCGGTCCGGTACGGCCCCGTGCCAGTGCTCCTCACCGGGCGGGCAGGTCACGGTGTCCCCGGGGTGCGCCTCGATGACCGTGCCGTCCCGGGTGCCGATCAGTGCGACCCCCGACACGATGTGCAGGGTCTGGCCGACGGCGTGGTGGTGCCAGGCGGTATGGGCGCCGGGGGCGAAGCGGACCATGTTGGCGCGCATCCGGGAGGGCTCCCGGCCCGCCTGAACGACGTCGAACCACACATCGCCGGTGAACCATTCGGCCGGGGCCTTCGTCGTGGGCTGCTGCTTCACCAATTCCATGGGTACCTCTCCTTCGGAAAACCACTGCCTGTGCCGGCCGCTCCGCCAAGGTTTACACCCGCATGCGCGGCCGCAAAGGGGAGACTTTCCTCCGGGGAGAGAAACATCCTGGGAGAGATCTCTCCCCCTCTCACAGCGGCCGACCGGTGCCAGACTGGAACACATGACCTCCGATGCGCATCTGAACGAGCTGGGCGAGTTCCTCAAGGCCCGCCGCAGCGAGCTCAGCCCTCGTACCGTGGGTCTGCCCGAGAGCGGCGGCCCCCGCAGGGTCCCTGGGCTGCGCAGGGAAGAGGTTGCCCAGCTGGCCTCGATCTCCACCGACTACTACACCCGTCTGGAGCAGGGGCGCATCCAGGCGTCCACGCCTGTGCTGAGGGCTCTCGCCCAGGCCCTTCACCTCGACGACGACCAGCGCGACTACCTCTTCGGCCTCGCGGGAAAGGAGAACGCGCGGCCCCGGCGGCGCGCGAGGCAGAAAGTGCAACCGCAATTGCGGCGGGTCCTGGACGATCTCAGTGCCACCCCGGCCGTTGTCCTGGGACGCCGTATGGACGTCATCGCATGGAATTCACTGGCCGCCACCCTGGTCACCGATTTCGGCAAGGTTCCGGAAAAGCAGCGGAACTACGTGCGGATCCTCTTCACGGATCCCGCCATGCGGACGCTGTACGCCGACTGGGAGACCGTGGCCCGCACCTGCGTCGCCCAACTGCGCATGGAAGCCGCCAAGTACCCCGACGACCCCAGGCTCACCGCCCTCGTGGGGGAGCTCTCCGTCCAGGATCCGGACTTCCGCCAGTGGTGGGCGGCCCACCAGGTCGCCACCCTCAGCGTGGGAACCAAGGCGCTCCACCATCCGATAGCCGGCGAGCTGTCCCTGGACTGGGACACGCTCACCGCCACGACCGACCCCGACCAGCAGCTCGTCGTCTGGACGGCGGAGCCCGGCACGCCCTCGCACGACGGGCTGCGCATCCTCGCCTCCTGGGCCGCCGAGCACAGGCCGGCGCCCGACGCCGCCGGCTGAGGACCGATCGCGGCCGGGGCCGGCCGTCGGGACCGACCTACAGTCCGTCCACCAGCTCGGCCAGCGCGGACGCCAACGCCTTGAGGCCCGGCCCCGCGGGGCCGCCCGGCTCGGTCATGTACTGGTCGCGGCGGATCTCGATCATCAGCGCGCTGACCCGGCGGTCCTTCCCGTAGTGCTTCAGCGGCACATAGGTACCCGGGAACGGGCTGTCGAGCCCCGTGCCCCCGAACCCGGCGAACGCCGCCTCGGCCCCGGCCAGCAGGCCGGGCGGTGTGTGGAAGCTGTCGGTGCCCAGGCAGACCGGCGGGCGCGGGCCCGCACCGTGCAGTTCGTACGGGAGCGCCGTGGTCGGGTAGGAGTGGACGTCGATGACGACCGCCCGCCCCGTGGCGGCCAGCCGTTCGTCGACCGCCGCCGTCATTGCTCGTGCGTACGGATGGAAGTAGCGGTCGAGCAGCGGCTGCGGGTCCACGCCGGACGCGCGGAGCCGTTCGCGGAAGGTGGTGTGCGTGTAGACCGCGCCCATGCCGACCGCCAGCATCTCCTCCCGGTCGTCCGGGAACCGCTCGGGGTCGATGACCAGGCGCGACAGACCGTTGAGGAACTGCCAGGGTGCCTGGGCGCAGGCTTCGCGGGCCAGGGCCGCGAGCGCGGCGGTGTGCGCGTCCGTGATCTGGTCGAGCTCCCGCTCCAGGGCTCCGTCGTCCAGCAGGATGCCGTCGCGTACGTGCGCCGGGACGGATCGGGACGAGTGGGGGACGTGGAGCAGCACCGGTGATCCGGCGGCGCCCGGAACGAGCTGGAACGGCTGGGGCTCAGGTCGCAAGAGACGGTCCTTCGGGGTACGCGGGCGGGCCGGGCGGGAGGAGGGCCGCGGCGCGGTGCACCCTCCACCGCGCGTTGCCCGCCCCTCACCCGTCCGATTGTCCCCTGTGTCCCTACTGACCGGACGCGACCACCGGATAGTGGTCGGAGAGGTTCGTGTACGTGTAGTCCGTACCCCAACTGCTCACCGTCCAGGGCGCGCTGTTCTCCTTCACCACGTGGTTCGTCCACCCGGACGGCTTCGCGTGGCCCGCGCGGTGCAGGACGTAGTCCAGGTCCTCGCGGGGGTCGTCGGGGTAGCGCTCGGCGGCGATCGAGTTGTCCTGGGTGTCGAACGAGTACGGGTGTCCGGTACGGGCGTCCGAGCCCGCCAGCCCGCCGTCGGCGAGCATCGACGCATACTCGGGGGAGTGCGAGTCGACGTTGAAGTCGCCTGCCACGACGACCTGTTCGGACGCGGGGATGTTCTTCGCGTCGAGGAACGCGTCGATCTGCCTGAACTGCAGGCTGCGCATCCGGGCCGCCTCGCCCGCCCCGCATCCGGGGTCGGTCGACTGCGCGTGGGTCCCGACCACGTGGACGCGGGCGCCGTTGACGTTCAACTCGGCGTACGCGAAGCCCTTGTTGGACCACCAGTCGCTCCCGCAGGCGTCCTTGTAGACGTGCTGCTCCTTGCGGACGATGGGCCACTTGCTCAGAACGGTGACGCCACCGTCCTCCGGGGTCGTCGCCGAGTAGGCCCCGCTCGTCGCGTCCCAGCCGCTCTTGCTCCGTCCCACCACAGGTGTCCGGTACGGGTACTGGGCGGAGGCGTTCTGCAGCAGGGCGTCGGACGCGGCGTTGTCGAACGCCTCCTGGAGCACGACGACGTCGTTGCCCTGGAAGAAGGCCGTCCTCGGTATCTCCCTGGCCCGGTGGTCCTGGCCCCAGTTCGGGTACAGGGTCTTGCTGAAGAGGAACGTGTTGTACGTGAGAACGCGCAGCGACGGGGTGTCCGCCGCCGATGCCTGCGGGGCGTTGAGTGCGAGCGTGGCTGCGGCGAGGGCGGCGGCCAGGGTCGCGCCGGAGATACGGCGGATCGCGGTGTGCGGCACAGGCTCTCCTGGTGTGGGGTTCGGAGCGGTGACGCCCATCAAACCAGGGGGAGTTACTCGTGGGTAGAGGTGGGATGTACGGCGTCTTGCGGCAGCAGTACGAACAGGTCGGGACGAGGAACGGGCCGCGGCGTCCGGGGTTCCGTCAGCTGAGCGTCGCGTAGACGATGAGGTTGTCCACCGGGTGCCCATCGGCGTCGAACGATCCGTCGCACGTGATGAGCCGGAGCACGCGGTCGCCGGTCTCCCCGTAGACCTTCTCACTGGGGAAGGCGCTCTTGCTGACGGTCTCGGTGCCCGTGACCGTGAAGTGCGTCCGCTCGCCGAGCCCGTTGAGGACCGTGATGTCCGCACCCTCGGCAATCCTCTTCAGGTCGTGGAAGACAGCCTTGCCGAACCGGGTGTCGTTGTGGCCGATGACCACGGCGGCGCCCGGCTCCCCGGGAACGGCCCCTCCCGCGTACCAGCCCGCCGTCATGCCCTTGTCCGCGGGCGGAACCTCCACGGTGCCGTCCGCGTTGAGCCCCAGCCGCATCAGCTGACTCGTCACCCCGATCGAGGGGATGGAGATCTGCGTGGGAGCCGGTGCGTTCGGGGACTCCGACGCGTTCGGGCGCTCCGCCGCTCCGGACGCCGACGTGACCGCGGCGGGCGGCTGCGCAGCGCCGGAGGTTGAGCAGCCGGTGAGCGGGACCAGGATCAGAACGGCGGCGGCCGAGGACATGAGGGCGCGGCGGAAGACGTGTGCGGTACGGGGCATGGTGGCTCCGGGCGTAGGCGGATCGGGTGGAACAGCAGGGTGGCGCCGCCCCGTCACGCGGAGCGGCGCCACCCGAGGGCAGGTCAGCCGTTGCGGTCTGCGGCGGAGCGGCGGCGCAGCACGAACGTGCCGGCGCCGGCGAGCAGGACCGCTCCCGCCGCCGAGCCGTACAGCGCCGTGCTGCCGCCCCTCTCCGCGGCCGCGCGCTCACCTGCGGCGACGCCGCCCCGGGGCGTCACCCTGCTCCTGAACTTCTCGGCCGGGGCCGGTGCCGCGGAGGGCGCGGCCTCTTCCGGCGCGGGGCTGGGTGTGGCGGTGCGCTCTGCGGCGGTCGGCACCGGCTTGGGAGTGGCGTCGTCCGCGACGGCCGCGGCCGACGGGACGAGGACCGCGCCCGCGGCGACGGCGGAGAGGACTGCGGTGCGCAGGGTCGAACGAGGGGACATGTGAAGGACTCCGATTCCAGCCCGGCTTTGGTGGGGCCCGCACGCGAATGCGCTTCGGACGCCGGGCATGCCGACAGACTGGAGTGAAGTTATGAGGAAGCTGTCAGGACGCTGTGTTCATCGCATCAGGCCCGCGTCCCCGGGATCGGGGACCGCCTGGGGCAGCCTCAGAGTGAAGACCGATCCCTCACCCACCGTGCTGACGACGTCGGCCGTCCCGCCATGCGCCTCGGCGAGCTTTCGGACGATGGCCAGACCCAGCCCGCTGCCTCCCGTGCGCCTGCTGCGGGACTTCTCTGCGCGCCAGAAGCGGTCGAAGACGTACCGCAGATCCTCCGCCGGGATACCGCTGCCGGTGTCGGCGACCTCCAGAGCCACCCGCCCCTGCTCCTGCTCCTCCTCCTCGGGCCCGGTGGCGTACGCGCGCAGTGTGACCCGCCCGCCCGCAGGGGTGTGGCGTACGGCGTTGGAGACCAGGTTGCCCATGGCCTGCCGCAGCCGTACCGGATCGGCGGTGAGTGAGGGCAGGGGTGCCCCGGCGGTCGAGGCGGCCACCGTCAGACCGACCTCCGCCGCGTCGGCCTGCGCCTGGTGGGCCGCGGCGACATGGGCGAGCAGTTCCTCGATCCGTACCGGCTCGGGGTGCAGGCGCAGCACCCCCGCATCCGCCGCCGACAGGTCCTGGAGGTCGTCGATGATGTGCTGCAGCTGCACCGCCTCCTCGAGGAGAGAGGAGATGAACATGGCGTCGGGCTCGGCGATCCCGTCCTGCGCGCCCTCCAGCCAGCCGCGGATATTGCTCAACGGGGTACGCAGCTCGTGGGCGACGTCGCTGACCATCACCTTGCGCTGCTCCTCCAGCCGTGCGCGATGCGCGGACATGTCGTTGAAGGCGGCGGCCAGCCGACCGATCTCGTTGTCCGCGGCGACCACCACGGGTGCCGAGTCCTCACCGTCGCGCATCCGCTGGGCAGCTCCCGTGAGCGCGTGCAGCGGTCGTACGAGCCGGGCCCCCGCGAGGACGGAGGCGCCCACGGTGAGCGCGAGGACGAGCGCCGCGACCCCCGTGATCCTGGCCGTGTTCGCGGGCGACAGGTCGAATGCGGGAACGGCGCCGCCGCCGGGGTCGCTGATGAACAGCAGTGAGGGCGGGGCGACGTAGGAGCTGAGCTGTTCGCGGCGTGCGACGGCGACGCACGAGGCGATGGCCCGGTCGTTCTCACTGGTGAGGGCCGTGGGCTCGGGGGACGGAGCCACCTGGGCCTCCCGGGGGGCGCTGCTCGGCACGGGCGTCGGCGCGGCGGTTGCCGGGACCGGGAAGGGCTCGCCGGCCGTGTCCCAGGAGAGGTCGAGGCCGAGCCGGACGGGCTCGCGGCTCTGCCGGCTCAGACAGGCGTTGGCCAGCCGGCTCAGAGCGCTGAGCGCCTTCTCCTCGGTGGGGGTCGGGCGGTCCAGGTCCTCCGTCGTGCACCGGGTGCCCTGCAGACGGTCGGGATCGTTGCCCACGTCCTGGATACGGGGCCGGCCGCTCGGCCCCTCCACGACGTCCGAGGCGATACCGGACCGGTTGAGGCACCGTGCCACCTCCTCGGCGGCGCGGCGCAGCGACGCACGCTCGGCGTCGGGCAGCCGGAACGGTCCGACGGCGCGGGGGTCGACACGGTCGCTGCGGGACCTCATGCCCACGGGAATCGTCGCTGATCCGGCCCCGGACGACAGGGCGGCGTCCACGGACATGGGATCAACGACCGCCGATGCCTGGGGAGGCAGGGCCGGTGGGGGAGGGGAACCGTCGGCGGAGTCGGCGAGGATGCCCCTGCTCTGCGTCGTCAGCGTGATCCGCCGGCCCGACTCGTCGGCCAGCTCACGCACGGTGGCCCCGACACCGTCCCAGGTGGGGTGCGCCGCCGCGTAACCGAGCAGGGTGTCGTGGATACGGGTGTCGGCGGTGAGGTTCTGACCCTGCTCCTGCTCGATCGCGCCGGACGTGGTCTGCACGGCCAGCCATGCGGTCGCGGCGACCGAACAGGCCGCGACGAGCGCCGACACGGCGAGCAGGCGGCCCAGCAGGCTCTTGCGGAGCGGCAGTCGGTGCCGGTCGTTCTCACCGGCCCGGCGCACGCGAGGCACCCTTCACCGGATCCGTCAGCTTGTAGCCGACACCGAAGACGGTGAGCAGCCGGACCGGCCGGCGGGGTGCGTGCTCGATCTTCTTCCGCAGGTTCATGATGTGCACGTCGACGGTGCGGCTGCTGATGTACCGGTCGAACCCGTGCAGTTCCGCCAGCAGTTGCTCCCGGGTGAAGACGCGGTCGGGTTCGGCGGCCATCGCGGCGAGCAGCCGGAACTCGCCCGGCGTGCACTCGATCCGCACCCCGTCGGCCGCCACTTCGTGACGTACGGGATCGACGGCCAGGGCACCCACCCGCAGCACCCCGCCCTCACCCGGGCCGCCTTCGCCCGCACGCCGATGGGTGCGCCGCAGGAGGGTACGCACCCGGGCCATCAGCTCGCGCGGACTGTACGGCTTGGTCATGTAGTCGTCCGCGCCCAGGTCGAGCCCGAGCAGCAGATCGTCCTCCGTGGCCCGTGCGGTCAGCATGAGAACCGCCAACTCCCGTTCCTCGGAGCGCAGTACACGTATGACGTCCAGGCCGTCGGCTCTCGGCATCATCACGTCGAGGACGAGCAGGTCCGGCGTGCCCTGCCGGACCTGCTCGAGCGCCGCGAGGCCGTCCGCCACCACCGTGACCGCGTGCCCTTCACGTTCGAGGTAGCGGCGTACGAGTTCGGCCTGCTTCGCGTCGTCTTCCGCGACTATCACGTTTGCGCACACGCGGTCGATCGTAGAGGAGCCCGTCGTGCGGCCTTCCTCACCGGTCGAGCAGGTCGACGGCCTCCCGGAAGTCGGCCAGCGCCTCGCCGTACCGCTTCCCCGCGATCAGCAGGGTCGATCGATCCGTCAGAGCCCGGGCGAGCGGGGCGCGGCCCTGTGCCTCGTCCACATCGGCCAGCCGGCGGGTGAGGGCCACCCCCTCGTCGAACAGGGGGTGCACGCGGTCGACGAACAGATGGGTGCGCGACTCCCAGTACATGGTCGAACGAATCGTCAGCCGACGCTGCAGAACGGCGAGTTCGGCGAGATAGGACGCCGGGTCGGCCTGCGCCGGCGGTGCCGACGACGCGATCTCGGCCTCGAGTGTTTCGCGGCCGTCGAGGTAGGCCTGCCTGACATCGGGCGACCAGCCGTCGTTCAGGCCGAACGCCGGGGCGGGCTCCCCGGGCACGGGTACTTCGTCGGTCCGCCCGGACATGGCCAGCAGGACGAGCCACCAGGAGACGATGTTGCTCCAGCTCTGACGTTCGCCGCTCCCGGCCAGCTCGATAAGGAACCCGAGAGCCTCCTTCCGCGTGGTTCGGGCTTCGCCGCGGCGTCCTTCCGCGTCGAGCATCTGGGCGAGACGGATCAGCTCCCACGTCACGATGGCGAGTGAAGTGCGGCCCTGGTCCAGCTTTTCGCGGCCTGCCGACACCAGTTCGGTGAAGGACTCGATGGCCGCGCCGTGCTGACCGGAGGCGTCCAGCTCGGCCGCCCACGCGACCATCGACCAGAAGGACACACCGGTAGGACCGCTCTCCGCCCGCTCCTCCTCGACCATCTCCCCGTGCAGCCGGGCCGATTCGCTGTGGCGTCCCTCCTCGGCCAGAGCGACGGCCAGCGGATGGTGCCCGTACAGAGGGCTCGCCACCTGCCCCGCCGCGTACGCCTCGCGTCCCTCACGGGCCATCTCCTCGCAGACGGCGAAGGCCTCCTTACGCCGTCCGAGGATGTACAGCTCGTGCCGGCAGGCCCGTAGGGCGCGAGTGAGCAGCTCGGCCCGCTTCGGCTCCGCCGGGTCCATCGCCCGCGCGGCAGCGGCGGCCTCGGCCCGCAGTGCCAGCCGGAGCTCCGGGTCCTGCAGCTCCCGGTAGCCGTACGTCACCAGTTCCGAGGCGAGGCGCGGCAGGTAGACGGCCGGGCTCACCCGGGCGAGCACCCGGTACGCGTCGATCTCCTCGTCGATGTTGATCCTTCCGGATCCGAGCAGCAGCATCCGTGCGCGCAGCACCGCATCATGATCGACGTTCTCGGCGTGATTCATGAGGGTGATTCTGGGAGTCGGCCGAGGTGCCCAACAAGGTTTGGGGACAGTGCTGTTCGTCCTACGAAAACACGGCCTGACCTGTCATGATGGGTATGTCATCGCTCCTCGGGAGGGTGGCGGCGAGGCAGCGGAGCAGTGGTCGGCGCGACACTTCGCGTGTGGCGTCACGCGGCCATGGCCACGGAGGCCCTGCCGAGGGCGGCATCGTTCGCGGGCGACGCGGACCGGGCGAAGACGACGACCCGAAGCAACGCGAAGCGCCCCACCCCGGCCAACGCGGAGGCCGACAGGTAGACACCCTGCTCGAGCAGCGCCGAGGGCGCGGAGTGCACGGCGTGCAGAACGAGCAGCGCCCCCGTGGTGAACGCGTAGCTCACGGCCACCGTCAGACCGGACTGCAGGTGGACGCCCCAGCCCCGCCGATCGCTCCGGAACGAGACCCGGCTGTGCAGCTCGGTCGCGATCACGGTCGAGACGACGGTGACGATCGCGTTGGCGACCATCATCGGCATCGACCCGCTGAGCAGCACGAGCACTCCGCTGGAAGCGAGCCCCACGCCGCCACCGCAGACGACGAAACGCACGAAGGACGCGACGAGCGAGCGGGCTGTGCGCGTCGGCCGATCGTCGGGTCGGGGCGAGGGGGCGGTCACGGGGAGCCTCCGGAGGTGTTCTGGGACGGTGCTTCGATTCCACCTCAGAACCTAGGGACAGCGCGTCATCCGAACGACCCGGGTGGTCCCCGACTTGGGTGGGGGGTATCCCCCAGAGGTCCCTGGGAGGTACCCCCCAGTGGGTGGCGCGACAACGGAATGGATCACTGGTCCCACGGTGCGGCGGCAGGGTGGAATCCGGGTCGAAAAACCCTGGTGCGGAGCTGGGCCAGAACCGGTCACCGAGGACCTGGAACACCCCGACGGCGGCCGCTAAGGGTGATCGTCGCAGGGCACGAACCTGCTCAGCCGGTAGGTGGTCGGCTGGACCGTACGCCCGCACAGCGTGTCGAGGCGAAGCTCCGACGGGTCGGCGGTCTCCCGCGAGTCCCGGACGCGGCGCACGTACGCCTGCCATTCGGCTTCGTCCTGGGTCTCGAAGACGACTTCCCAGCGCCCCGCACGGCCGGGGTACGCCGAAGCCCGCCTGGCGGCCTCCCGTTTACGCTTCCGCTGTCCCGGCATGCGCCCCAGCCTGGCGAGTCGCCCCCGCGCAGGCAAGGCATTTTTTTTGAAAGGGCAGCGTCCGGTCCGCGGGTGCAGCCCTTAGGTGGCGTACGGAGTACGTCAGAGTGTCACGGGGACTTCGCCGGGTGCCGGAAGGCCGACGGTGGGCTCCTCCGACCGCTGCCCGGGCAGTACCACCGGCCGGAGCGCACGCGGCCCGGCGATCACGGAGTAGTCCTCGCCCAGGAAGCCCGGGGTCAGATCGCCGGGGTCGTTGCCGAGCGCCAGACTCACCGCAGCCCAGGGCGCGTTCAGGCCGCACTGGGACAGCTGGTGCAGTCCGCCGGCCGGGCGCGTGTTGACGTCCATCAGGACGGGTCGGCCCTCGTACACACGGAACTGGATGTTCGTGAGCCAATGCAGCCCGAACGTGTGGGCGATCAGCCGGGCGGGGTCGATCCACGACGGGCGGAGCGTGAACCCGCGACGGCGCCCGTTCTTCGTACGCCCCACAGCCATCCGTACCCCGCCGTCCGGCCCGGTGAGACAGTCGACGGACACCTCCGGCTCGTCCAGGCGCGGCATCACGAGCCAGTCCACGGACCGGTCGCTGCGGCGCAGGGCCTCGACGATGAGGTCCAGCGGTACGTACGGGCTCGGGAACCCGCCCAGGTGGAGCAGGGAGAACGGGGCCCGGGTGACGATACGGAAACCGACCCCGCCCGCACCGGCGGCCGGCTTGAAGCAGGCCTTGCCGCCATCGGCCTCGATCGCATCGACGGCCGCGAGCAGTTCGTCCTCGGTCCGCACCCGCCACCACGGAGGCACGGGAATTCCGGCCGCCGCGACCGTCTCGTACGCGGTCGCCTTGTCCTGGAAGAGCGCGGAGGCTTCCGCGGGCGGGGCGATCAGCGTGGTACCGAGTGCCGCGAACTCCGCACGGTGCGCGGCGATCGCCGCCTGGTGAAGGACGGGGACGAAGACGTCGACGGCACGCCTGGCGCACTGGTCCAGCGCGAACTCGACGTAGCCGGCGGGGGAGAGCCCCTCGGGTTCGGGTGCGGCGGTGTCGGCTGCTGCGAGGACGGGGGAGTCGGGATCCCCGTGGGTGGCATGAATCGCGACCGGCCGCTTCTCCGGATTATCTCGGAGCTGATCGATGAAGAAGACGTTCTCCGCGTACGTGCGGTTGAGCCATATACGTACGGGAGAGACCATTCAGGCCGCCTTCCAGGGGTCGCGGGCAGGGCGGCGCGTCGGCCGTACCCGGTCGGGGAGAGGGAGACACACGGCACCACGGCCGACGAGGGGAAGTCGTCGGCGGAGGGCGTGCTGGGGCGATCATAGGGTGCGCCGACGCCCGCAACTGCTACGCGCGTGTTACGGGTTCCCCCACCTCCCGGCCGCGCCGGTCCCGCATGCGCCCGCCACTCCGATCGCTGCCTGAAACGTCCCGGAAACCGCCTGGGATCCGGAGCTTTCTACGCTCGCTCAGGAGCCGTCCGAGCAGAAGACCGTCTGATGAAGACCGGGACTTGTCAGAGCAGAAGACCGTCCGATCAGGGCACCGTCCGATCGGAGGAACCGGAGGCGATCCATGGCCGGCGCACCCCACCCCGAACCAGGAACGTTCCTGTCCCCGTCCCCCGCCCCGTCCCCGTCCCGCGCGAGCGGTCTGCATCCGGTCGCGGAACAGGGCGAGCACGATGTCCCGCTGCGCCACCGCGTGATCCACGGTTACCGCCGCGCGTACCGGATGGCCGGGTCGGGCCCCGCGATCCTGCTCATCCACGGCATCGGCGACTCCTCCGCGACCTGGGCCGACCTGATCCCCGACCTGGCCCGCAACCACACGGTGATCGCCCCGGACCTCCTCGGCCACGGCGCCTCGGACAAGCCCAGGGCGGACTACTCGGTGGCCGCCTACGCGAACGGGATCCGGGACCTCCTGGGTGTCCTCGGCATCGAACGCGCCACCCTGGTCGGTCACTCGCTCGGCGGGGGAGTGGCCATGCAGTTCGCGTACCAGTACCCCGAGCGCACCGACCGCCTGATCCTCGTGAGCGCGGGCGGGGTGGGACGCGAGGTCAACCCGGTCCTGCGGGCGGTGTCCCTGCCCGGCGCCGACCTGATGCTGTCCACGCTCCGCCTGCCCGGCATGCGCAGCCAGGTCGGCCTCTTCACGTGGCTGATCAAAGTGCTCGACACCGACCTGGGCCAGGACGCCGGGGAGCTGCTCCACCTCGTGGACGCCCTCCCGGACGCCACGTCCCGCAGCGCCTTCATCAGCACGCTGCGGGCGGTGGTCGACTGGCGGGGCCAGGTGGTCACCATGCTGGACCGCTGCTACCTGACCCAGGGCATGCCCACCCTGCTGCTGTGGGGATCCCGGGACAGCGTGGTCCCCGTCCAGCACGCCTACGGAGCCCACGCGGCCATGCCCGGCAGCCGCCTGGAGATCTTCGAGGGCGCGGGCCACTTCCCCTTCCACGCCGACCCGGTCCGCTTCCGCACCCTGGTCGAGGACTTCATGCGCACGACGGCCCCTGCGGACTGGAGCCAGGAACGCTGGCGCGAACTCCTGCGCAGCGGCCGCCCGGGCAGCCCCGGCGGCGCTCCGGACGCCGCGTACGACCGCGCGGTCGACCGGAACCTGCGCGAGGCGAGCGAGCGGAGCGCCACCTGAGGAGCGAGTGGGCGGAGGAGGTCAGCCGGCCCAGACCTCGGCCTCGTCGGCCGGGACCGTCGTGGCGAGGTTCAGTTCCTTGCGGGCGGCGACCGTCTTGCTCGGGTCGATGCCGGTGAAGGCCACGTCGTAGGCGATGTAGAAGGCATCCGTGTCGGCGGCCGATGCGGCCTTCTTCCAGTCCCCGGCGGCCTTCTCCAGCTTGACGCGCAGCTTGCCGGTCTCCGGCTGCTCGATGTTCCGCAGACCCTTGAGGTGGGCGTCGAGCGCGGCGGCGACCGCCTTGGCCTGCTTCTTGTATCCGGGGAGGTCGTTCTCGATCTGGTCGGCCTCGGGCTGGTTCATCCACAGGGCGTCGTAGACGCCGTTCGAACCCTTGAGGTACGCGAGCTGGTCGGCCTTGAGGGGGGCGCTCTTCAACGAGCCGGAAAGCTTGCCCGAATCCTTGGTGTAGGCGCAGCTCACACCGCGGTCGCCCGTCGCCCAGCTCTCCTTGGTGGGGTGGTAGTAGAAGACGTCGACGCCTGCGGGCAGCGCCCAGTTGTCCGGGGCGAACTTCTGCGCCTCGACGGGGCAGCGTTCGTCGGCGATCACCGCGACCTCGTCGTCACCCGGGTAGGCACCCTTGTCGTCGATCGTGAACTCGCCGACGACCTGGCCCTCGTGGGCCTCCTCGCACGGCACGATCTCGATCGCGAATTCCTCGGTCTCGGCCTTGCTGTTCGGGTTGTAGCAGTCGCCGGGGGCGAGCGAGAAGACCGAGCGCTGGCGGGCGACCTTCTTCGCGCCGTCCTTGGCGCTGTCGATGGCGTCGGAGCATCCCGCCGCACCGACTGCGAGAAGGGCGACGACAACAGATATACCGCGCAGGGAACGGGACGTGGCACCGAAAGACATGACGTGTGCATCCTCAAACGGAGAACTTACGAGCTGGTGTGCGCATGGTATGGCACTTCTGTGACCACTCTGTGCGGGGCCCCGGCCTCGGGCGCCCTCTCCAGGCCTCCGGCTGCGAGGCACTCCCTTCCCTCGGCACGGCAACCCGGGATGATCAAGAAATGGACAGCGAGAGTGCCGTGGACCGGCTGGTACGGGCAGCGGAGGACGGCGATGCGAGCCAGGTGGCGCGACTCCTGGACGAGGGGGTTCCGGTGGACGCCCCGAAGAGGGGCGGGCGCGGGCTCACGGCCCTGGACATGGCAGTGCGGCGAGGACACGCGGAGGTGGTCCGCGTGCTCGTCGAAGCCGGCGCGGATCCGCACCAGGCGGTGCACGACTACGGCGAACTCACACCGCTCACCTCGGCCGCTTCGCACGGCCGTACGGACATGGTCGCCATCCTGCTCGATGCCGGCGTTCACCCCGACACGGCGTCCCGGGACGGCAACGCCCTGATGTTCACGGTGACATCCGCCGCGGGGCGCCCGGAGATCGTGGACCTCCTGCTGGACCACGGCTCCGACATCCATCTGCTGACGAAGGGCCGGACGCCCCTCGAATGGGCATCCGCAGCCGGAAGACCGCAGATGGTGCGGCACCTGCTCGACCGCGGCGCCGCCCCCACGGCCAAGGCCGTGCGCCTCGCGCGTACGTGGGGCAACAACACATACCCCGAAACGTGGACGGAGTTCGAGAGGGTCATCGACCTGTTGAGTGCGGCAGGCGTCGACACCAGTACGGCCCCGTAGGGTCCCGCGCCCCCTACGAAGGCCGGTTCTCGAACGAAGATCGCCAAGCAGTAGGCTCATCCCGCAACACGACGCGAAGGGGATCTTCAGTGGCGCGGGTTGCGGTGGTCGGTGGAGGTATCAGCGGGCTGGGGACGGCGCTCATGCTTGGCCGGCGGGGCCATCCGGTCACGCTGTTCGAGCAGGACGCGCGGCAGGCCGGCGAGGATCTGAACCGGGACTTCTTCCACTGGGGCAGGCCCCGGATCCCGCAGGCGATCCAGCCCCACTCGCTCCTCGCACCCGTGCGCACCGTACTGCGCACCGAGGCCCCTGATGTCTACGCGGACGTGCTGGCGCGCGGAGCCCGGGAGTACCACGAGTTCGACTGGTTCGGCGAGCATCCGCCGCACCGGGCCGGCGACGAGGACCTGGTGACCCTGCGCACCCGCCGCATCGTGCTGGAGGCCGCCCTGACAGCGGCGGTGCGGCGGGAACCCACCGTCGAGGTGCGGCGAGGCTGCCGGGTGAGCGCCCTCATGGTCCGGGAGGGCCGCCCGGCCCGGGTCACCGGCGTGCGGGTGGGCACGGAAACACACCCGGCGGACCTCGTCGTCGATGCGTCCGGTCGTCGCTCACCGGTTCCCGCCTGGTTGAAGGCGGCCGGCTGCCGTCCGCCCGTGGTCGACAGCCACCGCACCGGGATCGCCTATCTGTGCCGCTGGTACCGCCTGCGTGCCGAAGGCCCGCGTGACCCCGGGCGGGTGAAGACGGGCTCGGCCGCACCGTTCGCGTTCGCGGGTGTCTTCCCCTCCGACAACGACACCTTCGCGGTGAGCATCGTCCTCTCCACGGGTGATCCGACCCGCGGCGCGCTCACCGACCCCGCCGTGTTCGAGGCCGCGGCCCGCCGCTTCCCCGCCACCGCCGCCTGGCTCGACCTGGCCCCCGAACCACAGACAGCCGTCCTGGCGATGGCCGGCCTGGACAACCGCTGGACCGCACTCGCCGACGACGACGGACCCGTCGTCACCGGCCTGGTCAACGCAGGGGACAGCCTCATCCACACCAACCCCACCTTCGGCCACGGCGTGGCCCTCGGCCTGCTCGCCGCCCAGCACCTCGCCCACCATGTCGACCGGATCGCCGAAGACCCCACCGGTTACCAGGCCTGGACGGCAGAGGCCCTCCGGCCGTGGTTCGACGAACAGGTGAAGGCCGACAGCACCAACGGGCAGCGCCTCGCGCAGA
This sequence comes from Streptomyces sp. NBC_00683, assembly GCF_036226745.1. Classification (NCBI taxonomy): domain Bacteria; kingdom Bacillati; phylum Actinomycetota; class Actinomycetes; order Kitasatosporales; family Streptomycetaceae; genus Streptomyces; species Streptomyces sp. NBC_00683. The sequence goes on along the minus strand of NZ_CP109013.1, from coordinate 1,506,202 downwards.
GTTCACCACCCATGGACCGGCGCGCCGCTGCCGTGGCCGCCTGCGCCTTCGACGACCCGGTCGTCATGAGAGCCCGAGCCCAGGTACGCCACCTCCTGCGAACGGCGCACGACGCCTACGGCACCGACGAGGTGGACCGACACGTCACCGCATGGCTGGCCGCCCGCCCGGACTTCTCGCCGGTGCACGACGGGCCGACCCGGGACCAGTGGGATGCACTCGTCCCGGGCTGAGTACGTGCCCAGGTTCCGGGCCTACAGGGACTTGGCGCGCCGATTCCGATGCCCGGAACGGTGCCGGCGGAAGGACCGGGCGGCCCATCGGGAGCACTCCGTGCCGATCCCCAGTGCCAGAACCGCCGCGAGTGCGGCGGCGACCAGGGCCTGAGCGACGGCGGTCGCCGGCAGTCCGGTCCGGACGGCCCCGTAACCGATCCCGGCCGATCCGGCGGGCCCGGCCGTCAGCACCACCCAGAGCCGAACCTCGGAACCGGCGACCGGCTTACCCCCGGCCCCCCACTTCCTGAGCCCCTCCAGGAACCAGAACGCGACCAGGGCGGTCACCTCCAGTGCGGTCAACAGGACTGCCAGGACTGCATCCGCCACCCCAGTGAGCATGCCTGCAATACTGCGCCGAGCCGACCGCCCGCGCCTGAGTACGGCTACTGGGATCGGCTGCTCTCACAGGCCCCTGGCGCCGTCGATCCGCTCGCGGAGCAGGTCGGCGTGCCCGTTGTGCCGGGCGTACTCCTCGATCATGTGGATGAGCACCCAGCGCAGCGACACGGTTCCCCGCCACGCGTCATCACCCACGATGTCGAGGTGCGGCGCCTGCCTGGCAAAGGTCTCGGCGAACATCGCCTCGGCCCGCCAGGCCTCCCACGCCCCCGCGACCGCCGACGGGTCGGACACCGCGCCGTCGAAGTCCCGGTCCGGGTCATCCTCCGAGGAGAACAGGGGTGGAGCGTCCTGCCCGGCCAACACCCGCCGGAACCAACGGCGCTCCACATCGGCGAGGTGTCGGACCAGGCCGAGCAAGGAGAGCGTGGACGGCTCCACGGACCGCCGGGACAGTTCATCTCCCAGGCCGGCGCATTTCAGCTCCAGAGTCGCGCGGTGATCTCCGAGGAAGCCAAGGAGTATGCGCCGCTCGTCGCCGGTCGCGGGGCCACTGAACCGGTGGTCGGGTGCACCGCCGACGAACACTTCAGCTCTTCTGCTCGAGATGGTCATGTCCGCAATTATTGATACCAGTTGAAGCGATGGTCTCGCCTTTTCCGGCTACTTGGCGGCCTTGAGGACTGCGTCCCACGCGGGGCTGTCGACGTAGTGGTTGTCGTACAGCTCGGAAGAGTCCTTGATCTCCTGGAAGTCGGCTTCCCCGCGCATGACCCGGCCGAGAAGGCGAAGGTAGTCGAAGCGGGGCATCCCGGGGGTGAAGACGAACAGGACGTCGGCCTCGGCGCCGGGGGCTGCGGCGAAGGCGTGGGCGGTGTGGGGCGGAACGAGGAGGAAGTCCCCCTTGTCCAGGACCTGGACCGTGTCGTCGACGAGGACCTGGAGTGACCCGTCGAGGACGAAGAACAGCTCCGAGGCCTTGGTGTGGAAGTGGGCGGGGGCACCGACCGCACCCTTGGTGAAGGAGGAGCGGTAGCTGGTGAGCGAGCTCCCGTCGGTCCCGTAATCGGCGAGCAGGGTCATCACACTGCTCGGGTCACTGGTGGTTTCCGCAGTCGCGGAACGGGTCAGAACGGGCTTCAGCGCGGTGGTGTTCATCAGGCACTCCCTGCTTGGCGATCAAGGCCCGGGCGTTCGCCCCAACCTCGTGATCACCACTCTAGGCAGCCGAATGACATGCCAAGAGGTGCATTCAAGCGCTGAAACCATGGGTCAATTCTGTCCTGAGCCGCCTGCGTACGGCCGGGTGAGGGCTACGGGCGACGCCGACCCCACGCGGAGATCATCGGGGCGGTGGCCAGGTCGAGACGGCCAGTGGCAACGTTCGCCAGATGGCGGTCGATCTCCTCGTCGGTGGCAATTCCGTTCCCCACCAGACGGTGGCGGATCTGTCGCACCGTCGCATCCTCGAGTACCGCGCACGCCGGCGAGGTGATCGGGAAGTACGCGTCCGCCTGCACATCGTCCAGACCGGCTTCGCGGAGCACCCTCGGCAGGGTCCGCCCGTACGCGAGGTCCGCGCCGCGCGCCGCCATCAGGGTGCGGAAGCCGGACCGCAGCCGGTTGGCGAGACGCTGTTCGGGACCCGACTCGTCCGGGCACAGCAGCGGCTGCAGAGAGGGGTCGGCGTCCTCCAGGAGCAGCCAGCCGCCGGGCCGCAGCGCCTGGACCATCCGGCGCAGTGCCTCGGCGCGGTCGGTGACGTGCACCAGGACCAACCGTGTGTGTACGAGGTCGAAGCCGCCGGGCGGCGGCGGGTCCGCCGCCACGTCGTGGGTCCGGACCTCGATCACGCCGCCGGCGACGTCCCGGGTCCAGGACACGTCGATGTCGGTGGCGACCACCGCACCGGTCGGGGCGACTCGCTCGGCCAGCCCGAGGGGTACGGAGGGACCGCCCGCGCCGACCTCCCAGCACCGCATGCCGGCACCGATCCCGAGCCGGTCGACGTGCCGGAACGTCACCGGATCGAACAGCTCCGCGAGGGCTCCGAAGCGGATACCCGCCTCCGACTGCTTGTTGTCCAGCAAGTAGCCGCGGTCGCTGTCGTCCTCAGTCATCCGGCGATTCTGGCAGGCGGACGCTGAACGGGCTCGGCAGCAGCCACCCCCCCCCGGTGGTCGATGCGATTACCCCAGCAGGCACCCCGGCGCTCGCACGTCCGTCGGCCCACTCGCGGATGCACACCGGCCGGTCCTTGCTCAAGTGTCGGCGGGCCCGGAGCGCCCATAAACTTGGTGGCCTGGTTCGAGACGCGGGGACCGGGATCGCGGGAGCCGGTCCGAGCTACCGGAGGGACGGCTACCCAGGAGGACGCGATGCCGCGGAACACAAGGCCGGCGGGGGAGACAGCGGAGCACATCGCCGCCCGCGAAGCCCTGCGCCAGGCCGAGCTCGACCTCATGCGCCAACGCGAGAAGGTCGCCGCGCAACGTCGGGCGCAGCCGCCGGGGCCGCCCGTCGACGACTACGTGTTCATAGAGGGCCCCGCCGACCTCGACGCCGGCGACACACCGGTCCGCGAGGTCGCCCTGAGTGAACTGTTCACCGCTCCCGGGCGCCCGCTGATCGTCTACCAGTTCATGTACGGCAAGCTGCAGACCGAGCCGTGCCCCATGTGCACCATGTGGATCGACGGCTTCAACGGCATCGCCCCCCACATTGCCCGCAAAGCCGACTTCGTGATCGCCGCAGCAGCCGACCTGCCCGCCCTGCGGCAGCACGCCCGCAACCGCGGCTGGCACCGGCTCCGGTTCCTGAGCTGCGGCGACAGCACGTTCAAGTACGACACGGCCAGCGAGGACGAGGACGGCGAACAGGAGTCCACCGTCTCCGTCTTCACCCGCGACGGCGACGGCACGATCCGCCACTTCTACTCCGCCCATCCACGCATGTCCGACGACTTCGACGAGCGGGGGATCGACCTCCTGGCCCCCGCGTGGCACCTCCTCGACCTGACTCCGCGGGGCCGCGACGGCTGGGAACCGAGCCTCGACTACTGACCGATTCCCCGAAATTCGGGGCAGCTCATTCGCTACGTACGAGCCCGTCCGCGAAGATCACGTTCCGTGGTGATGGCCACCTCGTCCCGATCGCGGTTCCTGGCGCGTCAGTCGCACGCGGCGAGCAGCTCGCGAACGGCGGTGCTGAAGGACTCGTCCTGAGTGAAGCCCCGCCAGCCGCCGCTGCTGCGAAGCCGCCGATCGCTTGTCGGTACACCACGCACGAGCTGGGCGGCGGGCCGGGCGGCGCGGCCGATGCGGGCCAGGTAGCGCACTGCGGGGAGCATGACCGGCCGGCAGGTACCGTCGGCCAGCCCTCGCAAGGCAGTCATCAGGGCCGGTACGGTGGTTTCGGTGTCACCGGTGACAGCCCACAGGGCGTGTGCTGCTTCGATACGGGTCCAGGGTTCGGTGTCGGAGGTCATTGTCCGGAGCCGGTCCGCGTAGGCGGCGGCGTGCGTGCCCAGGTCGGCGAGCATCTGCAGGGCAGGGCGCGGGAAGCCTCGCTCGGTGACGGTTCGTCCAAGTGCCTCCAGGGCCGGGCCGGGTTCGCCACCGACCTTGTAAGAGGCCCAGGCCGCCAGTTCCGTGTGTGCTCCGTCGGAGACCGACCGGGCCAACAGGGGTTCCAGCGCCCCGTTCCCGGCTCTTCCGATCCCTGCCAGTGCTCTCGCTGCCGCCGGCCAGGTCCGATCGTCCTCCAGCAGGCCGAGCAGTTGCGGAACTGCTGCATCTGCAGCGGGCCCCCAGCCCGCCAGTACTTGGCAGTACGAGTTGAGTACGTGGTCGGCCACAGCGGTATCGAGCCGGCCGCAGATCATGGGAAGAAGCAGTCCGGCATGGTCGGGGAGGTGGCCGACGACCTCATGGACCGCGGGGAGGACCGCGTAATGCCAGTCGGCGGATGGGTAGTGAGCAGAATTGGAAGCGAAACCGGATCGTGGGTGAGCCGCCGCATCGATCAGGCCCGGCACGCAGCGAGGGTCGTTCATCCGGGCCAGCGCCCACACGGCTGCTTCGGCGACGGTCTCCCGTTTGCGTGTGGTCCGGGCATCGGTGTCGCCGAGCAGCGCGGCGACCTCATCGGCGTGAGCCGCGGCCGCCGGACCGAGGCAGGCCAGCAGCTCGGCCGCGCGGAAACGGACCTCGGCGGCAGGATCGTCCAGCCGTGCGACGAGACGTGGAAGAAGCGCGGTGGTCGGTGAGCGCCACTGCGCCAACAGCCCGCCCGCACGTGCCAGGCCGCCGATCCGCTGCTCGACGTCGGGGTGGTCATCCAGCAGGCCGAGTGTGAAAGAGGGAGAGGGGCCGGTGAGCAGCGCAGCCGTCCAGTGGTGAACACCCTGCACACCGCTCTCCACCGCGCTGGTGTGCTGCCACAACTCGACGCTCGGATCCCGTACCGCTTCCAACAGCATGCCCAGCTGTTGCGCCGGAAGGGCCGGGTCGGCCGGGGCGATCGCGTGCACCGCTGCCAGGCGTATCTGCGCCTCCGGAGCATCGAGCAGTTCGCGGAGCAAGTGGCGGACCGCGGTGCCGTGTTCGCCGGTCGGCTCCTGAAGAGCCGCTCGGCCGATTGCGAGGATCAGGTCGAGACGCGTCGCCGGATCGTCCTCCGCCTGCCAGCGCCGTAGCAACGCAGGCAGAGTGAGCTCACCGGGACTCCGGCAGGAGCCGATCACGTCGGCTGCGGCTCGCCGTATCTCAGGCTCAGGGGCGTCGAGGAGGACCAGCACCTCCGGCAAGGCGCGCTCCCATGCCGATGGCCAGCCGGGGTCCACCCACTTCTCGGCGACCAGCACGGCCTCGGACACCAGCCTCGAAACGAGTTCCAGCAGTGTGCGACGGCTCGGCACGTCCGGTGTCGCGGCCAGTCGCAGCAGAAACGGCAGCGTGGCCGGGGCGGCGGAGCAGATGTAGCCGCCCTGATGGAAGAGGTGGTTGAGGAGGTCGTCCGCCGCGATCTCCGCATCCTCCGGATTCGGTCCCGCGCACCGGCGCAGCAGGCCGGGCACGTCCTCGGCCGACCCGTAGTTGTGCCTCAGCGCTGCCCAGTCGATCAAGTCCACTTCCGCCCACATGTGCGCGACCCTATGTTGGATGGGCAGCCGTAGTCGCAGCGGAGGTGGTGAGATGCCACCGCGCACCCGGAGCCACGTGCTCGCCATGGTGCAACGGGTGTGCGCGGGTTGAGCTGTCCCGTGGTCGGACGAGCGACGCGGGGCGTCAGGAGCACATGGGGCCGGGGGCGATGGCGAGGTCCGCTGCCGGCCGCGAACCGCATCCAATCGGGACAGCCACCGGTCGTTGCTGCTCTCGCGCACGGAGGGCACAACTCGGTCTCGCCTTGACGGACGGTGGCGTGGAGTGCGTGGTTCCGTACCAAGGTTTCGTTCATGACCACAGAACCGGGCTCCGGCACCCCGCTCCTGCCGGGGGTCGCGCACCGTCTCCCGGATGCCCCGGAACCCGGCGGCAACACTCTCGGGGGCGGGTGCCTGACCGTGCTTGCCCTGATCGTCGAGATCCCTGTCGTCTTCCTGATAGCCCTGTCGCTGGGCATGCGGGGCTGGGCCCAGTCGACGAGACAGAAGATAGAATCACCGGGGCACGTCGGACCGCCCCCGATGGACTGGGTCCCGGTCCTCTGGCTCGGCGCGTTCACCCTGGCCGTCTTCGTGGTCGCCGGGCTGTTCCTGCGCTCGGGGCATCCGTACGCGGGGTCGGTCCAGTTGCTGGTCGGCGCGGTCGTACTGGCAGCCACCATCGCCGTGGGGACGGCCGAGCACGAGCGGGCCCACCCTGCGCCGCTGCCGCGGTGCCCGACGCCGGCCGGAGTGCCGTGCGCCCCGCAGGATCCCGGTGCCCCGCCTGCGAACGATCGAGGTTCCCAGGGACATCAGTGCCGCAGCGGCGGCAACAGTGACGAATGCGCGGACAGCGGCCGCTGACCGGTTCAGGCGGGGACGTAGCGCGAAATCCGGTGGCTCGGACACCGCGCGGCCTGGCAGCCTTCGGCCGCATGGACCCGGACGTGTGGAACGAACAGGTGGCACTGGGCTACGACGAGTCATCGGCGCACATGTACAGGCCCGAAGTCCTGGGCCCAACCGTTGATTTTCTCGAGCGCCGTGCCGGTCAAGGGCCGGCGCTGGAGTTCGCGGTGGGAACCGGGCGCGTCGCGCTCCCGCTGAGTGCGCGAGGCATGCGTGTGGCCGGGATCGAGAAGTCGGAGCCGATGGCCCGGGAGCTCGCCAGGAAGCCTGGTGGCCGCGATGTGGTGGTGACCGTGGGAGACATGACGACCTGCCGGGCGCCGGGCACGTTCAGCCTGGTCTACCTCGTCTACAACGCCATCACCTGCCTGCTCACCCAGGACGAACAGGTCGCGTGCTTTCGCAACGCCGCGAGGCACCTGGAGCCGGGCGGCCGGTTCGTGATCGAGGTCTTCGTCCCCGAACTCCAGCGTCTGCCACCCGGCGAGACCGCCCGCCCGTTCCACGTCGGCGAGCACCACGTCGGCTTCGACACGTACGACCTGGTGAATCAGCAGGTGGTCTCCCACCACTACACGATCGTCGACGCACGCGGCGGTTCCACTTTCCGCTCGCCCCACCGCTATGTCTGGCCCTCCGAGCTCGACCTGATGGCGAAGCTCGCCGGGCTGGACCTGGCCGAACGGTGGGCCGACTGGGACGAGGCGCCTTTTATCGCGTCCAGCAGGTCACATGTCTCCGTGTGGCAGAAGCCGGGAGGCCGTCCCGCGGAACGCTGATCGTCAGGGCTTGCGGGCCAGGCCGCCGTGCTCACCGATGGCCTCCAGGACGGGGGCGCCGGGGGCCGGGCGCCAGAGCGGGACCGAGACGACCCCGGGGTCCAGGAGTTCGAGGCCGTCGAAGAACCCCTCGATCCTGTCGACGGGGCGCAGGAAGTAGGGGACCGCACCGGTTTCGTTGTAGGCGTCCTGGGCCTGTTCGTAGTCGGCGTCGGTGCCCCGTGAACCGTCGTTGATGGAGAGGTAGCTGCCGGACGGCAGTCCGTCCATCAGGCGGCTGACGATGCTGCGTGCCTGGTCGTAGTCCGCGACGTGGCCCAAGATGTTGCTGAGGATCAGGGCAGTGGGGCGAGTGAGGTCCAGCGTCTCGGCGGCGACCGCGAGGATGCGGTCGGGGTCGGTCAGTTCGGCGTCGATGTAGGCGGTCGCCCCCTCGGGGGTGGAGGTGAGCAGGGCGCGGGCGTGCGTGAGGACCATCGGGTCGTGGTCGACGTAGACGATCCTGGCGTCGGGGGCGAGCCGCTGGGCGACCTCGTGGGTGTTGTCCTCGGTCGGCAGGCCGGTACCGACGTCCAGGAACTGCCGGATGCCCGCGTCGGTGACCAGGTGAGTGATGTTGCGGCTCAGAAAGGCGCGGCTGCTGCGGGCGATCGTGACGATGCCGGGGAAGACGGCGCTGTACGCGTCGCCGGCCGCCTCGTCGACGGGATAGTTGTCCTTCCCGCCCAGCCAGTAGTTCCAGATCCGGGCGGAGTGCGGGACCGACGTGTCGATCTTCTGCTGCGCCGCCGAGTCGGGCGTTGTCGCGTGGTCCGTCATGGGTACCGTCCGTCTTCCAACCGAGGCGTGAACGCTGAACTCTTCAGCGCACCTGCGCCTCAACAGTACCGATACGCACACCAGTTCATGTCGTCGGCGCTCCGCTGCCCGCCGTGTCCGGAGCGACGGTCAGTCATCACTGTCGTTGTCGTCGGCCAGGACCTTTGACACGTACGAAGCCAGCTCCGACCTCATTAGATCAGCCGTGAAGTGCTCCTGGCCCGACAGGTGTTCGACGAGGTCGGCGCGGGTCGCGGCCAGCAGGGCGTGCGCCGCGAAGTCGCCGGACGGGACCGAGGGGATCTGCCGCAGCGTGTCCCGGAGTGTGCGGTGCCACCACGTGTAGTGCTCCGCATGGTAGGGACTGCCGCTGCCTGCCTCCTCCAGGGCCAGGGCGAGGTGGCGGTTGTCGAGCTTGAAGCGGAGTACGGCGTCGAGCAGGGCCCGAACGCGGTCGTGCGGCGGGGTCGAGGGGCCGAGCGGCGGCGGGCCTGAATCCACCGCGTCGCGCAGAGGCTGGATGCGGGCCTCGTACAGGGCCTGGATGAGGCCCGTGCGGTCGCCGAACCGGCGGAACAGCGTGCCCTTGCCGACTCCGGCAGCCGCAGCGACGTCGTCCATGGACACGCTGCGAGGGCTTTGGCTGCTCGCGAAGAGGTCGTCGGCCGCGGCAAGGACGGCCTCGCGGTTGCGCAGGGCGTCGGCGCGCTCTTTGCGCTGGGTCATGACCTCTCCTTGCTAAACGGACTATCGGTCCGTATGGTTTCAATCATTAAACGGACTGGCGGTCCACATTCTAGGGGTGGCCGTCCAGTGAGTGAAGCGATGAGCCCTGAGCGCCTGCACAGCCACAGCCTGCGGCTTCTGCTGGAGAACGACATCGACGGCTGGGTCGCACCGTTCGACGACGACGTGGTGGTCGAGTTCCCGTACGCGCCGGAGGAGTCCCGTCGCCGTCGTCACCGTCAAGGGCGGCCGCATCACCCACTACCGCGACTACTGGAACCCCCTCGCCATCCCCGGCTCCCCGGAGCACCTGAAGTTCTTCCCCAGCGCGTGAGCGTGAGTGTGAGGGAAGAGGAGGAGAAGACAGTGACTACTCGTGCATCTGTTCTGGTCACCGGAGCGACCGGCAACACGGGCAGCCGTGTCGTCGCCCGGCTCTCCGGGCTCGGCCACGCCATCACCCGGGCCTCCCGCCGACCCGCCGGGACGGCGGCTGGTGCGCGCGAGGTCCGGTTCGACTGGTACGACGCCGAGACCTACGGCCCCGCACTGCGGGGTGTCGACCGCGCCTATCTCGTACCGCCCATCGGGGATCCGGAACCCGCCGCCGTCATGCCGCCCTTCCTGGAGCAGGCTCTCGCGGCAGGGGTGCGGCGGGTCGTGCTGCTCAGCTCCTCGGCCATCCCCGTGGGCGGGCCCGGAGTCGGGCGGGTGCACGAGGTGCTTGCCGACGGGCTGTTCGGTGAGTGGGCCGTGCTGCGACCCAGTTGGTTCATGCAGAACTTCACCGGCCGCCACCCGCATGCCGAGAGCATCCGCAAGGAAGGCGCTGTGTCGAGCGCGACCGGGAGCGGAAGAGTCGGCTTCGTGGACGCCGACGACATCGCGGAGGTCGCCGTGCGGGCCCTCGCGGACGTCGAGTCGCCTGATACGGATCTTGTCATCACCGGTCCGGAGGCGCTGAGTTACGACGAGGTCGCGGCCGTCATGGCCGAGGTCACCGGGCGACCGGTTGTGCACCGGCAGCTCACGTACGAACAGATGCGCGACCGCCTTGCCGCCGAGGGCCTTCCCGAGGAGTTCGCTGCCATGCTGGCCGGCATGGACCGGGCCATCGCCGACGGTGCGGAGAACCGTGTCACCGGGACCGTCGAGCGGATGACCGGACGGCCTGCTCGCACGTTCCGTGCGCATGCGGAGAGTGCGTTCGGGGCGGAGCCAGGGTGCATGCCGGAGGCGTAGAGCCGGTGGGGCACCGGCTCTACGCCTCTCCGCCGTCGCACCCGGCGGACGCTATTCCCTGGCTGTAGCCACCGTCACTGCGGGAACCCGCAGGGCAACGCGACCGGGCAAGGCAGTTGCGACGAGCGCGAGCAGTCCGGCTCCGGCGACAACCGTGACGTACACGAGAGGGGTGACGGTCGGTGCCGCCCGGCCCGTCATGCCGAGGCTGAACGCGGTCAGGATGGCCAGGGCGATGGAGCTGCCGAGTGCGGTGGCCAGAAGAAGGACGGACAGGGCCTCGATGCGCAGCATGCGCAGTACCTGACGGCGTGTTGCCCCGACGAGCCGCAGCAGTGCGAACTCCCGGATGCGCTCGGAGACCGACATGGCGAGTGTGTTGACGACGGCGATGGCGGTGAAGGCAAGGACAAGTCCCATGGCGATGAGGTTGACCTCGGCGGCAGACTGCTGGCGCTGCGCCTGCAACGAGTCCGCGGCAGTCGGCGAGAGGGTGGTGACACCCGGGAACTCCCGCAGCGTGGAAGTGACATGTGCCTGCGTACGCTTCGTGCTGACGAGGAGTGAGGCGGAGAGCGGGTTGTCGACGTGGCGTGCCACGAGGTCGTGCACGAGGGTGAGGTCTCCGAAGCCGAGGCCTCTGGCGTAGACGGCCGCGACCGTGAGCGTGGCGGGTGTGCCGTCGCCGAGCGTGAGCTTCAGGGTGCTTCCGGGTTTCAAGTGGAGCCGTTCTGCCGCCAGTTCGCTGACCGCGATGGTGTGATGGGTGAGCCCTTCGAGAGAGCCGGCGGTGACGTCCGGGTTCCAGGTGCGGGTGAGGCCTGCCGGAGTGACGCCCTGGGCCGTGTACTTGTCCAGGCCTACCCTGACCGTCGTACGGACCACCTCGGTGACGACGTCGTCGTGCGTACGCAGCCGTTGCGCCGCCTCGGCCGGGACGCCCGGTCCCTGGGACGTGACAACCCAGTCTGCGACGACGCCCTCGCGGGCCTCGGTGCGGGCGGCGTTCCCGAGGGTGGGCTGGACGAAGAGCACCGTGCAGGTCATGCCGACGAGCAGAGTGAGAGGTGTGACGACGGAGGCCATACGGGCGGCGGTGCCACGGATGTTGGCGGTGGCGAGCCTGCCGCCGTGGCCGGTCAGGCGCAGGGGACCGGCGAGGACGAAAGCTGCTCCCCTGACCAGGAGAGGCCCGAGCAGGGCGACGGAGGCGGACAGGACGACGACCGCGAGGAACGTCACCGGTGTCGAGGCGGGCTCGGTGTGCAGGACGCCGAGCAGGGCGACGAGGACGCCACCTCCGACGAGCAGCAGAGAGCCGGCGACGAGGCGGCCCCACGCGGGCCGGGTGGACTCGATCTGGGCCTCGGCCAGCGCTTCGGCCGGCCGGATCCGGGAAACCCTGCGGGAGGCGATCCGTGCGGCTGCCCAGGCGCCGAACAGGGTCGCGGTGACGGCGGCGAGCGCCGGGAACACACTGACGGTGTGCTGAAGCGTGGCGGGCACGGCGCCCAGGCTGACGAACCTGCCGTGCAGCCACCCGCCGAGGGGAAGGCCCACCAGGGCTCCGGCCGTGCCCGCGGCCGCTCCGACGATCAGGGCCTCGCGCCCGAGCAGCCTGCGGATCTGGCCGGAGGTCGCGGCGATGGCGCGGAGCAGGGCGAGTTCGCGGTGGCGCTGCTGGACGGTGAGCGCGAAGGTCCCGACCACCACCAGGATCGCCACGAGCAGCGAGGTGCCGGCCATCGCCCCGCCCATGCTGACCAGCTTGATGCGCCCTGCGGCGGCGTCCAGGAACTCCACCGGGCCCCGCGCGTCGCCTGTACTGACCTGCGCGCCGGTGCCGTGCAGCGCCTCGGCCACGGCCCGTCCCAGAGGGCCCTTGTAGGTAGCCGTCCCGGCGTCCGGGAGGACACCGAAGGCGGTGACCTGGCCCGGGCGGTCGGCGAGACGGCGGGCCTCGGCGGCGGAGAAGAAGAGGGACGTCTGGTGGCGAACGGCTGTGGCGGGAGCGGCCACACCTGAGACGCGGTAGGAGCGCGGGGCCTGCGTCGACTGGACGGTGAGGCGGTCCCCAGGTTCCAGGCGGGCGCGCTCGGCGAGGTAGCGGTCGATGACCACATCGGTGGCCGCTGTGGGGGCGGAGCCCGCGGTCAGCCGGTACGGGGTCAGCTCGGCGGACGCCCAGTCGTGTCCGTATGCGGCCCGGCCGCCGGTACCGCCCGGGGTCAGTGGCTCGGCCAGGAAGGTCAGTTCGGGGATCACGCGGCCGACGCCGGGAGTATCGGCGAGGGTCTGCCCGATGTCCGCGGGGAGCCAGGCACGTTCGGCGATGGGTTTGGCCTTGTGCTTGACCTTGGTCTTGCCCTTCTTCTGCTTGACGGTGGTCCGGTGGACATTCTGGTCGGCGGAGACCATGACCGGAGCAGCGGCGTAGCGCTCGGTGCGGATGGTGCCGCGCAGTCCCGTCTCCAGGAGGGTTCCGCACGCGGTGATCATGGCTGCGGCGCACATGAGAGCGACGAAGGCACCGGCGAAGCCTGCCTTGCGCGCACGGACGGTCTTCAGGGCGTAGCGCAGCATCATGAGGGGTCCGTCTCTCCGCTGTGGGATACGTGGGCGTCTTCCCGGCCGGCCCCGGTGGCGTCGCCGTCAGCCGTGGGCTCGGGAGCGGGGAAGGCGAGGAACCGGGTGAGCAGGGTGCGGGCGCCGGCCGGTGTCTCGGAATCGGGCCGCTTGTACCTGTTGAGGAGAGCGATGTACTCCTCGAAGAACGCGTGGAGTTCGGGCAGCGTGAGCCGGACGGTGCCGCGCGAGTACGGGAACGCGTCCGCCCAGGGGCCGTCGTCCGCGTCGCGCTGGAGCCGCTCGAAGAGGTCCAGGTCGGCGGCGTACGCATGGTGGTTCAGCTCGTCCATGACGTGCCGCGTCTCAGGGCTCTGACGGCTGCGCGGCGGAAAGCGCCGGTCACCGGGGACAGCCCGCCACCAGCGCTGCCGACGCCCGGATGCCGCAACCTCCGCCCCGTCCGTGGCGTCCGCCTCCTCGGCGAAGCCGTACCTGGCCAGCTCGCGCAGGTGGTAGCTGGTCGACCCCGTGTTCAGCCCGAGGGCACGGGCGAGCATCGCCGACGTGGCGGGCCCGTGCAGGGTCAGGTGCTCGAGCACGCGCTGACGGCGCGGCTGGGCGAGTGCCTTGAGCGCGGCGAGATCGCCGATCTCGACGGGCGCCGGGGACGGACGTTCCGGCTCTGCGGGCCGGGGTGCAGCGGGTTGCTGTGGCATACGTACACAGTCGTCTGTGCACAGGTGTCTGTGCATTGCGGCAACCCGGCGTCCTCAGCGGGGGGTTATCCCTACCGGCCGGGGCCGGAGGCGTAGGGCTCATGGGGGAGGGCAGACCGGTCTTCGGGCCGAGGCGACGGCGGGACGGTCCGTCATAGCGTCACGACCATGAGAATCGGAATCTTAGGAACGGGCAATGTAGGACGGGCGCTGGCCATGGGCTGGACCCGAGCGGGACACGACGTCGTACTCGGATCGCGGCGGCCGGACGACGCGCAACTGCGGTCGGAACTGACATCCGCGGTGGGGGACGACATCCCGGTCGTGGACACGGCAGCGGCCGTGGCTGGTGCAGAGGTGGTGGTCAACGCGACACCTGGCACCGCGTCCGTAGAGCTGCTCGCGGGAGTCGGGGCGCCTGCCCTGGCCGGCAAAGTACTGATCGACGTCGCGGTCGGCTTCGGCGAGGACGGCTCGCTCTCGCACCCCTTGGAGAGCCTGGGCGAGGAGATCCAGCGGACGTTCCCGGACGTACGGGTCGTCAAGACGCTCTGCACCGTCGACGCCCGGCTCATGGTGGCACCGGACTCAGTTGAGGGCCCCAGCACCCTGTTCCTGTCGAGCGAGGACGCAGCGGCCAAGGCTACGGCCGTCGCCCTGCTGAACGACCTGGGCTGGCCCTCGGACTCGCTGCTCGACCTCGGCGGCATCACCACCGCGCGCGGTCAGGAGCACTACAGCCTGCTCTTCATGGGGATCGCCGAGGCCCTCGGCTCCTACGGCTTCGGGGTGCGGGTGGTGCCTCAGGTCTGATCCGGGAGGGCTACCCGCCTCACACCCCGGCCTCCACCAGGCAGCGCACGCCTCGGCGGCGGAGCAGCCGCGCTGACTGCCGCCGCGACGGCCGCGGCCTGAGGTGGTGCTCCCGCTCAGTCGCGCGGAACGGTGGCGGGGCTCGGCCTCGATGCCATCCGCACGCTGGTCTCGGCGTCCGCTCCCGGCGCGCGCTGGTCGGTCCTGCGCCGGGAGGCGGAGGCGCTGGGTTCCCGGATCGCCGCCGCGCAGGTGTCCTTGGACCTGATCGAGTGTGCGCTCGCCTGCGAGCACGAGGACTTCATGGAGTGCCCGCACTTCCGGGGGACGGCCGGGCTCGCGCCCTGACGGCCGGGACCGTGGCAGTCAGGCGCACGTGATTGTCGCGCGCAGATCCCGTAGAGCTGCAAGGTAGTCGCTTTGCGCTGCATCCCCTGAGGGGAGGCGTGAGAGGTCCCCTTCCGCAAGCTCTTGGGCTGGGCGGAGGAAGGCATGCACAAGATCCTCAATGCTTGATCTCCCCAGGGGCGTTCCCTTTGTCGATACCGACACAAATCCTTTGTTGTCACGCGTGAAATCGAGCCGGAAAGATGTGTCGGCGCCTATGAACGCGACCATTCTCTTCTCGCCGGTGAGGAGTGTCCTGAGAGAGTCGAGCAGGAGGGTCACCGACGGATAGATCATCATTCCTTGGTCGGGAACATGGCCGTCCGATCCTGCCGTGCCGTTTTCTCCCTCACAGGAGATGTCCCCGAGGTCGTACCCACCGGGCTCTCCCTGCCCGGCGCGCACGGAGAACTCAACTTTGATCATGGACACATCGCTCTCCTGTAGGGATGAAGGCGCTTCTTCCCCGTCGCTGGCGGGCGGGTCGCCCGCCCACCGGTGGCGACGGCGTGACCGCCGCCGCGATCCCGGCGCCCCCGCGGCCGCGCTCTTCAGGCCTTCAATTGGGTGAAGCGGAGGTGGTTGCCGAAGGGGTCGCGCAGGCCGCAGTCGATCCCGTACGGGCGCTCCGTCGGCTCATCCGTGAACTCCACGCCCTGGGCCAGCAACGTCTCGTACGTCTTGCGGCAGTCGTCCGTGGTGAGGATGAGCGCGCTGCCCAGCGCGCCCTTGGTCAGGAGTTCGCGGACCTGCTCGGCTGTCTCCTCGGACATCGCCGGAGGGCCCGGCTTCTCCAGCAGGACCTGGCGGTCGGGGTGGCCGGGGACGCTGACCGTGAGCCAGCGCATGAAGCCCATGTCGACGTCGGCGTTCACCTCCAGGCCGAGTTTGCCGACGTAGAAGTCGAGGGCCTGGTCCTGGTCGAGGACGAAGATCTGTGAGTGTGTGATTGCGTTGAACATGTGCATCACGCTAGTCGGCGGGCCGGGCGAAAACTTATCCAAAACTGCTCAGCCGTCGGGCCGGGTGGAGGGGACCCACCGGCGTTCAGCCACTCGGCCGCGTCCATGCCTTCGTGAAGCACGTGGGTACGTTCGTGGCCGCCGTCTCCTTGCGGTACGTCCTCGGCGACCGGCCGACGATGTCGCGGAACGTGCGGCTGAAGGTACCGGTGCTGCCGAAGCCGACCTCGTAACAGATGTCCGTGACACTGCGGTCGGTTTCCCGCAGCAGGAACATCGCCCGCTCGACGCGGCGCCGCTGCAGGTAGCGGTGCGGTGTCTCGCCGAAGGTGGCCCGGAAGGTGCGGGCGAAGTGCGCCGGTGACACATGGGCGATCCTGGCCAGCGCCGGTACGTCCAGTGGCTGCGCGTACGCACGGTCCATCGCGTCCCTTGCCCGGAGCATGCGGCGGTTGGTCTCTTCCACGGTGCGGCTCACGGCGCCATCCCACCACAGGATTCCGGCCCCTCGGCGACAGCTCAGCCGCTGAAGGGCACGGCAGCCGCGAGCCCACCGGTTGCGGCGTCCGGCGACTGTCGTACCCCCTCAGTACGCTCGGGCCATGAGTGTCTCTCTGTATTACTGCGCGAGCCGGGCGATGCCGCTGACGGATGCCGAGACGGCCGATGTCGAGCGCATTGTCGCCGCCCACATGGCGTCCTTCCCGTACGAGGACCAGGAGAGTCTGTACCTGTACGACAGCGATGACAGCCGACCGGACGAGGTGGTTGCCGGGTCCACCAAGATGCCGCTCGATCCTGACCGAGTGCTGACCGTGCTCGACCATGTGCTGGGTTCGGTCACCGAGCTGCGCCGTGCTCTTCCGGGAGCGGAGTGGCGCGTGCACCTGGACGACCTCGACGTCCCGTGGGAGGAGACCGACGGTTACGCCTTCCCCGGTATGCGCGATGCGGACCTCGCAGCCGAACTGGGCGGCCTCTGAGGCCAGGCTTCTGCCGGCTCGCACCCGGCAGCGCGTGTTGTCAGTGGGTGGCGCCACACTTTCGCCATGAGCACCTATCGGTCCACCTCAGCCGACACATTCGACGCCACCTCTGTCTGGGTGGAGTCGATGGGCGGCCCATTGGTCGTCATTCCGGTCTCCGCACTGGCTTCCTGGAACGGGTGCACCGAGGCCGGTGTCATCGTGGGGGACGCGAGCGCTCCGGACGATTACGACCGCGCCTGCGCGGTGGACGATCTGGCGGGCGTGATCGCCGTCGGCGACAGCGGCGCACAAGCCCTTGTCCTGGCGGACGAGCCGGCCACCAGCTGTTTCCTGCCTGAGCATCAGGCATTCCTGCGTTGGCTCGGCGCCGACTCCGAGGACGGACTGAAGGCAGCAGCCGAGGCAGTGCTCGCGGACCCCGCCACCGAGTGGGAGGAGTGCGGCACATGGGCGTCGGACGGCCCGGCCGTACTCATGGACTCCGCGGAGGCGGGAGCCGATCTGGGCGTCGATTATCCCGGCGGCGGGGTGCCCGCTCAGGCGCCCGTCCCACTGCCCGCGGGTCGCTGGACGGTTCGCGCCGTCCACACCGAGGCGGACGACAGAAACTCGGTCGGGCTGGTCCAGTTGCTCCCCATCGACGCCTGACCGGGGCAGTCGCTTCGTCCGGCTCGGGCGGCGGACCTGACCACGTGCCGTTGGACGTCCTGGGTCAGCCCGTGGCGCGGATCGCGGCGATGTCGAACTGGAGGCGGAGCCTCTCGCTCACCATCGCCCCGCCCTCGGCCAGCCTCGCGTTGTAGGTCAGGCCCCAGTCGGAACGGTTGATGGTGGTGGTGCCGTCGAAGCCGACGCGTTCGTACCCGAACGGGTCGGTCACGTAACCGATGTAGGTGAGGTCCAGGGTTACCGGGCGAGCGATTCCCCTGATGGTGAGGTCGCCGGTCATGCGGAAGACCTCCTTGCTCGCCATCTGCACGGCGGTGCTGGTGAAGGTGATCCGCGGGTGCCTCGTGGCGTCCAGGAAGTCACGGCCGACCAGATGGGCGTCACGCTGCTCCACGCCCGTGTCGACGCTCGCGGTGGCCAGTGCGATCTCGGCCCTGGAACGGGCCGGGTTCCGGCCGTCGAAGTAGAGGCGGCTCTCGTACTCCGCGAAGGAGCCGCGCACTGTCGTCACCATGGCGTGCCGCACGGAGAACCCGATCCTGCTGTGCGCGGGGTCGATCATCCACTCTCCCGTGAGAGCCGCCAGGGCCGGGTCCGGCACCACCGCGGCTGTGGGGGGCGTGGAGGCCACCGGGGCGTTCGGGGCCGCTGGGCGTCGGAGGGTGGAACTGCGGCTGAAGAGGTTCATGATCGTCTTGTTACTCCGGGGTAAGCAGGACCCGCAAGGCCGGCTGAGGAAACCCGACCATTCATGAGCAGACCTTCACACCGTGGAGTGCCGGTCGGCGTCATCGGTCACACGCCGTAACCGGCCGGGACGACGCCTGCACCCGCTCGTCCCGAGGGCGGCTGCTTCTTTCCGGAGCGCGGAGAGCCGGCCCGCCGGGAACGGTCACGATTCCTGCGGGGATGTTCATCACGGCGACCGGAGGTCGGACGCAGGAGGGCAGAGGTGCGGGCCGGGCCCCACGCCACCGCCGCCGGCGTTCGGGCCTACGTGGCCGAACTGCGTCCCAAAGTAGGTTCGCTGAATCTTCGTCAGGTCGTGCGGCGCGGACCGCATAGAGTCGGTTCGATCCGCCCCGACGAAGCACGCCAAGGTGCCTACCGGCCGGGGCAGGGCGGGGCCGACGACTACTGGTTCTACAAGAAGGACAATGACCTGCTCATCACCAAGGGTGATGGGAGTTCGTTTCGATGTTCCCGTTGAGTGGACCGAACAAGTGGTAAGAAGGCGCCACCAAAAAGTATGAGCCTTTCTCGCACTGAGGAGCCCAAAGGTGTGATGTTCCTGCCAGCAGATTCGCTCATCGGCCATAAAGTGACCTGTGTGGCCGAGGTGATTGACGGAGATGGCGATGTTGTCGGTCTTCAGCTGAATCTGGTCGGCGGGGGAAGTTACATGCTGACCGACTGGACGGACTGGAGCCTTCGCGTCGAGCGGCGTTCGGACCAGAAACTTCCCGACTACTTCTGGCCCCCTGGGGATCACTCCCTACGGGTTCTCGAGGAAGACAGTCAGGGAGTGGAGATTGCGAGCGTCGAGTCGAAACGCGATGAAGTGGGAGAAACCGTCGGCGTCGTGATCGGTATGACTACTTTCGGCGACTATGCCGCGAGCGCACACGCCGATGGCTTTACCTTGGAAAAGGTGGGCTGAGCCGAACGGGTCCTCAGCTCCACCCTGCTTCACCTGAAGCGGCTCCTGCTGGTAGTTCACAGCAGGAGCCGCTTCAGGTTTCGCTGGTTGAGCTTCGAGACGGGCGGCGCTTCCGTCTCCCGCGCCTCGGCGACGGCGCACCGAGGGGCTGAGCCGGCGACCCGGGAGCCGAGCCGGGTGTCCCACCTGCCGCCCCGGAGCGCGTTCTGTCCGTTTTCGATCATTCGCGAACCGGTCGGGAGATGACGTGATCGTTAAAGGTCGGAAATCGGCGCGATTGGCGCCCGATGCTTCACCCAACCTCCTTATAGTGGTCCCGCGTTGATCGTATGGCCGCAACGCGCGAAGCCGTCTCCCAGGAGTCCGTACGATGACGACCCCTCGTCCGTCCGCCGCGCCCGCATCCGGCGGTGGCTGCCCCGCGCACGCCGCCACCGCCGCCGTACCGCTCAGCGGACCGGAGTTCCACACCGCTCCGCAGGCCCTCTACCGGACCATGCGGCACGAGTACGGGCCCGTGGTGCCGGTCGAGCTCCCCGGCGGTTTCCCGGCCTGGCTGGTCGTCGGGTACCGGGAGCTCCACCAGGTCACCAGTGACGGCGAGTTGTTCCCGAGAGATGTCGGGCTGTGGAACCAGTGGGAGCACATACCCGAGGACTGGCCGCTGCTCCCCATGGTCGGCCGCCCCATGCCGTCCATCTACTTCACCGCGGGCGCCGAACACCGGCGGCATGCCGAGATGGTGGTGCCCGCGCTCGAGAGTGCCGATCCGTTCGAGATCCGGGGGCACTGCGAGCAGCTCGCCGACCGCCTCATCGACGACATCTGCAGCCGGGGCACGGCCGATCTCGTGGCCGAGTTCGCCGAACCGCTGCCCGTTCTCGTCCTCGCCCGGCTCGTCGGCTTCCCCGATGCCGAAGGAGCGGACATCGCCCGGGTCCTGAAGGACCTCGCCGACGGGGGCCCCGACGCGCAGAAGGCGTACGGGCGGTTCGCCGAGCACATGCAGCGGCTCGTGGCGGTCAAGCGGGACACCCCCGGGGACGACGTCACCTCCCGGATGCTCGCGAACCCGGAGCCGTTCACCGATCAGGAGTACGCGCTCGACCTCATGGCCATCACCGCCGCCGGCCATCTGACCACCGCCGACTGGATCGGCAACTCCCTGCGGCTGATGCTCACCGAGGACCAGTTCGCCGACTCGCTCTCCGGCGGACGTCGCAGCATCGGCGACGCCATGAACGAGGTCCTCTGGGAGGAGAGCCCGACGCAGATCCTCGCCGGCCGGTGGGCGGTCCGCGACACCCAGCTCGGCGGACGGACGATCCGCGCGGGGGACATGCTGCTGCTCGGCCTGGGGGCGGCCAACACCGACCCCCTCGTGCGCCAGGACCTGGAGTCCGACGGTGCCACGAGGCACAGCAGCAACAGTGCGCACCTGGCCTTCAGCCACGGTGAGTACCGCTGCCCCTTCCCCGCGCAGGAGATTGCCGAGACCATCGCCCGTACCGGGATCGAGGTCATCCTCGACCGGCTGCCCGACCTCGCACTCGCCGTCCCCGAAAAGGACCTCGTCCGGCGGCCGTCCGCCTTCCTGCGCGGGATGAACGCGCTCCCCGTCCGGTTCGCTCCCGTACGTACGACAGGAGATCTGCTGTGAACTGCCCTCACGCGACCGTGGTCATCGACCCCATGGTCCAGAACCTCGACGGTGAGACCGAGCAGCTGCGCCAGGCGGGCCCGCTCGCGCGCATCGAGCTGTTGGGGGTCCCCGCGTGGACCGTCACACGGCACGCCGAAGCACGTCAACTGCTCGTCGACCCACGGCTGGTGAAGGACCTGGACGCCTGGGGGCTGTGGAGGAGCGGTGAGGTCACCCATGCCTGGCCGCTGATCGGAATGATCGATGCCGGACGCTCCATGTTCACGGTCGACGGCGGCGAGCACCGGCGGCTGCGGACCAAGACCTCCCAGGCACTCACGCCGCGCCGGCTCGAGGCGGTCCGCCCCGCCATCGAGAAGTTCACCGAGGAGCTCCTCGACTCGCTCGCCGAGCAGGGCAAGGAAGGTGTCGTCGACCTCAAGGCCGTCTTCGCCCAGCCGCTGCCGATGCGGGTCGTCGGGCTGCTGATGGGGGTGGACGAGGATCAGTTCCCGATGCTGACGAAGCAGTACAAGGCCTTCTTCTCCATGCTCACCCCGCAGGAGGAGCGCCTGGCGCTGCTGCAGGAACTGGACGTCTTCTACACCGACCTCGTACGCGAGAAGACGGCGCGGGCCACCGACGACCTCACCAGCGCCCTGATCCTGGCCGACGAGGGCGGCGAGCCCCTCACCGAGGAGGAGGTCGTCGGCAACCTCAAGGCCATGGTGGCCGCCGGGCACGAGACCACGATCGGCCTCATCCTCAACGCGGTACGCGCCCTGCTCGCCCACCCCGACCAGCTGCAGAAGGTGCTCGACGGGGAGATCCCGTGGGAGACGGTGGTCGAGGAGACGCTGCGCTGGGACACGCCCACCACACACCTGCTGATGCGTTTCGCCACCGAGGACATCCAGGTCGGTGACCAGGTGATCGCCGCGGGGGAGGGCGTCGTCATCTCCTACCGGGTCATCGGACGCGACGCCGAACAGCACGGCGAGGACGCCGATTCCTTCGACATCACCCGTCCGACACCGATCCGGCACATGACCTTCGGTCACGGCCCCCACATCTGCCCCGGTGCGGCACTGTCACGGGTGGAGGCCGGCATCGCACTCCCCGCCCTCTTCGCGCGCTTCCCCGCGCTCAAGCTCGCGATACCGGACGACGAGATCCGCAAGCTTCCGGTGATGACGCAGAACGACATGGAGGCCTTCCCCGTCCTGCTGCACGGCTGAGGCGGCTTCGACGAGGAGGACCTGCGCAGGGGAGCCGGAAGCGTACGGGCGGGGAGGCGTCGCGCCCGTACGCGGGGGTTGCGCGCGGCCCCCGGCGTCCTCCCGGCTCCTGTTACGCTTTTGACGGGTCATGAGTTCCAGTGGAAAGCCCCGGCTCGCTGGACGGCACCCCGCTCCGCTGCGGGTGCTCCGGGTGACGACCCGCCCCGCGCGGCACCGTGCGGGGAACAGCGGACCACCGGGGACGGGCCCCCGGGGTCCAGGACCCCGGAAGGCGACGACAGCCATGCTCCCTCACCTCATTCACCACGACGCCTGCTCGCGGTACGCGCCCGGCCACCACGTGCACTGGATCCACGCCAAGAAGTGCGTACAGGAACCCGGCCAGGCGGTGGAACTCCTGCTGACCGCGGGCGATGTCCGCGACGACGGCTGGCTGGTGCTGCGCGCGGCCTTCGAACACCCCGGCGGCCTCCCCGAGGTATGGATGCACGCCCCCGCCGACCTGCGGGAGTTGCTCACGGACCACCGCGGGCGCGTGTACTGGCTGCCCCGCTGGCACGCGCTGCGGTTCGTCGGCCTCGACGGTGAGGCGACCGGCCTCGTGAACGTCGGAACCGAGGGCGGTCCGCTGTGCGGGACCACCGCACCCGATCCGCAGCACACGGGCCGCGGGAACTTCACCTACGGGCTGTAGTCAACAGGCCCCAGGAACAGTCGCGTTCGGCCGGTACCGCCCGATGAGGGCGGGCCGGTCCGTTCGCGATACCGGACAGGGTCCGGGTTTTCGTTGAATACGTGCTCAATCCGTTGACGCAAGACGTGTTCGATTCTACGGTCCCGTCCTGATCGCCCGTCCGAAGTTACGGGCGCCGTTCGATCAGTCGAACAAGTGAATGTCATGCGCATGGCAACCTCCTGTCCCCTCGGTGACGACTGCCGGGTACCCCGACACGACCGAAGAAGGTCTCCTGATGAGCCGCATTCCGAGAAGAATTCCGCGAAGGACCCTCGCCGCCCTCCCCGCCGCACTCCTGCTGGCGCTCGTTCCGACCAGCGCGTCCGCGTACCCCAACCCCGGTGTCGTCAACGGCGACATCGTCGTCCACGACCCCTCCATGATCCGGAGCACGTCCGGCCAGTACCTGCTCTACTCCACCGGCGAAGGCCTCCAGCTCCGCACCTCCACCGACCGCACCGCCTTCGGCCGGTCGGGCAACGCCTTCACGACGAAGCCGAGCTGGTGGAAGAACTACTCGTCCGCGTCGGACCCCTGGGCACCAGACATCTCCTATCGCGGCGGCAAGTACCTGATGTACTACGCCGTCTCGTCCTTCGGCTCGAACACCTCGGCGATCGGCCTCGCGGCCTCCACCACCGGCCAGGCGGGCAGCTGGAGCGACTACGGGATCGTCTACACCTCGAACTCGTCGAGCGACTACAACGCCATCGACCCCAACCTCTTCGTGGACGACGACGGCAAGTGGTGGCTGTCCTTCGGCTCCTGGTGGACCGGGATCAAGATGATCCGTGTCGACCCGTCGACCGGCAAGCAGTACGCCGGAGACACCGCACGCCGCTCGCTCGCCTCCCGCCCCACCGGAACCAAGGCCGTCGAGGCGCCCTCCATCGTGAAGCGCAACGGCTACTACTACCTCTTCGCCTCGTACGACACCTGCTGCGCAGGCACCAGCTCCACGTACAAGATCAAGGTGGGCCGGGCGACGAGCGTCACCGGGCCCTACTACGACCGCAACGGCGTGAACATGCTCAGCAACGGCGGCACCCCCGTCATGGAGTCCCACGGCCGGTACATCGGCCCCGGCGGCCAGTCGATCCTCGCCGACTCCGACGGTGACCTGCTCGTCTACCACTACTACGACGGCCAGGACAACGGCACCCCGAAGCTCGGCGTCAACCTACTGAACTGGAGCAGCGGATGGCCCGTCGCCTACTGACCCTGCTGAGCGCCCTCCTGCTGGCCCTCGCACTGGGGCAGCCGGCCTCCACGCAGGCCGCGCCGTCCGGGACGTCCTCCGCGCAGGCCGCCGAGGGGCGTCCGTACACCAATCCCGTCAAGGCGCAGAAGGGGGCCGACCCCTGGATCTCGTACCACGACGGCAACTACTACCTGGTGTCGACGAGTTGGACCGACGTCATCACCATGCGCAAGTCGCCGACGCTCGCCGGCCTCGCGACCGCGCCGAGCGTGCAGGTCTGGAAGGGCGACGCCGCCTCGCGCTGCTGCAACATCTGGGCGCCCGAGCTGCACTACTCGGGCGGCCGCTGGTACCTCTACTTCGTCGCCGGGCAGAACATCGCCGACTACAACCCCACCCAGCGGGTGCACGTGCTGGAGAGCGCGGGCACGGACCCGATGGGCCCCTACACGTACAGGAACCAGCTCGGCAGCACCTGGATGCTGGACCCGAGCGTGCTCACCCTCAACGGTTCGATGTACCTGCTGGGCAGTGCGAGCGGCGGCGGTACGCAGAACCTGGTGATCGCGCCGCTGTCGAACCCGTACACGCTCAGCGGGTCGTTCTCGACGATCTCCACGCCGACGTACGACTGGGAGAAGTCCGGCGGCACGGTGAACGAGGGCGCCGAGGTGCTGCAGCGGGGCGGAAAGACGTTCATCGTCTACTCCGCCAGCGGCTGCTGGACCCCCGACTACAAGCTCGGGCAGCTCACCCTGACCGGATCCAACCCGCTCTCCGCCTCCTCCTGGACGAAGAAGTCCACCCCGGTCTTCCAGCGGAACAACGCGGCAGGGGTGTACGGGCCGGGGCACAACGGCTTCTTCACCTCTCCCGACGGCACGGAGAGCTGGATCGTCTACCACGCCAACGACTCGGCGTCCGAGGGCTGCGACAACGGGCGGACGGCGCGGGCCCAGAAGTTCACCTGGAACAGTGACGGGACACCGAACCTCGGCACGCCCGTCGCCCTCGGCACCACACTGGCCGGGCCCTCCGGCGAGAGTGCGGCCACGCCGACCGCGTACACGGTGGTCAACAGGGCCACCGGAAAGTGCCTGGACGTGAACGGTTCGTCGACCGCCGACGGAGCGAACGTCCAGCAGTGGACCTGCAACGGTGGCACAGAGCAGAAATGGCGCATCGAGGACCAGGGCGACGACACGAGCCGCCTGGTCAACGTCGCTTCGGGCAAGGTGCTCGACACGGCGGACTGCTCCGCTGCCGACGGCGCCGACCTGCGCCAGTGGTCGTGGCTGAACAACACCTGCCAGCGCTTCGGCCCGGTCACCACGGCGGCAGGCGGCTGGGTGCGCATCGTCAACCGGGCGAGCGGGAAGGTCGCCGATGTGGCCGACTGCTCGGCCGCCGACGGCGCGGACGTACGGCAGTGGTCGTGGCTGAACAACAACTGCCAGCAGTGGAAACTCACTCCGGCAACCTGAGGACCAGGGGTCCGGGCCCCGCCCGGACCCCTGGGTCCCTTCGTCACGGGAGGCCCTAGGCTGCGGTCGTATGGTCCCTCTCCTGGCGCTCGCCCCGCACCGTTCCAGCACGGCCGGGCTCCTGGCGGAAGCGGCGCGCGACCGTGGCATGGAGGTCGTGATCCTGCCCCGCGACGGGATCCCGGACCGGCTTCAGGGGAGCGGGAGCACGCACTACTACGGCGGCCCGCACTTCGCCTCCGATGCTGCCGGGCCCCTGGGCGTATCACTCCTGGAGCCGGACGAGGGCTGGCTGGACGCTCTGCCGTACGCGTTCACCGGACGCAGGATCAAGCGCGTCACGCTGTCGGAGGCCCGCCGCGAGAAGAGCCCCGTCTTCGTGAAGCCGCCCACCGACAAGAGCTTCCCGGCCGCGGTGTACGAGGACGGCAGCGCGCTCCAGGTGCCCTCGCCGCGCAGCGACCCGCTGGTCCAGGTCAGTGAAGTGGTGACCTGGGCCGAGGAGTTCAGACTCTTCCTGCTCGACGGGGAGATACGGGCCGGCTCCCGGTACGCCACCTTCGGCCGGCTGGACGCCGCACCGCTGGAGGGGCACCCGGACGAGAACGGGATCCGGGACTTCGCGCGGCGGCTGGCGGAGGCCTGCGGGGCCACGCTGCCCAGCGGGGTGGTGGTCGACATCGGGCGGATGCGGGGGACGGGCGGCCGGGACACCGAGCGGTGGGCGGTGGTCGAGGCCAACATGGCCTGGTTCAGCAACGTGTACGCGGCCGATCCGGCCGGTGCGCTCGATGTGGTGCTGCGGGCCGCGGGACCCCGCGGACAGGTCCGGGCGCGGGACGCTCGGTTCTGCAGGCAATGAGGCGGGGCACGCCAGGCCCCGGCCGGTGATCCGGTGAGGCCACGAGCCGTGGGTCGTGGGTGGCGGCAACCTTTCGGGGCGCGGCGGCGACTACCTCCCGGAACCCCACCTCTTCCCCACGGAACGGATCAAGCCATGGCAGCGAATCGACATGCCGCGCTCCGCCGAGGACGGCGCACCGGCCTCGTGGCGGCGGCAGCGGCGACAGCACTGGCCGCAGTCGTCCCGGTACAGGCATACGCATCGGCCTCCGGTGCGGCGGCCGCGGCCACACTCACCGTCGCCAAGGACGGTACCGGCCAGTACACCACCGTGCAGGCTGCCGTGAACGCGATTGCGGCGGGCAACACCGCACGCGTCATCGTCTCCATCAAGCCCGGTACCTACCGCGAGACCGTGAAGATCCCCGCCACCAAGCAGAACGTCACGCTCCAGGGCAGCGGATCCGGCCGCGGCGACACCGTCATCGTCTACAACAACGCCTCGGGCACGCAGAAACCCGACGGGTCCGGCACCTACGGGACGAGCGGCAGTGCCACCGTCGCCGCCGAGGCGGACGGCTTCCAGGCCCGTAACCTCACCGTCTCCAACGACTTCGACGAGGCCGCGCACCAGAACATGAGCGGACTGCAGGCCGTCGCCCTGCGCACCGCCGCGGACAAGGTCTTCCTCGACTCCGTCATCGTCACCGGAGACCAGGACACCCTGTTGCTCGACACTGCGTCCAAGGCGACGCTCGGCCGTGTCTACATGACCAACTCCTACGTCGTCGGCAACGTCGACTTCATCTTCGGGCGGGCCAGCGCGGTGATCGACAAGTCCGTCATCACCCTGAAGAAGCGATGGGACGGCAGTTCCGCCGGCTACATCGCCGCGCCCAGTACCGCCGCGGACCGCAAGGGTTTCCTGATCAACAACTCGACGGTCAACGGGGACGTCTCCGCGGCGAGCTTCTACCTCGGCCGGCCCTGGCACGCGGGCGGCGACGCCTCCCTCGACCCGATGGCCACCTTCCGCAACACCACGCTCAGTGCCGCGATCAAGTCCGCCCCGTGGACCGACATGAGCGGCTTCTCCTGGAAGGACGACCGATTCGCCGAGTACAAGAACACCGGGCCGGGCGCAGGATCGGCGAGCAGTAACCGGCCGCAGCTCTCGGACTCCGGGGCCGCGGAGCAGGAGACCGCCGACTGGCTGGCCGGGTGGACACCGTCGGCATCCTGAGTCACGGTGTGCTGGGCGGAGCCGGGGATCGCATGGTCGAAGCGCTTCGACGCCACTCTGGACAGTCCCTGTGAGCGAGTCTAGGCTCCACGGTGTCTATGCATGTCAGAGTGTAAAGGGAACCAGGAGTGAACGCTGTCGAAGCGCTTCACCAGGTCTCCTTTCGGTCCTCATCTGTAATGGAGAGCTGAATGGTCACGCTTGCCGAGGTCGCCCAGCACGCCGGAGTCTCCGCGAGCACGGTGAGCTACGTCCTCAGTGGGAAGCGGTCCATCTCCGCCTCCACCCGGGAGCGGGTGGAGCACAGCATCCAGCAGCTCGGCTACCACCCCAACGCCGGGGCGCGGGCCCTCGCCAGCAGCCGGTCCAACATCATCGCCCTGATGGTGCCGTTGCGCACCGACATGTATGTGCCGGTGATGATGGAGATCGCCATCGCGGTCGCCACGACCGCACGGACGCACGGCTACGACGTCCTCCTCCTCACCGGGGAGGAGGGGCCCGCCGCCGTCCGGCGGATCGCGGGGAGTTCGCTCGCGGACGCGATGATCCTGATGGACGTCGAACTCCACGACGAGAGGCTCCCGTTGCTGCGGGAGTCCGGGAGGGCCGCCGTCCTCATCGGCTTGCCCGCCGACACCACCGGACTGACGTGCGTGGACCTCGACTTCGAGGCCACCGGGGCGCTGTGCGTGGAACATCTCACGGGCCTGGGACACCGCGAGATCGCGGTGATCGGTGAAGCCGCCGCCGTCTACGAGCGGCACACCGGATTCGCCGAGCGGACGGTGGACGGGATACGGGCCAAGGCGCAGGAGTCCGGGGCCAGGGTCCTGCACCGGCCCTGCGAGGGCGGGTACGCGGCGATGGCCGGCACCCTGAGCCGGATCTTCGACGAGCGGCCGGGCACGACCGGGTTCATCGTGCAGAACGAGGCCGCCGTCGAGCCGCTGCTCAACCTGCTTCAGCAGCAGGGCCGCGCCGTGCCGGAGGACGTGTCCGTCGTGGCCATCTGCCCCGAGCAGGTAGCCACCCAGGCCTCCGTGCGTCTCACCTCCGTCGCCATTCCCGCCCAGGAGATGGGCCGCCGTGCGGTCGAACAGGTGGTGGCCAAGCTTGCCGACCGCGGCACGGACGAAGTGGAGCTGTTGGTGCCGGAGTTGACGGTCCGAGCAAGTACCGGACCGGCTCCGGCCTGAACGGCGCCGGGTCGCCTCACCCGTTCGGATGGACCGTCTCCCGGCGCTCCGCGGTACGCGCGGGGCCTGCGGCGGAATAGGGGTCAACGGGGCTGGGAATGAACCTGGTTGCTCAAGATTCGGCGTGATAACTTCGCGATCAGTTGTGGATGATGATCCGGCTCGGCGGGGGTTGGTCGGTGGTGGCACATGTGCCGCAGAGGCCTGGGGAGGCCGATGCGTTTCTGATCAGGTCCCTGGTCGATGAGTTATGCGAGCTGGACTTCGTGCGCGACCCCGACCAGTGCGTACTCTTCGTCGCCTATGTGAGCAAGCAGCTCGGCGTGGAGATCACCTATCTGCGGAGGAATCCGCGGGTGGAGATGCTGTCCCTCGTCATGATCGTGGTGAAGCGCGTCCGGGGTCTCGACGCGCTCGTCGACGGAGTGAGCGTCATCGCCGGCCGGGACTACTCGGCGGGGCTGGCCAGGCTGGTGGACATCGGCATGCCGGACGGGGCGGTGGCCGAACTGTCGGCGGAGTTCGACGACATCGCGGTGGAGCGGATCAGGCGGCTGCTCGCCGACGTGCGGACCGCCGACGAAGGCCGTCTGCACGCAGTGCTCGTCCACGAACTGGGCATCGTCGACCTTCCTTACGGCCAGTCGCCCTCCCAGCGCTTCGACTACCTGCGCGAGAGGAACGCCCAGGCCGACGGATTACCACCGGCCCTGGTGCTGGTCGAGATCACGGCGCTGCAGGTGCAGCCGGTGCTCCGCGAACAGCTCAGGGACTGGTCGGACCGATGGGCCCGGGAGGCCGGCCCGGAGGTCGTGAACGCCCTGGCCGACCGCAGGCGCGCGATCGCGGCTCTGCCGGTGTCCGATCCGGATGTGGCACGTTGTCTCGTCGTGATGGTGGAGCCCGCCGACGACAGTTCGGCCGATGTCTTCGTACGCCATTGGGTCAACCCCGCCCCGGGCTACTGGGAGCCGGTGGCCGGGCGTATCGAACGAGCGACCCTGGACACTCTGGCGCCCGCTGTCGGGCGAGCGATCGACCGTGGCGGGTCACGCTGGGCGGGCGTCGCGAAGGACGAGAACAACCCGCCCGTACAGGTCGAGTTCGTGCTGCCCTTCGAGTTCCTCAACCTCGACATGGCGCGGCTCGAACTGGGTACGCGGACTCGTGTCCCACTGCCGATCGGTCTTCGTTACCATATTCATCTGCGGAGCCTCGAACGCATGAGGGACCGCAACACCGAGGAACTCGGGCGCTGGCGGGCCCGTTGGAAGCAGCTCAAGGAGTCCGGTGCGGCCCAGGCCCACCGCTGGCAGGGTGAGCAGGGCGGCCGGCTCGACATCTGGCGTGCCGACCTGGAGGCGAACCCGCGTCTGACCGCGGTCATACTCGACGTTCCCGCACTGCCCGACCGTGGTCTGGAAGCACTCATCACCGCCATCGAACTGGGAGTGGGCCTTGCAGCCTGGGACCGCAGACCTGAGAGCCCCGACCTGTCGGGTGAGGTCCTGGCTCTGCTGCTCGCGAGTCCTCCGTCTCAACTGTCCGCGAGAATAAGTCAGTTGCGTAAAGACGCCGAGCGGCTGGGTCGCGACAGCCTGTCGTTGGGTAAGCACATTGCGTTCTTCTGGGACGACCCCAACCGCCTGGTCGACTGTGAGGAGTTGACAGCATGACCGAGCAGGACACGGCAGCGCAGCCTGTCACGCCGCCTTCCTGGAGGGTGTTCCACGCAACGGGGCAGCCCCCCGCGGGCGAGCTGCCCGAGCTTCCGGCGCCACCCCCCTGGAGAGTGTTCTCCGGAAGCCCGCTCCAGGACGCACCGCCCGACGACGCCCAGTCGGCGCTGCGCCGGCTGGGTATCGTGCAGGAGGGCCCTCAGCTGCGCGACGAGGCGATCGACGCGGTCAACGCCGCACTCCTCCTGCGACGTCCCCTGCTGATCACCGGGCCACCCGGTGTCGGCAAGTCGACCCTCGCGTATCTCATCGCTCGGGAACTGGGCCTCGGCCGGGTGCTGCCGTGGAGCATCGTGAGCCGCTCGACCCTTCGCGGCGGCCTGTACGAGTACGACGCCATCGGACGGGCCCAGGCCATCGCCGCCTGGCGGGCGGGCGGCGACGGCGGTCCGGGAGAGGCGGGCAGCGCTCCCGACCTCGGGGACTTCCTGACCCTCGGCCCTCTGGGAACCGCGCTCCTCGCGTACGAACGGCCGCGGGTCCTGCTCGTGGACGAGCTGGACAAGAGTGATATCGACCTGCCCAACGACCTGCTCCATGTGCTGGAGAACGGCAGTTACGAGATCCCGGAACTGGTGCGCGCCGGTGCGGCCGACGTGTCCGTCTTCACCGATGACCCCCGCAGCCGGGCCGTCATCGAGTCAGGCCGCGTCGAATGCTCCGAATTCCCCGTCGTCGTGATCACGAGCAACGGCGAACGCGAGTTCCCGGCCGCGTTCCGTCGCCGCTGCCTGCCTCTGGAGATGCGCCCGCCCAGCCGCGAGCAGCTCGTCTCCATCGTCGTCAGCCACCTGCGCAGGCGGCCCGAAGACATCGAGGCGCTCGTGGACGACTTCGTCAGGCGCCTGGACGGCGGCGGCACCCAGTCGGTCGATCAACTGCTGAACGCCGTGCAACTCACCACCGCTCATGGATTCCGGGCCGACAGCGACGGGCGTAAGCTCATTGAGATGCTTCTCCGCGACCTCTCGAAAGGCCGCTGATGAACGGCTCGCCACGGGAACGCGCCCCGGACTCGACGGCCACGTCGAGCGGCACCGCCACCCATGACACGGAGGGTGACGCGAGCTGGCGGGACCTCGGAGACGGTGTCTGGCTGGCGGCTGCGTGGCGCAGGGCGGGCCGTACCTCGCACGGGGACGCGGAGACCATCCCGGAGGGCTTATCCGCCGAGCCGGAATCGCTTCCCGATGTGGATGCCCCGCCTTCGGGCACCGGCGCGCAGGACGTCGTGCCCGCCGGGGCCACCGATGTCGACGCCCGTGACCTGGAGCTGCGCACCATCGAGGAGACCCGGGCCGGCCGGCCGGAGGGGCAGCTCCCGAAGTCCCCGCGGCCCGCACGGCGCGCGGTGCCGCTCCGTCTGGCCAAGGCTCTGCGCGGGCTCGGCCGGCGTGTGCCCTCGCGGCACCTGAACCGGCTCGACGAGGCACGCACCGCCGAGAACGGTCTGGCCGACGGACTGTGGATCCCCTATCTCGAACCGGTCCAGGAGCGTGCCTTCGACCTGATGCTGCTCGTGGACCGGGCGCCCACCATGCCCGTCTGGGGCGGCACGGTACGCCAGTTGGCCGAGGAGGCCGTGCACAGCGGCGCCTTCCGTGACGTCCGTACGGTCGAGGTGTCCCTGCCCGGCGGGGGCGCTCCCGTACTGCGCTGGCCGGGCAACCGGCACGCCGACCCCGCTGAGCTGCTCGACGGCCGCGGGGCGCGGTTGTTCCTCGTCGTCACCGACGGACTGGCCCCCGGCTGGGCGGAGCGCGGAGCCGACGAGCTCATGGGACGGCTCTCCGCGGCAGGTCCCACGGCGCTCGTCCATCTGCTGCCCCCCTACCTCCGGCACCGGTCCTCGGTCTACCCCTTCAGGGCGCGGCTCGACGCCGCGGGGTTCGGCGCACTCAACCGGCACTTCATCTGCCACCCTCCGCACGGCGTGCACGAGCGGAGCCACGTCCTGCCCGAGACGGGCGGCGACGGCTCCGTGGCCGTACCCGTTCTCAGCCTCCGCCCCGGTTCGTTCCGCGCCTGGGCCGACCTCGTCACCGGCGAGCGCGGGGTGCGTCGGGCCCTGCCCGTCGTCCTGGCCGGCGCGATGGCCAAGGGCGTGTCCGCGCCCGGTCTTCGGACCCCCAGGATCGACGGACCCCGCGCGGCGGCGGACGCCGTACGGAGGTTCATCTCGCTGGCCAGTCCGCTCGCCCAGCAGCTCGCGGTCCTGTTGGCCGTGGCACCGATGCGCTTCGACATCATCGAGGAGCTGCGCGACCGGGCCTTCCCCGAGTCCGGCCCCGACCATCTGGCCGAGATCATGATGGGCGGCCTGATCGACTGGGACCGGGACGACGAGGACGGCCCCGACTTCGCCGACGGAGTACGCGAAGCACTGCTGGCCACCAGCAACCGAACCCAACTGGCCCGCGCCGTCGGCCTGCTGGCGGAGTCCCGGGCCAGTCAGGCGCAGGGCATCCGGCTCCGGGCGGCGCTGCGCGACCCCGCGCAGGCGGCGCTCCCGGACCGCGAGGGCGGTCAGGCGTGGCTGCGCATCGAACTGGCCGTCCTGCGCGCCCTGGGAGGCCTGCCGTACAGGCGCCGGGCAGTGCGCCTGAACGACGAACTGCTGCGCGGCGCGGTACCGGAGGCGACAAGAGATGATAAAGAGGCATTTGATGTGAATGGCAATGCCCCCGCACCCCGGTCGCGTCCGACCGTTCCACCAGGAGGATCCGTGTCGCCCCAGACACCCGTAACCGTTGACGAGGATGCCCGGAGGGCCGAGCAGGGCGGGGGAGCCTCAGCACCGGAGCTTCGCTTCGTGCGCACCGGCCAGCCGAAGATCATGGGCAACGTGCCGCCGAAGAACCCCAACTTCACCGGGCGCGAACGTCTTCTGGCGGCGGTCGAGAGGCAGTTGCAGGAGGACGAGACCACTGCCGTCCTCCCGCACGCGCTGCACGGCACGGGCGGTGTCGGGAAGTCGCAGATCGCCGTGGAGTACGTGTACCGGCACAGCGGCGAGTTCAACGTCATCTGGTGGATCCCCGCGGAGCAGGAGAACCTGATCCTCGGCGCTCTGGCCGACCTCGCGCGCAGGCTCGGCCTGGAGGTGGGCCCGCAGGCGAACGCCGCGGTGCCCGCCGTGCGTGAGGCGCTCCGTACCGGTAAACCCTTCGACAACTGGCTGCTGGTCTTCGACAACGCCGAGAACATCGAGACGGTGCGGTCCTACTTCCCCAACGGCGGTCCGGGGAAGATCATCGTCACCTCGCGCAACCGCGAGTGGGAACGCGTCGCCACACCCCTCAGCGTCGACGTCTTCGACCGGGCCGAGAGTGTCGCACTCCTCCAGCGCCGCGCGCGCGGTATGAGTGCCGAGGACGCGGGCAGACTCGCCGAGGCGCTGGGCGACCTGCCGCTCGCCGTCGAGCAGGCGGGCGCCTGGCACGCCGCGACCGGTATGCCGGTGAACGACTACATCCGCCTGCTGGAGGAGCGCCGGCCCGAGATCCTCGAACTCGACCCCTCCCCCGACTATCCGCTGCCGGTCGCGGCCGTCTGGGACATCTCTCTGGGGCGCCTCTCGCAGGACAACCCCGCGGCACGACAGATCCTCGAGATCTGCGCGTGCATGGCACCGGAGCCCATCCCGCTCAATCTGTTCAGGGGCGGCCGCAACGTCCAGATCACCCCGGAACTCGACCCGGTCCTGCGCGACCCGCTGCTGCTCGCCCGCGCCACGCGTGACCTCAGCAAGCTGTCCCTGGTCAGGCTGGACCACAAGACCTCCACCCTGCAGATGCACCGGCTGATGCAGAACGTGATCGTGGCCAGGATGGATCCCGAGGAGCGGGCGAGGATGACGCGGGCGGCCCACCTGCTGCTCACCACGGCCAAGCCCGGGGCGCCCGCTTCCGCCGACCAGTGGCCTGCCTACCAGGCGATCCTGCCGCACGTGATCGCCTCCGGAGCGGTGACGAGTTCCGATGCCTGGGTCCGTGACCTGGTGTACGACATGGTGTTCTTCCTCTACTACTGGGGCGCGCACGAGTCCGGCGCGGCCCAGGCCCGGCTGGCGTGGTCCGCATGGCGCGCCGATTCCGGGGACGAGGATCTGCACGTCATCAGGATCACCAAGCTCCTCGGCTTCTACCTGAGGCTCCTGGGACGGCCCGACGAGGCGGTCGTGCACAACGAGCGGGCTCTGGCGATCTCGCGCGGTGCGCAGATCCCGGACGAGGAACTCATCGACTCCATGTGGCAGATGGCGGGAGCGCTACGGCACCGGGGAGAGTTCGAGCAGGCGCGTGAACTCGCGGAGGAGGCGTTCACCCGGGCCAGCGATCTGTTCGGCCCCGAGGACCCCACCACGTTGAGTGCGGCGCACGACTTCTGCGTCGCGCTGCGGCTGAACGGCCGCTTCGCCGGTGCGCGGGAGATCGACGAGGAGACGGTACGCCAGCGCGAGCTGCTGTACGGCCCGGCGAGCGGGCTCACTCTCAATACCTTGAACGGGCTGGCCATCGATGTACGCGAGGCCGGTGACTATCTCGGTGCGCGTGAGCTGCAGGAGTCCACCTACCTCTCCTATGTGACCCACTTCGGCGAGACGAATGCCGCCACCCTCCGCGCCTCCCTCAACCTTGCCGTGTGCCGGCGCAGGGCCGGTGTGGTCGAGGGCGGCTCCGCGCTCGCGGAGCAGATCCTCGAACGGTTCACCACCCGCTACGGCCTCAACAACACGGATGCCATGGGCGCCGCCGTCCACGCCCTGGTGGAACGGCGGCTGAACGGCGACCTCACGGGCTCCCGCGAGCTCGGTGAGCAGGCGCTCGCCGCCTACCGCAAGGTCCTAGGGGAGCAGCACCCCTACACGCAGTTCGTCAAGGTGAATCTGGCGGCGACACTGCGGGCTCAGGGGGACGTCGACAGGGCCGAAGCCCTGGACGTCCAGGCGGTGCAGTTCCTGGAGAGCACACTCGGCAGGACCCATGTCAGCACCCTCACGGCCGCGCTGTGCCGGGCCAACGACCACTACGCGCGGCTCGACTTCGCGCAGGCGAAGGCCGCCGACCAGGTCGTTCTCCCGACGCTCACCGAGGCTGCGGGCGCCGACCACCCGCTGACGCTCGCCTGCACGGCCAACCTTGCCCTGGACCACCGCGGTCTCGGGGAGTCGGCGGAAGCCGACCGGCTCAACTCGGCTGCGATCGCAGGTCTTTCACGTGTCCTCGGGGACAACCACCCCTGGCACACGGCCGCCAGACTGCACCAGCGCATCGAATGCGACATCACGCCGCTGCCGATGTGAGGCGGCAGCGCGGCTGAGAGAGGGCCGTCGGTCCGGTCCATCGCCCGGGAGGGCGGCGGGCCGGGACGGCGGTAACACGGCAACGGGGGCGGACACATGACCACGGTGGTCTTCACACACGGCACAGGTGTGCGCGAACCACACCTCACCACACTGCTCGAACAGGTCGCATCGGGGCTGGCGGCAACAGCCCCTGACGCCCGTCTGGTCGCTTACCGCTGGGGCGAGCGGTACGGCGCCCGGCTCGCCGCGGGCGGCGCGAGCATCCCGGAGGGCCCCGGCAGCGGTACGGGCCGGAGCGCCGGGCACCCCGACGAGCAGGGTGACGAGGTGGAGGAGTGGGCCCGGCTGTACGACGACCCGACCGCCGAACTCGCCACGGCGGCGGCCGGAGCCACCGTGCGCGTCACGGCGCCGGGCGCGGCCTTTCCGGACGAGCGGCCCAGAGCCCTCCTGCGTGACGTGGCGGCGCACGGCGAACCCCTGGCCGACCTGCTCGGCCCAGGACTCCCGCAGGCGGCGGCCCGGCTCGCGCGCGACCCCCTGCTCGCGCCCGCAGCCGAGGCACTGGACCCGGACACGCTGGCCTGGGTGCTGGCGCGGGCGCTGGCCGCCACCGTCATCGCCGGGGCCGTCGAGGAGGACAGCCCCGTGCAGGGCGGCGGAGACGCCCGGGACGCTGCAGTCGGGGCCCTCGCCGGGCGCCTGGGCGCGGCTCCGGAGGGCACCGGGCGCGGCCCGCTGCTGCGGATGGCGGGGAAGCCGCTCGTACGCCTCGGCTCCCGCTACGCGGTGCGGCGCCGCCGCGCTCTCACGGACGCGGCGCACCCGGCTGCCGGTGACATCCTCAAGTACCTGGCCCGCGGCGAGGACATGCGCCAGGGTCTGCGCGAGCTCGTCGCCCCGCTGGAGCCGCCCGTGGTCCTGCTCGGACACAGTCTCGGCGGCATCATCTGCCTCGACACCCTGGTGTCGGGTCCCCTGCCCGGCGTCGAGCTGCTGGTCACCGTCGGCTCGCAAGGCCCCTTCCTGTACGAGACCGGCGCGCTGCCCGCGCTCGCCCACCCGGATCCGCTCCCCGGCCACGTCCCGCCGTGGCTGAACCTCTACGACCGGCGCGATCTGCTCGGGTACGCGGCGGAGCCGCTCTTCGCCGGCCGTGCCCACGACATAGCCACCGACAGTCGTCAGCCCTTCCCCGTGGCGCACAGTGCCTACTGGACCGATCCGGCCGTCTACCGCGCCATCGGGGAGCGCCTGCCGTGACCCGGAGGCCTGTGGAACCGGAGCGGATCGTCGCCCTGGTCATCGGAATCGAAAAGTATGCGGCCGGAGCGGACTGGAACCTCCCCGGTCCGGTGAGGGACGCCCTGCGCTTCCGCGACTGGCTGCTGGCCCGCGGTGTTCCGGATGCCAACATCCTGCTCCATCTCGCACCGCTGCCCGGCACGGAGCCGGAAGTCCGGTACCGGCCGGCCGACCACGACACCCTGCGACGCGCGTTCGTCACCGACATCCCCGCCCGAAGCGGTGACGCGCTGTGGGTGTGGTGGGGCGGACACGGTGTCCTGGACACGGACGAGCACCTGCGCCTCTACTGCGCCGACGCCACCGTGGCCGACCGGCGCAACATCGACGCCGAGTCCGCCCGCGGTGTGCTCAGGAGCGACGCGGTGACGGGATTCGGGCGGCAGATGTGGATGATCGACGCATGCCGGACCTTCGACGAACGGCACCACTTCCCCCACTCGCTGCCCAGCGAGCGGCTGCCCACCGGGCAGCGGGTCGAGGCGCACGAGCAGATCCTGATGTTCGCGACCGGCCGGGGGCAGCGGGCGGCCAACGATCCGGTGCGCCGGCTCGGCGTGTTCTCGGACATCGTTCTGGACGAGCTGCCCGCCGATCCGCTGCCGGATCCTGAAGCGCTCTTCGAGGCCGTACAGGTGCGGATGAACGCTCTCCGCGCGGCGGGCGGCACCGATCAGCTCCCCGGCATCCACATGATCCGACCGGAACGGACCGAGACCGTGCCGGGCGTCCTGCCGTCCGCGTCCGGCCCCGGAGCCACATCGGCGGGCCGGCTGCTGGCCCGGCTGATCGAGGCCCTGCTGGCGTATCCGCTGATGAGCGACCGTGACGAACGCCAGGCACTGGTCAACGAGTTGCCCGCGAAGGTCGTCGCGCGGATGCCGAGGCACCCGATGCCGCGCACGGATGTGATCGGGATCGTACGCACACTCAGGGCGCAGCCGGACCGGCTGTGGGAGCTGTACGACGCGGTGACCCTGCTGGACGACGAACCAGGCCGGGCCGCCGAACTGAAGTCGTCGGTACAGGACTTCGTGGCAGGACCCGGGCCCGGAATGTGATCGGCTGGCGTGATCACACGGGTTTCGGGAAGGGGTCTCAATCATCATGATGGAGTAAACGGTGGCATCCTGTGCCGCCGCTCGCGAAGGGGGAGCGCGCCTTGTACCAGCCGGTACCCGCCGACGGCACACCCGATCACCTCGAGTCGGACCTCATGGATCTGACCTCCGTGCGCGTCGCCGATCTGCGACTGGTCCCGGACCCCGACATGGGGCCACGACTGCTCGCGGAAATCCGCCGCGCGCGCAGCAACGCGATGGGCGGATCGGAACCAGGGCGGGCCGAATAGAGCCCGTCCGCGCACCATCCGTCCACGACAGGGAGCGATGTGTACGCCCCGATCCGTATGCCGGGCCCGTTGTTCGACGAGATCGCCGCAGGGGGCGGTTCGCCGGAGGCCATCGCGTTCCTGGTCCAGGGCGAACGGACCCGCCGCCTGCTGCTGCTGCGTGAGCTCCTCGACCTGTTCGACGCGGATCCCGGCATCCTTGCCCCGCTGGACGCGGGGGCGGTCTGGCCCACCCTGGAGGCCGCCGCCGAACAGGCTCCCGAACCGGTCGAGGAGCTGCTGCTGAGCCCACAGGTCGGCAGCTGGCTCGCCCACACGCTGCGCCGGCTGCACGGAACGGCGTCCGGGCCGCCGCTGTGGGCCGACGCCGGGCAGATCGCGGTCGTGGCCGCGACGGCAGCCGTTCACGCCGGCACGGACACCGAGTTGCTCCTGCCCGCCCGGGGGCGGACCGTCAGCCTGCCCGCACTCGGCCTGGTACGCCTGCCGGGTCCGGACGGCGACGACTTCCACGCCGTGCGGACCGTGGTGTCCGGCGGATCGCTCACGGTCGCCACCCGCAACGGGCCCGACGTCGTCGTACACCCCCTCACGGATCCGGAATCGGCACAGTGGCTGCCCGTGCACAGACTGACCGCCGGGCCCGGAGCCCGCGCCGTACAGCTCGACGACCTCGACCCGTACCGCGATCTGGACGAGCCGATCGCCCCCGGCCGTCTCGACCCCGCGGAACTACGGGCCTGGCAGGGCTTGTTCCACGACGCCGTGGCCATCCTGCGGCGCGGCGGCACGGGTCCCGGCGGGCTGCGGCCCGAGGAAGTCAGCCGGATCGTCCCCTGGCGCGCCCAGGACGGTGCGGCCGGGCTCCCGGTGCCGGCTGCCGGGCTCAGCGCCTCGACGGGTGACGCCTTCGCCTCCATGGTGATGGCCCGCCCCGAGGACGGTCTCTCCCTGGCGGAAACCCTCGTCCACGAATTCCAGCACAGCAAACTGGGGGCGCTGCTCCACCTCTTCCCGCTGATGGAGGACGACCGCTCCGAGCTCTACTACGCGCCCTGGCGCGCCGATCCACGCCATCTGCCCGGCCTCCTGCACGGCGCCTACGCCTTCGTCGGCGTCACCGGCTTCTGGCGTGACCGGATCGGGGACACGGACGCCGACCCGGACGGACGGGCACCGTTCCTGTTCGCGCTGCGCCGCCTGCAGACCCGTATGGTGCTCCGCACCCTGGCCACGCGCGGACAGCTCACGGGTCCCGGGCGGCGACTGGTCACCCGGCTGTCCGAGACGGTCGACGGCTGGCTGAGAGAACCGCTGGAGCCCGCGACCGAGGTCAGGGCCCGGGCCGCGGCGGTCAGCCACCGGGTGGAGTGGCGGCTGCGCAACCTGCGCTGCGGGGACGGTGAACGGGACACCCTCGTCAAGGCGTTGCGCTCGGGCGCCGATCCGGTGCCGGGAGGTGACCCGCTGGTCGCCCCCGACGCGGGCAGCGGGTACTGGCAGGACGACCGCGGCCGGCTGTACATGCGGCGCGAACCCGGTCACGGGGCCGTGCCGACGGCCGATGAGCTGCTGACCGCGGGAGACGCGGAGGCCGCGAGCGACGCGTACGCCCGACAGCTGACCGGAGCCGGACCGCCCGACCGGCACGCGCTGGCGGGCTGGCTGCTCGCGCACACGGAACTGCATCCGCGCGACAGACGCCTGCTCGCCCGCCCCGAGCGCTTCGCGGCGGTGCTGGAGGCGGGCATGCCCGAACGCTGGGCGGAGACGGCCCGATGGCTGGCCCGCACGGGGGAGTAGCGGAGCCGGAGCCGGCCCCCGCGAGGGGACCGGCTCCTTGGCCCGTTCGGATCAGGATCAGCTGGAGGAGACGCCGAATCCGTTCGTCACGAAGTCGAGACCGCCCGGCGACGAGGTGATCTCGTAGCCGAACTGGACGTCACCGATGGTCTCGTTGCCCCACCAGCCCTTGGTGTCCTTGATCCACTTCAGGATCGGCAGGATGTTCACGGTGCCTGAGGAGGAGTCCGAGGTCCGCAGGAACGAGAAGACCTGGTTGGCGCCGTTGTCGCCCTTGTACACGGCCCAGGTGTGGCCGCCCAGGGTCACATTGCCCTGCGGGGTGCCGAGCGGGCCGACCGCACCGTTGTAGTTGACCCAGAGCATCACTTCGTAGTCGTAGTCCGTGTCCCAGATGTCGTACGACGTGTTGTAGGCGCCGGAGGACGGGACCGTGACGTTGTAGTTGCTCGTCAGCGACGAGAGCGACGTGATCGGCTTGTTCACGATCTTCTTGGCGTTGGGGTACGACTTGATGCCGCCGGTGTTCGGGTGGTCGGCCCAGACGCCCCAGTTGCTCGAGGAGTTGGCCCAGACCGTCTGTGCGCCCGCGCCGGAGCCCCAGATGTTGTTGTAGAGGATGTAGCCGTCGGACGTGGTGTAGTTGCCCCACTGGTCCGACGAGGACCAGATCACGGCGTGAGCAGGTGCCGCTGCGAAGCCGATCAGGGCGGCCGCCGCAGTCGCGGGGGCCAGCAGGAGCCTGGTCAGGGTGCGTCGTTGTGCCATGGTGTCCCTTCCATGGGTGGGGGGAATCGCTACCGCGGTCTCAGGGTGAGGACGCGGTCCACGCCGGCCGTGAGGACCAGCGGAGCCTCGGGGTTGTCCGCGCCGGTCTCGACGAGTACGAGCCCGTCTCCCGGGCGTACGTCGACACGGGCCTCG
The DNA here is from genome assembly GCF_036226745.1 of Streptomyces sp. NBC_00683. Classification (NCBI taxonomy): domain Bacteria; kingdom Bacillati; phylum Actinomycetota; class Actinomycetes; order Kitasatosporales; family Streptomycetaceae; genus Streptomyces; species Streptomyces sp. NBC_00683. The sequence goes on along the minus strand of NZ_CP109013.1, from coordinate 1,465,178 downwards.
CGGGTCGGGTGCAGGACCGCCGTCGCGCCCCGGTCGGACCAGCTGAGGTCGAGCCCCGCGCCGAACCGGGTGCGGATGCCGCGCAGTTCGCCGGCGGGGCAGATCCCGGGAACGGCGGGAAGAAGGACCAGGCGGGCGGGCGTCGACTGGACGAGCGACTCGATGACGGCGGCCGGCAGCGCATGCGCCGCATCCGCGTTGTAGACGTTGCGCGCCGGATAGTGCGCGCTCATCAGCGAGTCGTGGAAGAAGTCGCCCGCCAGTACCGCGTCCAGGGCGGCGGACACCCGGGACGGGTCCCGGAGCCGTGCCGCGATCAGCGCATGGTGGAGATGGCCGTGGGCCGAGTCGTTCTCCGAGCCCCGCAGTTCCAGGGCGCGGTGCGCGGCGGCCGCCTGTCGCGGTGTGTCGTACGGGTTGATCTCGTCCAGCGGCCACACGGGGTAGAGATGGCTGAGGTGACGGTGATCGTACGTCTCCTCCAGCCCCGGCCACGCCCACTCGGCGAGCGCACCGTCCTTGTTCACCAGATAGTCGGGGAGCCGGGCCGCGAGCTCCCGCCAGCGGCCCGCGGAGGGATGGCCGGAGGCTCGATCGGCGGCCGTGGTCAGGGCGTGGCGGGCCGCGGCGATGTCCATGGTGGCGTTGACGGTGCCCCAACTCGCGTTCGCCGGACGGTTCTCCGGGGAGTAGGACGGCACGATCGCGATGCGGCCGTCCGGGTCCTCGCGGGTGAGGAAGTCCTCGTAGAACAGCGCCGCTTCGACGAGCGCGGCGGTCAGGCGGGCATCCGTCGCGCCGCTCGTCACCTCGGCGTGTTCGAGCAGCGGCTGCAGCAGCCAGTCCGCTCCCGCCGTCCACAGATGCAGCGGATAGGCGCGCTGGTAATGCCGGGTGTGGCCCGACTCGCCGTCCGTGTGGGACGGGGCGACGATGCCCCGGGCGCCGAAGATCGCACGCGCGTTGTCCTGCCAGTGTCCCAACTGACCGTGCACCAGCGCGGCATGGGCCTCGGTGACCTTCGGCAGGTCCGCCGTGGCGGCCGAGGCGATCTGGAGGTTGAGGTTGGCGTTCGTGGTGAACGCCCCGGACCACGCGGTGTCCCAGTCGCCGGTCCACAGCCCGGTCAGCCGGGGCGGCAGCAGCCCCGAGGAGGAGAGCAGATGGTAGCGGCCCGCCGCGAAGAGGAGCTCCAGGAGCGCCGGACTCCGAGGGCTGCCGAGCAGCTCGCTGCCCGGTAGCTCGCGGTCCTGGACCGCGTCCCGCAACGTCAGCGTCGTGCGCCCGAACGCCTCGCGGTGCAGCGGCTGATGGCGGCCGAGCAGGGTGGCGTAGTCCCCGTCGGGCAGAGCCGCCCACAGGGCGCCGAGGTCGAGGTGGCCGACCCCGCGCCGGACCCGGGTCGCCAGGGTGAGGCTCCGCGCCCCTTCGACCCGGATGCCTTCGCCCGCGACGGACACCTTGCCGCCGTCCACCGTGGCGACGGTGACCCCCGTGTAGGTGAGGTCACTGCCCGGATAGCCGACCCGCAACGCCATCTTGGCGCCGTCCGGGGTCAGCACGGTCGAGCGGCCGACCGCCAGGTGCGCCGGAGCGCCCGGCAGACCGTGGTCCAGGACCAGGTCGGCGGTCAGCCCGAGATCCGTGATGTGCTGGACGATCACGTCGTCGGCCCGCGACACGAAGACACGGCTGCGCCAGGCCTCGTAGGAAGCGCTGACCTCGCCCGTCGTGAAGTCGACCTCGCGCCGGTAGCCGGCGACCGCCTCGTGCAGCCCGCGGCTCCGGCGGACGCGGGTCTGGAACGCGGGATGGAAGGGCTGCACCCACGCCAGCGGACGCCCCGCGCCGAACTCCTCGGCCGCCGTGGTGTCCCCGGAGAGCAGGGCGTCCTGGAGGCGGCCGAGCCGGTCCGCGAGCTCGGGTGGCCGTACCCCCTCGCTGCCGTTCGGCCGGACCAGGGTGTGGTGGTTGACGATGACCCGGTCGTCCGCCGGATCGCCGTACACCATGGCCCCGTGATGGCCGTTGCCGCTGAGGAAGGCGTCCTCCCAGCGGGTGGCGGGGCGCGGCTCCCACGTACCGTCGATCATGCGGAGGCGTCTCTGAGGACGGCCACGCCGTACCGGCCCAGTTCCACCTTGCCGTCGGTCTCGGTACCCGTGAGGAGATCGGTGTGCCGGCCCGGAACCATGACCGTCACCGTGGACCGGCCGTGGTGGAGCAGGAAGAGCAGGGAGCCGCGGCGCACCGCCTCCACCCCCGCCGGCAGTCCCTCGAGCACGGGGCGTGCGCCCGACTTGGCCGCTACCCGGCCCAGCAGTTCGCGCAGGGCCTCCGGCTCGGGCAGCGTGGACACGTACCAGGCCGTGCCCTTGCGGAGCACCGCGGGCAACCCGTCCAGTTCGCCGCCCCGGTAGGCGGAGACCGTCTCCGCCCTGCCGTCGGACTCCAGCTCCTCCGACCACAGGCTGCCGCTGAAGCCGTCGCACTCGACCGATGCGCCCGCGTCCAGCGGCCACCACTCGTGCACCGTACGGATCCCGAGCAGCTCGCGCAGCCGGCTGTCCATGCCGTCCGGCCTGATCCGGTCGTCGGCGTCCGCGATTCCGGTGAAGAACCCGCAGACGAGGGTGCCGCCGCCCCGCACGTAGGAGACGAGGTTGTCGATCGCCGCGTCGCTCAGCAGGTAGAGCTGCGGGACGACGACCATGCGGTAGGCGGTCAGGTTCGCCTCGGGGCGGGCGAACTCCGTCCTGGTCCCGTTCTCCCACAGTGCCCGGTGCCATGCCTGCACCACATCCGGGTACGACACGAGCGAGGACGGCCGGCCCTCCTGGGCGCTCGCCCACCACGCGTCCCAGTCGTGCAGGACCGCGACCCCGGCCGGTACCGCTGTGCCGCTCACCTCGCCGCCGATCAGGGCGAGTTCGGCTCCGAGCTGCTTGATCTCCCGGAAAACGCGCCCCTGTTCGCCCGCGTGGGTGAGCATCCCGGAGTGGAACTTCTCCGACCCCTGCCGGGACTGCCGCCACTGGAAGTAGCAGACGGCATCCGCGCCCCGGGCCACCGCCTGCAGCGACCAGAGCCGGTTGAGGCCCGCGGGCTTGGGGTGGTTGACCCCGCGCCAGTTGACCGGGCCCGCCGCCTGCTCCATCAGCATCCACGGGCCCGCGGCCTGCGAGCGCGTCATGTCGGCGAGCATGGCGTTGTACTGGCCGCCCTGCGGGTCCTGCGGGTCCGGATAGATGTCGACGGAGACGACGTCCTCCTGCTCCGCCCACGCCCAGGCGTCCTGGCCCGACCACAGCGGCATGAAGTTGGTCGTCACAGGGATGTGCGGGGTGTGCCGGGCGACGATGTCCCGCTCGGCGATGTAGCACTCCATCAGGGCGTCGGAGGTGAACCGCTTGAAGTCCAGGACCTGCGCCGGGTTCCTCATGTACTGGGCGCGGCGGGGCGGCAGGATCTCCGCCCAGCTGTCGTAGCGCTGGCTCCAGAAGGCCGTCCCCCACGCCTCGTTGAGCGCGTCGAGGCCGGGGTGGCGGGCGGCCAGCCAGCGGCGGAAGTGGGCAGCCGTCTCGTCGCACCAGCAGTGCGTGCAGTACTCGTTGTTGATGTGCCACACGGTGAGCGCCGGATGGTCCGCGTACCGTGCCGCGAGGTCCTCGGTGATCGCGGCGGCGTAGCGGCGGTAGACCGGCGAGCTCGGGCAGAAGTGCTGCCGCGAGCCGTACGAGACCAGCGTGCCGTCCTCGGCGCGCGGCAGGGTCTCCGGGTGCAGTGCGCCCATCCACGGCGGCGGCGACGCCGTCGGGGTGGCGAGCACGACACCGATGCCGTGCGCGTGCATCAGGTCCATCAGCCGGTCCAGCCAGCCGAACTCCCGTGCGCCGGGGCGAGGTTCGACTTTTGCCCAGGAGAACACACCGACGGTGACGGAGTTGACCCCGGCCTCCTTCATCAGCCGGGCGTCGTCGGCCCACACCTCCTCGGGCCACTGCTCGGGGTTGTAGTCGCCTCCGAAGAGGATGCGGCCACGGGTGGCGTCGTGCAGGGACGGCATGGACTTCTCGTTCCTCATTCGGGGTCTGCGTACTGGATGCCGCGGCCGTTCGTGCCCAGGTAGACGCGGCCGTGGATGCGGGGGTCACCGGTGATGACCTCACCGGTCCACCCCCACTGGTGCGAGTCGTCGTTGATGCGGACCCAGGTCCCGCCCGCGTCGTCCGAGCGGAGCACGGCGACACCGTCGTGCGTGGCGGACACCCGTCCGGTCTGGAAGACCGCGGGGTAGGGGGAGCGGCCCCGCCGCTTCGTCCCGGCGGCGGCCCTGCCGAAGCCGAGGGCGTGCGAGGCCTGGCAGCCGGCCACCGCGGTGAACGTCAGCCCACCGTCGGTCGAGCGCAGCAGCCCGTTGTCCTTGGCCGACAGCCACAGGTCGCCGGAGCGGCCGGGCGCGGCGGCGATGCGGAACTGCACATCGCCGGAGGGGAGCCCGGAGGCGCCCCGGGTGAAGGTGACGCCCTTGTCCGCGGAGACGAACACGGTGCCGGTGTCCGTGTCGTAGACGTAGAAGCGGGCGGGGTCCAGCGGGTCGGCGACCGGGGCGCCGCCCTTGGGGAACGTGGAGATCTCGGCCCAGGTGGCGCCACCGTCCGCGGAGCGGTGCGCGGCGTACTTCGTGCCGTCCCAGTGGACGAAGGACCAAAGGAGCGTGGCCCCGTCGGCGGACACCGCCACCGGTCCGGGAGCGGAGCCGGCGATCGCGGGCTGGGAGGCGAACGGCTGCCAGCTCGCGCCCCCGTCGTGCGAGTACGCTCCTGCGGCGCCCGAGCCGGACGGCCAGCCCGTCCTCACGACGTACGAGGGTTCGAGCGCGGCCAGGGCGAGTCCCGTCGCCGTCCCGAAGACCGGATTCGACGCCATGCCCAGCGAGGGGGAGGCGGTGAGGGAGTCGTGGTACATCACACCGATGTCACCGAGCCCGCTCAGCAGCCGGGCGCCCGACGGAGGTGCGATCAGCTGCCGCACCGCCGACTCCTCCAGGCCTCGGATCTCCGGCGCCCAGTGCACCAGGTCGCGCGTCCCGAAGATCGTCGCCCCGGTGCCGTACACGAGGTGCGCGGAGTCGAACGGATCGACGGCCACGGCCTGGATCCACCAGCCGAACTTCGGGGTCTCACCACCCCACTTCAGATAGGGCGTCTCCGAAGCGTCGAGGACCGCCGAGTCCTTGAGCGAGGTCCAGCTCGCACCGCCGTCCGTGGAGCGGAACAGGGTGTCCACCGGTCCCCAGCGGTTGTTCGTGGAGACGACGACCGTGCCGGGGCGGGTGGCGTCGACCGCGACCCCGCCGTAGCCGAACGCGTCTGCGGCGGCCGGCGCGACCGGGGTGACGTCCATCCACGTGCCGGTGACCGTGTCGAGCCGGTGCACCGAGCCGTCCGTCTGGTTGTTGGGCCCGGGGCCGTTCGCGTAACTCACGTACAGCGCCCGGGTCCCGGCGTCGTACGCGGCACGGATCGGCACCTTCGACGAGGCCGCGCCGGCGGGCGGCTGACCGGGAACGGGCTCCCAGCCGCCGGCGGCGGCCGTGCGGTACAGGGCCGTCCCCCCGTCACCCCAGCCCGCGTACACCGTGCGGCCCGCCGCCACCAGCAGCGTGACGCCCTGGCCGCTCGCCGACGCGGCCGCCGGGAACGAGGTGTCGGCGGCCCAGGTCGCCCCGCGGTCCGTGGAGCGCAGCAGCCCGTCGTGCCGCGTGCCGAGCCAGAGGGTCTCGCTGTCACGCGGGTCCACCAGGAGCCGTTCGCCCGCGCCCCGGCCGTCCTCGTTGGCTCCCAGCCGTACCGTCAGGTCCGTACGCACCCAGCTGGCACCCCGGTCCTCGGATCTGAGCACCGCGCCCGGACCTGCCCACGACTGTGCGTAGGTGCCGAGCGCCAGATACAGCCGGTCCGGGTGGGCCGGATCGACGGCCATGGCCTCGACACCCAGCAGATTCCAGTCGTCCCATCCGAGGTGGTCGGTCAGCGCCGTCCAGCGCGCCCGGCCGTCGTCCCACCGGTAGGCGCCGCCGATGTCCGTACGGGCGTAGGCCAGGCCCCGGACGGCCGGGTGGAACAGGATGCCCGTGACGAAACCGGTCCCGCCGATCGCCGCCGTACGCCACCGGTGCGGCTGGGACTTCCTGGGCCGCGCGGCCGCCACGGCCGGGGCGGCCAGGGGCAGCGCGGCGGCGGCTGTCACCGCGGCCGCACCGGCGAGCACGGTACGGCGCCGGGGCGCGTTCTCCTGTGCGGGTTCGGGCTGCGGGACGGACGAAGCGCGCATGACGAACACACCTTCGGGTGGGAGTGGTGGAGTCCTGCTGTTCGGGGAGTTCGGGGAGTTCGGGAGTCCGGGGCGTGAGGCGGGGCGGAATCAGCCCTTGATCGCGCCCGTGAGCATGCCTTCCTTGAAGTGCTTCTGCACGAAGGGCGACAGGACCGCGACCGGCAGCAGCGCCAGCACCATGACCGCCATCTGGATGGCGAGCGGTGACAGATGGCCCGTGTTGATGACCTGGGCCAGGCCGGTGGGCCTCTCCTGCTTGATGACCAGCTGGTTCATCACGTTCTGGAGCGGGAGCATGTCCGGGTCGCTGAGGTAGATCGACGCGTTGAACCAGGCGCTCCAGTAGCCGACCGCGTAGAACAGCGTGATCACCGCGATGACGGCCCGCGAGAGCGGCATCACGATCTGCCACAGGATGCGGACGTCGCCGGCCCCGTCGATACGGGCGCTCTCGATGAGCTCCTGCGCGGTGCTCATGAAGAAGGCGCGCAGGACCAGGATGTTGAACACATTCAGGGCGCTCGGGAGGATCAGCGCCAGATACGAGTCGGTGAGGCCGAGCCCCTGTACCACCAGATAGGTGGGAATCAGGCCCGCGCCGAAGAACATCGTGGCCAGCATGAACACCAGCAGCGGCCGGTGCAGTACGGAACCGGTGCGCGAGAGACCGTACGCGCACATGATCGACACCGTCATGCTGAAGAGCGTCCCGACGACGGTCACGCCGATGCTGACCAGCGCCGCCCGGGTCACCTGGCCGCCGCCCAGCAGCTCCTGGTAGGCGACGAACGTGATGCCGCGGGGGATCACGACCAGGCCGCCGGTCTCGGTGATGGTCTTCACCGAGGACAGGCTGGTGACGACGACGACCCAGAGCGGGAACAGGACGCCGAGGCAGACCAGTACGAGGACCACGCCCTTGGAGGCGAGTCCCGCCTTCGACGGCTCCTCCTCCCACGCCGGACGCAGACGGCCGCGCGTTCCGGGCTTCACCCCGGCAATGCCGGTGATACCGGCGAGCAGGCTGCTCACTTCTTGTACACCCCCTGCTCGCCCATGAGATGAGCGACCTTGTTGGCCCCGAGGACCAGCAGCAGACCGAAGATTCCCTTGATGATTCCGACGGCCGCCGCGTAGCTGAAGTTGCCGTAGGTGATGCCGACGTTCCAGACGTAGGTATCGAGGACTTCGGAGGCCCCCGGGCCGACGGCCGTGCGCTGGAGAAGGATCTGCTCGAAGCCGACGGTCAGTGCGTTGCCGACCTGGAGCACGAGCAGCAGGGCGACGACCGGGCGCAGGGCGGGCAGCGTGATGTGCCACATCCTCCGCCAGCGGTTCGCGCCGTCCATCGCGCTCGCCTCGTACAGGTCCGGGCTGACGGAGGCCAGGGCGGCCAGGAAGACGATGACGCCCCAGCCGGCGTCCTTCCAGATCATCTCGAAGGTGATCAGGAACTTGAACAGACCGGGGTCGGTCATCAGGTCGATGCCGTCGTGACCGTGGTCGCGCAGTGTCTGCGCGATGAGTCCCGCGCCGCCGAACATCTGCTGGAACACGGTGACGACCAGGACCCAGGAGAAGAAGTGCGGCAGGTACAGGATCGCCTGGGCGACCGCCCGGACCCGGGGGCGCACGAAGCTGTTGATGAACAGCGCGAGCAGGATCGGGACCGGGAAGAAGAGGGTCAGCTGCAGCAGGAAGATCACCAGCGTGTTCTGCAGCGACGACCAGAACAGCCGGTCGTTCACCATCTGCTGGAACCACTCGAGGCCGACCCACGGACTCTGCGCGATCGACTGGAACGCATTGTCCGCGATGTACGGGTCGTAGTCCTGGAAGGCGACGACGTTGCCCGCCAGGGGGATGTACGCGAAGACCAGCAGGAGCAGCATCGCCGGCAGGGTCATCAGGATCAGTGTGCGGTCCCGGCGGAGCCGGTGACGCAGGGTGATGCCCCCGGCCGCCCGGCCCTTTCGCCGCTCCGCCCCGCCCGTCTTGACCGGCGGCGTCCGTGTCGCTCGCGCGCGCCGGTCCTCTGTGCTCAGTGACATGTCAGGAGGCCGACTCACCGGTCTCGTCGAGCAGCTTCTTGTACCAGTCGCGAAGCTTGTCGCCGCCCCTGGTCTTCCAGTCGGAGACGTTCTGCTGCATGTCGCTGATCTTCTTGCGGCCGCGGACGATGTCCTTCTCCAGGTCCTCGAACTGCGAGTTGAGTTCGGCGAACCGGGCGGGCTCCTGGATCTGCATCCCGTAGAAGAGCGGCTTCTTCACATGGGCGCCCTGGCGCTGCTGCCACTCGACCATGCCCTTGGCCACGTCGGGCTGGTCGGCGAAGGCCCGGAAGGGAGCGGGGGAGGCGATGTACTCGTAGGTCGCGAAGACCTGGTTGTTGCCCAGCTCCGTCTTGGTGAGGACACCGTCCTTGAGGGTGTGGTGGGTGCCCTCGACGCCGTACGCCCGCAGACGCTGCTCCTTGGTTCCGTACGGGGCGGCGGTGTAGTTGGCGAGCGCCAGGATGTCCTCGATGGTCTTCTTGTCGGCCTTCTCGTTGATGAAGCACCAGATGTTGGAGGGCGAGGCCGCGTAGAGGACGGGGGTGCCGCCGTCGTGGGCGAAGATGTCCATCGCCGCCATCCGGAACTTCGGGTTGTCCAGCCGCTGGACCGCCGTCTTGCCGTACCAGTCGGAGATGTCGGCGTTGTACATGAGGACCTTGCCCGAGGCGAAGACGTTGCCCAGGTCACCCTGCTCCGCCTTGGCGTCGGGGTGGACGAAGCCCGCCGAGTAGAGCGAGCGCGACCACTCCAGGGCCTCGAGGTACTCGTCCGTCTCGTAGCGGTTGACCAGCTTGCCGTCGACGAGCTTCCAGTAGTACGGCTTCTCCTGCAGGACCCCGAAGAAGTTGTACGCCGACCACGTCATGTCGGCGCACGCCCACACCTTGCTCTTCGGAGCGTTGATCTCCTTGCAGAGGTCGAAGAACTCCTGCGTGGTGGTGGGGACCGAGTAGCCCTTCTCCTCGAAGATGTCGGCCCGGTAGAACGGGGTGATGTTCGGCGTCGCCTCGGCCGGCATCGGGAGCCCGCGCAGCTTTCCGGCGAAGATCGCCCGCTGCCAGGCGCCGGTGGGGATGGCCGCGAGGTTCGGGTACGCCTTGACCTTGTCGCCGGAGAGGTACGGGCCGAGGTCGGCGAACTTGTTGGCGATTGCGCTGGGTATCTTGCCGCCCAGCTCCCAGCCGGGGACGACGACGGCATCCGGGATGTTGCTGGACGCGAGGACCGCGCCGAGCTTCTGCCCGTAGGTGTTGCCGTCCTGGTTCTGCCACTTGACCTTGACGCCGGCGCCTTCGTCCATCGCCGTCCAGTACGGGTTGCCCTCACCCGGAGAGGTGCCCCACAGCGGCGCCAGGATGCTCAGCTCGCTGCCCTTGCCGAGCTTCTTCGGCACGGAGACGGCGAGCTGGTCGGCGGGCAGCGCGGTGGTGAAACCGGCGGCCGAGCCGTTCTTGCTGGGGATGTCCGGGGTGACCGCGTTCGACGGCACGTAGGCGGGAAGCACGTCCTTCAGCTTCTTGCCGGTGGTGGTGCCCTCGTTCTTCGAGCTGCTGCCCGAACCGCCGCAGGCGGCGAGGAGCGGGATCCCCCCGCCCACGGCTGCCGCGACGACCGCGGTCGAGGCGAGGAAACTCCTCCGGCTCGGGACGGAGGGGGAGTTCGGCGTCATTGCGTCAACCCTTCGTGGTGCACCAGGACAGTCCGGCGGTGGCGAGTGCCGTCCGGCTCCTGTGTCTGAGATAGCGGGCGTTACCGGCCGAGCCGGCAGCACTGCACCGGCTGAGGCGAAGCGGGTCGATCAAGTGTGTCGTCGAAGCGCTTCGATGTTGCAGCGAGATTAAGTGAAGCCATCCGGCCGCACAAGAGTCGGTTTCCAGATTCCTCGGACCTGTTTCCTAACTGTTTCCCGGTGGAACGAGGCCCGGGTACCCGCAGTGCTCGGCTCGCACCCTTGACACCTGCGGATTGTGCACAGAGCATCGAAGCGCTTCGAAGATCCTTCGAAGCGCGCCTTCCCTGAATACCTCCCACCTTTCCAAGGGGACCCGCACGTGACGGACCATCCGCTTCCCTTCCGCGACCCGCAGCTGACCTTCGCCCTGCGCACCGCCGATCTCCTCGGGCGGCTCACGCTCGACGAGCGGATCGCGATGCTGCACCAGTTCGCACCCGCGGTGGAGCGGCTGGGCCTCGGGCCGTTCCGTACCGGACAGGAGGCCCTGCACGGAGTCGCCTGGATGGGCCCCGCCACGGTCTTCCCGCAGGCCGTCGGGCTCGGCGCGACCTGGAACGACGAGCTGGTCCGGCGGGTCGGCGAGGCCGTCGGCAACGAGGTGCGGGCCAAGCGCGCCGAGGACGACCGGGTGGGGCTCAACGTCTGGGCCCCGACAGTGAACCTGCTGCGCAACCCGCTGTGGGGACGGGGCGAGGAGGGGTACTCCGAGGACCCGGCGCTCACCTCCGCGATCGCCGTCGCCTACACCCGGGGGCTGCGGGGCGACGACCCCCTCTACTGGCGCACGGCCCCGGTCCTGAAGCACTGGCTCGCGCACAACAACGAGACCGACCGGGACACCGCCTCCTCCTCGGTCCGCCCGCGCGTCCTGCACGAATACGATCTGCGGGCCTTCCGCAGCGCGGTCCAGGCAGGTGCGGTGGCCGGTGTCATGCCCGCCTACAACCTGGTCAACGGCCGCCCCAACCACGTCTCCCCGCTCCTCTCGCAGGAGCTGCGCAGCTGGACCGAACAGCCGCTCGTCGTCTGCTCGGACGCCGGGGCGCCCTCCAACCTGGTCGACTCCGAGCACTACTTCGACACCCACGAGGAAGCCACAGCCGCCTCCCTGAAGGCCGGTGTCGACAGCTTCACCGACCACGGCCAGGACTCCACCGTCATGACCGGACGCATCCGCGACGCGCTCGCCAAGGGCCTGCTCGACGAGGAGGACATCGACAACGCGGTCCGCAGGATCCTCGAACTGCGTTTCAGGCTCGGTGAGTTCGACCCCGAGCTCGATCCGTACGCGGACGCCGCCGACTTCGACACGGCCGGGCACCGGGCACTCGCGCTGGAGGCGGCGGAGCAGTCCGTCGTGCTGCTCCGGAACGACGGACTGCTGCCGCTCGAGCCGCGTGACGGCCGGACCGTCGCCGTCGTCGGGCTGCTCGCCGACGCCTGCAAGCTCGACTGGTACAGCGGCACGCTCCTGCACCGCTCGACCCCGCTCGACGGACTTCGTGAGCGGTACGGCGCCGAGAACGTCCTCTTCGCCGAAGGCGCGGACCGGGTCCGGCTGAAGTGCGCCGAGGGCTGGCTCAGGGTGCCCGAGGCCGGAGCGGCGACCGACGGCGAGGCCCGTGGCGCCGAGGGCGCACTCGACCCCGCGCTCCTCGCCGGCCGCACCGATCTGCCGCCGCTGACCTGCGGCGGGACGGCCACCGAGCTCGCCCTCGTCGACTGGGGCGACGGTGTCCTCACCTTCCGTACCGACGAAGGCCTGTACCTCTCCGTCGCCGACGACGGCTACGTACGGGCGTCCGCGGACGAGCCGGGCGGCTGGGTCGTCCAGGAGACGTTCCGCCTGGAAGCGGTGGAGGGGCACGACGGCGGACACCGCCTTCTGCACATCGGGACGGGTGGGTACGTCACTGTCGCCGCCGACGGCGCAAAGGTTGCCGAGTCCGGCGAAAAGATTCCCGCGGCCCGCGCCACGGTCTTCGAGACCGAGACCGTCGAACGCGGTGAGGACGCCGTGGCCCGGGTCGCCGCAGCCGCCGACACGGTCGTCGTCGTCGCCGGGAACGACCCCCACATCAACGGCCGTGAGACCGAGGACCGCACGACGCTCGCCCTCCCCGCCCAGCAGGACCGGCTGTGGCGCACCGCGCACGCCGCCAACCCGCGCACCGTCCTCGTCCTCACCTCCGCCTACCCGTACGCGGTCACCGACGCGGCGGCGGAGCTGCCCGCCCTGCTCTGGACCGCCCACGGCGGCCAGGCCGCGGGCACCGCGCTCGCCCGGACCCTCGCCGGCGACGTGTCCCCGGCCGGACGGCTTCCGCAGACCTGGTACGCCTGCGACGACGATCTCCCCGGACTGCTCGACTACGACATCATCGGCTCGCGGCAGACGTACCTCTACTTCGACGGCACCCCGCTCTACCCGTTCGGACACGGGCTCGCCTACACCGACTTCACCTACTCCGCCCTGAGGGCGGTGCTGGAGGAGGGTGGCCTGCGGGTCTCGCTGACCGTCACCAACGACGGCGCCGTCGCCGCCGACGAGGTCCCCCAGCTCTATGTCCGGGCGGCGGACTCCTCGGCGGACCTGCCGCTGCGCCGACTGGTGGGCCACCGCAGGGTGCACCTCGCGGCGGGTGCCGCCGACCGCGTCGAGTTCCTCGTGCCCGTCGAGGAGCTGGGCCACTGGAGCGTGGCGCACGGCCGCTGGACCGTCGAGCCGGGAGCGTACGAGATCCTGGCCGGGGCATCGAGCGCCGACATCCGGCTCACCGCCACCGCGGTCGTCGAGGGTGAGGCGTCCGGCCCGCGCCCCGTCGTGGAGCGCGGGCTGGAGGCCGCCGACTACGACGAGCAGCAGGGCACGGAGATCCTCGACCGTACGAAGGTGGTGGGCGACACCGTCGCGGCCGTCGACGACATCGGCCAACTGCTCTTCCGTGCCTGTGACTTCGGTTCCGGTGTACAGGCGGTTACGGCGTCCGCCTCGGGTGCCGGATCCGTCACGGTGACGGTGGACGGGCGAACGGCGGAGATCGTCGTCCCCGCGACCACGGGACCGTACGACTACCGCACCTTCGAGGCCGCGCTCGACGCCCGTGGGGTGCACGACATGCGCGTCACCCTGCAGGGATCCGTACGTCTCGCCGGACTCGGGTTCACCGCGTGACGACCGTGCCGCACGCCCCCACCCCCCGACCGTTTCCCTGTGCCCCCGGCAAGGAGTCCTCATGAAGTTCACCGACGGCTTCTGGCTCATGCGTGAGGGCGTCCGCGCCTCCTACGCGACCGAGATCCGCGATCTGCGCGTCGAGGCCGACCGGTTCACCGCGTACGCCGCGGTCAAGCGGGTGGCCGCACGCGGGGACACGCTCAACACCCCTCTGATCACCGTCGACTGCTTCTCACCGGCCGAGGGAGTCATCGGCGTACGCGTCACGCACCACGCCGGAAAGGCCCGGCGCGGGCCCGACTTCGCCCTCCTGGGCGACGACAGCACCGCACCCGCGGCCCGCACCCGCAGGGACGGCGCGGTCACGGAACTCACCAGCGGCCCGCTGACGTTGCGCATGGACGGCGACGGCCCCTGGGGCATGGCCTTCCTCGACGCGGACGGTCGGCGCCTCACCGGTGTCGATCCCAAGGGCACGGCGTTCGCCACGACACCCGACGGCGCCCACCACATGATCGCCCAACTCGCCCTGAGCGTCGGCGAGAACGTCTACGGCCTGGGCGAGCGCTTCACGCCGTACGTGAAGAACGGCCAGACCGTCGACATCTGGCAGGCGGACGGCGGCACCAGCAGCGACCTGGCGTACAAGAACATCCCGTTCTACCTCTCCTCGCGCGGCTACGGCGTCTTCGTCAACCACCCCGGGAAGGTCTCCTTCGAGATCGGCTCGGAGTCCGTGGGCCAGGTGCAGTTCAGCGTCGAGGACCAGTCGCTGGAGTACTACGTCGTCGCCGGCCCGACCCCGAAGGAGGTCCTGGCCCGCTACACGGCCCTGACCGGCCGGCCCGCGCTGCCGCCCGCCTGGTCGTTCGGCCTCTGGCTCACGACCTCGTTCTGCACGTCGTACGACGAGGAGACCGTCACCTCGTTCGTCGACGGGATGGCCGAGCGCGACATCCCCCTCAGCGTCTTCCACTTCGACTGCTTCTGGATGCGCGAGTACCAGTGGTCGGACTTCCTGTGGGACCCCGAGGTCTTTCCCGACCCGGAGGGCATGCTGACCCGGCTCAAGGAGCGCGGGCTGCGGATCAGCATGTGGATCAACCCGTACATCGCGCAGAAGTCCGTGCTGTTCGCGGAGGGTGCCGAACTCGGGTACCTGGTGAAGCGGCCCAACGGCGACATCTGGCAGTGGGACCTGTGGCAGCCCGGCATGGCGCTGGTCGACTTCACCGACCCCGCAGCCCGCGAGTGGTACAACAGCAAGCTGCGCGCGCTGCTCGACCAGGGTGTCGACTGCTTCAAGACGGACTTCGGCGAGCGCATACCGACCGACGTCGTCTGGCACGACGGCTCCGACCCCGAGCGGATGCACAACTACTACGCGCAGCTCTACAACCGCACCGTCTTCGAGCTCCTGGAGAAGGAGCGCGGAACGGGCGAGGCGGTGCTCTTCGCCCGCTCCGCGACGGCCGGCGGACAGCAGTTCCCGGTCCACTGGGGCGGCGACTGCTTCGCCTCGTTCACCGCGATGGCCGAGTCGCTGCGCGGCGGTCTCTCGCTGAGCCTGTCCGGCTTCGGTTTCTGGAGCCACGACATCGGCGGCTTCGAGGGCACCCCCGACCCGGCGGTCTTCAAACGCTGGCTCGCCTTCGGCCTGTTGTCCTCGCACAGCCGGCTGCACGGCAACGTCTCCTACCGGGTGCCGTGGGCGTTCGGTGAGGAAGCGGTCGACGTGGCACGGAAGTTCACCCTGCTCAAGCACCGCCTGATGCCCTACCTGTACGGGGTGGCGGCCGAGGCCCACCGCACGGGCGTCCCGATGATGCGCCCCATGCTGGTCGAGTTCCCCGGCGACCCGGCCTCCCGCACCCTGGACCGGCAGTACATGCTCGGCTCCGATCTGCTGGTCGCGCCCGTCTTCACCGAGGACGGAGAGGTCGAGTACTACGTCCCCGAGGGCACCTGGACGTCGCTGCTCACCGGCGAACGGATCACCGGTCCCGCCTGGCGCCACGAGACCCACGGCTTCGACAGCCTGCCCCTGCTGGTCAGGGACGGGGCGGTGCTCCCGTGGGGCGCCGACGACCAGCGCCCGGACAGCGACTGGCTGGACGGCCTCACCCTGCGGGTGTTCGGCTCCGGAGACGGTGAGCGGACGGTCACCGTGCCGGACCTGACCGGGGCCCGCGCGGCGGCGTTCCGCGTCGTACGGGACGCCTCGGGCGTGCACGTCGTGGCGGAGGGCACCGACCGTCCGTACCGCGTCCGTGCGGAGGAGTCCGGAGCGACGGGGGAGGGGACGGGGACCGTGACAGTCCTCTGATCCGCCGCCCACCCGCACGACGGCCCGCCGTCGGCCCCAGCCCAGGGGCCGACGGCGGGCCTTTCCGCGTTACCAGGGGTACGGCAGTGAGTCATGTCACCCAGAGTGAATTTCTCGGCATACATTCCGCCGGCCTGGACAGGTGTCCAGGCCGCTGGTGCGCCCTCATCCCGGTGCACCCGCGCGGAACAGTGCTCGGCCGGACCGGTGCGGAGCGATTCAGGCACGGAAGGCAGATCACTACATGTCGGCTCACCCCTCGTCGGCTCATCCCGCGACGGTGCTGGACACCATCCACATCGACGGGGCCTGGCAGGCCGCGGCCTCGGGCGCGACGCGCGAGATCCTCGACCCTGCCGACGCCACCGTCCTGGCCCTCGTCGCCGAGGGCGGCTCCGACGACACCGACGCGGCCGTCGCCGCCGCGCGCCGCGCCTTCGACGACGGCCCCTGGCCGCACAGGCCCGTCGCCGAGCGTGCCGGGCTGCTGCGCCGGGTCGCCGACCTCCTCCAGCGGGACCGCGAGGAGATCGCGATCACCGAGAGCCGCGACACCGGCAAGACCTTGGAGGAGGGGCGCGTCGACGTCGACGACGTGACCAACGCCTTCCGCTACTTCGCCGACCTCGTGATGAACGAGAGCGGCGGCCGGGTCGTCGACGCGGGCGACCCCGATGTCCACAGCGTCGTGGTCCACGAGCCCGTCGGCGTCTGCGCCCTGATCGCCCCGTGGAACTACCCGCTGCTCCAGGCCAGCTGGAAGATCGCACCGGCGCTCGCCGCCGGCAACACCTTCGTGCTCAAGCCCAGCGAGGTCACGCCGCTCTCGACCGTCCACCTCGTCCGGCTGCTCTCCGAGGCGGGTCTGCCGGACGGCGCGGCCAACCTCGTGACCGGCGCGGGCGACCCCGTGGGAGCCCGGCTCTCCGAGCACCCGGACGTGGACCTGGTCTCCTTCACCGGCGGCCTCGCCAGCGGTACGAAGGTCGCCCTGGCCGCCGCACCCACGGTCAAGAAGGTCGCCCTGGAACTCGGCGGCAAGAACCCCAACGTCGTCTTCGCCGACGCGTGCGCCACAGACGAGGACTTCGACACCGCCGTCGACCAGGCACTGAACGCGGCGTTCTTCCACAGCGGCCAGGTCTGCTCCGCCGGGAGCCGGCTCATCATCCAGGAATCCGTCTCCGAACGCTTCGTCACCGAGCTCGCCCGCCGTGCCGACGCGATCCGGCTCGGCCGCGGCACCGTGGACGGCGTCGAATGCGGCCCGCTCGTCTCCGCCCAGCAGCTGGCCAAGGTCGAGGCGTTCGTCGCCTCTGCCCGCGCGGAGGGCGCGATCGTGCGCTCGGGCGGCGCCCGCCCCGAACCCTCGGACGTACGGCCCGCGAGCGGCTACTTCTACCGTCCGACCGTCCTGGACGCCTGCCACCGGGAGATGCGGGTCGTCCGCGAGGAGACCTTCGGGCCGATCCTGACCGTCGAGACCTTCAGTACCGAGGAAGAGGCCGTCCGGCTCGCCAACGACACGGACTACGGGCTCGCGGGCGCCGTCTGGACCACCGACGCGGGCCGTGCCCGACGCGTGGCGGGACGGCTGCGGCACGGCACCGTCTGGATCAACGACTACCACCCGTACCTCCCGCAGGCGGAGTGGGGCGGCTTCGGCAAGTCCGGTACGGGCCGTGAGCTCGGGCCCACCGGGCTCGCGGAGTACCGCGAGGCCAAGCACATCTACCAGAACCTCAACCCGCGTCCGCAGCGCTGGTTCGCGGGCTGAGCCGGTCGCCGTCCCCTGACGTACCCCCGGCTGTTCGCAGCACCACGCACACGCAAGCACCTTGCAGAAGGAGCAGTGACCGATGCCCCCGTCCCCCCGCACCGCACGCCCCGAAACTGTCGACTACGTGATCGTCGGCGGCGGCACCGCCGGCTCGGTGATCGCCTCCCGCCTCACCGAGGACCCCGACGTCACCGTCACGGTCATCGAGGGCGGCCCCACCGACATCGACCGCGACGACGTCCTCACCCTGCGCCGCTGGCTCGGACTCCTCGGCGGTGACCTCGACTACGACTACCCCACGACCGAACAGCCGCGCGGCAACTCCCACATCCGGCACAGCAGGGCCCGGGTCCTCGGCGGCTGCTCCTCGCACAACACGCTGATCAGCTTCAAGCCGCTGCCCGGCGACTGGGACGAGTGGGCCGAGGCGGGAGCCGAGGGCTGGGACGCGGCGTCCATGGACCCGTACTTCGCCCGGCTGCGCAACAACATCGTGCCGGTCGACGAGAAGGACAGGAACGCCATCGCCCGCGACTTCGTCGACGCGGCGCAGGCGGCGGCCGGGGTCCCGCGCGTCGACAGCTTCAACAAGAAGCCCTTCCACGAGGGCGCCGGCTTCTTCGACCTCGCCTACCACCCGGAGAACAACAAGCGGTCGTCCGCGTCCGTCGCCTACCTCCACCCGCACATCGAGGCCGGTGACCGCCCCAACCTCGAGATCCTGCTGGAGACCTGGGCGTACCGGCTGGAGTTCGAGGGCAACCGCGCCACCGGCGTGCACGTGCGCACCGCGGACGGCGAGGAGGTGCTGCTGCGCGCGGCCCGTGAAGTCATCGTCTGCGCGGGCGCGGTGGACACCCCGCGACTGCTCATGCACTCCGGAGTCGGACCGGCGAAGGACCTGAAGGACCTGGGCATCCCCGTCGTCCACGACCTCCCGGGCGTCGGGGAGAACCTGCTCGACCACCCGGAGTCGGTCATCGTCTGGGAGACCGACGGGCCCATCCCGGAGAACTCCGCCATGGACTCGGACGCGGGACTGTTCGTACGCAGGGATCCCGAATCCCGGGGCCCCGACCTGATGTTCCACTTCTACCAGATCCCCTTCACCGACAACCCGGAGCGCCTCGGCTACGAGAAGCCCGCGCACGGGGTGTCGATGACCCCGAACATCCCCAAGCCGCGCAGCCGCGGCCGGCTGTACCTCACGAGCGCCGACCCCGAGGTCAAACCCGCCCTGGACTTCCGCTACTTCACGGACGAGGACGACTACGACGGCCGCACCCTGGTCGACGGGATCAAGCTCGCCCGCGAGATCGCGAGGACCGAACCGCTGGCCCACTGGCTCACGCGCGAGGTGTGCCCCGGCCCGGAGGTGACCTCCGACGAGGACATCAGCGAGTACGCCCGCAAGGTCGCGCACACCGTCTACCACCCGGCCGGCACCTGCCGGATGGGCGACCGGGAGGACACCGCCGCGGTGGTCGACCCCCAGCTGCGCATCCGCGGCCTGCAGGGCATCCGTATCGCGGACGCGTCCGTCTTCCCGACCATGCCCGCGGTGAACCCCATGATCGGCGTGCTCATGGTGGGCGAGAAGTGCGCCGAACTGCTCTCAGCAGCCCCGACCGCCGGAGGCGATGTCCGATGACCGAAGCCAGTACCCCTGTTTTCAGCGTCCGCGACCTCTGGAAGGTCTTCGGCCCCAAGGCCGACCGCATCCCCGGCAGTGAGTACGCGGATCTGCCCGCCGCCGAACTGCGGGCACGCACCGGCTGTACCGCCGCCGTACGCAACGTCTCCTTCGACGTGAAGAAGGGTGAGGTCTTCGTCGTCATGGGCCTGTCGGGATCCGGCAAGTCCACCCTCGTCCGCTGTCTCACCCGGCTGATCGAGCCCACCAGCGGCACCGTCGCCATCGACGGCGAGGACGTCCTGGCCATGGACCGCACCCGGCTGCGCGAACTGCGCCGCCACCGTGCCGCGATGGTCTTCCAGCACTTCGGGCTGCTGCCGCACCGCACCGTCCTGGACAACGTCGCCTACGGCCTGGAGATCCAGGGCCTCGGCAAGGCCGAACGTCGCGCCAGGGCGGCCGAGCTGGTGGACAAGGTCGGCCTGACCGGTCTCGAGAGCCGCCGCCCGGCCCAGCTCTCCGGTGGCCAGCAGCAGCGCGTCGGGCTGGCCCGCGCACTCGCCGTCGACCCGTCCGTCCTCCTGTTCGACGAACCGTTCAGCGCACTCGACCCGCTGATCCGCAGGGAGATGCAGGACGAAGTCGTCCGGCTGCACAAGGACGAGGGCCGCACCATGGTCTTCATCACCCACGACCTGAGCGAGGCACTGCGCCTGGGCACCCGCATCGCCCTGATGCGTGACGGCGGCATCGTGCAGCTCGGCACCCCCGAGGAGATCGTCGGGTCGCCCGCCGACGACTACGTGCGCGAGTTCGTACGCGACGTACCGCGCGAACAGGTCCTCACCGTTTCCACCGCCATGCGGCCCCCGGCCGCCGGAGAGAGCGAACACGGCCCGGCACTGCGCCCCGAGGCCACCGTCTTCGAGGCCATAGAGGCGGTCGCCCGCTCCGGCGACCGGACGGCACGGGTCATGGACGACGGCAGGCTGGTCGGCATCGTCGACCATGCCTGCCTGCTCGACGTGGTCGCGGGCACGGGGGCCCACGAGGTGAGCGTCTGATGGCAACCGCCCAGGCCGCCACCACGGCCGCAGCAGGCCCCCCGGGCAGCGGACCCCTCGCCGCCCTGCGCGGCCGCCCCGCACTCGGCAAGCTCCTGATCCTGCTGGCGATCGCCGCAGTCGCCGTTCCGATGCTCCACGCGCAGTGGGGCGGGGGCGTCTGGCCCGCCGCCCTGACCGTCGACCTGACCGAGCCGCTCGGCGAGGTCAACGACTGGATCATCGCCAACCGCGACAGCCACCCGCTCTTCCTCTACTTCTTCGGCCACATCAGCAACGCCGTCGTCCTGTCCGTGCGCGGCGTGTACCTGGTGCTGCTCGCGCTCGGCTGGGCCGGTGTCACCGCCCTCGCCGCGGTCGTCGCCTGGCGGGTGGCCGGACTGCGGCTCGCGCTGACCGCCGCCCTCTGCTTCGGCGTCTGCGGACTGCTCGGCATGTGGGTGCCGACCATGCAGACGCTCGCGCTCATGATCGTCGCCGTGCTCGCCTCCGTGGTGCTCGGCATGCTCCTCGGGCTCGCCGCCGGACTGTCGGACCGCACGTTCCGGGTTCTGCGGCCCGTCCTCGACACCATGCAGGTGCTGCCCGCCTTCGCGTACCTGCTGCCCGTCGTGCTGGTCTTCGGCATCGGAGTGCCCGGCGCGGTCCTCGCGACCGTCGTCTACGCGGCTCCGCCGATGGCACGGCTCACCGCACTCGGCCTGCGCGGCGCCGACTCAGGTGTCATGGAGGCCGTCGCCTCGCTGGGCGCGACCGGCAGGCAGCGGCTGCTGACGGCACGGCTGCCGCTTGCCCGCAAGGAACTGCTCCTCGGCCTCAACCAGACGATCATGATGGCCCTTTCGATGGCCGTCATCGCGTCCATCATCGGCGCCGGCGGTCTCGGCGACCGCGTCTACCAGGCACTGTCCTCCGTCGACGTCGGTGCCGCCCTCGCCGCGGGCATCCCCATCGTGCTGCTGGCCGTCGTCCTCGACCGTACGACCGAGGCGGCAGGCCGGAGGATCGGCGCGGAACCCACCGGGCCCGTCGCCCTGCGCGGGCTGCGCGGCTGGGGACTCGCCGCGGCGATCGCCGCCGCCGTCGCCGTCGTCGGACGGTTCACCGGCGGCCGTATCTGGCCCGAGGGCGGGATCGTGGCCATCGCGGGCCCCGTCAACACCGCCAAGGACTGGATGGTCGACCACCTGTACACCGGTGTCCCCGTCATCGGGGGCACAGCCGACTGGGCCGCCCACTTCACCAGCTGGATCCTCAACCCGCTGCGCAGCGGACTGCAGGGCCTGCCCTGGTGGTCCGTCCTGCTGGTCGTCGCCGCGCTCGCCTGGACCATCGGCACCTGGCGCACCGCCCTGACGGCCGTGCTGGCCATGGCCGCCATCGGGGTCCTCGGTGTCTGGGGGCCCTCGATGGACACGCTCAGCCAGGTCGTCGCCGCCGTCGCGGTCACCCTGGTCCTCGGCTTCGCCATCGCGATCGGCGCCGCACGCAGCGAACGCCTCGAACGGCTGCTGCGCCCCGTCCTGGACGTCTTCCAGACCATGCCGCAGTTCGTCTACCTCATCCCGGTCGTCGCCCTCTTCGGCGTCGGCCGCGCCCCCGCCGCCGCGGCAGCCGTCGTCTACGCCCTGCCCGCCGTCGTCCGCATCACCACGCAGGGGCTGCGGGGCGTCGACCCGGCCGCGATGGAGTGCGCACGCTCGCTCGGCGCCACCCCCGGACAGCAACTGCGCCAGGTCCAGCTGCCGCTGGCCAGGCCCGCACTGCTGCTCGCCGTCAACCAG
This sequence comes from Streptomyces sp. NBC_00683, assembly GCF_036226745.1. Taxonomy (NCBI): domain Bacteria; kingdom Bacillati; phylum Actinomycetota; class Actinomycetes; order Kitasatosporales; family Streptomycetaceae; genus Streptomyces; species Streptomyces sp. NBC_00683. The sequence goes on along the minus strand of NZ_CP109013.1, from coordinate 1,443,279 downwards.
GGCGTCGTCCTGGTCCTCGCGGTGGTCATCATCGGCGGCCTCGTCGGTTCCGGAGCACTCGGGTACGACGTCGTGTTCGGCCTCGCCCAGGGCGACCTGGCCACCGGCCTCGTCGCCGGTGCGGCCATCGTCTGCCTCGGGCTGATGCTGGACCGGGTCACCCAGCCCACCACCCGACGCCGCCGGAAGGAGAGCTGACATGGCTCGCACCCGTACCCGCGCACACCTGCGCACGTCCGCGACCCTCGCCTCGGCCGCAGCCCTGCTGGCCGTCACCGGCTGCGGTGCGGCGGACATGACGAAGCAGGCGTCCCCGTTCGCCGCCCCCGCCGACATCAAGACCGTCACGCTCTCCGTGCAGTCCTGGGTCGGCGCCCAGGCCAACGTGGCCGTCGCCCAGAAGCTCCTGGAGGACGAACTGGGCTACCGCGTCGACCTCGTCCAGACCGACGAGGTCCCCGCCTGGGACGCCCTCAGCCAGGGGCGCGTGGACGCCATCCTGGAGGACTGGGGCCACCCCGACCAGGAGAAGCTGTACATCCAGGACAAGAAGACCATCGTCCCCGGGGGCGACCTCGGCGTCACGGGTCACATCGGCTGGTACGTCCCCAAGTACTGGGCGGACGAGCACCCCGACGTCACCGAGTGGAAGAACCTCGACAAGTACGCCGACGAGCTGCGCACCCCGGAGAGCGGTGACAAGGGCCAGCTGATGGACGGTTCACCGTCCTACGTCACCAACGACAAGGCGCTGGTCAAGAACCTCGGCCTGGACTACAAGGTCGTCTTCGCCGGCTCCGAGGCCGCGCAGATCACTCAGATCCAGCAGTTCGCCAAGGAGAAGAAGCCCTTCCTGAGCTACTGGTACCAGCCGCAGTGGCTGTTCAACGAGGTGCCGATGGTCGAGGTGAAGCTCCCCGAGTACACCGACGCGTGCGGGGCCAAGGACCCGGCCGACATCGACTGCGCCTACCCGCAGACCCCGCTGCAGAAGTACCTCAACGCGGACTTCTCCAAGCGGGGCGGCGAGGCCGCGGCCTTCCTGAAGAAGTTCAACTGGTCGGAGAAGGACCAGAACAAGGTGTCCGAAATGATCGCCTCCGAGCGGCTGGCGCCCGGCGAGGCGGCCGAGCGCTGGATCAAGGAGAACCCCGGCACCTGGAAGAAGTGGCTGGACCGGTGACGTTGCCCGGGAGCCGAACACCCGGTGGCCGCTGCTGCGATCATGGCAAGGACAGCAGTGGGCGCGACCGAGGGGGACGGGTTGATTTCCGAGCCGGAGATGGTGGGGGAGTTCGGCGCGGTCGAAACCCCTGAGGTGATGGGCGACCTCGACCGGGTGCCGGACAGCCGGCGGCGCAGGCCGTGGCTGTGGGCACTCGGCGGGGCGGCCATGGCGTCGGCTCTCTGGGCGGCGGCGCTGTTCTCCTACGGGGTGGGGGACCGGTCACCGGACATGCACGGGTACCGGCTGGACCGCGATCCCTGCCCCTCGCTCCGGCTGCAGTCGATCGGCACGGCGATCACCCCGAGGGAAGCCGCGAACGCGACCGAGTCGGAGCTGTCGAAGCACGAGGCACTCGACCAGGTCACGTGCTTCATCCAGCTGAGGTCCCGGTCCGGGGAGGAGCAGCCCGCGAGCGGCTGGTCCATCGAGTACACCGTCGGGATCACCGTGGAACTGCACAAGAAGACCGACCCCGGCGCCGAGTTCGAAGCACGGTTGCGGACGGCCGGTCCCTGGATCGACCGTGAGGCGAAGCTGGAGAGCGTTCCGGACCTCGGCGGAACGGCCTATCTGAGGACCTCGGACGACGGTTACACGGACCTGTGGGTGCTCGAAGGCGGCGCGGTCCTCTCGCTGAGCCTCTCCGCGTCCTCGGAGTACTGGAGTGAGGAACAGGGCGAGATGCCCGGCGGGGACGAGAGCGGTGAGGAGCCGGACCTTCCCGATCTGTCCCCTCACCACGCGGCCATGATCAGCGACATGCGTGACCTCATGTCCGGCCTCAAGAACTGAGCTCGGAGCCCATGTCCCCCCGTACCTGAAACGCGTCCGCCCGGGCGGCGGTCAGCCGGCCACGGGCCGGGCCGCCGCCTCGCTGCCCGGGCGTTCGAACTGGGTGCGGTACAGCTCCTCGTACCGTCCGCCGATGGCCAGCAGCTCCTCGTGCGTGCCCCGTTCGGCGACCCGGCCCTCCTCGATGACCAGGATCAGGTCGGCGGCCCGCACCGTGGACAGCCGGTGGGCGATCACCAGTGCGGTGCGGCCCTCCAACGCTTCGGCCAGGGCCTCCTGGACGGCTGCTTCCGAGGTCGAGTCCAGGTGCGCGGTCGCCTCGTCGAGGATGACGACCCGCTGACGGGCCAGCAGCAGCCGGGCGATGGTCAGCCGTTGCCGCTCGCCACCGGAGAGCCGGTAACCACGCTCGCCGACCACCGTGTCCAGGCCCTCGGGCAGGGAGGCCACGAGGCCGTCCAGACGGGACCGGCGCAGTGCGTCCCAGATGTCCTCCTCCGTGGCCTCCGGCCTGGCCAGGAGCAGATTGGCGCGCACCGACTCGTGGAAGAGGTGCCCGTCCTGGGTGACCATGCCGAGGGTCTCGCGGATGGAGTCGGCGGTCAGATCGCGTACGTCGACGCCGTTCAGCCGTACGGAGCCCGCATCGGCGTCGTACAGCCGCGGCAGCAGCTGCGCGATCGTCGACTTGCCCGCGCCGGACGAACCGACGAGCGCGACCATCCGTCCGGGCCGGGCGGTGAAGGAGACGTCGTGCAGGACCTGCGTACCGCCCCGTGAGTCGAGCGTGGCGACCTCCTCCAGCGAGGCGAGGGAGACCTTGTCGGCCGACGGGTAGCCGAAGGACACTCCGTCGAACTCCACGGACACCGGACCGTCCGGCACCCGGCGGGCGTCCGGCTTCTCGGCGATGAGCGGCTTCAGGTCGAGGATCTCGAAGACCCGCTCGAAGCTGACGAGGGCGCTCATCACCTCGACGCGGGCACCGGCCAGTGCCGTCAGCGGGGCGTAGAGGCGGGTGAGCAGCAGAGCGAGCGCGACGACCGCCCCGGGTTCGAGGCTGCCCCGCAGCGCGTAGTGGCCGCCGAGTCCGTAGACCAGCGCGAGGGCCAGGGCGGACACCAGGGTGAGTGCCGTGATGAACGTGGACTGGAGCATGGCCGTACGGACGCCGATGTCGCGGACACGGCCCGCGCGGGCGGCGAACGCGGTGGACTCGTCGGCGGGGCGGCCGAAGAGTTTGACGAGGGTCGCGCCCGGCGCCGAGAAGCGCTCGGTCATCTGTGTGCCCATGGTGGCGTTGTGGCCGGCCGCCTCGCGCTGCAGCGCCGCCATGCGGGAACCCATCCGGCGGGCCGGGACGACGAACACCGGCAGCAGGACCAGGGCGAGCAGAGTGATCTGCCAGGAGATCGTGAGCATCACGGCCAGTGTCAGCAGCAGGGTGACGGAATTGGAGACCACGCCGGACAGGGTGCTGCTGAAGGCCCGCTGTGCGCCGATCACATCATTGTTGAGCCGGCTGACCAGCGCACCGGTCCGGGTCCGGGTGAAGAAGGCGACCGGCATCCGCTGCACATGGTCGAAGACGGCCGTACGCAGATCGAGGATCAGTCCCTCGCCGAGCGTGGCGGACAGCCACCGGGTGAGGAGACCGAGCCCGGCCTCCGAAACGGCGATCAGGGCGATGAGCAGGGCGAGCCGTGTGACCGTACCGGTGTCCCGGCCCTGCACGATCGCGTCGACGACGCGTCCGGCGAGCACGGGTGTGGCCACCGCGAGCAGCGCGGTGGCCACACTGAGGAGCAGGAAGCGCTGGATCCGCCCCCGATGCGGCCGGGCGAACGCCGCGATGCGGCGCAGCGTCGCCCGGGAGAAGGGCCTGCGGTCCTGCTGCGCGTTCATCGTGCTGTGCAGCGATGTCCACGCCGTGACTTCCATGTCCATGCGAGTGCCTCCGGAGTCGGGTCCTACGCATGGAACGCTATGACCTCAAGTCAGCTTGAGGTCAACCTTGAGAGGGTCGGCGCGTCCGCCGCACGGTCGCCATGACCTCCCGGTCCGGCTGCAGCGTCAGTGTCGGCATGGGGTTGATCACGCCCGGGTCCACCTCCAGTTCGAACCGGCGCGCCAGGACGGCGAGGACCAGGACCGCCTCGACCATCGCGAAGCGCGTACCGAGGCAGACACGGGGGCCGCCGCCGAACGGATACCAGGCGTACTCATGGATCTCGTCCCCGTGCTCCGGGTCCCAGCGCTCCGGACGGAACACCTCCGGCCGGGGGAACCAGCGCTCGTCCCGGTGCGTCGCCCACTGACTGCTCCACACCCGGGTGCCTTCCGGCATCGGAACGCCGCCGATCCGGGCCCCCTCCTTCGCGATCCCGGTGACGAGCCAGATCGTCGGGTACAGCCGCAGGGTCTCCTTCACCACCGCCTGGGCGTAGGTCAGTTGCGCGTAGTCGTCGATGCCGGGCTCCCGGTCGCCCAGCACCCGGTCCAGCTCCTCGGTGAGCGCCGCCCGTGCCTCGGGGTTGCGGGACAGCAGGTACCAGGCCCACACCAGAGTCGAACTGGTCGTCTCGTGCCCGCCGATGTACAGGGTGACCGTCTCGTCGCGTATCTCCTCGTCGGTGAGGTGCGCGCCGGTCTCGTCCACCGCGGTGAGCAGCCGGCTCAGCAGGTCGGGGCGCTCGCCGTCACCGTCGCGGTGGCGGGCCACCACCCGGCCGACCTCGGCGTCGATCACCGCGGCGGCCTTCTTGATCCTGGCCCGGCCGGGCGTCGGCACCCAGTCGGGCAGGATCGCGCCGAGACCGCTGAACTCCTTGCCGATCTCCTGTTGGGCGATGTCCATCGCCCGGCCCATCGACTCCGCGTCCGCAGGGGTGTCCACCCCGAAGATCGTGCGGACCGCGATCTTCTGGGTCAGGGCCGCCATCTCCCTCTTGATGTCGATGCGTTCGCCACCGGACCAGGTGTCCGCGAGGTCCACCGTGCAGTCCGTCATCGTCGACGCGTACGACTTCACCTGCTTGGGCCGCACCGACGGCTGCACCAGCGAACGCTTGCGCCGCCAGTCCGGACCGCGCGCGACCACCACGCCGTTGCCCATCACCGTGCGGAAGGCGATCCCCAGCAGCGGCTGGTCGAAGGTGCGTTCCGTCTCGGTGAGCAGCTCGCCTATGCAGTCGGGGTCGGAGATGAACACGCAGTTGTTGCGGCCGAAGCGCCAGCTCACCATGGACCCGTACCCGCGCAGCCGCTCGAAGAAGGCGAGCGGGTCCTTGCCGAACTGCGGCAGACTCCCCAGGAGGGGCAGCCCCTTCGGACCCGGTACGAGCGAATGGCCGCGCGGCTCGGCATCGACAGCCGCACCGGTTTCCGTGGACATGAGGGACTCCCGTCATCTGCCGTGTGGTGTAAGTGAGTTGCTGAGCGTAGCTCCCAGCCTGACAGGTGTTCGAACGTGACGGTCCTATGCCGGCCGCTTCGGCTGGAGCCCCGCGTACACCCCGCCCCCGCGCACCAGCTCCTCGTGCGTACCCACCTCGGCTATGCGGCCCCGGTCCATCGCCACGATGCGGTCCGCCGCCCGGATCGTGGAGAGCCGGTGCGCCACCACGAACACCGTGCGGCCGTGCACCAGCCGGGCCAGCGCCTCCTGGACCAGCGCCTCCGACCGGGTGTCCAGGGCGGACGTCGCCTCGTCCAGAATCAGCACCCGCGGATCGCGGATCAGGGCGCGTGCGATGGCGAGGCGCTGCTTCTGCCCGCCCGAGAGCCGTGCGCCGCGCTCACCCACGACCGTGTGGATGCCGTCGGGCAGTGCGTCGACGAACTCCAGCGCGTTGGCGTCCGCGAGCGCGCGGCGGACCGCCCGCTCGTCCGTATCGCCCATGCCGTAGGTGACGTTGTCCCTGATGGTGCCCTCGAACAGGATCGACTCCTGCGGTACCACGGACAGGAACTGCCGGTAGCTGCGCAGATCGAGCGTCGCCATGTCCGTGCCGTCGAGCAGGATCCGTCCCGATGTTGGCCGGATGAAGCCGATGAGGAGGTTCAGTACGGTCGACTTGCCGGCGCCCGACGCCCCCACCAGCGCCACCGTCTCACCAGGGCGGGCGGACAGGGTGAAGTCCTCCACCGCGGCGCCGCCCGAACCCTCGTACGCGAATCCGACCTGCTCGAAGTCGATGCGGCCTTCCACCCGCTCCACCAGGTCCTTGCCCGCGTTGTTCTCCAGGTCGGGCGCCTGGAGCACCTCGCCGGCCGAACGGACCGACTCCAGGCCCTTGCTGATGACGGGGGCCAGGCTCAGCAGCGTCGACATCGATCCGGTGAGGGTGGTGAAGAAGGCGCTCAGCATGACGACATCGCCCGCCGTGATCGGCAGCCAGCCGTGGTAGGCGACGAGGGCCGAGCCCGCGAGGCAGGCGACACCCAGTGAGTTCAGGAGGATCCAGGCGAGCGCGCCGAAGCGGCCGTTGAGCAGATCGAGGCGCAGACCCGCGAGCAGCACCTGGCGCAGCGAGCCGTCGACACGGCCCAGCGCCGCGTGCTCCAGGCCGTGGGCCCGGGTGATGGGGATCAGGCTCGTCATCTCGCTGACCCGCGCGGACAGCTGCTCGACCTCCTGCCGGAACGACTCGTTGTGACTGCGCAGCCTGGACCGCAGTTTCATGACCAGGAGGGCGGCGAGCGGGACGACCACCAGGAACACCGGAAGGAAGGAGGGGACCCGCACGGCGATGACGACGAGACCACCGGTCAGCGTGACGATGCCGGCCAGCCCCATGTCGGCGGACTGCTGGACCATCTGCTCGACGGTCTCCACATCCCGCACCACCTTGGCCTGCAGGACCCCGGCGCTCGTCCTTGAGTGGTAGCCGATGGACAGCTGCTGCATCCGGCGGCAGAGCGCGTCGCGCAGCGAGGTGCCCATGCGCCGTACACTGCCGTTCAGGCAGCGCACATACAGCAGGTGCAGCGGGTAGTTGAGCACGAGCACGAAGAGCAGGGCGCCCGCGTTCGCCCACAGTTCCCGCTCCGGGCGGTGCTGGACGACGACATCGATGATGTTCGCGGTGATCAGCGGAAGCAGCCAGATGGGGCTGTGCTTGACGATGAAGGCCGCCACACCGAGAGCGAGCCGGCGCCGGTCGGGGCGCAGGAGGTAGCCGAGGGTACGGATGGGGTGTTCGCCCCGGTAGCGGTGGTCGAGGGCGGAGAGCTGCCGTGGCAGAGAAAGCGGTTGCTGCATACGATCAGCCAAACCCGGTCCGTCCCCCCGTGCAAGACCGTTTCGCATCGTGGCGCGCCGGGGCCGCAGGGCCTGCCGTGTCCGTTCGTCCGAGGAGCCGTCGATGCCCACCACCGGCCCGCCTGGCGTCCTGGTGTACACCCGCACCACCGACTACCGGCACGCATCGATCCCCGACGGCATCGCCGCGTTCCGGGATCTGGGTGCGGACCACGGGTTCGCCGTCGACGCGACGGAGAGCCCGGAGGTGTTCGAGAACGGCCTCGCGGCCTACGGGGCCGTGGTGTTCCTCTCCACCAGCGGCGACGTCCTCACCCCCGAGGGCCGCGAGGGGCTCCGGGCCCACTGCGCGGCGGGCGGCGGCTTCATGGGCGTGCACGCCGCGGCCTGCACCGAGTACGGCTGGCCGTTCTACGGCGAGCTCCTCGGCGCCCGCTTCGCACGCCATCCCGCGCTCCAGCCGGGCACCGTCCTCGTGGCGGACCGCGACCACCCGGCGACCCGGCACCTCGGGCCCCGCTGGGACTTCACCGACGAGTGGTACGACTTCCGGACGGTCCCGCGCGACACCGTGCGGGTGCTGGCCTCCGCCGACGAGTCCTCGTACGACGGAGGGGGCATGGGCACGGACCACCCGCTCGTCTGGACCCATGAGTACGGCGGCGCCCGCGTCTTCTACACCGCGCTCGGGCACACACGCGAGGCGTACCGCGACGCGGCGTTCCGGGCCCATCTCCTCGGAGGACTGCGCCAGGTGATGCCCGGACACGCCGGAGGGCCGCCGGCCGGGGCACAGAGCCCGGTCGGCAGCCCTCCGTTCGACGGAACGCGTCAGACGCCCGGCGGGACCCGGGAAGGACGGCCGCCGCCGCGGGTCAGGCCGTAGCCGAACACGGCTGCCAGCGCCGCGAGTACGCCGCCGCCCACCGTCCACAGCCAACGGTCCGTCCACCAGCCGGAGGCCCAGCCGTCCTCCGGCTCGCTGCCGAGCGAGACCCTGGGCTTGTCCGTGCCGTCGCCCGTGTCGGCGGCCTGTTCGACCGAGGACGCGCCCGGCACGAGAGGTTCGGCGAGCTCGCCGCCCACGTCGTGGGCACCGCCACTGTCGACGGAGGTCACCTCGGTCTCGGCGTGGACCGGCAGGCCCAGGTCCTCCTCGGCCGCACCGACGACCGTCAGGCGTACGTAGTAGCTGCCGGGCAGCGGGTCGTCCGCCCACGGCTCCGACCACGCCCGCACCGTACGCAGCACACAGGACAGCTCGACGGATTCCGCGTCCGCCGCCGCCTTCCTGGTCTGGTGGCCGTACATGCAGGCCTGGCGACGGCGCAGCCCGTCGTACACATCGACCTGCCAGGTCGACGCACCGTGCCTGGCCGCACTCCCGGGCAGGGTGACCTTCGCCCGGACGGTGGGGCGTTGACCGGTGTCGGCGGGGAAGACCCAGTACAGGTAGTCACCCGTGGAGGCGTCCGCGGTGGCGGTCATGTCCTGCTGGATCGCGGTGGCGGTACGGAACGTGGTGCCCGCCTCGGTCGGGCCGGCCTTGCCGTCCTCGGCGGGGCTCGCGCTCGCCGACGGGTCGTCGGCGACAGCACCGCCCGCCGAGGTGAACAGGGTGACTCCGGCGAGCAGCGCGACCGCACAGGCGCGCATCACGGTGTTCCTGCGGGTGGTACGCATCAGTTGGTCCTCCATACGGCGACGCGCCAGCGTGAGATCCAGCCGGTCAGCAGGCCGGCGACCAGCCCGGTCAGGACCATGACGCCCAGCAGCCACCAGCCACGGCCGAGTCCGAACGCGGCCGCGTCGGCGGCCTCGTCGGGCGCGGCCACCAGGTCGATGGTCAGCTCGACGGGCATGCCGGGGGTCGTCTTCACGGACGCGGGCGCCGAGAAGGAGTTGCTGAGCTGGAGGCAGACGGTCTCGGCGGCGGGCTTCACATCGCTGTCCGTGCCGTCCTGTTCGGCCTTCGGGTAGCGCAGGCCGGAGGAGATCACATCCGTACGTCCGGTGCCGGACTCAGCGCCCCGGACGATCTCGCGCCCGTGCGCGGTCACCGCCCGCAGCAGCACGCCGTAGTCGTTGTTGACGGCGCGGTCCGCGGCCACGCTCACCGAGGCGCGCAGCTCCTGACCGGGCAGCACGTCCACCCGGTACCAGCGGTGCTTGCCGAACTCCTGGCGGTCGGTGTACAGACCGGCCTTCAGCTGGGGTGCCTCGGAGCAGCTGCCCGCGCCCTCGGTCGCCACCGGGGTGACGACGGGCTCGGCGGCCCGGTCCACCAGCTGTTTGACGCGGCCGGAGAGTTCCTCGGTGTGCTGGACGGCTGTGTAGGTGCCGCCGGTGGCCTCGGCGATGCAGGTCAGCTGCTGCCGGATCTTGGCGTTGGGCACCAGGCCCAGCGTGTCGATGACCAGGTGGATCCCACGGGCCGCGATGTCGCGCGCGACCTCGCACGGGTCGAGCGGGCCGCAGGTGTCCTCGCCGTCGGTGATCAGGACGATCCGCCGGGTGGAGTCACCGCCTTCGAGGTCGTCGGCCGCGCCGAGGAGGGCGGGGCCGATCGGGGTCCAGCCGGTCGGCGCCAGTGTGGCGACCGCGGCCTTGGCCTCGGTGCGGTCCAGGGGCCCGACCGGGTAGAGCTGCTTGGTGTCCTTGCAGCCGGTCTTCCGGTCGTCGCCCGGGTAGTCGGCGCCGAGTGTCCGGATGCCGAGCTGGACCTCCTCGGGGACCGCGTCGAGCACGTCGTTGAACGCCTGCTTGGCGGCGGATATCCGGGACTGGCCGTCGATGTCGCGGGCACGCATGGAGCCGCTGACGTCAAGGACCAGTTCGACCTTGGGCGATGCGGAGGAGGAGGGTTCGTCGGCGGCGGCCGGGAGCGCGGTGCCGAGCCCGGCGGCCAGGGTGGCGAGCAGCACGCACACCCCGGCCGTCAGCCGTTTTCTTGTGATCATCGCCGGATCCTATTGAAGATCCGCGGTCATCCCCAAAAGCAGTCCGCGGGACGCCTGTTCGCGTCCCGGGCTCAGCCGCCGAGCAGCGGCCCGGACGCCTGTTCCAGCACCGAGCCGACCCGCTCCCACGTCTCCGTATCGCGTTCCACGGGCGGGAGTTGAGTGTCCTCGGCCTTCTCGTTCCAGCGGGTCGCCACCGCGACCGGGTCGCCGCCGCCGGCCGCCGACGCGGCGAGAGCCGCCGCGCCGAGTGCGACCAGTTCGCCGCTGCCGGGCACGATCAGGGGCCGCCCGGAGAGGCGGCGCACGGTCTCCACCCAGGTGCGGCCCTGGGCGCCGCCGCCGATGAGCCGCAGCGGCCGGCCGGCGACATCGGGGTCGGCCGGGTCCAGACCGCACGACCGCAGCAGTTCGTCGAGCGCGCGCAGCACGGTGAAGGCCGCGCCCTCGTAGGCGGCGCCCAGCAGTTGCTGCGGGGTCGTGTCGTGCCGGAGCCCGGTGAGGAGACCGGACGCGGTGGGCAGATCCGGGGTGCGTTCGCCGTCCAGATAGGGGAGGAGCACGGTGGCGCCGCCCGGCGTCGCGTCGTCGCGGTGCAGGCCGAGCAGCGTGGCGACCTTGTCGACGGCGAGGGTGCAGTTGAGCGTGCAGGCCAGCGGGAGGTACGTACCGTCCGCCGCGGCGAACCCGGAGAGGGCCGTGGACGCGGGCCTGGCCCTGGACGCGGCGAAGACCGTGCCGGAGGTGCCGAGGCTGAGGACGGGGTGGTCCAGGAGTCCGGCGCCGCCGAGACCGAGGCCGACGGCGGCGGCCATGTTGTCACCGGTACCGGCTGCGACGGCGATCCCGGCCGGCAGGCCGAGGGACTCGGCCGCGGCAGCGGTCAGCGAGCCGATCCGGGTCGCGCCGGTGGCGGCGACCGGGGGCAGCAGCGAGGCGTCCAGGCCGAGCAGGTCCAGCAGCTCGGTGTCGTACGCGCCGGTGGCGGTCGAGTACCAGCAGGTGCCCGAGGCGTCGCCCGGGTCCGTCGCGGCGGTGCCCGCGAGCCGCTCGGTCAGGAAGTCGTGCGGCAGCCGTACGGCCGCGGCCGCGGCGGCGTTCGCCGGATCGTTCTCGCGCAGCCACTGCCACTTGGACGCGGTCATCGCCGCGACCGGCACGGAGCCGGTGCGGGCGGTCCAGGCCTCGGGTCCGCCGAGCGCGGCGGTGAGGGCGGCGGCCTGCGGGGCCGAGCGGGTGTCGTTCCACAGCAGGGCGGGGCGGAGCGGTCGGCCGGTCTCGTCGAGCACGACCAGTCCGTGCTGCTGTCCGGCCACGGCGATGCCGGTGACGGCGGACGCGGAGAGCCCGGACTCCTTGAGCCCGGCTGCGACGGCGTCGCACAGCGCCCGCCACCAGACCTCGGGGTCGCTCTCGCGTGCCCCGCCCTCGCCGGTGACCACGTGCGGGGCGCGGCCGACGGCGAGCAGCTCGCCCGTCTCGGCGTCGGTGACGGCCGCCTTGGTGGACTGGGTGGAGCTGTCCACGCCGATGACGACGGTACGCGGCGGCATGGGCTACCTCTTCTCGTGCAGGGGTTCCGGTGGTACGCAAGGGGGCGCGCAGATTTTGGTTGTGCGACAAACAAATTACGTGATCGACGGCGTCGGGAACAGAGGCGGCCCCCGTTTCGTCGTCCGAGGGGTTACGTCGGCGAGGTGCCCCGTGCATGATTAGTCATGCGACTGAACAAATTGGTCCGGCCGGGGCGGCCGGTGCCGGAGCCGACGCATGAGAAGGCGGACAGACGATGACGGAACGCTTCACGCCCACCCCTGCGGACAAGTTCAGCTTCGGCCTGTGGACCGTGGGCTGGCAGGGCCGCGACCCGTTCGGTGACGCCACCAGGGCAGCTCTCGACCCGGTCGAATCCGTCCGGCGGCTGGCGGAGCTCGGCGCCTACGGTGTGACGTTCCACGACGACGACCTCATCCCCTTCGGCTCCACGGACACGGAGCGCGAGGGCCACGTCAAGAGGTTCCGGCAGGCTCTGGACGCCACCGGGCTCATCGTGCCGATGGCCACCACCAACCTCTTCACGCACCCGGTGTTCAAGGACGGCGCGTTCACCGCGAACGACCGCGACGTGCGCCGCTACGCGCTGCGCAAGACCCTGCGCAACATCGACCTGGCCGTCGAGCTGGGCGCCACCACGTATGTGGCCTGGGGCGGCCGCGAGGGCGCCGAGTCCGGCGCCGCCAAGGACGTCCGCGTGGCGCTGGACCGCATGAAGGAGGCCTTCGACCTGCTGGGCGACTACGTCACCGAGCAGGGCTACGACCTCCGCTTCGCGATCGAGCCCAAGCCGAACGAGCCCCGCGGCGACATCCTCCTGCCTACCATCGGGCACGCGCTGGCGTTCATCGAGCGCCTGGAGCGCCCCGAGCTGGTCGGCGTCAACCCGGAGACCGGCCATGAGCAGATGGCAGGCCTGAACTTCCCGCACGGCATCGCCCAGGCGATGTGGGCGGGCAAGCTGTTCCACATCGACCTCAACGGCCAGTCCGGCATCAAGTACGACCAGGACCTGCGGTTCGGCGCGGGCGACCTGCGCCAGGCGTTCTGGCTCGTCGACCTGCTGGAGAGCGGCTACGAGGGTCCGCGCCACTTCGACTTCAAGCCGCCGCGCACCGAGGACTACGACGGTGTCTGGGCCTCCGCCGCGGGCTGCATGCGCAACTACCTGATCCTCAAGGAGCGCGCCGCGGCCTTCCGCGCCGACCCGGCCGTGCAGGAGGCCCTGACCGCCTCCCGCCTGGACGAGCTGGCCCGGCCCACCGCGGCCGACGGCGTCGCGGGGCTGCTCGCGGACCGCTCGGCGTACGAGGAGTTCGACGTCACCGCCGCCGCAGAGCGAGGCATGGCGTTCGAGGCCCTGGACCAGCTCGCGATGGACCACCTGCTGGGCGTGCGCTGACGGCGGCCTCCCACGGGGGCGGGCCGGCCCGTCCCCGTACAGCCGGTGGTCAGGCCTCCGGCGGGGCGGGCCGTGCGTACGCCACCGGATCCGCCAGCACGTCCTGCACCACCAGCGCCGCCGCGCCCCGCGCCGCGTCCCCCGCGACGGACGACGCGCGCAGCCGGCCGCTGCCCCGCGACCAGAGGCCCGACACCACGCGGCCCGTGAGCTCGTCGTCGGCCGGCGGCGAGAGCCACGGCATCAGGCTCCGGTAGATCCCACCGAGCACCACCGCGTCCGGGTCGAAGAGGTTCACCGCGCCGGACAGGACGCGCCCCAGCATCAGACCCGCCTCGGCGATGGCGGCGAGCGCCCGGGCCTCACCGGCCTGAGCGCGGCGCTCCAGCTCCATGACCCCGGTGGCCCCGCCGCCGGCCTCCTCGATCCCTGCCGAGCGGAGCAGCGCCGTCTGGCCGGCGTACTGCTCGAGGCAGCCGCGCGAGCCGCACCGGCACTCCGGACCGGCCGGGTCCAGGACCACGTGCCCGATCTCCCCGGCGAACCCGTGCGCACCGCGCAGCAGTTCGCCGTCCAGCACGAGGGCGCCGCCGACACCGATCTCGCCCGTCAGATACAGAAAGGTGCGGACCGTACCGAGCCCGCCGAACCACAGCTCCGCCAGCGCCGCCAGGTTCGCCTCGTTCTCCGAGCGCACCGGCAGCCCGGGCGCACCGGGGCGCAGTGTGCTCAGGGCCTCCGCGAACAGGTCCTGCGCCGCGACCCGGTTCCAGCCCAGGTTGGGCGCCTGGCGGACCGAACCGCCCGAGACGAGTCCCGGCAGTGCGAGCGTCGCCCCGACCGGGTACAGGTCCTGCTCCCGCGCCGAGTCCAGGGTGCGCGCGGCGATCGCGGCGGCCCTCGCCAGCACCTCGCCGGGCGGGGCGCCGCGGTTGTCCAGGTGCTCGGTCTGCCGGACCCGGCCGGTCCCCGCCAGGTCCACGACGCACACCGACACGTAGTCGATGTTGATCTCCACACCGAGGCCCGCGGGGCCGGTGCGGGCCACCTTCAGGGCGGTGCCGGGGCGCCCTGCCTGCCCGCTGAACGTCTTGCCGGACTCGGTGACGAAACCGCTGTCCAGCAGTTGCTCGACGAGGGAGGACACCGCGGCCCTGGTGAGCCCCACCCGGGCCGACACCCCGGCGCGGGTCGCCTCGCCGGCCTCGCCCTCGTCCCGTACCGCGCGCAGCACGAGGCTCAGGTTGTGACGTCGCACCGTGTCCTTGTCCGCCTTGGACCCCAGCGGTGTGAGGTAGCTCTTCATATCGTCGACGAGCCTATGCGATGGCGTACGTGCGTACGGACCCCAGGAGGGCCCGTCCGGCCGGCGGCGGGCAGGCCTGGTTCAGCGTGCGCGCGCGGTGCCCTGCGGTACGACCCTGAGGTCCGCCTCGATCCGGGCGGCCGTGGCCAGGAGCGGCGGCAGCAGGTCGCGCCGGATCGAGTCGACCGAGTTCCGGCTCGCGTGCACGGGGATGTTCACCGCCGCGACCACTGTCCCCTCCCGGTCCCTGACGGGAGCCGCCACCGAACGCAGCCCCTCCTCCAGCTCCTGGTCGACGATGGCGTGGCCCTGCCTGCGGACCCGGCGCAGCTCGTGGAGCAGCAGATCGGGCCCGACGACCGTCCGGTCCGTGAACGGTTCGATCTGCGCGCGGCGCACCCGGGGTCCGATCTCGCTCTCCGGCAGGTGTGCGACGAGTACCCGGCCGACCGACGTCACCAGGGCGGGGAACCGGGTGCCCACCGTGATGGACGCCGTCATGATCCGGGTGGTCGGCACCCGTACCAGGTACACGATGTCGTCCCCGTCCAGCACGCAGAGCGACGACGACTCCCGGACCTCCGAGACGAGCCTCTCCAGATGGGGCTCGGCCACATGGGGCAAGGAGTAGCTGGATATGTAGGCGTAGCCCAGTTCGAGGACGCGCGGGGTGAGCCGGAAGAGCCGCCCGTCGGTGTGCATGTAGCCGAGGTCGACGAGTGTCAGCAGGAACCGGCGGGCCGTGGCCCGCGTGATGTCGCAGACCCGCGCCACCTCGCTCAGGGTGAGCTCCGGACGGTCCGCGTCGAAGGCGCGGATGACGGCGAGGCCGCGCTCGAAGGACTGCACGAAGTGCGGCTCACGCGCCTGTCCGTCCATCGGTCGACCCTCCGTCGCGAGAGCGCGCACACCTGTGCGCCAGGTGCACGCTAGGGGGCGGCCGAGGCGGCGTCAATGGACCTGATGCCTTCTCAGAAAGCAGTGGCACCAAGGCAGAAGGGTCGGTGCACGGTGGTTGACCCCCCTCGGCGGGCAGCCCTATGTTCCCACCGGGAACCACTGTTCGTTCCCCGCACGCCATGTCGAGCGCCACCACCACTCCGGGGGCACCATGCGTCGTCTGCTTGTCGGGTTCACCGCCGCGCTCCTCGTCTCCACGACAGCGGCCTGTGGATCGTCGGACCCGTCCACCTCGTCGAAGGGCGGGAAGGCCGCCGTCAAGGTCGGAGTCATCCCGATCGTCGATGTCGCACCCGTCTACCTGGGCAAGGAGAAGGGCTTCTACAGCAAGCGGGGCATCGACCTGACGCTCGTGGGCGCCCAGGGAGGCGCGGCGATCGTGCCCGGCGTGGTCAGCGGCCAGTTCCAGTTCGGCTTCTCCAACGTCACCTCGCTGATGATCGCCGCCGACAAGAACGTCCCCGTCAAGGCCGTCGCCAACGGTGTCGCCTCGACCGGCAAGGACGGCGGGGACTTCGCGGGCATCGTGGTGAAGGGGAACAGCCCGCTGAAGACCGCCAAGGATCTCGAGGGCAGGAAGGTCGCCGTCAACACCCTCAAGAACATCGGCGACACCTCCGTGCGCGAGTCGGTCCGCAAGGCCGGCGGAGACCCCTCGAAGGTCGGATTCGTCGAGCTTCCCTTCGATCAGATGCCGGCCGCGCTCGACGGCGGACAGGTCGACGCCGCCTGGGTCGTCGAACCCGCGCTCGCCACCGTCAAGGGCAAGGGCGGCCGTGTCATCGCGTCCAACTTCGTCGACCTGGCACCGGACCTGACGGTCGCCCTCTACTTCACCTCGCAGCAGTACGCCCAGAAGAACCCGGAGCTGGTGAAGAAGTTCCAGGAAGCGACCCGGGAGTCCCTGGCCTACGCCGACAGCCACCCCGACGAGGTCCGCAAGGTCCTCACCACCTACACCAAGATCCCCGAGTCGACGCTCCAGGCGATGACCCTGCCCAAGTGGCCGGCCGAACCGAACCGGGCATCCCTCGATACCCTCGGCCGGCTCGGTGAGCGCGACGGTCTCCTCTCCGGCACCCCGGACCTGGACGCACTCCTGCCATGACGACCGACACACCGACGAAGACCCCCGCGGCACGCGGCCGAGGAGTCCGGCAGGGTCCGGTCGACGCCGCACTCGGCCTCGCCGGACTGGCCGGCTTCCTCGCCCTCGTCGAAGTCGTCCCGCGCACCGGCCTGGTCTCGCCCGACTACCTGCCGCCCACGAGCCGTATCGCCGGCGCACTCGCGGACGAACTGGCCGACCCCGCGTTCTGGACGGCGCTCGGCGACACCCTCACCGGGTGGTCCGTCGGCCTGCTGATCGCCACGGTGCTGGGCGTCGCCGCCGGAACCGTCATCAGCGGCGTCCCGTACCTGCGCCGCGCCACCGCGTCCACGGTCGAGTTCCTCCGCCCCATACCCTCGGTGGCCCTGATCCCCCTCGCCGTCCTGCTCTACGGCACCGACCTGCGCTCCACCCTGCTCCTGGTCGTCTACGCCGCCTTCTGGCAGATCCTCGTCCAGGTGCTGTACGGGGCACAGGACGTCGACCCGGTCCCCGACGAGACGGCCCGCAGCTACGGCCTCTCCGCCCGGGCGCGCATCCGCCATGTCGTGTGGCCCACCGCCCTGCCGTACGTCATGACCGGCGTCCGGCTCGCCGCCTCCGTCGCGCTGATCCTCGCCGTCACCGCCGAACTCGTCATCGGATCCCCGGGGCTGGGCGCACGGATCGCCGTCGCGCAGACCTCGCAGGCCGTCCCCGAGATGTACGCCCTGGTGGTCGTCACCGGTCTGCTCGGCCTGGTCGTCAACGTCGGCGCGCGCGCCGTGGAGCGCCGGGCGCTCGCCTGGCACCAGTCCGTCCGCGGCGAGGTGGCCGTATGAGGCGCGCCCTCGCCCAAGTGGTGTTCGCCCTCGGGCTGCCGGCCGTCCTCTTCGCTGTCTGGTGGGTGGCCTCCGACACGAGCACCCAGGTCTACTCGCCGCCCCTGCGCACCATCCTCACCGCCTTCGGGGACGTCTGGACCGGGGACCGGATCTCCGCCGACGTCCTGCCCAGCATCCTGCGCCTGCTCGCCGGATTCTCCGTGGCGGCCGTCCTGGGGGTTGCCGCCGGGATCGTCATCGGCTCCTACAGACGGGTGCGGGCCGCGACCGAGCCCGTGCTCGAATTCCTCCGGGCCGTACCCCCGCCGGTCCTCGTCCCCGTCATCATGCTGTTCGCCGGGATCGGGGACACGATGAAGATCTTCGTCATCGCGAGCGGCTGCGTCTGGCCCGTCCTGCTCAACACGGTCGAGGGTGTGCGGGCGGTCGACCCCGTCCTGAGCGAGACCGCCCGCGCGTACGGCTTGCGGGGCGGCGTCCGCCTGCGCCACCTGCTGCTGCGCTCCGCAAGTCCCCAGATCTTCACGGGACTTCGGCAGGCACTCTCGATCGGGATCATCCTGATGGTGATCAGCGAGATGTTCGCGGCCAGCAACGGCCTCGGCTTCGCCATCGTGCAGTTCCAGCGCGGCTTCGCGATCCCCGAGATGTGGAGCGGCATCCTCCTGCTCGGCCTCCTCGGCTTCCTGCTCTCCGTGCTCCTCCAACTCGTCGAACGCCGCGCCCTCGCCTGGTACCACGGTCTGCGCGCGTCCCGGAGGCAGCCGTGAAGGAACCGGTGCCCGACCCCGTCAAGGACCCTGTGAAGGACCTCGTTGTGAAGGGACCGCAGCACATGCTCGATGTACGGGGACTGCACAAGGTCTACGAGGGGCAGGGCCGCCGTGTGGAAGCCGTACGCGATCTGACCTTCACCCTCGCACCGGGCGAACTGGCCTGCCTGGTCGGCCCGTCCGGCTGCGGAAAGACGACCCTGCTCAAGTGCGTCGGCGGGCTGCTCACGCCCACGTCCGGCGAGATCCACCTGAACGGCACACGCGTCACAGGGCCGCCGCCCGGAATGGCCGTGGTCTTCCAGGAGTACGGGCGCAGCCTGTTCCCGTGGATGCGGGTACGGGACAACGTCGGCCTTCCGCTGCGGCAGAAGAGATCGCTGGACAGGGCGCGGCGGCACGAGCTCGTCGAGCGCTCCCTCGCCGCCGTCGGTCTCGCGGACGCGGGCGGAGCCTATCCCTGGCAGCTCTCCGGCGGTATGCAGCAGCGCGTGGCGATCGCGCGGGCCATCGCCTACGAGCCGGAGGTCCTGTTGATGGACGAGCCGTTCGCCGCCGTGGACGCCCAGACCCGCGCCGATCTGGAGGACCTGGTGCGTGGGCTCTGGCAGGAGCTCGGGATCACCGTCCTCTTCGTCACGCACGACATCGACGAAGCGGTGTACCTGGGGCAGCGGGTGCTGGTCCTCTCGGGGGCACCGACCGTGGTGCGGGAGCAGGTGAAGATCGATCTTCCCGACGAGCGGGACCAGTTGACCACCCGTGTACTGCCGCGCTTCGCGGAGCTGCGCACCCATGTGTACGAGCAGATCCAGGCGGCGAAGCGGGGGGAGACGTAAGGCCGCTCCGGGCCGGCCGTCGGGGCGGCGCCGAGGGACACGACGGCTCCCGCCGCCGCGTCCCTCCCGTGATGCCCGGCGGTCCTACATGTCCGCCGCGTCGGTCACCGCACCGAGGTCGACGAACTTGAATCCGGTGGTCTCCCGGCCTTCCTCGCTGCCCGACCCGGACGTCTCGTGCCCGTCCTGGACCACCAGCAGACCGCGCGGGTAGCGGGCGCCCAGCGGCTCGTTCAGCACGGCGGCACCGTCGCACTCCTCACTGCCGTCGAGGTCCGCCGACACGGAGGTGATGCGGAACCCGCCCTCGTACTCGTTGTGCTCGGACACCTCACGGTCGTACAGGGCGAAGGTGTTGTCGCCCTGGCTCGACGCCATGAGGTAGCCGTCGCCGTCCGCCTCCCGGAAGAGAGTCAGACCCTCCACGTCCGCGGCCAGCCGCTTGCCGCCGAAACCGGGGTCGGTGCCGGGCGCGCACTCCTCGGTCCCGGGGTCGTACGTTCCGGGGACGCCGTACTCGCGGACCTTGTCGACGAGGACCGGGCGCCCGTCGAGACCGGCCGGGATGCGCCAGATGCCGACGTCCTCCTGGCCGGCGTAGAGCACACCGTTCGCCGGGTCGATGACCATGCCCTCCACCTGCGGCAGCTCGCCCGGCTCACCGCACGGGGTCCACGACGTGCCGTCGGGGAGCCGGAAGGACGAAGGAAGGGCGAGGGTGCGCACCGTGCGGTAGCCGACCGTGCCCGCGGCCGTCGGCCGCAGCTCCAGCAGCGCCAGTTCGGTGGCGTTGCGCCGGCTGACGACGGCGTACGAGCGGCCCGTGCCGGGGTCCTGCCAGGCGGCCAGACCGTACGTGGTGCGCTGGTCGTTGATCTCGGCCTGGTCCGCCGAGAAGACCGGGGCGGCGGCCGGGTCCGTGATGTCGGTCAGCGGCTTCCCGGGGCGCGAGGGGTCGATGCGGTAGATGCGGAGGCGGTCGTTGCCCCGGTCGCTCACCACGGCCACGCCGGCACGGCCGGCCGGGGTGCGCAGCCCCGTGACGAGGTCGACGTTGTTGAACCGGCCCGGTGCGTCGTCCTCCGTCGCGGGCGACGGCGCCGGAATCGACTGGACCAGGGCGGCGTCGAGCCCGTAGACCCGGAGCCCGCCCTCCTTGGCGGTGGCGACGACCAGGCTGCGGCCCGGGTCGGCCGGGTTGCGCCAGATCGCCGGGTCGTCGGCGTTGGCGTTGCCACCCGCCTCGTCGTCGTACAGCGCCGCCGTCTCCGATGTCGCCCCGACGGCCGGCAGGGACCGTGCCTGCGCGGGGGACAGCGGGGCGAGGGTGATCAGTGCCGTACCCAGGAGGGCGGTGACGGTCAGACGCGAGGAGCGGTGCATGCGCACGGATGCTTCCTGTCGTGAGAGGGACATGTCCATGACTCGTCAGGAAGTGTCGGGTGACGGGGCGGTGCTCCGGTGTCGGG
The DNA here is from genome assembly GCF_036226745.1 of Streptomyces sp. NBC_00683. Taxonomy (NCBI): domain Bacteria; kingdom Bacillati; phylum Actinomycetota; class Actinomycetes; order Kitasatosporales; family Streptomycetaceae; genus Streptomyces; species Streptomyces sp. NBC_00683. Next base: position 1,422,798 of record NZ_CP109013.1, on the reverse strand, counting down.
TTGATGAGCGGGGCATGGGCGGGAGGTGAATTCGCGCCCGTCCGTGCGACGGCCGGGGTCCCGGTGGTGCGCCACCGGGCCCCGGCCTCCGCTGCTCGCGGGCTCAGGGCTGTGCGCCCCGGGCCTTCAGCATGTCCGCCATGAGTGCGATCTCCGACTCCTGGGCGCGGGCCATACCCGCCGCCAGGTTCCTGATCTCCTCCGTGCCCGCCGCGTCCGCCGCGGCCTGCGCCATCTCGGCGCCCGCACGGTGGTGGACGGTCATCAGCCGGAGGAACAGCACCTCGGCGTCCCTGCCGCCGGCCGCGCGCAGCCGGTCGAGCTCGGTGTCGGTGGCCATGCCGGGCATCAGGGCGCCGTCGGCCCCGGGTGCGGCGGTGTGCCCCATCCAGCCCATCGGCGGCCGGTCCGAGCTCTTGGGCCGGCCCCAGGTCTCCAGCCAGCCGAGCATCATGCCGCGCTGGTTGGCCTGCGTGTTGATGATGTCGTACGCGAGCCGCCGTACGTCCTCGTCGTCCGTGCGGTCCCGGACGATGAACGCCATCTCCACCGCCTGCTGATGGTGGATCGACATGTCCCGGGCGAATCCCACATCGGCCGAGTCCTCGGCGGGGGCGGACGCCCCGGAACCCGACGAGACCTGTCCCGACGGGGACGCCGAGGACGGCCGCACGACCATCAGCAGCACCAGCCCCACGGCCACCAGGAACACCACTGCGCCCGCCGCCACCAGGGATCGGGGGGCGCGCACGGGTGAGGTCACTTCGCGATCCCGCCGCTGCAGGCGGCACCCGGCTCCGGGGTCTGCGCGCCCTGGACGTACTTGGTGAAGAACTGCCCGACGCGTGCGTCGGTGGCGCTCTTCACCGTGACCTGCTTGCCCCAGGCGCTGAGGACCAGCGGATCCTTCTGGTCGGCCACCGGGCTCATCAGGGAGTACGGGGTCTTGGACACGCGCTCGGCGAGCGCGTCGACATCGGCGCCCTTCGCCTTCTCGTTGTACGTGACCCAGACGGCGCCGTGCTCCAGGGAGTGGACCGCGTTCTCCTTCGGTATCGCCTCGGTGTAGACGTCGGCGTCGCAGTTCATCCAGACCGGACTGTGGTCACCGCCGACCGGCGGGTTCATCGGGTAGTCGACGGGCTTCTCGACGTGGTTCCGCTCCAGCTTGTCCCAGGACCGCTCACCCGTGACGGGGGAGGTCTTGGCCTGCTCCTCGGCCTTGTCCTGTTCGTCGGCGGCGGACATCAGGTACCCGCCACCCGCCACGAGCGCGGCGACCACGGCGACGGCGGCGCTGATGGTGATGATGCGGCTGCGGCGCTCGCGGGCCCGTTCCTTGCGGCGGGCCTCCTCGAGCTTGGCACGGCGGGCTGAGGCAGGGCTGTTCTGGTTCTTGGCGGAAGCCATCTCGGGTCCTCGGGTTCATCGGGTTCACGGGGAACGGAACGCAGGCGCGGGACGCGCGCGATGCGGGGTGACGAGACACGGGCCGCCCCCTCGGCGCCGTTCGCGGCGACAGGGAGGAGCCCGGGCTCCTAGATCCGTTGAACCTGCAGACGGAGATGATCGACGGCGCCCGCACCGTCGTTGGAGGGCCCCCGGATGGCCGCGGCGCCGGTGAGGGGGCCGGCCGTGGGCAGGGCCGAGGTGCAGGGGAGGGCGGCGGGAGCGCCGGGGCCCGGGAGCACGACGGCCTTCGAGTGGTCCGTCACGCCGTGGCAGGAGCTGCCGAGTCCGCGCTCGCCCGGGGCGTCGGCCGTGACGACCGACAGGGACGCGGCAGGTACCGGGGTGAAGGCCCGGACGGCTGACGCGGCAGGTACGTCGGCGCGGGGAGCGGCCGTGACGGACGGCGAGCAGCAGAAGAACACGGCCACGAGGACGAGCACCCAGCCCAGCGCGACGGACGGGGTGACTCCGCCCCGTCGCCGGTCCGTCCGCTCAGTCCGCCTGGTCATCGCCGCCATCGTACGGGTGCGTGAAACTTCAATGAGTGTGGCCCACAGCTTGGCAGGATAGTGTGCCCCGGTGACGACGCAATCGAACATACCTGCGGGTTGGCATCCGGATCCCCATGGCGCGCCCCAGCTGCTGCGCTACTGGGACGGCTCGCAGTGGACCGAGCACACGCATCCGGCCCAGGCTCCTGCCGCCGCCCAGGCTCCCGCCGCCGGTCAGGCCCCCGTGCAGCCCCAGGCCGCGGTGCCGCAGCAGCAGGCGGCCCCGCAGCAGCAGATGGCCCCGCAGCAGCAGGTTCCCCAGCAGCAGGCGGCCCCCCAGCAGGGTGCTCCCGGTGCCGGGTCGCTGTTCAACCAGCAGGTCCTGGTCGTGAACCAGAAGGCCAAGCTGATCGAGGTCACGAACGAGTACCGCGTCTTCGACCAGCAGGGCAACACCGTCGGTTCCGTCGTCCAGGTCGGACAGAGCGCCTTCCGCAAGGTGCTCAGGTTCGTCTCCAGCATCGACCAGTACCTGACGCACCGGCTGGAGATCCGCGACGCCTACGGTCAGCCGCAGCTGCTCCTGACCCGGCCGGCGAAGTTCATCAAGTCCCGGGTCGTCGTGCAGCGTCCGGACGGACAGCTCGTCGGCGAGATCGTCCAGCAGAACGCCATCGGCAAGATCAACTTCGCCATGATGGTCAACGGCCAGAAGGTCGGCGCCATCAAGGCGGAGAACTGGCGCGCCTGGAACTTCGCCATCGTCGACCACAACGACGCCGAGATCGCCCGGATCACCAAGACCTGGGAAGGCCTCGCCAAGACGATGTTCACCACGGCGGACAACTACGTGCTGCAGATCCACTACCAGCTGCCCGAGCCGCTGCTGAGCCTCGTCGTGGCGACCGCCCTGACCGTGGACACCGCACTCAAGCAGGACGCCCGCGGCTTCGGCTGAGCAGGCCGGCCCGGAACGCCCCGCCGCGCACATCCGTGCGGGGCGGGGCGTTCCGGCGTGCCGCGTCAGGCCCTGACGTCGTCCGGGCCCTCCATGTCCTCCAGCACCCGCTTGGCGACGGCGAACGCCGAATTCGCCGCGGGAACCCCGCAGTAGACCGCGGTCTGCAGGAGGGCGGCACCGATCTCCTCCGGGCTCAGCCCGTTGCGTACCGCCGCGCGGACGTGCATCGCCAGCTCGTCGTGGTGCCCGTGCGCGACGAGTGCCGTGAGCGTGATCAGGCTGCGCTCGCGCCGGGACAGTGTCGGGTCGGTCCAGATCTCGCCCCAGGCGTAGCGGGTGATGAAGTCCTGGAACCGTGCGGTGAACGGCGTCGTGGCGGCCTGCGCCCGGTCGACGTGCGCATCGCCGAGCACCTCGCGCCGCATCTCCGTCCCGCTCCCGCGTTCCGTGGGTGCGAAGTGGGCGCGCATGGCCTCCCGAACGGCCTGGGGGCGCTCGGCCGGTGCCAGGTGCGAGGCGTGCGGCAGTTCGACGAGCGTCGAGTCCGCGACCCCGTCGGCGATCTCCCGGGCATGCGCGGGCGGGGTCGCGGGGTCCTCGCGGCCCGCGATCACCAGCGTCGGCGCCCGCACCTGTGAGAGCCGGGAGCGCAGATCGTACGAGGCGAGCGCGTCGCAGCACGCGGCGTACGCCGCCGGGTCGGTGCCCAGGAGGTCGTCGAGCAGCTCCGGCGCGGTGAACCCGGGGGTGAACCAGCGGGCCGCGGCGCCCTCCGCGACCGGGCCGATGCCCTCCGCGCGCACGCGGGCGGCCCGTTCACGCCAGGCGCCGGGGTCGCCGAAGCGGGCGGAGGAGCAGACCACGGCCAGCCGGTCGATCCGCTCAGGACGGTGTACGGCGAGCCAGAGCCCCACGGCGCCGCCGAGCGAGACCCCGGCGTACGAGAAGCGGTCCAGGGACAGCGAGTCGGCGAGGGCGAGGACCAGTCCGGCCAGATCCGCGACGTCGGCGCCGGGACCGATCAGCCCGGCGGGCGACCCGCCGTGCCCGGGCAGGTCCCACCGCACGACGCGGTGGCCCGCGGAGAGTTCCGGCGCCACCCTGTCCCAGAGCGCCGTGGACGTGCCGAGGGACGGGCCGAGCAGGAGCGGGGGAGCCGAGGCGGATCCCTCGGCGCGGTGGTGCGGAAGGCGGGCGGGAGTCGTGGTCATCGGCGCTCCAGGGCGCGGTCGGTGAGCGGGCCGGCGGCACCGGTGTACCGGTCCGGGTCGGTGAGTGCGGTGAGGTCCAGACCGGCGAACGCGGGCTCGCCGGCCAGCACGTCCGCGAGGGATCTGCCCTCGTCCCGGGCGCGCCCGGCGGCCCCGGACAGGATCTCCGCGGCGCGGGACCGGCCCACCCGGCCGGCGGCGACCGCGGCCAGCCGCTCCGAGACGATCAGCCCGCCGGTGACCGGCAGATGGGCCCGCATCACGGCGGGGAGGACCCTGAGCCCCTCGGCGAGTGCCGCGGCATCGCGTGCGGCCCCGCCGACCAGCCGCAGCAGGTCCCGCAACGGCTCCCACTCGGCGTGCCAGGCGCCGGCCGGGCGTTCGTCCTCCGCGGCGAGCGAACCGTAGAGGGTGGCGGCCGGTCCGGGCGCGCGCCGCGCGGCGGCGGCGATCAGGGTGGCGCGGACCGGGTTGGCCTTGTGCGGCATGGCGGACGAGCCCCCGCCCCGTCCTTCCGCGACTTCGCCGATCTCGGTACGGGACAGGACGAGGACATCGGCCGCCGCCTTGCCGAGAGCGCCCGCGGTGAAGGCGAGCGCACCTGCGAGATCGGCGATCGGGGTACGGAGCGTGTGCCAGGGCAACAGCGGTTCGGCCAGCCCCAGTTCCCGTGCGTACGCGGCGACGAGCGGCAGCCCCGCATCGCTGTGGCCCTCCGGGGAGAAGGCCCCGAAGGCGGCCAGGGTGCCTGCCGCGCCGCCGAGTTGGACGGGCAGCGAGTCGCGCACCGCCGTCAGCCGGTCCCGTGCGTCGAGCACCAGCGACCGCCAGCCCGCCGCCTTGAGGCCGAACGTCGTGGGTACGGCGTGCTGGGTCAGGGTGCGGCCCGGCATGGGCGTGTCGCGGTGTGCGGCGGACAGCCCCTCCAGTGTGTCGGCCGTCCGCCGCAGGTCGTCGATGACGAGCGCCAGGGTCCGGGCCGCCACCAGCATCGCGGCCGTGTCGAGGATGTCCTGACTGGTCGCGCCCCGGTGCACGTACGGCCGGACGTCCTTCTCGACCGCCGCGGTGAGATCGGCGACCAGGGGGATCACCGGGTTGCCGCCGGACCGGGCCCGCAGCGCCAGATCCCGTACGTCGAAGCGGCCCGCGTCGGCGGCCGCGGTCACCGCGCGGCCCGCCCCGGCGGGAGCGAGGCCGCAGAGCGACTGGGCGCGGGTGAGCGCCGCCTCGGCATCCAGCATCGCCTGCAGGAAGGCACGGTCACCGGTGGCGGTCTCGGCGGGGGAGCCGGCCCGGCCGGGGGCGAGGAGACCGGCATCGCTCTCGTACATCAGCTGAACTCCAGAAAGACCGTCTCGCCCTCGCCCTGGAGACGGATGTCGAAGCGGTAGGTACGCGGGTCCGTGTGTGTCGCGATCAGTGTGGCGCGGCGCTCGGGCTCCAGCGACTCCAGCAACGGGTCCGCGGTCCCCGTGCCCCGTTCGAGCAGGTCCGGGAGGTAGACGCGGGTGTGGAGGTGGTGCAGTAGACCACGGGCGAACAGGGCGACACAGAGGTACGGGACGCCGCCGGGCGGCAGGGTCCGCACGGCCCAGTGCCCGTCCGCGTCGGTCGGCACACGGCCGAAGCCGGTGAAGTCCACACCGTTGCGCCCGATGACCCGGCCGGTGGCCGCATCACGGCGGAGCGACCCGGGGCGCCCGGTGCGCGATCCGTCCGGAGCGGGCTGCCACGTCTCCACGACGGCGTCGGGAACGGGGGCCCCGCTGCCGTCGCGTACGACTCCGTGCACGGTGACCGTGTCCGGGTGGCCGGCCGGGGCGATCTCACCGCCCCCGGTGAAGGGCAGCGCGTATCCGTAGAAGGGGCCCACGGTCTGGGACGGTGTCGGCGGGAGGTACGTCATCAGGCGCGGCCTTCCTCGGTCCAGGTGGCGCCCGGACCGTCGAGGACGATGTCCCAGCGGTAGCCGAGCGACCACTCGGGGACGGACAGATCGTGGTCGTACGACGCGACGAGCCGCTCACGGGCAGCGGAGTCCGTGACCGAGCGGAGTACCGGGTCGTACGGGAAGAGCGGATCGCCCGGGAAGTACATCTGGGTGATCAGCCGCTGGCTGAACGCCGTACCGAACAGCGAGAAGTGGATGTGCGCGGGGCGCCAGGCGTTGACGTGGTTGCGCCAGGGGTAGGCGCCCGGCTTGATCGTCGTGAACGCGTAGCCGCCCTCGTCATCCGTCAGACAGCGTCCGAAGCCGGTGAAGTTGGGGTCGAGCGGAGCAGGGTGCCGGTCGAGCTGGTGGGCGTACCTCCCTGAGGCGTTGGCCTGCCACAGCTCGACGAGCTGCCCGCGCACGGGGCGCCCTTCGCGGTCCAGGACCCGGCCCTGGACGGTGATGCGCTCGCCGAGCGGTTCGCCCAGGTGCTGCGCGGTCAGATCGCGGTCCAGCGCGGTCACGTCGGTGACGCCGAAGGCGGGTCCGGACAGCTCGACCGCCTCGGGGTCGCGTACGGGGACCGGCGGCCGGTGCGGATGGCGGTAGTGGCTGCTGCGGTACGGGGGGTAGTCGCGCGGTGGATGGTGCGCACCCGCCGGGGCGGCTGCCTGGACCCTGGCCACCTCGGAGTCGATCTGTTGCTGGCTCAGCCCGTCGGGCAGCGGGTGGGCGGTGTCACGTGCGGTCATGTCACTGCTCCGTGAGAGTTGCGGCTCGGCCGATAATGCTCAGTACACTGATCAATATGCGATGGAAGTGAAGCTACTCATGGCATGTTGCTGAGGTCAAGAGGATCAGTACACTGCTTATCTCAGTGAAGAACAGAAGCGCAGAAGAGGACGGTGCCGTGTCCGCGGTCGACCTGAGCAGCCATCCCGGGCATCTGGCCCGGCGACTTCAGCAGGCGCACCATCTGCTGTGGAACACCATGGTCTCGGAGGAGATCACCTCTCCCCAGTTCGCCGTACTCAACGCCCTGACCGCCGAGCCGGGGCTGGACCAGCGCACGGTGGGGGAGCGCGTCGGGCTCGACCGGTCCACCGTCGCCGAGGTGATCACCCGGCTGCTGCGCCGGGAACTGCTGGACAAGGTCCGAGACCCGCACGACGGGCGGCGCTTCCTGCTGCGGCTCACCGACGACGGCGTCCGTACGCACCGGAGACTCGCGGTGCGCACGGCGCGGATGAACCAGGTCTTCCTCGGTCCGCTCTCCGCCGATGAGCAGCAGGTGCTCTTCGACCTGATGCGGAGGGTGTCGGACGCGGCGGAGAGCCTGCGGGTGCCGGAGGACGTCCGGGCCGCCGGCCGCTGAGGACGCGTGCCGTCCGGGGGTGCGCGGTTACGGCGTGTGGATGCCGAACGCCGCCTCCTGCGGATCGCGGAGCACGGCGATCCACCGCCCGCCCGGCAGGCGCCTCGGCGGCATGAGCTGGTCGCCGCGCGCGCTCAGGGCGGTGGCGGCCGTCGTCTCGACGTCCGGGACCGCGAAGTAGGGCATCCAGCGCGGCGGCGTCTCCTGCGCCTCGTCCCCGCTCATCGCCGTCATACCGCCGAAGTCGTCACCGTCCACACCCCAATGCGTGTACTGCTCCGAGGCGTTGACCGTCCAGCCGAACACGGCCGGGTAGAAGGCGAGCGCGCCGGCCGGATCGGGAGTGCGGAGCTCGGCCCAGCCCAGCGTGCCCGGCTCGTTGAAGCGGGACGTGCCGGCGAAGGCGCGTGCCTGCCAGAGCGAGAACACCGCGCCCGCAGGATCGGCGACCACCGCGAACCTGCCCTGTTCGAAGACGTCCATCGGCCCGACGAGCAGTGTGCCGCCGGCCGAGCGCACGGCGTCGACCGTGGCGTCGACGTCCTCGGTCGCGAAGGAAACGGTCCAGGCGGGCGTCTGGTCCGGCCGGTAGGAGGGGGTGAGCGCGGCGACGGCGTCCTCGCCGAGGCGCGCCATCGTGTACCCGCCCGCTTCGGGGCGCGGGTCGGTCTCGGACCGCCAGCCGAAGAGTGCGGCGTAGAACGTCTTGGCGGCAGGAACGTCCGAGGTGCTCAGCTCCACCCAGCAGGGGCGACCGGGGACCGGTTCGACGAGCGTCATGCGATTCCTCCAGGGGCGAGCGGCGGGGCGCGTTCACAGCTGCTGTGCAGAACGCTATGGCCGCGCGGTTGAGGGGGCTACCGGAGGATTGTCGTTTACGGGTGTAATACCTGTTAACGTATTCAGGTGAGTGATACAGCAGTGCGCCCCCGGAAGCCGTCCGTCCGAAGGCTGCCGGTGACCGGCACCCTGCGGCTGAACAGCCCGGCGGAGATCTGGTTCAAGCCCGCGCTGAGCGTGGTCGTCGCCTCCGCGGCGCCGAATCTGCTGCTGTACTCGATGGACCGCCTCGACCTCGTGATGTACACGATGGCCGGCTCGCTCTGTGCGCTGTACGGGCACAACCTGCCGTACGCGCGCAGGGCCCACACCCTCGTTCGCGTGGTCCTCGGCATGGTCGCCGGCCTCGCCGTCGCCCTGCTCGCCGCCTCGGCCACCGACTCGACCGCCGTGCTGATCGCCGTCGGCGCGCTGCTCGCGGCCGTGCAGAAGACCTTCTGCGACGCCTCCCGGATCGGCCCGCCCGGCAACCTGATCTTCACCTTCGTCACCTCGGCCGCGCTCTTCGCCCCGCAGGAGACCGGACAGATCCCCGGGCACCTCGCCCTGGCGCTGGCGGCGGGAGCCTTCTCCTGGCTGGTCACCGTCGGGCCCGCGCTGCGGCGCAGGGAAGGCCCGGAGCGGCGCGCCACCGCCCGCGCACTCGACGCCGCCGCCGCCTACGCGGCCGAGCCCGGCCCGCGCACCCGTCATGCCGCGGTCGCCGCCGTCCACGGCGCCTGGCAGTCGCTGCTCGCCGCCGGGCGCCCCACCCCCGTACGACAGGAACTCGAACGCCTGCTGGTCCACGCGGAGCGGACCCTTGCCGGAGCCACCGCTGACGGCTGCGGCCCCGGCCCCGGCCCCGGCCCCGGGCAACTGGGCGCATGGGCGACGATGACGCGGGCACGCGGGCCGGTGCCGAGCCCTCCGGCGGCCCCCGGCACCGTCGATCAGCTCTTCGGGACCGACGCCGAACGGGCGGGCCGACGGACCGGGCGGGGGAGGCGCGAGGCCCGGCGCGCGCTCCTGCGCGCACTCGCCCCCGGCTCCCCGGTCCTGCCGATCGCCCTCCGTACGCTGATCGGCTGCGCGCTCGCCGGCTACGCGTCCTCGGCTCTCGGCGTGGGCCATCCGTACTGGGCCATCGTCACCGCGGCCTCCGTGTACCAGCCCAACGTGACGCTCTCCTGGAGCCGGGCCGTGCAGCGCACCGTGGGCAACCTCGTCGGCGTCCTGGTCTTCGCCGCCGTCATCCCGGTCGCCCGGATCGGTCCGCTCGCCCTCATCCTGTGCGTCCTGGCGTTCAATTTCGCCGCCGAGGCCCTGATCACCCGCAACTACTGGCTCGGTTCCGTCGCCGTCACTCCGATGGCCCTGCTCGTCATGGAATTCGCGGACACCCACCCGGCCGGTGGGCTCATCGCCGACCGCGCCCTGGACACGCTCGTGGGAGCCGCGGTGGGACTGCTCGTCGCGATCGCCGTCCCCAACCGCCGTGCCGCGGGCCGTGTCGAACGGGCCCTCACCGCAACCGCGGAGGCGCGCGCCCGCGCCGAGGACCTGATCGCCGACCCGAACTCCGACGCCCTCGCGCTCGACCTGGCCCGCAGGCGGCTGACGTCCTCCCTCGTCGAACTGCGCGACGCCGGTGACATCGCGGCAGGGGAGTGGTGGCAGCGCGCCCTGCCCGAGGAGGAGATGCTGGCGGCGGAGCATGCGGGACACCGTACGCTCGCGGCGACAGCACAACGGCGGGGAGCGAGCATCCCGCCCCCGGAGAACGGAGCGGTGTGACCGACGACATCGTGGCCTCGGTGGTACGGCAGTGGCACGCCGTCAATCCGGAGCTCGACACCGGACCGATGGAACTCATCGGCCGCATCAACCGATGTGCCGCCCTCCTCCAGCAGGCGGAGGACGCGCCGTTGCGCGCCGCGGGACTGACCCGTGCCGAATTCGACCTGCTGGGCGCGCTGCGCCGCACCGACCGTGAGCTCACCCCGGGGGACCTGGCCCGCGAGACCTTCTCCTCCGGCGCAGCGGTGACCAAACGGCTCCGCGCCCTCCAGGAGGGCGGCCTGGTCGACCGCCGCGGCGACGACCGGGACCGCCGGGTCGCACACGTCCGGCTGACCGGCGAGGGCCGCGAGCTGGTCGACCGGCTGCTGCCCCAACAGCTCGCCTACGAACGCACCGTCCTCTCCGGCCTCGACGAACGGACCCGTACACGGCTCAGCGGCCAGCTCAGCGAGCTGCTGGTGCAGCTGGAGGGCCGTATCGGCGGATCCCGCCGCTGACCCGCGCGCGGTAGCCGCACCGGTCATCGCCGCCGGCCACGCGTGGGCCGGTCAGGGCGCCTCCACGGGCGGTGGTGCGACCGACTGCCGCAACTGCGCCGCCCGTTCGGCGAGTGCCGCGTCGCCGCCGCGGTCGGCGGGTGCGGACGCGCTCAGGGCGAGCCGGTCGCGCCGGCCCGGTACGGCCAGGGGCACCGCGACGGCGTTCAGGCCCAGGACCGACTCGCCCCGGCTGAAGGCCCTGCCGAGCTCACGCACCTCCGCCAGTTCGGCCAGCAGCCCGGTCCGGGAGACGAGGGTCTGTGCGGTGAGCGCGGGCAGCCGCTCCTGCGGGTAGAGAGCGCAGACCTGGTCGACGGTCATCCGGGAGAGCAGCACCTTCCCGGCGGCGGTGGCGTGGGCGGGGTGGGCCCGGCCCGTCTCCAGCATCACGCGCACCGGGTGCGGGGACTCGCGGCCGTCGGTGACGATCACCTGATCCCCGATCAGAGCGGCGCTCTGCACGGTCTCCCCGGTGCGCCGCACGGCTTCGTCGAGTACGGCTCCGAGCCGCGCGCGCACCTCCGTGCCGAAGCCTGCCGGCCGCCCCAGGCGGAGCAGCTCCGGCCCTGCCTCGTACCCCCGGCCCGAGGGGTCGCGGACCGCGAAGCCGCGGCCCTCCAGGGTGCTGAGCACGCGGTGCGCGGTGGACCTGCCGATACCCAGGCGACGAGCGGCTTCGGAGACGGTGAGGCTCTCCTGCGTGAGGAACAGCTGCATCAGACGCAGGCCGGTGTCCAGCGATTCGATGGTGTAGCCCCGTGCCGCCGGTACCGCCGCGGAGACCTCCCCGTACATCCGTCCGTCGATCACGAATCTGCTCCTTTCGATCCGATTCGATCGCATGTGCCCTTGTCCCGCCCTGCGGTGTTCAGGGTTTCGTGTGCGTCTCGAATACTCGCCCACATGTGCGTTTTGAATCCGCCACTTCGGCTTTCCGGTGCCCGCCGCACCGTCGACCTGTCGCCGATGTGTCCCGTAGAGAGGGACGCGGGGGCCTGGTTTCGGCCGATTCCCGCTTTCCGTCACTCCCTGCGCACGCGTGACGGCGTTGAGTGCAAAACCTGGTGAGTGTATTACCGCCGGAGTGCTCGTGCAGGGGGTTGGGCGAATATGCCGAAGCGCTGTTCTGATCTGGCTAGGCTCACGCTCAGTGAAGTCGAGTTGATATGAATTCGAGCACTTGTTCATAGCTGTCCGTACAAGTGCGTATACCTGCCGAATCAACCGCCAGAGGTTTTAGATGGTTCGTGTTGAATCACCGCCGACAAACAGAGACATTCCCGTTGTCCGCGCCGCGCTGTTGCCCGTACTGCTGATGGCCTGCGCCACCACCGCCGGTGCGGTGCCGCTGACCGGGGACGCGCGGACGGCAGTCGTCTGGTGCGGTGCGGCCGCCACGGTCGTGGTCGCCGTGCTCGCCGTCGCACTCAACCGCCGCCGCCGCGCGATGCGCGTCCAGCGCGCGGAGTACGAACAGCGCATCGCCTTCCTGGAACACCGCCTCGCGGCCCACGACCAGGAGACCGTACGGCTGACCAAGGAACTCCTGCCCGCCGCGATCCGCCGGCTGCGCGCGAGCAACTCGCCGCAGGAGGTGATGCGCGACGTCGTCGACGCGGACGAGACCTACCGCAACCTCCCCAAGGCGCAGCGCGCCCTGGTCCTCCAGGTCCTCGACATCATCGACAACGAGGAGGCGATGCGTGACTCCGCGCAGCGCGCCTTCGTCAGTGTCGCCCGCCGCGTCCAGGCGATCGTCCACCGACAGGCCAGCGAGCTGCGGGAGATGGAGGACCATCACGGGCGCAACCCCGAGGTCTTCGACGACCTGCTCCGCATCGACCACGGCACCGCGCTGATCGGTCGGCTCGCCGACTCCATCGCCGTGCTCGGCGGTGCCCGCCCCAGCCGCCAGTGGCCCAAGCCCGTACCGCTGTTCAGCGTGCTGCGCGGCGCGATGTCCCGGATCCTCGAGTACCAGCGCGTCGACCTGCACTCGATCGCCAAGGTCGCCATCGTCGGCACGTCCGTCGAACCGCTCATCCACGCATGCGCCGAACTCCTCGACAACGCGACCCGCTACTCACCGCCCCAGACCCGGGTGCACGTCACCGCGGTCGAGGTGCAGACCGGCATCGCCATCGAGATCGAGGACGGCGGCGTCAGCCTCAGCGAGGAGGCCCGCGCCAGGGCCGAGAACATGCTCGCCCAGGCCCAGGCCGGCATCAACATGAACGACCTGGGGGAGTCCCCCCGACTGGGCATGGCCGTCGTCGGCCGGCTGTCGAGGATGTACCAACTCCAGGTATCCCTGCGGCAGTCCGCGTACGGCGGTGTCCGCGCCGTTCTCATCGTGCCGCGCGACATGATCACCACCGGGCCCGCTCCCGGTATCGCGCACGGCATCGGCGCCACCTCCCGGCCCCAGAGCTCGCTCGACATGTCGCAGCTCCAGCACGTCGTACCGCCGCCCGGCAAGCGCAGGGCACGCCCCGCGGCCACCGGCCCCGTACCGTCGGTCGGCGCGCCCCTGGCCGGATCCACGTCCGCGACGGGAACCTCCTCCGCGTCCGCCTCGCGTCCCGCCGCCACGGCGTCCGCGATGGGCGACGACGAAATCGTGGTCACCGAGTGGACCGAGGGCGGGCTTCCCCAGCGCCGCAGCCGCGGTCGCGCACCGCTCGGCTCGCACAACCTCCCGCAGCAGCACGCGGCCCCGGCCGCCGAGCCCGCCGCCGGAGCGCACAACGGATCGGGCGGGCACGGCGGCGGACGGCCGGGCGGACAGGAACCGCCGCCCGGTCTCTGGCTGGAGGCCTTCACCCAGGCCGTCAACGGCGTGCCTCAGGAACCGAAGACCGGCGAAGACTCTGACGATGCGTGGGACAAGGGAGACCTGAAGTGATCCAGCAGCGGGGAAACATGGACTGGATGCTCAAGGAACTGGCCGACGACGTACCGAGCATCCACCAGATCGTGGTGCTCTCCTCGGACGGGCTGCGCATCGCCCGGCACGGCGGCGACCCCGATGTGGCCGACCGGCTCGCGGCGGCCTGCGCCGGACTGCAGAGCCTGGCCGCCGCGGTCGCCACCGAGATCCCCTACAGCGACGGCCTGATGAAGCTCGTCGTCATCGAGGTCACCGGCGGATTCTTCTACCTGATGGCAGCGGGCACCGGCGCGTACCTCGCGGTGCTGGCCGGTGAGACCGTCGACGCCGGACTGGTCGGGGCCCGCATGCGGGACATGGTCGTCCGGATCGGAGCCCACCTGACGAGCCCGCCCCGACATGACGGGCAGGCCGGATGAGTGCTCCCCGACGAGAACGCCGAAAGGCCGACCCGGCACTGAACGACCCGGAACGGCTGTACGTGATCACCGGTGACACCGACGGTGAGAGGGCGGCGCTCGACCTCGTCACGATGGTCGTCGCGCAGGCCGAGCCGTCGCCCACGGTCCAGCCCGAGCAGGCCGCGATCCTGCGGCTCTGCAGGGCGCCGTTGTCCGTCGCCGAGATCTCGGCCTATCTGAGCCTGCCCTTCAGCGTGGTCACCTCGCTCCTGACGGAACTCCTGGCGACCGAACTGATCGAATCGCGCGCGCCCATCGTCCGCGCCGCACTTCCGGACCGGTCCCTCCTCGAAGCGGTGATGCATGGACTTCAGAAGCTCTGACACGATCACGGGCCCCCGCAGCGAGGACGTCCTCCCCACCACGGCGACGGCCGCGGTGAAGGTCGTCATCGTCGGCGGCTTCGGGGTCGGCAAGACGACCATGGTCGGCTCGGTGAGCGAGATCCGGCCCCTGACGACCGAAGAGACCATGACGCAGGCCGGCGTCGGCGTGGACGACAACGTCGGGGTGGAGAGCAAGACCGCGACGACGGTCGCCATGGACTTCGGACGGATCAGCCTCAGCGAGGAACTGATCCTCTATCTGTTCGGCACCCCCGGCCAGGAACGCTTCTGGTTCCTGTGGAACGGACTGTTCGAGGGAGCACTCGGAGCCGTCGTCCTGATCGACACCCGCAGGCTCCAGGTCAGCTTCGACGTGATCGGCCGGCTGGAGGAGCGCGGTGTGCCCTTCGTCGTCGCGGTCAACACCTTCCCCGACGCGCCCCACCACCCGGTCGAGGCGCTGCGCAACGCCCTCGACCTGCCGGACGAGGTTCCGATAATCGACTGCGACGCCCGCCTGCGTGCCTCCAGCCGCGATGTGCTGATGACCCTGATGCGCTATCTGCACAGCCTGGCCGTTCCCCTCGCCTGACGGCGGGACGAGGCTGCCCCAGGCCCCCACCTGTGCGCACCCCGCCCCGCACCCCCCGCGCCCGACCTTGGAAGCCCGATCCCTGGAGCGACTGTGACAACCCCCTTCCACTACGAACCCGGAGCGGCCACGGGGCCGGTGCCGCCGCCGGAGTGCCCGGCCCACGGGATGGGCCGAGGCCCGGGCGGACTGCGCCGGTTCTACGGGCCCGAGGCGGAGAACGACCCCGCTGGCCTCTACGACAAGCTGCGTGCCGAGCACGGCGCGGTGGCACCGGTGCTGCTGCACGGAGACGTGCCCGCCTGGCTCGTGCTCGGCCACAGCGAGAACCTCCACATGACCAGGACGCCCTCGCAGTTCTCCCGTGACTCGCGGCGCTGGAGCGCGCTGCAGGACGGCAGTGTCGCCCCGGACCACCCGCTCGCCCCGATCTTCACCTGGCAGCCGGTCTGCGTGTTCGCCGACGGCGACGCCCATGAGCGACTGCGCGGCGCGGTCACGGACAGCATGGCGCGGATCGACACCCGCGGCGTCCGCCGGCACGTCAACCGCTTCAGTAACCGTCTCGTCAACGACTTCTGCCAGAAGGGCTCCGCCGAGCTCGTCGGCCAGTTCGCCGATCATCTGCCGATGATGGTGATGTGCGCGATCTTCGGCATGCCCGAGGAGTACAACGACCGGCTGGTGCAGGCCGCCCGCGACATGACCCGGGGCACCGCCACGGCCGTGGAGAGCAACGCCTATGTGCTCTCCGCGCTGACGAGGCTCGTCGAGCGGCGGCGTATCGCCCCTGCCCATGACTTCGCCGGCTGGCTCGTCGAGCATCCCGCCGGGCTCAGCGACGTGGAGGTCGCGGAACACCTGCGGCTCATCCTCATCGCCGCGTACGAATCGACCGCGAACCTGATCGCCAACGTCGTACGCATGGTGCTGACCGACCCGCGCTTCCGCGCCCGGCTCAGCGGTGGGCACATGACCGTGCCGGAAGCGGTGGAGCAGACGCTGTGGGACGAGCCGCCGTTCACCGCCGTCTTCGGCCGCTGGGCCGTGGGCGACACGGAGCTCGGAGGCCAGCAGATCAAGGCGGGTGACGCCCTCCTCGTCGGGATCGCACCGGCCAACACCGACCCGTCGGTACGGCCCGACCTCACCGCCAACATGGAGGGCAACCGCGCCCACCTCGCCTTCAGCGGCGGCCCGCACGAATGCCCCGGCCAGGACATCGGGCGCGCCATCGCGGATGTCGGGGTCGACGCCCTGCTGATGCGGCTGCCCGACCTCGAGCTCGCCGTCGACGAGAGCGAGCTGGACTGGATCGGCAACATCATGGGCCGCCATCTGGTGGACCTGCCGGTGAAGTTCGCGCCCAGCCCGCAGCAGGAGGTCGACGCGGACCCGCAGACATCGATGTCGGCCAGGCCGCGGCCCCGCACCGACTGGGAGGTGTCGTCGCCGGCCGTACCGAAGCCCGCGACGGCCGGCGGGCCGGGACCGCGACCCGGCTACGCCCCCGGCACGCGCCCGGTTGCCGAACCGGCCGCCGTGCACCGGGACGATCCGTCGGCCGCACCGGTCGCCGCCCCCGTGATTCCCGCACAGCGGAGCGGGCCGACGAGGATCTGGCGGGCCGTGACCCGCTGGTGGAACGGCTACTGACACAACGGACGCCCCGGGCCTCCTGGCCCGGGGCGTCGCGCCCCGGGCCGCGGCCGCCCCCGTACCATCGAGCAGCGTGAAGCTGACAATTCTTGGCGGTGGCGGATTCCGGGTGCCTCTCGTGTACGGGGCACTGCTCGGCGATCATGCCGAGGGCCGCGTATCGCGGGTGACCCTGTACGACACGGACACCGGTCGGCTCACCGCCGTCGCCAGGGTCCTCGCCGAACAGGCCCGCGGCATCCATGACGCGCCCGCGGTCGTCGCCACCGACGACCTCGACGAGGCCCTGCGCGGTGCGGACTTCGTCTTCTCGGCCATCAGGGTCGGCGGCCTCGAAGGCCGTGCCGCCGACGAACGCGTCGCGCTCGACGAAGGCGTCCTGGGCCAGGAGACGGTCGGAGCCGGCGGCATCGCGTACGGGCTGCGCACCGTCCCCGTCGCGGTCGAGCTCGCCCGGCGCATCGCCCGGCTCGCACCGCACGCGTGGGTCATCAACTTCACCAATCCGGCGGGCCTGGTCACCGAGGCCATGTCCCGGCACCTCGGCGACCGGGTCATCGGGATCTGCGACTCCCCGGTGGGACTCGGCCGCCGGATCGCCCGGGTCCTCGGCGCCGACCCGGACCGGGCGTGGATCGACTACGTCGGGCTCAACCACCTCGGGTGGGTCCGCGGGCTGCACATCGAGGGCCGCGACGAGCTCCCCCGGCTGCTCGCCGATCCGGCGCTGCTCGGTTCGTTCGAGGAGGGCAGGCTCTTCGGCACGGAGTGGCTGCGCTCCCTCGGTGCCGTTCCCAACGAGTACCTGCACTACTACTACTTCAACCGGGAAGCGGTCCGCGCCTACCAGGAGGCCGAACAGACCCGCGGCGCGTTCCTCCGCGACCAGCAGGAGGGCTTCTACGCGCGGATGAAGGACCCGGCCGCCCCCGCGCTGACCACCTGGGACCGCACGCGCGCCGAGCGCGAGGCGACGTACATGGCGGAGAACCGGGACGTGGCGGGGGCCGGCGAACGAGAGGAGAGCGATCTGGAGTCCGGCGGCTACGAACAGGTCGCGCTCGCCCTCATGCGGGCCGTCGCCCGTAACGAACGGACCTCACTGATCCTCAACGTCCGCAACCGCGGGACCCTCTCGGTGCTCGACACGGACGCCGTCATCGAGGTGCCCTGCCTGGTCGACGCCAACGGCGCCCACCCCGTCGCCGTCGACCCGCTCCCGTACCACGCGGTCGGCCTGGTCACGGCGGTCAAGGCCGTGGAACGCGCGGTCCTCGAAGCGGCGGAGACCGGTTCACGCGCCGCGGCCGTGCGGGCCTTCGCACTGCATCCGCTGGTCGACTCCGTGACGGTGGCCCGCCGCCTCGTCGACGAGTACACCCAGGTCCACCCGGGGCTCGCGTACCTCGACCGCCCCTGACCCGCCTCTTCCGAGGAGTCCGGGACTCAGGGAGCGGGTACGGCCCTCGGCCGGCCGGCGGGTGCCCAGGACGGTGCGACCCCGGTGACCTGGCACACCATGAGGAAAAGCGGAATGGGCGGCGTATAGGGCGTACGGCTGTCCGGTGCGTGGATCAGCCGGGGGCGGCCGGCCGGAACGTAGGCGCCGGTGGCGTAGGAAGCCTGTTCCGGCCAGTCCAGATCGAGGTCCGAACCCGAGGGCACGATCCACCACCACTGGTCCGCGTCGGCGAACACGCACCCGGCGCGGGGCAGATGGGACATCAACCGGAATCCGTACCGCGCGGGCACGCCCACGGCGTCGCAGCCGAGGCTCGCCGAAAGTGCGGGTGGCAGCGGCAACTTGACCCGGCCGTCGGCGTCCTCGCCGATCCGGGACCTACGGGCTCCGAGGAGCTGGGACAGGGCGTTCTTCAGCATGGCTGCTCCGAGCTGTGCGGCAGTTCCGCCCAGACGATGCGGCCCGATGCGTTCCCCGTGTCGTACGAACCCCAGGCGGCGCTCATGGAATCGACGAGCAGCAGTCCTCGTCCGTGCTCGTCGTCGGCCTGCAGGGACAGCCGTGGTCCGCCGGGCTGGTGTCCCTGGTCCTGCACGGATATGCGCAACCGGCCGTCGGAGCAGCGGAGCTCGCAGACGACGCGCGCGCTGGCGGTGTGCACCACCGCGTTGGTGACCAGCTCGGAGACGATCAGGACCGCCGCGTCGTAGGCGTCACCGCTCAGCCGCCACTCGGCGAGCCGGGCCCGTGTCAGCTGCCGCGCACCCGCCACCGATTCGGGGTGCGCCGACAGCGCGAAGCAGTAACGGAGCGCTTCCGTCCCGGGGCTGAGGTCCACGAGCCGGGGGATGAGCGCACTGCCAGGTGCCACGACCAATTCCTCACAGTGGGGGCTGCGTCACGCTTCGCACCGTGGTGGATCGAGGGTCGGGCGCGACAACGTGAACTGGTTCACCCCAACTCTCCCTCTGACATGAACACTTGGCAAGAGGCACTCTGAAAAATTCAGAGTGCCTGTGTCCATGGAGCCATGCGCATGGCACACTGCTCGCAAACAGCGCATCGGGAGGTCTGAAGTGAGCGAACCGCGGTCCGCCCCGACCGTGGGTCAGGTCGTTCTCGGCAAGCGTCTGCAGGATCTGCGGGAGCGAGTCGGTCTGAGCCGCGACCAGGCAGCGAAGGTGCTTCGTGTCGCTCCCGGGACGATACGCAGGATGGAGACGGCCGAGGTCGGGCTGAAGATCCCCTACATCCAGCTCCTCCTGAAGGCCTACGGGATCGCGGACGACGAGACGGACGCCTTCGTCGAGCTCGCGGAGGAGGCCAACAAACCGGGCTGGTGGCAGCGCTTCCACGATGTGCTGCCCGACTGGTTCAGCATGTACGTCAGCCTGGAGGGCGCCGCGAGCCTCCTGCGCACCTACGAGCCGCACTTCGTTCCCGGTCTGCTCCAGACCGAGGACTACGCGCGCTCCGTGATGCGTACCGGGGCGGTCGGCCAGACCAGGCCCGAGGACATCGAGCGCCATGTGGCGCTGCGGATGGAGCGGCAGTCGCTGCTCACCAGGGAGGACGCGCCGAAGCTGTGGGTGGTCATGGACGAGACCGTCCTGCGCCGTCCCGTCGGCAGTCCCGACGTCATGCGCGGCCAGATCGACCGGCTGCTCGAGGCGACGGCCCTGCCCAACGTGACCCTGCAGATAGCGGAGTTCGCGACCGGCCACCACCCGGGCACCTACGGGCCGTTCGTCCTCTTCCGCTTCGCCGTCCCCGAACTGCCCGACATGGTGTACAGCGAGTACCTGACCGGCGCCGTCTACTTCGACGCGCGTCCCGAGGTGGCTTCCTACCTCGAGGTCATGGACCGCATGGCGGCTCAGGCCGCAACTGCACAACGCACGAAGGAAATCCTCAGGGACTTCCGCAAGGAGCTGTGATGAACCACATATACAACGGCATGCCGGCCGCCGATCTCGGCTCCGAAGGCTGGTACAAGCCGTGGAGCGGTGGTAACGGGGGCAACTGCATCGAGGCCATGAAGCTGGCCGACGGCAGGGTCGCGGTCCGCCAGTCCTCGGATCCCGACGGCCCCGCCCTCATCTACTCCAACGGCGAGATCGCCGCCTTCATCCAGGGGGCCAAGGCGGGTCAGGCCGACTTCCTTCTCACCTGACATACCGCCATATATTCTCGCACCACCAGCTGTTCGCCGTTACCGCCGACCAACGGAGCGCGCCATGACCGGGATCGACCACCCAGCCGTCGAGATCGACACCAGCAAACCGCATCCCGCGCGAATGTACGACTGGTTCCTCGGCGGCAAGGACAACTACCCGGTCGACGAACAGATGGCCAAGCAGCTGCTCGCTCTGGACTCCCGCGGCCGCGACATGGCCCGGGTCAACCGGGCCTTCATGCACCGCGCCACCCGCTGGCTCGCCGAGAACGGCGTACACCAGTTCCTCGACATCGGTTCGGGCATACCCACCGAGCCGAACCTCCACCAGATCGCCCAGCAGACCGTCCCGGCCGCGCGCGTCGTCTACTGCGACAACGACCCGATCGTGCTCGCGCACGCGGCGGCCCTGCTGCGCTCCACCCCCGAGGGCGCCACCGAATACATCCAGGCCGACGCCCGCCGGCCCGAGTCCATCCTGGAAGAGGCCGGCAAGGTCCTCGACTTCACCGAGCCGATCGCCCTGTCGCTGCTCGCGCTGCTCCACTTCCTGGACGACGAGGACGGCGCCGCCGAACTCGTCGACCGGCTGGTGGAACAGCTCCCCTCCGGCAGCTACCTGGTGCTCTCGCAGACCACGGGCGACTTCAACCCGGAGGGCGCCGCCCAGGCCCGTGCCATGTACAAGGCGCGCGGCATGACCCTGCGGCCCCGCTCGCGCGCCGAACTCACCGAGTTCTTCCACGGGCTCGAGTTCGTCGAGCCCGGCGTCTCGCTCTCCGCCGACTGGCATCCGGAACTCGGCGAGGTCATCGACGTCCCGGGCGACGAGCCGATCCCCGGCTACGCGGGCGTGGCGCGCAAGCCCTGAGGGCCCGGACCCGCCACCCCGGTCCGGGAGGGACTCCGGAAGGCGGGTCACAATGGAGGCATGTCACGACGCCCCTCACGCCCGCGCCGAACGGTCGCCCCCGGAGCCGGTGCCCCGGAGATCACCCCCGCGTCCCCGTGCCCGTGCGGCCTGCGGTCCACCTACGGGGACTGCTGCGGCCGCCTGCACGCAGGCACGGCCAAGGCCCGGTCCTGCGAGGAGCTGATGCGCAGCCGGTACACGGCGTTCGTCGTCCGGGACGCCGCGTACCTGCTGCGCACCTGGCACCCAGACACCCGTCCGCCCGCCGTCGACTTCGACCCGGCGATGCGCTGGGTGGGCCTGGACATCCTGGACACGGCCGAAGGCAGCGCCTTCCACTCCACGGGCACGGTCACCTTCCGCGCCCACTACACGTACGACGGCAGTCCCGACTCGCTCCACGAGCAGAGCCGCTTCGTCCGCCACGAGGGGCTGTGGGTCTACTCCGCGGCGGTCTTCATCGACTGAGAATCCGTTGTACGCGGCCGCGTCGCCGCCCGTACGATCCGCGCATGAGCGAGAACACGACGGACCCGGACGACGAACGAGCACGCTGCTGGCGCGGCCGGAACCTCGCGTTCACCCCGCTGGAGATCGACGACGCCGAACTGATCCAGCACTGGCGCTCCGACCCGGCGGCCGCCCATGAGACGGGTGCCTGGCCCACTTCGCTGTACGGGCTCCGCGAGCGCATCGAGCGCAACCTCGACGACGACTCACGTGACGACTTCCTGGTTCTCCTCCCGGACGGCACCCCCATCGGCCTCATAGCCCTGCACGACCAGCAGCCGGCCGACAGCACCGCCGAGGCCTATCTGATGCTGGCCCCCGAGCACCGGGCCAAGGGCCACGGCGTGGCCGCCCTCGACGCGCTCACCGACCTGGCCTTCGGCGAACTGCCGATGCACCGGGTCGAGGCGTTCACCCACACCGACAACACCAGGGCCCTCTCCGTGCTCACCGCAGCGGGATTCGTCCATGAGGGCGTACGCCGCTCGGCCTGCCTGCACCGCGGCCGCCGCCACGACCTGGCGGCCCTCGCGCTGCTCCGCCCCGAGTGGGAGGCCCGCGACCGCCCCCGGTCCTGGGAACTCTGATCAGGTCTTTCCGTGCGGATCAGACCGGGGCCACCGCCCGCTGTTTCGGTGCCAGCTCCTGCGCCAGGTCCTCCGCCAGCAGCCGCTTGGCGATCACATCGACCGCCGCCCGCAGCTGCCCGTCGTCGGGCCGTGCACCGTCCTCGGCCAGGCGTTCGTTGAGCCAGCGCCCCCAGGCGTCGGAGATGGTGGCGGCCTCCCGCCGGCCTGCCGCCGTGTGGGTGAAGAGGTGGCCGTCCCCGGTCAGGTAGCCCTCCTCGATCATCCGGTCGAAGACAGGCACCAGCACCTCGGGTGGGATCCGGTGCCGGGTCGCCATCAGACGGAGGCCGGCATGGCCGACCATCCGGGTGAAGAGGTCGACCTGCATCACCGCCCAGGCCCCCGCCATGTCGAGGCGTGTGTCGGAGTCGGCGACGATCCGCCGGGCCGTGTCCGGACCTGCCTCGTGCAGGATCCTGGCCACGGCGAACTCGAGCACCTTCGCCGAGTCCCCGGTGCTCGGCTGGGCGAAGCCGTCGCCCATGTCGGTCGAGTTCGCCCGCGCACTGTCGCGCAGTTTCACCTGCTTCAGGAAGAGCGATACGACGAATCCGATGAGGGCGACCGGGACCGTCCACAGGAAGACCGTGTGCAGCGTGTCCGCGTACGCCTGTGCCAGCGGAGCAGACTGTTCGGCGGGCAGCGCGTGCAGGGCCTGGGGGCTCTCGGCCGCCCGCGCCAGTACCTCGGGGTCCCCGCCGGCCTGCGCGGCCTCCGTGATCCCCTCCGTCAGGTTCGGCGTGAGCGCGTTGGCGTAGATCGTGCCGAACACCGCCGTACCGAACGAGCTGCCGAGGGTGCGGAAGAAGGTGACGCCGGAGGTCGCCGTGCCCAGGTCCGAGTAGTCGACGGTGTTCTGCACGGCGATCGTCAGCACCTGCATCGACAGGCCGATGCCCACGCCCAGCACCAGCATGTACAGGGACTCCAGCCAGACCCCGCTGTCCGGGCCCATGCGGGAGAGCAGGAAGAGACCGACCGCCATGACGAGCGAACCGACGATGGGAAAGATCCGGTAGTGGCCGGTCTTGCTGACCACGTTGCCGCTGAAGATCGAGGCCACGAGCAGCCCGATCACCATGGGCAGGGTCCGTACCCCGGACAGCGTGGCCGAGTCCCCGTCCACGTACTGCAGATACGTCGGCAGGAAGATCATCGCGCCGAGCATCGCGAAGCCCACGATGAAGCTCAGGATGGAGCAGACCGTGAACACCGGGTTCCGGAACAGCCGCATCGGCAGCATCGGCTCCTTCGCCCGCACCTCCACCACACAGAACAGGGCCAGCGCGACGAGACCGCAGACGAACAGGCCGATGATGACCGGGGAACCCCAGGCGTACTCGTTGCCGCCCCAGCTCGTCGCCAGGATCAGCGCGCTGGCGCCGACCGCGACCAGGGTGATGCCCAGGTAGTCGATGACAGGCCGTCCGGCCGCCCTCACCGCCGGGATGTTGCGGGCGGCGGCGATGACGACCACGATCGCGATCGGCACATTGACGTAGAACGCCCAGCGCCAGGTCAGATGGTCGGTGAACAGCCCGCCCAGCAGCGGTCCGACGACCGTGGCCACACCGAAGACCGCTCCGATCGCCCCCTGGTACTTGCCCCGGTCGCGCAGCGGGATGACATCGGCGATCAGCGCCATCGACGTGACCATGAGACCGCCGGCGCCGATCCCCTGCAGACCGCGCCAGATGATCAGCAGCAGCATGTTCGACGCCAGGCCGCAGAGGAACGAGCCGGTGATGAAGATGATCGCCGAGATCTGGAAGATCAGTTTCCGGCCGAACATGTCACCGAACTTGCCGACCAGGACGGTCGCCACGGTCTCCGCCAGCAGATACGCGGTGACGACCCACGACATGTGCGCCGCGCCGCCGAGGTCCGAGACGATGGTGGGCAGAGCCGTGCCCACGATCGTCTGGTCCAGGGCCGCCAGCAGGATCCCGAGCACGATCGTCGCGAAGACGATGTTCCTGCGGCGCGGATCGAGGACGGGCGGAGCGGCGGCACTCTGCACGGCGGGGGCGGTCTCGCTGGCAGTGGTCACGCTTGCACCCTCACACCGGTGCCCGCCCCACGCATGCGGGCGAAGGCCGGACGGGTCAGGCGAGCAGCTCCCGTACAGAGGCCTTCATCCGGGCCACGAACGCCTCCCTGACCGGCTCCGTGACACGGTCGAGCGAGAGGTACGGATTGAGGTCCTCCAGCTCGACGAGCAGCAGCTCGCCCTCCGCCGTCCGGCAGGCGTCGACCCGCTGGATGCCGTGCGTGAGGCTGTTCCACTCCACGAAGCGACGCGCGAAGCCGAGATCCGCCGGGCTCGGGGTGTAGGGCTCCAGTACCCAGCGCCGATCGGGGTGCGGCGCGTTCAGCGCGTACTGGAAGTCCCGGTCGACGAAGTAGAAGGACACCTCGTAGCGGAAGTCGATCCTCGGCTGGACGAGCAGCGTGCCGTCGGTTCCCGCAGGCAGCTCCGGGTCCCGGGTGAACCGCAGGCCCACCGAGTCCGCCCCCAGCTTCGGCTTGACGACGTACTCGGAGGCCTCGGGCAGCAGCCCGAGATCCGCCGCACGGTCCACGGTGGGGATCACCGGGAACCCGGCACGGCTCAGATCGACCAGATACTGCTTGCCGCCCATGTCACCGCGGCCGTCCAGCGTGTTGTAGACCCGGGTCCCGAGCTCCCGCGCCCGCGCGCAGAACGTGTCGTACGCCTCCTGGTAGTGCAGCACCGGGCCGCTGTTGCGAACGACCACCGCGTCGAACCCGTCCAGCAGCGCCTCCGCGTCCCGGGGGTGACAGAGCGCGACGTCGAACTCCTCGCGCAGCCTGGACGTCAGGAAGATGTCCTCGTCGCAGTAGCGGCGGCCGCGCGCCTCGTAGGCGAGATCGGTGACGAACAGCACGGACGCGCGCGGCCGACCGGATGAGGTGTGCATGACGTTCCCCCGGGGGGTGTGGATCGGACAGCCGGTCAATAGCCTTGTGGGGAAAGCTCGTTCACAACCCCGGAACGTACTGATGTCTGCCCCACAGGAGTCACACGTGTCCCAAGCGTTGCCACTGCCCGATATTCTCTCTCCCGCCTTCGCCGCCGACCCCTACGGGGCCTACCGCACGATGCGCGAGAGTGCTCCGCTGCTCCGGCACGAGGCCACCGACAGTTACCTCGTCTCCCGGTACGAGGACGTCGAGCGGGTCTTCAAGGACAAGGCCCAGGAGTTCACCACCGAGAACTACGACTGGCAGCTCGAACCCGTCCACGGCCGGACGATCCTCCAGCTCAGCGGCCGGGAGCACGCTGTCCGCCGGGCACTGGTCGCCCCCGCCTTCCGCGGTGCGGACCTCCAGGAGAAGTTCCTGCCCGTCATCGAGCGCAACGCCCGCGAGCTGATCGACGCGTTCCGGGGCAGCGGCGAGACCGATCTCGTGGAGTCCTTCGCCACGCGCTTCCCGGTCCTGGTGATCGCCGACATGCTCGGCCTGGACAGGACCGATCACGAACGCTTCCACGGCTGGTACACCACCGTCATCGCCTTCCTCGGCAATCTCGCGGGCGACCCCGACGTCGCGGCGGCCGGCGAGCGGACCCGCCAGGAGTTCGCCGCCTACATGATCCCGGTCATCCAGGAGCGCAGGCAGGCACCCGGCGACGACCTGCTCTCCGCGCTCTGCGCCGCCGAGGTCGACGGCGTCCGGATGAGCGACGAGGACATCAAGGCCTTCTGCAGCCTGCTCCTCGCGGCGGGCGGGGAGACCACCGACAAGGCCATCGCCTCGATCTTCGCCAATCTGCTGGCCCACCCCGAGCAGCTCGCCGCGGTCCGCGCGGACCGCTCACTCATCGACCGGGCCTTCGCCGAGACCCTGCGCTACACCCCGCCGGTCCACATGATCATGCGGCAGACGGCGCACGAGGTGGAGCTGACCGGCGGCACCGTTCCCGCAGGAGCCACCGTCACCTGCCTGATCGGCTCGGCCAACCGTGACGCGGACCGCTACCGCGAACCGGACCGCTTCGACATCTTCCGCACCGACCTGACCAGCACCACCGCGTTCTCCGCCGCGGCCGACCACCTCGCTTTCGCACTCGGCCGGCACTTCTGCGTGGGCGCGCTGCTGGCCAGGGCGGAGGTGGAGACCGGGGTGAACCAGTTGCTCGACGCGATGCCGGACCTCCGGCTCGCCGACGGCTTCGTACCGGCCGAGCAGGGAGTGTTCACCAGGGGCCCGGGATCGCTCCCGGTGCGCTTCACCCCGGTCGGTGACTGAGCGGCACGGGCTCAGCGGATGTGGCGCCCGGAGATGGCCCGTGCGATGACCAGGCGCTGGATCTCGCTGGTCCCCTCGAAGATCGTGTAGATCTTGGCATCGCGGTACATCCGCTCCACGGGGTGCTCCCTGCTGTACCCGGCGCCGCCGAGGATCTGGACGGCCTTCTCCGTCGCGGAGACGGCGAGTTCACCCGCGCGCAGCTTCGACATGGAGCCCTGGCCCGCATCGAAGGTCCGGTCGTTGCGGGCCATCCAGGCGGCCTGCCAGATCAGCAGACGTACGGACTCGATCTCGGTACGGATGTCGGCGAGCGCGAAAGCGATCGACTGGTTCTCGATGATCGGCCGGCCGAACGCCTCGCGCCGTCCCGCGTACTCAAGCGCGTACTCGTACGCCGCCCGCGCGATGCCCAGCGCCTGGGCGCCCACGGTGGGGCGGCTGACCTCGAAGGTCGCCATCGCCGCCTGCCCCTTGGCGTTGCCGCCCTCGCGGGCGCGGGCGAGCCGGGTGTCGAGCTTCTCCTTGCCGCCCAGCAGACAGTGGCCCGGTACGCGGACGTCGTCGAGGAAGACGTCCGCGGTGTGCGAGGCGCGCAGGCCGAGCTTCTTGACGGTGCGGCCCGCCTCCAGGCCCGCGGTGCCGGGCGGCACGATGAACGCCGCCTGTCCGCGGGCTCCGAGCGAGGGGTCGACCGAGGCGACGACCACATGGACCTCGGCGATCCCGCCGTTGGTGATCCACGCCTTCTGGCCGGAGAGGACCCACTCGTCCCTGGCCTCGTCGTAACGGGCCTTCGTGGCCATCGCGGAGACGTCCGATCCGGCCTGCGGCTCGGAGACGCAGAAGGCCGCGACCTTCGGGTCGTCCTCGTCGCCGAAACACTGCGGGACCCACTCGGCGAGCTGGTCAGGAGTGCCGGAGGCGAAGATCCCGGCGACCGCGAGCGAGGTGCCGAAGAGCGCCATGCCGATCCCGGCGTCGCCCCAGAACAGCTCCTCGTTGGCGATCTGGAGGGAGAGGCCGCTGGGGTCCCCGTACATGTCGGCCAGCGACTCGAACCCGTACAGACCGATCCGGGCCGCTTCCTGGATGACGGGCCACGGGGTCTCCTCCCGGGCGTCCCATTCTGCCGCCGCCGGGCGCACCACCTGGGCGGCGAAGCCGTGTACCCAGTTGCGCAGATCCTGCTGTTCCTCGGTGAGGGCGAGCGAGAAGTAGCTCATGGGTTCAGGCCTTCGGGATGTCGAAGTAGCGGGTGAGTCCCGAAGCCAGGCCGACATCACCGGCGATCTTCAGCTTGCGCGTCATGAACATCGTCACGGGGTTGGCGTTGCCGGAGACGAGCCTGAGGAACTCCGCATCGCCCAGCACCAGCGTCGTACGGGGCTCACCGTCGGAGCGGCCCCCGCTCACGGTGCACCGGCCGTCGGCTATGGAGGTCTCGTAGACCTCGTCGGTCTCGCCGGTGATCTTCCAGCGGATCAAGGCCTTGAGCTGACCGGCCGCCTCGGGCCGGAACTGCTGCCGCATCCGGCCGAAGACCTCGCTCAGTACACGGGTGCGCAGTTCTCCGTGCATGACCTCGCCGAGCTGCTTGGCGGACAGGCCCTTGACGATCCGCGCGAACTCCTCGGGGGAGACAGCTGCGAAGTCGAGCCCGGCCAGGTCGTCGGTGAGGTTGCCGCTGGTGTTGTCGGGCACGCCAGTTCCTTACTCCGGAGTAAACTTACTTTTGAGTAAGGTAAGGGTGTCGTCGCCTCTTCGCAAGCACTACCAGGCGCCGCCCGGCAGCACCGCGAGCCGGGGGTGATGGGCCGCGAGCACCTTGTTGGCCCGCGCCAGTTCGGACAGCGCCTGCTCACGGTCGGCCTGGTCCTCGATCCCCAGGCGCGGTCCACGGAACCTGCGGACCTCGCGGGCCGCGCAGTCGGCGTCGAACTCCGCCTGAAGGATGTGCGGCGGGATGCAGGAGCCGATCAGTGCGGCGACCCGGTCCGGGATCGGTACGGGGACGAGCAGGTGTGAGGCGGTCATGGGGGTTCCCTCTCGGATGGTTGGCCAGGAGGCGGTGCGCGGCGGCTGCCGGGTGGGCTGCCGACTCCTCCATATGTACGGGACGCAGTTCCGGGTTTCTCGTTGAGAACGTCTCCGTGTCGCAACCGTTTGGGACTGACCGTCTATTTCTCTTTACCCGCAGGTAAGTTGACTCGTACGGAATGCTGTGAGCAGGACTCTTCGCCGTGTCAGGCGATCGTCTCCTCGCCTCGCGAGCGCAACTGGAGTGCCCGCAGCACGGCTTCGGTGGAGAACCTGCTCCTGGGGTCGGTCAACTGCTCGCCGAAGATGGACTCCAGATTACGCATGCGGTAGCGGACCGTCTGGGGGTGGACGTCCAGGAGCTCGCCCATCTGCGCCGCGGTGCCCCGGGTGTCGAGCCAGATCCGCAGGGTCTCCACCAGCCGCTCGCGCCGGGTGGAACTGATCCCGGAGACCGGCGCCAGTTCGCGCCGGGCGAGCTGGTCGAGGAGAGCCGGGTCGGACAGGAGCCACAGGGTGATGAGGTGGTCCTCGCACGGGACGAGGGGTGTGTCGTCGATGACGCCCGAGTCGATGAGCTCGACGACGCGGCGGGCCCACCGGATCGAGTCGGACGCGAAAGCCGTCGGCACGGTCAGCCCGATGACGGCGCGCGCACCGACCAGCGCGCGTTCGAGCATCTGCCGCCGCGTGTCGTCCATCGGCCCCGGCACCAATAAGTGCGGCTGCGGGTCCCCGAGATCGGCCAGTACGTCACGGGCGAGGTCGGCCGGGTCCACGCCGGCGGGCGCGCGTACGGCGATCAGTGTCACCTGCTCGGGCAGCGCCCACCCGGTCTGCTCGCACAGTTCGGAGATGGCGGTACGTGGCACCGGGCGGCCGGCCAGGATCAGGTGCAGGAGCCGGCGGCGCATCGCTTCGCTCTGCTGGTCGGACTGGGCCTGTACTTCCATGTAGCCCTGGCGGGACAACGACTCGAGCTCATCGACGTAGGCGAACAGCGCATCGGCGAAGCTGAGCATCAGGGTCGGGGAGAAGTTGTAGCTCCGGCCCACCTTCTTCGCCCGGCGCAGAGCGATCCGCGCGCCCAGCCGGTAGGCGCCCTGAAGGGTGTCCATGCTGCGGCCCTCGTACGCTTCGAACCGCCCGAATCTTCGGCACATGTCGTCGCGGAGTGTTGTCGAGGAGGAGGGCTCGGCGACCAGGTCGACGAACGAGGACAGACTCTGTTCCACGCCGACCCGGATGGTCTGTCCGTTGGGCCCGTTCAGCAGTCGCGCGTAGTCGGGATAGGCGCGGGTGACCTCCATGCCGATCTCTTTGATCAGACTCGGGAGTTCGGGGCGCATGATCGCGGCGAATTCCTGAGGGAGCGGCCCCAGCGGATCACCGGTGTCCAACGGCTGTATGAGTCTCGGCATGACTGTCCCCTTGCTCTCCGGTGCCCGTGTGGGTGGGGCAATGGGGGAAGCGCTCCCACGGACCGACTGGTGTATACCAACTTCGGCGACGAAGGTAGACCAAGTCAGGCTACGTGCACACCATTTGCGCAAGATCGAAGTGCAGGGGGCACTTACTTTCGCCTCATTGTGGGGCTTCGGTGCAGGTGAGGGCGGCATTGCTCACTTCCGGACAATGTTTTCGGACGCCTGCTCTCCTGGAGACAAGAAAGTAACCCTGGGTAACGGGTGTCTGCGTGTTGCCGGCCGACGGGTGTTGATAACGCGGGAACCGCTCGGCGGTGGGAATGCTTCGCCCCGTGCGCGCCCGGAGCCGCGGCTGCCCGGGTGAAGATCACGGCAGGGACCGGACCCCTGGCGACGAATATTGCGCACCAAGTGACAAGTGGTCCGCCCCGATTAGTGACCTGCGGACGAGGAAAAAGAATGCCCGGAGTCAATTTCGACGCCGGGATTGTGCTCCAAGTTTCCCGCAAGTAACGTCACGCCCTGTCACAGAATCCATGTGGCTGAATCAACTGCACGGCCCCCACGCAACTCGGTTCACTGCCGCGCTTCCTACGCCTATGCAGGACCAGTCGCGCGAATCCCCGCAACAGTGCACTCGCATTGTCGAATCGGAGGAACTAACTGTGCGTAACACCCTCAAGAAGCTTGCCGTCACCACCGGTGTCGCTTCCGCCGCCCTCGCGCTCAGCGCGACTCAGGTCATGGCCTTCCCCGCGACCACGTGGACGGTCTCGCCCAACCCCGCCTCGTTCACGGCCTCGTCGACCAGCGTGGTCCTCTCGGTGAACAGCATTCCGATGACGTGTACGACGGCCACCGCGAGCGGCGTCGCGTCCAGCGCGACGGGCAACCCGGCCAACATCGCCAGCATCAACGCGGCGGTGTTCGGGAACCCGCCGACCGCCCCCTGCACGAGCGGCCTCGGCCCCGTCACCCCGGTCACCACGATGCCGTGGGCGATCTGGGCCGAGGACTACGACACCGCCACGGGCACGACCGTCGGCTACATCAGCAACATCAAGGCGAAGCTCAAGGTCCTCACCTGCGAGTTCACCGTGGAGGGCTCGGTCTACGCCTCCTACGTCAACAGCACCAAGAAGCTCAAGGCCACGAGCACCAAGATCATCTCGACCCAGCCGACGCGTCAGCTGAAGGTGACCACCGCGACCGCGCCCTGTGCCGGTCTCGTCGCCGTCGGGATGATCCCGACGTTCAACGCCACCTATTCGGTGAACGGCATCACCAGCATCATCGGCACCTGAGGTCAGTCCGGCATCCCTGATGCCGGCCGGTCGCACGGCGGGGGCCCCCGCCGTGCGACCGCACCATCGAGGGAAGGGATCCATGAAGGATGACGACGCGCGGCACATCGAGGCGGGGTCGCGGGCGTGCGGCCGCACGGGGCGGAGCCGTTCTGGCCGGGGTCCTGATGGCGGGAATGATCCCGGGTGCACAGGCCTCCGCGGGTAACCGCGAAATCGATGTCGAGCTGGCCTATGCCTGTGCCTTTCCCTCAGGAGAGAGGGAGATCGAGGCGCGGGTATCGGCGGTCGTCCCCGAGAAGGGCCAGGCCGGCGAAGCCGTGCAGGTGAGTGAGGTGAACACGGAGCTGGCCCTCCCCGCCGACGCCGTGGCGGATCTGGTGAAGGACCCGGGCACAACGGACTCACCGGCCCCGGCCGGACCCACCGCCGGGGCCGGATCCACCACCGTACCCGGAGCCGGATCGAAGGGCGTCGTGGCGGAGACACGTCTGTCGGTCGACGTGGCGCAGGAAGGACACTCCGCCGAGGCCGTGTGGATCGGCAACACCCAGGGTCCGTCGGCCGTCCCGGGCACGGGGGATATCACGTTGGCCGCCTCCGGCGCGGTCCCCTCGGTGACAGCCGCCGCCGGCGGCG
Source organism: Streptomyces sp. NBC_00683 (assembly GCF_036226745.1). Taxonomy (NCBI): domain Bacteria; kingdom Bacillati; phylum Actinomycetota; class Actinomycetes; order Kitasatosporales; family Streptomycetaceae; genus Streptomyces; species Streptomyces sp. NBC_00683. The sequence goes on along the minus strand of NZ_CP109013.1, from coordinate 1,390,908 downwards.
GTCTGACCTTCACCGCCGGGCAGTTGGCGGTGAAGCTCACTCCGGTCAGTGACGACGGAGCCCCGACCAGGTCCTCGCCTCTGGACCTGACCTGCACGCCGGTGGCCGACCAGGATCTGCTGCTGGCGAGCGTGAACATCGGCGGCGCCGAGGAGACCGCGCCCTGGCCGTCCGAGACGGGTGAGGGGCAGGGTGAGGACGGGGGCGAACGTGACCTGGCGGCGCCGAGAGTAGGGGCCCGGGACGCCGCACCCGCCGCCGAGGCGCCGGAGTGCCTCGGCGATCCGGAGAACGAGTCCCACCTGGTCGCCTACATCACGGGATACGCGAACGTCACCAAGCTCAAGGGCGCGGCGAAGTTTCCGGTGGCCTGCGCGAAGATCCTGCAGGGGCCACAGGGCATCGTGCCACCCGAGGAATCCCCGGACGGACTGGCGCATCTGATCCAGGACTCCACCGCCATGGTCGACTACCTCGGCCGACCGCAGCTGCCACCCGCCACCACGACCTTTCTGACCTTCGGCTTCATGCCCACCACGGCCACGATGGAAATGACCCAACTGCCGTTGGAGAAGGACGCCGACGGTCTGCCGATCTACAACGTGCATTCGGATCTGACCCTCAACGGCCTCGACACCTTCGGGTCCACCGTCATCACCATGGACTTCTCGCTTCGTCTCCGTGACGTCAAGGTCAATGGAGCGGCGCTGGAAGTCGGCCCCAACTGCCGTACCAGTAAGCCCTTCCGGCTGACCCTGTTGGGGAAGGTGTTCTTCAAGGACTTCATATTCACCGGGTACACCCTCACCGGAGGGGGACCGCTCACCTCGTCGGTCACTGTGCCACCGTTCTCCGGCTGCGGTGTCGGGGAGGACCTTGACGATCTCTTCACCGCCTCCATTTCCGGGAAGTCCGGATACGTGAAGCAGATTCAGGGCCCGCCCTGCGCAGCAATGGTGAACGACGAGACCCTGTGCACTGCGGACCGGCAGCCCCTGAACGTTCCCGTGGCGGAACGCTGACAACCCTTCTGCCGCACAGCACTCCATCCGGCCATGTGCCGATTCAAGCAACTCCGCATATTCGACCATGAATTGAGGAAGCAATGAGATCTGTCCCGAAGAGATGGCGTGCCGGGCTTGCCGTCACCGCGATGGCGGTCGCCCTTCCGCTGAGCACCACACCCGCCTCGGCCGCGTCAGCCTCGGCAAGTCTCAACGGGGACTGGGCCCCCTTCTCCCGCTGTCCGGTCGACGCCCCGGCCATGCTCGCGGCCGACGGACAGGACCTGGTCGCCTCCTGTGTGTCCTCCTACTCGCCCGGTGGTTCCATAAAGCTCGGCAACACCGAGGCCACCACCGGGTTCAACGACATGCAGTTCGGGGTCGTCCAGGACACGACGGCGGGGACCTTCAAAGTCGTCCCGCCGGCGGGCGGCGCCCTGGTGGGCGCACCGACGGAGATCCCCGGTGGACTGCTCGGGCTGATGTGCGACGACACCCCCGTGATCTCGGTCATCTGCAACCAGATCACGAACGCGAGCCTGAACAAGATCACGGCAACGGTGGAGTCGGCCGGCACGCCCACGGAGTTCAACCTCATGGGGGGTCTCACCACCGGCGTGCCGATCGTGAAGCTGCCGATCCGGATCCACCTGGAGAACCCGCTTCTCGGCTCCAACTGCTACATCGGATCGGCTTCCGACCCGGTCGTCCTGCGTCCGCAGAACACCACCGCCCCGGCCGTCGCCGTGCAGCGGTTCGACGGGAACGGCACGCGCAACGACGAGGGGGACATGCTCCGGTTCGCCCTCACCGAGAACCAGCAGGGTGACAGTGCCTTCGCCGTGCCGAAGGCGACCGGCTGCGGCCTCCTGGGGAGTCTGAGCTGGGCCGTGAACCTGAAGACCGGCCTGCCGTCGTCCGCGGGGAACAACAGCCTCGTGCTGAACAACGCGTCGACCTACAACGCCGCTCTCACCGCCCCCGGCCTCTTCCTGCCCGATGCGGGCAAGGTGCTCGCGCAGAACTGGCACTCAGCGGTCAAGTAGTCCGCCGAAGGCCCGATCTGCGGCACACTCCGTTCGTCAGTTCTCGTGTGGTTGTCGCACGGTGCTTTTCCAGGCCCGCTCCGGCCGGATCATTCCTGATCGGGGCGGGCTTCGGCATGTCAGGAGTGCCGTGGTCCAGTCCGGCGACGCCTCAGGAAGGCCTCACTTTTCGACAGGTTTGGCAGGCCGGTTACTCAGTCGCGAACAAGAAAATCGGGATGCGCAATCGGAGCGCAGAAACTTTATGAACCACTATTGCGCAGTCAGGTTACCGGCCCGTAGCGTCCCCGTTGAGCAGCTCGGAAACAGCTCCGTACCTGCTTGTTCGGCCCATGTGGAGTCCTGGTCGAGCCCCCCTTGGCCGAGATTCCCCATCGGGACTGTTCCAAGCCGCAAACCCTCCACTCCGGGGCGGAACATCCCGCAGTCGGGGCACCGTGGCCCGGCCCCCCGGGCCACGGTGCCCCGACCCGCACACCTGAGACCTTGCGCAGATTTCGACAAAAGCACGGAGGGACTTTGTCACTCGGTGACAAGTGATCCACACCCAGTACCCGATTCGCTGATTTCCGCTGCTCAACGGCTTGTCCTGGCGGTTTCGGCGGACATAACGTGCGCCTCCTGGTGCATGCGTGACGAGCCGCCATTGGATTTCTCAGAGCCGGAGCGATGACAGATGACTTCGTTCACCGACATGTCGAAGGAGGGCCGATGGGAATCGAAGTAGTCGTCGAGGGCCTGACGAAATCCTTCGGTAAGCAGAACATCTGGCAGGACGTCACCCTCACGCTGCCGGCCGGTGAAGTGAGCGTGATGCTCGGTCCGTCCGGAACGGGAAAGACCGTTTTCCTCAAATCCATCATCGGTCTGCTGAAGCCGGAACAGGGCCGCGTCCTCATCAACGGCGTCGACATGGTCAACAGCCCCGAGCGGGAGATCATGGAGACCCGGAAACTCTTCGGCCTCATGTTCCAGGACGGCGCTCTCTTCGGGTCCATGTCGCTCTTCGACAACATCGCATTCCCGTTGCGCGAACACACACGCAAGAAGGAATCCGAAATCCGCCGCATCGTCATGGAGCGGATCGACATCGTCGGACTGCTCGGTGCGGAGGAGAAGCTCCCCGGCGAGATATCCGGTGGCATGCGCAAGCGTGCGGGCCTCGCCCGGGCCCTCGTCCTGGACCCGCAGATCATCCTCTGCGACGAACCGGACTCCGGACTCGACCCGGTCCGCACCGCGTTCCTGTCCCAGCTGCTCATCGATCTCAACGCGCAGATCGACGCCACGATGCTGATCGTCACCCACAACCTCGACATCGCGGCCACCGTGCCCGACAACATGGGCATGCTGTTCTGCCGCAACCTCGTCACCTTCGGTCCGCGCGAGGTCCTGCTGACCAGTGACACGCCCGTCGTCTCCCAGTTCCTCTCCGGACGCCGCGAAGGACCCATCGGCATGTCGGAGGAGAAGGACGCGGCCACCCTCGCCGCGGAACAGGTGAACGGCCACGACTACGCACCGGTGCCGCGCACCGTCGTTCCGCAGCTGGAGCCCTCACCCGGAATGCCCGTACGGCAGGGCGCGCTGCGCCGCCGGGAGCGGGTCATCTCCATGATGGGCCAGCTGCCGGAGGCGGCCCGTACGGCCATCATGAACAGCTACACGCCGACCCTGGGCGGTGGGCGCCTGTGACGGCCCCGCTGCCCGTGCGGCCGCCCGAACCGCCCACGACGACACCGGCACCCGAGGACAGTGCGCCGCGGCAGCGGCAGCCTGCACGGCTGCTCGCACCGCTGCGCGAGACCGGGAAGCTGTTCGCGCTCGCTGCCGCGGTATCCCGCGCGATCTTCCGCCGGCCCTTCCAGGTGCGGGAGTTCATCGAACAGTTCTGGTTCGTCGCCAGCGTCACGATCCTGCCCGCCGCACTCGTCTCCATCCCGTTCGGCGCCGTCATAGCCCTCCAGGTCGGCTCGCTCACCGAGCAGCTCGGCGCACAGTCCTTCACCGGCGGTGCCAGCGTCCTCGCCGTCATCCAGCAGGCCAGCCCGCTCATCGTGGCGCTGCTCATCTCCGGAGCCGCCGGCTCGGCCATCTGCGCCGACCTCGGATCGCGGAAGATCCGCGAGGAGCTCGACGCGATGGAGGTGATGGGCGTCTCGCCCATCCAGCGGCTCGTCGTCCCGCGGGTCCTCGCCACCATGTTCGTCGCCGTGCTGCTCAACGGACTGGTCTCCGTGGTGGGCACACTCGGCGGCTACTTCTTCAACGTGATCATGCAGGACGGCACACCGGGCGCCTACCTGGCCAGCTTCTCCGCCCTCGCGCAGCTGCCCGACCTGTACATCGGTGAACTCAAGGCGCTGATCTTCGGCTTCATCGCCGGCATCGTCGCCGCCTACCGCGGGCTGAACCCGCGCGGCGGCCCGAAGGGCGTGGGCGACGCGGTCAACCAGTCCGTCGTCATCACCTTCATGCTCCTGTTCTTCGTGAACATGGTCCTCACGGCGATCTACCTCCAGATCGTCCCCCCGAAGGGGGGCTGACCGGTGTCGATGCTCAGCTGGCTCGATCGGTCGGGTGACCAGCTCACCTTCTACGTACGGGCCCTCATCTGGATCCCCAGGACCCTGCGCCGCTATCTCAAGGAGGTCCAGCGGCTCCTCGCCGAGGTCGCCTTCGGCAGCGGCGGCCTGGGCGTCATCGGCGGCACCATCGGTGTGATGATCGCGATGACCCTCGCCACCGGTTCGGTCGTCGGCCTCCAGGGCTACGCGGCCCTCGACCAGATCGGCACCTCCGCGTTCACCGGCTTCATCTCCGCGTACTTCAACACCCGTGAGATCGCCCCGCTCGTGGCCGGGCTGGCCCTCTCCGCGACCGTTGGCGCGGGCTTCACCGCCCAGCTGGGCGCGATGCGGATCAACGAGGAGGTCGACGCGCTCGAAGCGATGGGTGTGCGGTCCATGCCCTACCTCGTCACCACCCGGATCATCGCCGGCGTCGTCGCGATCATCCCCCTGTACGCGATCGGGCTGCTCTCCTCCTACCTCGCCTCCCGCTACATCACGGTCCTGTTCAACGGTCAGTCCGCGGGCACCTACGACCACTACTTCAATCTCTTCCTCTCCCCGGACGACGTGCTCCTGTCGGTGCTCAAGGTGCTGATCTTCAGCGTGCTGGTGATCCTTGCCCACTGCTACTACGGCTTCCACGCCACCGGCGGCCCCGCCGGAGTCGGCGTGGCCGTGGGCCGGTCGGTGCGCAACGCCATCGTGCTCATCAGCGTCACCGACTTCTTCCTCTCGCTCGCCATCTGGGGCGCGACGACAACGGTGAAGGTGGCCGGCTGATGCCCTCGTCCAAGGCGCAGACGGTGCGCCGCAGAATCGCCGGTGTGGCCTTCGTACTCGTGCCCGCCGTGCTCGTGTGGGTGTCGGTCTCGGTGTACGAGAAGGACTTCAGCGACGACGCCACCGTGACCGTACGCACCGGGAGCGTCGGCAACGAGATGCACGACAACGCCGACGTGAAGCTGCGCGGTGTCGTCATCGGACAGGTGCGGGACATCGCGGCCGACGGCGACGGGGCGCGCCTGACCCTCGCCATCCAGCCCGACAGGCTCGGGCAGATACCGGCCGACGTCACCGCCCAGATGCTGCCGACCACCCTCTTCGGGGAGCGGTTCGTCGCTCTCGTACCGCCGCCCGTTCCGTCCGCACGGACCCTGCGAGCGGGTTCCGTGATCCCGCAGGACCGCTCCAGCAACGCCATCGAGCTGGAGGAAGTCCTCGACAACGTCCTGCCGATGCTGACCGCGGTCAAACCGGAGAAGCTCGCCGCCACACTCAACGCCGTCTCCCAGGCACTGGAGGGACGCGGCGACAAACTCGGCGACACGCTGGTCACGCTCGACGCCCATCTCAAGGAGTTCAACCCCCAGCTGCCCACGCTCAACGCGGACATCAAGGAGCTCGTCAAGGTGAGCGCCCTCTACGCGGATGCCGCCCCCGACGTCCTGGACGCGCTCACCGACTTCACGACGACCAGCGGCACCATCGCCGAACAGCAGGCGGAACTCGCCGATCTGTACGGCTCCACCACCGCGTCCGCCCAGGACGTCACGTCGTTCCTGCGGCGGAACAAGGACAACCTCATCCGGCTCTCCGCCGCCGGCCGCCCGACGCTGGAACTCCTCGCCGAGTACTCGGACGCGTTCCCCTGCACCCTGCGCACGATGGCGGGATTCGTCCCCGCCATGGACAAGGCGCTGGGCAAGGGCACCGGTCAGCCCGGCCTCCACGTCACCCTCAAGGCCGTGAAGTCGAAGGGGAAGTACGTGGCAGGCAAGGACACCCCGGTCTACAGCGCGACCGGCGGCCCGCACTGCTACTCGGTTCCCTACGTGGGCAGGACGGTCCCGACCGCCGACGCCCGCGCCGCCGCCGACACGGACACCGGCCCGGCAGCAGGGGAGGAAGCCACCGCGCCCGCCGCCAACGACAGCGCGCTGGGCATTCCCAACTCCCCCCAGGAGAGCCGGCTCGTCAACGAACTCATCGCCCCCTCACTGAAAGTGCAGCCGCAGTCCCTGCCCGACTGGAGCAGCGTGCTCATCGGTCCGGCCTTCCGCGGTGCGGAGGTGAAGCTCAAGTGAAGCGCCGCTCCCTCGCGGGACCGCTCGCGAAATCCATCGTCTTCGTCGTGGTGACCGTCCTGGCCACCACCGTCCTGGCCCTCTCCATCGCCAACACGGGGGTCGGAGACACGACGACGTACCGGGCGAGGTTCACGGACGCCACCGGGCTGGTCGTCGGTGACAGCGTCAGGATCGCCGGAGTCAAGGTCGGACAGGTCGAATCGATCGAGGTGGCCGACAAGCGGCTGGCCGAAGTCGCCTTCGCCGTCCGCAAGGGCCGCAAGCTGCCCGCCTCCGTGACCGCGTCGATCAAGTACCTGAACATGGTCGGCCAGCGCTACATCGACCTGGACCAGGGCGCAGGACCCGTCGGCAGGAGCTTCGCCGCCGGGGCGACCATCCCGCTCTCCCGAACGACCCCGGCGCTCGACCTCACCCAGCTCTTCAACGGATTCCAGCCGCTCTTCGAAGGGCTGTCCCCACCGGACGTCAACCAGCTGGCGGGCTCCATCGTCCAGGTGCTCCAGGGCGAGGGCGGCACCGTCGACAGCATCCTCTCCCACGTCGGTTCGCTGACGGGCACCGTCGCGGCCAAGGACAAGGTGATCGGCGAGGTGATCAAGAACCTCAACACGGTCCTGAAGACCGTCAACGACCGTGAGGCGGGCTTCAACGACCTCGTCGTCACCCTCCAGAAGCTCGTCACCGGGTTCTCCGGCGACCGCAAGCCGCTCGGCGAAGCGGTCACGGCCATGGGCGCGCTCACGACCGTCACCGCCGGCCTCCTCGAGGACGGACGCAAGCCGCTCAAGGAGGACATCAAGCAACTGGGACGTCTCACAGGCCAGTTGGAGAAGGGGCAGCCGCAGATCGAGAGCTTCCTCGCGAAGACCCCGGCCAAGATGGAGGCGATCACCCGTCTCACCTCGTACGGATCGTGGCTCAACCTCTACCTGTGCGAGGCCAAGGTCTCCGGAGTGAGCACCGAGGACGGCAGCGCCCCGCCCACCGGCATCGCGATCACCCAACCGAGGTGCCTGGCATGAGAATCAAGCCCGTACGGGAACGCAACCCCGTGGCCGTCAGCATCGTCGGACTCCTCGTCCTGTCCCTCCTGGGCCTGGCCGCCTACCGCGCCGACGCGCTGCCCTTCATCGGCGGCGGAACCACCTACAGCGCCGACTTCACCGAGTCGGCCGGACTCGACAGCGGCGACGAGGTGCGGATCGCCGGCGTCAAGGTCGGAGAGGTCACCGGCGTCTCGCTCGACGGCGCCAAGGTGAAGGTCGACTTCAAGGTGAAGGACGCCTGGATCGGCAACTCCTCCACCGTCGGGATCGCCCTCAAGACCCTCCTCGGGGAGAAGTACCTCGCCGTCGACCCGCTCGGCAACGCCCCGCAGGACCCCGGCTCCCGCATCACCGCGAGCCGCACCACCTCCCCGTACGACGTCACCCAGGCGTTCAACGGACTCGGCGAGACCATCGGGGAGATCGACACCGCCCAGCTCGCCCAGAGCTTCGAGACGATCTCCGAGACCTTCAAGGACTCCCCGCCCGACGTACGCAGCGCGGCGAACGGGCTCTCCGCACTCTCCAGGACCGTCTCCGAACGCGACGCCCAGCTCGCCACCCTGCTCAAGGGCAGCAAGCAGCTCACCAAGACGCTCGCCGACAAGAAGAGCAGCTTCGAAACCCTGCTGGAGGACGGCAACCTGCTCCTCGGCGAGATCCAGGCCCGCCGGGACTCCATCCATCTGCTGCTCACCGGAACCCGGAACCTCGGCACCCAGCTCACCGGGCTTGTCACCGACAACAACAAGCAGCTGAAACCCACCCTGGACTCGCTCGGCCGGGTCACCGCCGTCCTGGTGAAGAACCGCAAGAGCCTCGACAAGGTGCTCTCGATGGCCGGCTCCTACAACCGGCTCGTCGGCAACACACTCGGCAACGGCCGCTGGTTCGACAACTACGTGTGCGGAGTCGTCCCGAAGGACTACCTGCCCGCCGCCACCCCTCCCGAGGACGACTGCATGCCGCCGAAGCAAGGGGGCCGCTGACATGAGACCCGCACGCATCATCGGCATCGGCGCCGGACTCGCCGTCGTCGCCGTGGCCGCCACCTCCGGTGTGATGGCCATGGACGACGCCGGAAGGACGACGGTCACCGCCTACTTCGACCAGGCCACCGGGGTGTACGCCGGCTCGGACCTGCGGATCCTCGGCGTGAAGGTCGGCACCGTCGAATCCGTGGAACCGAAGGGCAAGGAGGTCGCGGTCACCCTCAGGCTCGACGAGGGCGTCAAGGTCCCCAAGGAGGCCCACGCCGTCGTCGTCGCCCCCAGCCTGGTCGCCGACCGCTACGTCCAGCTCGCGCCCGCGTACAGCGGAGGGGCGCAGATCGAGGACCACGCCGTGCTGCCCGCCGCGAACAACGCGACACCCATCGAGGTCGACCAGCTGTACGAGTCGATCACGGAGCTCTCCACGGCGCTCGGCCCGGACGGGGCCAACGCCGACGGGGCCCTGGCGGGACTCCTGGAGACCGGCGCGAAGAACCTCGACGGCAACGGAAAGGCCATCGGGGACTCCATCGAGCAGTTCGGCAAAGCGACGAAGACGCTCGACAAGAGCAGCGGGAACCTCTTCGACACCCTCTCCTACCTGCAGACCTTCACCACGATGCTCAAGGAGAACGACGGCAATGTGCGCGCCGCCGAGCAGCAGCTCAACTCCGTCACCGGATTCCTCGCCGACGACAAGAAGAACCTCAGCGCGGCCCTGAAGGAGCTCGGCAAGGCGCTCGGCCAGGTCAAGGGCTTCATCCAGAAGCACCGCGGCGCCCTCAAGGAGAACGTGGACCTCCTGGTGCCGCTCACCCAGACCCTGGTCGACCAGCGCGCCTCGCTCGCGGAGTCCCTCGACACGCTGCCGCTCGCGGCCACCAACGTACTCAACGCCTACGACCCGGCGAACCGGACCCTCAACGGCCGTACGAACCTCAACGAACTGTCCATGGGCGGACCGCTCACCGAGGCCGAAGCAGCCGGTCTGCAAGGGCTGGCACCGGTGGACGCCACCCGGCAGAAGGCGCTGCCCGTGCTGCCGCTGCCCGCGATCGGCACCGTCTACGGCACCCCGGGCAGGACCGGGACGGACAGGAAGAAGGAGGCGAACCGATGAGCCGTGCCCTGCGCAGACCCGGAGCCCGCGCGACCACGGGCCTCGCCGCCCTGCTCGCCGTCGGTGTCGGCCTCGCACTCGTCGTCACCAGCGTCGACATGCCCTCGTTCACCGGCATCGACCAGGTACCCCTGCCCGGCGGCGCCGACCTCGGCGACCACCCGTACGAGATCACCGCCGAGTTCGGGGACGTCCTCAGCCTCGCGCCGCAGTCCTCGGTCAAGGTCAACGACGTCGCGGTCGGCAGGGTCACCAAGATCTCCCTCACCCCCGGCGGCTGGACCGCGAAGGTCACCATGCGGGTCAACGGGAAGATCAGGATGCCCGCCAACGCGTACGCCCACCTCGAACAGTCCAGCCTCCTCGGCGAGAAGTACATCCAGCTCTCACCGCCCGCCGCCGGAACGGCCGAGGGCGCACTGGCGGACGGCGACCGGATCCCGCTCACACGCACCAACCGCAACCCGGAGGTCGAGGAGGTCTTCGGCGCCCTGTCGATGCTCCTCAACGGCGGGGGCATCAACCAGCTCAAGACCATCACCACCGAGCTCAACAAGGCACTGGCCGGACAGGAACCCCAGATCCGTTCGATGCTCAGCCGCGTCGACACGCTCGTCACCAACCTGGACGACCACAAGGAAGACATCACCGAGGCGCTCGACGGCGTCAACCGCCTCGCCGCCACCCTCGCCACCCGCAAACAGGACGTCGGCACCGTCCTCACCGGGCTGAGCCCCGGAATGAAGGTCCTGGAGAAGCAACGCGGTTCGCTCCTGACCATGCTGCGCTCGCTCGACACGCTCTCCACCGTCGCCGTGGGGACGATCAACAAGAGCAAGGCCGACACGATCGCGGACCTCAAGGCGATCGCCCCCACGCTCAGGGCCCTCGCCGACTCGGGCCAGGACCTGCCCGACTCCCTCCAGGTACTGCTCACCTACCCGTTCACCGACGAGGTGCTGCGCGGAGTGAAGGGCGACTACCTCAACGTCTACCTGGATGTGACGGCCATGCCCGGTACCCAGATCATCCCGGCACTCACCCCGGGCGGCACCGCGCCAACGGTCCGGCAGAAGGCGGCGCTTCCCCTGCCCCTTCCCTCGATCACGACACCGGGCACGGAGGGCAGCAGCCGATGATCACGCTCGCCACCCGGCTCAAGAACATCGCCTTCCTCATCATCGCGGTGCTCGTACTCGGCTACCTCGGTGTGCGGTACGCCGACCTCGGCCACTACGTCGGCCTGCGCAGCTACTACACCGTGACGGTCCAACTGCCGCAGACCGGCGGCCTGTACACCCACTCCAACGTCTCCTACCGGGGCGTGTCCGTCGGCAGGGTCGGCCCGATCGAACTGACCGACGACGGTGTCGAGGCCGAGCTGCGCATCGAGAACGACGCACCGCGCATCCCGGACAGCCTGGAGGCCGTCGTCGCCAACCTCTCCGCCGTGGGCGAGCAGTACATCGACCTGCGGCCCACCCGTGAGGACGGTCCCTTCCTGGAGAACGGCTCGGTCATCGACCAGGCCGACACGACCATCCCCGCTCCCGTCACCAACGTCCTCACCAGCGTCAACGACCTGACGGCATCCGTAGACGCGGAAGCGCTGCGCACCGTCGTCGACGAATTCGGTGCGGCCTTCAACGGGCGCGGCGACGACCTCCAGGTCCTGCTGGACACCGGCAGCGAGTTCGTCGAGGCGGCGGACGAGGCCCTGCCGACCACCACGAAGCTCATGGCCGACGGCGAGACCGTGCTGCGTACCCAGGCCGAACAGGGCGACGCCCTCAAGGGCTTCGCGTCCGGTGCCGAGGAACTCGCCGCCGAACTGAAGGGATCGGACGCCGACCTGCGCCGGCTGATCGCCGCCGCCCCCGACGCGACCGCACAGATCAGCGGGCTGCTGCGTGACGTGGAGCCCGGCTTCGGCGTCGTCGTCGCCAACCTCCTCACCACCTCCGAGGTCGCCGTCACCCGGCAGCGCGGACTGGAGGAACTCCTGGTGAAGGTCCCCGCGGTCGCAGCGGCGGGAGCGAGTGCGGTCGACGAGGACGGCGCCCGGTTCGGCATGTCGGTCACCTTCTTCGAACCGCTGCCCTGCACCGCCGGATACGGCTCCACGACCTACCGCGAGGGCACCGACCTCTCACCGGCCCCGGCCGTCAACACCAAGGCCCGCTGCGCCTCCTCGCCCGGTACCGGGATCAACGTCCGCGGCAGCGCCAACGCCCCCAGGGGCGGGCCCGTGCCCGTTCCCGCCGTTCCCGGCCCGCTCCTCACCGGCAGCGACGGGGACCGGCTCCCGGGTGCGTTCGGCACCACCGGCGACACGTCGCCGGCGCCCCGGGGCATGGCCGGCCTGCTGGGCCTCGGAGGTGGCCTGTGAACGCCCGGACGAAGAGCCTGAGCGGCTGGGCCGTGCTCCTGGCCGCCGTACTGATCTGCGCGCTCGGCGGCTGGTCGTACGCGCAGGCGCGGGGCGACGACACCCTGTCGTACGCGAAGAGCCGCGACGCCGCACTCGACGACGGGAAGCGGCACATCGCCCGGCTGAACACCATGGACGGCAAGGACGGCACGACCGTCGCCTCGGGGCTCGACGCGTGGCTCGCCTCCTCGACGGGTCCGCTGCACGACGGGCTGAGGAGCAGCCGCACGAAGGACGCGAGCGAACTCGCCAAGTCCGGTGCCACGGCGCACGGGAAGGTCACCGACGCCGCGCTCACCGCGCTCGACGAACGGGCCGGGACCGCCGCGATGATCGCGACCGTCGACGTCGAGGTCACCCCGCGCACCGGCAAGGGAGGCACGGAGCGCAAACGCTTCGAGGCGAGCCTCGCCCGGACCGGCGACGGCTGGAAGGTCAAGGCACTCGAGGCCATACCCGTCGGGAGCGGCACATGAAGCAGACCGGAGGGACCACGGTGGCGATCACCACCATCGACACCGACCCGGAGGCGGGCACGGTGGAACCCGGGGCGGAGGAGGGGGCCGCGCCGAACCGCCGACGCCCGGCACGGACCGTCGCCGCGGTCCTGGCCGTCGCCCTGCTCGTGGCCGGCGGCGCGTTCTTCGTCGCCGGGCAGCAACTCCGCGACACCCCCGCCACATCCAACAGCGCGCTGACCGACACGGCGGCGACCACCCGGGTCGCGGGCGATGTCAGCAACGCGCTGGGCAAGGTCTTCTCGTACAGCCCGCAGGCCACCGCCGTCACGAAGGAGTCGGCGAAGCAGCTGCTGGCGGGCAAGGCGCTCCAGCAGTACGCGGCACTGTTCGGCCAGGTCGAGAAGCAGGCCGCGGACCAGAAGCTGACGCTCACCACCCACGTCGTACGGGCCGGAGTGACCCGGCTCAGCGGCAGCAGCGCCCACCTGCTCGTCTTCCTCGACCAGGTGTACGAGCGCGAGGGGAAGGCCGCCACCACAGCGGCGGCCCAGCTGTCCGTCACCGCCGAACTGCGGGACGGACGCTGGCAGATCGTCGAGATCACCTCCAGGTAGGGGAGAGGCACCGATGGCACGGGTACGGACGACGAGGAATCCGCTGGTGGCGGCAGCGATCGCGCTGACCGCCGTGGCGGCGGTCGCGGCGGGCTGGGGCGGCTGGTCCCGGTACGACGCCGCTCACGACGACTCGGCGGCCTACGCACAGGCCCGCGACGACGCGCTGGCCGCGGGGGAGCAGGCCGTGCAGAACATGAACACGCTCGACCACGCGAAGCTCGACCAGGGTCTCGACAGCTGGGAGGACTCGACGACGGGCGACCTCCACAAGCAACTCGTCGACGGGCGCGACGGGTTCGCCGAGCAGATCGAGGCGGCCGGGACCGTGAGCACGGCCGAGGTGCTGTCCGGAGCGGTGACCGAGCTGGACGAACGGGCCGGCAAGGCCGGCGTGATGGTCGCCCTGCGGGTCACCGTGACCGCACCGAAAGGCAAGCCCGCGGTGAAGGAGAGCCGGATGCTCGGGCAGCTCACCCGTACCTCCGAGGGGTGGAAGCTCAGCGCCCTCGGCCAGGCGCCCGTCGGCAACACCGCCGGCTGACACCCCCTCCCCGGACCGCACCGCCTTCGAGAGGAACCGAGAGATGTCGACGACCCGTCACCTCGTCAACCGTCAGCGACGGTTGGCCTCCGCCGCGACGGCGACCGCCCCGCCCCGGGGGCGCGTCACCCCTGACCGGCCGCCCGTGGAGAACGGGCCGGCCACGGAGGATACGGCCGCGGATGGTGCAGTCGCAGGCCCAACAGCCCTGGAGGAAGCGGACATCGAGGATCCCGGCGTGGATCAGGAGGCCGCGGAGGAGGAGCCCGGGACCCGGCGCAAGCGCACGCCCCGGCTCCGCATCCGGCTCCCCGCCGTCCTCTGCGCCGCCACCGTGCTCCTCGGCGCCTTCGCCGCCTGGGCGTTCGCCTCGGCCGGCACACTGCGCGACGACCCGAGCCGGCAGAACACCGCCCTCACCGACATCGGCCGGACCAGCGAGGTGAAGGGCCAGATCACCGAGGCTGTCGGGGCCGTGTTCTCGTACAACTACGCCTCGCCCGCGAAGTCCGACCGTGCGGCACGGACCTATCTGGTCGGCCGGGCGGTGCAGCAGCACAAGGACATGCTCGCCGAGGTACGCGCACAGGCGCCGAAGCAGAAGCTCGTACTCACCACGACCGTCACCCAGAGCGGCGTCGAACGGCTCGACGGCGACCGGGCCCGGCTGCTGGTCTTCGCCGACCAGAGCAACACCCGTACGGGCAAGGCCGAGGAGACGACCTACGCGGCGGCCATGTTCGCAGTGGACGCCGTTCGCCGCGGCGACACCTGGCGGATCTCCGCCATCGACACGTTCACCCAGTGATCCGGGGGGAGAGGGAGCACGCATGAGGTTCAACGGAACAATGCGCCGCGGACTCACCGGCACGGCCACGGCCGTTGCCGCCATGGCCGCGCTCACCGCGTCCCAGGCACCCGGGCTCGTCGGCGGGGCCGACGACAACAAGCCGGTGGCAGCGGACGACGTGGTCTGGACCCAGGTGCCCAACGACGACAGCTACCACACGGAGTTGCCGCCGCTGAAGACGCCCGAGCCGCCCAGGTCCGGCACGAAGCCGAACCCGGTCGTCGTACCGGCCTGGGCCGAAGCGGGCATTCCGGCGACGGTCCTCTCCGCGTACCGCAGGTCCGAGAGCTCGCTGGGCCGTACCGACCCCGGCTGCCGGCTCCCCTGGCAGTTGCTCGCGGCGATCGGCAAGGTCGAGTCGGGGCAGGCGCGCGGAGGGCGGGTCGACGCCCGGGGCACCACGCTCTCCCCGATCCTCGGCCCCGTCCTCAACGGTGCGGGCTTCGCCGACATCCCGGACACCGACGGCGGTGCGTACGACGGCGACACCCGCTACGACCGGGCCGTCGGACCGATGCAGTTCATCCCATCCACCTGGGCGCACTGGGCGAAGGACGGCAACGGCGACGGGCGCAAGGACCCCAACAACATCTTCGACGCCGCACTGGCCGCCGGGCACTACCTCTGTGCCGGGACGCGCAACCTGTCGGTGCGGGGGGACCTCGACCGGGCGATCCTCAGCTACAACCACTCGGACACCTATCTGCGCACGGTGCTGTCCTGGCTGGAGTTCTACCGCAAGGGCACCCATCCCGTCGCCGACGGCAGCGGTGTGATCCCCAGGAGCCCCGGAGCAGGCGGCCCGACCCCGCCCAAGGCCCCGGTCGGCGGCCCCGGCCGCCCGGACGACGACGGCGGCATCATCATCGGCCCGCAGCCCACCCGGACACCCGGTCCCTCGACCTCGCCCGGACCGTCACCCTCGGACTCCGCCACCCCGGACCCCAGCGGCTCCCCGACGGACCCGGGCCCCAGCCCCGACCCGACCGACACCGGGCCCACGGACCCGACCACCGATCCGGATCCCAGCACGTCACCCGACCCGACCACGGACCCGAGTACGTCACCGGACCCGGACCCCAGCACCTCCCAGCCGGGCTGCCCGACGGAGTCCGCGGAGCCCGGCCCCTCGCCCACCACGACGCCCTCCGACGCGCCCACGGACGAACCCTGCGCCACGCCCACCGCCTGAGCGTCAGCCGGCCGGAAGCACCTCGGACAGGTCGTACCGCACCACTTCCTCCAGCTGTTCGTAGGTGCAGCCGGCGGGGGTGCGGTCCGGCCGCCACCGCCGGAACTGGGTGGTGTGGCGGAAACGGTCGCCCTCCATGTGGTCGTAGGCCACCTCGCAGACCCGCTCGGGGCCGATCGCCACCCAGGACAGGTCCTTCTTGCCCGACCAGCGGCTCGGCGCCCCCGGCAGCCTCGACCCCTCGTGCGCGGCCGCGTCCGCCCAAGCCGCCCAGGGGTGCTCGGCGGGGTCGATGCGCAGGGGCTCCAGCTCCTCGACGAGTTCGGCGCGCCGCTTCATCGGGAAGGCCGCGCAGACCCCGACGTGCTGGAGCACACCCTCGGAGTCGTACAGCCCCAGCAGCAGGGATCCCACCACGGGGCCGCTCTTGTGGAAGCGGTAGCCCGCCACCACGCAGTCGGCGGTCCGGGCATGCTTGATCTTGTACATCGCTCGGACGTCGGGCCGGTAGGGCAGGTCGAGCGGCTTGGCGACCACGCCGTCGAGCCCCGCGCCCTCGTACCGTTCGAACCACTCCTGGGCGACGGCGGGGTCCGTGGTGGCCGGAGCGAGGTGGACGGGGGCGGACGCACCGGAGAGCGCCGTCTCCAGCAGGGTCCGCCGTTCGCTCTGCACCGTGCTCAGCAGGGACCGGTCGTCCAGCGCGAGGATGTCGAAGGCCACCAGGCTCGACGGCGTCTGCTCGGCCAGCATCCGCACCCGCGAATCGGCCGGATGAATGCGTTCGCTCAGCCGGTCGAAGTCCAGCCGCCCCCCGTGCGCCACCACGATCTCCCCGTCGATCACACAGCGGGGCGGGAGGTTCTCCCGCAACGCCGTGACCAGCTCGGGGAAGTAGCGGGTCAGCGGCTTTCCGGACCGGCTGCCGATCACCACCTCGTCGCCGTCCCGGTGCACGATCGCCCGGAAGCCGTCCCACTTCGCCTCGTACTGCATACCCGGGGGAATGGCGGACACGGACTTGGCGAGCATCGGTTTCACAGGAGGCATCACGGGCAGGTCCATGGACCGATTCTGGACCGTCCCGCGGAGCGCGTCTCCCGATATGCGGCATATGTGGGCCCGGCCTACGGTGGCCGACATGGGAGCAGCGGTGGAGTTGGAAGCGGACGGACGGCCCGTACGGCTGTCCAATCCGGACAAGGTGTACTTCCCCGAGAAGGGCTACACCAAGAGGGACGTGGCCGAGTACTTCCTGGCCGTGGGGCCCGGGATCCTCCGCGCCCTCCGCGAGCGGCCGACCACCCTCCAGCGCTTCGTGGACGGTGTGGAGGGCGACTTCTTCTACCAGAAGCGTGCGCCGAAGAACCTCCCCGACTGGACCCCCACCGCCCGTATCGAATTCCCGAGCGGCCGTCACGCCGACGAGATGTGCCCCACCGAGCTCGGCGCCGTCCTCTGGGCGGCCAACCTGGGGACTCTGACCTTCCACCCCTGGCCGGTACGCAGGGCCGACACCGACCATCCCGACGAGCTGCGCATCGACCTCGACCCGCAGCCCGGCACCGACTACGCCGATGCGGTGAGGGCGGCCCACGAACTGCGGTCCGTCCTGGACGACCACGGGCTGCGCGGCTGGCCCAAGACCTCGGGCGGGCGCGGCATCCACGTCTTCGTGCCCATCGTGCCCGAGTGGACCTTCACCCAGGTCCGGCGTGCCGCGATCGCCGTGGGACGGGAACTCGAACGCCGTATGCCGGACCGGGTCACCACCGCGTGGTGGAAGGAGGAGCGGGGCGAGCGGATCTTCGTCGACTACAACCAGACGGCCCGCGACCGGACCATCGCCTCCGCCTACTCCGTACGCCCCCGTCCGTACGCCCCGGTCTCCGCTCCGCTGCGCTGGGAGGAGATCGACGACGCCGAGCCGCGCGACTTCGACATCCGGACCATGCCCGTGCGGTTCGCCGAGGTGGGCGACCTGCACGCCGACATGGACGACCACGCCTTCCGGCTCGACAAGCTGCTGGAGCTGGCCACGCGCGACGAGCAGGAGCACAAGCTCGGCGATCTGCCCTATCCGCCGGAGTACCCGAAGATGCCCGGCGAACCGAAGCGGGTGCAGCCCAGCCGCGCCCGGCACGACGACGGCAACGAGGCATGAACGCCGGACAGACGGCGGAGCACGGAGCGCACGGCAGGCCCCCGACGCGGCGCGAGAAGTGGGAGGCGTACAAGCAGTCGCCGTACTTCCCGGCGCTGGTCCTGCTGTTCATCCTGGCCGCCGCGGCCGGACTCTTCGCCGGCTCCTACACCTACGCGATGGCCAACCCCACCCCGCACCGGATTCCGGCCGCCGTGCTCAGCGGCGCCGACGTGGCGCGCGGCAGGGCGTTCGTCGACGGCATGGAGAAGGCGCTCGACACCTCCCTGGAACTGCACAGGTACGGGACCCTGGCCGAAGCGCACCAGGCGCTGGACGAACAGAAGGTCTTCGTGATCCTGCGGACGGTCGGCGACGGGGTGGCGATGGACGTCGCCGCGGCGTCCGGCGCCACCGTCGCGGAACTGCTCGCCGAGACCGGGGTCAAGGTCGCGGACACCCTCGGCATCCCGCTCACGGTCACGGACGTCAAGCCCCTGCAGAAGGGTGACCCGCGGGGGCTGGCCCTCTTCTACATCTCGCTGGCCGCCGTCATCATCGGTTTCGTCGGGGCGATCCAGCTCAGCGTGCACGCCCGCGAGCTGAACCCGCTGGAGCGCATCGCGTTCACCCTGGGCTACTCGCTCCTGGGCGGCTTCGCCATCGCGGCCGTCGTGGACTGGGGACTGGGCGCGGTGGACCTGCCGTTCGTCCAGTCCTGGCTGATCCTGTCGTTCACGATGTTCACCTCGGGCATGGTCTTCACCATGTTCAACACCCTCATGGGGCGCTGGGCGATGATCCCCACCTGGGGTGTCATGGTGCTGCTCGGCAATCCCTCGTCGGGCGGCGCGGTGTCCTGGCCGCTGCTGCCCTCGCTGCTCGGGCACATCGGCCGCTGGCTGCCGCCGGGTGCCTCGGTCAACGCCCAGCACACGGCGGTCTACTACCAGGGCCACCAGTTCGTCTTCCCGTATCTGGTGCTCGCGGCCTGGTCGCTGGTGTCCTGCACCGTGTTCTGGGTGTGGCGCCACCGGCACCCCGGAGGCCGCGGCCACATGCCTGAGCATGCGGCCGCGGCCTCCTGAGTACTCCCCGGTGCTACAGCTCCTGGATGCGGATGTCGCGGTAGGAGATGACGTCCGTGGTGCTGTGGACCTGGAGCCCGATGTAACCGGTGCTGTAACGCCGGCCGTCGGTGCCCGGGTCGTCGCCCCGCGGCGGCTCGAAGAGCTGGCCTCCGGTGTTGTCGAACTCGTTCAGCAGGACACCGTTGCGGTAGACCGAGTAGTGCTGGTCCACCACCCGGATCTCGTAGTCGTTCCAGGTGCCCTTGGGTGTGACCCCGGCGCCGCCGAGACCCACGCGGTCGAAGCCGTAGACGGACCCGGTCTTGTACATGTCGCCGTCGGGCCGGTCGTTGACCTGGATCTCATGGCCGTACTTGATGGCGACCCACTCCGGGCGCGACTCCTCCGGGTTGTCATGGACGTCCGGGAAGCGGACGAACACCCCGCCGTTGGCGTTGCCCGCCCCGGGAGCGTCGTCACGCCACTGGAGCTTCAGCGAGAAGTCGCCGTACTGGCGGGCCGGGAACCACAGCATTCCCATCCCGTCCACCGAGGTGGAGCTGGTGATGGACCCCTCCTCCGCGTTGAGCCCGAACTTCCCGCCGCCCACGTGCTGCCACTTGGACAGGGACTCCGCGGTGCCGTCGAACAGCTTGCGGTAGCCCTCGTCCTGGCCCGGCCTGCCGATGCCGGACTGCTTGGCCGCCCGGTAGATCTTCTTGTGCTCGCGGGCGTCGATCGCCCCGTCGGCGAGCAGCTTGTCGAGGACCTTGTCGACGTGCTTGAGGAACAGCGCGTGCGAGGACCAGTCCTTCTCGTCCTCGATCAGCTCGTTGATCGTGCAGCGGTTCCCGGTGACCCGGTTGGGGACACCCGTGTCGACCGTGCCGACGATGACGGTGAGCCGCTCGTCGTACTCGGGGCAGTTGGGCGCAGGGACTCCGCCGCTCTCGGCGATGGTGAACGACACCTGTTTCGCCGCGGAGGTGTTGCCCGCCTTGTCCGTCGCCCGGTGGGCGAAGGTGTGGTAGCCGACCCGGTCCACGATGACGGGCGCGGTGTACGCGAGGTACGGGCCCCCGTCCAGCGAGTACTCGGTCTTCTCCACGCCCGAGTCGGCGTCCGTGGCGGTCACCGTGGCCTTGGCGCCGGTGATGAACGCGCCGTCCGAGTTCTTGTCGCCCTCCACCGCCACGGAGGTCTCCGGCGGTGTCCGGTCCTGCGACGGCGGCTCGACGACCGTGAAGCCGACGGACTTCTCGGCTGCCGCGTTGCCGGACTTGTCGGTGGCGCGGTAGCGGACCGTGTGCGTCCCCACCTCGTGCACCATCACGGGTGCGGTGTACGGCTGCCAGGCGCCGTCGGCCCCGATCGCGTACTCGATGGTGTTGACGCCGGACCCGGTGTCGGACGCGGTCACGGTGACCGTGGCCATGCCCAGGTAGGCGCCCGCGTCGTCCTTCTCGCCCGAGACGGTCGCCGAGGTCTCCGGCGGTGTCTCGTCGTCGGTGGGCGGTGCCGCGACCGCGAAGTCGACGGACTTCTCGGCTGCCGCGTTGCCGGACTTGTCGGTGGCGCGGTAGCGGACCGTGTGCGTCCCCACCTCGTTCACCACGACGGGCGTCGTGTACGGCTGCCAGGCGCCGTCGGCCCCGATCGCGTACTCGACGGTGTCCACGCCCGAATCCGCGTCGGTCGCCGCCAGGGTGACGGTGGCCTGACCGATGTACGCGCCGTCGGCGTTCTTGTCGCCGTCCACCGTCGCGGAGGTCTCGGGTGCGGTGGTGTCCTCACCGCCGCCGCCCTCGGTCACGGTGAGGATGCCCTGCATCGAGCCGTGGCCGGGAATGGTGCAGTGGTAGAAGTACCGGCCGGGCGTGAGGGTGACCTCGACGCTGTGCTTGCCGCCCGAGCTGTCACTCGGGTTGGCCAGGATGTTCAACGGGACGTCGTTGTTGAACTCCACGTCCGACACGCTGAAGGTCAGGGTGTGCGGCATGCCCGTCGTGTTGCCCGTGGCGGTGCTGTTCTCGAAGACGATGGTCGCCGGGCCGGCCACCGCGGTCTTGGGCGCCGACAGGTAGTGGTCGATGGGATCGCCCGCGGTCCAGTTGAGTACCTGGTCGGCCGCGGCCGCGGGCCGGTCGTCCTCGCGCCCGTAGGCGGCCGTCGACGTCAGCCCCAGGACCATCAGGAACGAGCCGAGCAGGGCCAGCCACAACCGGGCGGGTCCGTACCGCTGTCGCGCGAGGAGTGAAGGGTGTCTCACTGCGCTGCCGCCTTCCTGGCCAGGTCGGAGGCGGCCGGGGTCGGGCCGCCGCCCTTGTACGTCACGCGCCACAGCGCGGACTTGGAGTCGGAGGTGAAGAAGCCGCGCCCGTAGTCCAGGACGTAGAGCGAACCGTCGGGGGCGAACTTCCAGTCCATGAGGTTGCGGATACCCTCCGCACCGACCGGAATGATCTTCTTCAGGGACTCGGCGTGCGTGGGGGTGCCGCCCTTGCCGACCGTCTTCGGGTCGGTGAGCACGGCGTGCCGCGGCTGGGTGTCGTCGTAGAAGTCACCGACGAACCACTTGCCGTCCCAGTACGAGGGCCACTTGGCCTCGCTCGTGCTCGTCGCGTCGTAGCGGTAGACCGGGCCGTTCATCGTGGCCTGGCCGCCGCCCTTGAGCCAGGGCAGGAGCTGCTTCTGGTCGGCCACCTTGTAGCTCGGGATGCCGTTGGCGTCGCGCGGGTAGTCCACGCCGCCGCCCTGGGGCGAGTACCAGATGGTGTTGGACGTGATCGGCGGCAGCTTCACGAGGCCGTCGTTGTTCGGCGACTCGTTCCTGGGGGCGTCGCAGTCGTACCAGCCCAGCGGCTTGGTGGGATCCGGCAGGTTGCGGTCCCGGTAGGGCTGCTTGTTGCCCATGCAGTACGGCCAGCCGTGGTTGCCGGCCTTGGTGATGGCGGCGAACGTGTCGTACTTGGCGGGACCCCACGTGGTGCTGGGGGAGCCTGCGTCCGGGCCGACCCAGCCCGCGTACAGCGTGTCGGTGGCCTTGTCGACGGAGATCCGGGCCGGGTTGCGTACACCCATCACATAGATCTCGCCGCGGGTCTTGCCGCCGCCCTCGTCCGGCTCCTTGCCTGTGAAGAGGTTGCCCTCCGGCAGGGTGTAGGTGCCGTCGTCCTCGGGGTGGATCCGCAGGATCTTCCCGTTGAGGTTGTTGGTGTTGCCCGCGGTGCGGCGGGCATCGGCGAACGACACGCCCTTGTAGTTCGGCTGCGGGTTGTTACCGGAGTAACCGTCGCTGAAACCGGAGGAGTTGTTGTCCCCGGTGGCGATGTAGAGGTTCTCCTTCGAGTCCCAGGCCAGGCCGCCGCCCGCGTGGCAGCAGCTGTGGATCTGGACCGGCCAGTGCAGCAGCACCTTCTCGGACGCCAGGTCCAGCTTGTTCGTGGCCGGGTCGAAGGTGAAGCGCGAGACCTGACGCACCGCCATCTGCTTGTCGCGGTCGATCTTCGCGTGCGGTGTGTAGTGCAGGTACACCCAGCCGTTGGTGGCGAAGTCCGGGTCCAGCTCGATGCCGAGCAGGCCCTCCTCCACCTTGACCAACTCGTCGCCGCCGCCCTTGTTGCCGAAGACGGTCAGCTTGCCCGCGAGGGTGACCTTCTTGGTCGCCGGGTCGTAGACGTGGATCTCGCCCTGGCCCTTGCCGATGTCCGGGTTGTTCCAGTCCGTGACGACCGGCTGGTCACCGTCGGCGCCGCCGCGCCCGATGTAGAAGACCCGGCCGTCCTTGGCGGTGACCAGGCCGTGCGGCTCGCCGATCTGGTCGTTCTGGCCCGGCTGGTTGGGCTGGGTGAGGCGCTCGGCCGTGTAGTTGGCGTCGATGGTCGCCTTGCAGTCCGCCTGGGAGGTGCGGCTCGTCCAGGCCAGCGCGCCCCGCAGGTGGTCGCGGAAGTCCGTCTCCGCGAAGCTGCTGACCGTACCGCCCATGCCCGTGTAGAAGGACCGGCCGCCGTCGTAGTCGCGGCACCAGGAGACCGGGTGGTCCCAGCCGTTGGCGCTCGCGCCGGGCGTGTACGTGATCTCGCGGACGCGGGCCACGGTGTGCACGTCGCCGGACGGATTGTCCTTCCAGTTCAGCCACTTGTCGGGGCGCTTCCACTCCAGCGGGAGGTTCTTCGTCGCCGGGTGCCGGCGATCCCCGATCTCGACCGTGGCGCGCTGGACGTTCGCCGGGCTGTCCGCCGAGGGACGGGCGCCCACCAGGCCCGTGAACCAGTCGGAGTACGGCTCGGTGCGCGCCGCGTCATGGATGCCGAGGAAACCGCCGCCCGCCTCCATGTACGCCTCGAGGCCCGCTTCCTGCTCCGGGTCCAGGACATCGCCGCCGCCCGTCAGGAAGACGACCGCGTTGTACTTGCCGAGCTGCTTGCCGTTGGTGAAGACCGCGGCGTCGTCGGTGGCGACGGTCCTGAAGCGCCCGGCCTCCGGGCCGCTGAGCCCGATCGTCTCGATGGCCGCGATCCCCGCGTCGACGGTCGGCGACTCCTCGACCGCCGAGGCGTGGAAGACCAGCACCTTGACGTCGGCCCCGCCCGGCGGTGAGGGCAGAGACAACGTTGTCGCCACGCGTTCCTTGAGTCCTGGGTCCGGATAGGGTCTGGCGCTGGCCGCATTGCCCCCCAGCAGGGACGCGGTCAGTGCGCCGGCCGCCACCGCTGCCGCGAGGCCGTGCCGCGATCTGGACCTGTGATGTGGTGTGCGCTGCATGTGGTCACCCACCCCTCTTTGGTCACTGCTCTGGTCACTGCAACTCTGTGGTCACTGCAACAGCGCACGAAGCTAGACCTCTTTTCGCGACTCGCCAATAGGTATGGCAGCAATCGAACGAACTTTGTCCTGAGTGTGGATAAACATGGTTCCCACAGCTACGGTGTGGGCCGTCCCGGGGAACAGCACGTCAGTTTCCGTATCGCAGTGGGGAGTTCGACATGGACCGAAGGACCTTCAACCGGCGGATGCTGGTGGGCGGCGGAGTGGCGGCGGCGACCGGGGTGACATCGATGTCACTCGGCGCGGTCCAGGCGAGCTCGGCGGAGAACCCGCCGAGGACCGCCCCTGCGGGAGGAGCCGTCCGCCACCTCAAGCTGTACGCCGAGAAGCTGGCGGACGGCTCGATGGGCTACGGCTTGGAGAAGGGCAAGGCCTCGATTCCGGGACCGCTCATCGAGATCACCGAGGGCGACACCCTGCACATCGAGTTCGAGAACACCACGGACGTCGACGCCAGCCTCCACGTGCACGGCGTCGACTACGACATCGCGAGCGACGGCACCCGGATGAACCGGAGCCACGTCGAACCGGGCGGCACCCGCACGTACACCTGGCGCACCCACGCCCCGGGCCGCCGGAAGGACGGCACCTGGCAGGCGGGCAGCGCGGGCTACTGGCACTACCACGACCATGTCGTCGGCACCGATCACGGCACGGGCGGCATCCGCAAGGGGCTCTACGGACCTCTCGTCGTCCGGCGCAAGGGAGACATCCTGCCGGACAAGACGCTCACGATCGTCTTCAACGACATGACGATCAACAACAAGGCCGCCCACCAGAGCCCGAACTTCGAGGCCACGGTGGGCGACCGGGTCGAGGTCGTGATGATCACGCACGGCGAGTACTACCACACGTTCCACATCCACGGGCACCGCTGGGCGGACAACAGGACCGGGCTGCTCACCGGCCCCGAGGACCCGAGCAGGGTCGTCGACACGAAGATCTGCGGGCCCGCCGACTCGTTCGGCTTCCAGGTCATCGCGGGCGAACACGTGGGAGCCGGCGCCTGGATGTACCACTGCCACGTCCAGAGCCACTCCGACATGGGGATGGCCGGACTGTTCCTGGTCGCCAAGGCCGACGGCACGGTCCCCGGCTACGACCCGCCGCACCACGCGGCCGGCGCGGCGGACGCCCACGAGCACTGAGCCCCGGACACCACCCGACGGCCCATCAGGCCGTCAGACGCCGCTGTTCCTCCTCGACGATGAGCCGGGCGAGCGCCCCGTCCGACACGTCGACGGCATCGGGCGTCGCCTCGGCGACATCGCTGCGGCGCGCGTACGCGTCGAAGAGGCGGTCCTTGCGCGCAAGGATCTCCAGCATGCGCTGGTCGACACTGTCGGCCGCGAGCAGCCGGTGCACCTGGACCGTCCGTATCTGCCCCATGCGATGGGCCCGGGCCACGGCCTGGTGCTCCATCGTGGGCTTGATCTGCGGTTCGCACAGGATGACCACCGAGGCCGCCTGCATGTTCAGCCCGACCCCGCCGGCCTGGATCTGGCTCAGCAGGACGGCGTGCCCGTCCGCCGCGCCGAACGCGTCGACCAGCTCCTGCCGGCGCGCGGCCGGGAGACTCCCGGAGACCGGACCGAACACACCGTCGCCCAGAGCCTCCCCGACGGTCCGGAGCACGTCGCGGAAGTACGAGAACACGACGACCTTGAGCCCGTTGTCCGCGGCCTCCGTGACCAGCTCGCACAGCCTGTTCAGCTTCGCCGAGGTCTCAGGACGTGCGTACGCGGCACGGCGCATCCGCATGAAGTGCCCGGCGGCGACCGCCTCGCGGTACGCCTCGAGATCGCCTGCCGAGAACTCCTCCCACTCGTCCGCCTGGACCAGCGCGGGGAGTTCGCTCAGGACGTCCTCCTGGTTCCGCCGCAGATAGGCGGGCGCGACGGCCCTGCGGAAGGCGTGCGAACCGGCGATGCCGTGCGTGGTGGTGACGGACGGCGCCAGTTCGGGCCGCAGCTGGCGCACGAGGCTGCGGAACTCCTCCACGCGGTTCTCCATCGGGGTACCGGTGAGGAACAGGACCCGTTCGGTGTGGCCCGTCCAACCGGTCACGGCACGGGAGCGCCGGGTGGCGGGGTTCTTCACGAAGTGCGCCTCGTCGACCACCACCATGCCGGGCCGGACCCCGCAGGCCGGCCCCGCCGGCAGGGTGTACAGCGCGTCGAACGTCGTCAGGGCGACGCCGCCCTTCTCGCGCCACTCGGCGAACGCGTCCAGCCGCTCGGGGCCGTGCACCGGAACGGCGCGCAGAGTGGAGCGGGCACGGATCTCCCGGCTCCAGTTGATCAGTACGCTCGCCGGGCACACCACCAGGAAGTGGGTCTCGTCCCGTGCCGCGAGGTGGGCCAGCGCCGCGATGGCCTGGACGGTCTTGCCGAGCCCCATCTCGTCCCCGAGGATCACCCGTTTCTGGGCGAGGGCGAAACGCGCCCCGAAGGACTGGTAGCCGCGCAGCGACACCCTCAGGTGTGTGTCGTCGAGCCGCAGTCCGCGTACCCGGTCCGCGATCCCCGCGGGCAGGAAGCCCTCGGCGGCGTCCCGGTCGGGTCCGGCGGCGGACATCTCGGCGAGCAGGCTGTAGTACTCGGCCGACCGCAGCTCGAAATCGACCCATGCCTCGGCCTCGGACGCGGGTCCCCGCAGCAGGTCGACGGACACCTGCCCGAACAGCAGCCGCAGTTCGCGCGTGGCCGCCGCTTCCACGGCGCACCGTACGGAGGCGACGGCCGCCAGCACCTGGGCACGGGCCGCCCGTCCCGCGAACAGCATGCGAAGCCGGCTGCGGGCCGGTGCGGCAGCCGCGAGCGGCGGTTCCAGCTCCGTGGCCAGCCGCCGGGCGGCGGTCGTGGCCCGGCGCGCGTCGGGACCCGCTTCGACGAGCCGGTGCAGGGCGATGAGCAGCGCGGTCGTGGCCGCGTCCGAGGCATCCACGTCTATCCGTACGGCGACGGTGTCCCGGACCGCGTGCGCGATCTGCCGGGTGGCTGCCAGTGCCCGGTCCGCCGTCTGCGCCCCGACACCGGGGATCTGGCGGAGCTCGTAGCGCCCGGTGTCGTGGACCTGGCCCACCGTCCGATACCCGGCCTGTTCCAGCGCGCCGAGCCGCAGCCGGCCCTCGGTGACGTCCCCGAGCCGGGCGAGGGGGATGGCGGCCAGCTCCCGGCCGACGAGGGAGTCGAGGAGGGGGACCAGCGCGGTGCGTGCGCTGTCGACGGCCCGGGCGTGGTCGTCCAGGACCGCGCGGGCCGTCGTGACGAGCCGGTCCGCGTCCTCGAGCAGCTCACGGGCGGCTCTTCCCGTGGGCGCGTCCGCGCCCGTGGGTCCGGCCTGTGTCATGTAGGTCCTTCTGTCCCGCAGTCTTTCTGTCCCGCAGCCCCTCGGTGACCGAGTGCGCGTCACCTTCCCGGGCGGGGTACATCGTCGCACGGGCAGGTGCCGGAGCCTTCCATCACGGGGCGGGCGGCCTGCGTTCGGCCGGCGTCAGCAGCAGCACCTCCAGCGCGCGCGCACAGGACCGTGCCTGTTCGAGGAACCAGTCCGTCCGTTCGTCCGTGATCACGGACGGGGTGGCGCGCACGGCGAGCGCGAAGCGCGCGTGGCCGGAGCCGTCCAGCACGGGGACGGCCAGGGTGCGCACCCCGAGCGCCGACTCCCCGTCGTTGAGTGCGTACGTCTGGGTCCGTACGCGCGTCAACTCGGCCTGCAGCAGTGCGGGTTCCACGATCGTACGGTCGGTGAAGGCGCGCAGGGGCGGGAGTGCGGCCGGTCCGCCCTCGCCCGGCCGAGCCCAGGCCAGCAGGACCTTGCCCAGCGCTGTCGAGTGCAGCGGCCTGCGCAGCCCCGTGTGCGGGGTGACCGAGCCGCCGGCGACGATCACCGCGTGCGGGCCGCTGCGCAGCGCCAGGTCGGCCGTCGCCCCGGTGCGCTCCGCCAGGTCGGTCAGCTCGGGGGCGGCCAGATGGAGCCCCCGCTGGTGGTACGAGAGCCGGCCCAGCTCGGTCACCGCGGGGCCGAGCCGGTAGCGCGATGTGCGCGCGTCCTGCTCCAGGAAGCCCGCGCCGAGGAGGGTGCGGGCCAGGCGGTGGGCCGTGGAGACGGAGAGCTCCAGTCGCCGGGCAAGGTCGGAGGCGCTCAGGTCGGGGCCGTTGTCGTGGAAGCAGTGCAGGACGTCCAGCGCACGCAGCACCGCCTGGGCTCCGCCGGATGCGCGCACCGCCGCGGCCTCGGTCATGTCGTTCCACTCTCCGCTCGCGTGTGGGGGGACGGGGCCCGCGAGGCCCCCATGGTTGCCACATTACGGGAGGGAAGAGAGGGCCGAACGGGACCGTGAAACATTCTGTTCACAGTCAATCCCACATGGTGGGAAGCCAGTTGTGAGCGCGGGCAGGCCCGTGGCAGGCTGCAGCCCTCACCACCGGCGAACGGAAAGGAGCAGTGCCATGGCAGGCCCCCGCGCCACGACCCCGGGCACCACGGCTCCGGTCCGGCTCGCCCTCACGCTGCGCCGTCACATCGACCTGGCACGCGTCTCCAGCGCCGCCTGTCGCTGAACCCCCGCAGCCCCTTCACCTCTTGGCCGGCGTTCACGCCGACCGGGGCCGGCCGCTCTCCCGCCCCGCCGCATCCGGTGTTCCTTCCGGAGCGTTCCCCGCGGCCCGTGCCGGTTCCGGACGCCGCGCCCGTGCGCCCCTCCTGCTTCGCCGACCCCTCGGGAAGATCCCATGACGCGTTCCGCCGTCCTGCCCAGGACCCTCTGGTTCACCCGCTGTCCGGTACCCACCGCGACCGGCATCGCCGCCGACCGGCAGTGGCTCAGCGACGAGTTCGCCTCCGACGGCATCGCCGTGCGCTCCCTCCAGGACGCCGACCCCGACGCCGACCGCGGCGCCCACTTCACCCACGCCCTGCCGGGACTGTTCCGGGAAGGCGGCAACGTGCCCGCCCTGTGGGCCCGTTCGCGTGGTGAGCGGACCCGGCTGATCGGTCTGACCTGGATCGAGGAACGCCAGGCCGTACTGGTCGCCCCCGGATCCGGGATCAGGGGCGCCGGCGCCCTGCGCGGACTGCGGCTCGCGGTGCCCTCCCACACCCTGGCCATCGACTTCTGGCGGGCCATGGCGCTGCGCGGGTTCGAGGGCGCTCTCGGGTCCGCCGGTCTGACCCTGGACGACGCCGCACTCGTCGACGTCCCCGCCGACGGGCACCACGGACAGTGGGCCGCCGAACTCGACGCGCTGCGGCGAGGCGACGTGGACGCGGTGTACGTCAAGGGTGCCCTGGCCGTCGAAGCGGCCCGCAGGACAGGGGCCGAGGTCGCCGTGGAACTCGACGAGCTGCCCGACCGCCGGTTCCGTGTCAACAACGGAACGCCCCGACCCATCACCGTCCACCAGCAGTTGCTGGACGACCACCCCGGGCTCGTCGACCGCTTCCTCGCCGTCCTGCTCCGAGCGGCCGACTGGGCCACCGGACAGCCCGCCGAGGTCGACCGCATCCTCGGCGCCGAGACCGGGGCGGGCGCCGACGGAGTCGCGGGCGCCTACCGCCCCGGCACCCATCTCACCCTGCACCCCGACCTGTCGGCCGAGCGGCTCGGCCTGCTCGCCGAGCAGGAGACCGCGCTGCGCGCCCACGGCTTCCTCCCGGAGCCCGTGGACGTCACGGCGTGGGCCGACCCCGCACCGCTGCGCAGGGCAGCAGCCCTCGCCCGGCTCCACCCCGTCCCCACGTCCACCCCCGAACCCCGAGGACCACTGTCACCATGAACTCGCACCGACCGGGCCGTACGGCCCTCGCCCCCGCACTCCTCACGGTCACCGCGCTCCTTGCCCTCAGCGCCTGCGGCACGTCCGAGGCCGACAGCGGATCCGGCGCCGCGAGCACCGTCACCGTGCGCATTCCCGACCCCGGCAACTCCGGAGTCCTCGCCGTCGGCAAGAAGGACGGCAGCCTCGACAAGGCCCTCGGCAAGGCCGGCGCCAAGGTGGAGTGGACCGGCAGCGCGGGCCCCTTCGCGCCGGCCGCCCAGGCCATGAACGCCGACCAGCTCGACTTCGCCACCGGCTCCATCACCTCGGGCGTCACCTCGCTCGCCCAGCGCCCCGGCTTCAAGTTCTTCACCGCCGTCGACCCCGACGCGACGGGCGAGGGAATCCTGGTCCAGAACGGTTCGGGCATCGACTCCGTCGCCGGTCTCGTGGGGAAGAAGGTCGCCGTCAACCAGGGCGGCACCGGGGAGTACCTGCTGCTCAAGGCCCTCGCCAAGGCCGGCATCCCGGCGGACAAGGTCGAGCGGGTCTATCTGCGCCCCGACCAGACCGCCGCCGTGTTCAACGCGGGCAAGGTCGACGCCTGGGCCGTCTGGGCCACCTACGCCGTGGCCGAGATCGGCAGCGGCAAGGCCCACTTCCTCGCCGACGGCGCCGCCATCGGCTCCGACAACTACAGCCTGAACGCGGTGCGTACGGGCTTCGCCGAGAAGCACCCCGAGATCGTCAAGGCCCTCTACACGTACCTCCACGACGCCAGCGCCCGCCAGAAGAAGAATCCCGCCGCCTATCTGAACGTCTTCACCGACGTCGGCCCCACCGCCGTCACCGGCAAGGCCCAAGAGGTGCAGACCGCGATCATCGCCAAGGGCGGCACGGTCGACCCGATCGGCCCCGAGGACATCGAACGCTTCGAGGCCGTCGCCGCCTTCTACGCCGAGCAGAAGGTCACCAAGGGACAGGTCGACGTCGCGGCGCACCTCCTCGACGTCGAGAAGCTGACATGAGCGCGGTCTCCGAAGCGGCCGGCACCGAGCACCTGGTCGCCCCCCGGCCCCAACTCCGCACAGCGCGCAGCCGTCCCTTCGCCCTGACCGTCCGCGCGCTGGGACCGGTGGCCCTGCTCGCCCTGTGGTGGGTGGCCTCGGCCACCGGGCTGCTCACCCCCGACGTGCTGGCGTCGCCCGCCGAAGTACTGCGGGCCGTGGGGGAGCTGTGGGGGAACGGGCAGCTGCCCGACGCGCTCACCACCTCCCTGACCCGGTCCGGAATCGGCCTGCTCTTCGGGCTCGCCGCCGGGCTGGTCCTCGGTATCACCACCGGATTCACCCGGCTCGGCGACGAGCTCCTCGACTCCTCGCTCCAGACCCTGCGCACCATCCCCTTCCTCGCGCTGGTCCCCCTGTTCATGGTCTGGTTCGGGATCAACGAGACGGCCAAGATCCTGCTCATCGCCGTCGCCACCACCTTCCCGATGTACGTGTCCACGTCGAGCGGCGTGCGCAACACCGATCCCAAGCTCGTCGAGGCCATGCGCAGCTTCGGGATGAGCAGGCTCGCCATCGTGCGGGAGGTCGTCCTGCCCGGGGCCCTGCCGTCCCTCCTGGCCGGGCTGCGGCTGTCCATGACGCTCAGCGTGATCGCCCTCATCGCCGCCGAGGAGATCAACGCCACCGCGGGCATCGGCTATCTGATGTCGCAGGCACAGAGCTACGCACGCACCGACATCCTCGCCGTCTGCATCCTGATCTACGGCCTCCTGGGCCTGGCCGCCGACATCGTCGTACGGCTGCTGGAACGCGTCCTGATGCCCTGGCGCTCCCCGCAAGGAGGGACACGATGACCGACGGAACACAGCGGCCCGCCGTACGGGTACGCGGACTGCGCCGGGTCTTCGGCACCCGGGCCGTGCTCGACGGCCTCCGGCTCGACATCGCCCGGGGCGAGTTCGTCGCCCTGCTGGGTGCCAGCGGCAGCGGCAAGACCACCCTGCTCCGCATCCTGGGAGCACTGGACGGCGCCGACGGGGGAGAGGTGCTCGTCCCCGAGGCCCGCACCATCGTCTTCCAGGAGCCCCGCCTCGTGCCGTCCAAGAAGGTCCTCGCCAATGTGACCGTCGCCCTGCCGCGCAGCCGCTCCGCCCACGGGCTCAGGGCCCTCGCCGAAGTCGGCCTGGAACGGCACGCGGACGCCTGGCCCGCCACTCTCTCCGGCGGCGAGGCCCAGCGCGTGGCACTGGCCCGGGCGCTGGTGCGTGAGCCCGAACTGCTCCTGCTGGACGAGCCGTTCGCCGCCCTGGACGCCCTGACCCGGCTGAAGATGCAGGACCTGGTGGGGGAGCTGTGCCGCAAGCACCGCCCCGCCGTCCTCCTGGTCACCCACGATGTCGACGAGGCGGTACGGCTCGCGGACCGCGTCGCCGTGCTCCGCGACGGGAAGCTCGTCACCGACGAGACCGTCGCCGTCGACCGGCCGCGGGACCCCGGCGATCCCGCGTTCGCGGCACTGCGCCGCCGACTGCTGAACGACCTCGGCGTCGATGCCGTCCCCGCCCCGTCGCCGTCCCCTGCCCCCGCCCCTGTCGAAGTTGCCGAAGTCGGAGTGATCTGAATGACCATCACCATCGGTGTCCACAGCAGCAACCCGTCCCTCTTCCACCTCTACCACCTCTCCCGCCTCGGCATCGCCCAGGAGGAGCTGGCCGCTCTCGGTGAGACGGTCTCCTTCCACCCGTACACCAACGGGGTCCGCACCGGTGAGCTCCTCACCCAGGGCGTCATCGACTTCGGCGGCACCGGATCCACCCCGCCGGTCACCGCGCAGGCGGCCGGCCACGACCTCGTCTACACCGCCGTGTCCGCCCCGCGCCCCGAGCACGGCGCGCTCCTCGTCCCGGTGGACAGCCCCGTCCGCACGGTCGCCGACCTCAGGGGCACCACCGTCCACCTCGCCATCGGGTCCTGGCAGACCCATCTGATCGCCAAGGCCCTGGACGACGCCGGACTCTCGTACGCCGACGACATCACCGCGGTCCGCAGCACCGACGACAGCGAACAGCTGCTGCGCTCCGGGGACATCGCCGCATGGGTCGCCCAGGGACCGCAGCTGGCGGCCGCGCGCAGGACCGGAGGGCTGCGCACCCTCGTCGCCACCGGTGACGTGATCACCGACCGGTCCGTCTTCTTCACCCGGCGCGAACTCGCCGAGAACCGGCCGGAGATCATCGACGCCCTCACCCGCGCCCTCCAGCGCGCCGACGACTGGGCGGCCGCCAACCCCCGTGCCGCGGCCGAGATCGCCGCCGCCGACCTGGGCGGGAGCGCCGACGACTGGGAGACCGCCCTGCGCGCCCTGCCGTGGAAGATCGAGTCCGTCAGCGACGCGTTCATCGCCGAACAGCAGGAAGCCGCGGACATCTTCCACCGCACCGGGTTCATCGACCGGCCGGTCGATGTCGCCACCGCCCGGGCCCACGCGGACACCGCGGCCGCCGGCGCCGCTTCCGCCTCCGGCACGAAGGCGGCCTGAGCGGCATGGCGACCGAAGTCCTCTGGTACATCATCCCGCGCGAAGGCGCGTACCCCTGGGAGCCGGAAGGGCGGCGGACCGCCGACCTCGGCTACCTCAGCCGGCTCGCCGGAACCGTGGAGCAGCTCGGCTACAGCGGTGCCCTGCTCGCCACCGACCTGTACGACGTCTGGCCGCTGGGCAGCGCCCTCGCCGCCTCGACCAGCACCCGCTTCAAACCGCTGCTCGCGGTTCACCCCGGACTCATCTCGCCCACGCTGCTGGCCAAGATGGCGCTGAGTTTCGACCAGCTCTTCGGCGGCCGGCTGCGCTTCAACGTCGTCAACGGCTCCACGAAGTCGCTCCAGGAGTACGGACTCCACGTGGAGCACGACGAACGGTACGAACTCAGCGCCGAGTACTGGTCGATCGTGAAACGGCTGACGGCCGGAGAGGTCTTCGACCACAAGGGCCGCTTCTACGACCTGAAGAACGCGGGCGCCTCGTTCCGTGAGCTGAAGCCCGTCCAGGACCCGCACATCCCGCTCTGGTTCGGCGGCTCGTCCGCCCCCGGCATCGAGATGGCGGCCGAGCACGTCGACGTCTTCCTCACCTGGGGCGAACCGCCGCACCTGCTGAAGGAGAAGCTGGATCGGGTACGGGCGCGGGCGGCCGCGTACGGCCGCACCCTGCGCATCGGGCTGCGTCTCCACCTGATCGTCCGCGACACGGAGGACGAGGCATGGGCGGCGGCCGACCGGCTGCTGGACGTCACGAGCGAGGCGACGTACGCCCGCCAGCTCGGCGACCGGGCGGACGAGGACGGGGTGGGCTGGCAGCGTCAGTTCCGCCAGCACGGCGGCAAGGTCCCGGCCAGGGCGCGGGAACTGGAGACGCACCCCAACATGTGGCCGGGCATGAGCCTGTTCCGGCCGGGCCCCGGCACGGCGGTCGTCGGTTCGACGGCCCAGGTCGTCGAACGCCTCAAGGAGTTCGAGGACCTCGGCGTCGACACCTTCATCCTGTCCGGGAACCCGCTGCTGGAGGAGGCCTACCGGGTGGCGGAAACGGTGCTTCCGGCGCTCGGCGTCACACGCTGACACCCACTGGCGCCCGGCCGGACCCGAAGCCGTCCACGGCCGGTCCGGCCGGGCGCGCAACGGGACCGGGGGCAGGGGGCGGGTACCCGGTCGCCCTGCGCGGGCTGCGGTTGTCAGTGCCCGGTGCAAGACTCGGCGGGTCAGGGAAATGCCCGCACGATGGGCGAGCGAGACATCCGACTCGCCCGAGGAGCACACCATGCTCGACCCCGAATTCGTCACCGGCGCCCCCAACTGGACCGACCTCGGCACACCCGACCTCGACGCGGCCACGGCCTTCTACCAGGGCCTCTTCGGCTGGGAGCTGGTGCCCGGTGGCCCCGAGACCGGTGGGTACGGGATGTACCAGCTGCGGGGCAAGACGGTCGCCGGTGTCATGACCGTGCCCGAGGACCAGGGGAAGCCCGCCTGGTCCGTCTACTTCCAGACCCCCGACGCGGATGCCACCGCCCGGACGGTGGAGAAGGCCGGAGGGTCCGCGGCGTTCCCTCCGATGGATGTACTCGACTACGGCCGCATGGGCGGCTTCAAGGACAACGCCGACGCGTACTTCGGCGTGTGGCAGCCGGGCACGAACACCGGCCTGGACATGATCATGGAGCCGGGTTCGCTGATCTGGTCCGAGCTCTACACCCCGGACGTGCCCGCGGCCGCCGCCTTCTTCAAGACGGTCTTCGGCTGGGAGACCGAGGACATGACGTACCCCGGGGGTTCCTACACGATGGTCCGCCCCGCCGGCAGTGCGGGCGCCGACTCCTCGTTCGGCGGGCTCGTGCAGATCGACGACGTGCCCAGCGAGGCGGTCGCGGGGCCGCACTGGCTCCCGTACTTCGCGGTGGAGGACGTCGACGCGACGCTCGCCGACGCGGAACGGCTGGGCGGCCGCGTGACCCTGGCGCCCATGGACGTGGAGAACGTCGGCAGGATCGCCAACCTCGCCGATCCCGCGGGCGCGGCGTTCGCGGTGATCAAGCCCGCGCCGATGCCGCCGAGCTGACCGGAACCGGCGGTCGCGGAGTTCGTTGATGGTTCATTGATCACTTGTTTATCGGCGTGGGGCACCGTGTGCCCCATGCCGATCAACACCATGATGACCGACGACGCGCTCTCCTGGCAGGAGACGGCGCTGTGCGCCCAGGCAGGACCCGAGTTCTTCTTTCCGGCTCCCGGCAGTTCGACCCGTGAGGCCAAGCAGTTGTGCAACGCCTGCGAGGGACGGCTGGCCTGCCTGGAGTACGCCCTCGCCCATGACGAGCGCTTCGGCGTGTGGGGCGGGCTCTCGGAGAAGGAGCGGGAGCGGCTCCGCAGAGGCCGCCGCGCCGAGGGCTGACGGCCCGGAGCCCGCGCCTACGGGATGCGGAACGTCTCGCCGTACACCTGCCACACGAGCGGCTTCTTCAGCTCGAGGTTGCCCTCCCGCAGGAACACCCGCTGCGCGGTGTCGATCCGGGTCGTGTCGCGCTGGACCTTCCGCGCCCGGATCGCGGACCGGCTCTCGTCGAGGAACGCGCCGAGGTACTCCGCCTCGTCGCCGCCCTCCGCCGCCGTGTCCGCCGAGGCCATCGCGGCGTCCCGGATGCCGTAGAAGCCGTCGGCCTCGACGCCGGGCCCGTGGAGCACCATCGCGTCGTAGTAGATGAACTGCCCCAGGGTGCCGAGACCGTCCAGCTTCGCCAGTCGCACCGCGGGTTCGAAGTAGAGCTTGTCCCGCATCGTGTTCTGAGCCGTGCGGAACGCCGGGTCCTCGGCGGCCGCCTTCCACGCGTCGGTGAAGCCGGGGTCCAGGCCCTCGTGCGAATCCGTGCCGTCCACCTCGCGCAGCGCCGCGAGGAACGGGGCGAGCGGATTGTCCGGATCGTCCTTCGTGTACGCCTCGACCAGTTGCAGCATGTCGTTCGTACCGGAGCAGAAACCGATGATTCCCGCGGTGTAGCCGGTGCCGTCACCGACGTCCTCGATCGCCCCGTACTGGCTGCGCCAGTCCAGGGTCGAGGCCTCGGCGCTGCCCACCAGCTGGGAGGCGATCTCCTTCATGGCCGGAGCGGCGAGCCCGGGCGGCAGTCCGGCGATCTTCTCGTCGTTCTCGGCGCTCAGGCCGGGGCTCTCCGTCTGCGCGGCGGTCCCGGCGGTCCCGGCGGTTCCGGTCGGCTGCGGGGAGCTCGGGGGCAGCTCGGAGTCGCCGCTGCTGAACAGAATAGAAACGGCGATGGCGATAGGCGCACCGAAAAGAACAAGACGCGTCACTGGCTTCACCCGGCAAAGAGTACGTTCCGTAAACCCATGGGGTCAGCCCGGCCTCGCACGGCACAATCGCCGCATGACCGACGCCCGGCCAGTCGCCCTCGTCTGCGCGCTCCTCGACGCCGTGGACTGCCTCGCCCATCCCCAGCGCATGAGAGAACTGGCGGCGCACGCCCGGCGATTCACCGCGGACGGTGTGCTGCGTCCCGTCCTGGAGGAGCTGGAGACCGGGGGACCCTACGAACGCGGGCTCGCTGTCGTCGCCGCGGCCGTGGGCGGCGACCGTGACTGGCTGGCCGCCCGCATCGGCGACGAGGACTCCTTCGTGCGGGGGCACGCCCTGCGGGCGGCACTCTCCGCGGGCGTACCGGACACGGCGTACGAGACGGCGCTGGCCGATGCCCCGGCCGCCGTACGCCGCCGGCTCCTGCAGGCCGTCGTCACCGACCGCCGCACGGAGCTCGCCGACCGGCTGATCGAGCCGCTGCGCGAGAGGTGGGGCGACGCCGAGGCCGCCCGGCTGCTCCGGGGCTGTTCCACAGCGACGGTGAACCGGCTCCTGCCCGGCCTGTTCCCGTCGGTGACCGGCTGGGCCGCCCTCGGACGCCACCATCCGGGCCCCTTCCTCGACGCGGCGGAACGGGACCTCGCCGCCATGCCCGAGTCGATGCGGGACGCATGGTGGCAGGGCTGCGGGCACGAACGCGCGGTCGCCACGGCCGCGGAGCGGCTGCCCCACCGCGTACTCGACCTGCTCGAACGCCACGGCCCGACGAACCTCCCGACCCCGCTGCGCAAGAGGCTGGGCGTCCTCGCCTCGGCCGACCCGGCCCGGACGGTCCAGCTGCTCCGCGGACCGGACAGCTTCGCGATCGCCCGCAGCGGCGCCCTCAGCGGGACGCTTCTGCGGCGCCTGGCCGACACGGCTCCCGAGGCGCTCCTCACCGAGTACGGCCGGCACGTGCTGCAGTACGGCGGTGTCCTCGACCGCCTCGTCCGCGCCCTTCCGCCGTCCCGTCGCGGCGCGTTCCACGACGCGGTCGTCGCCGGGCAGGGAGAGGACTCCGTCATCACGGTGGACGCCGTACTCCTCGGCGAACTGCCCCGCAGCCATGTCGCGGGTCCGGCCCGGCGCATGGCCGACCGGGCGAGGACGCGCGGCGGGCACTGGAGCACCGTCCTGCTGGCGGAGTCGTTCCTGCCGGTCGCGGAGGTGCGGGAGCGCCTGCTGGCGGCGACCCACCGGCCCGCCGCCGAGGACCGTGCCGAAGCCTGGCCGCTGCTCATACGCAACGCGGGCCGCTCCGGCGACCCGGCAGCCGTCGCCACCGTCCTGGAGGACATGCTCCGCCTGCGGTCGGAACGGGATCCGGTCAGGGCCGCCGCACTGTTCGCGCTCCTCGCCACTCCGCCCGCGCTCTTCACCGACGAGGTGGAACCGCTGCTGGACCGGATAGCCACCGACGCGGTCGAGGCCCGAGACTCCTCCGAACACACCCGGGGCCACCTGAGCGGCCTCGCCCTGCGCGTCCTGCGCGAGCACGCCACCACCGGCAGGCGCGCCCTGCTCAACTGGGCGCTGCGCACCCTCGTACGGCTGTACGGGAACGCCGGTGACGCGGGCCTGGGGAGGCTCGACCGCACGCTTCGGCGGGGGCAGGAGCACACGGTGTTCGAGGCCCTGCGGCCCTGGCTGGAAGCGGGTGCGGAGAAGGCCGACTACGCCCTCGTCTTCGCACTGACCCGCGCCGTCGGACGCCGTGCCGCAGGCATGCCGGAGCTGCAGGAACTGCTGTGGCAGGCGGTCCGGTACGGGAGCGCGGGCACCGCACGCACCGCGATCGGCCTGTGGCTCGAGCCGTCCGCCCACCGTGACGAGCGCGTCGAGCGGATCCTGGCACGCGAACCCTCCGCCGCCGCGCTGCCCGAGGTGATGGGCGTCCTCACCCGGCGGCGCACGGACCTCCTGAACCGGGTGCTCGGCGAGAGCCCGCCGTACGGAAGGTTCCTCACCCCTGGGCAGCCGTGGCACGTGCCCGTCGGCGCGGACGTCGTCCGCTGGACTCCCGAGCAGCAGAGCGCCGCGGCGCGGGCACTGGAGCGGACCGCCCACGACGAGAAGCTTCCCCTGTACGCCAGGACCGCGGCGATCGAGCAGCTGGCCGGCATCCCGCAGACCGGGGCCGACGCCGTACGCGGATGGCTCGCGTCCTCGGACGTCGTGCTCGCCGAGGCGGCGCTCGCGGCACTGGCCCGCACGGACCGCCCCGCCGCCGTGCTGCCCGACCTGCTCGCACGCCTGGGTGACGACGAGGCGCGGGTAGCGGTCTTCGCTGCGAGCCGCGCCTCCCGGCACGTGCGGCCCTCGCGACTTGCCGTACTGCTGCGGGAGCGGACGGCACCCGGTACCGGCAAGGTGACCAGCCGCAAGGAGATGGTCCGGCTCGCCGCGACCCGGCTGCCCTCCGCCGAGGCCGCACAGGTCCTCGCCGAGGCCTACGCGATGCCGGACCAGCACCCCGACGTGCGGGCCGTCTGCGTGGCGTTCGGTACGGATCTGCTCGGGGACGAGGCGATGTGGGAGGTGATGGCCGACGCGGCGCGCGGTGAGCGGCGCCTGCGTACCGCCGTCCTGCGGGCCGACCCGGTCCGGCTGCCCGCGCAGCACCGGCCGCGCTATGCCCGGCTGGTGCAGGAGGTGTGCGCGACCGACGACGAGGAGCTGGCAGCCCTCGCCCACCGGGCGCTGGCCCAGTGGGTGCCCTGGGCGCCCGGGGCGTGCGAGGTGCTGGTGGACGCGGTGAGCGACCTCGGCCGGCGCGGCACCTGGCAGTCGGCCACCGACGCGCTCGTCGGCGCCGCCATGGCAGGCGGGGAAGCCGCCGTCGCGCTGAACTGCGCGCTCCTCGCCCTGTCCACCAACGACACCGCGGACGACGCGGGAGCCGAGCGGGACCGGCCCGCACGGCAGCGGATCGTCCGCGCGGTGGACGCCCTCACGGCGCCGGACGTGACCCGGCGGGTCTCGGCGCGCCCTCTGCTCGCGGCGGCCGGGGACACGCTCGCGCACCACAGGGACTTCGTACCGCAGGCGGCCCGGCTGCTGGTCTGCGCCGTCGATCCGGACACCGGCGCCGACGCCTTGCACGGAGAGCTCGTCCGGCTGGCCGGGCTGCTCGAAGGGCGGCCGGTCCAGGCCGCCCGGATCGCACGGACGCTCGGCGGCCGGATCGGTGATGTGAACCGTTCCGGGGCGGGTGACACGGACGTCCTGCTCGCCGTCGCCGGCCGGCTCACCGGGAGCGGCGGGCCGGCCGAAGGGCTGTTCGCCGCCGCGATCACCGCGGCGGCAGGACGGCGCACCGACTGGACGGGACCCTGGCGGACCCAGCTGCGCGCACTGCGCCAGCACCCGGTGGCCGATGTGCGCGACGCCGCGTACGCGGAGGTGACGGCGCCCGAGTGAGCGCGCCGCCACCGTCCGGCTGGGTCAGGCGTTCGCGCGGGCAGCCATCCGCGCCTTGCGCAGGGCCAGCTTCTCGTCGAACTTCGACGCCTCGCTGTCCAGGCCGTTCATGTACAGACCCAGTTCTTCCTGCGCCTTGAGGCCCTCCGGGCCGAGTCCGTCGATGTCGAGGACCTTGAGGTAGCGCAGCACGGGCTGGATCACGTCGTCGTGGTGGATGCGCATGTTGTAGATCTCGCCGATGGCCATCTGCGCGGCGGCGCGCTCGAAGCCGGGCATGCCGTGACCGGGCATCCGGAAGTTGACGACCACATCGCGCACGGACTGCATGGTGAGGTCCGGGGCGAGCTCGAAGGCGGCACCCAGCAGGTTGCGGTAGAAGACCATGTGCAGGTTCTCGTCGGTCGCGATCCGGGCCAGCATCCGGTCGCAGACCGGGTCGCCCGACTGGTGGCCTGTGTTGCGGTGCGAGACGCGGGTCGCCAGCTCCTGGAAGGCCACGTAGGCCACGGAGTGCAGCATGGAGTGGCGGTTGTCGGACTCGAAGCCCTCCGCCATGTGCATCATGCGGAACTGCTCGAGCTTGTCCGGGTCGACGGCGCGCGAGGTGAGCAGGTAGTCGCGCATCACGATGCCGTGGCGGCCCTCCTCCGCGGTCCAGCGGTGCACCCAGGTGCCCCAGGCGCCGTCACGGCCGAAGAGGGAGGCGATCTCGTGGTGGTAGCTGGGGAGGTTGTCCTCGGTCAGCAGGTTCACGACGAGCGCGATCCTGCCGATGTCGGTGACCTTGGACTGGCTGGTCTCCCAGGCTTCGCCGTCCTCGAAGATGCCGGTGAAGTTCCGGCCGTCGGAGAACGGTACGTACTCGTGGGGCATCCAGTCCTTGGCGACCTTGAGATGGCGGTTGAGTTCCTTCTCCACCACCTCTTCCAGCGCGTACAGCAGCTGGGCGTCTGTCCACGCCTTCGAACTGCCGAGTTGGGGAGAGGTGATCGTCACGGGGGCTCCTGGGGACGGGAGAATTACCTACGGCTTCGTAGGTTACGTGACCGTAGGTTAAGGCGGCAGTAAGGCCGCAGCCAAGCCCGGTCCTCGCTGTGCCCGTTTACGTACCGTTATATGCGCAGGTCGCGGCCGGATTCCGATGGGCAAGTCATACCTCACCGCCCTGGATCCGGGATAGGTCCGCGGGGGAGATTCCGCGCAGCTCGCCCGCGTCCAGCAGCAGCCACCGGGTGATCCCCAGGGACTCCAGGAACGGCAGGTCGTGGCTCGCCACGATCAGTGCCCCCTCGTAGCTCGCCAGTGCCGCGGTGAGGCGGTGCACGCCGGACAGGTCGAGGCTGTTCGTGGGTTCGTCCAACATCAGCAGCCGGGGTGCCGGGTCGGCGAGCAGCAGTGCGGCCAGGGTCGCCCGGAGCCTCTCCCCGCCCGACAGCGTCGCTGCGGGCAGGTCCGCCCTTGCCCCCTTGAACAGGAAGTGCGCAAGCTTCGCCCGGATCCGGTTGGCCGACGCGCCCGGCGCGTACCGCGCCACGTTGTCCACGAGGGACAGCCTGTCGTCGAGCACGTCCAGACGCTGGGGCAGGAACCCCACCGGCACATGGACGACGGCCTCGCCCGACAACGGCGCCAGCTCGCCGGCGATCGTGCGCAACAGCGTCGTCTTGCCCGCGCCGTTGCGGCCGACCAACGCGATCCGCTCCGGGCCGCGCAGGTCGAACTCCCCGCGCACCCGGCCGCCGTGGGCCAGCTCGAGATCGCGCAGCACCAGCACACCGCCACCCGGATGCACCTGGGTGTGCGGAAGTTCGATCCGGATCTCGTCGTCGTCCCGCACGGCCTCGACGGCGTCCTCTAGCCGCTCCTCCGCGTCCGCCAGCCGCTCCGCATGCATGACGCGGTGCTTGCCGGCCGACTCCTGCGCCGTCTGCTTGCGCTGGCCCATGACCGCCTTCGGCTCGCGCTTGGTGTCCCACATCTTCTGCCCGTACCGCTTACGTCGGGCCAACTTGATGTGTGCGTAGGACAGTTCGCGCTTCTGCCGCCGCACATCGGCCTCCGCGACCCGCACCATCCGCTCCGCGGCCTCCCGCTCCACGGCGAGCGCCTCCTCGTACGCCGACAGACTGCCGCCGTACCAGGTGACCGTGCCCTCCCTCAGATCGGCGATCCGGTCCACGCGCTCCAGCAGCTCCCGGTCGTGACTGACGACGACCAGGACACCGGTCCAGGCGTCGACCGCGTCGTACAGCCGTCCGCGGGCGTGCAGGTCGAGATTGTTCGTCGGCTCGTCCAGCAGCAGGACCGACGGACGT
This sequence comes from Streptomyces sp. NBC_00683, assembly GCF_036226745.1. Lineage (NCBI taxonomy): Bacteria > Bacillati > Actinomycetota > Actinomycetes > Kitasatosporales > Streptomycetaceae > Streptomyces > Streptomyces sp. NBC_00683. Next base: position 1,348,490 of record NZ_CP109013.1, on the reverse strand, counting down.
GCCAGCAGCAGCGCGGCCAGCCGCAGCAGCACGCACTCGCCGCCCGACATCTCGCCGATGGTCCGGTCGAGCCCGATACCGGCGAGGCCCAGCTGGTCGAGCGTGGCGCGGGCGCGTTCCTCCACGTCCCAGTCGTCGCCGACCACGGCGAAGTGCTCCTCGTGGACATCGCCCGACTCGATGGCGTTCAGCGCGGTCCGTTTCGCGGCGATGCCCAGCGCCGCGTCGACCCGCAGGGCGGTGTCCAGGACGAGGTTCTGCGGGAGGTAGCCGATGTCGCCGGCCGTGGTGATGTGGCCGCCCGTAGGCGTGAGTTCGCCGGCGATCAGGCGCAACAGGGTCGACTTGCCGCAGCCGTTGAGGCCGATGAGCCCGGTCCGTCCGGGACCGACGGCCAGTTGGAAGTCCTCGAAGACGTCGCGGCCGTCGGGCCAGGCGAAGGAGAGGGACGAACAGGTGATGTGTGTCGTGGGTGCAGGCATGAAGGTCTCCCGGCTGCGTCGGAGAATCTCGGAGAACGGCTCGGACACATGAGGTCGCACTCGGGCCCGCGCACGGAACAGCACGCGCGCGGCACGGTGTACGGACACCTCAGATGTGGAGCAACGTCCTTCTCCGATCCGACGACAACGGGGACAGCACTCACGCTACGAGTGGGTACCGCGGCTCGGCAACCGCATTTCCCGCGACCGCTGCCGGGTGGGTCAGGACCCGCTGTCGCCCGGTGGGTCAGGACCCGCCGAGCAGATCCGTCAGATCGCGGTCGAGGTCCAGGAAGCGGTACTCGTCGCCCACCGGGACCAGCACCTGGGCCCGCTTCAGGAAGCGGCGCAGTTCCGCCGTGCGGACGTGCACCATGGCGATGCCCTCCACGGCGTGGAACTCCAGCACCGTGCGGTCGTATCCGAAGGGCCGCACCCGGACGTCACCGACACCGGCCGGTCTGTCCATCCCGGCCGTGAGCAGTTCACGGGAGAACTCCCAGGACACCTCGGTGCCCTCGAGGGTCGCCGGGGCCGGGAAGGCCATACGGACGGCGAAAGGGTCCCTGCGGTCGTAACTCAGGGTGGCGGGCAGGGTTTCCATCCGCGGAGCGGATGCGACCATGCGGGCCTGCACGGACTGCTCGATAACGCTGGACAAGACCTGCTCCCTCTCGCGTCGGATGAACGGTTCCCGGCAATGGAGTAGACGACGGAACTCCTCGATTCGTGCACTGGCAGGCGGCGTGAGCTGCGTCACCGCCGGTCGGCTTCCTGCCTACTGCCCCGTTTCGTCCGATGCGCCCTGGACGGCGGTCCGCCCGTGGACTAGCTTCCAGCGCCATGAGGGCCATGGGGAAGACGAGACGACTGATGTCACTGGGCCTGTGCGGTGCGGCTGTGACCGCCGCCCTGGCCGTACCGGCGGCGCACGCCGCACCGGGGGAGCAGGGCGAGCGGGGCCACCGGCCGGCCTGGGAGCTCACCGAAACGGGCACGGACGCGCGCTTCCGCGGCCTCGCCGCGGTCAGCCGCGACGACGCCTGGGTCGCGGGGTCCAGGGGCACGGTCCTGCGTACGGCCGACGGCGGCCGGCACTGGCGCGATGTCTCGCCGCCCGGAGCGGCGGACCTGGAGTTCCGCGACATCGAGGCCTTCGACCGGCGGCGGGCGGTGGTCCTGGCCATCGGCGAGGGCGAGGCGTCCAGGGTCCTGCGCACCGATGACGGCGGCGCGACCTGGACCGAGTCCTTCCGCAACACCGACGCCCGGGCCTTCTACGACTGCCTGACCTTCTTCGACAGCCGCCACGGGCTGGCGATGAGCGACCCGGTGGACGGGAAGTTCCGCATCCTGTCGACCTCCGACGGCGGGCGGAACTGGAAGGTGCTGCCCGACGCGGGCATGCCCGCCGCCCGCCCCGGCGAGGCCGGCTTCGCGGCGAGCGGCCAGTGCCTCGTCAGCTCCGGCAGCAAGGACGTCTGGCTCGCCACCGGCGGTGCGGACACCGCCCGCGTGCTGCACTCCGGTGACCGCGGCCTGACCTGGTCCGAGACCGCGTCGTCCATCCCTGCCGGGGACCCCGCGCGCGGCGTCTTCGGCCTCGCCTTCCGTGACCGCAGGCACGGCATCGCGGTCGGCGGCGACTACCGCGCGGACCAGGCGTCACCCGACGCCGCGGCCGTCACGGGCAACGGCGGACGCACCTGGCAGGGCGCCACCACCCCGCCCCCGGCCTACCGTTCGGGCGTCGCATGGCTCCCGCACAGCAGGTCGGCGGCGCTGGCGGTCGGCCCGACCGGCACGGATCTGACCCTGGACGGCGGCCGCACCTGGAGGACGGTGGACACCGGTTCGTACGACACGGTGAACTGCGTGGCCGACGGGGGCTGCTGGGCCGCGGGCGAGAAGGGGCGCGTCGCCCGGCTCGGATAGCCGCGCCTATCCGGGCAGTTGCTGCCGGTACGGGGCCAGTGCCTGCGACGTCTTCGTCGCGAGGAACTCCGTGATCCGGTAGGCGCACACCCCGTGCGTCGCGAAGGGGTCGGTCGCCGCGATCTCCTCGATCCGCGCGCGATCGTCCCCGACAGCGAGAATCACGCCACCGTCACGCGGGTTCTTGCGCCCGGAGGCGATGAACACCCCTGCCGTGTACTGGGTGTCGAGCCAGGCGACGTGTTCCTTCATGAGTGCGTCGACGCGCTCGACCGGTGCGCTGTAGGTCAACTCGAGTACGAACATGATCTCCAGGCTACGGGACCGCCCGGAGCGCTCTTAGACTCAACCGCACCATGACGACTTTCACCATGCCCGCCGACGAGGCCGAAGCACGCGCCGTCCAGGACACGCTGCGCACCCGTGTGGTGCTCGACGAACCGGGGCCGCCGCCCGGCACCGGGCTGGTGACCGGCGTCGATGTCGCCTACGACGACGAGCGGGACGTCGTCGTGGCGGCGGCCGTCGTCCTCGACGCGGCGACCCTGGAGGTGGTGGCCGAGTCGACCGCGCGGGGCCGGGTGACCTTCCCCTACGTTCCCGGGCTCCTCGCCTTCCGGGAGATCCCGACCGTGCTCGCCGCGCTGGAGGCACTGCCCGTCGATCCGGGGCTCGTCGTCTGCGACGGCTACGGGCGGGCGCACCCGCGCAGGTTCGGGCTCGCCAGCCATCTGGGTGTCCTCACCGGCCTCGCGGTCATCGGCGTCGCCAAGAATCCGTTCACCTTCCGCTACGAGCAACCGGGGCCCCGGCGCGGAGACTCGACCCCGCTCATGGACGGGGACGAGGTGGTCGGCCGGGCGCTGCGCACCCAGGACGCCACCAAGCCCGTCTTCGTCTCCGTCGGCCACCGCACCGGTCTGGACAACGCCTGCGCCCACACGCTGCTGCTGGCGCGCGACTTCCGTCAGCCGGAGACCACGCGCCGGGCCGACGCCCTGTGCCGGGCGGCCCTGCGGGAGGCCGTCGCCTGACCGCCGTCGCCGGCCCGCCCCGGCCGCCCCAGTCCGACGGCCGGGATTGTTTCCATCTGAGTACATGAACGGATGTTGCTCGTCGAACATCAGGGGCAGGCTGGTACACATGATCGACCACCACGCACCCCCGATGAACACCGGAACCGTACGTCTGTCCCAGCGCGGCGTTGCCGTCGGTATGACCCTGGGCGTCGTCGCGGGAGCCGCCTGGACCGTTTCCATGGTCTGCACCCTCGCCTCCTGGATGCTCTGACCCGGTCGGCGCCCTCCCGTACGCCCAGGGAACCGCGCCCGCCTCAGAGCACCGCCGCGACGCGGAAGCCCAGCCCTGCGGTCCTCAGCCGTTCCAGGAGCGCGTCACCCATCGCCACGGCGGTCGTGACCTGCCCCGATGTCTTCGGCAGGTCGTCCAGGGCGAGGCTGAGGGCGGCCTCGGCGAGCATCTTCGCGGTCTCGTCGTAGCCCGGGTCGCCGCCCGACACCTCGGTGAAGACCCGGCGGCCGCCGCCCTCCCCGACGAAGCGCACCGTGAACCAGCTGCGGTCCCTGCGCTCCTTGCCGGGGCCGGTGCCGGGTTCGTAGCGGTCCATGAGCCAGCCGCGCACGGCGGGGATCTGGGCGGCGGCCGTCAGCACACCCAGGGCCGCGGTGCCGCCGAGCGCCACCGGCAGGTGCTTCACGGAGGCGAAGTGCCGGTAGCGGAAGTCGGGGCCGTAACGGCCCAGCGCCCGCGCCGAGCGCTCCACGACACGGGGGTCCAGGGTCGGCAGCGGCAGCGCCCACGTTCCGGTCGCCGCGCTGAAGTGGGGTGAGCCCTGCGGGGCGCGGGCCCGGCGGCCGACCAGGCGCGGCTCGTGCAGACGGCGTTCCTTCGCGGCCCGGATCATCTGCGGGCCGCGGCCGATCGCGGTGAGCGCCGAGGCGAACGTGCCGCCCGAGAAGACGGCGTTGCTGCGGACGTAGCCGTCGACGGTCAGCGGTACGTCCTCGGGGAGCTGCTGGACGGTGAAGTAGACACCGAGGTCGTGCGGTACGGAGTCGAAGCCGCAGGCGTGCACGATACGGGCCCCCGTCTCGCGGGCCCGTGTGTCGTGCTCCAGGAACATCCGGTCGACGAACTCCGCCTCGCCGGTGAGGTCGGCGTAGTCGGTCCCGGCCTCGGCGCAGGCCGCCACCAGCCCCTCCCCGTACCAGACGTACGGGCCCACCGTCGATGCCACCACATGCGCGGAACCGGCGAGTTCGCGCAGCGCGCCGGGATCACCGGCATCGGCTGTCAGCAGGGGCAGCTCCGCGCAGCGCGGGTTGATCGCGGCGAGGTTCTCGCGCAGCTTTTCGAGCTTGGCCCGGCTGCGGCCCGCCGCCGCCCACCGGAGGCCGTCCGGTGCGTGCTCCGCCAGATATTCGGCGGTGAGTGTCCCCACGAAGCCGGTGGCGCCGAAAAGGATGACGTCATAGGGGCGTTCTGCCCCGTTCTGCCTGTTCATGAGTGCCTCCGCAGGGGCCGGCGCCGATGTAGCAGGCAGAGGGTAGCGGAGGGGTTCGTGGCGCTGTGCAGCCGGGAGGGCCTCGGTGCGAGAGGATCCGGAAGAAGGAACTAAGCGCTTGCTCGGCCAAAAGGGTTGTGCGGAGCGTCGAGCATTCTTAACATCATCGATGTTACATCAGTTGTGTCACACCGCTGGGGGCTTGATGGCAACGACAGGGCAGGGTCCACTGGCCGGGGTGCGTGTCGTCGAACTGGCGGGCATCGGCCCGGGACCGTTCGCCGCGATGCTCCTGGCCGACCTCGGCGCCGATGTGGTGCGCGTCGACCGGCCCGGCGGCGCGGCGCTCGGGATCGATCCCGCGTACGACCTCACCAACCGCAACAAACGCTCGGTCCGCGTCGACCTCAAGGCCGAGGGCGGCGCAGGGCAGGTGCTCGACCTCGTGGAGCGCGCCGACATCCTGATCGAGGGCTACCGCCCGGGCGTCGCCGAACGCCTCGGCGTGGGCCCGGCCGCATGTCTGGACCGCAATCCGCAGCTCGTCTACGGGCGGATGACCGGCTGGGGCCAGGACGGGCCGCTGGCCGAACGAGCCGGCCACGACATCGCCTACATCGCCCTCAGTGGCACCCTCTCCATGATCGGCAGACCCGGGGAACCGCCCACGGTGCCCGCCAATCTGGTCGGCGACTACGCGGGCGGTTCGCTCTACCTCGTCGTCGGCGTGCTGGCCGCCCTCCAGCACGCCCGCACACCCGGCGGCACCGGCCAGGTGGTGGACGCCGCCATCGTCGACGGTGCAGCCCATCTCGCCACGATGATCCACGGGATGCTGGCGGCCGGCAGCTGGCAGGACCGGCGCGGCTCCAACCTTCTCGACGGCGGCTGCCCCTTCTACGGCTGCTACGAGACGTCCGACGGCGAGTACATGGCGGTCGGACCGCTGGAGCCGCAGTTCTACGAGCAGTTCGGCAAGCTGCTCGGGATCGTCGACGAAGCCCCCGACCGCAACGACTTCAGCCGCTGGGCGGACCTGCGCACCCTCGTCGCCGACCGCTTCAGGGCCCGCACCCGCGCCGAGTGGACCGAGGTCTTCGAAGGCACGGACGCCTGCGTCGCCCCCGTCCTCTCGCTCCGCGAGGCGCCTCACCACCCGCACCTCGCCGCCCGCTCCACCTACGTCGAGCACGGCGGCCTCACCCAGCCCGCGCCCGCTCCCCGGTTCTCCGCCACCCCCTCCCGCGTCCGCAGCGGGCCCGCCCGGCCCGGCGCGGACACCGATGACGTGGCCCGCGACTGGGACGTACCGAGCTTGCGGACCCTCCCGAAGAAGGACGGCACCGACTGATGGAACTCTCCCTCCCGCTGAACTACGCGGGCGATCCGCGCGCCGCCTGCGACCAGGTCGCCGCACTGGAATCCGCCGGACTCGACGCCGTCTGGGTCGCCGAGGCGTACGGCTTCGACTCGCCCACGATCATGGGATATCTGGCCGCCCGCACCGAGCGCATGAAGATCGGCGCGGCGATCCTCAACGTCTACTCCCGCACCCCCGCCCTCATCGCCCAGACCGGAGCCGGACTCGACGCGGTCTCCGGCGGCCGGGCCCTGCTCGGGCTCGGCGCGTCCGGCCCGCAGGTCGTGGAGGGCTGGCACGGCAAGCCGTACGACAAGCCGCTCGGCAGGACCCGCGAGACCGTCGAACTCTGCCGGCGGATCTGGCGCCGCGAGGTCATCGACCACCACGGCATCACCGACATGCCGCTCCCGAAGGAGAAGGGCGGCAGGCTCGGCAAGCCGCTGAAGATCCTCACCCGGCCGGTCCGCGAGAACATTCCGCTCTACATCGCCTCCCTCGGCCCCTCCAACGTGGCGCTGACCGCCGAGATCGCCGACGGCTGGCTGCCCACGCTCTACATCCCGGAGAAGGCCCAGCAGGTCTGGGGCGGCGCCCTGGCCGAAGGCGCGGCGAAGCGTGACCCGGCACTCGGCCCGCTGCAGACCGTCGCGGGCGGCCTCCTCGCCATCGGCGACGACGCCGCGGCCCTCAGGGACCTCGCCCGCCCGCAGATCGCGCTGTACGTCGGAGGCATGGGCGCACCCGGCAAGAACTTCTACAACGACCTCGCCGTCGCCTACGGGTACGAGAAGGAAGCAGCCACGATCCAGGAGCTCTACCTCTCGGGGAAGAAGAGGGAGGCCGAGGCCGCCGTCCCGGACGAATTCTGCGAACTCATGTCGCTCTGCGGGCCCGAGGGGTACGTACGCGACCGCATCGAGGCCTTCCGCGAGGCCGGCGTCACCATGCTCAACGTCACGCCCGTCGGCCCCGAGCCGGCCCGCCTGATCTCCACCGTCAAGAACTGGCTCCAGGGGGCTTGAAGTGCAGCGGCAGATCTTCACCGAAGAGCACGACGCGTTCCGCGAGACCGTCCGCACCTTCCTGGCCAAGGAGGCGCTCCCGCACTACGAGCAGTGGGAGAAGGACGGCATCGTCTCGCGCGAGGCCTGGCTCGCGGCCGGCCGGCAGGGGCTGCTCGGCCTCGCCGTACCCGAGGAGTTCGGGGGCGGCGGCAACGCCGACTTCCGCTACAGCGCCGTCCTCGCCGAGGAGTTCACCCGGGCCGGAGTCGCGGGACTGGCGCTCGGCCTGCACAACGACATCATCGGCCCCTACCTCACCGGACTCGGCACCGAGGAGCAGAAGCGGCGCTGGCTGCCCGGCTTCTGCTCGGGCGAGATCATCACCGCCATCGCGATGACCGAACCCGGTGCGGGCTCCGACCTCCAGGGCATCCGCACCACCGCCGAGGACAAGGGCGACCACTGGCTGCTCAACGGCTCGAAGACCTTCATCTCCAACGGCATCCTCGCCGACCTGGTGATCGTCGTCGCCAAGACCTCACCGGAGGGCGGCGCGAAGGGCCTCTCGCTGCTCGTGGTCGAACGCGGAGCGGAAGGCTTCGAGCGCGGCCGCAACCTCGACAAGATCGGCCAGAAGTCCCAGGACACCGCCGAGTTGTTCTTCAACGACGTGCGCGTCCCCAAGGAGAACCTCCTCGGCGAGCTCGACGGCGCCTTCATCCACCTCATGACCAACCTGGCCCAGGAACGGATGGGCATAGCGGTCGCCGGAATCGCCGCGGCCGAGTACCTCCTGGAGATCACCACCCAGTACGTCAAGGAGCGTGAAGCCTTCGGGCGGCCCCTCTCCAAGCTCCAGCACATCAGGTTCGAGATCGCCGAGATGGCCACCGAGTGCGCCGTCACCAGGGCCTTCCTCGACCGGTGCATCGTCGACCACTCGGCCGGGACGCTCGATGCCGTACACGCCTCGATGGCCAAGTGGTGGGCCACCGAACTGCAGAAGCGCGTCGCCGACCGCTGTCTCCAACTCCACGGCGGATACGGCTACATGACCGAGTACCGGGTCGCGAAGGCGTTCACCGACGGCCGCATCCAGACCATCTACGGCGGTACGACCGAGATCATGAAGGAGATCATCGGCCGCTCGCTGCTCGGCTGACCCGGCTCCCGCCACCCCGTTGCGCAACCACCCTCGAAAGGCTGCTGTCTTGAGTACCGAAGCGTTCGTCTACGACGCGATCCGCACCCCGCGCGGTCGCGGCAAGGCCAATGGCGCCCTGCACGGAACCAAGCCGATCGACCTCGTCGTCGGCCTCATCCACGAGATCCGGGCCCGCTTCCCGGACCTCGACCCCGCGGCCATCGACGACATCGTCCTCGGCGTGGTCAGCCCGCTCGGCGACCAGGGCTCCGACATCGCCCGTATCGCCGCGATCGCGGCCGGACTCCCGGACTCCGTCGCGGGCGTCCAGGAGAACCGCTTCTGCGCCTCGGGCCTTGAAGCGGTCAACCTCGCTGCCGCGAAGGTCCGTTCGGGCTGGGAGGACCTCGTCCTGGCCGGTGGCGTCGAGTCGATGTCCCGGGTGCCGATGGGCTCCGACGGCGGCGCCTGGGCCATGGACCCGATGACCAGCTTCGAGACCGGCTTCGCCCCGCAGGGCATCGGCGCCGACCTCATCGCCACCATCGAGGGCTTCTCCCGCCGGGACGTCGACGAGTACGCCGCGCTGTCCCAGGAACGCGCCGCCGCGGCCTGGAAGGACGAGCGCTTCGGCCGCTCCGTCGTACCCGTCAGGGACCGCAACGGCCTGCTCGTCCTCGACCACGACGAGCACATGCGGCCCGGCACCACCGCCGACTCGCTCGCCTCCCTCAAGCCGTCCTTCGCCGCGATCGGCGAGATGGGCGGCTTCGACGCCGTCGCCCTGCAGAAGTACCACTGGGTCGAGAAGATCGACCACGTCCACCACGCGGGCAACTCCTCCGGCATCGTGGACGGCGCCGCCCTCGTCGCCATCGGCTCGAAGGAGGTCGGCGAGCGCTACGGCCTCACCCCGCGCGCCCGGATCGTCTCCGCGGCCGTCTCCGGATCCGAACCCACCATCATGCTGACCGGGCCCGCACCGGCCACCCGCAAGGCGCTGGCCAAGGCCGGGCTCACCATCGACGACATCGACCTCGTCGAGATCAACGAGGCCTTCGCCGGCGTCGTCCTGCGCTTCGTGCGGGACATGGGCCTCTCCCTCGACAAGGTCAACGTCAACGGCGGCGCCATCGCACTGGGCCACCCGCTCGGCGCGACCGGCGCGATGATCCTCGGCACGCTCATCGACGAACTGGAGCGGCGGGACAAGCGCTACGGCCTCGTCACCCTCTGCGTCGGCGGCGGCATGGGCGTCGCCACCGTCATCGAGCGTCTCTGACCGTCCCCCGGCCACCCCTGCTTACGGAGAAGAACAGACATGACCGAGAGCACGACCATCCGCTGGGAACAGGACGAGACCGGCGTCGTCACCCTCGTACTCGACGACCCCAACCAGTCGGCCAACACGATGAACCGGGCCTTCAGGGACTCCATCGAGGCCATCGCCGACCGGGCCGAGGCCGAGAAGGACTCCATCCGGGGCATCATCTACGCCTCCGCCAAGAAGACCTTCTTCGCGGGCGGTGACCTCAAGGACATGATCAAAATCGGTCCCGAGAACGCGCAGGACGCGTTCGACGCGGGCACCGCGATCAAGAGGTCCCTGCGCCGCATCGAGACCCTCGGCAAGCCGGTCGTCGCCGCGATCAACGGTGCCGCGCTCGGCGGCGGTTACGAGATCGCCCTCTCCGCCCACCACCGCATCGCCCTGGACGCCCCCGGCTCCCGGATCGGCCTGCCCGAGGTCACCCTCGGCCTGCTGCCGGCGGGCGGCGGCGTCACCCGCACCGTGCGGCTGATGGGCATCGCCGACGCGCTGCTCAAGGTCCTCCTCCAGGGCACCCAGTACACCCCGCAGCGGGCCCTGGAGAACGGCTTGGTCCACGAGGTCGCCGCCACTCCCGAGGAGATGCTCGACAAGGCCCGCGCCTTCATCGACGCCCACCCCGAGTCGCAGCAGCCCTGGGACGTCAAGGGCTACCGGATCCCCGGCGGCACTCCGTCCAACCCGAAGTTCGCGGCCAACCTGCCCGCCTTCCCGGCCAACCTGAAGAAGCAGCTCGCGGGCGCACCCATGCCCGCGCCCCGCAACATCCTGGCGGCGGCGGTCGAGGGCTCGCAGGTCGACTTCGAGACCGCGCTGACCATCGAGGCCCGCTACTTCACCGAGCTGGTCACCGGCCAGGTCTCGAAGAACATGATCCAGGCGTTCTTCTTCGACCTCCAGGCCGTCAACTCCGGTGCCAGCCGCCCCAAGGGCATCGAGGAGCGCCCGATCCGCAAGGTCGCCGTCCTCGGCGCCGGGATGATGGGCGCGGGCATCGCGTACTCCTGCGCCCGCGCGGGCATCGACGTCGTCCTCAAGGACGTCTCCACCGAGGCCGCCGCCAAGGGCAAGGCGTACAGCGAGAAGCTGCTCGCCAAGGCGCTCTCCCGGGGCCGTACGACCGAGGCGAAGCGCGACGAGCTGCTGGCCCGCATCACCCCGACCGGGGACCCGGCCGACCTCGCGGGCTGCGACGCGGTGATCGAGGCCGTCTTCGAGGACACCGCGCTCAAGCACAAGGTGTTCCAGGAGATCCAGGACATCGTCGAGCCCGACGCGCTCCTCTGCTCCAACACCTCGACCCTGCCCATCACCGTGCTCGCCGAGGGCGTCAGCCGGCCGGTCGACTTCATCGGACTGCACTTCTTCTCGCCCGTCGACAAGATGCCGCTCGTCGAGATCATCAAGGGCGAGAAGACGGGCGACGAGGCACTGGCCCGTGCCTTCGACCTGGTGCGCCGGATCAGGAAGACGCCGATCGTCGTCAACGACTCGCGCGGCTTCTTCACCTCGCGCGTCATCGGGCACTTCATCAACGAGGGCGTCGCGATGGTCGGCGAGGGCGTCGAGCCCGCGTCCGTCGAGCAGGCGGCGGCCCAGGCCGGCTACCCGGCCAAGGTCCTCTCGCTGATGGACGAGCTGACGCTCACCCTGCCCCGCAAGATCCGCAACGAGACCCGGCGCGCCGTCGAGGAGGCGGGCGGCACCTGGACCCCGCACCCGTCGGACGCCGTCATCGACCGGATGGTCGACGAGTTCGGGCGCCCCGGACGCAGCGGTGGCGCGGGCTTCTACGAGTACGACGAGGACGGCAGGCGCGCGCGCCTCTGGCCCGGTCTGCGCGAGCACTTCACCAAGCCGGACACGGACGTCCCGTTCGCCGACATGCAGGAGCGGATGCTCTTCTCCGAGGCTCTGGACAGTGTCCGCTGCCTGGAGGAGAACGTCCTGATCACCGTCGCCGACGCCAACATCGGCTCCATCATGGGCATCGGCTTCCCGGCCTGGACCGGCGGCGTGCTCCAGTACATCAACGGGTACGAGGGAGGCCTGCCCGGCTTCGTGGCGCGTGCCCGGCAGCTCGCCGAGCGCTACGGCGACCGCTTCCTGCCGCCCGCGCTGCTCCTGGAGAAGGCGGAGAAGGGCGAGACCTTCCACGACTGACGTCCGGCACGGGCCGCGTTCACTCCGTGGTGAACGCGGCCCGCAGCTCCTCCTTCAACGACCGCTGGAACGCCGTCACCAGGGCCTGCAGCACCATCGGCTGCATATGGGCGGACAGTGACTTCATCGCCTTCAGGTGTTCCGGGTCCTGCTCCCGCTCCCGGTACGGATTCCACACCTCGTCCCGGAACAGCCGCGACAGCTCGTGGGCGGCCGACCGGGTGTGCTCCATCAGGACCGTGCGCGCGGCCAGGATCGTCTCGTGCGCGATCGGTACGTCCAGCAGCTCCACCCCGAGCCGCAGCAGCCCGACGTCCACCCGGCAGGTGTCGTCGTCGGGACCGCCGGGGCGCTCGAGCACCCCCATCGCCGACAGCCGGTCCACGTCCGAGCCGCTGAGCGTCCGGCCGGCGCGCCGCTCCAGCTCGGCCCGCGGCATGTCCTCCGCGGAGTCCGGCGCCCAGGAGGCCACCAGGGCCCGGTGGATGGCCAGGTCGTGCGCGCTCAGGTCCGGCGGCAGCTGCTCCAGATACCGCTCGATCGCGGCGAGCGTCATGCCCTGGTGCTGGAGCTCCTCGATCAGGGCGAGCCGTGAGAGATGGCCGGGCCCGTAGTGCCCGACCCGGCGCGGCCCGATCTCCGGGGGCGGCAGCAGCCCTCTGGTGCTGTAGAAACGCACGGTGCGCACGGTGACTCCCGCGCGCGCAGCCAGTTCGTCGACGGTGAGCGTCGGCTCGTCGGTCCCGGTCGCCATGTCTGCTCCTTGTCGCCGGCCGCTGGGCTGCGGTGCCTGCGCACCAATCAGGTGCAACAGTATTGCTGTCTCACCACTGTTGTGAAAGTGTCCGGCACCATCGAAGCACAGTCTCACCCTCCGGTACGGACCGTGCGGTCCGGCCGATGGCGACAGGAGGCGGCCGTGACCACGATCCTGCGACTTCCCACCGAACGCGATCAACTCACCCTCCCGGCGCTGCTGCTGCGCAACGCCGAGGACCACGGCGGGCTCCCCGCCCTGTCCTGGCGCGCCGCGGGCGACGACGCCGGATGGACGACCCTCAGCTGGCAGGAGGTGCGCCGGGAGACCGCGGTGCTCGCCGCCGGTTACGCCGCCCTCGGAGTGGAGCGCGGCGAGCAGGTCCTCATGATGATGGGCAACCGGCCCGAACACTGGCTGAGCGACCTGGCCCTCACCCACCTCGGAGCCGTCCCCGTGACGGTGTACGGCACCGCCGCTCCCGAACAGATCGCACACATCGCCCGGCACAGCCGGGCCCGGTTCGCGGTCATCGAGGGCGCACGGGAGCGGGAGCGCTGGGAGCCCCTGCTGGCGGACCCCGCGGTACCGCTGGAGAAGCTGGTCGTGGTGGAGCCGGACGGGGCCGGGACGCACCTGGCCCACCCGTCCCTGCGCGCCACCGGAGCGCGGCTGCACACGGCCGAGGCCTTCGAGAAGGCCTGGCGGGAGTCCCGCGCCGACGATCCCCTGACGGTCGTCTACACCTCGGGCACCACCGGTGACCCGAAGGCCGTCCCGATCACGCACCGCAGCGTCGTGGCCAACGCGCTGGCCCTGGACCAGGTGGTGGAGCTCCCCGACCACGTAGAGCACATCTGCTACCTCCCGTTCGCCCATATCGCGGAGCGGATGCTCGGCATCTACCTGCCGGTCTTCCGGGCCTCGCACGTCCATCTGTGCGCGGACACGGCGGCGGTGGCGGCCACCGCGGGCGCCCTGCGTCCGGCCCAGTTCTTCGGGGTCCCGAGAGTGTGGGAGAAGCTCGCCGCAAGCGTACGGGCCGCCCTGGCCGGACTGCCGGAGGAACGGCGGGCGGTGATCGAGGCCGCGGGCGAGACGGCGCGTGAACACGTCTCGTACCGGGAACGGGGCGAGGAGCCGCCCGCCGGTCTGGAGGCCGCGTACCGGCGGGCCAAGGCGGAGGTCCTGGACCCGATCCTCGCCCTCGCGGGCTTCGACCGGCTGGTCTGGACGGCCAGCGCCTCCGCGCCGATGCCGCTGGACGTGGTCCGCTTCTGGGCGGGCTTCGGCATCGTCGTCATGGACGCCTGGGGGCTCACCGAGACCGTCGGGGTGTTCACCACCAACAGCCCGTCGGCCTTCCGGCTCGGATCGGTGGGCCGGCCGCTGGAGGGGCTCGAGCTCCGCATCGCGGACGACGGTGAGATCCTGGTCCGGGGCGGGACCGTGTTCGCCGGCTATCTGCGCGAGGACGGCACGGTGGACGGGGCGCTGGACGCCGACGGATGGTTCCCCACCGGGGACATCGGCCGCATCGACGACGACGGCTACCTGTGGCTCACCGACCGCAAGAAGGAAATGATCATCACCTCGACGGGCAAGAACGTCTCCCCGGCGCTCGTCGAGAACACGCTCAAGGAACACCCGCTGATCGGACAGGCCCTCGTCCACGGCGACGGACGCTCCTACCTGGTGGCCCTGCTCGTCCTCGACCCTGAGATGGCCCCGGCCTGGGCGGCGGCCCGCGGCATCGACGGGAGTCCGGCCGCGTACGCCGAGCACCCCGCCGTGCGCGAGGAGATCGCCCGGGCCGTCGAGGCGGCCAACGCCCGGCTGAACCGCACCGAACAGATCAAGCGCTACAGGCTGCTGTCGCAGGAGTGGGGCCCGGACACCGGCGAGCTGACCCCCTCGCTGAAACTGCGCCGCCGGGTGATCCGCGAGCAGTACGGCGACGTGCTCGACGCACTGTACGAGGAGGGCCGGACCTGAGCGCTCCGGACGGATTGTCAGTGGTGGCCCGTACGGTGAGGTCATGTCGGGGATCACCTACGTACAGGGCGACGCCACCACGCCCGCGGGCAAGGGCGTCAAGCTGATCGTGCACTGCTGCAACGACCTGGGCGGCTGGGGGAAGGGCTTCGTGCTGGCCCTCTCCCGCCGCTGGCCCGAGCCGGAGGCCGCGTACCGCCGCTGGCACCGCGAGCGCGCGGGCAACGACTTCGGCCTGGGCGCCGTCCAGGTCGGCCCGTACACCTGGGTGGCGAACCTGGTCGGGCAGCGGGGGATACGCACCGGCAGCAAGGGGGTGCCGGTGCGTTACGAGGCGATCGACGCGGGGCTGGAGAAGGTCGCCGCCCGGGCCGGCGAGCTGGGGGCCTCGGTCCATATGCCGCGCATCGGCTGCGGGCTGGCGGGCGGCACATGGACCAGGGTCGAACCCCTCATAGCCGGGCGGCTCGCGGACCGCGGCATCGCCGTGACGGTCTACGACCACGCGTAGCCGGAGCTACAGCCCGTAGCTCCTGCCGATGATGTCGCGCTGGATCTCGCTCGTCCCGCCGTACACGGTCGACACGACCGCCGCCCGCAGATGCCGCTGCATGTCGTACTCGGTCGCGTAGCCGTAGCCACCCATCATCTGCATGCCCTCCAGCGCCGCGAGCTTCGCGGTCTCGGTCGCCTTGAGCTTCGCCATGGATGCCTCGCGCGGGAACAACCGCTCCGGCTCGGCGTCGCAGGCCGCCGCCACGTCGAAGACCAGCAACCGCGCGCACTCGATCTCGGTCGCCAGGTCCGCCAGCCGGTGCCGCAGCGCCTGGAAGGAGCCGACCGGGCGGCCGAACTGCTCGCGTCCCCGCACGTAGGCGACCGTGTCGTCGAGCACCCGCTCCGCCAGCCCCAGCATGTTCGCCGCGAGGAAGAGCCGTTCCGCGTTGAGGCCCGCCATCAGCTGGGTCCAGGCATGGTCGACCGTGCCGACCACCGCGTCGGCCGGCAGCCGGACGTCGGTGAAGTAGACGTCGTTGACCTCACGTCCGCCCATCGTCTCGATGGGCCGGATACCGATCCCCGGGGTGCGGGCCGGCACATGGAACATGGTCAGCCCCGCGTGTTTCGCACCGCCGCTGTCCGTGCGGGCCACCAGCAGGATGTGCTCGGCCAGATGGGCGTTGGAGATCCAGGTCTTGTGGCCGTTGATCAGCCAGTCGCCCTCCGGGGTCCGTTCGGCCCTGCACCGCAGCGCGGCGACATCGGATCCGGCATCCGGCTCCGACATCGCGATGGACAGGACCTGCCCGGCCACCGCGCCCCCGAGCGCCGCCTTGCGCTGCTCCTCGCTCCCGAACCGCTCGTATGCCTTGGCCGTGATCACCGAGGTGATGAACCCGCCGGCCGGTACGAGGCCCCGCGCCGTCTCCCGCAGGAAGAGGCAGGCGTCCGTCATCCCGCCGCCCGAGCCCCCGTACGCCTCCGGCAGGCACACGCCGAGCCAGCCGAGCTCCGCCAGCCGGGCGTAGAGCGACGGAGCATGCGGCCCGCCCGTCTCGGCGGTCAGGGCTTCGCGCTGCTCGCGCGTACCGCACTCGCGCCGGGCGAAGTCACGCAACGCCGTGACGAAATCCCGCTGTTCGGCGGAGAGGGAGCGGGGGAGCGCATGGTCGATGGACACGGAGTACCTCCTGAAAGGGAGAAAGTTACAAAGAGACGTGCTGGGTATCTGTGTTCTGTCGCCGTTGTGGTTGAGTGGTCACGGTGGAACGGGGAGGGCCCATGGCGGCACGGAGCACGAACGAGGCACTGCTGGCCCGCGCGCTGATCGAGTCGCCGCCGTCGGATGCGCTGAGCGAGCAGATCCTCGACGCGGCACGCGAGCAGTTCATGACCTTCGGGCTGCGCCGCTCGACCGTCGACGACGTGGCCAAGCGGGCCAAGGTCTCGCGGGTGACGGTGTACCGGAGGATCGGAAACAAGGACAGCCTGGTCTCGGCCTGCCTGCTGCGCGAGTACCGCCGCTTCGTCATGGACGTCGACGACGCCGTGGCCGCCCTGCCCACCATGGAGGACCGGCTCGTCGCCGGCTTCGTCGCCGTCCTCCAGCACATTCGCGAACACCCGCTGGTCGGTGGGCTGTTGAAACTGGAGCCGGAGATCATGCTCCCCTTCCTCACCCTGGAGAGCGGTCCGGCCTTCCTCGCGATGCGCGGATACCTCACCGACCGGCTGCGCCATGCCCAGCGTGCGGAAGGGCGGCCGGAGACGGATCCCACACCGGTGGCCGAGCTCATGGTGCGGATCACCGTCTCCTTCCTCCTCAATCCCGTCAGCTGCTTCGAGCTCGACGACGAGGAACAGGTGCGTGCCTTCGCCCGCCGCTATCTGGTGCCGCTGCTCAGCACCGGGTGACCGCGCTCAGAACCGGGCGTGCAGTCTCCTGCCGAGCTCGACCGCCCGTGCGGCCTTCGCCCGGGGCGTCGCGAACGAGGTCAGGTCCACCGCCGGTGCGAACCGCCGTACGGTGACCGAGTGCGGCGCGGCGAAGGCCCGCAGCCCTTCCTCGCCATGGATCCGTCCGTACCCCGACTCGCCCGCACCGCCGAAGGGCAGGGCGGGAATCGCGGCGAAGCCGAGCACCGAATTGACCGACACCGCACCGGAGTCGAGACGTCCGGCCACCGCGAGCCCGGCCGCCCGGGAGCGGGTGAAGACGGCGGCGCCCAGCGAGTACGCCGACGCGTTCGCCCTCTCGACGGCCTCGTCCATGTCGCGCACCGGATTCACCACGACGACCGGGCCGAAGGTCTCCTCCGTCACGGCCGGGGAATCCTCCGGTACGCCGGTGAGCACCACCGGTCCCACCGTCCGCGTCACCGACGCGTCGGGGCCGCCGAGCACGGCCCTGCCCCCGTCCACCAGGGCCTGCTTCACGTGGCGTTCCACCACGCCCAGCTGGGAGGGCAGGGTGAGCGGGCCGTACGCCTCGCCGGGAGCCAGTGCCCGTGCCCCGCGCACGATGCGCGCGCACAGTTCCTCGTGCACCGAGGCCACCGCGTAGACCCGCTCCACGCCCGCGCAGGTCTGGCCGGCGTTGCCCATTGCGCCCCAGACGATCGCATCGGCAGCCGCGTCCAGATCGGCGTCGGCCGCGACCAGTACCGCGTCCTTGCCCCCGCACTCGGCGAGCAGCGGCGTGAGCGTGGCCGCGCAGGCCGCCGCGACCTTGCGGGCGGTGCCGGGCGATCCCGTGAAGGCGATCTTGTCCACACCGGCCGGGCCGTACGCGCCTGCCAGGGCGGCGCCGGTGGAAGCCGGGCCGGTGACCGCCCGCAGCAGGTCCGCGTGGTCCGGGACGGCCTCCCCGAAGCTCCGGGCCAGCAGAACCCCTACCCCGGGCGTGAGTTCGGACGGCTTGAAGACCACGGCGTTACCCGCAGCGAGGGCGTAGCCGATCGAGCCCATCGGCGTGTAGAGCGGGTAGTTCCACGGCCCGATCACCCCGATCACCCCCAGCGGGCGGTAGGCCAGCAGTGCCCGCTGATGGACCGACAGCACACCGGAGGGCACCCGGCGCCGGCCCAGCACCCGGTGGGCGTTGCGTGCCGCCCAGTTCAGGTGGACCAGTGTCACCAGCACCTCGGCGCGGGCGTCGTGCAGCGGCTTGCCGGTCTCCGAGGCGATCAGTCCGGCGAACTCGTCGGTGCGCCGGGCGAGTGTCCGCTTCCAGCGCAGCAGCGCCGCGCGCCGCTCCCGGGGGCCGAGCGCCGCCCAGCTCCGGCCGGCGCTCCTGGCCCGTGCCACCTCGGCGCGGACGTCGTCGATGCCGTGGTCGTGCTGGTCCGTCGGGGTCGTCATGTCTTCTCCATGGGCAGGGGTTCCAGCGGGCGGCTCTGGGCCCAGTGCGGGCCGAGGTCGTCGAGCTGGTATCCGAAGGGGTAACTGCGTGGCCTGGGCCGGGAAGGAAGCCAGCGCGGCCGGGCGGGCAGCAGCCGTACCCCGTGCGACCGGGTACGCACCATCCGCGTGGCCGTCGCCCGTAACCAGCGGGGCTGCGCCGGGAAACCGAGTGCCCGCAGCAGCGGTTCGTCCAGCAGGGCGAGCGAGAGTCTGGCCACCAGGGGGCGCAGCGGGCCCGGGTACCAGGCGGCCATGACCCGGAAGGTGGCGTTGGCGACCCGGCGGTTCGCCGGGTCGTACGCGAACATCCGGTCCTCGTATGAGTCGAGCAGCTTCTCGAATCCTTCGTACGTGTCGGGAGCGCCCTCGATGCCCATCATGACGGCCATCCGCCGCCCTGCTTCCGCCAGCGCCCCCGCCTCCTGCGCGCACAGGGGGCGCCACCCGAAGCGGTCGATCCAGCGTTTGGGGCCGACGACGGTCGTAGCCAGTACGTAGAGGTAGTCCTCGTTCGGGATGCGGTACTTGCCGTGAATGCGGTTGAGATGCCGGGCGGCGGCGCGGGCGCGCTCGGAGTCGAAGCCCTCGGCCGCCATCTCGTACCCGAACAGGACGGTGTCGTCGTAGCGTTTCTGGCCGTTGCGCTCGAACTCCTGGGTGCGGTCGAGCAGCACGGAGATTCTCGGGACGCCGTAGTCGCGAAGGAAGGCGACGCTGATGCCCTGCCGGTAGTCCCACGGGAATTCGTACTGCGACATCAGCCGGAGTATCTCGGCGCAGTCGCGGGCGGGATCCATCCGGCGGATCTCGCGCAGTCGGCTGTAGCGGCCCATGGCGGGCGACCTCCTCTGTGGGTGGAGCCGGTTCAGGTTGCTGTGAGCCTCAAATCGCGTACTGGGTCGGTCATTTGACGGCTCCTCTCGCCCGGAGAGTCAAAGTTACAAATACTATTGACTTGTTTCACGAGGTGCGTCAACACTGCTGACACAGATTCGAAGACCTCAAGGCGGCGCACGGTGTCCGGCCGGTCACCCTCGGCGCCCCGCCCGCCGCCCACCGTCCCTCAGGCTCGCCGGGGCGCTCGTGATCGCATACTGGAACACGTACGGCCCGGGCTCCGGTCCGAGCACCCGCCGACCCCTGGGAGCCTCCGCATGACCAGCGCAGGAGAGCCCGTCCCGCCCCCGCCGGGCGGTGTCCTGTGGAGCCTCGCCGGCGACATCCGCGGGCTCCTGATGCTGCCCGCCGCCCTCACCCTCCAGGTCGCCCACCCGGCGGTCGGCGCGGGCGTCGACGAGCACTCGGTCTTCCGTACGGACCCGTGGGGACGCGGTGAGCGGTCCCTGCGCTCGCTCCAGCTCTGGGTGTACGGGGGAGAGGCGGCAGCGGAGGAGGGGCGCAGGCTCAGGAAGCTGCACCGCACCATCCAGGGCACCGACACCCGCGGCCGCCGCTACCACGCCCTCGCACCGGCGAACTACGCGTGGGTGCATGCCACCGGCTTCCCCGTCTACCAGCACGCGGCGCGCTATCTGGTCCGCCCGCTCACCGGGGCGCAGGAGCGTGCCCTGTACCGCGAGTGGCTTCAGGTCGGCCGGATCCTCGGCATCCACGACCGGGACATGCCGCAGACGATCGAGGAGTTCTGGCCGTACTACCGCAAGATGCTGGCCGACGAGATCGAGGCGACCACGGTCGTACGGGAGCTCGTCGCCGTCGACAGCCCCGTACCGCCACCCGACCGCGGTCCGTGGGCCGTGCGGCTGCTGGTGGCAGCGGTGTGGCCGGTCCTGCTCCCGCCGCTCGCCCGGTTCCGCGGCTTCATCACCGTGGGGCTGATGCCACGGGACGCCCGCGAGGCGATCGGGCTCGACTGGACCCCTGCCCAGGAGCGGCACCTCCGGCGGCTCTGCGCCGTCGTCCGGCTGGTGGTGCCCGTGCTTCCCGAGCGGCTGCGCTACCTGCCGCGCGCCCGGACCGCGCGTGCGGCCTGGCGCGCGGAGCGCGGGGGCAGGAGTCTCAGGCCGAGGCGCGGCGGATCAGTTCGGTCGGGGTGATCACGGACGCGGGCCACTCGCCCGTACCGCTGTTCAGCCGCTCCATCAGCAGCCGCACCATCAACCGTCCCATCCCTTCGACATCCTGACGGACCGTCGTCAGAGGCGGTTCGGTGGTCTCCGCCACCGACTCCATGTCGTCGAAGCCGACGAGTGCCACGTCCTGCGGCACCCGGATCCCCCGCTCGTGGAGCACCCGCAGGGCTCCCGAGGCCATCAGGTCGTTGGAGGCGAAGACCGCGTCCAGATCCGGACGGGCCGCCAGCAGTTCCTCCATCGCCCGTGCGCCGCTTTCGGCGGTGAAGTCGCCGTCCACCACCAGCTCCGGATCGGCGTCGGGCAGTACGTCGTGATAGCCGTCGATCCGGTCGAGCGCGGAGGTCTGGTCACGCGGTCCGGCGATGTGCGCGATCCGGCGCCGGCCGAGCGAGACCAGATGGCGTACGGCCTCACGGGCGCCGCCCCGGTTGTCGCAGTCGACGTACGGCACGGGCGGCGCGGCGGCATCCGTTCCCGGAGAGGGGCGCTCGGGGCGGCCACCGTAGACCGTCGGCACGCCGAACCGCCGGATGATCGACGGAAGTTCGTCGTCGGTGTGCAATGAGAAGGCCAGCGCGCCGTCCACATGGCCACCGGCCAGGTAGCGGGTCACCCGGTCGAAGTCCCCGCTGCCCTCCACCAGGAGCAGCACCAGCTGGGCGTCGTGCGCGTTCAGTTCGCGGCTGATCCCGCGGATCTGGCGGGAGAAGAACGGGTCGGAGAAGATCCGGACCTCGGGTTCGTCGATGATCACGGCGACCGCACCGTTGCGCCGGGTGACCAGGGTGCGTGCGGCGTGGTTCGGGATGTAGCCGAGCTCGTCGACCGCCTTGCGCACCTGGTCCACCAGGGGCTGCCGCACCCCGGCACCGCCGTTGACGACACGGGACGCCGTCGCCCGGGACACACCGGCGCGGGCCGCCACGGCCTCCAGGGTGGGCCGGGCGTCACGCTGCGGATCGCGGGTCGGATCGGGCAAGGCAAGCTCCTCGTACACGCGGGCCCCGGCAGGGGGAGGGGCCGGAACCGGCGGTCTGGACACGAACGCGGCCACCCTAACCGCACGACTGTTCCGGCCGGACAGGTGATCGCCCCCTGTTGCGCAGGAGTTGACCGGGGTACCTTCCGCACACGCCGCTACGCGGGCGGGCCCGCTGCGGCCCGGCCCAGCCGGACCCGGGAGGCAGTTGCTCGTGATCCCCCGACTCACTCGTGCGCTCCGTCGCCGTTCCCTGGGCCGCCGCGTGCTGCGGCGCGACCTGGGGGTGATCGTCGTGGCAGCCGCGCTGGCCGTGCCGTTCGCCACCGCGCCGGCCGAGGCCTCGCACCTCGTGCCCCGTACCGGATTCGAGATCAGCAGGGGTGAGCGGTGGACCGGGCAGGCGGAGGAGCAGTCCTTCCTCGCCGAGGTCGACCGGGCGAGCGACCGTGCCTTCGTCGAACGGATCGGCACGACGAAGGAGGGGCGCCCCCTGCGGCTCGTCCACATCGGGGCGCGCACCCCGGCGGCCGGCACCGTACTGCTGATCTGCAGCCAGCACGGCGACGAACCGGCCGGCCGTGAGGCCTGTCTGTCGGCGGTCCGGGATCTCGCCCTGGCCGAGGACCGGGCGACGCGAGCACTCCTGTCCCGTACGCGTGTACTGGTGCTGCCCACCGCCAATCCCGACGGACGTGCGGCGGACACCCGCGGCAACTCCGACGGTGTCGACATCAACCGTGACCACATCGCCCTGCGGACGGCCGAGGGCCGGGCCGTCGCGCGGGTCATCCGTGATCAACGACCCGATGTCATCTACGACTTGCACGAGTACGGCGCCACCCCGCCGTACTACGACAAGGACCTCTTCGTCCTGTGGCCGCGCAATCTCAACACGGCCGACGGGGTGCACGACGCCGCCCGGAGCCTGTCCGACCGGTACGTCAGGCCCGCCGCCGCGGCAGCGGGCTACAGCACCGGCCTCTACGGGATCTGGACCGACCCGGTCACGGGGGACCCGATCAAGCAGACCGCGGGCGACGGCCAGGAGCGGATCCTGCGCAACACCGCCGGCATCAAGCACGCGGTCGGCCTGCTCATCGAGTCGCGGACCGACGCGCTCACCGAGGCCGAGCGGTCCGATCAGGCACTCAACAAGCGGCGCAGGGTCGAGTCCCAGCAGGCGGCACTCGGTGGTCTGTTCTCGTTCGTCGGGGAGCGCCAGGGGCGTATCACCGCGGTCACCACCGCGTCCCGCCTGGCAGGGCTCGCCGACCGCGGTCCCGTCCTCCTCGGCGGCGCCGACAACGATCCGGCGGAACCGGGGGAGATCCTCCAGGACCCGCCCTGCGGCTACCGGCTGGACGCCGCCCAGTACGCGGAGGTCGGGGACGAACTGGCCCTGCACGGCGTGACGTCCCGACGCGACGGTGACGGAGCGTACGTATCGCTGCGCCAGCCGGCCCGCAGACTGATCCCGCTCCTGCTGGACGAGCGGGCCACATATCACCTCGTAACGGGTCAAGCCGATACGGCTTGTTGACCCCAGGGATGCACGCTGCGTGTGGTACTGCCTACGGAGAGCGAAATTTTCGCACTGCGTGAAAGGTGCCATTTGTGTCACACGACGAGCAGAGAACGGATGGGCGGGGGGAGTACCTGCCGGTCACAGCCGATCTTCCCGCTGAGCAGCACGACGGCCGGCGCCCCACGACCGACAGGGTGGTCTTCGGCGTCACGGCGGTGCTCACCGTAGCCTTCGTGGTCTGGGGCTCCACGGCCACCGACTCGCTGGAGGACGTCTCCAGCAGACTGCTCAACGGACTCATCCACAACGGCGGTTGGGCCTTCATGCTGGCCGCCTCGGGCTTCGTCGTCTTCGCCCTCTGGCTCGCGATCAGCCGGTACGGGAAGATCTCGCTCGGTCAGGAGGGCGAGAAGCCCGAATTCCGTACGGTCTCCTGGGTCGCGATGATGTTCAGCGCCGGCATGGGAATCGGCCTGATGTTCTACGGGGTGAGTGAGCCGCTGGCCCACTTCGTCAATCCGCCTCCCGGCACGCGTCCCGCCGATGCCGCCGAGGCGATGCAGACGGCGATGGCCACGACCCTCTTCCACTGGACACTGCATCCCTGGGCGATCTACGCCGTGGTCGGTCTCGCCATCGCGTACAGCACCTATCGGCGCCGCAGGCGGCAGACGATCAGCGCGGTGTTCGAGCCGCTCATCGGGGCCCGCCACGCGCATGGCGGCGGTGGCCGGTTCATCGACATCCTCGCCATCTTCGCGACGCTCTTCGGTTCGGCTGCCTCGCTCGGGCTCGGAACCCTCCAGATCGGCAGCGGTTTCCAGGAGCTCAACTGGATGGAGCAGACCGGCACCGGCCTCCTCGTGGCGATCATCGCCGTCCTGACGGCGGCCTTCGTCGCCTCCGCCGTGTCCGGTGTCGAGAAGGGCATCCAGTGGCTGTCCAACATCAACATGGTGCTGGCCCTGATCCTGGTGGTGTTCGTCTTCATCGCCGGTCCCACCATCATCGTGCTGGACCTGCTGCCCACATCCCTCGCCGCGTACTTCGGTGACCTCGCCCAGCTCGCCGGGCGCACGGAGGCGACCGGCGAGGGCGAGGTGGCCGACTGGCTCTCGAGCTGGACCGTCTTCTACTGGGCGTGGTGGATCTCGTGGACGCCCTTCGTCGGCATGTTCATCGCGAGGATCAGTCGCGGCCGGACGATCCGTCAGTTCGTCGGCGGAGTCATCCTGGTGCCGAGCACGGTCAGCCTGGTCTGGTTCGCCGTCTTCGGCGGTTCCGCGATCAGGCTGGAGGAGGCCGGGCGGCTCAAGGGCGTCGGGGACACTCCGGAGGCGCAGCTCTTCGGCGTCCTCCAGGAGTTCCCGATCCCCACGGTGATGAGCATCCTGGTGATGGTCCTGGTCGGCATCTTCTTCGTCTCGGGCGCGGACGCCGCCTCGATCGTGATGGGCACCCTCTCCCAGAAGGGCGTGCGTGAACCGGCCAAGTGGGTCGTGATCTTCTGGGGCATCGTCACCGGCGCCGTGGCCGCGGTCATGCTGCTCATCGGCAACGGCAAGGGCGACGCCCTGGCCGGCCTGCAGAATCTGACCATCCTGGTGGCCGCGCCCTTCACCATCGTGATGATCGGCATGTGCGTGGCCCTGATGCGCGACCTGCGGCAGGACCCGCAGATCGTCCGCCAGGAGTTCGGCGTTGAGGCCGTCGAGTCCGCGGTGATCGAGGGCCACGCCAAGTACGACGGAGACTTCGAGATCCGGATCGGCCCTGGCTCCGAGGTCATCAGCGACGAACGGCACAAGGACGACCCGTCCGCCTGACCGGCGCTGCGGCTCAGCCCACCAGCTGGGCCGCAGCCCGCGCGCAGCCCCAGGCCACCGTCACCCCGGCGCCGCCGTGCCCGTAGTTGTGCACCAGCAGACCACCTCCGGGCAGCTCGTCGGCCTCGATCCGCACCCCGCCGTCCCGGGCCGGCCGCAGCCCGACCCGGTGCCCCGTGATCCGGGCCCCGGCGATCTCCGGCCGTACCCGCGCGCAGCGTGCCACGATCTCCTCGGCCGTACGGAGGTCGGGCTCGGTGCGCCAGTCGTCCGTCTCGGCGGTGCCGCCCAGCAGCAGTCCGCCCGGCTGGGGGAAGAAGTACGTCGTCGCGCTCGAAGCCGGGTCCGCCAGGGTGAACCACTCGTCGATGCCCGGGTTCTCCACCACCACCAGCTGGCCCCGCACCGGCCGCATCCCCGGATCCGGGACCAGGCCGTGGGCGCCCAGGCCGGTGCAGTTGACCACCACGGGGGCCTCGGCGGCGGCCTCGTCGAAGGCCCGCACCGTGCGCCGCTCGGTCACCCCTCCGGCCGCGGCCAGCCGCCCCTGCAGCCAGCCCAGGTGGACCGGCATGTCGATCAGGGGCAGTGTCACCCGCAGCCCCTGGCCGACCTCGGACACGTTCCTCAGGCTGCGTGCCCAGGGTCCCAGCGCCGCGAGCCGCTCACCCCCGTGCACCCCCGGGACCAGCCGTACGCCGGTCTCCTCCGGTGCGGCGGCCAGTTCCTCGTACACCCGCAGCGACTGCAGCGACCAGTCGCCCACCAGCGCCTCCGGCTCGATCCGGTACGGCCACCACAGGGCGCCGGCCACCGCCGACGTCGTGGCCGAGGAGGCGTCCCGTGACCAGAACCGCACCCGGTGACCGCGCTCCGCCAGCACCACTGCCGTGGTCAGCCCGCTGACTCCGCCGCCCACCACGATCACGTCCGTCACACCGCTCACCCCTGCCACTCCCGCGGCGCCGGACGGCCGCGCTCCCTGGGCGGACGCTAACGGAATCCCCCGAGCCGTGCTCACATCGGCCTCATGGTGGGAATACTCCCGTCATGTCAGCCCAGTACTCGACGTTCGGCCTTGCGCCGGCGATACGGGCCGGGGGAGTCCTGGCCGACGGTGGCTACCAGGCGCACCGGGATTTCATGGACTTCATCGTCGACGGCCGGCCGTTGCTGTTCCAGCTGTCCGACCTCGACGCGGTCTCGCCGCTCGCCTCCGACGTGGCGCCGGCGATTTTCGCCACGCACGTACGGCGACTGCTGCTCGAAGCGGACGCTCCGCTGGCCGACGGCCGCTATGTGATCTACGGCTGCCCCGAGTGCGAGAGCCTCGAGTGCGGGGCGGTCACCGCCGTCATCGAACGGGACGGCACCGATGTCGTGTGGCGGGACTTCGCCTGGCAGACGTACGGGACCGTCGACCTGGAGCGGGGCGGATACCACGGGATCGGCCCGTTCCGCTTCGACGGCGAGCAGTACCGCGCCGAGCTCGAACAGCTCCTCCCCGCGGACGGCACGACGGACACGCAGCGGGACGGTCCCGCCGCCCGGCGTCGCGTCCTGCTCATAGGGGCTCGCGTCGCGGTCCTCGCCAAGCTCGCGGCCGCCCTGCGCACCATCGGCATCGGCGCCGACATCGCCCAGGACGCCGCCGGGGTGCCGGCCGCCGAACTGCGCGGGTACGGTGCCGTGGCCTTCGGCCTGGCCGTCACCGACGCGGAGCGCGCCGCGGTGCGCGAGGCGTTCGGCCGGGCGGGCGCCGACGTCGCGTACGTCGACGGGACCGCCCCCGTGATCCCGCTCCTCGTCGCACGGATCGAGAACGCGCTGGACCGCACCCCGCCCTCCGGGAGGCGGCTGCTCGGGCTCACCGTCACGGAGGGCACGGCCTGCCTGGAGGTCAGCTCGACCTGCCGGGTGAGCCTGGTCGCGTACCGCCTCGACCTGCTGCACCGCACGCGGACCGACGAGGTCTTCGACGGGGTCCTCGCCGCAGGCGAGCACCGGATCCCCCTGGAGGCACGGGTGGCGAAGGGGCGTTCCTCCCTCGTGGCACGCAGCGCGGGGAGCGTGCTGATCGCGACCGTCGCCCCCTGAGGCCGTCGCGCCCGCCGCACCGGGGACCGCGCCCGTCGTCCGCCGGGACCGCACCCGTCGTCCGCCGGGACCGCACCCGGCGCGGTTCGTTAGGATCGGCACCCTGATGACTGCCACTCTCGTCGCCAAGGAACTCGCCGCCGGACACGGCGACCGCACGCTCTTCGCCGGACTCGACCTCGTCGTCGCGCCCGGCGACGTGATCGGTCTCGTCGGAGCCAACGGTGCCGGAAAATCGTCGCTGCTCCGACTGCTCGCCGGGCTCGACCGCCCGGAGGAGGGCGAACTGCGCCTCTCCCCGCCCACCGCCACCGTCGGACACCTCCCGCAGGAGCCCGAGCGCCGCGCGGGCGAGTCCGTGCGGGAGTTCCTCGCCCGCCGCACCGGTGTCGCCGAAGCGCAGACGGCGATGGACGCCGCGACCCAGGCCCTCGTGGACGGCGCTCCCGGCGCGGACGACGCGTACTCCGAAACCCTGGAGCGCTGGCTCGCGCTCGGCGGCGCCGACCTCGACGAACGGGCGGAGGAGGTGGCGGCCGACCTCGGACTGAGGATCGGTCTCGACCTTCCGATGACGGCGCTCTCCGGCGGCCAGGCGGCCCGTGCCGGACTGGCCTCGCTGCTCCTGTCGCGCTACGACGTCTTCCTGCTCGACGAGCCCACCAACGACCTGGACCTCGACGGCCTGGAGCGGCTCGAGCGCTTCGTGTCCGGCCTGCGCGCGGGCACCGTCGTCGTCAGCCACGACCGCGAGTTCCTGATGCGTACGGTGACCAAGGTCCTCGAGCTCGACCTGGCCCAGCAGGAGATCAACCTCTACGGCGGCGGCTACGCCTCCTATCTGGAGGAGCGCGAGCGGGCCCGTACCCACGCCCGTGAGGAGTTCGAGGAGTACGCGGACAAGCGCTCCGCGCTCGAGGGCCGCGCACAGATGCAGCGCGGCTGGATGGACAAGGGCGTCAAGAACGCCCGCCGCAAGGCCACCGACAACGACAAGATCGGCCGCAAGTTCCGCAGTGAGGCCAGCGAGAAGCAGGCCGCGAAGGCCCGCCAGACGCAGCGCATGATCGAGCGCCTCGACGTCGTCGACGAACCGCGCAAGGAGTGGGAGCTGCGGATGGAGATCGCCTCCGCCCCGCGCTCCGGCTCCGTCGTCGCCACCCTCCGCGACGCCACGGTCGTCCTCGGCGACTTCTCCTTCGGTCCGGCCACCCTGCAGATCGACTGGGCGGACCGGGTCGCCATCACCGGGGCCAACGGGGCGGGCAAGTCGACGCTGCTCGCCGCACTGCTCGGCCGGCTCCCGCTCGGCTCCGGCCACGCCTCCCTCGGCTCGGGCGTCGTGGTGGGCGAGATCGACCAGGCGCGCAAGCTGTTCCACGGTACGGAGAGCCTGCTGGACGCCTTCTGCGCGGCCGTCCCCGAGACGGAGCCGGCCGAGGTCCGTACGCTGCTCGCCAAGTTCGGCCTGCGCGCCGACCATGTGCTGCGGCCGGCCACGACGCTCTCCCCGGGCGAACGCACCCGGGCCGCTCTCGCCCTCCTCCAGGGCCGGGGTGTCAACCTGCTGGTCCTGGACGAGCCGACGAACCACCTCGACCTGCCCGCGATCGAGCAGCTGGAGTCGGCGCTCGACGCGTACACCGGGACGCTGCTCCTGGTCACGCACGACCGGCGGATGCTCGAAGCCGTCCACACGACCCGGCGGGTCGAGGTCGCCGACGGCAAGGTCGTCGAGATCAGCTGACAGCGAGGGACCCGCCCCTCCCGGTCGCTGCCGGGAAGAGCGGGTCCGTCATGCGCCCCGTCGAGGGGCCGCCTCAGTCGACGTAAGTGATCTCGGACGCGGAGTAGATGCAGTTCGTGCCATCCGCTCCCGAGCCGATCTCGCTCGGCTCGCCGCTGGTCGTTCCCTTGTACTTGGTGCAGATCTTCATGTCACGGTCGCCGTCTTCGTAGATCGTGACGCCCGAGATCCGTGCCGTGTCACCGTAGTTGGTGTTGATGCCGACCAGGCTGGTGCCCGGAGCCGTCGCCCAGATGTTCTGGAGCTGGATGTGCCGGGCGTTCTGCGTGGAGCAGTTGCCGCAGGAGCGGACCAGCTTGCCGAAGTCGTCGACCTGGAAGTTCTTGACGACCAGCGTGCCGACGCCGTTGTGCTGGAAGACCTTGTCCTCGGCCAGCTTCGCGCCGCCGCCGTCGATGGTGCGGACCGTCGAGGAGGAGCCGCCGCGGAAGGTCGCGGCGTCCTCGCCCACGTCCTCCCACCAGACGTTCTTGAGGGTGCAGGTGCCCGCGCAGTGCACACCGTCCGCGGCCGGGGCGCCGAGGATGACGTTCTGCAGGGTGGCGCCGTCCGCCAGTTTGATCATCGGGGGCTGGTCCTCGTCCTGACCGCCACTGCCCAGGTCACCGGTGCCGTACAGGCGCTTCAACCCACCGTCGTACGTGCCCGAGACCTCGATCGTCGCGGAGACGGCCTGGCTGCCGTTGGCCGTCGGCCACGACGGCGGCGAGTCCGGGTCGGTCGGCGGGTCGGTGGGCGGGTCGGTCGGGTCGGTGGGCGGGTCCGTGGGAACCGTGCCCGAGGCGGTGAAGGTCCAGTTCTTGCTGGTCACCGAGTCGCAGGAGTTCTGCTGGATCAGCGCGCCCGACGCGGTCGAACTGTCCTTCACGTTCAGGCACTTGCCGCCGTTGCTGTTGACCACCCGGTAGGTGCTGCCGCTGACCGCCGTCAGCGTCCAGACCTGGGTCGCGGCACCGCTGCAGGTCTGCTGTTCCACCGCCTTGCCGGCGCTGGTGGAGGCATCCTTCACCCCGGCGCACTTGGAGCTGTGCGCGGCGGCCAGCGTGTAGCCGCTTCCGGAAGCGGTCAGCTTCCAGGTCTGGCTGGTGGCCGCGTTGCAGGCGCTCTGGGCGAGCTGCACGCCGGCGGAGGTGCTCGATCCGGGCACGCCCAGACACAGTCCGCTGGCCGCGTTCTTCAGTGTGTACGAGCCGGTCGCCGGGGCGGCTGTCGCCGAACCCGTCGCGAACAGCGCGGTGAGGCCTGCGGCGATCACGGAGGTGATGGCGACGAGTGAGGCGGCCGCGCGGCCGCCTCGTCTCCTGACGTGCTGATTCCTTGTGCGCACTAGGTATTCCTTTCACCGCCTGCGGCATCGTCCGCAGGCACCTGTCGGGGGTGTGGTGCGGTGGTGAAGGCCGTTCCCGATTCCAGAAGAGAATTCAGTACATGAATCAGGTTCGTGTATGTGAACTGCGGTGACGGTACGTCACCCGCTCCGAGCGGTCAAGAAGTTGGGACGAAGGATCAGTCGGCAGGGTGCGCCGGGGCGGCTGTGGAGTCCCGGACGACCAGGGAGGTCGCCAGAGTGGTCTGTGCCGTGGCCGGACCGCCGCCCGATGTCTCCACGGTCTGGATGAGCAGATCGACCGCCGTGCGACCCGCCGCTGCTGTGGGCATGGCGACGGTGGTCAGCCGGGGGCGGTTCAGCCGGCCGGCCACGGTGTCGTCCACGCCGATCACGCTGATGTCCCCGGGTACCCGTACGTTCCGGTCGTCGAACCCTTCGATGAGCCCTATGGCGACCAGATCGTTGTAGGCGATCACCCCGGTGGCTCCCGTCCTCAGGACGGCGGGCGTCGCCGCGATACCGCCGTGCTGCGTCGGCCGGTTGGGGCCGAGCACGTCCAGCCTGACCCCCTGGTCCGCAGCCGCCCGCCCGGCGGCCCTGCGCATCTGCGCGCTGGTCCACGAGCCACGGGGGCCGCCGACCAGGGCGAGATGCTCGTGGCCCAGCCCGGCCAGGTGTTCCACCGCGAGCGTCGCACCGTGCGCCACGTCCATCAGTACGGCGGACAGCCCCGTCACGGACCGGTTGACCAGGACGAACGGAAGTTCCCCGCTCAGTCGGCCGATGACGTCGTTGGCCAGCCTGGGGCTGACCAGGACCACTCCGTCCACCTGGCGGGCCAGGGTCTGGATCAGTTCCTCCTCGGCGGCCACGTCCTCGTCGGTGTCGGCCACGAAGACCTGGTAGCCGCGGACCCTGGCGTACGCCTGGGCGGCCTTGATGAGCGGCGGGTAGAAGGGGTTGGCGATATCGGAGACGATCAGCCCCAGATTCCGGGTGCGCCCCGTGGTCAGGGCGCGCGCGGTCTCGTTGGGCTGGTAGCCCAGTTCCGCGGCGATGGCGAGGACCCGGTCCCGGGTCTCCCGCTTGACCAGGTGGGAGGCCGAGAAGGCCCGGGAGACGGTCGAGACATGAACCCCGGCTGCCTGTGCGACGTCACGGATGGTCATGGCCACGGTTGTCTTCCCCTTGCCCGCCCTGCGCCGCCGCCCGCTCTGTTCCTCGCCGCGTGCCGGTCGACACTTCTCCCCAGGATCCTCAGCCTAGTCCGCGCGGTCCGGCCCGTGCGGATCAGGGGGCGGCCCCGGGATATGTGCAACCGGTTGCACAACTGGGCAGCCGTCAGGTGGCCGGCTCGACCTCGGCGGTGAAGGCCGGACCGGAGCGGGTGGGCGAGCGTGGTGTGCCGGACATGAACAGTCCTCTCTGCGGGTGAGGTCGGGGGTGGGCGCGAGGTGGTGGGGCCTGGTACCTCGCTCCTGCGGTGTGCGGCTCGTGCTGGCGGAATGCAACCGGTTGCATTCGCGGCTGGCAATCAGCGTGGCGGTGGGTTCTGAACATGTCAATGCTTCGGGCAACACCCGTTCCATGTAACGGTCTTGTTCCCCGTAGCCGGGCGGTCCCTGGGCGAGGCAAAGGAAACGGGCGGACAGGAAGAGCTCCTGTCCGCCCGCTCCGTCGCCTCAGCGCTTACGGCCGCCCCGGTCGGGACCCGTCAGCCCCGCACGCCGCAACGCGTCGGCCATCGCACTGTTGGCCGGTGCGGCCGCCGGACGGGGGGCAGCGCCCTGGCCGTCGCCCCGCCGGTCACGGCCCTGGCCGCCACCGCCCTGACGGCCTCCCTGCGCCTGCCGCTGTCCCTGGCCGCCCTGCCCCTGTCCCTGCCGCTGTCCCGGGCTGCCCTGCCGCTGGCGCGGAGGCCGCTCGCCGTCGCCCTGCCCGTTCCTCTCGCGCCGCAGGCCCTGCCCACCGCCCTGCCCGTCCGAGGCCTCGTCGTCCAGCCGCAGCGTCAGCGAGATCCGCTTGCGCGGGATGTCGACCTCCATGACCTTCACCTTCACGATGTCGCCCGGCTTGACGACATCCCTCGGGTCCTTGACGAACGTCCGCGACATCGCCGACACATGCACCAGGCCGTCCTGGTGGACGCCGATGTCCACGAACGCGCCGAAGGCCGCGACGTTCGTGACGACACCCTCGAGCACCATCCCGGAGGCCAGGTCGCCGATCTTCTCGACGCCCTCCTTGAACGTGGCCGTCTTGAAGGCGGGGCGCGGGTCGCGGCCCGGCTTCTCCAGTTCCTTGAGGATGTCCGTGACCGTCGGCAGGCCGAACTTCTCGTCCACGAAGTCATCGGCCCGCAGCGAGCGCAGGACGCCCGTGTTGCCGATGAGCGAGGCGACGTCCCCGCCCGTCGTCTTCGCCATCGTCCGCACCACGGGGTAGGCCTCCGGGTGCACACTCGACGCGTCCAGGGGGTCGTCGCCCCTGATCCGGAGGAAGCCCGCGCACTGCTCGTACGCCTTCGGGCCCAGCCGTGCCACATCCTTCAGCGCCCGGCGCGACCGGAACGGGCCGTTGGTGTCCCGGTGCGCCACGATGTTCTCGGCGAGCCCGGAGCCGATGCCCGACACCCGCGAGAGCAGCGGCGCCGACGCGGTGTTGACGTCGACACCGACACCGTTCACACAGTCCTCGACCACCGCGTCCAGCGAACGCGACAGCTTCACCTCGGACAGGTCGTGCTGGTACTGGCCGACGCCGATCGACTTCGGGTCGATCTTCACGAGCTCGGCCAGCGGGTCCTGCAGGCGGCGCGCGATCGAGACCGCGCCGCGCAACGACACGTCCATGTCCGGGAGTTCCTGCGAAGCGAAGGCCGAGGCCGAGTACACGGACGCGCCCGCCTCGGACACCATCACCTTGGTGAGCTTCAGCTCCGGGTGCTTGTCGCACAGTTCACCGGCGAGCTTGTCGGTCTCGCGGGACGCGGTGCCGTTGCCGATCGCGATCAGATCGACGTCGTGCTCCTTCGCCAGCCGCTCGAGCGTGGCCAGCGACTGGTCCCACTTGTTCGCCGGAACGTGCGGGTAGATGACGTCCGTCGCGACGACCTTGCCGGTGGCGTCCACCACGGCGACCTTCACACCCGTGCGGAAGCCGGGGTCGAGCCCCAGCGTCGACCGGGTGCCGGCCGGTGCGGCGAGCAGCAGATCGCGCAGGTTCGACGCGAAGACGCGTACCGCCTCGTCCTCCGCGCCCGTACGCAGCCGCAGTCGCAGATCGATCCCGAGATGGACGAGGATCCGCGTCCGCCAGGCCCAGCGCACCGTGTCGCCCAGCCACTTGTCACCCGGCCTGCCGCGGTCGGCGACACCGAAACGGCGGGCGATCATGTTCTCGTACGTCGACGGGCCGGGCTGCTCGGTGCCCGCGGGCTCCTCGGGCTCCAGGACCAGGTCGAGCACGTCCTCCTTCTCGCCCCGGAGCATCGCGAGGACCCGGTGCGAGGGCAGCGCGGTGAACGGCTCCGCGAAGTCGAAGTAGTCGGCGAACTTCGCACCGGCCTCCTCCTTGCCGTCGCGGACCTTCGCGGCCAGCCGGCCGCGCGACCACATGCGCTCACGCAGCTCACCGGTCAGATCGGCGTCCTCCGAGAACCGCTCGGTCAGGATGGAGCGGGCGCCGTCCAGGGCCGCCGCCGGGTCCGCCACACCCTTGTCCGCGTCGACGAACGCGGCTGCCGCGGCGAGCGGGTCCTTCGACGGGTCACCGAGCAGTCCGTCCGCCAGCGGCTCCAGACCCGCCTCGCGAGCGATCTGCGCCTTCGTCCGGCGTTTCGGCTTGAAGGGCAGATAGATGTCCTCCAGCCGCGCCTTGGTGTCGGCCGCGCGGATCTGCGCCTCCAGGGCGGCATCGAGCTTGCCCTGCTCGCGTACGGAATCGAGGACCGCCGCTCGACGGTCCTCCAGTTCCCGCAGGTACCGCAGTCGTTCCTCGAGCGTGCGCAGCTGCGCATCGTCGAGCATCTCGGTCGCTTCCTTGCGGTAGCGCGCGATGAACGGCACGGTCGACCCGCCGTCGAGCAGCTCGACGGCCGCCTTCACCTGACGCTCACGTACGCCGAGTTCCTCGGCGATCCTGCCTTCGATGGACGTCGTCACGGTTTTCCCGACTCGCCTTCTCGTACTGGCTGTGCTGGCTGTGTGCCACGGAGTGGTCCACATCCGGTGTGGTCACCTTCGCCTGCATTGTGCCGGGTGGCCGGGTGCCGTGTCGCGTGACCTCGTCGGGCGGGCCCGCGGACCGCCCGCTCAGGCGCGCCGGGCCCGGCCGCCGCGCGACGCGCCACCGAAGACCTTGGCCACCAGCCGGAAGGGGAGCGTCACCACGGTGCCCACGGCGGAGCCGATGGTGCGGAAGACGTCTGCGATCGTGCGCATGGTGTTCTCCTTCGTCGGGGTCTGTGTGCCCTGTGCGCCTGACCCCGACCGCGGCCCGTAAACGTTCCGGGGCTCAGCCCTTTCCGACGAGGTCGTCCGGGAACGCGCCGGCGGCTGCCGCGGCGAACAGGTATCCGCGCCCCAGCTCGGTGAGCCGTTCCACGCCCTCCGCGCCCAGGTGCTCGTACGGTGCGGCGTCCATGCGGTCCGTCGCCTCCTCCAGGCCGGCCCTGAGGGCGGTGCCCGCGTCCGTCAGCTCGCCCGCGTCGTCCAGCAGGCCGCGCCCGCGCAGCCGCGCCACCGCCGCGTCCCAGTCGGCGCGCCGCCAGCCGCGGGTGCCCATGATCCAGCGGGGCGCCATGCCCTTGCCGGTCGCGGTGTGGCTGACCAGGGCCTCGACCGGGTCGAGACCGGCCGAGAGCAGGGCGGCGAGGTGGGCGTCGCCCCGGTGCTCGCGCAGCAGCGTCGCCGCGTGCCAGAACGCCAGGTGCGGCTCGTCCGGCACCGGCAGGTCGGCGTGCGCGGCGTACAACGGCCGGGCGTGGCGGGTGCAGGCCTCCGCGGCGCGCAGGGCCAGCGCGGCAGCCTCCGCCATCTCGGGGGAGGCGACGACCTCCTCGCCGAGCAGCCGGCGCAGTGTCGAGTCGGCGGCGCGCAGACGTGCGTCGAGCGCCGCCTGGGGCGAGGCCACGGACCACACGGCGGGCAGATGGCGGGACACCAGCTCGTGGTTGAAGTTGTAGAAGGTGGACGTGACCGCTCCGGCCCCGACGGCGCCCAGCGCGGCGCCGCGGGCGGCGAAGTAGGCCGCGCTCGCGTCGTCGATGCCGAGCTTGCCGAACTCCTCGCCCAGGTCGGGGGAGAAGTAGACGCAGGAGTGCAGGGGGTTGACCGAGTTGTGGCAGCGGCGCCCGGCGCGGGGCGGAAGAGTACTCATGCCGGTACGTTACCGACTGGTCAGTACGCCGCGAAACCCCGGCGCGGGGGTGACATGGCCCGCGCCCCCGGTATGGCAGGAAAGGTGGGGAACCCGTCATTGCAGCCATCGGGCCGGACCGCCCAGGATGGCAGACATGAAGCAGCGATCCGTACTCGTCGTCCTCTTCGAGGACGTGCTGAGCCTCGATGTGAGCGGCCCGATGGAGGTCTTCGCCGGGGCCTCCCATACCCCCGGTGTCTCCTACGGGCTGCGCACCGCCTCCCTGACCGGTGCGCCGGTCCGCTGCTCCAACGGCCTCACCCTGATCCCCGACGGTTCTCTCGCCGAGGCGGACGTGCCCGACATGCTCCTCGTCCCCGGCGGGTCCGGGACCCGAGCACCCGACCCGGCGCTGATCGACTGGCTGCGTGAGAACGCCCCGCGCGCCGGGCAGTTGGTCTCCGTCTGTTCCGGGGCCCTGCTGCTCGCGGAGGCCGGGCAGCTCGACGGCCACCGCGTGACCACCCACTGGTCCGTCTGCGAGACCCTCGCCCGTGACCACCCGGCGGTCGAGGTGGACCCGGACCCGATCTTCGTACGTGACGGAAGGCTGGCCACCTCGGCCGGTGTCACCGCCGGCATCGATCTCGCCCTGGCCCTCGTCGAGGAGGACCACGGCCGCGACGTGGCGCTCGCGGTGGCCCGCCATCTCGTCGTGTTCCTGCGGCGCCCCGGGAACCAGGCCCAGTTCAGCGCCCAGCTCACCGCCCAGACGGCCGTCCGCGAACCCCTGCGGGCCGTTCAGCACTGGATCACCGAGCACCCGGACGCCGACCTCTGCGTGGAGGCACTGGCGGCCCGGGCCAGGCCCTCACCCCGCCACTTCGCCCGGGCCTTCCAGGCCGAGACCGGTCTGACACCGGGCCGGTACGTCGAGCGCGTCCGCCTCGAACAGGCCCGCCGGCTCCTGGAGGACACCACCGACGGCGTCGCGGGAATCTCCCGCGCCAGCGGCTACGGCACCCCGGAGGCCATGCGCCGCGCCTTCGTCAAGGCGCTCGGTACGGCGCCCGCCGAATACCGCCGCCGCTTCCACTCCCCGCCCGTGTGCATCAACCCGCCCGCAACGTAAGGAACACCGTGCAGATCGCCATCGTGCTCTTCGACCGCTTCACCGCCCTCGACGCCGTGGGCCCCTACGAGATCCTAAGCCGCACTCCCGGCGCCGAGACCGTCTTCGTCGCCGAGCGGACCGGGGCCGTGCGCAACGACAACGGGAGCCTCGCACTCCACGCCGACCGCTCGCTCGCCGAAGTCCCCGCCCCCGACCTGGTGATCGTGCCCGGCGGTCCCGGACAGAGCGCCCAGATGGAGAACGAGACCCTGCTCGACTGGCTGCGCACCGCCGATGCGACCAGCACCTGGACGACCTCGGTGTGTACCGGTTCACTGCTGCTCGCCGCTGCCGGACTGCTCGACGGCCGGCGAGCCACCTCGCACTGGCTCGCCCTCGACATGCTCAAGACGTACGGGGCCGAGCCGACCGGCGAGCGCGTCGTATTCGACGGCAAGTACGTCACGGCCGCCGGGGTGTCGTCCGGCATCGACATGGGCCTCACCCTGCTCGGCCGGATCGCCGGGGACGAGCACGCCCAGGCCGTCCAGCTGCTCACCGAGTACGACCCCCAGCCGCCGTACGACGCCGGATCCCCCGAAAAGGCCCCGGCCGCCCTGGTCGAGGAGTTCCGTGGGAGCAGCCGGTTCAGCCTGAAGTAGGAGCGGCCCGGGCAGATCCCGTCACCCAGGTGAAGCGGGGCGTACGGCGCTCCATGAAGGCGGCGACACCCTCCGCGGTGTCGCCGCTTCCGCGCGCCTGCTCCGACCAGTACGCGTCCCGGTCCTCGCGGCCGTCGGCGAACTCCTTCGCGGCGGCCTGGGTCAGCTGCGAACGCGACGCCAGTACCTGCGCGAACGACCGCACCCGGGCGTCCAGTCCGCCCGTCGGCAGCACCTCGTCCACCAGCCCCGTGCGCAGGGCCCGTTCCGCGGCGATCAGCTCGCCGGAGAAGAGCAGGAACTTCGCGGCGGCCGGGCCGACCAGGGCGACCAGCCGCCGGGTCGACGACGCGGGGTAGACGATCCCGAGCTTGGCCGGAGTCACACCGAACGACGCCCCCTCCTCGGCGAACCGCAGATCACAGGCGGCCGCGAGCTGGCTGCCGCCGCCCACGCAGTATCCGCGCACGGCGGCCAGCGTGGGCCGGGGAAAGGCGGCCAGCGCCTCCTCCGCCCGCACGGCGAGCTCCTGCGCACGGCTGCCCGGCTCCCGGAGCGAGGTGATGTCGGCGCCGGCGCAGAAGGTGTCCCCGGCGCCGGTGAGCACCAGCACCCGTACCGCCGGGTCGGTGGCCAGCTTCTCCAGCAGTCCGGGCAGCGACCGCCACATGTCCGCGGTCATCGCGTTCCGCTTGGCGGAGTTGCTGATGACGACGGTGGCGACGCCGTCCGCGACGGTGTGCTCCAGCCGCGCCTGCTCCCTGGGATCCATGCGCCGGATGCTATCCGTACGGCCCGTACCTAAGATCAAGAAGGGGTCGCGAAGCGGGCGCACCATGAGGTGCTGTCGATGCTCTGATCGGCGGCCGACGGATCGTCAGCCTGGTGACGGACCAGATGACGCCCGAAGAAGACGAGAAGTAGTCCAATCACCTGACGCTGTCATACCCACTCGGTCACATTGCTTCTATAACCGACTACTTATGGTCAGAAGCCCGGTCCGGACCAAGCTGTTCCCGACACTCATTACTCGATAGTCAGTGACGTGCGAGTCGAGAGCGGGTACCGGTCTATGGAGAGCCGCGGGAGTGTACCGGCCCATCCCGTGCCGTACGAGGGGGTGTGGCGATTCACCGCCCCCGCCGTCGACGTCTCGGTACCGCAGGCCCGGCACGCGGTACGGGACCTGCTGAACCGGCAGGGCGTGCCCGTGGAGGACGACGTCCTCCAGGGCCTGCTGCTGATCGTCTCGGAACTGGTCACCAACGCGGTGAAGCACGCCGCACTGCTCTCGCCCGAGCTCGCGGTCGAGGTCGCCATCGGGGCTGAATGGATCAGGGTGTCCGTCGAGGACAACCACCCCTACCGCCCGACCGCCCTGGTGACCGACTACGCGCAGACGGGCGGGCGTGGACTGCTGCTGGTCCGGGAGGTCACGGCGGAGGCGGGCGGCACCTGCGACGTGGAGCACACGGCGGGTGGCGGGAAGATCATCTGGGCGGCGCTGCCGCTGAGGGCCCAGTTCTGACCGCCCCCGCACCCGCCGGGCGGCGTCTCACCAGCCCGCGGACGGCCCCGTCAGCTCCCTGATCGCGGGCCGCGCGGCATCCAGCACCGTCATGAACCAGGCCGAGAACGGCGCGGCGGCGTGCCGCTCCGCGAGCTCACCCGCGGTCACGAAGGCCGTCTCGCCGACCTCCTCCGGATCCGGCCGCAGCTGCTCCTGCGCCATCCCGACGAACAGATGGTTGAACTCCTGCTCCACCAGGCCCGAGACGGGGTCCGGATGGTTGTAGCGGACCGTGCCCGCGGCCGCGAGCAGCGAGGGCGAGATCCCGAGCTCCTCGTACGTACGCCGGGCGGCGGCCGCGAAGGGCGCCTCGCCGGGGTACGGATGACCGCAGCAGGTGTTGGACCACACGCCGGGGGAGTGGTACTTGCCGAGCGCACGGCGCTGCAGCAGCAGACGTCCCTGTTCGTCGAAGAGGAACACGGAGAACGCCCGGTGCAGCTGGCCCGGTGCCTGGTGGGCGGCGAGTTTCTCCGCGATGCCGATGGTGGTGCCGTCCTCGTCGACCAGTTCGAGCATGATCGCTTCTGCTGTGCCGTTCGACGAGCTGTGCGCCGCGGTGGCTGGTGTGGTCGGCATACCCATCCTTCGCTTTGGTTCCCGGCCTCGTGCGCCGGACCCCTCGAGTCCGGTCAAGTCTGCCGCACAAAAGCCGCTTGTCCGTACTTCGGGTGCTGGCATGTCCGGCCCGCCGCACCCTGACGGCGCGGCGGACCGGACACCGCGTCAGACTCCGAAGGCGTCCGGATACTGGATGCTGCCCATGGGCACCGGCGCGGAATCGTCGAGCCGCAGGGCCATCAGGGCCTCGTCGGGAACATCGAAAGCGACCCCGATCCCGAACCGCGACGCCGGTACGAAGCCGAACGCCGGGTAGTACCGCGGATGGCCGAGCACCAGCACGAGCGGCTCACCCCGCAGCCGGGCCGCGTCCAGCACGGCACGCACCACGGCACGGCCCGCGCCCCCGCGCTGATGCGAGGGCGAGGTCGCCACCGGGGCCAGCGCCAGCGCCGGCGCGTCCCCGACCCGGCACCGGGTCAGCAGCGCGTGCGCGGCGACGGAACCGTCCGGTGCCTCGGCCACGTACGAGAGACCGGGCAGCCAGGCGCCGGGATCCAGGCGCAGGGCATCGACCAGATCGGCCTCGGCCCGCGTCGGGAACGCCGCCGTGTTGACGGCGTGCACGGCATCGCGGTCCGCGGAGGTCTCCGGACGGGTCCGCCACCGGGAGTCGGCCGGCCGCAGGACGTAGCCGGCGTAGCCGTACTCCTTGCCGTGGTCGCGGCGCATCGCCAGCTCCTCGGCGGTGGCCGCGAGGGCCTGCGCCATACCGGGAGCCGTGGGATCGGTGGCCGCAGCCCGTTCGGCGAGGGGGACGTAGTACTCGTCCCAGTCGCTCCCCGGCTGCAGCAGCACGCCGAGCACATGGCAGCCCGCCGCCACGGCAGCAGCCGTGTTGGCGGCGACCGGGCGCAGGGAGCCGTGCCGCTCCCAGAACGCACGGGCTTCGTCGGCCGGCGCGTCCGTGGTCCAGACGCACTCGGTGATCACCATCGAGCCACCGGGAGCGAGCAGCCGCTGCCAGTCACGCAGCGCCGTGTCGAACCCGATGATGTACGCGGAACCCTCGGCCCAGACCAGGTCGAAGGAGCCGTCGGCGAACCTGCCGAGGTCCGCCATGTCGGCCCTGACGGTGTGGATCCGGTCACCGAGGCCACGCGCCTCGGCCGCCTCGCGCAGTTCGTCGAGGAACGGCTGGTGCAGATCGACCGCGGTCACCTCGGCACCCGCCTCGGCGGCGAGCAGGAGGGCGGCCCTGCCGGGACCGCAGCCCAGGTCCAGGACGCGCGGGCGGTCCGGCTGCGGGCCCGCGAGGGCGAGCAGCCGCCGGGTGGTCGCGTCCGAGCCCGGACTCTGCCGGGGCAGGCGGTGGTGCAGTGCGAAGAAAGCGTTGAATGTGTGGTCGGTCAACGTGGGAAACCCTTGGGTGAGAGGGCTCCGGCCGACGCGGCGACGTGGAGACAGCCGAGCAGCTAGCCGAGAACCCGGGAGATGAGGAAGGACCGATTGCTGCGCGGGGCAGCCGTCGTCGCGACAGTCATCAACCTCAGCTCCTTCTCTCCCACGGGCTTCGCACTCGAAGCACTCGAAGCGCTCGAACGTACGCCGGAGACCCTAACACCCGGTCCCGCTCAGTGGCAGAGCCTCGCCTCGTGCTCCGCATGCCCGCTCGGCTCCAGCTGGAAGGTGCAGTGCTCCACGTCGAAGTGATGGCCGAGGCAGCCCTGCAGGTCGTGCAGGAGCTTCTCGTGGCCGATCGAGTCCAGCATCTCCTGGTGCACGACCACGTGCGCGGAGAGCACCGGCATCCCGGAGGTGATCGTCCAGGCGTGCAGGTCGTGGACGTCCAGCACCCCGGGAAGGGCGGTGATGTGGGCGCGCACCTCCGCCATGTCGACACCCTTGGGCGCCGACTCCAGAAGCACGTCGAGCGTCTCGCGCAGCAGTTTCACCGTACGGGGGACGATCATGAGACCGATCAGCAACGAGGCGATCGGGTCGGCGGCCTGCCAGCCCGTGGCCATGATGATGCCCGCCGACACCAGGACGGTGACCGAGCCGAGGGTGTCCGCGACGACCTCGAGATAGGCGCCCCGCACATTGAGGCTGTCCTTCTGTCCGCGCATCAGCAGGGACAGCGAGACGATGTTGGCGACCAGACCGACGGAGGCGAACACGATGGCCAGACCGCCCCTGGTCTCGGCCGGGGTGATGAAACGGTCGACCGCCTCGAAGACCAGGTAGCCGCCGACTCCCAGGAGCAGCAGGCAGTTGGCCAGCGCGGCGAGGATCTCCGCGCGGGCGAGGCCGAAGGTGCGGTTGGGCCCCGAGGGTCTGTTGGCGAAGTGGATCGCGAGCAGGGCCATGCCGAGGCCGAGTGCGTCCGTGGCCATATGGGCCGCGTCGGCGATCAGTGCGAGCGAGTCGGAGAGCAGTCCGCCGACGATCTCCATGACCATGACGCCGAGCGTGATGCCCAGGGCGACCTTGAGCCGGCCCCTGTACGCGGCGGCGGCCGTGCCCGTCGGGGGCGGCCCTCCGTGCGTATGCCCGTGATCGTGGCCAGCCCCCATGGGAACGCCTCCGGAACGCGTCGTACCACTCGGGCGCCGATCGCCCGATGTGGCCAGTGAACTACGGGCGGGGGGTACCGGGCAACACGGCACTGAACACCGTTGTCATGTGCCCTGACCTGCGGAAACGTTCGCAGGTCAGAGGCGTCGGCAGAGTGCCGCGGACTACTTCGCGCGGGCCTCGGGGTGGCGCAGGCACCAGCCCTCCCAGGCCGACTCGACCATCTCGCGCATCCCGCGCCGGGCCGTCCAGCCCAGTTCCTCGGTCATCCGCGCGGCAGAGGCGACGGCCCTGGCCGCGTCACCGGGCCTGCGCGGTTCGATCACGGGCTCCGTGGGCAGGCCGCTGACCTCGCCCACCAGATCGGCGAGCTCTCGCACCGAGACGCCTTCACCGCGGCCGATGTTCACGGTCAGATCCCCGGCGAAGCCGG
Source organism: Streptomyces sp. NBC_00683 (assembly GCF_036226745.1). Lineage (NCBI taxonomy): Bacteria > Bacillati > Actinomycetota > Actinomycetes > Kitasatosporales > Streptomycetaceae > Streptomyces > Streptomyces sp. NBC_00683. The sequence continues at coordinate 1,305,949 of NZ_CP109013.1, read as the reverse complement.
GCTCCGCCAGCTTCCGGGCCACCGCGAGGTGCGCGTCTGCGAGGTCGGCGACGTGGATGTAGTCGCGGACGCAGGTGCCGTCGGGCGTCGGGTAGTCGTCACCGAAGATCCGCGGGGCCTCGCCGCGCGTCAGCCGGTCGAAGATCATGGGCACGACGTTGAAGACGCCCGTGTCCGACAGCTCGGGCTCCGCGGCCCCGGCCACGTTGAAGTAGCGCAGACAGGCGGTCGAGACCGAGTGCGCCCGGCCCGTCGCCCGCACCAGCCATTCACCGGCCAGCTTGGTCTCGCCGTAGGGGTTGATCGGGGCGCACGGAGTCTCTTCGGTGATGAGCTCCGTGTCCGGAACCCCGTACACCGCGGCCGAGGAGGAGAAGAGGAAACGCCGCACACCGGCCGCGACCACCGCCTCCAGCAGCACGGCGAGGCCGGTCACGTTCTCCCGGTAGTAGACGAGGGGCTTCTCGACGGACTCGCCGACCTGCTTCTTCGCCGCGAGGTGCACCACACCGGTCACCTGGTGCTCGGCCAGCACCCGGTCGAGCAGCGCACGGTCGGAGGCCGAGCCGCGCACCAGGGGAACGTCCGCGGGCAGGCGCCCCTCGATGCCCGTGGAGATGTCGTCGAGCACCACGACTCTCTCGCCGGCCCCCGTCATGGCCTTCGCCACATGTGCTCCGATGTAACCGGCCCCGCCAGTGATCAACCACGTCATACGTGTCAGCTTATGCGCTGACCCTGCGCGGTTTGTGGGGCGAGGTGTTGATCGACGATGATGATCGCGAACAGCGCCGCATGATGGCCGGTTCGCCCGAACGGAGCACAAACGGGCGGTGAACTCGGTCTTCCGTTCATCCGATAGCCTCAGCCGACGCGCCGCCGGCCCGCCCGAGGGCCGCACTGTCGCGCGCCTTTCCCGTCAGCACCAAGGAGTGAGTTCGTCTGTCGACCGCCATCCTCACCGGTGCGCCGGTACCCGGATCGTCGCTCGAGGACGATCTGCGGTCACTCGGCTTTGACGTACGGGCAGCCGCCGACGCCTCCGAGGCCGCCGAGCTGCTCGCCGCGGTCCCCGCGAGCCGTCGCGTCGCGCTCGTGGACCCACGCTTCGTCGGCCACGTCCATGCCCTCAGGCTCGGACTGACCGACCCCCGCTTCGCCGCCGCCACCGTCCCCGGAGCGCTCACCGCGCAGCCCGAGGCGCGGGACGCGCTGCTCCGAGCCCTGCGCAGGGCCGTGGCAGCCGTGGGCGCGGGAAGCCCCGTCGCGCCCGCCGGCGCCGAACCCGTCGCCGAGGACCGCACGGTCCCCGGCCGGCTCGCCGTCGCCCTGGACGCCGAGGGCACCGCCGTGCAGCGCCCCGAGCTCGGTTCGCTCACCGCCGAGGTGCCCACCGGCCCCGAGGACCGGAGTGCCGCACAGGCCGCCGTCGACGCCGTCGACGACGAGGCCGTACGGCTGCGCAGCGCGGTGAAGGCCCACGACGGCTTCTTCACGACGTTCTTCATCAGCCCGTACTCGCGCTACATCGCCCGCTGGTGCGCCCGCCGGGGCTTCACCCCGAACCAGGTCACCACCGCCTCGCTGATCACCGCCCTCATCGCGGCCGGCAGCGCGGCGACCGGCACCCGCGGCGGCTATGTCGCGGCCGGGGTGCTGCTGCTCCTGTCCTTCGTCCTGGACTGCACCGACGGGCAGCTCGCCCGCTACTCGCTGCAGTACTCGACGATGGGTGCCTGGCTGGACGCCACCTTCGACCGGGCCAAGGAGTACGCGTACTACGCGGGCCTCGCCCTCGGTGCCGCCCGCGGCGGCGACGACGTATGGGTCCTCGCGCTCGGCGCGATGGTGCTCCAGGCCTGCCGGCATGTCGTCGACTTCTCGTTCAACGAGGCCAATCACGACGCGGTCTCCAACACGAGCCCCACCGCCGCGCTCTCCGACCGGCTCGACAGCGTCGGCTGGACCGTCTGGCTGCGCCGGATGATAGTCCTGCCCATCGGTGAACGCTGGGCCATGATCGCCGTTCTCACCGCGGTGACCACCCCCCGGATCGTCTTCTACGCCCTGCTCGTCGGATGCGCGCTGGCCGCCAGTTACACCACGGCGGGGCGGCTGCTGCGCTCGCTGACCCGCAAGGCGCAGCGCACCGACCGGGCCGCCGTCGCACTGGCCGACCTCGCCGACTCGGGACCCCTCGCGCAGGCCGTGGCCGGCGCGGTCCGCCGCCCGGGCGGCGGTTTCACCGCCCCGCTGCTGGCCCTCGTCGGCGCAGTGGTGATCGTCGCCACCGCCCTGTTCGCTACGTACGGCAGCTGGCTGACCGTCGGCGCGGCAGCGGTGTACGCGGTCGTCTCCGGCCTGGCGGTCTCGCGGCCGCTCAAGGGCGCGCTCGACTGGCTCGTGCCCCCGGTCTTCCGGGCCGCGGAGTACTGCACGATTCTGGTGCTGGCGGCCCGCAGTGACGTGCCGCACGCCGTTCCCGCGGCATTCGGCCTCGTTTCGGCCGTCGCCTACCATCACTACGACACGGTGTACCGCATCCGAGGCGGTACCGGCGCACCGCCCCGGTGGCTGGTGCGCGCCATCGGCGGGCACGAGGGCCGGACCCTGGTCGTGGCCGTACTCGCCGCCGTACTGACCCGGAGTTCAGGATTTACCACGGCTCTCACCGCGCTCGCGGCAGCCGTGGCTCTGGTGGTGCTCGTGGAGTCCATCCGCTTCTGGGTGTCCTCCTCGGCCCCCGCTGTACACGACGAAGGAGAACTCGCATGATCGGCCTCGTACTGGCTGCCGGTGCAGGACGACGTCTGCGTCCGTACACGGACACGCTGCCCAAGGCACTCGTGCCCGTGGACGGCGAGAAGACGGTCCTGGACCTGACGCTGGCCAACTTCGCCGAGGTCGGACTCACCGAGGTCGCGATCGTCGTCGGTTACCGCAAGGAAGCCGTCTACGCCCGCAAGGCCGAGTTCGAGGCGACGTACGGCGTGACCCTGACGCTCATCGACAACGACAAGGCCGAGGAGTGGAACAACGCCTACTCCCTCTGGTGCGCCCGTGACGTCCTGAAGAAGGGCGTCATCCTCGCCAACGGCGACACCGTGCACCCGGTCTCCGTCGAGAAGACCCTCCTGGACGCCCGCGGCAAGGGCCAGAAGATCATCCTCGCCCTCGACACGGTGAAGAACCTCGCCGACGAGGAGATGAAGGTCATCACGGACGGCGAGAAGGGTGTGCAGCGGATCACCAAGCTGATGGACCCGGCCACCGCGACCGGCGAGTACATCGGCGTCACGCTGATCGAGCCCGAGGCCGCCGAGGAGCTCGCGGACGCGCTGAAGGTCACCTTCGAGCGCGACCCCGACCTCTACTACGAGGACGGCTACCAGGAGCTCGTGAACCGCGGCTTCACGGTCGACGTGGCCCCCATCGGTGAGGTCACCTGGGTCGAGATCGACAACCACGACGACCTCGCCCGCGGCAGGGAGATCGCGTGCCGGTACTGACCCGCCTCATCCCGTCCCCGGTCGTCGTCGACATCCGGCGCGGCGCCATGGACGATCTGGCCGGTCTCCTTGCCGACCAGCGGATCTCCGCGTCGGGCAAGCTCGCCATCGCGATCAGCGGCGGTTCCGGGCGCGCCCTGCGCGAGCGGCTCGCTCCGGTGCTGCCGGGGGCCGACTGGTACCCGGTCACCGACGGCACGATCGACTCCGCGGTGCGGCTCGCCGACGGCATCAAGGGCAACCGCTACGACGCCGTCGTCGGCCTCGGCGGCGGCAAGATCATCGACGTGGCGAAGTACGCCGCGGCGCGGGTCGGCATGCCCATGGTCGCCGTCGCGACGAACCTGTCCCACGACGGGCTCTGCTCCCCGGTCGCGACCCTTGACAACGACAACGGGCGCGGCTCCTACGGGGTCCCCACCCCGATCGCGGTGGTCATCGACCTCGACGTGATCCGCCAGGCCCCCGCACGCTACGTGCGCTCGGGCATCGGCGACGCGGTCTCCAACATCTCCTGCGTCGCCGACTGGGAGCTCGCCCACGAGATCCAGGGCGAGGAGATCGACGGACTCGCGGCGGCCATGGCACGACAGGCCGGCGAAGCCGTACTGCGCCACCCCGGCACCGTCGGCGACGACGCCTTCCTCAAGGTGCTGGCCGAGGGACTCGTCCTGACCGGCATCTCGATGTCGGTCGCCGGGGACTCCCGGCCCGCCTCGGGCGGCTGCCACGAGATCAACCACGCCTTCGACCTGCTGTACCCGAAGCGTGCGGCCAGCCACGGCGAGCAGGTCGGCCTCGGCGCCTGCTTCGCCATGCACCTGCGGGGTGCACGCGAGGAGTCGCTGCACATGGCGTCCGTACTGCGGCGCCACGGGCTGCCCGTGCTGCCCGACGAGATCGGCTTCACCGCCGAAGAGTTCGTCCGGGCCGTCGAGTACGCCCCGCAGACGCGCCCGGGACGCTTCACGATCCTGGAACACCTCAACCTGTCCACCGACCAGATCAGGGACGCGTACGCCGACTATGCAAAAGCCATCCATAGCTGAACTCCGTCCGGTCGTGCACCCTCCGGGTGTGAAGGACCGGCGCAGCGGCGAGCACTGGGCTGGTCGGCTGTACATGCGCGAGATCTCGCTGCGCATCACCCGCCGCCTGGTGACCACCAAGGTCACGCCCAACCAGCTGACCTACGTGATGACGGTCGCCGGCGTGCTCGCGGCGCCCGCCCTGCTGGTCCCGGGCATTCCCGGGGCCCTGCTCGGCGTGCTCGCCGTCCAGCTCTACCTGCTGTTCGACTGTGTCGACGGCGAGGTGGCCCGTTGGAAGAAGCAGTTCTCGCTGGGCGGGGTCTACCTGGACCGGGTGGCCGCCTATCTGTGCGACGCGGCGGTGCTGGTCGGCTTCGGCCTGCGTGCCGCCGACCTGTGGGGCCCGGGACGCATCGACTGGCTGTGGGCCTTCCTGGGCACGCTCGCCGCGCTGGGCGCCATCCTGATCAAGGCCGAGACCGACCTCGTCGGCGTCGCACGCCACCAGGGCGGGCTGCCGCCCGTCAAGGAGTCCGCGTCCGAGCCGCGCTCCTCCGGCATGGCGCTCGCCCGCCGGGCCGCCGGTGCGCTCAAGTTCCACCGGCTGATCCTCGGCATCGAGGCGTCGCTGGTCATCCTGGTGGTGGCCGTACTCGACACGGTCAGGGACGACCTCTTCTTCAGCCGTCTCGCCGTCGCGGTCATGGCCGGCATCGCCCTTCTCCAGACCGTCCTGCACCTGGTGTCGATCCTCGCGTCCAGCAGGCTGAAGTGAGCTCCCCCATGAAACTCGGCGCGGTCATCATCACCATGGGCAACCGTCCGGACGAGCTGCGCGCCCTCCTCGACTCGGTCGCCAAGCAGGACGGCGACCGGATCGAGGTCGTCGTGGTCGGCAACGGCGCCGCGGTCCCCGACGTCCCCGCGGGCGTGCGAACCGTGGAGCTGCCCGAGAACCTGGGCATCCCCGGAGGCCGCAACGTCGGTATCGAGGCGTTCGGCCCTTCCGGCGCCGACGTGGACGCCCTGCTCTTCCTCGACGACGACGGGCTGCTGCCGAACACCGACACCGCCGAGCTCTGCCGGCAGGCGTTCGGGACGGATCCCGAGCTCGGCATCGTCACCTTCCGCATCGCCGACCCGGACACCGGGGCCACCCAGCGCCGGCACGTGCCGCGGCTGCGTGCCTCCGACCCGATGCGCTCGTCCCGGGTGACGACGTTCCTGGGCGGTGCGAACGCCGTACGCACCCAGGTGATCGCCGAGGTCGGCGGACTGCCGGACGAGTTCTTCTACGCGCACGAGGAGACCGATCTGGCCTGGCGTGCCCTGGACGCCGGCTGGATGATCGACTACCGCGCGGACATGGTGCTCAACCACCCCACCACCGCTCCCTCGCGGCATGCCGTGTATCACCGCATGGTGGCCCGGAACCGGGTCTGGCTCGCACGCCGGAACCTGCCCGCGCCGCTCGTGCCCGTGTACGTCGGTGTCTGGCTGCTGCTCACCCTGGTCCGCAGGCCGTCCGTGCCCGCGCTCAAGGCGTGGTTCGGCGGTTTCCGGGAAGGCTGGGCGAAGCCCTGCGGTCCCCGGCGCCCCATGAAATGGCGTACGGTCTGGCGGCTGACCAGACTGGGCCGACCACCGGTGATCTGAGAAGCTCTTCTCTGAGACCATGAGGCGTATTTTTCGTACGGGACCCTGTCCGCCTTGGCCGCGCCCGCGACCGGCTGCGCATTGTGAAGACGAGAGTTTCAACTTGTGAGTGAGACAACCCACGACGGTGGGGTCGCGTTGAGCACCCCACCGTCCGCCGACGAGGGACTCAGCGCGTCCCAGGTGGCCGCCAAGTACGGCCTGACCGTGAGCGGCGCCAGGCCCGGGCTGTTCGAGTACATTCGTCAGCTCTGGGGCCGCCGCCACTTCATCCTGGCCTTCTCCAGGGCGAAACTGACCGCGCAGTACAGCCAGGCCAAGCTCGGCCAGCTGTGGCAGGTGGCCACGCCCCTGCTGAACGCGATGGTCTACTTCCTGATCTTCGGGCTCATCCTGGGCACCGCGAGGGGGATGAGCCAGGAGGTCTTCATCCCGTTCCTGGTGACGGGGGTCTTCGTCTTCACCTTCACCCAGAGCTCGGTCATGGCGGGGGTGCGGTCCATCGCCGGCAACCTCGGCCTCGTCCGGGCCCTGCACTTCCCCCGCGCCTCACTGCCCATCTCCTTCTCGCTGCAGCAGCTCCAGCAGCTGATGTACTCGATGATCGTGCTGGTGGCCGTGGCGGTGGGATTCGGCAGTTATCCCTCGCTCTCGTGGCTGCTGGTGATCCCGGCGCTGGCCATGCAGTTCCTGTTCAACACGGGCCTGGCCCTGGTCATGGCGCGCATGGGCAGCAAGACTCCCGACCTGGCGCAGCTGATGCCGTTCGTCATGCGGACCTGGATGTACGCCTCGGGCGTCATGTTCTCCATCCCGGTCATGCTGGCGGACAAGCCGCAGTGGATCGCCGACGTGCTGCAGTACAACCCGGCGGCCATCTACATGGACCTGGTCCGCTTCGCGCTCATCGACGGCTACGGCTCCGAGAACCTGCCGCAGCACGTCTGGGCCGTCGGGCTCGCCTGGTCGCTCCTGGTGGGCGTCGCGGGCTTTGTGTACTTCTGGAAGGCAGAGGAACGGTACGGCCGTGGCTGAGGAAACGTCCCAGGGGCACATCCCCACCGTCATCGCCGACGACGTGCACATCGTGTACCGGGTCAACGGCACGGGCGGCGGCAAGGGCAGCGCCACCGCGGCGCTGAGCCGGATCATGCGCCGGGGCAAGGGCGAGCCGCGCGGCGTCCGCAAGGTGCACGCGGTGCGGGGTGTCTCCTTCACCGCGTACCGGGGCCAGGCGATCGGCCTCATCGGCACCAACGGCTCGGGCAAGTCCACTCTGCTGCGGGCCATCGCCGGACTCCTGCCCACGGAGCACGGCAAGGTGTACACGGACGGCCAGCCGTCCCTGCTCGGGGTCAACGCCGCGCTCATGAGCGATCTCACCGGTGAGCGCAACGTCGTGCTCGGCGGTCTCGCGATGGGCATGAGCCGTGAGGAGATCCGCGATCGGTACAACGACATCGTGGAGTTCTCCGGGATCAACGAGAAGGGCGACTTCATCACGCTGCCGATGAGGACGTACTCCTCGGGCATGGCGGCGCGACTTCGTTTCTCGATCGCCGCGGCCAAGAACCACGACGTCCTCATGATCGACGAGGCTCTCGCCACCGGTGACCGCAAGTTCCGGGTCCGCTCGGAGGAGCGGATCCGTGAGCTGCGCAAGGAAGCGGGCACCGTCTTCCTGGTCAGCCACAACAACACCACCATCCGGGAGACCTGTGACCGGGTGCTGTGGCTGGAGAAGGGCGAGCTCCTGATGGACGGCTCCACCGACGAGGTCCTCAAGGCCTACGAGCGGGAGACCGGCAAGTAGTCCCGTACGACCGAGTGGCCCCCGCCGGAGCGCAGCGGCGGGGGCCACTGCGGCGTCCGGCTCCCGGGCAGCGGGGACGTACGACGGGTCCCGGGGGCATCTCCTCCCGTCGGATGACGTCAATTGCCCTGAATCCGGGGAAGGTTGGCGGAGATCGAAGTGTTGTACCGGGGTGCGTCGCACCCCTGCGCGGGCTTGTGCGCTGTACAACGTAAGCTGTACCGGTGCTGATTCGCGGCAATGTGGGGGGATACGCCCCCCGCGCATCGCCCCTGGTGAGCCCGTCGCACTCGGGAGAATGAGCGGCGTGTCCGAAAAGGGATGTTTTGGGTCAGCAGTGTAGAACGGGAGATATGACGGCAATGATGGAAAATCTCCAGCTCCGACGTGGTTTCGCCGTCCCCGCGTCGGGCGGTACGCAGTGATCCGTACCCAGCAGGCGCGTACCGACGCCGCCGCAACCGGCACGCTCGACAAGGCCGCGGACGAGAACTTCCCCGTGGCCCCCTTCTTCCTGCCCCGCGCCTGGCGCGACGACCTGATGGCGGTCTACGGCTTCGCCCGCCTCGTCGACGACATCGGTGACGGCGACCTCGCCCCCGGCGGCGCCGACGCGCGCCACCTCGGCCTCGAGCCGGGGCAGACCGAGGACCGGGTCGCCATGCTCGACGCACTCGAAACCGATCTGCACCGGGTCTTCGCCGGCTCGGCCGAAATGCCGCGCCACCCCCTGCTGCGTGCCCTGCGCCCCACCGTGCGAGCCTGCGCGCTCACCCCCGAACCCTTCCTCGCACTCATCGAGGCCAACCGGCAGGACCAGAAGATCCGCCGCTACGGGACGTACGCGGAGCTCCGGTCCTACTGCGAGCTCTCCGCCAACCCCGTCGGCCGGCTGGTCCTGCAGATCACCGGCACCGCGAGCCCGGAGCGGATCCGGCGCTCCGACGCCGTCTGCACCGCGCTGCAGATCGCCGAGCACCTCCAGGACGTCGCCGAGGACCTCGGCCGCGACCGGATCTATCTCCCCGCCGACGACATGGCCCGTTTCCATGTCCGTGAATCAGACCTGGCCGTACCGTCCGGGGGCGCATCGCTGCGCGCCCTGGTCGCGTTCGAAGCGGAACGCGCTCATGCCCTGCTGGACGAAGGCATTCCCCTGGTGGGTAGTGTCAACGGCAGGCTCAAGCTGCTGCTCGCCGGATTCGTCGCCGGAGGGCGAGCCGCCCTCACCGCGATCTCGGCCGCCGGGTTCGACGTACTGCCCGGACCGCCCAGGCCCACCGCGCCCAGACTGCTGCGCGAAGTGGGAGTTGTCCTGCGAAGAGCGCACAGAGAGGGGTGAGCCGGACCGTGGAGGGACAGACGACGTACATGTCGGCACCGGTACAGGCCGCATACAGCTACTGCGAGGCCGTCACCGGACAGCAGGCCCGTAACTTCGCGTACGGCATCAGGCTGCTGCCGTACGACAAGCGGCAGGCCATGTCGGCGCTGTACGCCTTCTCCCGTCGGGTCGACGACATCGGCGACGGAGAGCTGGCCCCGGAGACCAAGCGGTCCCGGCTGGAGAGCACCCGCGAGCTGCTCGACCGGGTCAGGAGCGGCGCGGTCGACGAGGACGACACCGACCCGGTGGCCGTAGCGCTCGCCGACGCGGCGCGCCGGTTCCCGCTGCCCCTCGGCGGGCTCGACGAACTCATCGACGGCGTGCTGATGGACGTGCGCGGCGCGAGCTACGAGACCTGGGACGACCTCAGGACCTACTGCCGGTGTGTCGCGGGTGCCATCGGGCGGCTCAGCCTGGGCGTTTTCGGGACGGAACCGGGCGCACCGGGTGCCGACCGTGCCGCGGAGTACGCGGACACGCTCGGCCTGGCGCTCCAGCTCACCAACATCCTCCGCGACGTCCGCGAGGACGCGGGCAACGGGCGTACGTACCTGCCCGCGGACGATCTCGCCAAGTTCGGCTGCTCCGCCGGATTCCACCGGGCCACCCCGCCGGCCGGCTCCGACTTCGCCGGCCTGGTGCACTTCGAGGTCCGGCGCGCCCGTGCCCTGTTCGCCGAGGGCTACCGGCTGCTGCCGATGCTGGACCGGCGCAGCGGTGCCTGTGTCGCCGCCATGGCGGGCATCTACCGCCGGCTCCTCGACCGGATCGAACGCGACCCCGAGGCCGTACTGCGCGGCAGGGTCTCCCTGCCCGGGCACGAGAAGGCCTACGTGGCGGTACGCGGACTGTCGGGCCTCGACGCGCGGTACATCTCACGCCGGACGGCCAGGGGGCGGGTCTGATGTGCCCCATGAGCGGTACCGGGCGGCGGGCAACCCTCCGCCCGCCTGCTGCGTCCCTGACTGCGATGTTTCCGATCTCCGTGACCCGGGCCCGTACGGCCCGGACTCCCGCCCGGCGAAAGGGGGACGCATGAGTGGCCGGAACCTGGACCGCTCACGCGCGGTCGTCGTCGGCGGCGGCCTGGCCGGAGTCACCTCGGCCCTCCGCCTCGCCGACGCCGGGCTTGACGTGACCCTGCTCGAAGGCCGGCCCAGGCTCGGCGGGCTGGCCTTCTCCTTCCGCCGCGGCGAGCTGTCCGTCGACAACGGCCAGCACGTCTACCTGCGCTGCTGCACCGCCTACCGCTGGTTCCTGGACCGGATCGACGGCGCCCACCTCGCCCCGCTCCAGGACCGCCTCGACGTGCCCGTACTCGACGTCGGAAGGCAGGCAGGGCCGCGGCTCGGACGGCTGCGCCGCACCGGACTTCCCGTACCCCTGCACCTCGCCGCCGGACTCGCCGCGTACCCGCACCTCTCGCTCGCGGAGAAGGCGGGCGTCGCGCGGGCGGCACTGGCACTCGGCCGCCTCGACCCGGCCGACCCCGCGCTCGACGGCATCGACTTCGCGACCTGGCTGCGACGGCACGGCCAGTCCGGGCGCACCATCGAGGCGCTCTGGGACCTCGTCGGTGTCGCCACCCTCAACGCGACCGCGCCCAACGCCTCCATGGCACTGGCCGCCATGGTCTTCAAGACGGGACTGCTCTCCGAGCCGGGCGCCGCGGACATCGGCTGGGCCGCGGTCCCGCTCGGCGACCTGCACGACACCCTCGCCCGCAAGGCGCTCGACTCGGCCGGTGTCAGGACCCAGCTGCGCACCCGGGTCGGCTCGCTCACCCGGACCGACGACGGCCGCTGGGCCGTCGGGACGGACAGCGAGCTGATCGAGGCGGAGACCGTCGTGCTCGCCGTACCGCAGGGCGAGGCACACGGGCTGCTGCCCGACGGGGCGATCGACTCTCCCGGACGTCTCCTGGACATCGCCGACGCGCCGATCCTCAACGTTCACGTCGTCTACGACCGCAAGGTGCTGCGCAGGCCGTTCTTCGCAGCCATCGGATCGCCCGTGCAATGGGTCTTCGACCGCACCGAGCAGTCGGGACTCCAGGGCGAGGGGCAGTACCTCGCCCTCTCCCAGTCCGCGGCCCAGGACGAGATCGACCTGCCCGTCGCCGAACTGCGCAAGCGCTACCTGCCCGAGCTCGAACGGCTCCTCCCGGCCGCACGCGGTGCCGGGATCCGCGACTTCTTCGTCACCCGGGAGCGCACCGCGACCTTCGCGCCCGCCCCGGGAGTGGGACGCCTGAGGCCGGGAGCGGGCACCCGCGCCCCCGGCCTCCACCTGGCGGGGGCATGGACCGCCACCGGCTGGCCCGCCACGATGGAGGGCGCTGTCCGCAGTGGCTTCAGCGCCGCGGACGGCGCACTCCAGGCTCTCGGGCGGCCCCACGAACATCCGCTGCAGGAGGCGGCATGAGCAGTACCACCGGAACAAGAGGAGAGTCTGTGACCCCGGCGAATCCGGCTTACGACACCGTGGCGGAAACCACGGACGTCACCGCGCTTCTGGAGCGCGGAAGGGCCCTGTCAGCGCCGGTGCTGCGAGCTGCCGTGGACCGGCTGGCGCCGCCCATGGACACCGTCGCGGCCTATCACTTCGGCTGGATCGACGCCCAGGGACTGCCCGCCGACGGCGACGGCGGCAAGGCCGTGCGCCCCGCGCTCGCCCTGCTGTCCGCCGAAGCGGCGGGCGCCCCGGCCGAAGCCGGGATCCCCGGCGCGGTCGCCGTCGAACTCGTGCACAACTTCTCGCTGCTGCACGACGACCTGATGGACGGCGACGAACAGCGCCGCCACCGGGACACCGTGTGGAAGGTGTACGGCCCGGCCCAGGCGATCCTCGTCGGCGACGCGCTCTTCGCGCTGGCCAACGAGGTCCTGCTGGAGCTCGGTACCGTCGAGGCGGGCCGAGCGGCCCGCCGCCTGACCACCGCCTCCCGCAAGCTCATCGACGGGCAGGCCCAGGACATCTCCTACGAGCACCGCGAACGGGTCACCGTCGAGGAGTGCCTGGAGATGGAGGGCAACAAGACGGGCGCCCTGCTCGCCTGCGCCGTCTCCATCGGTGCCGTGCTCGGCGGCGCGGACGACCGCACCGCCGACATCCTGGAGGCGTACGGCTACCACCTCGGCCTCGCCTTCCAGGCGGTCGACGACCTGCTCGGGATCTGGGGCGACCCGGAGGCCACCGGAAAGCAGACGTGGAGCGATCTGCGCCAGCGCAAGAAGTCCCTGCCCGTCGTCGCCGCGCTCGCCGCGGGCGGACCCGCGTCCGCCCGGCTGGGCGACCTCCTCGCCGCCGACGCCAAGAGCAGCGACTTCGACAGCTTCTCCGAAGAGGAGTTCGCCGCGCGAGCGGCACTCATCGAGGAGGCGGGCGGTCGCGAATGGACCGCTCAGGAAGCCCGCCGTCAGCATGCGGTAGCCATCGAGGCGCTGCATGGTGTCGACATGCCGGAACGTGTGCGGGCGCAGCTCACCGCGCTCGCCGACTTCGTTGTCGTCCGAAAGAGATGATCACCATCCTCATATGAATCGCAGTCGCCGGCGGGCGCCCGAACAGGACGCCCGCCGACGGAGACCCCAGCACAGCAGAGGACCAACTGCACGAAGGGGAAGCCATGACAGCGACGACCGACGGAAGCACCGGGGCCGCGAACCTCCGCGCAGCCTCGGCCAGCGATCCGACCGACACAACCACTGCCGCGGACGACGGTCTGGCCGCCGCGCGGCGGGCCGCGGAACGCTCGGTGGAGCACCTCCTCGGCAGACAGGACGAGCAGGGCTGGTGGAAGGGGGACCTCGCCACCAACGTCACGATGGACGCCGAGGACCTGCTGCTCCGTCAGTTCCTGGGGATCCAGGACCCGGCCACGGTGCAGGCGGCAGCCCGTTTCATCCGCGGCGAACAGCTCGGCGACGGCACCTGGGCCACCTTCCACGGCGGCCCCGGCGACCTCTCCGCCACCATCGAGGGGTACGTCGCCCTCAGGCTGGCCGGAGACCGGACCGACGACCCGCACATGATCCGGGCGGCACGCTTCGTCCGGGAACAGGGCGGCATCGCGGCGGCCCGGGTCTTCACCCGGATCTGGCTGGCCCTCTTCGGCTGGTGGAAGTGGGACGACCTGCCCGAGCTTCCGCCCGAGCTGATGTTCTTCCCGAAGTGGGTCCCGCTCAACATCTACGACTTCGGCTGCTGGGCCCGCCAGACCATCGTCCCGCTCACCATCGTCTCCGCCGAACGGCCGGTACGTCCCGCTCCGTTCGCCCTCGACGAGCTCCACACCGACCCGGAGCACCCGAACCCGCCGGGGCGCATGGCGCCGGTGGCCAGCTGGGACGGTGTCTTCCAACGGCTCGACAAGGCCCTGCACGCCTATCACCGGGTCGCCCCGCGCCGGCTGCGCCGCATCGCCAAGAACGCCGCGGCCCGCTGGATCATCGAGCGCCAGGAGAACGACGGCTGCTGGGGCGGCATCCAGCCACCCGCCGTGTACTCCGTCATCGCCCTGCACCTGCTGGGCTACGACCTCGACCACCCGGTGATGAAGGCAGGGCTGGCCTCGCTCGACCGGTTCACCGTGTGGCGCGAGGACGGCGCCCGCATGATCGAGGCCTGCCAGTCGCCGGTCTGGGACACCTGCCTCGCCACCATCGCGCTCGCCGACGCCGGTTTGCCCGCCGACCATCCGGCGCTCGTGAGGGCAGCCGACTGGATGCTCGGCGAGGAGATCGTACGACCCGGCGACTGGTCCGTCCGCAAGCCCGAACTCGCCCCAGGCGGCTGGGCGTTCGAGTTCCACAACGACAACTACCCCGACATCGACGACACCGCCGAGGTCGTGTTGGCGCTGCGCCGGGTCCGGCACCCGGACCCTGCCAGGCTCGAGGCCGCCATCGAACGCGGGGTGCGCTGGAACCTCGGCATGCAGTCGCGCAACGGGGCCTGGGGCGCCTTCGACGCGGACAACACCAGCCCCTTCCCGAACCGGCTGCCGTTCTGCGACTTCGGTGAGGTCATCGACCCGCCGTCCGCCGATGTCACCGGGCATGTCGTGGAGATGCTCGCCATCGAGGGCCGCTCCGACCACCCCCGTACCCGGCGCGGCATCGAGTGGCTGCTCGCCGAACAGGAGGCGTGCGGCGCATGGTTCGGCCGGTGGGGTGTCAACTACATCTACGGCACCGGCTCCGTGGTGCCCGCCCTCGTGGCGGCGGGGCTGCCGGCCGCCCATCCTTCGGTCCGCCGGGCCGTCGGGTGGCTGGAGTCGGTCCAGAACGACGACGGCGGCTGGGGCGAGGACCTGCGCTCCTACCAGGAGGAGAAGTGGATCGGCCACGGCACGTCGACCGCCTCCCAGACGGCCTGGGCGCTCCTCGCGCTCCTCGCCGCCGGGGAGCGTGAGAGCAGGTCCGTGGAGCGCGGCATCGCCTGGCTGGCCGAGACCCAGCAGGCGGACGGCTCGTGGGACGAGCCGTACTTCACCGGGACCGGTTTCCCCTGGGACTTCTCCATCAACTACCACCTCTACCGTCAGGTCTTCCCCCTCACCGCACTCGGGCGGTACGTCTACGGAGACCCGTTCGCGAACGGCACGACCACCGGCGCCGCCACGGGCAAGGGGGCCTGATGGGCGAGGCCCAGGGGCCTCCCGGCCCCGTCACGCCGCTGCTGATCGCCTGCGCACTGGGCATCGAGCACCTGGCCCTGCGCAGCGGCAGGGCCGGCGGCGGCGCCGGCCCCGTGACCGTCATCAGGACGGGCATGGGGCCCAAGGCCGCCGAGAGCGCCGTCATGCGTGCGTTGGGCCGGGACGGAGCCGGGGGCGCGGCGGTCATCGCCTCCGGCTTCTGTGCCGGTCTGGCCCCCGGAATGCACCCCGGGGACCTCGTGGTGGCGGAGGAGACCCGGGACCCCGGCGGCACCACTGCCTGCACGGGCGCCGGTCTGCTGGTCGATGCCCTGGCCAGGGCCGTGCCGGGACGCAAGGTCCACACGGGCCCGCTGACCGGCTCCGACCATGTGGTCCGGGGGCCGGAGCGCGCCGCGCTGCGGGCCACCGGCGCCATCGCGGTGGACATGGAATCCGCCGCCACACTCCGTACCGCTGTACGGAGCGGACCACGCCCGGTTGCGGCCGTACGGGTGGTCGTGGATGCTCCGGAGCATGAGCTCGTCCGCATTGGCACAGTGCGCGGTGGAATATCAGCTTTCCGCGTTCTTCGTGCTGTCCTTCCGGCTTTCCATGAATGGCACCGATCTTTGCTGCTCCCCAGGAGGTGAGCCCAGATGGCCATGCCGCTCCGTCAGTCCATCAAGGTTGCGACGTATCTCATCGAACAGAAGATCCGCAAGCGGGACAAATTTCCGCTGATTGTCGAGCTGGAACCCTTGTTCGCCTGCAATCTGGCATGCGAGGGATGTGGCAAGATCCAGCACCCCGCCGGGGTGCTCAAGCAGCGCATGCCCGTCGCCCAGGCGGTCGGGGCAGTGCTCGAATCAGGTGCCCCGATGGTGTCCATCGCCGGCGGCGAGCCGCTGATGCACCCTCAGATCGACGAGATCGTGCGCCAGTTGGTCGCGAAGAAGAAGTACGTGTTCCTCTGCACCAACGCCATGCTGATGCGCAAGAAGCTCGAGAAGTTCACGCCGTCGCCGTACTTCGCCTTCGCCGTGCACATCGACGGACTGCGCGAGCGGCACGACGAGTCGGTCGCCAAGGAAGGCGTGTTCGACGAGGCGGTGGAGGCGATGAAGGAGGCCAAGCGGCTCGGCTTCCGGGTCACCACCAACTCCACCTTCTTCAACACCGACACCCCGCAGACCGTCATCGAGGTCCTCAACTACCTCAATGACGAACTGAAGGTCGACGAGATGATGATCTCGCCCGCCTACGCCTATGAGAAGGCACCCGACCAGGAGCACTTCCTGGGCGTCGAACAGACCCGCCAGCTCTTCAAGAAGTCCTTCGCCGGCGGCAACCGGAACCGCTGGAGGCTGAACCACTCGCCGCTCTTCCTCGACTTCCTGGAGGGCAAGGCGGACTTCCCGTGCACGGCCTGGGCCATTCCCAACTACTCGCTCTTCGGGTGGCAGCGGCCCTGCTACCTGATGAGCGACGGGTACGTGCCGACGTACCGTGAGCTCATCGAGGACACCGACTGGGACAAGTACGGCCGGGGCAAGGACCCGCGCTGCGCCAACTGCATGGCGCACTGCGGCTACGAGCCCACCGCCGTACTCGCCACGATGGGGTCCCTGAAGGAATCCCTGCGAGCGATGCGGGAGACCGTCGGCGGGAACCGGTGACGTCATGACCACTGGAGAGCCAGTCGCACTGGGTCTCCCCGAGCTGCCGGCCCGGCCGCTCGCGGTGCGCCGCCCTTCGCGGCGCATCCAGGTCGGGTCGGTGGCGGTCGGTGGGGACGCACCGGTGTCGGTGCAGTCTATGACGACGACGCGTACGTCGGACATCGGTGCGACGTTGCAGCAGATCGCGGAGCTGACTGCGTCGGGTTGTCAGATCGTGCGGGTGGCGTGTCCGACGCAGGATGACGCGGATGCGCTGTCGACGATCGCCCGGAAGTCGCAGATCCCGGTGATCGCGGATATTCATTTCCAGCCGAAGTACGTGTTCGCGGCGATCGACGCGGGCTGTGCGGCGGTGCGGGTGAACCCGGGCAACATCAAGCAGTTCGACGACAAGGTCAAGGAGATCGCGAAGGCGGCCGGTGACGCCGGTACGCCGATCCGGATCGGCGTGAACGCGGGCTCCCTGGACGCGCGGCTGCTGAAGAAGTACGGCAAGGCGACGCCGGAGGCTCTGGTGGAGTCGGCGCTGTGGGAGGCGTCGCTGTTCGAGGAGCACGGCTTCCGGGACATCAAGATCTCGGTGAAGCACAACGACCCGGTCGTGATGGTGAACGCCTACCGTCTGCTGGCGGCGCAGTCCGACTACCCGCTGCACCTGGGTGTGACCGAGGCCGGCCCCGCGTTCCAGGGGACGATCAAGTCCGCGGTGGCGTTCGGCGCGCTGCTCTCCGAGGGGATCGGGGACACGATCCGCGTCTCGCTGTCGGCTCCGCCGGCGGAGGAGGTCAAGGTCGGTCTGCAGATCCTCGAGGCCCTGAATCTGAAGCAGCGGCGTCTGGAGATCGTGTCGTGCCCGTCGTGCGGGCGTGCGCAGGTGGATGTGTACAAGCTGGCCGACCAGGTCAGTGCGGGGCTGGAGGGCATGGAGGTCCCGCTGCGGGTCGCCGTGATGGGCTGCGTCGTGAACGGTCCCGGCGAGGCCCGTGAGGCGGACCTGGGTGTGGCGTCCGGCAACGGCAAGGGCCAGATCTTCGTGAAGGGCGAGGTCATCAAGACCGTCCCGGAGTCGAAGATCGTGGAGACCCTCATCGAGGAAGCCATGAAGATCGCCGACGGTATGGAGGAGGCGGGAGTCCCCTCAGGGGCTCCGGCCGTGACCGTGAGCTGAAACAGGACCAGAGAGGGGGCCCGAGCGTGACGATGCTGGAATCCATCAAGGGGCCGCAGGATCTCAAGGGCTTGAGCGGACCGGAACTCGACGAACTCGCCGGTGACATCAGGGCGTTCCTGATCCGGGCCGTCACGAGGACGGGAGGCCATCTGGGGCCCAACCTGGGGGTGGTCGAGCTCACCATCGCCCTGCACCGGGCCTTCGACTCACCCGTCGACCGCATCCTGTGGGACACCGGGCACCAGAGTTATGTGCACAAGCTCCTGACGGGACGTCAGGATTTCTCCAAGCTGCGGAGCAAGGGCGGTCTGTCCGGCTACCCCTCCCGGGAGGAGTCCGAGCACGATGTCATCGAGAACTCCCACGCCTCCACCGTGCTGGGCTGGGCCGACGGACTGGCCAAGGCCAACGAGGTACGCGGCAGCCACGGCCACGTCGTCGCGGTCATCGGCGACGGGGCACTCACCGGCGGCATGGCCTGGGAGGCGCTCAACAACATCGCCGCGGCCAAGGACCGTCCGCTGATCATCGTGGTGAACGACAACGAACGCTCGTACGCCCCGACCATCGGCGGCCTCGCCAACCACCTCGCCATCCTCCGTACGACCGACGGGTACGAGCGCTTCCTGAGCTGGGGCAAGGGAGTGCTCCAGCAGACACCGGTCATCGGGCAGCCGCTGTACGGGTCGCTGCACGGTGCGAAGAAGGGGTTCAAGGACACCTTCGCCCCGCAGGGCATGTTCGAGGACCTGGGGCTCAAGTACGTGGGCCCGGTCGACGGACACGACACCGCGGCGGTCGAGTCCGCGCTGAACCGGGCGAAGCGCTTCCACGGTCCGGTGCTGGTGCACTGCATCACCGAGAAGGGCCGCGGCTACCCGCCGGCGCTGGCCGACGACGCCGACCGCTTCCATACGGTCGGCGCGATGGACCCGCTGACCTGCGAGCCGCTCGTGGTGCCCGCGGCGCCTTCCTGGACCTCGGTGTTCGGTGACGAGATCGCACGGATCGGGGCCGAACGCCCGGACGTCGTCGCGATCACCGCGGCGATGCTGCACCCAGTCGGTCTGACCCGCTTCGCCGAGGAGTTCCCCGACCGGGTCTGGGACGTGGGGATCGCCGAACAGCACGCGGCCGTTTCCGCCGCGGGACTGGCCACCGGCGGTCTGCACCCGGTCGTGGCCGTCTACGCCACCTTCCTCAACAGAGCCTTCGACCAGTTGCTGATGGATGTCGCCCTGCACAGGTGCGGGGTCACCTTCGTGCTCGACCGGGCGGGTGTGACCGGCGTCGACGGACCCTCGCACAACGGCATGTGGGACATGTCCCTGCTGCAGGTCGTTCCCGGCCTGCGGATCGCGGCACCGCGCGATGCCGACCGGCTTCGCGAGGAACTGCGCGAGGCCCTCGACGTGGACGACGCGCCGACCGTGATCCGCTTCCCGAAGGAGTCGGTGGGGGAGCCGGTCGCGGCCATCGGCCGGATCGGCGGTATGGACGTCCTGCACCGGGCCGAGAACCCCGACGTACTGCTGGTCGCGGTAGGTGTGCTCGCCCAGGTCTGTCTGCACGCGGCCGACCTGCTCGCGGGAGCCGGAATCCGCTGCACGGTCGTCGATCCGCGCTGGGTCAAACCGGTCGACGACCAGCTGCCCGCGCTGGCCGCGCAGCACCGGCTGGTGGCCGTCGTCGAGGACAACAGCCGGGCGGGCGGCGTCGGTTCGGCCGTCGGGCAGGCACTGCGGGACGCGGGAACCGACGTACCGCTGCGGACGTTCGGCATCCCCGAGCAGTTCCTGGCGCACGCCAAGCGCGGTGAGGTGCTGGCCGATATCGGGCTGACTCCCGTGGAGATCGCCGGACGGATCGGTGCGGCGCTCGCCGGCCGCAAGCCAGAAACGGAGCACGTGGTGCCGAGGGAGAACAGGCCGTGAAGGACGACGGGCCCAAGGGCTTCGATCTGGCGCAGCTCCTCGCGGAACGTGGCGCCGAGCGCTACGAGCTGCACGCCAGACACCTGAACCACCAGCTTCCGCGCATGCTCCGCACCATCGGGTTCGACAAGGTCTACGAGCGGGCCGAGGGTGCGTACTTCTGGGACGCGGAAGGCAACGACTACCTCGACATGCTGGCCGGCTTCGGCGTGATGGGGCTCGGCCGGCACCACCCGGTCGTACGCAAGGCCCTGCACGACGTCCTCGACGCCTCGCTCGCCGACCTGACCCGCTTCGACTGCCAGCCGCTGCCCGGACTCCTGGCCGAGCGGCTGCTGGCGCACAGCCCCCATCTGGACCGGGTGTTCTTCGGCAACAGCGGCACCGAGGCCGTCGAGACCGCGCTGAAATTCGCCCGGTACGCCACCGGCAAGCCCCGGATCCTCTACTGCACCCATGCCTTCCACGGCCTGACGACCGGCTCGCTCTCGGTCAACGGTGAAGCGGGGTTCCGGGACGGCTTCGCACCCCTGCTTCCCGACACGGCGATCGCCCTCGGTGATCTGGATGCCCTGCGGCGCGAGCTCAAGCGCGGAGACGTGGCGGGCCTGGTGGTCGAGCCGATCCAGGGCAAGGGGGTGCACGCCTCGCCACCGGGCTTCCTGCGGTCCGCGCAGGAGCTGCTGCACCGGCACAAGGCGGTGCTCATCGTCGACGAGGTGCAGACCGGTCTGGGCAGGACCGGCGACTTCTACGCGTATCAGCACGAGGAGGGCGTCGAACCCGATCTCGTCTGCGTGGCCAAGGCGCTCTCCGGCGGCTACGTGCCGGTCGGCGCGACGCTCGGCAAGGACTGGATCTTCAAACGCGTCTACTCCTCCATGGACCGGGTGCTCGTGCACTCGGCGAGCTTCGGCTCCAACGCCCAGGCCATGGCAGCCGGGCTCGCGGTCCTCGCGGTGATGGAGGACGAGGAGACGGTCGCGAACGCCCGCCGCACGGGTGACCTGCTGCGCGAGCGGCTCGCCGCGCTCGTCGGCCGCTACGAGCTGCTGCACGAGGTGCGCGGGCGGGGGCTGATGATCGGGATCGAGTTCGGCCGGCCGTCCTCGTTGAAGCTCCGCAGCCGCTGGACCATGCTGCAGGCGGCCAGGAAGGGGCTCTTCGCCCAGATGGTGGTCGTGCCGCTGCTGCAGAAGCACCGGATCCTCACGCAGGTCTCCGGCGACCACCTGGAAGTGATCAAGCTGATCCCGCCGCTGGTCATCGGTGAGCCCGAGGTGGACCGCTTCGTGTCCGCCTTCACGGCCGTCATGGACGACGCTCACAGCGGTGGCGGGCTGATGTGGGACTTCGGCAGGACGCTGGTCAAGCAGGCCGTCGCCAACCGCTGACTCTTTGCCTCGGAGGCAAGAAAGTTGCCTCCGAGGAAAGTTCCTGGCCCAATGGAGTCATGAATCCTCCTGACGGAGGGGCGGCCGACGAACTGCCCGGAGTCGCGCCGCGCCTGCGTGAACTGCGCCGCGACCGGGGTCTGACCCTGGAGGCCGCCGCTCGGCGGGCCGATCTCTCCCCGGCCCACCTCTCCCGGCTCGAGACGGGCCGCAGACAGCCCTCGCTGCCGATGCTGCTCGGGCTCGCCCGCATCTACGGTACGACGGTTTCCGAGCTGCTCGGAGAGATGCCGCCCGAGCGTGACGCGATCATCCGCGGCGGCCCGTTCGCGGGCGCTCCGGTCGGCGCATTCGGCGGGACACCGGGTGGTGCCTCGGGTGGCGCTTCCGGCAGTGCCTCCGGTGGCGCCGAGGCCGACGGCTGGGTGTACCAGCAGGCCGGTGGCTCAGGCCGGGCGATGCAGGCGTTGCGTGTCCTGGTTCCCCACGGGGCACAGGGTGATCTTGTACGCGTCCATCCCGGCGAGGAGTGGCTGTACGTCCTCGACGGGCGGCTGCGACTGAGCCTGGGGGAGACCGTGCACGACCTCGACCCGGGGGACAGCGCGCACTTCGACTCGCTCACCCCGCACCGGATCGCGGCACTCGACCGCGGTGGCGCCGAGCTGCTCTTCGTCCACACCCTGCTGCAGAGCCCCTCGGCGGAGCTGTGCCTCGGCAGTGGGACGCGCCTTCGCTGACCTCCCACGCCCCACCGCACCTGCCGCACACCGGCCACCTCGGCCCGAGGGCCGAAAGAGAGGACTGCCATGTCCGATTCGGAGCACTACGACCCGCTCACCCCGCGCCTGCGGGAGAACAAGGACACGCACGAGCGGAAGATGCCCCGTGGTGTCGTCATCCGGCTCGTCGCCTATCTGGTGGCCGGCCACGTCGTCGCGGCCTTCCTCTTTCTCCTGTTCACCGTGGCGGGCAAAGGCTGACCGCCTGCGCTACGCCTCCTCGACGAGGCGCTCGCGCAGCCTCTCGCGGGTTTCGGGCGCCAGCTTCAGCCCCTCGCTGAGGTAGCGGTCCGTACCGCCCCAGGTCTCCTCGATCGCGGCGAAGGCGGCGGCGAGGTAGTCGGAGTGCGCACCGAAGAGCGGGTTGAGGAGCTCCATCACCTCGTCCGACATCCCCGCCGACGACGTGTCGCTGCGCCGCACCTTGTAGCGGCGGTGGGCGTCGTTGGACTTGAGGTAGTCGGCCTCGACGGCCTCCTTCTCGACGCCGACGGCCAGCAGCGAGATCGCGATCGACAGACCGGCCCGGTCCTTGCCCGCCGCGCAGTGCATCAGCGCCGGCACGCTGTCCTCGGCCAGCGCGTGCAGGACCCTGCTGTGCTCCGCGGTGCGGTCCGTGATGATCGACCGGTAGGACGCGATCATGCGGGCCGTCCCCTTGCCGTCGGCGAGGATCGAGCGCAGCTGCTGGATGTCGCCGTCGCGCACCAGTCGCCAGAACTCGGCGCCGTCGGCCGGGTCGGAGAGAGGAATGCTGACATTCCGGACACCGGGGAGTTCCACGTCAAGGCCGTCGAGCTTGTGGTCGGCGGCATTGCGGAAGTCGAAGACCGTGTGCAGGCCGAGTCCGGCCAGGAATGCCGCGTCCGTCTCGGTGGCGTGCGCCAGGTGGCCGCTGCGGTAGAGGCGCCCGTAGCGCACCCTGCCGCCGTCCGTGGTCGGCAGGCCGCCCACGTCGCGGAAGTTGCGGACACCGGTCAGCTCGGCGTCTGTCGACGGAACCTCTGGCAGCTGCTGCGTCACAAGGACTCCTGGAGTGTCTGGCGTCGGCGCCGCTCGCCGACAGGGGCACGCCCGCGACGATACGACATGGATTCATCGGGCAATCGTTTCGCCCTCCGGTGCCTTCCCGGTCGCGGTGGCCGGGGGTGGCGGCCATGACATGTCCGTATTGGTGTATTTAGCAGAACATGCCCCGCTTATACGGGAGATGGGATGCGACAGGTGAGCGGGATCATATCCGTGACGGTGTGTGGCGAATCTGCCGAGAGGTAATCCATACGCCGCGCGGAAAGCCAAGATCCGTAATCCACGGAGTGTGACCGGAATTCGGAAGCGGAATTGAACCGCCCATTCCGGTACGCAACCGGTGGCTTGTTCCCGGCGTCCTGACTCGCTTACGGTCACCGTCAATCCGGACGGAACGCCTAATCCTGCCGCCGCCCGGAATCCGCACCGACTCACGTGTGGCAGGAGCGGGGGAACCAGGTAAGCCGCCGACCGGAGTGATCCGGAACGGCTTGGGGTCAAGACGCGCTCAGCGCGGCCGGGCATCTCCAGTCCGAACCCGACAGCTCACCTCGCAGGCGCCGGAGAGGAATTCCCCATGCCCGCAAAGGGTAAGCACCGTCGTACGAAGGCCAGCCCGATCTCCCGCGGCGTCCTCGCCGCAGGGACCGGCGGCGCCGTCCTCGCCCTTCCGCTGATCGGCGCCACCGGCGCCTTCGCCGCGGAGCAGTCCGCGCCCGCCGCCAAGCCCGCGGCGGCCAGTGCGGCGCACCACGCGCCGGCCGCCTCCGTGGCGAAGAAGCAGAGCGCATCCAAGACCTACTCCGTGGTGGCCGGTGACTATCTGGCGAAGATCGCGGCCGAGAAGAAGGTCAAGGGCGGCTGGGAGAAGCTGTACAAGGACAACCGTGAGGTCGTCGGCGACAACCCGAGCCTGATCTTCCCGGGCATGAAGCTGACCCTCGGCGTCAAGGCATCCGGCTCCACCACGGAGTCCGCGCCCAAGGCCGCTCCCTCCAAGGCCGCCCCCTCGAAGGCGGAGTCGGCCCCGAAGGCCGCCGCTCCGGCCGAGAAGGCGTCGACGGCCACCAACGCCGCCGACACCACCGGTGCTTCGGAGAGCAACAGCTCCGGCTACACCACCCCGGTGGCCAACGCCAGCGTCTCCACCCAGTACCGCGTCGCCGGTGCCAGCTGGTCCAGCGGTTACCACACCGGCTCCGACTTCCAGGCCGCCTCCGGCACCAGCGTCCGGTCCATCGGCCCGGGCACCGTGGTCTCCGCGGGCTGGAGCGGTGCGTACGGCAACGAGGTCGTCATCCAGCACGAGGACGGCATGTACTCCCAGTACGCCCACCTGTCGTCCCTCGGCGTCTCGGCCGGCCAGACCGTCACCGGCGGCCAGCAGATCGGCCTCTCCGGGTCCACCGGCAACTCCACCGGCCCGCACCTCCACTTCGAGGTCCGCACCGGCCCGAGCTACGGCTCGGACGTCGACCCGATCGCCTACCTGCGCTCGCACGGCGTCTCCATCTGACGCAATCGGGCGGCTCGGTGAGCTCAAGAGGGGCGGTGCGCGGCGGCGCACCGCCCCTCTGCTTATTCCGGCTTTACCAAAACCTGACCGGGTGGTCTATCTCACCACCCGTCAACCCCTTATTACGGTCGCGTAGGTCACATTCGAAGGTGCAGGATATGCGCTTGTGGCAGACGATTCGAGAAACAAACAACGAGGCACCATCGGGTCGTACGCAGCGATTGGCGACAGCTTCACCGAGGGCGTCGGAGACCCCGGCCCCGACGGGACGCTCGTCGGCTGGGCGGACCGCTTCGCGGTCATTCTGGCGGACCAGCTCCCCCTCCCCGATGCAGCGGCCGGCCCCGCGGACGGCCCGCACGGGAACTTCCGGTACGCCAATCTCGCCGTACGCGGACGCCTCCTCGACCAGATAGTCGAGGAGCAGGTCCCCCGCGCCAAGGAACTCGCACCGGATCTGGTGAGCTTCTGCGCGGGCGGCAACGACATCATCCGGCCCGGTAGCGATCCGGACGACGTGGCCGAGCGCTTCGAGCGCGCGGTCGCCGACCTGACCCGTTCGGTCGGCACCGTCATGATCACCACCGGCTTCGACACCCGCGGCGTTCCGGTGCTCCGGCACCTGCGGGGCAAGATCGCCACGTACACCGCCCATGTACGGTCCATCGCCGACCGCTACGACTGCCCGGTCCTGGACCTGTGGTCGCTCCGGTCCGTGCAGGACAGGCGTGCCTGGGACAACGACCGGCTGCACCTCTCGGCGGAGGGACACACCCGGGTCGCCTTGCGCGCCGCCCAGGTCCTCGGCCTCGATGTGCCGGCCGACCCCGACCAGCTGTGGCCACCGCAGGTACACCGCGGGGCACTCGAGGTGCGCCGCGACGACATGGCCTGGGCCCGCGAGTACCTCGTACCGTGGATCGGCCGGCGCCTACGCGGTGAGTCCTCCGGTGACCACGTCGAGGCCAAGCGCCCCGACCTGCTCCCGCTCTGAGCACCTCCGAGCGCACTGATCACACGCGTTTCCGACGCCTGTGATCAGTGCGCTCAGCGCACTCGGTTCGCTCAGCGAGTGACGACGGGCAGCGAGCGCCGCGGTACCGCTCCACGGAGCGTGTCCGCGGTAGGTACCCGTACCGGGCCCGCGGGTATCCGCTCCAGCACTCCGCCCGCGAAGACGTCGTACAACGGCAGCGTCTCCAGGTGCACATAGCCGATGTGGCAGTCGCACACATCGAGCGGACAGCCACGCGGACCCAACGAGCGCCGGAAGCTGCCGTCGTAGAGGTTGCCGAGCTCGGCGCGGACGAAGTGGCAGCGGCGCACCGTGCCGTCGCCGTCCACCGAGACGACCGACTCACCCGTCCGGCAGGGCATCCCGGCCGAGCGGTGCGGATGCCGGCTGTACGGGAACAGGGGGTCCAGGGCCGTCCAGCGGTCCGCCTCCTCGTCCGTGTACGTGTGCCCCTCGGCGGCGTTGACCCAGAGGTACACCTCAGGGGGCAGCGTCTCGCGCAGTCGCCGGGCCTCGTCGAGATGGGCGTCCAGCCCCACGACACCGACGCTGTAACGGACCCCGAGGGCGGTCAGCTCCCGGCACCTGCCGAGGAACCGCTCGTACGGCGTCTGGCCCGGGTGGTACGTGCACCACAGGGCGACCTTGTCCCGTGCGGCATCGGCCAGCCAGCCGGTGCGGCCGCCGAGATTGGTCTGGATGGCGACCCGGCCGATGTGCGGGAGCCGGGACAGCTCGACGAGAGCGTGCCGGTACCAGGACCGGACCAGCCCCTCGCCCCACGGCGTGAAGAGCACCGACAACCGCTCGCCGGTCTGAGCGGCGGCCCACGCCGTGAACCGTTCCAGAGCCGCACGGTCGGCGCGCAGTTGCTCCCCGCTGTCCCGCCGCTTGGCGAACGGGCAGTAGGGGCAGTCGTAGTCGCACGACGCCAGCGGGCCCCGGTACAGGATCGTCAGGTCCGCAGGCGTCGGCGTCACAGGGCTCATTTCACTTCGTACGCGGCCATCGCGGCCCGTACGGCGGGGGAGAACAGCTCGGGGCCCAGCGCGTCGGAGTGGGCGAGGCCCTCGGGGGAGAGCCGCAGCAGGCCGGGGCCCGCGGCCCCGTCCAGCCAGCCGCGCTCCTCGAAGGCGCCGAGTTCCCCCGGGAAGTCCCCGAAGGGGTCGGTGCCGAAGCGCTCGCGGTATCCGTCGTGGTGCATGCCCTCGGCCTGGAGCAACGACTGCAGGAGGTGGCGCCTGCGCGCCTCGTCGCCGTCGACGTACCGTCCGACCTCGGCGCGCGAGAAGTCCTCGGTGGCCGTGAAGCCGTCGATGATGCCCCGGATCTCGCGCATCTCCACCGCGTAGTCGAAGGAGTAGTGCAGCGAGGAGGTGTACGAGCGGGCGCCGCAGCCGAGCCCGATCATGCCGTCGGTCTGGCAGGCGTAGTCGTCCGGGCCCGCCGGGTGCGCGCCCGTGCGGCGGAACATCCTCATCGACACCTGCTCGTAGCCGTGGGCCAGGAGGTGGTCGCGGCCCGCGCGGTAGAGGCGCAGCCGCTGCTCGTCCCAGGCGGGGTCCGCCCCGTCCGCTGCCCCGGCCGCCGCTCCCTGCCGCCCGAGACCGGTGAGGGCGCGCACGTACAGCGGGTAGAGGTAGAGCTCCTCGGGACGCCAGGCCAGGGCGGCGTCCAGTGAGGTGCGCCAGCTCTCCTCGGTCTGTCCTTCGATGCCGTAGATGAGATCGATGTTGAGGACCGGGATGCCGGCGTCGCGGATCCGGCCGAGGGCGGCCTCCACGTCGGACCGGTGCTGCGGGCGGACCGCGGCGCGGGCCTCCGCGTCGACGAAGCTCTGCACACCGATGCTGATCCGGGTGGTCCCGCGATCGGCGAGAACGGCCAGCCGGTCCGCCGTCGCCGTCGCCGGCGAGGTCTCGACCGACAGCGGTACGGACCGCAGGTCGGCGCCCATCCGCTTCTCCGCGATGTCGCAGAGCCGCTCCAGCTCGCCGGCGGTGAGGAACGTGGGAGTGCCACCGCCGAACGCGGCGGCGGCGAAACGTACTTGCTCCTCGTCGCCCAGGGCGTCCCGGACCGCGGTGGCCTGCCGGTCCAGTGCGTCGAGGTAGCGCGTCGTCAGCTCATCGGGGGCGCCGATCCGGGTGAACAGGTTGCAGAAGCCGCAGCGGATCTCGCAGAACGGTATGTGGAGATAGAGGGAGAGCGCGTCCTTCGGCTCGGCCGCCCACAGCTCGCGCAGCAGGGGCCGCCCGGCCGGGTGACCGGCGAGCGGGCGGTAGGCCGTCTTGTGCGGATAGGCGTAGACGTAACTCCGGTAGGGCCCGGTGCTGTTGGTGAAGGTCATCGAGATGCCCCCGGATCGAGGAGGAAATGGGCGTACGGCACGGTCCAGACCGCTTCGTGACCGAGCCGGTGACCGGTGTACCCGTCGTCACCGTAGGCCGTGCCGTGGTCGGAGCAGACGATCGCGAAGCACCGGCGGCGGCTGCTCGCGGCGGCGAAGAGACGCCCGATGTGCCGGTCCACGTGCTCCAGGGCCGCGGCATGGGTGGCCCGGGAGTCACCGGCATCGGCGGTGGCCCCGGGGAGGTGGAACCAGTTCGGCTGGTGCAGTGCCGACACATTGACGAAAAGAAACAGCCGCTGGTCCTCGGGGAGTTCGGCGACGACCTGTTCGGTGCGTGCCACCTGGGCCTCGAAGGAGGTGGGTGAGGCGACACCGAACTCCGGCTCCCAGTGGCTCTCCTGGAACATCCCGGGCAGCACCGAACCGAGGGGCGGGCGGCGGTTGAAGAAGCCGACTCCGCCGATGCACACGGTGCGGTAGCCGACGGCGGCGAGACCGGAGAGCAGGTCGGGGGTGTCGTGGACGAACGTGCCGTCCGCCGTGGACTCGCTGCCGGCGAAACGCGCCGCGAACAACCGGGGGTGCGGGCCCGGCGAAGCGGGCGTCGGCAGGAAACCGGCGAAGATCGCCTGGTGCGAGGCGTAGGTGAAGCTGCCCGGTGCATGCCTCTTCTCCCACGTGCCCCCGGGCAGGTGCCGGACCAGGTTCGGGATGCGGCCGGCGGCGGCGAGCTCCTCGGCGACGTCGTACCTCAGCGTGTCCAGGGTGACGAGCAACAGATCGTGGCTGCCCACGATCTCGTTCATGTCGACGGCGGACGTGGGTTCAGGGGGCAGTGACGGCACGGTCGTTCCTTGCTCGGTCCAGTACGGCGGCGACCTGCGCCGCATAGGTGTCCAGGCCTTCGGCGCCGCTTCCCGGCAGCCCGGTGAGGCGTGGCAGGAGATCCCCGAAGGCGTTGACCTCGCCGACGGAGAAGCGCCGCCAGCCGGTGGCGGGCAGCAGATCGACGCCCACGCACAGCGTGTCCGGGAAGCAGGCGGCGGCGCGTTCGCACACCGCGAGGGCCTCGCTCCAGTCGGCGCCGGCCGCTTCGACCGCGGCCCGCGCCTCGTCGAGATCGCCGCGTGCCCCGCCCAGATGCAGATTGGTCATGGGGGAGCGGCTGGTCCGCACGACGGCGTGCGTCGCACGGCCCGCGACGACCACGACCCGGAGGTCGGCCACCCGTCCCCGCAAGGACGCCTTGGGCAGCCAGCGCTCGATGTGCAGCCCGTCGGGCGCGAGCGTGTCGACGATCGCCGCCACCTCGCGCTCCGTCGTGCAGCGCCGCACCCGCAGCGAGTTGAAGAGCCGTCCCTCCTCGTCCCGCTCGACGGAGGTCGTCGCCCGCACCCGGCCGCGGCCCGCCGTCTCCAGGGCCAGTACCCCGGAGGCGGAGGATCCGTGCGCGGGCTTCAGGAAGACGCGCGGCATACGGTGCCCGGCCATCAGGTCACGCACATCCGCCCAGCCGCGCACGGCAGGTGCCATCGGCCCGGACGTCGGCGAAGCCGGCACGGGTACCCCGGCAGCCTCCATCACGCCGTGGCAGAGGCGCTTGTCGAACATGACCGCGATGTCCTCGGGGTCGTCCAGCAGAACAGCGCCCGCCGCTGTCGCCGCGCGGGCCACGTCCCGAACGGCGGAGGTGAACCCGGCGTACCAGCGGGCCGACCCCTCCACCCTCGTCGGGTCGTCGACCCCGCGCAGCAACCGCTCGACCTCGGCGTCCTCACCGGGCGAGTCGATGCGCACGGTCTCGCCGGGAAGGAAGACCGCGTCCTTGCCCAGCACCTCCAGCCAGGACACGGTGCGCGCCCTGGGCAGTCCGGCAGCACGAACGGCGTCGTGGAAGAGGCTGACCCTGCGGTTGCCGGGATTGCCGACGACCGCGAGGCGCGGCGGCGCGCTATTCACTGACCGCGACATAGCGGGGCTCGTCCTCGTCCTCCGGATCCCATTCCTCCGCCTCGTCGAGATCGACCTGTACGCCGGAGCGGGCGCACAGTTCGCGGACACGGGAGGCCATCGGCTCGGTGAGGTAGTGGTGGTGCAGGTCGATCGAGGACAGATGGGTCAGCGGCTGACCGTCGAGGAGGGCCTGCGCTCCCGCGTCACTGAGGGTGCCCATCGAGAGCGAGAGTGACTCCAGCTGGGCGACGACCGGAGCGGAGGCGACCGCAGCGGCGATCTCGTCCTGGATCTCGCTGTTCTGCAGTCCCAGATGGCGCAGCCGGGGGAACGCGCCGCCCGACAGCACGGGCCGCATGTCCTCGACCGTGGCGTCGCCGCCGTACCAATCGGCGCCGAACCAGAACTCCAGCCGCTCCAGGGCGGGCAGTTCGGAGGCGCCGACCGCTCGTACGACGTGGCCGGGCAGGCCGCCCGACTCGAACCTCAGCGACTTGAGTGCCTGGTGCCGCACCGGCCGCAGCCGCAGCTTCTCCTGCTCCGGGACGGAATCGCCGCCGCCGCGGACGGTCAGCTCCTCCAGGAGGGGGAAGGCATCGATCAGCGGCGTGATGTCGGACATCTCCAGCCAGGAGACCTCGCACTCCTCGCCGACGACATCGGCGAAGAACAACGCGCGCAGGGCCGTGAAGCGACCCGCGTCCGCGGCGATCCGCTCCACCACCGGTGCGAGGGAGGTGTAGTCGTCCGGCCACCAGGGGCCGATGACCAGCGCCCGGATCCGGGACGTGTCCACCGTGTCGAGGAAGTGCTGCCAGAGTTCCGGAAAGGTCAGTCCCTCCCAGCCGCAGTCCAGCCGCCAGGCCACGGAGTCCGCCGGGGGCAGTACCTCAGCACGCGACTCGTCGGGACGGGGCAGGGTGAGGACGGGAAGGCCGTGGAAGGTGTCGGGGTGCTCGATATCGCTCATCGCGCCATCACTCCGCGACCGCGGTGTAGCGGCCTTCGACGCCCCGGTCGCCCCACGGCTCGTTGCGCCCCGTCAGATCGACCCGCACACCGTGCGGTTCGAGGGCTTCGGCGACGCGGCGCTCCATCGGCTCCGTCAGGAAGTGATGGTGCAGATCGAGAGTGGTGAGATGGGTGAGGGGCTGGCCTTCGAGCAGCGCGGCCGCGCCCTCGTCCCCGAGCGTGCCGCAGGACAGGTCGAGCGTGCGCAGCCGTGCCACGACCGGGGCCGAGGCGACTGCGGCCGCGATCTCGTTCTGCAGTTCGCTGTTGCGCAGGCCGAGGTGGTGCATCAAGGGGAAGCGGGTGCCGGTGAGCAGCGGCGCCAGATCCGCCACATCCGCGTCGCCCCCGTACGCGGAGACCCCCAGCCAGAGGTCGAGGCGCTCCAGCGCGGGCAGTTCGCTGTCCAGCACGCCGCGCAGCGCATCCGCGGGCAGGCCGCCCGTCTCGATGGTGAGCGCCCGCAGACACCCGTGCTTGGCAGGCGGGAACAGCAGACCGGTGCCACCACGCACACCCAGCTCGGTCAGGGCGGGAAAGGCCGTGAGGAGAGCGGTGACGTCCGACTGCTCGATCCAGGAGATCTCGGCGTCCTCCATCTCCAGGTCACCGACGAAGACGGCTTCGAGTGACGTCAGCCGGTCGGCCGCCGCGACGACGAGTCCGACGGGGTAGGAGGAGTCCTCCTCGTACGTCTCGCCCCACTGCCCGATGATCAGTGCCTTCACCCCGGCCGGATCGACGGCGTCGAGGAAGGCCGTGAACTCCTGCTCCCAGGTGTGGGTCTCGTCCGGATCGAACGGGTTGACGCTGATGCGCCAGGCCGCCTCATCAGCTGCCGGCAGCACGGCGGCGTCGGTCTCGTGCTGGAAATCGACGGCCGGTAGGCCGAGCAGTTCGGGCAGATAGCTCACCTGGGACATGGTGCTGAGCTCCTGAAACTGAGGACGGACGGTTGATGTCCGCCAAGGTGTATCAAGCCCCACTGACAGCCGCGTGAGCGGGCCCGCCGCACCACCGGGCGGCGGCCGACTGTCAGACCCGCGCCGTAGCGTTTTCACCGTGGCCGGCACAGCGGGTGCCGTCACGGAGGGGAGACTTCTGTGTACCGGCAGGGCGATGTACTGATCGTGGCACTGGACGAGTCCGCGGTGCCCGCACGCTTCGTCGACGCACCGGGTGAACTGCGCGACGGGCGGGGGCGGCTGGTCCTAGCGCTGGGTGAAGTCACCGGTCACGCGCACGCGGTGCAGGGTCCCGGCCGGCTCATCCGGGAGGCGGGACCCTTCGGCCCGATGCTGCTCCATCTCCCCGACGGGGGACGCGTGGTGCACGAGGAGCACGCCGTGATCGCGCTGCCGAAGGGCTGGTTCCGCGTCGTGCGTCAGCGTGAGTACGCACCGGGGGCCGTCCGTGTCGTCGCGGACTGAGGCGCGCGGCGCCGCACTGCGGTGACGGGTGTCGGGTGACGGGTGACGTGGGACAGCGGGAAACAGGGACAGGGGACGGGGAAGACCGATGAGTTACGTGAATTCTTGGCGGGCCGTTGCGGCGGCGACGGGCGAGGCGGACCGGGGCGCCGCCGAGGACGGTGTGCGGCGTGCCTACCGCAGCGCAGGACTTGCCGAACCCGAGCACATCATCTGGGCACAGTCGCCCAGGGCGGCCGTCGAGGCGGTCGAGAAGCTCGTGGACGCGGGGCGCTCGGTGCGTGAAGAGGTCCGCACCCGCCCCTGGGCGGACGAACGGCGGCGGATGTACGACGAGCTGGGCCCGGCCGGCTGGTCCGCCCTGTGGTCCGCCACCGGGGCTCAGCTCTGGGAGACCACGGCCGCGCTGGCCGAGCGGATACGGACCGGCATCGTCACGGACCTTGCCACGCGGCCCGAGGACGAGTCCGCCGTACGTCTGGTACTGCTCGACGCGGTGCTCGGCCAGCACGACGCGGCCTGGCTCGCCGCCTTCGACGGCCGGGGCGAGCGGCTGACGGGACTGGCGGAGGTCGCGAGGAACGCGGGCTGGTGGTGGCCCTACGAGCGTGCCGTGGTGATCAGCGAGCGGCCGGTGGCGCTCCACCGCGACGAGGCGGGCCGGCTCGACCGCGGCGACGGCCCGGCGCTCGCCTATCGCGACGGCTTCGCACTCCATGCCTGGCGAGGCATGCCGGTGCCCGCCGAATTCCTGGACGGACTGGCGACCCTGACCCCCGATCGGATCCGGAACGAGGAGAACGCGGAGCTGCGCCGCGTGATGCTGGAGTACTACGGCTACGACAGGTACCTCACCGAGTCGGGAGCCGAGCCCGTGCACCGCGACGAGACCGGCATCCTCTGGCAGATCGCGCTGGAGGGCGACGAGGACGTCGTGATGGTCGAAGTCGTCAACTCCACTCCCGAACCGGACGGGAGCCACCGCACGTACTGGCTGCGCGTGCCGCCCCGGACCAGGACCGCGAAGGAGGGCGTCGCCTGGACGTTCGGGCTCGACGGCGAGGACTACGCCCCGTTGCGCCAGACCTGACCCGCCCGGGAGGCGGACCCCGGTCAGGCCGTCAGGGCCTCGTGCTCGATGCCGAGTTCGCGGGCGAGCGCCTCCTCGGTCCACCGCAGCATGGTGGTCCGGGAGAGCGGACCCGCGTACGACGTCATCTGGACGGCCAGTCCGTCCAGGAGAGCGGTCAGCCGCCAGGCCACCGACATCGGATCGTCGCAGTCGAACTCACCGGCTGCGGCGCCCTCCTCGATGACCTCGGCCAGCTCCGCCTTCCACTGCTGGTCGAGATCGCCGGCGACCTCGCGCAGCACCGGATCGCGCAAGGAGGCCGCCCAGCCCTCGATCCACAGCCGCCAGCCCTTGGCCTGGCCGGTCGGCGCGTACCAGCGAACCGCGGACCGAAGACGCCGGACCGCGGTCGTGCGGCGTGACATCAGCCCGCGCAGATGGGCGAGATCGGCCTCTGCCGCGTACGCGAACGCTGCCGCCACCAACTTCTCCTTGGACGAGAAGTGGTACAGCACGAGTGCGTTGCTCACTCCGAGGACCGATGCCACATCGGCGATCCGCACAGCGGACACGCCCCGGACCTCGATCTGCTCCACGGCAGCGCGCAGGAGGTCCTCACGTCGCTCCGACACGCTCAGCCGCACTCTTGCCACACCGTCACCCTAACCAACGCCCTGATCATGGCGGGAAGGGGACGGGCCCGCGCGGGCCCGTCCCCTTGCTGATCTCGGTCCGTAGTCGGGCAGCGGACCGGCCGTGGCGCGGTCAGCCGGCGCCGGTCAGCACCAGATGTCGGCGCAGCCCGAGCTGTACGCGTCGGTCAGCGTCTCCGTCAGGGACGCGCCCCACGGGTCCGTCACCGTCGTCCGGAGGTCGACCTTGGCGGTGCCGACAGCCGGTACGGTCACCTTCCACCGGCCATCCGCTCCACGGGACGCCGCAGCCGGCTTCCAGTCCGTGCCGTCGGTGGCGTACCAGACCTTGAGCGAGGCGACCGGAACCGCGCTCCGGCTGCCCTGCGCGGTGAGACCGACCGTATAGCCGAGGGGCTTGTCGGCCTCGGTGGCGTTGACCCCGGTCAGCGGCAGCCGGTAGTCCAGATCGAGCAGCCGGGCGGCTGCCGCGGTCCTCCCGGACTCGTGGCCGGAACGGAACCGCCACTCGCTGGTGACCCGCGAACCGAGCATCCAGGTCACCGGATCCGGGGAGGTACGGGTGGCGTCGACGGTGAGCCGGTACCAGCGGTCGCGCCGGTCCAGATCGAAGACGGCCCGGCCGGGCGCCGCGTTGCTCGCCAGTACGGTGCCGTCGTCGGCGGCGAGCACGGTGCTGCCGCTGTCCGCGCCGGGCGCTGTCTCCCCGCGGTGGCCTGCGGCGTCGGAGAACATGGGCAGGCCCACATTCAGCTTGTCGCCGGCCCTGGTGATCTGTGGGGAGCCGGCCCTCTCCCCGAGGGCGGGGTTGAAGGGAGCGGACATCCAGTCCTCCCCGTAGGTACGGCCCTTGCGGTAGACGGTGGGCGGGCCGCTCAGGGTCCCCAGCGGGTAGACGGAGTCGGAGACGTCGTACTGGTAGTGGAAGGTGGCGCTGGTCCAGGCCACATCCGGTGTGTAGTAGAGCGTCTGGTCCATCGGCGGGCGGTAGCCGACGGACTGCTGGAACAGCGTGAGCCCGTTCCAGCTGGTCCAGGCGTACATGCCCTTGGGGTCGTCGGGATACCCGTGGGTGCGGTGCTTCGTGGTGACCTTGGCGAGATTCTCGCGGCGGTCGAACCACTCCGCTCCGGCGGGCACCTTGCCGTCGACGGAGTGGTGGAGGAAGTACGCGTCGGCCGAGGAGTTCACGGCGTCCAGCTTCAGCGTGAGCGGCCCCTGGGCGAGCCGCTCGCGCAGCAGCGGAAGGCTGGAGCGGTCCAGGGAGAGAACGGGCGTGGGCCGGTAGACGGAGAGCCCGTACCCGGCGTAGACGATGGCGGCGGTCCCGGCGTCCGACAGCTTCTGGTAGAGCGCGTTGTTGGCCTCCGTCGGGCTGTTGGCCGGGGACCACAGCACGATCTTTCCCTCGAGGTCCATCGCGGCGGGATCGGTGTCCTGCCCGGTACCGATGTCGACGACCTGACCCGTGGCCGTACCCACCCAGCGGAAGATGCTGTACTGGGACAGCAGCAGCTTCAACTCCTGCGGCGACGAGCCCGGTTCCGAGGCGTCGACCTCCCGCTGCTGCCAGCTCAGACCGCCGAAGAACGTGAGCCCCTCCATGGTGCCGCCCGTCGTCGGAACCGCCTCGACGCGGTACTGGCCCGCGGAGCTCGGCGCGATCAATCCGGTGTCCGCCGCACCGATCCGTGAGGCGATGCCCGTTGCCGACTGGTACGCGATCCGGGCACGGCCGTCGTCGACGCCGATCCTCACCTCTCGGGCCGACTCCGTGCTGAGCGCGACGGCACGGTCGCCGCTGACCGTCACCCGCTGGGCGAAGTGGATCGCGGCCGTACCGACCGTGGTCGTGCCCACGTTGTCGTACTCCCAGATGTGCCCCATGAGCCGGTAGCTGCCTCGTGGCAGCGTCACCTTCTCAGGGGTGTTCCCGGTGAGCGAGACCGTGTACGAGGCACCCGTCCTCTCGTCCTGGAGCACGGCGGCCGTCCACGTGCGCTCCGCTCCCTCGCGCGGTGCGGGGCCGGTCAGGGTGAGGGTGTACGTCTCGGGGTCGGCCTCGATCGACACGGGCACGGTTGCCCGGCCGCGGCCCGGCCAGGTGGCGGTGACCGCGCCGCTGTACGTCGTGCCGGCCTCGACGCGCGAGGCGTCGAGAACGACGTCGGTCCGCGCGGTGGAGCGGGCGGGCACCGTCACGGAGTCCGTACCGGTCCTGACCGCGCCGCCCCGGCCCGTGGACAGCCGCAGTCTCACGGGTTTCGCGGTGGTGTTGGTCCAGGTGATCCGGTGCGTCTGGGGAGCGGCGGCGCTGTTCGGATACGTGGAGTGGGCGGCCAGCGTGGCCGGTTCGGCGAGAACGGCTGTGCCGAGCGCACCCGGCACATCGGTGAGGCCGGATCCCGTGTCATCGGTCGTCGTGCCGTCGACCGGGGCGGCGCTGCCGATCAGGGCGGACTTGAGCCGCGCACCGGACCAGTCCGGGTGCTTCTCGGCGAGCAGTGCGGCGGCCCCTGCGACGTGCGGGCTCGCCATGGACGTACCCGACAGGGAGGCGTACCGCTCGGTCACGGCCGAGTCGTCCAGGGTGCCGGCGGCGCGTGCCGCCACGATCGAGCTGCCGGGCGCGGAGATCTCCGGTTTCACGGCAGGCCTGCCCTGGCGGGGGCCGCGCGAGGAGAACTCCGACATCTCACCCGACTTGGTGACCGAGCCGACCGTCAGTGCCGCATCGGCGGCACCGGGCGCGCTGATCGTGCGGTCACCGCTGTTGCCCGCAGCGATGACGAACAGCGTTCCGTGCTCCTCGGACAGCCGGTCGACGGCGGAGGACAGCGGATCGGTGCCGTCCGAGGCGCGACTGGATCCCAGGCTCATGTTGACGACGCGGGCGTCCTGCGCGACCGCCCATTCCATCCCGGCGAGGATCCAGGAGTCGTAGCCGTAACCGTCGTTGGCGAGGACCTTGCCCTCGATCAGCTCCGCGCCGGGCGCGACTCCCGCGTACCGGCCGCCGGATGCTGCACCGGATCCGGCGATGATCGACGAGACATGGGTGCCGTGTCCCTGCAGATCCTGGACGTCACCGTCATCCGTGAAGTCCTGCGAGGCGGTGACAGCCTTCTTCAGGTCGGGATGGTCCCGGTCGTACCCGGTGTCCAGGACGGCGACCTTGGTCCCCTTGCCGGTGAGCCCGGCCCGATGCGCCTCGTCCGCCCCGATCTGAGGCACCGAGGTGTCGAGCGATGCCTGGACCCTGCCGTCCAGCCAGACCTTCCCGATGCCTTCGGAGCGGGCCGCCGATGCCGTACCGAGCTGCTTCCACACGGCGTTCGCCGACTTCTTCGGCACACTCAGCGCGGTGGTTCCGGCCGTCGGGAAGGTGCCGGCGACGCGGGCGCCCCGCGGTGCGCCGGGGCTGCCCGATGCGGAAGCCGCTCCAGCGACCAGGACGCGCAGGGTGTCGGCCGCTCCGTCGGCGTAGCCCGAAGCGACCAGTTCCGTGACGTCGAACAGCCGTTGGTCGACGCGGCCCTGAGAGACCTGGCCGGCGGCGTCGATCGGTACCGCGTACTCATGACCGTCGGACCGGAACCGGCTGAAGCCCATGCCTTCCCGGCCGGGACCCGGTGTGATCGCGGTGATCTGTACCGATTCGCCGTCACCCGAGTACGTCACCACATCGCCGGTCAGCAGGGTGACGGTGCGGCCCCGGCCATCCGTGGAAGGGGACACGGAAGGGGACGTGAACGGGGGTGCGCCTGTGGCCGCTGCGGGAAGACTCCCGCCGGCAAGTGCGGCGGCGAGCGCTGTGGCGCAGGCCGCCGCCCATCTGGTCCGTCTCATTCTCACCTCGTGAACTCGTGTGTTCCCAGGGGGTGGTGAGCCGAGAGTGACAGGGTCATGGCGGAGTGGTGGCGATTGGAGGTGGCGGGAAGCTGCCATGGCGTCAAATCGCCTCGACCGCCGACGCAGGCACCCCCTCCGGCGCCGAAGCCCCGGAGGGGGTGCGCCTCACACAGCTACCGCGCGTACCAGCCGAACCGCTCCGCCATGACCGGGAGCCGGTCCGCGACGATCGCGTGGGCCGCCTCCCGAGGGGTGCAGCCGTCGGCCTCGGCGCGGGCCAGCATCAGGTCGATCAGGGCGCGCATCGAGCGGCGGGTGTGCCCGAACGCCTCCTCCGCGTCGGCCCCGATGTCGCCGAACAGGGTCCACCACCACCAGGCGTTCGTACCGGAGTTGACGACCACATCGGGCAGGACCGTGATCCCGCGCGCGGCGAGCAGCTTCTCCGCTTCCGGCAGCACCGGCATGTTCGCCGCCTCGACCACCCAACGGGCCCTGATCCAGGCCTGGTTCACCTCGTCGACGGTGTACGAGACGGCCGCCGGAACCAGTACCTCCGCGTCGGTGGTCAGCCAGGCGTCGGCAGGCAGCTCGTGGTCCCCCTCCCGCAGGGCGCTCCGGTCGACCGTCCCGTACGCGTCCCGGGCGGCCAGCAGGCCTTCCACGTCCAGTCCCGCCGGATTGGCGATCGTGCCCCTGACGTCGGCGACCGCCACGACCCTGAGTCCGGCCCGGGAGAGGAAGCGCGCCGTCGCTCCGCCCATGGTGCCGAGCCCTTGCACGGACACCCGGGCACCGCTGTGGGCGACGCCCGCACGGTCCAGTGCGGCGAGCACGGACTCGGCCACCCCGCACCCGCCCACCAGCTCGTCCAGCCCGATCCCGTCCACCGTGACGGCGAAGGCGTCCGCCAGCCGCCCGCGGGCCGCCGCCTCGTCGTCGAGCAGCGGGAAGACCGCCTGGACAGAGGAGACGAGCCCGGCCTCCGCCGCGGCCCGGTCGACGAGGTCCTGGGTGAGGCCGAGATCCTCGCCGGTCGTCCAGACGCTCTCGACGTAGGGGCGCACCGCCCGCAGATAGCGGACCAGCACCCCGTACGCCTCGGGGTCCCGCGGATCGCAGTCGATGCCGCCCTTGGCGCCGCCCAGGGGGATGTAGCGCGCTTGTCCGTCGTCGGCGTCGTAGTGCAGTGCTTCCTTCATGGTCATGCCACGGGCGAGGCCCGTCACCTCGTCGAGGGTGCACCCCTTCCGCATGCGCAGCCCGCCGCTGGAAACTCCGCGCACCAGCCGGTCGACGACCAGGTGACCCTCGCGGCCCGTGACGTGATCCGTCCAGGTCAGGGAGATGAGCGGGGCGGGGGAGTGGGGTGTCATCCGGCGGCTCCTCGGTCGGTCGTACTGAATGGTCATTCAGTATTGGGAGCGGGTGGCACCCCTGTCAAAGATGATCTGACGCGGGGCGGTCGGGGTGCTCCCGTCGCGGCGGTGCGCCGCATGTGAGATCGAAGGCACCGCACTGCGGAATCCTGGGGCGGCGGCGGACGTTGGAGTCTGCATGACGGACATCGAACCCGGGCGCGAAGCGCTGCTCCGACTCGTCGGTGAGCACGACGGCGGGGTGCTGGTCACCCTCAAGCAGGACGGCAGGCCCCAGCTGTCCAATGTGAACCACGCCTACTACCCCGACGAGGGCGTGATCCGGGTCTCCATCACCGAGGGCCGGGCCAAGACCCGCAACCTCCGCCGGGATCCCCGCGCGAGCTACCACGTGACCAGCGACGACCGCTGGGCGTGGACGGTCGTCGACGCCACCGCCGAGCTGACCCCGTTCGCCGCCGATCCGCACGACGCGACCGTGGAACAGCTGATCACGCTCTACAGGGACGTCCGGGGCGAGCACCCGGACTGGGACGACTACCGACGGGCGATGGTCCAGGACCGCAGGGTCGTCCTGACGCTGAGGATCGAGCATGTGTACGGGCAGCCGCGTGCCTGACGCCGCACGCTCCGCCGGCGGTGTCGCCGGTATTGCTCCGTTCACCGCCATTTTCTTGCCCCGTCGTACCCCCCGACCATAATGGGACGACACCGACTCCCTCAGGAGATGTTGTGACCGGCGCCGACAATCAGCCTTCGCTCCGCATGAGACTCCGCTCGCTGCGGCCCGACGCCTTCGGAGCGGACCCGGCCGGAGCCAGGATGGAGCGCATCACGCGCTCACCCAATTTCGCCGACGGGGTCTTCCAGAACCCCGAGGGGGCGCGGACGCGGCCGTCGGGTTCCATGCTCGAATTCGCCAAGGTCTACTTCCGCAAGGAGGAGCGGGCCCGCAGGTCGCCGACCGGTACCGTCCCCCTCCACGCGACCACGCTCGCCGATCTGGCCGCGCCGCCGGCCACGGGGCTCCGGCTGACCTGGATGGGCCACTCCAGCGTGCTCGCCGAGATCGACGGGCGGCGGGTGCTCTTCGACCCGGTCTGGGGTGAGCGCTGTTCGCCGTTCGCCTTCGCCGGGCCGAAGCGGCTGCACCCCGTGCCCCTCCCGCTCGCCGCGCTCGGCCCCGTCGACGTCGTCGTGATCTCCCACGACCACTACGACCACCTCGACCTGCCCACCATCCGTACCCTGGCCGGCACCGACACGGTCTTCGCGGTCCCCCTCGGCGTCGGCGCCCATCTGGAGCGCTGGGGCGTGCCCCTCGACCGGATCCACGAGCTCGACTGGAACGAGACCGTACGGATCGCCGGGATCAGCCTGACCGCGACACCCGCGCGGCACTTCTGCGGGCGCGGGCTGCGCAACCAGCAGCACACGCTGTGGGCGTCCTGGGTCGTCGCGGGGCCGGAGCACCGGATCTACCACAGCGGTGACACCGGCTACTTCTCCGGCTTCCGGGACATCGGCGCCGAGCACGGACCGTTCGACGCGACGATGATCCAGCTCGGTGCCTACTCGGAGTACTGGCCGGACATCCACATGACACCCGCCGAGGCCGTGCAGGCGCATCTGGACCTGCAGGGCGGCGGGCCGGCCGGCACCCTGCTGCCGATCCACTGGGCCACCTTCAATCTCGCCCCGCACCCGTGGTCCGAGCCGGCGGAGTGGACGAAGGACGCCGCGGAGGAACTGGGGCAGGCGGTGGCCTTCCCGCGGCCCGGCGAGCCCTTCGAGCCGGCGGGGAAGCTCCCCGCGGAGCGCTGGTGGCGCTCGGTGTCCGGGCTCGCCGCGCGCCCGTGGCGTGCCTCGGCGGGGGCGGACGGCGCGTCGGCGGCGCCCCAGGGCGAACTCGACCTTGCGGGCGAGCGCTGACGGAAGGCCGGGGGATGGAACTCGCCTGGAGCGTCGGGACCTTCCTGCAGAGCGCGCTGTCCGTGCCCGCCGCGATGTGTGGCCAAGCCATGAGCTACTTGTGAACGAGCTGTGACCGAACCATGATTGTTACTGATAAGTAAATGTCGGACATGTGTTCTTGCGCAGCGCTCGGAACACGTGGCAAAGTCCCGTCCCACCTCTGTCGATCATGTGAATTGCACCCGGTCCCAGGACCGGGGGCGATGAAGCGGGGAGCTTCGTCGCGGCGTGCAACGCGGCCGGCCAGAGCGGGGGTATCAGTCAGGGGTCGCGAACGCTCGATGAGCGTCGTGCCGCAGGGGTGGGGGCTGGATCGATGGTTCTTGCAGGCAGACGGAGCGGCCGAATGGTCGGCGGGATGACGCTGGTGGCGGCATTAACACTGCTGGGCCCCCCGGCGCTGTCGGTTCCGCAGGCGGCCGCCGCCGCGGGCTGCGCCGGAGCGCAGCACGACTTCAACGGGGACGGCATTCGCGATTCGCTCATCGCCGACCCCGAGGCCACCGTCTCGGGCAAGGAACGTGCCGGGCAGATCCACGTGGTCTACGGGGGCGGCAAGGGGACGTTCGCGCTGTCGCAGGACTCCCCGAACGTCTCGGACAGCGCCGAGACCGACGACCGGTTCGGCTTCTCGTCGGCCGTCTACGACGCCAACCTCGACGGCTGCAGCGACATCGCCGTGGGCATCCCGTTCGAGGACATCAACGCGGCGGACGGGCCGGTCGAGGACGCGGGACTCGTCCACCTCATCTACGGCTCACCGACGGGCATCGCGCCCACAGGAGTCGCCACCATCGGTTTCCGGCAGGGAGCCGACGGCAGGCTGGGCGGCACCTACGAAGCGGAGGACTGGGCCGGACACGCCGTCGCCGCGGGCACATCGGCCACCGGCATTCCCTTCCTCGTGATCGGAGTGCCCGGCGCGGACAGCGACGAGGGCGTGGACACGGGGATGTTCCACCATGTCTACGGCACCGGCTACAACGTGGCCCACGTCTCGCAGGACTCGGCGGGCGTCTGGGAGGATCCCGAGCCCCATGACCGTTTCGGCGCGTCGATCGCCGCGACGGACCGTCACTTCGTCGTCGGTGCGCCCGGCGAGTCCATCGCCACGACGTCCCAGAACGTGGGGTTCGCCGGCGCGGTCGTCGTCTTCCGGCCCTCGATCAACACCGACGGCATCCCCGACCCCCTCTTCGGCATGGGCCAGGGCCGCAGCGGCAGCGCCGACACCACCGCGCAGGCCGGAGACCAGTACGGAACCTCGCTGGCGATGGCCCCCTACCGCCCCGCCGGCTCGACCACGAACAACGACTCGCTCCTCGCGGTCGGCGTCCCCGGTGAGGACCTGGCGGCCACTGTCGACGCCGGAGCCGTGCACACCTACGACATCCGGGCGGACGGAACCCTCCAGCATCTGAAGTGGATCGACCAGAACCACCCCGATGTCGAGGGGGCGGCCGAGGCCGGGGACTTCTTCGGACAGCGACTCGCCGCGGCCAACACCTCCCCGTCAGCCACGGGCACCGCGGCGACGATGCGCCTCGCGGTGGCAGCACCCGGTGAGGAGTCGACCGAGGAGTATCCGGAAGAGGGCGGCGTGCACGTTCTTCCGCTGCTCGGTGAGCCGGGCGCCGGTGACAGCTGGATCGCACCCGGCGACGGCATTCCCGCCGTGCGCGCGCCCCGCATGCTCACCGGCATGGGCCTGGGTTCGAGCCCGACGTCGCTGTACGTCGGCGTACCCTACGGTCCCGACGGGAGCAGAGCCGTCCACGCCTTCCCCTGGAACACCCCGAACGGCGGCGCACCCACGCAGAGTTGGCGCCCCGGTGAAGGTGGCATCCCGGCCGGCAGTGTTGCCTTCGGCGCGTATCTGAGCTGACCCGGACGGGCGCACGCATGCCGTGCGCACGATGCCGCGGTGGCCGGCGTACCAGCAGGACCCATCAGGCGGTGACTCCCGTGCGACCCGGGCGCCGCCCCGCCCGTCCAGGTACCGGCGTGCCCTCGCGCGCCGTCCGCACCTGCGAGCCCCGCCACATCCATGAATGCCGGCCGACGCCGTCACAAGCATGCCCGAAGACGTTTCGGGGACCTCCGGCCGACGAGCCGGAACGATCAGGGGAGGAACCATTTCCGTGACCAGTCCGATGCGCCCGCCGCGGCGCACGGCCAGAAGAAGAACAGCGCTCGCCGCAAGCGCAGTCGTCCTGACCGCATTCGCGCTGGGGTTCGGTCCGGGAGCGCCTTTCACCGCACCCGCCACCGCCCTCGCCGCCGGATGCTCGGGCGTGGACTCCGACTTCAACGGGGACGGCATCAGGGACACGGTGATCGCCGACCCCGAAGGGACGGTCAACAGTGTCCCGGGGGCCGGTCTGCTCCACATCGTCTACGGCGGTGGCAAGGGCAGCATGCAACTGTCCCAGGAGACGGCAAACGTTCCGGGGGGCGCCGAGCCCGACGACCGGTTCGGCTTCTCGTTCGCCGTCTACGACGCGGACGCCGACGGCTGCAGCGACATCGCCGTCGGCATCCCGTACGAGGACCTCGCCGTGGACGACGCCACGATCCGCGACGCGGGCCTGGTCCAGATCGTCTACGGTTCGGCGGCCGGACCCGCCGGCGGGAAGGCTGTCAAGGAGCACGCCCAGGGCTCGACCTCGTCGCTCGG
Source organism: Streptomyces sp. NBC_00683 (assembly GCF_036226745.1). Taxonomy (NCBI): domain Bacteria; kingdom Bacillati; phylum Actinomycetota; class Actinomycetes; order Kitasatosporales; family Streptomycetaceae; genus Streptomyces; species Streptomyces sp. NBC_00683. The sequence continues at coordinate 1,262,035 of NZ_CP109013.1, read as the reverse complement.
CGGGGGCAGGGAGACCGGTGACTGGGTCGGATACGCCCTGGCCGGCGGCAAGACCGCGGCCGGAACCTCGTACCTGCTGATCGGCGCCCCCGGCGAAGCGCTGGGGACGGTCGAGGACGCCGGCGTCTTCTTCTACCTCTCCGCCGACGCGGCGACCGCCGTCGGCGTCAACCAGGACACGACCACCGCCGGGCCGGTGCCGGGAGAGATGGAGGTGGACGACCGGTTCGGCTCGTCGTTCGCAACCACCCCGACGCACTTCGCCGTCGGAACGCCGGGGGAGGCGATAGGCACCGTGCCGTTCGCCGGAGGTGTCGCGGTCTTCAGCCACACCCTCGTCTCCGGGCTTCCCAAGCCGCTGGTGGGCCTGGCGCAGGATCAGGACATCATCCAGGGCGCCGAGGAGGCGGGTGACGCTTTCGGCACCGCCCTCGCCATGGTCCCGTACCGGCCCTCGGGCGCCACCTCGACGACCGAGGTCCTCCTCGCCGTCGGCGTCCCGGGCGAGGACCTGTCCACGACGGTCGACGCGGGAGCCGTTCAGGTCTTCCGGGTCACGGCCTCAGGGACCTTCACGCAGGTCTACTGGCTCGACCAGAACACCGCGGACGCCGAGGAACAGACCGAGGCCGGCGACTTCTTCGGACAGCGGCTCGCCGCGGTCAACACCGCCCCGAACAGCACGGCTTCAGCCACCACCACCCGGCTGGCAGTCGGCGTGCCGGGCGAGGAGTCCGACGAAGAACACATGGAGAAGGGCGGAGTGCAGATCTTCCCGCTCGTCGGTGCGCCCGGCGCCTCCGACGCCTGGCTCGACCCCGGCTCGGGCATCCCGGTGGAACCCGCTTCCCGCCAACTCGCCGGAATGAGCCTGGGCTCCACCCCCTCCGCCCTGTACGTGGGCATGCCCTACGGGCCCGCCGCAGGCCACGCCGTCCACTCCTTCAGCTGGAACACGGCATCGGGCGGCGCACCCACCCACACCTTCAAGCCCGGTGAGGGCGGCATCCCCACGGGTGACGTCGCGTTCGGAGCCGTGGCACGTTGATGAACGACCTGGAGAACACACGCATGTCCAGACGCATACGACGCGGCCCGGTGCTGCGCGGCGCGCTCGCCGCAGTGGTGGCGGGTGCTGTGATGACCGGCGTCCTCAGCGCCCAGTCGGAGGGCCCCGCCCCCGGCGAAGCCCCCGAGCCGTCCATCGCCGCTGCCGGCAAGCCGGTTCGGACCGAGGCCGAAGCGCTGACCGTTGCCAAGAAGAGCGGCGAGAAGGTCGAGATCCTCGGCATGCGCACCTCGCGCCGGGAGATCTACGCCGAACCGAACGGCACCTTCACGGCCCGTGAGTACACCGACCCCGTCCGTACCTTCCAGGACGGTACGTGGGTCGACATCGACCGGACCCTCGTACGGCACGCAGACGGAACGGTCACGCCGAAGGCAGCGGCGGTCGCCCTGTCCTTCTCCGACGGCACGGCCGGCAAGCCGTTCGTCACCATGAACCAGGCAGGCCGCGAGATGGCCCTGACCTGGCCGTACGGGAAGCTGCCCGCTCCCGCGCTCGAGGGCGACACGGCCACGTACAAGGACGCACTGCCCGGCGTCGACCTCACGGTGCGCGCCGAGGCGGACGGCTTCGGCCACCTCCTGGTCGTCAAGACCCCCGAAGCCGCAGCCGACCCGAGGCTGGCCAGGCTCGATCTGGGCCTGAGGACCGACGGCCTCAAGGTCAAGGAGGACGCCTCCGGCGCCATCAAGGCCGAGGACGCGGCCGTCGGCGGAACCGTCTTCGAAGCCGGCAAGCCGGTGATGTGGGACTCCGCCGCGGTGAAGGAAACCGCGGCCAGGGCCCAGGGTCCCAAGGCGGTGTCGAAGGCGCTCGCCGCCGCGGCCGCCGATGCCGCACCCGCCCCGGCGGTCGCGCCGAAGGCGGCCCTCGCCGGCCCCGGCGGCGGTGGCCGGACCTCGCCGCTGGGCATCGAGGTGGGCAAGGGCAAGCTGTCCCTCGTCCCCGACCAGAAGCTGCTCCAGGGCGACGACACCGTCTTCCCGGTCGTCATCGACCCGATCCAGCGCACCACTTCGCGCACGGCGTGGACCGGCGTGATGTCCGGCATGCCGGGCGAGCAGGACTGGAAGTACTCGGGCAGTGCGGGCGTCGGCAAGTGCCCCACCGACTACAGCCCGGTGTCCTGCAACGGTGTGGGGGTACGCCGGACCCTGTTCACGATGCCCATGTCGTTCTACAAGGGCAAGCAGATCCTCGGCGCGACGTTCTCCGCACGCGTCGAGCACATCTACAGCGCCTCGCCGACCGCCGAACCGATCCGGCTCTACCGCATCGGCGGCAAGAACTACAGCATCACCTCCTCCTCCAGCTGGTCCAACACCTCGGACGACTGGACCGACCACATCGGCACCGTCGACAAGGCCATCTCGCCCACGAGCTGTTCCAGCCAGGCCAACCTGCACTTCGAGTCGGGTGCGACCGGCGAGCTGACCGCGGAGGTCAAGACCGCGGCGGCCGAGGGCTGGTCGTCCATGACGCTGGGTCTGCGGGCCGCCGACGAGTCGCGGCTGCCCGAATGGAAGCGGGTCTGCGGCAACGCCTACCTGTCCATCAGCTACAACAACCTGCCGCGGAAGATCACGACGCTCTCGCAGAACCCGGGCGGCATCTGCACCAGCGGTGCCGGCCGCCCCTTCTCCGAGGTACCGCCGCAGCTGCAGGCCGTGGCGAGCGACCCCGACCACGGCAACGGCCTGACCGACAAGGTCAAGGTCGAGTTCAAGGTGGACTGGACGGACCCGGTCACCAAGGAGGCCAAGACCTACTCCTACCTCACCCCGTCCTGGCTGGCGCCCACGTCCGGCACCAAGTTCACCCACACGGTGAAGTCGTCCATCCCGCAGAACACCGTCATCTACTGGAGCGCGCGCGCCTACGACGGTGACGGATACGGCCCCTGGAGCTACGACGGGGACACCGTGCGCTGCGAGTTCATGTACGACAAGACGCTGCCGGGCAAGCCGAACGTGCTGTCCAAGCAGTACCCGTCCGACACCGTGTACCACGACGGTGTCGGCACCTACGGCTCCTTCACCTTCGCACCGAACCCGAACGACTCGGTGCCCGACACCGACGTCGTGAAGTACCGGTACGCGTTCGACGGCACCGCGACCCCGGCCACCACGGTCAACGCCGCCACACCCGGCGGACCCGCGACCGTGAACTGGATGCCCACCCGCTCCGGACGCCACTGGGTCGACGTCATCGCCGTCGACAAGGCGGAGAACCCGAGCACCAAGGCGCACTACGAGTTCCTGGTGACCGAGGGCACCCCCGTCGCCGGCCAGTGGAACCTCGCCGACGAGCCGTCGAGCACCGAGGCCCACGACGAGACCGGAGCGTTCTCGGCCGACACGGGCACCGGCGTCACCTTCGGCGTGGAGGGCCCCGGCGGCAAGGCCGACTCGGCCGCCCGCTTCGACGGCACCGGCGCCGCGTACGCGGACGTCAACGAAACGGTGCTGGACTCCTCGAAGAGCTTCAGCGTCAGCGCCTGGGTCCGCCCGAACGGCACCCCCACGCGCGACATGGCCGTCATCAGCCAGGACGGCACCGGCGAGCCCGGCTTCACCCTCGGCTACGACCAGGTTGCGGGCACCTGGGCGTTCTCCGTCCCGGTGACCGACGTCGACACACTCGGCGAGTGGAAGGCAGTGGCCACCGGCGTCAGCGTGGTCCCCGACCAGTGGGTACTGCTGACCGGCGTCTACGACGCGACCAAGTCCGAGCTGCGCCTCTACATCAACAAGGACTCCAAGGGCACCGCATCCCGGCGCTCGCTGTGGAAGTCGTACGGGCCGCTGCAGATCGGCCGGACCACGGCCAAGAGCGGCTACCGGGACAACTTCTCCGGTGACCTCGCCGAGGTCCGTGTGTTCGACCGCGTCCTGCCCGCCGCTCAGGTGGCGGAGATGATGACGGTCAAGCCGACCCGGATGAACTACTGGCAGCTCGACGCGGCGGCCGCAGGCGCCTCCGCGGACACGGGCACAGGCCAGAAGCTGACCCTCGCGGGCAACGCCTCGATCTACAACGCGCCCACGGACCCGCTGTCGCCCGATCCGTTCCCGATGGTCGGTGCGGGCCACCTGGTGCTCGACGGTAACGGTGACTTCGCTTCGACAGCGACGGCACCGGTCACCGGTGCGTCGAGCTTCACCGTGACCGCGCGTGCCCAGCTCACCGCCTCGGACGCGACCTCGGCCCAGACGGTGTTGTCCCTTCCCGGCACGGCGGCCAACCGCGTCGCCGTCCGCTACCGGCCTGCCGACGACGCCGAATCGACGTCCAGGTGGGAGCTCGCGGTCGCCGAGTCGGACTCCGCCACGGCACCGGTGAAGTCCTTCACCGACGATCAGGCGCTTCCGGACACCGATACGGCAGGCCAGCACCTGGCCGTCGTCTACGACGCGTTCGGGAACGAGATCCGGCTGTATGTGAACGGTCAGCTCGCCGACATAGCGCACGGCACCGACGACACCCTCTGGGGCGCCAGCGGTGGTCTCCAGGTGGGCCGTTCGGCACTCGGCGGCGGCGGCGAGTACTTCGCCGGCGCGATCGACGAAGTCCGTGTCTACAGCGGTGCGGCGGACAGAACCGCGATCCAGCAGCTGGCCAACCCGATGGCGCTGCCGGACATGTGATCCCCGTAGGAGGTGTGCCGGCATCCCACGCCGGATGCCGGCACACCTCCTGCGTTCCGACCCATTCCTCTTCGACGTGTGGAGACACGTGATGCGATTTCATGGCCGGCCCCTGCGCCGGCGCATGGCCGGGCGGTTGTTCACAGCGACCGTCCTGGGCATGATCATCACCTTGGCCGGGAGTACGGTGTACGCCGTCCCGGCCGAGGACAAGGGCCGGGGCAGACCCGGTGTGCAGAACCTGGGCGACCCCCTGGAGGGGAAGAACGCCAAGGCCGGGCCACGGCCCGCGGATCCCGCGAAGAAGGCCTCGATCAAGCGGCTGGACAAGGCCACCTGGCCCGCGGGCGGCAGTGCGGAGATATCCGTCGGTGCCGCCTCGTCCCCCGCGGTGAAGGTCGGCGGGCTTCCCGTCACTGTCACGGCCGTGCCCTCGAAGGCCGCCAAGAACAAGGCCGCCAAGAACAGGACGGCCGGCACCACAACTCCACCGGCGAAGGTCGCCGTCGACGTCCTGCCCACCGAGCGGGCAGACGACCTCGGGGCCGGTGCCGTCCTGCGCGTCCGGCGTGCCGACGCGTCCGACGTCGACGGCAAGGTCCGAATCGCCGTGGACTACTCGGCCTTCGAGGAGGCCTACGGCGGTTCCTACGGCGCTCGATTGCGTCTGGTCCAGCTTCCCGCCTGCGCGGCGGTGGCCACACCGGGCAGCAAGGCCTGTCCCTCCCTCGGTACACCACTGCCCACGGTCAACGACCCGGTCGAGAACACGGCCACCGCAGAGGTCACCGCGTCCGCGGGGGAGACCGGCACCTCCTCCGCCACGTCGGCGAAGGGTATGTCGCTCGTTGCCCTGGCCGCTGCGAGCTCCTCCTCACAGGGCACCTACGGAGCAACCTCCCTGACTCCGTCGGCCAGTTGGAACGTCGCACAGTCGACGGGCGGCTTCTCCTGGTCCTACCCCATGCGTACCGTGCCGGTGGCCGGAGGTCTGGCTCCCACGGTCGGGCTCTCCTACCAGTCGCAGTCGACCGACGGGCGTACATCGGCGACCAACAACCAGGGCTCCTGGGTGGGAGAAGGATTCAGCTACGAATCCGGCTACATCGAGCGCCAGTACAAGCCCTGCACCGAGGACGGCCACGACGGGTCGGCCGAGCAGTGCTGGGCCTTCGACAACGCCACGATCATGCTCAACGGCAGTGCGTCCCAGATCATCAAGGACGACAAGACCGGCGACTGGAAGCTCGCCAACTCCGACGGTTCGAAGGTCGAGAAGCTGACCGGTGCCACCAACGGCGACGACAACGGTGAGCACTGGCGGATCACCACACCGGACAGCAAGGAGTACTACTTCGGTCTCAACCGCCTTCCGGGCTGGACCACCGGCCAGGAGGAGACCGCTTCCACCTGGACCGTCCCGGTCTTCGGTGACGACTCCGGTGACCCCTGCTACAAATCGACCTTCGCCGACGCCCACTGCAAGCAGGCCTGGCGCTGGAACCTCGACTACATCAAGGACCCGCACGACAACGTGGTGTCCCACTTCTACGCGAAGGAGGTCAACCACTACGCCCTGAACGGCAAGACGGACGTCAACGGCACCGCCTACGACCGCGGCGGATACCTGAAGCGGATCGACTACGGCCAGCGGGACACCCAGGTGTACGCGGCGAAGGCCCCGGCCCGCGTGACATTCGACGTCGGCGAACGATGCCTGCCGGACAGCGGATTCGACTGCGCGGAGAGCAAGCGCACCACGGCCAATGCCTCCCGGTGGCCGGATGTGCCCGTCGACCGGGAGTGCAAGGCATCGACGAAGTGCGGCCCCGACCAGACGTCGGCCACCTTCTTCACCACCAAGCGGCTCAAGGCCGTCATCACCCAGATACGGAAGGACGCGACGAACTACCAGGACGTCGACGCCTGGTCCTTCACCCACCAGTTCCTGGACAACGGTGACGACTCCAAGACCCTGTGGCTGTCGAAGATCGACCACGAGGGCCGGGTGGGTACCGCGGTCAAGGTGCCTTCGCTGGAACTCTTCGGCGAGCAGATGGACAACCGTGTCGATGCGGTCGGCGACAACATCGCGCCCTTCAAACGGCTCCGGCTCTCCGCGGTGCTGAGTGAGACGGGCGCGCAGTTGGACGTCAACTACGCTCCGGCGGAGTGCACCGTGCCGACCCTGCCCGAGCCGGGCCTGTCGACCAAGCGCTGTTACCCGGTCAAGTGGGCCGCGCCCGGACACATCGAACCGATCGACGACTGGTTCCACAAGTACGTCGTCGCGGAGATCGTCGAGACGGACCGCACCGGCGGCGGCGACAAGATGGTCACGCGCTACGACTACCAGGGGCCGGCCGGCTGGCGGCATTCCAAGGCCGACGGCATCACCCCGGAGAAGTTCCTGACCTGGGGCGAGTGGCAGGGCTACGGGAAGGTCAAGGTCACCAGCGGTGCCGAGGACCAGCAGCGGTCCCGCATCGACTACACCTATTTCCAGGGCCTGAACGGCGACAAGAAGCCGGGCGGCGGCACGCGCTCCGCGAGCGTCACCGACTCCACGGGCGCGGAGTACACCGACGACGAGGACTTCACCGGTTTCGAGCTCGAGACCCAGGTGTACAACGAGGGTGCGGTCACCACCAAGGTCGTCAAGAAGCCGTGGAAGCACCATGCCGCGACCCAGACCAAGGACTGGGGAACGGTCAACGCGACCCTGGTCAAGCCCCTGGTCACCCGAGGCTTCACCGCGTTGAAGGCGGGCGGCTGGCGCGAGAGCCGTTCGGAGACCGAGTACGACACGACGAACGGCACCGGGCGCGTCACGAAGGTCGAGGACCTCGGCCTGGTGGTCCCCGCCACCGCCACGCAGGCGCAGAAGGACGCCGCGGCCGAGGACGACACCTGCACGCGTACCTGGTACACGGACAACACCGACGGTACCCAGAACTTCCTGGACCGTGTGGCCCGGGTGGAGACGGTGGCGGTCGGTTGCTCCGCAACGCCGGACCGCAAGAGCCAGGTGCTGTCCGACAGCAGGTCCTACTACGACAACCTCGCGCACGGTGCGGCACCGGTCCGCGGCCTGGAGACATCCGCCGAGCGGCTGGCCTCGCACAACGGAACGACCGCCACCTACCAGCAGACGTTCAAGAACGTCTACGACACCTACGGGCGACCCACCTCGTCCACCACACCCGGGACGGGAACGACCACAACCACCTACACCATGGTCAACGGTCTGACGACGCAGACCAAGGCGACCAACAGTGCGGGCCACGCCTACACCACGGACTACGAGCCCGCCTGGGGCCAGGCCAAGGGCAAACGGGACGCGAACGGCAAGCGCACCGATGTGGCCTTCGACGGTCTCGGCAGAGTCTCCGGTGTGTGGCTGGAGGACCGCAAGAAGGCTGACAACCAGACACCGAACACCAAGTACAGCTACCTGGTTCGCAAGGACGCACCGCTGGCGATCAAGACCGAGATCGTCGAGGAAGGCGGAACGTACTCCACCGAGTACACCCTGTACGACAGCATGATGCGTGCCCGCCAGCGCCAGGCCCAAGGGCCGGGCGGCACCCGTCTGGTGGCCGACACCTTCTACGACAGCCGAGGCAAGCTCAAGACCGCGTACGACACCTACAACGCCGCCGGCGCACCGTCCGACGAGCTGCTGATCGTGCACAACGGTGAGGTCGAGTCCCAGACGCGTCACGAGTACGACGACATGGGACGCCTGACGGCTACGATCTTCGCCGTCGCGGGCGTCGAGCAGTGGCGTACCACCACCCTGCACGAGGGCGACCGCACCCATGTGGTCCCGCCGCAGGGAGGGGTCCCCACCACGTCCCTGACCGATGCCTCGGGCCAGGTGACCGAACTCCGGCAGTACCAGACCGGCAGTCCCGCGTCGTCGGGTCCCTCGTCGTACACGTCGACGAAGTACACGTACAGCCCGGCCGGTCAGCTGAAGACCGTGACCGACGCCAAGCAGAACGTCTGGTCCTTCGACTACGACCAGCGTGGGCGCAGGACGAAGACGGTCGACCCCGATGCCGGGACGATCATCACCGGCTATGACGAGGCCGACCGGACCGTATCGGTGAAGCACGAGGGCCGCGACACGACGGTCACCACCGCCTACGACGGCCTCGGCCGGGTTCTGGCGACCTACGACGGCCCGATCAGCGGTGGCAAGAAGCTCACCGAGAACCGGTACGACCGTTCCGGTGCGCTCGGCAAGCAGTACGCGTCGCTGCGTTACACCAGCGCGACCGAGTACTACGCGACCTCCGTCCAGTCCTTCGACGACCAGTACCGTCCACTGACGACCGCCTATGTCGTGCCGGCCTCCGAGGGGGCGCTGGCAGGCACGTACACGTACACGAACGCCTACAACAGGGACGGCACGGTGCAGTCCGCGGGTCTTCCCGCCGCGGGCGGACTGTCCGCCGAGGCTGTCACCTTCGGCTACGACGAACTCCAGCGGCCCGTCACGATGACGGGCCTGTCCACCTATGTCACGGACACCGTCTGGTCGGCCACCACCGAACTGCTGCAGTTGGAGCAGAACGCCGGAGGGAAGAAGGTCTGGCAGAGCTTCGACTACGAGCGCGGCACCAAGCGCGTGTCGCGGTCGACGCTGGACATCGCGGGATCGGCGAGCGGACCGGCCAAGGTCAGCGGATACAGCTACGACAAGGCCGGGAACATCCTGTCCATCGCTGACACGGGGTCGGGTGCGGTCACACCGGACGTCCAGTGCTTCCAGTACGACCAGAACAGGCGTCTGTCCGAGGCGTGGACTCCCGAGTCGAGCGCCGAGGCAGCTCAGGGGACGGGAACGGTCGGTACCACGGCACCCGTGGACGGTTCCACTCCCGCGGCCTGCTCCGCCGCCCCCGGTGCCCAGGAACTGGGCGGCCCGGCCGCTTACTGGAAGTCGTACACGAACGACGAGATCGGAAACCGGACCCAGGACGTCACGCACGACATCGGCCTGGACGCGAGCAAGGACGTCACCCGCACCTTCACCTACGGTGAGGGCCCGGCCGGACCGCACGCCGTCACCAAGGTCGTGGAGAAGTCCCCGACCGGGGAACAGCAGTCGCTCTACGGCTACGACGCCGCGGGCAACATGGACGAGCGGACCCTCGGCGGAAACACCGAGACCCTCTCCTGGGACGTGGGAGGCAAGCTGGACAAGGTCTCCCACCCGGACGACGCCACGACACCGCAGAACGAGGCGTCGGAGACCACCTACCTCTACGGTCCCAGCGGGGACCGGATCAAGCGCAAGGACACCGACGGCACCACGGTGTACCTGCCGGGGACCGAGCTCTACCTGAAGACGGGCACGTCCAAGGTCGAGGCCACACGCACCTATGCGCACGCGGGTCAGGACGTGGCTGTGCGCACCGACGACAACAAGGTCACGTTCCTCTCCGCGGATCACCACAACACGGGTGACGTGGCCGTCGACGCGGCGACCGGTGCCGTCACACAGCGGCGCTTCGACCCCTACGGCAACGCCCGGGGAGCCGAACCCGCATCGTGGCCCGGCAGCAAGGGATTCGTCGGCGGGACCATCGACGAGAGCACCGGGCTCACCCATATGGGGGCACGGGAATACGACCCGGTGCTGGGCAAGTTCATCTCCGTCGATCCGCTGATCGACTTCGGCAACGCCCAGCAGATGAACGGCTACGCCTACGCCAACAATTCACCTGTCACGTTCTCCGACCCGACCGGGGCCATTCCCGCCGAATGCTGGGAAGGGCTCATCACCTGCCATATGGGGCCCAACGGATGGGAGTTCGGCGACGCCAAGCCCCCGCCCTCGGAGGAGGAGCAGGAGGTTCAGGCGGCACAGAGCAACAGTGCCTCCGTCGATCGGGTGGTCACCCAGGTGACCGAGAAGATCATCGAAGAGGTCAAGGACATCGTAGGAATCAACGCGCTTCAGGACTGCGCGTCGAATCCATCGGTGGGCACGTGCCTGAAGGCCGCGGTGGAAGTCGGATCCCTCTTCGTCGGATCAGCGCTGAAGGCGCTGTTCAAGAGCAAGAGAATCTACAAGGCTCTCACGCTGATCGACGACCTCTACGACTCGATCAACCGCATGCGCAAGGCCGAGAAGAGGTTGGACAAGGCCAAGGACGCGCTGGAGAAATCCAAGAAGGCGAAGGCGAGGGAGAAAAAGAAAAGGAAGGACAGGGACTCGTGTGAGAACCACAGCTTCCTGCCCGGCGCGAAAGTCCTGATGGCCGATGGATCCACGAAGGAGATCAAGGAAGTCGCCCTCGGGGACAAGGTCACCGTCACCGATCCGGGCACCAGGAAGAACTCGGCACGCGAAGTCGTCCGCACCATCGTCACGGAGGACGACAAGCACTTCGTGCAGCTGACGGTCGCCACCACCGACGGGCCGTCCAGCCTCACCACGACGGTGACCCATCCCTTCTGGGTCGATTCCGAGCAGCGGTGGGTCGATGCAGGTGACATGCGGGCCGGCATGGAGCTGCTCACTCCCGCCGGCGACAGGGTCCAGCTGACGGGGCAGCGCTTCTTCGACGAGCGGCAGCGCACCCACGACCTCACCATCGCCGGTGTGCACGCCTACTACGTGGCCGCGGGTACGACTCCCGTCCTCGTGCACAACTGCGACGACATCGCGCTGGGCAAGCAGACAGTCGACGGTGACGACAGTGCCCTGGACATTTTTGCCATGGAGCGGGGGGCCACCACCTACAAGGAATGGGACGACAGCGCCTGGTGGTACCAGCACGTGAACAATTTCCTCAAGGACGGCAAGACGAACATCCACGTCAACCTCGACGGAATCGATGATCCCGTCGCGTATGCCAAACTGGGCAGTTCGCTCACGCCGGAGCCCGAGATGCAGGGGGCGACACGGTGGGAGATGTATCGGCTCAGTAAGTCGTCCGGCGCATGGAGCAGGGTGACCTGGTACCGCAAGGGGAAAAAGGTGGGGAACCCGTTTGAGTGAGGCACAGAACTCCGGGAAGAAGGTCCTCTGGTCGAGTCCGCTGACCTTCCAGCTGTGGCTCTACGGCATCGGGCACTCCCAACTGCTCATCCGTAGCCTGTCGGGCCAGGGCCAGGACGCGGAGCCGATCGGTATCCGGTTCGAGGCGGTGGAGCGGATGAACATCGGCCGCACGTTTCGTGGTCTCAGTCTGGAGTCGGCCGACGACGCCCTTCTGGAGGAGATCGCGGCCACGGGCTACCTCCGGCCGCGACCGAATCCGCTGCTGGCGCTCGCGCTGCGCAGTGAGGACGCCGTGAGCTGGGTCGTCTGCTCGAAGGTGGCGGTCGGGGTGTCCGACTTCGTCGACGGGAAAGCCGGATTCTCCCTCGAACCGGTGCACTTCGCCGCGCGGGCGAGGAGACCGGACTGACCTGATCCAGCGAACACGACGCGGAGGACCGCCTTTCACGAGGCGGTCCTCTTCGGTTTTCCCGCCGTCACACATCGACGCCTCGGACGCCGAAGAGGCGGGCTCTCGGCCGTATCGTCCCCTGCGGGCCTCGGAATTCAAGGAGTGGCAGGCGCACGGTTCTGGCGGCGCCCCGCCGTGGTGTGTCAGTTCGACTGCGGCATAACCGGTCGGGTGCGGCGCCCGACATATTCGGCCACCCATGCGACCCCTCATACCAGAGCGGGACGCATGGTGGGCAAGTTCGACAACTGCACGGCGGACACGGGCGATACGCGACTACCGTGTGTTGCCGGTGATCAACGGTGGGCTCATATCGGTCGGGCCTGTCCAGCCGTTGACCCTGGCCTGACCGACCACCGTAGGTGTCACCACACGAATGCCGATTCCTGGTGCCCCACGTACCGAGGACGATGATGTCTCAACTTCGCGCACCCACCGCGCGACCGGAACGCCGCGAGGGTGGACGGCACGGCCGTCCGGGTGGCCGTTCGGGTAGCCGATCGCACTCGGCCGCGAGCAGGCCGCGCGCCGCGCAGCCCGCCCCCGACGCCCGAATGCGACCACAGCTGCTGCGGACGGCCGTGCTGCCTGCCGTCGCCGCCGTGCTGAGCGGGGCCGCGGCCGTCATCTTCACCATCCGGTCATCCGGCGTGCGCCCGTCCGGCAGTCTCCTGGCGGCGCTCGGCGGATCCGGGGCGCTGGCCGTCGCCGCCGTGGCGGCGGCCTTCCTCGGTGCGAACCGAGTCGTCACCGGGGTCCTCGACCGCTGCCTCGCACTCCGGCGCGCCAGCGCGCAGAGCGACGCCGATCTGCAGCGGCTCGTGGAGCAGCTCCGCAACGGCGAACCCGTGCCCGCCCGGCGGACCCCGACGCCCGCCGCGCCCGACGCCGACGCCTTCGACCTGCTCGCCCAGGAACTCGGCCGCTCGCAGGACGGGGCCGTCGCGGCCGTCGTCCAGGCTTCGCAGCTCTTCAACAGCACGGGGAACGAACAGAAGGTCGAGGTCTTCGTCAACCTGGCCAGACGACTGCAGTCCCTCGTGCACCGGGAGATCCAGATCCTCGACGAGCTGGAACACGAGGTCGAGGACCCGGATCTGCTCAAGGGCCTCTTCCACGTCGACCACCTCGCCACCCGTATCCGCAGGCACGCCGAGAACCTCGCGGTTCTCGGCGGCGCCGTTTCGCGGCGTCAGTGGAGCAATCCGGTGACCATGACCGAGGTGCTGCGCTCGGCGATCGCGGAGGTCGAGCAGTACCCGCGGGTCAAACTGGTGCCGCCCATCGACGGCACCCTGCGCGGGCACGCTGTCGCCGACGTGATCCACCTGCTGGCCGAACTCGTGGAGAACGCCACCGTGTTCTCCGCCCCGCACACCCAAGTCCTGCTCCGCGCCCAGCGTGTCACCGCGGGGCTCGCCCTGGAGGTCGAGGACCGCGGGCTGGGCATGCCGGGCCCCGAGCAGAAGCGGATGAACGCACTGCTCGCCGACCCCGACCAGGTCAATGTCGCCCATCTGCTCCAGGACGGCCGGATCGGGCTGTTCGTCGTCGCGTCCCTGGCCCGCAGACACGGCATCGCCGTACGCCTGCAGAGCAACATCTACGGCGGCACGCAGGCGGTACTCGTGCTGCCGCAGGTACTCCTGGGCATCGACGACGAGACCGCGGCGCGGGAAGGCGCAGCGCCGGTTCCGCCGCTCGGAGCCGTACACCGGCCCCCCGCCCAGGACGCCGCCCCGCTGCCCCCGGCTGCGGCCCAGCCCCCACTGCCGCAGGCCGCCCCGGCCCCTCTGCCGCAGGCGGCTCAGGCGCCACCCCGGTTGGACCAGCCGCCCCGGCAGACACGGCGCACGGGAGAGGGGCCCCCGCTGCCGCTCCGTGCCGAGCGGGTCGACGGCCCGAACCCTGCCGCGTCCCCGCCCGGAGCGAGCTTCTTCCCGGACAACGTTGCCCGTACCGGAACGGCGGCCCCGCCCCAGGACGGTGCGGGGGCGGCCACGAGTGCGCCCGGTGCCGTCGCAGACGCTCCGGGCCGTCCCCAACTCCCCAGGCGCAGCAACCAGGAGCACCTGGTACCGCAACTGAGGGAGGCCCCCGTCCCCCGTACCGAGGACGAGGACGCCCTGCACGACCCGGGCCTGATGGCCGCCTTCCGGCGCGGGGTCGACCTCGCCGAGGCCCAGTCGGCCGAGGACCCGGAGCCCGCACCCTCCTACGACCCCGCCGACGGCTCCCCGCTGCGCGCGACGCCGGACACCCGGCCCGTGACGACGCCAGGTCACTTCCCGTCCGTCGGTGCGCAGCGGACCCACGCCCCGGCCCCGCTGCCGGTCCGCGGCCTCACGGCCACGCAGGCCGGTGCCGAGCCGCCCGGGGAGGACTTCCCGGGCCTCCGGCTGCCCGAATCGGATCCACGAACCGAGAACACCTTCAAGGAGTCACCATGACGAGCGACATGCCGTCCGGTCAGGTCTCGGACCTCGACTGGCTGCTGAGCGGGCTGGTCCAGCGCGTTCCCTACACGCGCAGCGCGGTCCTGCTGTCGGCCGACGGCCTGGTGAAATCCGTCCACGGCATGGACGCCGACAGCGCCGACCACATGGCCGCCCTGGCCGCGGGTCTCTACTCCCTCGGCCGCAGCGCCGGCGCCCGGTTCGGTGACAACGGCGATGTGCGGCAGGTCGTGGTCGAGCTCGACTCGACGCTCCTGTTCGTCTCGACCGCCGGATCCGGAACCTGTCTCGCCGTCCTCTCCGGCCGTGAGGCGGATGCCGCCGTGCTCGGCTACGAGATGGCCATGCTGGTCAAGAGCGTCCGCCCGTACCTGGCGACCCCGCTCCGGCAAACCGCCGGGGCACCGTTCACCCCGGGGCTGTGAGAGTGCCGGCCCCGCAGGACGGGCCGTTGCTCGACGACGCGGCCGGCCGGCTCATCCGCCCGTACACCGTGAGCAACGGCCGCACGCGGCCGACCACCGTGCTCGATCTGCTGTCCCTGGTGATGGCGACGGGGAGCGACCCGCAGGTACACCTCGGCCCCGAGCACACCGTGGCGCTGGAGCTGTGCGGCGGCCCGACCTCCGTGGCCGAGATCGCCGCCCATCTCCGGCTGCCCGCCGTCATCACCAAGGTCCTCCTGTCCGACCTGGTCGACTGCGGCGCGGTCACCGCGCACGCCCCCGCATTCCATGACATGCCCACCGACCGATCTCTGCTGGAGGCAGTGCTCGATGGTCTACGACGACAGCTCTGACAGCACCCGAGGCTCCGAATACTTTCCCGTGGCCCTCAAGGTCCTGGTCGCGGGGGGATTCGGCGTCGGCAAGACGACGTTCGTGGGCGCCGTCAGCGAGATCGCGCCGCTGAGCACCGAGGAGTTACTGACCCAGGTCAGCGTGGGGACCGACAACCTCGAGGGCATCGAGTCCAAGACGGCCACCACCGTGGCCATGGACTTCGGCCGGATCACCCTTTCCGACCAGCATGTGCTCTACCTCTTCGGCACGCCCGGCCAGGAGCGGTTCTGGTTCATGTGGGACGAACTCTCCAAGGGCGCGCTGGGAGCTGTCGTGCTGGCCGACACACGCCGGCTCGCCGAGTGCTTCGCCGCAGTCGACTTCTTCGAGCGGCGGGGCATCGGATTCGTCGTCGCGGTCAACGAGTTCGACGGCGCCTACCGCTACGAACCCGACGAGGTGCGGGCCGCACTCGACCTCGGACCCGAGGTGCCGGTCGTGCTCTGCGACGCCAGGATCGCCAGCTCGGGCACCGGGGCGCTCGTCACCCTGGTCCAGCACCTCATCAACGCCACCGCCCCGGCGCCGCTCTCCGGCTTCGGGGCCCGTTCGTGATCCCTTACGGGACCGAACGGCCCCTGCTCACACCGGTCGACCGGGACGGGCCTGCCAGGGGCGCACGGCTGCGCGGACTCGGGCTGGGGGAGCGCACCGACACGACGTTCGACAGCTTCGACGCCTTCGCCGACAGGGTGGCCGAAGTGACCGCGACGCCGTTCTCGATGGTCAACTTCATCGATGAGAACCGGCAGTTCTTCGCCGGGCTGCACACCCCGGCCGGCACCCGCAAGGGGTCCGGCCTCGGTGCGGCCGCAGCGGGCAGCGGCCGCAGGATCCGCCATCTCGCCAGGGACCACGGCTACTGCCCGCATGTCCTCGTACGGCGCAAGGCCCTTGTGCTGGAGGACGTCTGCGACTACCCGCGCTTCGCCGGCAATCCGGTCGTCGACGACATGGGAATCCGCTCCTACCTCGGAGCTCCGCTGATCGACCGCACGGGCATCGCGCTCGGTACGGTCTGCGCCGTCGACACCGTGCCGCGCCCCTGGGGCCGGGCGGGGCTGGACACCATCAAGCTGCTGGCGCGCGAACTCGTCGGGCAGATCGACCGCAGGGAGGGGGCCCGCGGCTGAACCCGCCGGTCACCCCGCCGGCGGCCGGCCCGTACTGGCACGCAGGACGACCTCGCCCTCGATGCGGACCACCCGCGAACGGTGCTGCCCGCCCCCCGGTTCGCGCAGAGCCAGCGCGATCACGCTCTCGCCCATCGCGGTGAGCGGCAGGGCCACGGTCGTGAGCGGCGGCGACAGTTCCCGTACGAGGGGGATGTCGTCGAACCCTGCCAGCGACATGTCCCCCGGCACCTCCAGCCCCTCCTCCCGGAGCGCGGCCAGCGCGCCGACAGCCATCACATCGGTCACCGCGAACACACACGTCGGCCGGGGGCCTTCGCGGGCGAGCAGCCGGCGCGCGGCCTCATGGCCGCCCTCCCGGGTGAACGCGCCCTCCACGACCACCTCGAGAGCGATACCCGCCTCCGCGAGCCCTTCCCGGAATCCCGCGAGCCGGTCGGAGACCGTCGTCAGCGACGGAGGTCCGGTGAGCACCGCGAACCTCCGGTGCCCGAGCGCCACCAGCGACCGTGCGAGCGCGGCCGCACCCGAACGGTTCTCCGGTTGTACGGTGTCCACCCGCAGACTGCGGTGCCGGCTGACCACGGCGACCCGGCCGCCGACGCGTACGTACGGTGCCAGCTCGGCGTCCATGGCGCGCTCCCACTCCCGGTCCTGGAAGCCGGAGCCGATCAGCAGGATCGCCCGGGCTCGCTGGGCCCGCAGCATGGACACGTACGCGATCTCCCGCGACGGCTCACGGAAGGTCGAGGCCAGCATCACCAGCAGGCCCTGCTCGGCCGCCGCCCGCATCACGCCGCTGGCCACCCCCGCGAAGTACGGGTCACTGACGTCGTGACAGATGACGCCCACCGTACGGTTGCTGCCGGCGCCGGCCAGAACCTGGGCGTGGGCGTTCGGGATGTAGCCGAGCCGGCCGGCCGCGGTGCGCACCCGCTCCCGCAGGTCGTCGCGGACCCGGGTGGTGCCGTTGAGCGCACGCGACGCGGTGGCGAGCGAGACCCCGGCCTCGCGGGCCACGGCGTCGAGGGTCACATGCGTCGTCCGTACGCGGTCCGGCGGAACCGGCCGGTCCGGTGCTTCCTGTTCACTCAACTCGACCCCCGAGGGTGCGGTGGTGGCAGAGCCCCGAACTTCGGGACGACCTATTGACCCTGCGCGCCATGAGTCATTAGCGTGGCCAGACCTTACCAGAAAGCGCTTTCTGAAAGCGCCTTCTCAGGCACCTGAAAATTACCCGGCAATCAACAACTCGCCTACGAATGCAGGGAGTTTGCAGTGAGCCAGAGCGCTTTGGCCAAGAGCCCCGCAGAGATCGCGGGAGTCACCCGGCGCGCGGGGCCCTCCGTGGGGGAGCGGCTCGCCCGAGCGGCCGAGCAGAGCTGGCGTCCAGTCGCGCTGCTGCTGGCCTGCTTCGCGGTCTGGTGGGTGATCGCGGCGGCCGAGCTCGTGGAGCCGTATCTCGTACCGTCACCCGGCGCGACGCTCGACGTGCTGACCGGCAAGACGAGTTATCTGTGGCAGCACACCTGGGTGACCACCTACGAAACGCTGCTCGGCTTCCTCATCGCTGTGGCCGTCGGCGTACTGGCGGCCGTGATCATGGTCTACTCGTCGACCGTCGAGCGGACGCTCTATCCGATCCTGCTCTTCGCACAGGTCGTCCCCAAGATCGCGATCGCCCCGCTGTTCGTCGTCTGGCTGGGATTCGGTATCGCGCCGAAGATCCTCATCGCTGTCCTCATCGCCTTCTTCCCGGTGGTGATCTCCATGGTCACCGGGCTCAAGGCGGTCGACCCGGAGATGCTCCAGCTGTCGGCGACGATGGGCGCCAAACCCTGGCAGACCTTCGTGAAGATCCGCTTCCCGGCCTCGCTGCCGCATCTCTTCTCGGGGCTCAAGGTCGCGGTCACGCTCGCCGTTACCGGCGCGGTCGTCGGCGAGTTCGTCGGCGCCAACGAAGGACTCGGCTACGTCATCCTCCAGGCCAACGGCAATCTCGACACCCCGATGCTCTTCGCCGGGTTGCTCGTGATGTCCCTGATCGGCGTCGTGCTCTTCGTCGCCGTCGAGATCGCCGAGAAACTCCTGCTCCCGTGGCACGCCAGCCGCAGGGAAACCTCTGCCACCACCTCGTACTGACCTCGTCGTGAGAAGGGCCAAGCCCATGCATGCGCGCAGACTCCTGATCGGTGTCGTCCCCCTTGCCCTGATGGTCACCGCCTGCGGCGGGAACGATCCGGCGACCACCACCAGCGACTCCGGCAAGAAGCTCGACCAGGTCACGCTGACACTCAACTGGTATCCGTACGGCGAGCACGCGCCGTTCTACTACGGCAAGCAGCAGAAGATCTTCGAGAAGCACGGCATCGACCTGAAGATCCAGGCCGGCCAGGGTTCGCAGAAGACGGTGCAGGCGACCGCCGCCGGGCAGACCGACTTCGGCTGGGCCGACACCCCCGCGCTGCTCGCCGGGGTCGACAGCGGCGTCAAGGTGAAGAGTCTCGGTGTCTTCCTCCAGACGACCCCCGCCTCGGTGCAGTCCTTCGACGCCAAGGGCATCAAGACGCCCGCGGATCTCAAGGGCACAACCATCGCCGGCACCGCGGGTGACGCGCTGTCGAAGACCTTCCCGATCTTCCTGAAGAAGAACGGGTTGAGTGATTCGGACGTCAAGGTCCAGAACACCGACCCGGCGGGCAAGATCGCCGCGGTGATCTCGGGGAAGACCGACGGTCTGCTCGGCTATGCGAGCGACCAGGGACCCACCATGCAGCACAAGGCCGACAAGCCCGTGTCGTATCTGCGCTTCTCCGAGCACGGGCTGAACTTCTACTCCAACGGCCTGCTCGCCGGTCAGAAGATCCTCGCGTCCCAGCCCGATCTCGCCAAGCGCATGGTGCAGGCGGTCAGCGAGTCGTGGGCGGCGGCGGAGAAGGCCCCGGAGCCCGCCGTCAGCTCGATGGAGGGCGCCTCGGAGCAACTGCCGCCGAAGACCGTCCTGGCGGAGCAGTTCGCCACGACGCTCACCCTGCTGCACACCGCTTCGACCCAGGGCAAGGCACCCGGAGTCAACACCGACGCCGACTGGCAGCAGACCGTCGACGTCTTCGCCGAGGCGGGAATGGTCAGCAAGCCCAAGGCCGTGTCGGACTACTGGGACCAGAAGTCGGCGCTGAAGGGATGACGATGTCGAAGGAGGACGCGAGGACGCGGCAGCGGACGGCGGACGGAGCCGCGAAGGGCACCCCGGCCGTCGGACTGACGGACGTCTCGGTCAGGTTCCGCGGCAGGGACCGTGATGTCACGGCGGTCCAGGGGGTGTCGCTCGATGTGGCGCCGGGCGAATTCGTCGCCGTCGTGGGCCCCTCGGGATGCGGCAAGTCGACGCTGCTCAAGCTGGTCGCCGGACTGCTGAACCCGTCCGCGGGTGACGTCAGGGTCGGCGGGGAGCAGGTCAAGGGGCCGCGCCACGACATCGGTTACGTGTTCCAGCGCGCCGCTCTCCTCGAATGGCGCTCCGCGCTCCGCAACATCCTGCTCCAGGCGGAGATCAGGAAGATGGCTCCGGCGGTGGCACGCGAGCGGGCCGATGCCCTGATCCGGATGACGGGCCTCGGCGGCTTCGAGAACGCCTACCCCCACGAGCTGTCCGGCGGAATGCAGCAACGGGTGGCCCTGTGCCGGGCCCTGCTCCATGAACCGCCGGTGCTGCTGATGGACGAACCGTTCGGCGCGCTGGACGCACTGACGCGCGAGCAGATGAACATGGAGCTCAACCGGATCTGGCGGGAGACCGGAACCACCGTGATCCTGGTGACGCACTCGATCTCCGAGGCGGTCTACCTGGCCGACCGGGTGGTGGTGATGAGTCCGCGTCCGGGCACCGTCGCCGAGATCATCGAGGTGGGTCTGCCCGCCGAGCGCGAGTACAGCGAGACCCTCGGGCGCCCGGAGTTCCACGCGGCGGCCACGCACATCCGCGATCTGCTGGGCGCGGCCTCGGCGCACGACTGACCGACACGGCCGGGGGAGCAGCCCGGTCCGGCCCCGGTCTCCCGGGGCCGGACCGGGCCCGCCTCAGTACCGCAGTCGCGACAGATACGTATAGCTGGCGAGTGCCGAGGCGAACGGGTCAGCCGGCGCGTCGTGCTCCACCAGCCACTGCTTCACCCCGCCCCGCCGAGCCGTGTCGAACATCGCCGGGAAGTCCAGCACGCCCGACCCGACATCCTCGAAGTCCCCGTCGGGCGCCATGTCCTTCACATGGAGCGCGGGGAAACGCCTGGGATGGCGGACGAAGAGCTCACCCGGAGCCGAGGCGCCGCCGTTCGCCGCCCAGTACAGGTCCAGTTCGAAGCCGACCAGTTCGGGATCGGTCTCGGCGAGCAGGATGTCGTACAGGCTCACCCCGTCCACGACCTCGTGATCGCTGCCGTGATTGTGGTAGAGCAGTTTCAGCCCGGCCTCGCGCGCGACCTGACCCACCCTGTTGAACTCCCGGGCCACTTCCCGGTATCCGGCCGGTGAGTGCAGGGACCCCGGCAGGCTGGGCACCACGATCCACCGGCCGCCCAGCGTGTGGATGTCCTCCAGGGCCTGCGGCAGCCCCGCACCCTTCACGATGTCGTACGCGACGTGTTCGAGGACCGCTTCGAGCCCGGTCCCGTCGAGCATGCGGCGGATGTCCGCCGCACTGTTGCCGTGCCGCCCGCTCACCCCGACCGTGGCGTAGCCGATCTCGGCGAGCCGCTCCAGGGTGCCCCCGAAGTCCGAGGCCAGCGGCGTACGCATCGTGTACAGGTGCATACCGATGCCGGACGGGGGGATGCGCCTGCGGCAGCCGGACGGTGCGGCCCACGCCGTCCCCGTACCCACCGCCGCGGCTGCGGCGACGCCCAGGGCCGAACCGAGAAACGCTCTTCGTGTGCCGTTCATGCCGTCACTCGCCTCCACTCACGTCGATGCGGACCGATCCGGTGCTGGTGTCGCCCTTGTCGTCGGTCACCGTCAGATGCGCGGTGTACGCACCCGCGCGGGCATAGGTGTGCGTGGCGGTCGCGCCCTCCGGGGCGGCCGGATCCGTGTTGTCGCCGAAGTCCCAGTGGTACGAGGCGATCGTGCGCCCGCTCACCGGCTCGACCACACTGCTCAGCGACACCGCGAGCGGCGCGCCACCGTCGGCCGGGGCCGCCTTCACACCGACCTTCGTGCCGGGCTTCCTCTCCACGCCGGAGCCGTTGAAATGCAGCCAGTCGACCGCGAACAGATCGGCCTTCTCGCTGCTCCACACGGGGTTGGTGAACACCGCGTACAGCTTCGTGCTGCTGCCCGGGTTCGCGAGGGCCGTCGTCGGCGACACGACCGTGCCCCAGCCGCCGGTGTTCGGGACGGTCACCGAGCCGAGGAGCCGGCCGGCCGGTGAACCGGCCCGGAATTCGACCGTCCCGCCGAGACCGCCGGAAGCCGCACCGACCGTCACCGACGTGATGTTCTTGAGGTTCACCGGATCGAAGGCGACCCAGTCGCCGTCCTCGATCTCCGTCAGCCGCTTGCCGCCCGAGGCGTCCGCGCGGTCGGCGACCACGACACCGTCGTGCGTGCCTCCGGTCGAGGTGAAGTGCTCGGCCTCCCGGAACGCGGTGCGCAGCGTCAGTGAGGTCGAGCCGGTGAGCGCGGGGGAGTCCGCGGCACCCTTGTCCGTGTACTGCGCGGTGATCCCGTAATAGAGGTTCTGGCCCGGCCCGTGGCTGTCACCGGCGTCCGTGACGATCTCACCCGTGCACCCCGTGTAGTTGTCGAGAGGGTGCAGATGCGTGTCGTGGCCGAGCTGGGACTGCACCACGACGCGTGAGCAGTCGATCGGGGCGTCCCGGCCGTCCTCCTCGTCCTTCACCTTCACGGTGAAGGGAATGGTGTCGCCGAAGCTGAACATCCCACCGTCCGGAGGCTGTTGGATCGTCACCTGCGGTCTGTTGTTGCCGACGGTGATGTCCTGGACCGCGAGCGCCGTCAGGCCGCCCGGCCCGGTGACCGTGAGGTGCGCCGTGAACAGGCCCTTGGTCCGGTAGGTGTACGAGGGGTTCGCCTCCGTCGAGTCGGTGCTGCCGTTGCCGTCGAAGTCCCAGGCGTACGTGACCGGTTGCTCGCCCGGGAGTCCGGATCCGGCGCTGGAGAACGCGACGGTCAGGGGTGCTGAGCCGTTGTCACGGTCGGTGGTGATCTTCGCGTCGGGCAGTCGGCCGTCACCGACGTAGTCGATGCGGTAGATGCCCGCACCCTCGTTGCTGCCGCCGCGGCCCGTACCGCTGCCGAGACCGAAGTCGATGACGTACAGCGCCCCGTCCGGGCCGAAGTCGGCGTCGAAGGGCTGGTTCCACTCCATGTCCGCGAAGACGCCGTTGACGGACTGGAGATCGCCGGCCGCCACGGGAGCGAACCTCGGATCCGAGAACGTCTGGCTCTCCCGCTGGAAGGAGAAGGTCTTGAACCAGCGGCGGGTCAGCTCGTAGTTGAGCCACTTTCCTTCGAAGTACTCGGGGAACTTGGTGCGGTAGGTGTTCTTCGGGTCGTAGTCGTAGACGGGGCCGCTCATCGGGCCACCGCCCCCGGTGCCGAGCTCCGGGAATTCGGCGGACGCGGAGTAGGCGTACCAGACGGTGGCCGGCTGGGCGGGCGGCAGTTCGCGCAGACCCGTGTTGTTCGGCGAGTCGTTGACGAGCGCGTCGCAGTCGAAGGCCGGACCCGAGGTCTTCGTCGTGAAGTCGTAGTCGTTGAACGGGGTGTTGTTGCCGGTGCAGTACGGCCAGCCGAAGTTGCCCGCCTCGGTGATCCGGGTGTACTCGACCGTCCCCTCGGGCCCGCGTCCCGCGACGGCCTGCCTGGCGTCGGGGCCGTAGTCCGCGACCATCAGCGCACCGCTCAGCGGGTCCGTCGTGATCCGGAACGGATTGCGCATGCCCATCGCATAGATCTCCGGGCGGGTCCTGTCCGTGCCCGGTGCGAAGAGATTGCCCTCGGGCACGGTGTAGGTGCCGTCGTCCTGCGGAGTGATCCGGAGAACCTTGCCCCGCAAGTCGTTCGTGTTGCCGGAGGTGCCCTGTGCGTCCCAGGCGCGGCGGCCTTCGCCCTCGTCGATGGGCGCGAAGCCGTCGGAGGCGAACGGGTCCGTGTTGTCGCCCGTCGCCGCGTACAGATTTCCGGCCTTGTCGAAGGTCAGCGAACCGGCCATGTGGGAGTTGGCCCTGCCCTCACCCCGGAGCGTCGGAATGGTCAGCAGGCGCTTCTCGGACGCGGGATCGACGGTGTTCCCGGAGACGGTGAAGCGGGAGAGGTTGAGCCGTTTCTCGGTCTTGTCGGAATGCAGCAGATAGAGCCAGTTGTTCTCGGCGAACCCGGGATCGAGCGTGAGGCCGAGGAGGCCGTCCGACTGACTGGTCATCTCCGGTGTGTACGCGAAGTCCAGCGCCGTGGACACCTTCATGGTCTCCTGGTCGATGACCTTGAGCTTTCCGGTGCGCTGGGCGAAGAACACCCGTCGGTCGGGGGCGACGGCCAGTTCGAACGGGTCGGCGAGATCGCTGGTGGCCAGCGGAGTGCGCTGGAACGAGCCCGTCCGGGTGGCCGTGCAGTCACCCTGCTTGGCGCCCGCGGCCCATTCGATGCCGCCCAGCAGGTGCTTGACGAAGCCCTCCTCCTGGAAGGCCGAGGCCGCATGGCCGCCCGCGGTGAACCAGGAACGGCCGCCGTCGTAGTTCTGGCACCAGGACCACGGATGGTCCACACCCTCGTCGAGGCCGTCGATGCCGTCGCGTACCTTGATCTGCGCGAGGGTGTGCACCTTGGAGGTCGGATTTGTGCGCCAGTTGTACCACTCCTCGGTACGTTCCCAGAGGTCGGGAAGGTCCTTGGTCGAGGGGTGCGCGTGGTCGAGGACCTTGACGCGGCCGGTCTGAACCGCCGGGTGCTGGTCGAAGATGGCACCGACGAGACCCTCGTACCAGTCCCAGTCGCGCTCACTGGCGGACGCTGCGTGCAGACCGACCCAGCCGCCACCCGCCCGGATGTACTTCTGCAGGGCGGCGCGTTCGTCGGCGGTCAGCAAGTCACCCTTCTCCGGCGTGGAGTTGGTGTTGTTGAACACGATCGCCTGGAAGCGGGCGAGATCCGTGTCGTTGAAGACGGCCGAGTCGTCCGTCGCCTCGACCTCGAATCCGTTCTCGGCGCCGAGTTTCCTGACCGCTTCGATCCCGGCGGGAATCGAGTCGTGGGTGAAGTTCGTGACCTCGGAGTACACCAGAACGCGGAACGGCGCTGCCTGGGCTCTTGGCGGCGAGGCCACGAGCAGACCGAGGATCAGCGCCAGTAGTGCGGTGAGGGCGATGAGGGGCGGGGGGAGGGCGTGGGACGCGGGACTGCTCCGTAACGGGCGGCTGCTCATCATTGGGCGCTCCCTGTGCGGTTGAAGCCGACTGTGGGGTGTAGAAAGCGCTTTCTGGAGTGCGTTGTTCAGAGTAGGTTCACGTCTTCGGCGGGGTCAATGGGTCGGCAGCGCCCGGTGGGACTTCCCCTGATTGTCGGTGCCGGACGCTACGGTCGGATCGACCGCAGCCGCTGGAACCCACCGGAACGGGGACCGTCGATGACCACCACCGCCGACGATGTACGCACCATCGCACTGGCCCTGCCCGACACGGCCGAGAAGCTCGCCTGGGGGCAGCCCACCTTCCGGGTGGCGGGCAAGATCTTCGCCGCGCTGGGCGACGACGACACCACCATGGGTGTGAAGTGCCCGGTCGAGGACCGGGCCGAGCTGATCGCCTCCGAGCCGGAGAAGTTCTTCGTCCGCGAGGGCCACGACGACAACTACGCCTGGCTGCGGGTGCGGCTCGCCGCCCTGGAGGACGCGGCCGAGCTGACCGCCGTCCTCACCGACTCCTGGCGGCAGGCCGCCCCGCGCAAGCTTCTCGACGCCCACCCGGAGCTGAGCGTTCCGCCCGCTGCCGGCGGCTGAGGGGCACTCAGGGAGTCAGGAACTCCGTGATCCGCTGCCGCAGGCCGCGAGGATCCAGGCCGTGCGCCGCCAGGTGTTCCGCCTGCTGTCCGTACTTGCGCAGCTCGGCCCGGCCCACCCCGAGTCCGAGGACGCGGTGGGGCAGGTCGACGAGTGCGTCGCCCGCCGCAGCCGTGGACGTACCCGCCAGGTAGGGCTCGACGACCACGACGTCGGCGGTGGGGCCCGCGCCGGCCGCCCGGCGCAGTCCCGCCGCGTCGAAGGGCCGCACCGTGGTCGCGTACAGCACGGTCAGATCCAGGTCCTGCGTCGCCGCGAGCACGTTGTCGAGCATCGGTCCCACGGCGATCACCACGCCGCCCTTTCCTTCCCGGACCGTGCCGAAGCCGGTCCCGCCGACGGGGCGGCCCTTCCCGTTGGACTGGAGGGAGAGGCGCACGTACACGCGGCCGTCCGCCGCGACTGCCTGCCGCACGAGCGCCTCGGCCTCGTCCGGGTGGCCCGGCACGTGCACCGTCCAGCCGTCGAGTGTGTCCAGGAGGGCGATGTCGCCCGGTGACATATGGGTGAAGCCCCCGGCCGGCCAGTCGTACGAGGCCCCGGCGCTGACCAGCACACCGCCGACCCCCTGGTGCCCCAGGTCCAGCTTCACCTGCTCGAAGGGCCGCTCCACGAGAAAGCTGGCGAACGTGTGCATGAGCGGCCGCATCCCGGTCAGGGCCATTCCGGCTCCTGCCCCGATGAGCAGCTGTTCCCTGATCCCCACGTTGATCACCCGGTCCGGGTGCGTCCGCTCGGCCCGGTCGAAACCGTCCCGGCTGATCTCGGCGAGCACCAGGGCGAGGCGGGGGTCCTCGTCCAGCAGTCGCGAAGTGGTGTCGATGAACCGGTCACGCATGGTGTCCATAAGAAGTGTCTCCGTTGTCCTGTCTCGGCGTCGTCCTGCTCGGGGCGGGGTGTTCAGCGCTTGGGCGTCACGCGGGCGATCACGGCGTGCGGCCTGCCTGGATGCGGCGCGGTGAAGGCGTCGTACAGCGCCTCGTGGTCCCGGCCGTCCACACTCAGGACCGACCAGCCGGCGGCCTCGAACCGTGCGGCGATGCCCCCGGGCCTGGCGTGGGAGGCGGAGGCGTTGTCGATCACCAGGGTGTGGAGCTGGTCGAGGCCGGCCGGTCCGGCGTAGGCGATCGCCTCGTGATTGCTGCCCTCGTCCAGCTCCGCGTCCCCGGTCAGGACCCAGACACGCGGGTCGGTCAGCCCCTGCGCCCGGAGCCCCAGCACACTGCCCACGGCGAGGGGGAGTCCGTGCCCGAGGGACCCGCTGCCGATCTCGGCTCCCGGTACCAGCAGCCGGTCGGGGTGGTGCCCGAGCGGTGAGTCGTACGACCCGAAGCCCGGGAGGAGCTCCTCGCCGAAGAAGCCGCGTGCGGCCAGCACGGCGTAGTACGCCATCGGCCCGTGGCCCTTCGAGAGCAGGAGCCGGTCGCGGTCGGGGGAGTCGACGCTGCCGGGCGAGACCCGCAGCACCCGGTCGTACAGCACCCAGAGGGCGTCGAGTGTGGACGTCGCGGCGGGCCCGTGCTTCTCGTCACCCGTCATCAGGCTCATCAGCCGGTTCAGGTCGCTGTACCCGTGGACCGGCGCGGCGGCAGTCGTGTTCGTCATGCCGCCCAGCGTTGAACATCAAGCATGGTTGAGGTCAAGGGCGGGAAACGGTTCGTGACCACCCGTCCAAGTGCGGTATTGTTCTCATGCGCGTTCGGCCAGGGGAAAAGACCAGGTCAGACGGGCAACGGGACGTGGCGCAGCTTGGTAGCGCACTTGACTGGGGGTCAAGGGGTCGCAGGTTCAAATCCTGTCGTCCCGACTCGAAAGAGTCGCAGATCAGAGGCCGTATCGGAGTGATTCCGGTACGGTCTTTCGATTTTCCGTGGCCGCTTGCGGACCGGGCCTGTGTGACGCACCTCGACGTCGATCGACGGGTCGGGTCACCGGCTGAGGACGGCGCGTACGCACTTGCCGCCGCGCCCGGAGGGATCGACGGTGACCGTGCGGGCGAGGGACCGGACCAGGGGCCAGCCGAATCCGCCCCCACCCCCGCTCAGGTCCGGCGGGCGCTCGCGCGGCGGTGCGTGGCTCGGGTCCCGCACGACGATCTCCAGCGTGACCGGATCCGCGGCCAGGCTCATCGCGGTGAGGCCCCCCGCGTGCCGTAGCGCGTTCGTCACCAGCTCGGAGACCACCAGGGCCGCGTTGTCGACGCACTCCTGGCTGGGGGCGGGCGACAGCTCCGAGAAGAACTCGCGCATGTCGTCGCGTGCTTGTGCAGCCGTGGCCGGACGCGTGGTGCGCCGGGCGTGCTCGCTTCGTCGTTCCCTCGTGATGTGCGGCCGACTCATGTTCTGAACCCCCATCGCTGTGACGCTTTGCTCCGGTGAATTGCTCCTGCCCCGATCGCGAGGGGGCTAACTCATCCGGTGTCGTCCCTGGAGGAGCGCGGGCGGAAGCCGAGAGTCCGGCGTCCGGTCAGACGGTGGGCCTGCGCGTCGGAGCGGTGGGCGGGTGCGAGGTGGGCCCAGCTTCGTTCGTGTGTGTCTGCTCGTCCTGCTCGGACGCGGGCGCGTGCACGAAGAGCTGCCGGATGCCCGTGAGGTCGAGGATGCGTTCCAGGAAGGGCGGGGGGTTGTCCAGATGGAGCGCTGTCTTCCGGGCGCTGGTCCGGCGGTGGATCATCAGGAGCGTGGCGACGCCCATGGAGTCGCACACCCGGAGCCGTGCGCAGTCGAGGTGCAGCTCGCGCAGGTCGGGAATCTCGGTCAGGCAGACGTCGGCCTGGCGGGTGAGTTCTCCGCTGGTGTCGTAGTCGAGGTCGCCGACGAGATGGAGGCGTGCGGTGCCCGGCCCTGCTTCGACGACGAGGGTGAAGGGCCGGCTGGGCTGTGCGGTCATGCGAAGGCTCCGGGGTGTCGGCCGGTGGTGGTGATGGCGCCGTCCAGGGCGAGTTGGGCCCGGTTCAGCAGACGCGTGGCACGGGGGAAGTCCTTGAGCTCGGTGGCAAGGGCGTCCAGGGCGGGATCCAGCGACCGGGCGGGGACCCGGCGTGCGGAGAGGATGCCCGCGGTCCAGGTCATGAAGGTGGTGAACAGGTCGTCGTCGTCGACGTACAGGGAGCCGGCCAGGAACTCGACGATGTGGGCGATGTCCTCGGCGGTGCGTTCGCGTTGCTGGTCGGTGTAGGAGGCCATGGCGGGAATGCGCTCCTCCAGGTGTGCCAGTACCTGCTTGACGAGCTGACCCTGGGCGCGGGCGACCAGGGTGTACTCCTGGTCGGCGAGGTGCGGAAGGTCGTCGAACTGCTGCCGGCCTTCGGTGAGGCTGTGCATGGGGATCCCGTCCGCGAGCTGCTGAGCTCCGCTGCGCGCGTCGGCGGCCCAGGCGTTGGCGCCCAGTCTGCGGGCGTAGCGGCCGTCGGGCCCGAAGGCGGCGCCGCCGGCCAGGACAGGTACGCCGACGGCTTTGCACGCGCTGATCGCGGCGTGAGCCGCGGGCAGCCGGGTGGGCAGGGTGGAGGAGAGGGCTACGGCGTCTGCCCCGCTGCTGTGCAGGTGGGCGATGAGGTGCGGGGTGGGCACCTGGGCACCGAGGAAGTCGACCTGCCAGCCCCTGAGAGTGAGGACCTCGGCGAGGAGGCGGGCGGGGAGGACGTGCCATTCCTGGTCCACGCAAGCGACCGTGACACGGCCGAGTCGGGGCGTGGGCCGGGCTGCGGGGCGATGGGCGAGGGCTGCGATGACGCGCTCGGTGATGGCGCTCGCGGCGTGTTCCTGGGCGACGGTGAGCCGGTTGGCCGCCCACTCGGAGCCGACTTTCGCCTGCACGGGTGCGATGAGGTCCAGCAGGGCGTTCTCGGCCTCCATCCCGTTTTCCAGGGCAGTGAACACGACGTCTACGGCCCCGTGCTCGTCCCGGCGGGTCACGGCCGCCCACAGTTGGTCCCGCAACGTCCGGAGTTCGTGGCTCCGCTCGGTCATCACGTTCATGCGGTGTACCTGCCCCGTGTGTGGCCGTTCACCGCGCTCAGGTGGGTGGTACGGGGTGCGGTGATCGCCACCACCGCCATGTCGTCGTGGCGGCCGCTGCGCAGCCACTGCGCGGCCAGCATCTGGATGTGCTCGACGACGGCCTCACCGGGCATGTCGGCGCACTGCGACAGCGCCCGCTTCAGGCGCTCCTCGCCGAACATCTCGTCGCCGAGCGGTCCGCCCCTGGCCTCGGTGATGCCGTCGGTGTAGAGCAGGCACGTCTCTCCGGGAAGGAGGACCGCCTCGACGGATTTCGCCTCGATGTGCGGGAGGGCGCCGACCAGGGTGCCGCGGGTCCGGATCTCCTCGACGCTGCCGTCGGTCCGCACCAGCAGCGGGGCAGGATGGCCGGCCGAGGTGAGACGCAGTCGGACCTGGTTCTTCGTGCGCCGGACCGAGGCCATGACCATGGTCGCGAAGCGCGTGTGGTGGGAGTTGAGGAGTGCGCCGTTGAGGAGCTGCAGCATCCGTTCGTGATCCTCCGCCATGGGCATGAGCGCCTGCATGGTGTTGCGGATCTTGCCGGTCAGGACGGCCGCGTCCAGACCTTTGCCGCAGACGTCGCCGAGAATGACGAGGGAGGCTTCGGAGTCGGTGCTGCCGGGGTGGACGTCGTAGAAGTCCCCGCCCACGCGTTCCCTGTCGCCGGCCGGCTGGTAGGCGCCGGCGAACTCGACACCGTTCACACGGTGGAGCCGCGGCGGCAGCAGGTCCCGCATGAGGGTCTGCGTGATGTCGTTCTGCTCGGCATAGAGCCGGGCTGCCGAGAGGGCGGCGCCGGCCCGGGCGGCGAAGAGCCGGGCGAAGACCTCCTCGTTCTCCGTGAAGCCGCTCTGCGCTGTCCCGCGCAGCAGGATCAGGGCCCCGGCGGGCACACCGTGGCCGGGCAGGGGAGTGACCACGACCGACCCGATCGTTCCGGTGAAGTCCTCGGGAAGCACCCAGTCGGGCAGGGCCGCCGGATCGATCCACCGGGAGGGTACGGGCGGAAACCCCTGCAGCGCTTCGCTGAGACCCGGGACCTGCGCGGCGTCCGCGGCGACGAGGGTGCGGGTGACGTCCTGGCCCGGGGCGGCGTGCGCCACGGGCAGCTTCTGGCCGGACGCGGGGGCGACGACCACAGCGACGTCGGCCAGGTACTCCGAGGCGAGCCGAGCGGTGGCGCGCATGCACCGGTCCGTGTTCAGCGAAGCCAGCAGCACGTTGGACGCCTCCGCGAGGAACATGGTGCGTTCCCGCTCCGCGGCGAGCGCTTCCTCGGCGAGCCGCCGGTCGGTGTCGTCGACCAGCCACCACACCACGTTCCCGTCCTGGCCCCAGGTGGGATGCGCCTCGAAGCTCTGCGCCGAGATCCGCCCGGAAACCGAGCGGAGAGCCGCTGCGTCCTGAGAGCTCTGCGTCGGGAGCCCGGCATGCACCAACGTCTCCTGATGGGCCCGCGCCAGCCAGTCCGGAACGGCCTCCTCCATGCGCGTCCCCGGCAGCACGTCGCCCAGGAGGCAGACCGCGGCAGGATTCACCATGGCGACGGCACCGACCTGGTCGGCCACGATCACGGGGTAGGGGGCCAGGTCCCAGATTCCGGACACGGTGCGCTGCTCAGTTCTCGTAACGGAGTTTCCCTCGGTAGAAGCCATGAAGGGGGGCCCGCCTACGGTGGGCCGCACCACCTTCCAACTGGACGAAAAAACAATTACCTTGCGGCAACCATCTCGTACGCCTCCCCCGCATGGCAACCGAACCCCCGCCCGGCATCGCCCGAAAGAGCCATGCTGCGTACGCAATTCACGCCACGGTGTCCGAACCTTCACAGGAGAACCACAGGGGGAGTGTCAGTAGTCCTTCACGCGGAAGCAGCCCAGGTCGGCATCCGTCAGACAGCTTCCGGACGACCGTGCCAGTCCAGGCACACCACAAGGGAATCGTCCGCGACCGGACCCGGCCCCCGGTGTCCGAGCAACTCCTCCAACATCGCCCGGGGCACCTGTGAAGCGGGCAGCCGACGCGTGCGGGTGATCGCCCTCGCCAAGGCGTTGAGGCTGTATTTCTCACCCGCGGGGGACAGAGCGTCGTAGACCCCGTCGCTGATGAACAGCAGTCGGTCGCCGGGCTCGACGGTGAAGTGCTGAGGGGTGTAGACGGAGTCCTCGAACATCCCCAGGGGGATCTGCGGGTTCAACTCGACCGGCTCGACCACCCCTGCGCGAAGCCGCCAGATCCGGGGGGATCCGGCGTCGATGATCTCCACGTTCCCGGTCGGGAGGTGGAAGCGGAGCAGCAGGGTGGAGAGGTACTGGAGTCCTTGGTGCTGGCCGTAGACCGCCTGGTCGGCGAGAAGGGCCTGGCCGGCCAGGTCCAGGCCGGCCCGTCGGGCGTTGCGCAGCGCATTGACCGCGAGATTGGTGAGCAGGGCGGCGTCGATTCCTTCGCCCATGCCGTTGCTGACGGTGAGGACGAGGTCGTCGGCGGAGGCCGACCAGTCGAAGCTGTCGCCGAAGATGGCGTAGGCAGGCTCGAGCTGGGCGCCGATGCTGTACTCCGGCCGGGAGCACGAGCGTCCCGGGAGCAATTGCCACTGCATCTCCGCGGCGAGGGTCAGGCGCTCGGTCCGGCGGGCCTGGAGGAAGAGATCCGTGTCGCGCTCCGCCACCACGATCTCGTGTGCGAGGGCGTCGGCGCTCTCCTGCAGCTCCTGCTGTACGTCATCGCCGATGCGGTCGTCATCGGCCGGCAGGCAGACGCTCAGCACCCCGAGCCGGTCACCGCGGACACTGACGGGCACAAAGACCGTTACCGTGGACGCGGGGCCAGCGGCACGGTGAGGCTCCTGGGTCGTGAAAGCGCGGCCCGCAGCTGTGCCGAGCAGGGGGATCGGGGGAGCGGTGTGAGGCAGAACCCGTACCAACTGCAGCTCGGTCATGGCGTAGTCGGCCATCAGGAGTTCCACCGACACCGCACGGTGCCGGCGTTCGATCAGGGCACGGAGTGCGTCGAAAATCTCGTGCGGCGCGGCTTCACGCAGCACGCGCTCGACCGCCCAGGGTCTCTCCACCGGTTCCGGACCTGCTTTCCTTGACCTAGTCTTCACCGTGCGACTGCCCACAACGACCAGCCGCAACGAGCACACCGTGCTCCACCGGGAGTGTCACATGCGCGAGGACCCCGTTCGCCTCCAGTCACAGGCGCCCATGGACGTGCCTGAGGTCAGCCACGTGCTGGAACTCCTGGAGAACGCCTGGGAGCAGGGCCGCGACATCCTGAGCACGGCACCCGTGTCCACCGCGCAGATCCGAGTGATGTACATCATCGAGCGTGAGCCCGGGATCAACCTGAGCACGCTCCGGCGGCATCTCGACGTGGGCGCCCCCTCGACCACCCGTCTCTGTGACCGGCTGCAGGCCGCCGGGTTCCTGCGCCGGACCCCTCGCCCCGAAGACCGCCGTGAGACACAGCTGCAGCTCACCGACGCCGGCACCGCGCACTTGCGCGAGATCCGGCGCCGCCGCGAGCGGGCCCTGCGCCTGACGATGAGCCGCATGACACCGGACACGCGCGACGCCCTGGCCACGGGGCTGGCCGCGTTCTGCGAAGCCGTGGCCGAGGTGGGCCCGCTCTCGGCCGAGCTGCCTCAGCGCTAGAGCAGAGACGGCCGCCGAACTGCTCGCGCTGTCAGTGGACCTGGACCTCGCCCAGGAACCAGCCGTTCACCCCTGCGAGTCCTATGCGGAACAGCCCGCCGTGCTCGGGGAAGACTGATCCTGCGCTGACGACCTTGCCGCCGTTCAGATGGACGTAGTCGCCGAACCGCTCGGGTTGTTTCTTCTCCCACGCGAAGTCGGTGGAGAAGACACTCGCGCGGCTCCCGGACTCGGCGAGCTGCTCGGCGATGTGATCGGCCCAGACGGCGTGCGGCACCACCTCTCCGGTAATGGTGGTGCCGTTGACGACGAGAGTGATCGGCAGGGAGAGCCCCTCCCTCTCCACTCGGTCGGTCAGCCTCTTCAGCAGGGGATCAATGTCGCTCATGCCCGGAACAGTAGCCCCGTGCCGGCACACCGGCCCACCCCGGAATGAAGCCCGGGACGGTGCCACGCAGGGCCCGCGAACTGTGCGTGCATGGGCGGCCGGGAGCAGGGCACACGGGTGGAGCACGACAAACGTCCTGCCGCCGCCGATCCCGCGACGGCCAGGATTCCACCTGGCACCGGTTGCGCGGCTGACAGGAACAGGGTGCTGCGGGCCTGTCGAGTACAGAGCCCGTACGTACCGAAGCAGACGTGAAGATCGGAATCGAAATGATTGTACTTGGCGCTATATTGCTCCTTATCGGCATGCTGGTCGGTGTCTCGTTGCTGACGACGGTCGGTGGCGTCCTCGTGGTGGTCGGTGCGGTCCTGTGGATTCTGGGCGCGAGCGGACGCAGCGTCGGCGGGCGCAAGCACTACTTCTAGAGCCCACCCGCTGCGAGCGACGGGGCCGGCGGAGATGTCCATCCGCCGGCCCCGCAGTGCCGGGCCCGGTCGACCCCTACCGTGATCACCCGCGCGGATCAGCGCTTTTGCCGCACTGCCGGCCCGGTGACGCCTTCGCACCCACCTACCATGTGCGCATGGTGGTCTACGCTCCCGCGGTCCTGTTCTTCCTTGCCTTCTGCGTCGGAGTGCTGCGCGACCGCCGCCGGTTCAGCAACGCCGTGTTCCTGGGCCTCGCAGCCGTGTTCGCGCTGGCCGCCTGGCTGGTCGAACTCATCCGCGAAGACGAGCAGTTGGGCAGATCGGTCGTCGTCGGGCTCCTCGTTCTCGCGACGCTGGGCATCGTCGTCCTCGCCGGATTTCTGGTTTCCAACGGTGTGACCATGATCCGCAAAGAGGGGCGAAGCCCGGCAAACCTTCTGTCACTGCTGGGAGGCGTCGCGTTGGTGGGGCTGCTTGCGCTGCTGGTTGCCGCGTGGGTCCTCCACACCCACACGTTGCTGGTCGTGGCGGGAACAGCTGTCGCCCTGGCGGGATACGTCGGGTTCCTCTTCCTCTGCTTCATCTCTTACGCGTTCCTCTACGGGCGTCTGCACATTCGCCGAAGGGCCGACTACGTGGTGGTCCTCGGCTCGGGACTCGTGGGCGGTTCCTCGGTGCCCCCGCTGCTGGCCAGCCGTCTCGAACGGGCCCGTGCCGTCCACGCCAGGCTCTCGGTGCGAGGGAGGCAGCCGGTGCTCCTCACCTCCGGCGGTCAGGGGCCGGACGAGGACCTGCCGGAGGCGCACGCGATGGCCGACTACCTCGTGGAGCGCGGGTTTCCGGCCGAGCTGGTCGAGCGTGAGGACCGCTCGGCATCGACCGAGGAGAACCTCAGGTTCAGCAAATCGATTATGGAGAAGGCGAATCCGGACTACCGCTGCGTGATCGTCACGAACAATTACCACGTGTTCCGCGCGGCGATGACATCACGGCAGGTCGGGGTGAGGGGCCATGTGGTGGGCTCTGCGACAGCCTCGTACTTCTGGCCCAGCGCGATGATCCGTGAGTTCGTCGCGATCTTCCTCGCCTACCGGCGCACCAACCTCGGCATCTGCCTCGCCCTTCTCCTCGGCGGCGCGCTCATCTGGTGGATGCGATGAACCGGGGCGTCGGCGCCGGTGGTGCCTCCGGTCGAGAGGCGAACGGCGAACGGCGTCTCCACTCTTCGAAGTCGTAGCGCAGCGCAGAGGCCGTACCGGAAGGATCCGGTACGGCCTCTGCGCTGTCGGGGGGCCTTCTCAGGCTGTCTGACCGGAGCCGGAACCCGTTCCCGTCGCGGCCTTGATGCCCTTGGTGATGTCGTCCATGACGGAGACCTTCGGCGCCTTGGCGTTGACGTCGAATCCGGAGCGGACCAGGACGATCATGTCCTTGATGTTGGGGGAGGGGAACGCGAGCGACTGCACGTACCCGTCGTCGCCGTTCTTCGTCACCACCTTCCAGCGCACCAGGTAGCCCTTCTGGCCGGCCACCGTGACCGCCTCGGACTTGAGCTGCTGGTGAGAGGTGATCCCGCCGTAGATCTCCTCGCCGTACGACTCCTCGGAGTTGGCCGTGATGTCCTTCTCCGCTGCGGCCTTCGCCGTCGTCGCCGCGTTCTTCAGGGCCTGTGCGGGGGCGGAGAACACACCGCCGCGCACGCACTTCTGGCTCTCGTCGCCGGGGCAGGTGTACTCCCCGGTGGTCACGCCGGCACCGACCGGACCGGACTGGCCGGTCCATCCGTCGGGTACGGGGATGCTGATTCCGCTGGCCAGGTCGGTCGCGTAGCCCTCCTCGGTCGGGACCTGCTCGCGGGGGTTCTGCCCGCTGCCGCCGTCCTCGCCGTCCTCGCCGCCACCGGGTGCGCCCGGGCGGTCCGGGTCGCCCGAAGGTGCGGGCGCGGGGGACGCGGCGGAGGTTCCGGCCCGGTCGCCGGAGTCGTCCCCCAGCAGGTAGGCGCCGCCACCGACGGCAGCGAGCACGACGACACCGGCGGCGATGCCGGCGCCGATGCGTATCCGACGGCGCCGGACGGCCGCGGGCGGTATGCGGAGCTGGTCGGTCCACCGGCTTCCGTCCCACCAGCGTTCCTGGCGGGGGCCGATTCCTGAGTACCCGGGGTCTGGATGCCAGCCGGGCGGGGTCGTCTGGGTCACGAGGAGCACCGTAGGCGCACCGGGTGAGAATCGTATGAAACCCACAGGGTGGCCGTGGTCACTTCTCGCCGGTGTCGTGTCCGATGGGCGAGCCCGCGGCACCGTTCACCGGCGGGCGGCTTCGGGTGTACGCGAAGGGGCGACGCATTGCCCCGTCCGACATGTGGCGCAGTGTGGCGAGTTGAACCCCTACTGTGATCGTTCCTTTGATGTTTTTGCTCAGTCGTGTTGCGGTCGACGCCGTGGGGTGAGCATCCTTGGACGTAGTCACGAAGCGTTCCGGAGGCGTTGCTCCGAGTGGCTGGCGACCCTGCGTCGCATGACCGCCCGTTGGACACGCCGCCCAGGAAGATGCCGTGATGGCCCGCCCCGAGGTATTCCGCCTGCCCCCGAACGGGCATCGCCGGAACGACCCGGCGGGATCTCTCCCCGGCCCCTGCGCCGTTGGTGCCGACGCCCGAGAACTGCCCTGCAGCGCCGCAGCATTCGCCATCGCGCAGGGCGCGGGAGACGGCCACTTACCCCATCCGCCCGCCTCCGCCCGAGGAACTGATGACACTGTCTCTGCCTGCCGTGACCGCCTGGCTTCTGGCCGCGGCCATGATGGCCACCGGGATCCTGGCGCTGCGTTACCGCAACTCCGCCGCCCTTCGCGCCGAACGCATCGCCTTCCTCGAACGCACCCTGCGTGCCCAGGAGGAAGAGACCCGGCATCTGCTCGAACGGCGGCTGCCCGCACTGAAGGACGTTCTGTCGCAGGGCAGGCCGGGTGAGATACCCGGGCCGCTGCACCCCGAACTCGCCGGTTCGCCGTTCGCCCGCGCCCACGACGGAGTGCTCGCCGTCTACCGGGACGTGGCGGCCGACGCCGAACAGTCCTCCCAGGGACTCCTGCTGGCGGTGGCCCGCAAGCTCCAGGGGCTGGCCAACAACCAGCAGATGAAGATCACCGAGATGAACCAGCGCCACGACGCGCCGGAGTTCCTCCAGGATCTGATGGACATCGACCACACCAACGCCCAGATCCTGCGCCGCGCCGTGGGCATGGCCGTGATCTGCAAGGCCTGGCCGGGACGCCAGCACAACGCGACGCCGCTGCACGACGTGGTACGCGGAGCGGTCGGCCGGATCCTGGACTACCGGCGTGTGCACATCGTGCGGATCGAGGACTCCCGGGCGGTAGCGGGCAGAGCCGTCGAGGCGCTCGTCGTGACGCTTGCCGAACTGCTGGAGAACGCGACGCGTTCGTCGAACCCGAGCACCCCCGTCCAGGTCCACGTCCAGCTCACGCACGGCGGAGTCGCCGTCGTGATCGAGGACGCCGGTGTCGGACTGAACGCAGCCGAGCGCGAGAAGGCGGCCCGTCTGCTGCACGACGACGCGCTCGGCCTCTCGGGTCTCGGCAGCCCGCCGCGTTTCGGCCTGGCCGCCTGCGGCTCCCTGGCGCGGCGCTACGGCTTCGCGGTGTCCGTGGACTC
Source organism: Streptomyces sp. NBC_00683 (assembly GCF_036226745.1). Taxonomy (NCBI): domain Bacteria; kingdom Bacillati; phylum Actinomycetota; class Actinomycetes; order Kitasatosporales; family Streptomycetaceae; genus Streptomyces; species Streptomyces sp. NBC_00683. The sequence continues at coordinate 1,224,191 of NZ_CP109013.1, read as the reverse complement.
CGCGTCGGCCTTCGGCGGGGTACGGGCCGTCGTCAACATCCCGTCCGTGCTGCTCACCGATGCCCCGCCCGCATCGAGGCCCGCACCGGCCCGGCCCGTCCCGGCGCCCGCCGTGCCCCGGCAGGCCGGTGAGCCGACGGTGGCGGCGCCCCCGAGGGCGACCACGGCCGGCGGCCTGCCCAAACGGACCAGGCAGCCCGCCGCCCGGGCGGCAACTCCGGCCCCGACGCCCGCGGATCCCGCCCGGACGACCGCACGCCGCAGCCCGCGCGAGGCCGCCGCCCCACTCGACGCCTTCCTCCGCGGCAGCCACGCCGCAGCCCACGACCACCGCCCGACCAGCGAGGGGACCCCCGAGGCATGACCCAGAACCGCGACGCCTGGATGCTCAAACAAGTACTCGACCAGCCCGAGGTATACGACGCGATCCTGGTCGCCGCCGACGGCCTCGTGATGGCCTTCTCCCCGGGACTCGACCGGGACGAGGCCGACCGCATAGCCGCTGCGCTCTCCGGCGTGCAGGCCACCAGCAGCGCCACCGCGATGTTCTGCCGCGCCCCCGCCGACTCGTGGCGGCAGAGCCTCGTCGAGTTCGACGGGGGCTTCGTCATCACCATCCACGCGGGGGACTCGACCTATCTGTCGGTCGCGACCTCGGGCGCCGCCGATGTCGGGCAGGTCGCCTACCGGATGCACGAGGTGGTCGACCAGCTCGGCCGGGAGATGGGCAGTTCACCGCGCCAGGACGTCGGCAGCCCGACGTGACCCCGCGGCGCAGGCGCGATCTGGTGCGCTCGTTCGTCCTCACCCAGGGACGGGCGCGCCCCACCCGCAACACCCATGTCCTGGACGTGATCACGATGGTGACGACCGTCCCGGGCAGCTCGGTCGCGGGCCTGCTGCCGGAACAGCTGGCAGTGGTCGAGCTGTGCCGCGGCGGATATCTGTCCGTCATCGAGGTCGCGGGCCATCTGGGCCAGCCGCTCACCATCACCCGCATCGTCCTCGGCGACCTGCTCGACTCCGGGCACGTCGTCACCCGTACCGCCCGGACCGCCGACGCGCAGTCCCCGGAATCCGGCGACGCGGCGGCTCCCACCACCGCACACATCTTGGAGAAGTTGCTGCATGGCCTCCAGGCTCTTTGACGGCATCTACGTCCGCGACACGGTGCAGCTGACCGCCAAACTCATGGTCGTCGGCCCGTTCGGCGTGGGCAAGACCACCCTGATCGGTGCCGTCAGCGAGATCGAGCCGTTGCGCACCGAGGAACTCATGACGCAGGCCGGTGCGACGGTCGACGACAACAGCGGTGTACCGCGGAAGACCACCACGACCGTCGCCCTCGACTTCGGCAGGGTGACGCTCGCGGACGATCTCGCCCTCTACCTCTTCGGCACGCCGGGCCAGGAGCGCTTCGCCCGGATCTGGCAGGACCTCGCCCGCGGCGCCTACGGCGCGCTCGTCCTCGGGGACTCCCGGTACCTCGACCGGTCCTTCGAGGCGCTGGCCCTGGTGGAGAGCTACCGGCTGCCGTACATCGTCGCGCTCAACCGGTTCCCCGACACCCCGGCGTATCCGGAGGAGGAGCTGCGCGAAGCCCTCGACCTCGACCCCGGGACGCCCCTGATCATGTGCGACGCCCGAGACCGCGAATCCGCGAAGAACGCGCTCGTCGAGCTCGTCCGATACCTGTTCGCCCGCCACCAGGAGATGTCGTGACAACGCTGCCGACCGGCCCGGGAACACCGCCGCCGGGCTGTCCTGCCCACCAGGCCGTACCCGGTCAGGACCCCGCGTCCGGACTGCCCGTCCTCTACGGGGCGGAGTTCGCCGCCGATCCCCACGCCACGTACGAACGGCTGAGGAAGGAGGGCGTCGCGCATCCGGTCGAGCTGGCCCCCGGCGTCGAGGCCGTCCTCATCACCGGATACGAGACCGCGCTCGAGGTGCTGCGCAGCCCGTACTTCAGCAAGGACGCCCGCCGCTGGACCGCGCTCGCCGAGGGAAAGGTCCCGGCCGATAACCAGGTCGTACCGATGATGGGCTGGCGGCCCAGCCTCTGGTTCGCCGACGGGGAGCGCCATCTGCGGCTGCGGGCCTCGGTCGACGACGCACTGGGCAGGGTCAACCCCCATCAGCTGCGGGCCTATGTGCAGCGCAGCGCCGGACAGCTCATCGACCGGTTCGAGCACGAGGGCAGGGCCGACCTCGTCTCCCAGTACGCCGACCCGATCCCCGCACTCGTCTTCGCCCAGCTGTTCGGCTGCCCCGACGAACTCACCAGCAGAATGGCGGCGGCCTGCGTGCGGATGATGGACGCGGAACCCGCTGTCGCCCAGGCGGGCGGCGGCGAACTCGCCATGTGCCTCGGCGAGTTGATCGCGATGAAGCGAGCCAGCCCTGGTGCGGACGTGACCACCTGGCTGCTGGACCACCCCTCCGCGCTCTCGGACGAGGAGATGATCCACCAGCTCGTCGTCCTGATCGGCGCGGGTACGGTGCCCCAGTCCGCGTGGATCGCGACGGGGACGATGATGCTGCTCGCCGACGACCGCTTCGCCAGCGACCTGACGGGAGGCAGCCTCACCGTCGCCGACGCGCTCAACGAAGTGCTGTGGCTCCACTCCCCGCTGTCCAACTTCTCCTTCGTCTACGCGGTCCACGACCACACGCTCCGCGACCGGAGCACCGGTGCCGAGACCGCGATCCGGGCCGGTGTCCCCGTGCTGATCAGCCACGCCGCCGCGAACACCGATCCGGTGCTGGACATCGGGGCGGGGCAGCGGGCGGCGAACACCTCGCACCTCGCCTTCGGTGCCGGACCGCACGCCTGCCCCGCCAGGGACACGGCCGGTGTCATCGCCGAAGTCGCCGTGGAGATGCTTCTGGACCGGCTGCCCGACATGGTCCTCGAAGTGGATTCCGCCGAACTCACCTGGCGCCCCGGTCCGTTCCACCGCTCGCTCACCGCTCTGCCGGTGCGCTTCGACGCTGTCCGTGCGACCTCCACCCAACCGCCCGTCGCTGCAGTAGGAGAACCGACATGGAATCCCGAACCTGCCCCGTCCTCGATCCCACCGGCGCAGACCTCCACGCGGAAGCCGCCCGTCTCCGAGCCCAGGGGTCTGCGACGCTGGTGGAACTCCCTGGTGGGGTCACGGCCTGGTCGGTGACGCGGCACGACACCATCAAGGAACTGGCCGCCGACCGCAGGGTCTCCCGCGACCCGCGCAGGCACTGGCCCGCCCTCGACGGCGTCCCCCAGGACTGGGCCCTGAACGTCTGGGTGCGGGTGGTGAGCGCCTTCACCTCCTACGGCTCCGACCACCGCCGGCTGCGCAACCTCATCGCCACGGCGTTCACCCCGCGCCGTACCGAGGCACTCCGCCCCCGGGTGCAGGACCTCGTCGACCGACTGATCAAGGACCTCAGCGAAACGGCCCCGGGAGAGACCGTCGACCTCCGCGCCCGGTTCGCCTACGTCATCCCCACCGAGGTCATCTGCGACCTGTTCGGCGTCCCGGCCGACATGCGGCCCTGGATGCGCCGGGTCATCGACGCGGCACTCAACACGGGGGCGACGCCCGAGCAGGCGGCCGCGGACTACGGTGACCTGTTCGGCTGCATGGCTGCCCTGATCGCGGCCAAGCGCGCCGAGCCGGGCGAGGACATGACGAGCGACCTGATCGCGGCCCGCGACGGAGAGGCGAAGCTCGACGAGGAACAGCTCGTCTCCACCCTGATCCTCATGATCGGCGCCGGCTCGGAGACGGCGGTCAACCTCATATCCAAGGCCACCCTCGCCCTGGTGACGCACCCGGACCAGCTCGCTCTGCTGCGGTCCGGCGCGGTCGGCTGGGACGACGTGGTGGAGGAGACCCTGCGCCTCGAAGCGCCGATCATGCACATGCCTCTGCGGTACGCCGTCGAGGACATCGACCTCGGGGACGTCCGGATCGGCAAGGGCGACGCGATCCTGCTCGCCTTCGGCGCCGCCGGCCGTGACCCCTCTGTCCACGGCGACAGCGCCTGCGCGTTCGACGCGGCGCGGGAGTCCTTCGACCACCTCGCCTTCGGCCACGGCGTCCACTACTGCCTGGGAGCCCCGCTCGGCCGGATGGAGGCGGACATCGCGCTCCGGGCGCTGTTCGCCGCGTTCCCGGACATCGCGCTCGCCGTGCCCGAGGACCGGCTCGTACCCCAGGCGTCGTTCATCGCCAACGGCTACCGGGAGCTGCCGGTGGTGCTGCGGCCCGCTACGGCCTGACCGTTCACAGACGTAGGTGACGGCAGTGCGCCCGTAGCCCCGGCCGGGGGCACGGGCGCACTGGAGCCTGAGCCGCGTGCGGCGCTCCCGTCGGCGCTCGGTCTTTGGTCCGACCACATGCCCTGTGTGACATAGTCGGACTATGCGTATCGCTCGGAGCAGGGAGTAGCGGATGCCCGTCGAGTGGCAACCCGTACGGCAGTCCCGCACGCACGAACTCGTGCTCCAGAGCATCGAGGAGCGTGTCTTCGCCGGAGAGCTCAAGGCGGGCGACCGCCTCCCGCCCGAGCGGGAGCTGGCACCGGTGCTCGGAGTCAGCCGCTCCGCTCTGCGTGAGGCGCTCCGGGTGCTGGAGACCATCGGCGTACTGGTCGCGCAGCCGGGCCGGGGTCCGGACTCCGGGGCCCGGATCGTGCGGAACCCGGACGACGCCCTGGGCCGTCTGCTGCGCCTGCACTTCGCCCTCGGCAGCTACAGCCTGCATGACGTGCTCGAGGCGCGCGTCGTACTGGAGCGCTCCAGCTGGGAGGCCGCCGCACGGTACGCCCCGGCCGAGGATCTCGACGAGGCCGAGCAGCTCCTCGTACGCATGGGCGATCCGGAGGTGGGGGTGGCCGAGTTCAACGACCTCGACACCCGCTTCCACGTGCTGATCGCCGGGAGTTCGGGCAACGCGCTGACCTCGACGCTCACCTCTGCGGTGCGCGAGTCCGTACGTCCGCTGATCCTGCGGGCGCTGGAGGAGGCCGAGGACTGGCCGGCCACCGCGGGCGCACTCAACGCCCAGCACACACGGCTGCTCGCGCTGGTGCGCGAGGGGCGGGGCGGCGAGGCGGCCGACCTGGTCGAGGAACACATCCGTGGCCTGCACGGGACGCTGGTGGACGAGACATAGCCCCGCACGGGGGAGCGGGGAGCGGGGGGCGGTGTGCGACGAGCGCCGTCCCCGCTCCTGTCCGCCCGGTGAGCAGGCCGTTGCGGGTCAGCGGTGCGGGGCCGGTCTGGTCCGGGCTGCTCGGCGGGGATTGCCGTGCCAGTCCAGCACCAGGACCGTTGCGTCGTCCTTGAGGTTGCCGTGGCAGGCGTCCAGCACCGCGCAGGTCAGGCTCCGCACGACCTCTCGCGGGTGCAGCGCGCCGGTGTCTTGAACGACCGAGGCCAGGTCGACGGCGGCCGCACTGCGGTCCTGCATGCCGTCGGTGAGCAGGACCAGGCGGTCTCCGGGACGCAGGTGGAGCTGCTGGAGGTGATAGCCGGTGGGGGCCGCCACGCCGAAGGGCATGTCGACGGCGAGTTCGACCTCTTCGACGGTGCCGTCGCGCAGCCGCAGGGGGCGGGGGTGGCCGGCGTTGACCAGTTCGCACAGGCCCGTGTCGAGATCGACGCAGAGCAGCTGCCCGGTGGCCAGACCACGGCTGTGACTGAGCATGGCCTGGTGGGCGTGATGGGCCTGCTTGAGGGCGTCACAGCCGCTGCGGCGCGCCTGTCGCAGCGCTCCGACCAGCAGGGTGGCCAGCAGGGCGGAGTTGGTGTCGTGGCCCATCGCGTCGGTGATGGACAGGTGCAGGGTGTCGCGGTCGAGGGTGTAGTCGTAGGTGTCGCCACCGATGTCGTCGGCCGGGACCAGCCCGGCGGCGAGGGTGAACTCCGCCGCCTCGCAGCAGGGCGCCGAGGGAAGCAGCTGGTGCTGGATCTCCGCTGCCAGACTGGTCCGGGTGGTGCGCCGGCCCAGGTGGTACAGATCGGTGAAACGGCGGTCCGTGACGATGATGTAGGCCAGTGCGTGGGCCGCTTCGCGGACCTGCCGGAGCACGGTGTCGTCGCCGGCCTGCAGCGTCACCTCCAGGACACCGATGCGGTCGCCCCGGTTGGTGACCGGCGTGATGACGCGCCGGCCTCCCTGCCCGTCCGTCTCCACGTGCTGGCGCTGGCTCTGCAGGACACGGTCGTAGACGCTTCCCTGCAGCTTGACCGGCTTGTCGGGGTCCTCGGCGGCATCGCCGGCCGCGGCCAGGCGTACCAGTCGCTCGCCGATGAGGTCGACGAACAGGAAGGACACGCACTCCGCGCCGAACCGCTTCTGCAGGTCGAGCGCCACCACCTCGACGGACTCACCGGGCGGGGCGGCCTCAGCGGCGGCCAGCAGTTCACCCAGTTCCAGATCTGTGCCCTCCACAGCAACCTCCCATTTCGGCTGCCGAACCTCCTGCCCCATATCCCCGCAACCTCACCTCCTGAGCTCGTTCTGCCTGGTCAGGACGGAGGGCCAGGTCCGTTCAGCGGGTCCCGGGCGCGTCAAACGGGTCTGGAGCCCGTTCAAGACGCACCACTCCCGCCCGGGGACTCTCCGGCTCGTCGCTTTCCCACGCGCCCCAGGTTCCCCACTTGGACCGAGGCTAGTATGGTCGGACCATAAAACGACCGGGGAGGCCCCATGCGCATCGGACTCTTCGCCACCTGTCTGGGAGACACGCTCTTCCCCGAGGCGGTGAAATCCACCGCGGTACTGCTCGCCCGCCTGGGACACGACGTGGTGTTCCCGCCGGACCAGACGTGCTGCGGCCAGATGCACGTCAACACCGGCTACCAGCGCGAACCCGTCCCGCTGGTGCGCAGGTTCGCCGAGCAGTTCGGGGACGCGTCCATCGACGCGGTCGTCATGCCGTCCGGATCGTGCGCCGGCTCCGTACGGCACCAGCACGAGATCATCGCCGAGCGGTACGGGGACGCCGCGCTGCGCGCCGGAGTCAGCACCGTCAAGGCCAAGACGTACGAGCTGTCGGAGTTCCTCGTCGACGTCCTCGGCGTCTCCCGGGTCGGCGCGTAC